>LWRO01000074.1 GCA_001657325.1 Geitlerinema sp. BBD 1991-9 | reverse complement strand
TGAGCAGTGATGACTTGAGCAGTGAGCAGTGATGACTTGAGCAGTGAGCAGTGATGACTTGAGCAGTGAGCAGTGATGACTTGAGCAGTGATGACTTGAGCAGTGAGCAGTGATGACTTGAGCAGTGAGCAGTGAGCAGTGAGCACCCACCCCATCACAACATCAAGCCTTCTGACTTTTGTACGGGTGTTTTAGGTGGGGAGATGACTCGACGATCGGAGCTTTCCTCGTCTTCTCACCTCATTACAGCCTCATCTCCTCACCATCTTATTCGTCAGATGCCGATTCAGGTGCTTCTTCAGGGGGGGCCGTTTCAGCGGTGGGGGTATCGAGACGATCGAGTAAGAGTTGAATGCGATCTTTGTGTTGGGAGGGTGCGACTTCGATGGCTCGGCTGAGGGTGGCTTTGGCTTCGTCCGATTTACCCATTTCATCTAAAATTAACCCTTTCCCAACGAGTGGGCGGAAATCGTCGGAATGTTCTTTAATCAGATTTTCGTAAACGTTAAGCGCCTCTTCGTTACGCTGTTGGTGAGCGTAAACTTGTCCGAGCAGCAATTGGACGGAGACGGTGTCGATACTTCCCGCTTCCGCTTGATTGGCTTGAGGGGCGAGTTGTAGGGTTTCTTCAAGAACACCCAGTGCTGCTTCGGGACGGTTTTCTTGTAAGAGGAGATCGACGAGACCTTGTAAGGCTAATACGTTACCCGGATCGCTCGTGAGGAGTTGACGATAGGTTTCAGCTGTACCCTCTCGATCTCCAAGGTACTGCTTGGTTTGCGCTAATAAAATCGTATAACTCGGTTGGTCGGGATTCAGTTCAGCTAATCGTTCGAGGGGTTCGATCGTTCCCTCCAAATCGTTGAGTTGACTGCGAACGTCAATTAACCCTTTCAAGGCCGTTTGATTGTCGGGTTCTCGCTGTAAAACCAATTCGTAGCCTCGTGCTTGCGCTTGAAGGTTTTCTTCTTCATTGGCAGTCGGGGCTTCTGTCGGACTGGGGGTCGAGGCTTGGGTCGTTTGACGTGCCTCCAACACGCTGCTGAGCAACGGAACGATCGAGAAACTCAAAAAGGCGAGTAACCCGAGTGAAAGAAAAATGCGGGAGATCCAGCCAGAACGCTTTTTAGACACGAATTTTGCCTCGAACTCAAACAGCGATGTTGACGAACGCTTTGTCACCGAATCGCACTTTAACACGCACAGACCGGATGTGTCTTCTAGACTGAAGGAGAACGCTTCCGAGTCGATCGTGCTACGCCGTCAGAGTCGCAGGACGCGATGAAAAAACAATCGTCGATTATTTTGATTTTACAGGGATTACCGATTCTGGTGTTGGTGGTGAGTTTGATCGACCCCCAGGCGGCCATTCCTATCTTGATCGGGCTTTTAATCGCGTTTCCCTTCATTTTATGGAAGTTTCTCCAACAGGCAACGCGCGATTTCGAGCGGGAACTCTATACGCGAGAAGCGGAAAAAACGGATTTCAAGCCGTGGTACGAAATGCCGGTTTTCGAGATCGAGGAAATGGAGATCGATCGAGTCTATCTTGCGCTCCAACCTCATTTGTCCTTACTTCAACTGCCATATCCATTTACAGAAGAAGAACTCAACCGTGCTTACCGCCGCCGCGCTCGCGAAACGCACCCAGATGTACCCGGGGGAAGCGAACGAGAATTTATCCGGGTGCGCCGAGCTTACGAAACCCTCAAAGCGTTCTTGGAAGAGGGAAGTGGTGGGGAGGTGAGGTGAAGCGTGGGGACACTCACCCGTTAACACTCACCCGTCTCCTTTATCTTCCTCTGCTTCAAAATTACGGATAAAACCCGAGGCTGGGCAATCCGACTGTTTCCTCGAGTCCTAGCATGAGGTTCATGCACTGAACGGCTTGTCCGGCTTGACCTTTGAGAAGATTGTCGATGGCTGAGAGGATGATGACCCGTCCCGTACGTTGATCGACTTCGATGCCCAAGTAGTTGAGATTGGAACTACAAGCCCATTTGGTTTGGGGATAAACCCCCGCTGGAAGGACGTTGACCCAGGGGGAAGCTCGGTAAAAGGCGTTGTAGATGGTGGCGATATCTTCGCGGACGAGACCGGGATCGCGTAGGGTGGCGTAAACGGTGGCGAGAATGCCGCGCACCATCGGGACGAGGTGGGGGGTGAACTGCACTAACATTTCGTGACCGGCGAGATCGCTGCAAATTTGCTCGATTTCTGGGGTGTGGCGGTGACGGGCAACGCCGTAGGCTGCAATCGAGCTGTCTGCTTCGGCGAGGAGTAAGTGCGTTTTCGCCTGTCGTCCGCCGCCCGAAGTTCCGGATTTCGCATCGATGACGAGGGTTTCGGGTGCGATCAGCCCTTGTTTGAGCAGGGGGGCAATCGCCAACAAACTCGCGGTGGGATAGCAGCCGGGACAACCGATGAGGTTGGCTTCGCGGATTCGATCTCGATACAATTCGGGTAAGCCGTAGACAGCGGTTGCGGCGACGTCTCGATCGGTTCGTTCCGAGCCGTACCACGCTTGATACGTGTCGAGGTTGAAGAAACGATAGTCCGCCGACAAATCGAGAACCTGACAGCCTTTATCGAGCAAGGGGGGAGCGATTTTCCAGGCGAGTCCGTTTGGGAGCGATAAAAATACGACGCGGCAGCGGTTGGCAATGACATCCACATCGACGGGTTCGATCGTCAGATCGACGCGCTGTTGGAGATGCGGGTAAAGGTCGGAAAACGATTTTCCCGCACTGCTTTGTCCTCCCAGATAGGTAAGCTCGACGTGTGGATGGTCGAGTAACAGACGTACCAGTTGTACGCCACCGTAACCGGATGCACCGACAATACCAACTGGCACGCGATCGAAATCTCCCATTATGCTTCTCCCATCAATTTGTCACGACACGGTCAGGATAGAGATAGTCTAGCGTTAGCTCGATCTCCGAACAGTTCTGATTTTTTTAAGGTTTCCCATCGATCGATTTGGGGAACGCAGTGGGTCTCGAACGGGTCTCTTTACAGTGAGCAGTGAACAGTGAACAGTGAGCAGTGGTGAGTGTTCTTGCTGCTGGTGGTAGGTGGTAAAACTTTTTAACACTATGACTCAGAATAAATCGTTGGCAACGTCGGTTGTGGAAAAGCTGCTTCACCCCTTGGTGTTGTCGTCGGTTGCCGTGGCTGCAATCGCGGCGTTCCAAGCCGATCGATGGTCTAAACAACTCACGCGGATTTTGTTTCCACCGGCGCCCGCTCCGGTCACAGAGGTTAAATCGCTCCTCGTCAACCGTTTGGAAGGGAAAACCGAGCTAAAAACAGCAGAGGTCTCACTGGAAACGGTCGTGAAAACGAGCCAAGATCGGATGTTGGGATATCTGTATCTTGGAGAAACCACCGTGGTGTATCAGGGAGTCGGTCGCGTGAGTGCGGGGGTCGATCTCAGTCAAATCGACGTGAAATCGGTCGATCGATCTCAGGGACATATCCACGTCACGCTACCACCCCCCTATTTGGTGCAACTAGATTTAGATATCGAACAATCGGCCGTGTTGGAACACCACCGCGCCTGGTTCGCGCCGAACGTCGAAACAGACCTCTACACGAAAGCTCAGACCATGGCGCTCCAAAAAATCCGAGCGGAAGCCTGTCAGCAGGACTTGCTCGATCGAGCCAATGTCGAGGCGGAAACACTCGTGCGGGACATTCTCGAAACGGCAAAGTACGAAGCAATTACCATCGATACACAAGCGCCCACACCGGGAACCTGTCCGACTTCGTAAGTCGCTTTAAGAGACGCTGGCGGGCGTTTGTGCGGTCTCTCGCAAGCGTTCGACGATCTCACTCAACCCGTCTCGATCGAGTCGGTAGCTCAAGGGATGGGCGATCGCGCGGGCTGTGCTTTCAAACAGCACGGCAATTTCGATCAGGCCGTTTTCTTTCAAGGTGCGTCCGGTAGACACTAAATCGACGATCGCTTCCGACATTCCCGTAATCGGCCCGAGTTCGACGGAACCGTAGAGGGGGACGATTTCGACGGGAAGATCTAAATCGCGAAAATACTCGCGGGCGCAACGGACGAATTTAGACGCGACGCGGCCGTGGGCGGGGAGTTCGATGGGTTGGCGGTAGGGACTCGATTGTTTCACGGCCACGGACAACCGACACCCGCCAAAACCTAAATCTGCCAGATGGGCGACTTTGGGGTTTTTTTCCCGCAACACGTCGTAGCCGACGATGCCCAGTTGAGCCTGTCCGTATTCAACGTACACCGGAACGTCTTGGGCGCGCACGAGCAATCCCTTTGCCGAACCGCTCGCGTCGAGAATTTGTAACTGACGGTTCGACGAATCGAGAAAGGCACTAAAATCTAGACCGATCGAGCGCAGTCGATCGATACTTTCGCGCAAAAGGGAACCTTTCGGCAGGGCGATGGTCAGCATAAAAGACTTTGGAAATTGAGATGGCTCGCCACTGGCACTCGCTGAAGTGGCCAACGGGATTATCCCACATCGAGGGGCGAGCGCGACTCAAGATGTCGTTTCCTCGACGACCGCAGGCGCTTCGGTCGTTTCGCTGACGGTGCTGTGCTTCGAGGTCATAGCCGGTTCGACGAGTCGTCGATCGAGTTCTCGGGTGGAAAATTGGGGCAGAATTTCGACGATGAAGGCCTCGGCGGCTTTCGATCGATAGCGGTTGGGGTTGTAGATGACGTTGAGAGTGCGTTTGACGACAACGCCTTCGATGGTCGTGCGGTGTAACACGTCCATTTGCAGTTCTTTTTCGATGGCTGAAACTGAGACGAACGCAGCGCCTAGACCGGACTGGACGGCGTTTTTGATGGCTTCAATGGAGTTGAGTTCCATTTCTAGCTTCAGGCGGCGCGTGTCAATGCCGCATCGCGTGAGAACTTGGTCGATGACTTTCCGAATCGTGGATTGGGAGTCGAGGGCGATAAATTGCAATTCGTAGAGGTCTTCTTTCTGAATCGATTCCTGCTGTGCCAATCGGTGAAAGACGGGTAGAATTAACGCCAATTCGTCTTCAGCATAGGGAACGATTTCGAGAGAATCTTGTAATTCCGACGGGACTTCTCCCCCCACGATGGCTAAATCGACCTGTCCGTTGGCGACGCTCCAAGAGGTTCGACGGGTCGAGTGAACGTGCAGTTGAACGGCGACGTCGGGATAACGCTGTCGGAACGCACCGATGGTACGAGGGAGCAGGTACGTTCCCGTCGTTTGAGACGCACCGACGATTAACGTTCCCCCTTGCAGGTTTTGCAAATCTTCGATGGCGCGACAGGTTTCTTGGCACAGGGTGAGTATCTTTTCACCGTAATCGAGCAGGAGGTGTCCGGCTTCGGTCAGTTGCGCCCGTCTCCCCCCTCGATCGAACAGGGGAACGTTAAGCTGCCGTTCGAGGTTTTGAACCTGCAAACTCACCGCCGGTTGAGAGACGTACAGGCTATCGGCAGCCCGCTTGAAACTCCCCTCAGAGGCAATGGCTTTGAGGATGCGTAACTGATCGAGTGTGAAAGGAAGGTCAGACATAGGGGTAAATCGGCAAGGGGAAAAGAGCCTGAAGGTAAAATCCTGCTGCTGCCGTTCGCGTGACGCTGGAAGCAAACGCCTTCGAACCCTTTCAAACAACGACACTACCACAACCGCGAGTCAACTCCTTCAAAGTTTTGTTGCTCGGTTGTCTCTCCTCACACCGATTGGGGCCTCTTTCGCCCTGCTACAACCTCTGGAAGACTTGTAGGGGCGATCCCCTTTTGGTAGAATTTATCGCACAACTGGTACTAAATACTTAAAGGCAGGCTAAAGTCTTTCCGAACGAGCAGCAAATCTGCTGCTATTTTCGCGTAACTGCCTTGTCTTAACGCTGGGTCGAGCGAATGCCGATCGTTAGCTCGAAGAGTTTTGCATGGCATTCCACTGGGAACGCCAGAAGACAAATTTTAGGAAACGACCTAAAATTTCCAGCTCGATCGGGACTTAGTCGTTGGAAAATCATACGTGTCGATAGAGGAAACTTATGAGCACGAAGCCAGATCGCGTGGTTCTTATTGGCGTCGCCGGGGATTCCGGTTGTGGGAAATCTACGTTTTTGCGCCGACTGTCTGATTTGTTCGGCTCAGACATGATGACCGTCATTTGCTTGGACGATTACCACAGCTTGGACCGCAAAGGACGTAAAGCTGCCGGGGTAACGGCTCTCGACCCCAGAGCAAACAACTTTGACTTAATGTACGAACAGGTCAAGGCGTTAAAAGAGGGTAAATCGGTCGATAAACCGATTTACAACCACGAGACGGGTGAAATTGACCCTCCGGAACGAATCGATCCGAACCATATCATCGTCATTGAAGGGCTACACCCGCTGTACGACGAGCGCGTTCGTGACTTGCTCGACTTTAGCGTTTATCTCGATATCAGCGACGAAGTTAAAATCGCCTGGAAGATTCAGCGTGATATGGCAGAACGGGGTCACACCTACGAAGACGTTCTCGCTTCGATCGAGGCTCGTCGTCCGGACTTTGAAAAATACATCGACCCGCAAAAACAAGAAGCTAACGTTGTCATCCAAATTCTGCCAACCAATCTGATTAAGGATGACAAGGAGCGCAAAATCCTGCGCGTTCAGCTCATTCAACGCAATGATGTCGATGATAGTGAGCCAGTGTACTTGTTCGATGAAGGTTCGACCATTCACTGGACACCTTGCGGTCGGAAACTCACTTGCTCTTACCCCGGACTTAACTTGTTCTACGGTCCCGATAACTACTACGGCCACGATGTGTCTGTGTTAGAGGTGGACGGACGCTTCGACAACCTCGAAGAAATGATCTACGTCGAAGGACACTTGAGCAACACCGATACGAAATACTACGGCGAACTGGCTCATTTGTTGCTCCAGCACAAAGAGTATCCCGGTGCGAACGACGGTACTGGGTTGTTCCAGTTGTTAGTCGGACTGAAGATGCGAGCGGCTTACGAACGCCTGACCGCTTCGGATGTGAAGGTTCCGGTCGAAGTCTAGGTTTTCGCAAACTGAATAACTGAATACAATAACGAGGTTAGGGCGTTCGGCTTCTGACCTCGTTGTTTTTGGAGGAAACTTTACAGTGAGCAGTGAGCAGTGAGCAGTGAGCAGTTTCTACTGTTCACTGAAACTTGTCTTCACTGAATAACTGGTGACTGGCGACTGGTGACTGGCGACTGATACATGGTGACTGATGACACGCGAATATTACGATCGAATTAATCCTCAACTGCTCGAATTTATTCCGGACGACGCTCGATCGATCGTTGAAATCGGTTGCGGTACGGGAGCAGTCGGCCGAGCGTTCAAAGAGAAACACCCCGAGGCGAAGTACGTTGGGGTCGAACTCGAGCCGGAGGTGGCGAATATTGCGGCGACGCGACTCGATGCGGCGATTGCGGCGAACGTAGAACATCTCGATGACCCGAAGTTACAATTCGCACCGGAAAGTCTCGATTGTTTGGTGTATGGCGACGTATTGGAACACTTGCGAGATCCTTGGCGTGTCGTCCGACATCACGTGAGTTGGCTCAAACCGGGGGGAACGATCGTCGCGTCGATTCCCAACGTGCAAAATTGGACGATTTTGCGAGATTTGTTTCAGGGTCAGTGGGAATATAAAGACGAGGGATTGCTCGATCGAACACATTTGCGCTTTTTTACGCTAGAGACGATGAAAGCAATGTTCGAGGATGCGGGATTGCAGGTTCTGAAAGTCGGACGCACCCTTTGTCACAATCCGAAGGAGTTCGATCGACTGTATCCTCATTTGGAAGTGGTGGCGAAGGTTCTCGAACAGCCACTCGATCGCTTTAAACTGCTCGTCGAAACGCATCAGTTCGTCGTGTTAGCGCATAAACCGCAGCGTCGCCTGTTGATTCAAACGCTGATGATGGCTCCGTTGGCTTGCGATCGCGTGCGGGTTTTGGAACCGGACGAGTTCAACAATCGGATTCCGGGGGTGCGTGCGGTGTCTTCTGAGAAAAACGCAGTTCTCAGTATTGCCGAACCCGATGAGGAAAAAGTATTTGTTTGGCAACGGGCGCTTCTCGTCCCTTCAGTCGCACTTCAACAACAGAAAAACCTCATTCATCGCGGTTATTTGGTCGTTGCGGAAATTGATGACGATCCGATGCGGTGGCCGCAATTCGAGCAAACGAACTTTTTTACCTATCGAAGTTGTCACTGCGTTCAAACGTCGACGGAACCGCTGGCTGAATTTCTGCGCCAGTTTAACCCCTACGTGAAGGTGTTTCCAAACCACCTCGCGCAGTTACCGCCGCCACGTCCGGCGACAGATTACGAGGTGATGACTGTCTTTTTTGGTGCGTTAAATCGAGAGGAGGATTGGCAAGGAATTCTCGAACCCATGAATCGGGTTTTAGGGGAGTTTGGAGATCGAGTCACGGTCAAAGTTTTACACGATCGAAAGTTTTTTGATGCTTTAACGGTTACTAAAAAGGTGTTCTCGCCATTTTGTTCCTATGAAATCTATCAGAAGGTGATTCGATCTTCAACAGTGGCATTGTTGCCGCTGGAGCCGACGCGATTCAATCGAATGAAGTCAGATTTGAAGTTCCTCGAATGTGGCGGTCAGGGTGTGGCGGTGTTGGCTAGTCCGACAGTGTATGACGGATCGATTATCGATGGTAAAACGGGATTGATTTATCGTTCGGTTGAAGATTTTGAGATGAAGTTTCGAGCGCTTCTCAGTCGTGCAGAGTTACGCCGAAAACTCGGTCAAAATGCGTATCAGTGGGTGGCAGAACATCGCTTGCTGGAACGTCACGCACGAGATCGGGTGAATTGGTATTTTGAAATGCGCGATCGACTACCGGAGTTAAACGAATCGCTTCGAGAACGAATGCCAGAATTGTTCGATCGATCGTCAAATTAATTAGAAATTTACAATAATTCTGTGTCGGGAAAGTCGCGTAGAAAAAAGAATCGATCGTTTTCCCGATTGTCTGCTTTGAAGTGTTCGACCGATGATGATAATCGTTCGACTCTTTACTTAATGCTTCTCTTCGAGTCATAGAACAAGGAGAAGACACCAGATTAAAAATAATTCAAGTTATACCAGCTATAAAATTCTCGAATAAATTCATTGATTTTCATTTCGGGATGTAGATCGGGATCTCTGACCGATGCATTTCTTAGTTGCTTTTCTGTAAATTGAATTTGAAGTTCTGACTCAATGACCTCTACAAAATCTTCTGTATAAAATCTAATATCTCCACAATTTTTCCAGTATGGAAGCCAGGCTAAATTTTCAAAAGATGAATTGGCTCGAATAAATTTACTGTCAACTTGTCCTAGCTTGGCAATGGAACAACGAATAGTAAGTGCAATTTTTTTCTGTTTTGAGAAAGGCTTATTAAAGCAAGATTCTACGAATTCTAAGTCTGACTGTGGAGGGTTGTTTTTTAGGTAAATTTCAATATTTTTTAATTGAATTATTTTTTTGTATTTTTTGTTTTTTTTTTGAGTTTTATGTATTTGCATTTTATAGCTTGAATGATTTTGTTTATATTGATAAATCGGGTTGACATATTTTTATTTATTAAACTACTATTTTATTGCAGGATCGAAAGCAGGAATAGTTTAACGTGTAATTTTTAGGAAATCGCGTTCAGTTATGCTTAAATGTGTTTGTCTGTTACTACAGCGTTTCCCTGAAAAGTGAGGTACACTTGCCCCTTGCTACATAAGTACTTCAGTCATCAATCTGCACCTCATCAGGTTGAGAAACGCTGTATATGCTGTTACGAGTGCAAAACATATACTTCAAACAGTAAATATCTTAGATAAAGAGAAACACAATATACAAAGATTTGCAAGCTGTAAAAATAATGAAAATCTAGATTTTCATTGGCAAGACAGAATTAAAAATACGTGAAAATACTCAAAAAAATAATTCACCACTCTGTTAATCTAAGTGAAATCACGCAAAACAGAGATCGATCGAGCAAATTTCGTAAAATCCCTCGAAAACTGTCCGGAACCGACCCTCAATTTCTAGAACACAGGAATGGTAGATGCACCCTGATGGCTGACCCTGGCTTGCTGGAGCCAGGGTTTTTTATTTTTCAGCCAAATTTCGCCAAAATTCTACAAAACTGTCCGGAAAGATCGATCGAAATCGAGCAATATAAAACGGTAGATGCACCCTGATGGCCGACCCTGGAACTTGCTGGAGTTCCGGGGTTTTTTGTGTCTCGTCCCGAGGTCGTATTGAAGCGGTTCGCGCCAGTCTCGAAATCCCGAATCAGCTTGAGGATTCAAACGCTATTCTCCAGAAAAGATTGGAATGATTCGGAATTATCCGGAACCTCACAACACCTCCCAGAAGAGAAGAATTGGTAGATGCACCCTGATGGCAACCCTGGAACTCCGCGAGAGTTCTGGGGTTTTTTCGATCTCGTCCTCGGATGACGCGCTCCACTGACCGCCGTTAGTTACTGCGGTAAAAGAGTCCTGGCGCTTTTCAACGCTTCACGTGGCATTCCCCAGGCTTTTCCGTTCACTACAATCTGACTCGCGGGATATGAGATCATAGATCGGGTTAACCGCGATCGATTTAAATAACCTTACGAGAATGGAACAACAACAAAAACCGACAGTCGTTATTACCGGAACCTCTTCGGGTGTCGGCTTGTACGCTTCAAAAGCCCTGGCCGATCGAGGTTGGTACGTGGTCATGGGTTGTCGGAATTTAGAAAAAACTGAAAAAGCCGCCCAAAGTGTCGGTATCCCCAAAGATAGCTACACGGTTTTGCCGGTGGATTTAGGGTCGTTACAGAGCGTGCGGATGTTCGTCACGAATTTCCGGGCTTTACAACGTCCTATCCGGGCGTTGGTCTGCAACGCGGCGATTTATATGCCATTGCTGAAAGAGCCGTTACGCAGTCCTGAAGGCTACGAACTCACGATGACGACCAATCATCTGAGCCATTTTCTGCTGTGCAACATTATGTTGGCAGATTTCGAGAAGTCTTCCGAACCGGACAAACGGATGGTGATTTTGGGAACGGTGACGCACAATCCAGACGAGTTAGGTGGAAAAATTCCACCGCGTCCCGATTTGGGAAATCTCGATGGCTTTGCGAAAGGCTTCCAAGAGCCGGTTTCTATGATCGATGGTAAGGCGTTTGAACCGGTTAAAGCCTACAAAGATAGTAAAGTGTGCAACGTCTTGACCATGCGGGAGTTACACCGACGCTATCACGATTCGACCGATATCACGTTCAGCTCGCTTTATCCCGGTTGTGTGGCGGATACGCCGCTGTTCCGAAATCACTATCCGCTGTTTCAAAAACTCTTCCCCTGGTTCCAAAAGAACATTACGGGGGGATATGTTTCTCAGGAACTCGCAGGAGAACGGGTTGCGGCGGTGGTGGCCGATCCGGATTTCAAGCAGTCTGGAACCTATTGGAGTTGGGGAAACCGTCAGAAGAAAGGCCGTCAATCTTTTGCTCAAAAGGTCTCTCCACAGGCTCGCGATGATGCAAAAGGCGAGCAGATGTGGGATTTGAGCTTGCAATTAGTGGGATTGGCGTAGAAATTTGGCGCTTCTCTAGGAAATTCGGGTGGGGTCTCCCCGCTCGAATTCTCAAAAATGCTCGCAAAATCTATGTTTCAGGCAACGCGACGACGGCTTGCAATTTGGTACACGACGGTTACTGCAATTTTGTTATTGCTGTTTGCAACGACAGTGTCTGTCTATGTGCGCACGACATTGATCGATCGAGTGGACGATACCCTCAAACACGTCGTTGAAGTTATCGAACGATCGATCGAAGCTGTAGAACCCAAACCCTTTCAATTTGACATCGCCACGAGTTTTCACAATAACGCTCGATCGTTGGAAGAAGATCGCATCGAACTCGAATGGTTCGACCCGAACGGACAGTTATTGTGGTCGACTCTATCGGAACCTCTCGGGGTTCCCTTAAATACCAGTTGTACGCCGCAAACGGTTTATCTTCCGAGCAAGCTATCGCCAGAAAGCCGTCCGGTTTTGCGTCAAATCACGAAATTGCTGAAAGTCGATCGAAAGCCAATTGGGTATTTGCGCGTCAGTCACCCTTGGTTTGAAATTAGCAAGCCCAGTCGCGATTTTGCGATCGATCTTGGGTTTGGCTTCGTGGTCATGGTGATTTCGGTCGCGGCGATTGGGTGGTGGTTGTCGGGGTTGGCGATGAATCCCGTGCGCGAGTCCTATCAGCATTTAAAACAGTTTACAGCCGATGCGTCCCACGAACTTCGTAGTCCCATAGCCAGTATTCAAACCAACGTGCAAGTTGCCTTAGACGATCCTGAATTTGGGGAGGGTTCCTGTCATCAACAGTTACAAATTGTCGAACGGTTAACTCGTCGTTTGGGACGTTTAGTCGACGATTTGCTATTTTTAACGCGACAGGATAGTGGGATGGTTCAGTCTCAGAAACAGACAGTGTCGCTAGATGCGATTTTAATTGAGTCGATCGAGGAACAAGAGGCGATCGCTCGCGAACAAGGAATTCAGTTAATTTTGGATATCGTCGAGCCGTCATCGCAACTGGACGATTCGTTTTCGTTGTTAGGAGATTGGGATCAGTTGGTACGTCTATTTGCAAACTTAGTGGGCAACGCGATTCAGTATACGTTGAAAGGGGGAACGGTAACGGTGACGTTACAGTATGTCAAACATAAAGTCGGCTCGGCGTTGCAGGTTCGGGTTGTCGATACGGGAATTGGAATTTCAGCGGAAGCGTTACCCCATGTTTTCGATCGATTTTATCGGGTCGATCCCGCTCGTTCTCGCAATGTCGCACACCCAACGGGATCGGGTTTAGGTTTGTCGATCGCTCGAGCGATCGTTCGCAATCACGGTGGCGAGATTCAGCTTGAAAGCGAGATCGATCGAGGGACAAAGGTTACGGTTTGTTTCCCAATTTCAGGATAGTCGATTTTACCTCATCATCTCATCATCTCATTGTTTCACCTCCTCATCTCCCACCAGCCAGGGAAAGTAACGAGAGACGTTAAACAGTTTGCCAAATTGGTGTTGGATTTTTTGGTAAAGATTGCGATCGACCGTTTGAATGTGAACGTGACCTTTTTGCCCTGGCAACAACAATCGATCGAGATTATCGATTTTCAACGTGACTTCTAAAACAGGTTTCGTTCCCGCCGTTTCGTCGGAATCAATTCGCGATCCGATATCAGAAACTCTTGCTTTATATTGCGTATCGCCCTGGTTTTCAGTTTGGAAAATGCCAAATTGATCTTCTCGAACGAGATTTTTATCCCCTTGAGCGATTTGAACTCGCGCTTCGAGTTCTCCCAAATCTACGATCGAGAGAATTTCTTCTCCTGCTTCCATCCGCGAACCGTCACGCAAATCCAATCGATCGGTAATCACCGTTCCCGCCGTCTTCGCCGTCAACGTTAAATCGGCTTTGCGCTGTTGGAGTCGCTCTAAATCTTTTTCCCAAACCGCGATCGCTTGCTGGTGACTTTGCACTTTCGCCGCCGCCGCTGCAACTTCTTCTTCCGCAGAAATCCGCTGTGCGGTTCGCCGATCGAACTCATCGCGCACTTGCATCAATTCCCGTTCGAGATTGCGATGTACGTCTTGGATGCGTTCGCGACTGGCGGCGATGGTGCGATCTCGTTGGTTGGCGAGGTTCCGTTGTCGATCGATCTGACTCGCAAGCTGTCCGATACGTTCTGAGGTCGCCTCTAGTTCCCCTTCTTTCTGTTCGATTTGCAGTTCGAGTTGGAAGCGCCGCTCTTCTAAATCTCGCACGTCTCGACTTCCCGGCGCGATCGCCCCCGCCTCAATCCCCGGTTGTAAATTGGCGACGTGTCCGTTGGCACGATCGAGTTCGCCATACAGTCGATCGATCTCCCGTTGCAGTGTCCTCTGTTGCGATTCGACTTCGGCAATTTCCCCTTCTAATCGTGCCACTTCGTTTTCGTATCCTGCAATTTCGTAGTGAATACCGTCGATTTCCCGTTCCACTTGGCGCGTTTGGGGAAGTCCGCTTTCCGAAGTCGCCGCTTCTGTTTCGTCTAACTGTCGTTGGAGTTGACTTCGGCCGTTGGCTTCCTCCGTTTCCGCTGCCATGAGGCGACTTTGGGCGATAATCAACTCGCGTTCGGCAATTTCCAAAGCAGACTCTTCCTGTTCGATCGATCGTTCGGTTTCTGCAATTCGATCGTCTAAATCGGGATTGTCAATTTCGGCGAGGTCGTCCCCGGCTTCCACTCGATCGTTATGACGAACTTGCAAGCGCACGACCCCCGCTTCTGGCGCGGTCACCTTTTGGCGTTCCCCTTCCCGAGGGCTAATCGTTGCTTCTCCTGTCACGTAACTGGGAAGTGGGATGAATCCCAACAATCCCAATCCGAGAACCGCAACGCCAACGATCGTCCAACGTTGGGAGTTCCCTTGATTCTGGGCTTGATTCTGGGAAACGGGTTCGGACTGACGTTGCGCTTGAGGTGGTTGAGATGACGTTTCCGGTTGTGGTTCCGAGGCTTTCGGCGGGACGACTTTCAACGGAGAATTGGAGGGTTGAGGTTGTGAGTTCATCGGTAGATGTCTGCAAAAGATTACGATTTTTCGGGAACGAGAAAGAAGTAAATCGCCCAAAATCCCAATAGGAACAGGGCGATCGCAGAAGCGTGAGTCAGCGTCCAATGCGCCAACCGGAGAAACAGAAATCCAAAAACACACCAGATGTAAAGGAGGCTAAACGGTGCGTAGATGGCTAAGACGGTTCGATCGTGAGGGTTTTCGCGAATGGGTTGTCCTTGAATGAGGCTTTTATAAAAGCCAAACGATCGACCGCGAAGGTTGTTCAGTCCAGTCACCGCCACGGCGAGATGATACCCGTCGAACTTCGCGAGGGGATTGAGGTTGAGAGCGACGGTAAACAGCGAAGCCATCATTAATAAGTAACTGGCGGTGTGCAGCCAACTTCCCGCCACGGAGAGGTTCCACAGCCAAAGGGAAGCCGCCGCGATCGAGATTTGCGTCAAAACTCCCACCCCCACCACTTGAATTCGCCGCCATCGCGACAAACAATAGGAATCGGTCGTGTTGGTGTAAGCAGCAGGAAACAGACACATAAATAGCAGTCCCATTTCGGGAACGATGCCGTCGTAATGCTTGAGGGTGAAGGCGTGGCCGAGTTCGTGAACGGAAACGACGGCTAGGGAGAGAAGCGCGAACGGAAACATTAAACTCGCTCCCCCGTTCGTCCACAGTTGCGTTCCGAAGGCGAGAATTTCGCGGTATTGCGACAAGCCGACGACGAGGGAAGCGAAGAGAAACGCCGTCAAACTCCAACCAAATTCTTGCGTCCACAACCAACGCAATCGATCGATATGTCGTGTCAACCATCGATCGGGGTTCAGCAGCGGAACTTTGAAAAAGAGCAACTGCATGGGGTTGAATTTGCCCCGTTTGGGTTTTTGCGGTTTGGTACCTTCCAGCATCCCGGTGGCTGCTAGGAGTTGAAGGAGTTGGCGCCATTGAAGGGGATCGATCTCGGGTTCGCTGGTGGTTTGGCGATCGAGTTTGGCTTCAATGGCGATTTTGTCGTTTGGGGAAACTTGCAGGTAGGTTCGATCGATCGGATTGCGTAAAATCCAATAACCATCGGGATGTTCGACCCACTCGACTTCGAGTTTGAGTTGGGGACCGCTGTGGAGAGAGGTGGGAGGTGTGAGGCTTAAAATGCCGAGTTGTAGGAGTTTGCGAATGAGTTGCGCGACGAGTTCGCTGTCAGTGACGGTGAACTGTTGTTGACAGCGGTTTTGGATGTCGCGAACGTTGTACTTTCCGGTGAAGTGTTGTAAGGCGTATCCCTCAGCACTGGAAAATTGAAATCGATCGTTGCTGATGCGAGAGCGCAACAATACGCGATTTGACTCTTTAATCTTGGCCAGTTGCCAGTACGTGCGGATATCGGGACACAGCCAATCGTTAGAGATTTCGATCGAGCGTTTTGGTTGATGGTTCGTGACCATACGGAACGAGATGCAAACCCTTCATCACTCTCTCGGCGATCTGGGTCTGGATTTTACGGAAAACGCCCGGAATCTTGATAAATCTTTACAGTTATAAAAGAATGAAAA
>LWRO01000073.1 GCA_001657325.1 Geitlerinema sp. BBD 1991-9 | reverse complement strand
GGTCGAACTCGTTCGATGCTTTCCGAGGCGATTCCCGATGAAACTGGAAGCCCGCGCTGTACCCGATCGGGTTAGCGTCGGGTAGTTCACTGTCCCCTCGCATTTGGCGAGGCAGTCCCAACCCATCGACCCCAGTTGTTCGCGAAACGCGAGGCAGGCGATCTCTCCCATCGACCGATACGAAACGCGAGACAGTCCAGCGAGTGGTGGTGTACCCTCGCCAATTGCGAGCGGTTCGATCGACCGGCAGCGCGATCTCGTAAAATGCGAGGCAGTCCCAACCCATCGATTGACCTCTTGCTTTGTCCCCGAGCTGACTTCGACCAGATTGGCGGCCCCGACAAAGTGGTTCTCCGAGGGGGGCGTCTTGAAGTTGGGAACCCTGCTGTGGCTACGTTTGACCAGATTACCGGAGCGGGTAATGTGGGATTCTGGGGTACGGCTGAGGGAGGAGGTCTATCGATGGGAACCCCCTCCGTGGCTACGTTTAACCAAGTTGAAGGAGACTTCAAAGTGGTGGGCTGGATCGTGGTCTGAGTTTCGATGACCTCGCATTTGGCGAGGCAGTCCCAACCCATCGACCTCGCATTTGGCGAGGCCACCCAAACCCATCAACCTCGCATTTGGCGAACGACTCTGTCCGAGTCACCTCGCATTTGGCGAACGGGAGAAGCGCCTCGCATTTGGCGAATCCACCCACAATAACCCCCTCGATCGAGCGCAACAACCGAGGGGATAACTGAATCTAAGTGCTTTCCCGACGAGCTGCCAACATCCCCAGCAGGGAGTTATCGTTACAGCGCAGCACTACCTTTTCCAGATGAGGGGATTCTCGTCGATCGATCCCTAGCGTTCTTCACCGAAAAGCTGGGTATCGCCGTCACCGAACCCCAGCACCACCTCGTCCAACGCGAGGAGAACAGTAGCCGTCCAACGCGAGGACAAGAGCAGCCTCGTCCTACTTCCTATACAAATACAACCCCAATCCAAAGCGAGCGCAACAGCGGCGAAAGGCTTGGGATTCGCATTAGCAGCAGTCTCCCCGTAGCTCCCACACTCGAGCTTCTCGCTGCCCGTCGCTTCACGAGTCACCGGGCCGTCAGCAGTGGGAATCGTAATGCTGTAGGTCAACACCAACTCGTCCCCGATTTGCACGGTTGATGTCACTCGTCCCTGCCAACCGGGGGCGTATTTGCTCAGCACTTGATTGACCCGATACCAGGGGATGTAAGGAATCTGAGTTCCACCAATGGGTTTGTATTGCAGATAAGACTTCGGCAAGGGTCGGGACAGGGCTGCTTCTATTTCTTTGATGCCCCATTCTCCGGGGCGACTGGGCGCTTCGAGCTTCACGGAAGCATCCCCTGACCCAAATCTCAGCAATATTGGAGGACGCATCGCGATCGCGATCGAACAAGCCAAGCAAGACCTCGAGTCCGCTCGCCGCCGATGGGAGAACGCCACCCCCGTCCAGAAGCGGCAGCAAAAACTCCGACAGAAAATCGAATCTTGCGAGGACACGATCGAGCGCTTGCAACGGCTCGCTAACCTGAAGGTAGGTATGCCAGTCGGTGCGCTCGACGGAAAGATTTATCGGGTTTACTCGATCGAGCAACCCTCTGGCTCGGGAATGCCCGCCCTGTACGTTGCCGAGTCGGGACAGCCTCCCGTTCCCGGCGACCCACTCGTCCTGTGGTCTCTCTCGCAACTGGAAGCCCAACGCGACGAACTGTCGCAGGAGCTGAAGACCATCCGAACGGGAACGGTGCGATACTCGCCAATCCGCAAAGACCTTCAGGCGATGAAGTCCTTGTGGATTGCTCTGAGCGAGGTCGAGAACGCCTCCGAACCGATGGAAACCTTTGAGGACGCCGACTCCAGCGACGAAGCGACTCCCGAAAACGAAGTGGCAAGCCCAGGGGTTAACGAAGTTACTTGCCTGACTCTCAAGCAGCCGTGGGCATGGGCGATTTTCAACGCGGGCAAAGACGTTGAGAACCGGACGTGGCAAGTACCGGGGATTGTCGGAGAGGAAATTTACATCCACGCAGCCAGTAGTTACGACTGGGAAGGACACAAGTGGATTGAAGAGACGTTCGGGATCGAAATTCCTCATTCGAGCAAGGCAACACGAAGGGCGAGCGTTCTTTGTCGGGAACTCGATATCGTCGATCTGCCGACGAGCAGCATCGTCGGCAAGGTGAAAGTTGCCGACATCACCCGCAACCACGGTAGCGAGTGGGCATTCGAGGAGCATTTTCACTGGATTCTCGAGGAGGCCGAAGAGGTTCCGTTTGTTCCCTGCCTTGGAAAACTTAAGCTCTGGAAGTTCGAGATGCCGGAAGCTTCGATCGAGTCTGAAGAAAAACCCGACCCAACCGAAGACGATTGGAGCGATATTGACGCGGTTGCCGTCCAAGAGCGCCGCGACATAGACGAGAAGGTGGAAGACTACCGGGATTGGGAGATTTACGTCGGAGCGCCCAACGAAGGCATTATTGATATCTCCGTTGTGAAGGGCGATCGAGGCTCGTATCTTTACTCAGAATTCTGGAACAAACCGATCGATCTCGACTGGCATATCCAGCAAGCCAAAGCGCAAATCGATCGACTGGAAACATCTCCCGGACAGCTATCGATCGATTTGTCCGAGGCAACAGAATCAAAGCCCGCCCAAATGTCCGACATCGAAGATTGCTGGTTTGAGACGGCCCCAAAGAACCTCGAACTTGCCAAATCCGAGGAACCAGCAAGTCTCTATCGCGGATGGAAGATCTACCCTCAACTCGGCAACGGTGCTTATCTCGGCGTGAGTGTCGTTTGTGAAGACAACACGATCGGCTACGACCTCGCCACGGACGGGGCGGGACACGAGTATGACAAAGCTTGGCACGTCGAACTCGCCAAGCGTCAAATCGATCGACAGCAACCTGAATACACGGAGGGGCAGTACTTACACGATCTCAGTCTCAAAGACGTGTATTGCATCGAGCGTGTAGGTCTCGATCGAGGGATTGACGCTCGTCGCGTATGGGCAAAAGAAGGGTCAGATTTTGCTGGCTTCTCCCCAAAGACCTTGGAAAAATCGATAATCGAACCCCTCAGTGACGTTCCCGATTGGTATGACTACGCCGTTGAGGGCGAGCGGCTCGTCCGAGTGACGGGGATTGAAGACGGACTCGTCTACGTCAATCACCCGCACAGCGGAGTGTCAACTTATGCGATCGAGGACGTAATTCCGCTCCACGTCCGCTTTAACGACTGGGACGACCTGAACGAAGAGGGTGTTCGAGTCCCCCTGGAGTGGATCGAAGTATCTCCCGAACTTCAACCCCGCACGTTCCTCGATCGAGAGGCGATCGAAGAATACGCTGAGATGTTGGCGACCACCGAAGCGCCCCCCGTGGAAATTTGCATTGTCGAGGGTAAGCGGTATCTCGTCCACGGCAACCACCGCCTCGAAGCCTATCGTCGGGCTGGACGTGCCACGATTTCGGCCAAAGTGCGGTATTCGTTCGAGTTCCGAACCGTTGTCGAAAGTTTCAAACCCAGATTTTCTGATGAAAAAGAAGCATAAATCCAGTCAAAGAACATCTCGGCAGCGCCGACAAGAAAAAGCCCTCAAGCGGAAAAAAGCAGTTGAATGGCGCAAAAAACTCGAAGGCTCATCTCGATCGATTCCTTCGTTTGCCAATCTCAATCCAGGACTGTCGTTTGAGGGTCGCAAACCTTCCCCCCTCAAACTATCCCCAGATTACGGGCATTTCTGTTACGAACGGTTTGGCAGTATTCCCCACTATGCCTTCTTAATGAATCCAATGATTATCGTTGGTGATTCCGAGGGGACGATCGATTTCAAAGCAGGAAACCACCTCGGAACTATTTTGGTCTCTCCCGAAGTTGCTCGGAAAGCGATCGAGCAACTCGATGAACACCCCCTTGAGGGACTCTCACTTCGTATCTATCCAGGCTTCGGCGATCGATACAAAACGCGCCTTGGAGAGTGGGTCGTTCCTTTCAAAGTCGTTGACGAAGGAGAAGAGAATGCCAACTCTCGAGAAAGTCGTGCTAATTAGCTGGGTTACCAAAGAACTCTGGCGATGCCTGCCCGAATTCATTCAAGACGTTCTCAATTTTCTGGAAGAACACAATGCCAAACATCACCCCTCTTCCGACGGAAACGACACTCGATCGGGGCGACTCGATCGACGAGCTAATTGATTTGGATCTTACAGAGGAAACTTAACTCAATGAGTAAGCAAAGCCAAGAACCAGCTAACGACTTATTTGTCGCATTGAGCGAATTGGCTCAGCAATGTGTCGTGATGTGTGAAGCGATGGAGGAGGGAAAAATTATTCGTGCTGCGGATTTTGTTTCGTACTTCCTTTTGGAAGGTTCGGCTCGCGATTGCATGAAAAATTATCGAGAAGAATTTATGCGCTTGGCGGTAGACCGAGACCGAGAAGGAGTCAGCAGCAATGGATAGACCGATCGAACTCTCTTTAGAGCAGCAATTTAACTTGCGTTCCTTTGAAACCCAGGTGGAGAAAATGAGTCACCAAGAAGCGCAAGCGTTTCTGTTGACCTTGTACGAACAGATGATGATGCGCGAGAACACTTACAAGAAGCTTTTGAAGCATCAGTGGGGCATCAACGGGTGGATTTCAGTTGCCCAAACAGGAAGGTGAATAGTGGAGAACACCAAAATCATCGAGCAGCTAACGGCGACAGCCGAGGCACTCTTTCGATCGACCGAAGCGCTTCGGCAAGCCCTCGAAATGATGCAAGCAGAATCCGATTTTATACCCATCTCCGAGGCCACTGAACGTCTTAACGTCCGTCCTCGATGGATTCGCGATCGAATCGCCGAAGGCTGGTGGAAATACGGGCGAGAATATCGCGACACCAGCAACGGAGATCGACCGAACTATCAAATCTGCGTTGCAGCGGTTCGCAAGTGGCTGGAAATCGCGCCGGAAAGGCGAAGCAAACCCAGGCAACAACGATAGCTATTTTTCCCTGTTGACTTCCTCCCATGCCGCCAAATGGGTTTTTTCCTGCATCCAGTACAGATAGGTTTGCTCGTGGATTCGTGCCGAATGTCCCATCTGCTTGGACGCCAGCATCGGGTCTAACCCCATTTCAAACGTTCGTACCGCCCATCGATGGCGCAGGGCATAGGGGTTAAATCCAAAATCGTGGCGGCGAAAAAACTTTGCGGCTTCGTTGGACGTGTCCTCAACTTGTGGCGGCTCGCCCTCCCACAGTCGCCAATCTTGCCACCACCTCGCGGGAAAGGGTAAAACTGTTCGATAGTTGCGCCGTCCGTTTAGCTGTTTCTCGCTACAAACCCACAGCACGGGACTTTCTTCCGAGAATCGATCGAGATCGCACCGCCACGCCTCGCCGGGACGTAACCCATAGGCGGCGAGCATCCCAAAAAACCACTTCCATCCTTCGTGGTCTATGCTGTGGTAGATTTGCTCGATCGTTTCATCGTCGGGGAGTTCGCGGGGCTTGGCGTGATAGATGCTGTAGTGACCGGACTTCCCTTTGAGGTCGATTTCGATGCCCGCGAACTCTGCCAGTCGTCGCATTGCAATGACAGCACGTTGGCGAGATCGACGATGCGGCTCGATCGATAGCACGACTGCTTCCATTGCCTCCGCGCTCAACGGCTCGTCCAGTGGGAGTTTTTTGTAGATCGCCCAGTACCCCGTTCGCCAAGTCTCATTAACAATTTGCGGCTCTCGGCTTTCGTGTTCGATCTCGTGCTGCTTGTAGTGCTTTTCCAGTGCCGCAACCCAATCGCCAGTCGTCCGCTCGTCCCGGCGCGTCGGGTCGTCCTGCCACTCGTACCAGTCGAACCGACCGATCGCGAGTTCCGCTGACAGCCGCGAAGCTTCCGCTTTGGCGCGGCGAAATCCGGCGGGGTTGGCGTAAACCCCGAGAGAAATTTTCTGTTGGTAGGGTTTGCCCGCTCGTGCCTTGGGGGTATTCAGCCAAGGTTTCGGGGGAAGAGTAGCCTGAAGGTAAAGGCGATTTCGCTTCTGATAGACGCTCACGCCTGCGTTGGCAGCTTTCAGTTCCCGGTCGATCTTTTCGAGCATGGGGCTTAGAAAGGGGGCTTAATTTAATCGATCGATAACTCAAACTAACATCAAATGAGAACCTGGAATATTGTGTTGTATTGCCCCTTTCAGGGAGTCGGGGTGCTGAAAAGATTGTAGGGAGAGAGGCTTAAGAGTTGCCAGTTACACCACAGGGCAAT
The DNA here is from genome assembly GCA_001657325.1 of Geitlerinema sp. BBD 1991-9. Lineage (GTDB taxonomy): Bacteria > Cyanobacteriota > Cyanobacteriia > Cyanobacteriales > Geitlerinemataceae > Geitlerinema. The sequence goes on along the minus strand of LWRO01000073.1, from coordinate 12,426 downwards.
GGATGCCGGGGTTGGGGTCGAACCAACCTCTCCGCGATTCAGAGTCGCGGCGACTTGCCAATCGTCCACCCGGCAAGGGTTGGCTGCCCCGATAGGACTCGAACCTATAGCCTCGCGGTTAACAGCCGCTCGCTCTACCATTGAGCTACAGGGCATTGCCAAGCCCCCCAAGCCAGTATCGAACTGACGACCTCCTGTTCTTCAGACAGGCGCTCTACCAACTGAGCTATCGGGGGATAGTGGGTCGGGCAGGAGTCGCACCTGCAACGCATTTCACGACGGTTTTACAGACCGCTGCCCACACGGATAGGCGAGCCAACCCGAAAAAATGTAGTACAACTTGAAAGATGCACGACAAACGGAGAGAGAGGGATTTGAACCCTCGGCAGATGTTAATCCGCTCCTTCTGTACCGAAGGTGCTTTCAACCACTCAGCCATCTTTCCAGGGAGTGCTGACGGGAATCGAACCCGTATAGACCAGGTTATGAGCCAGGTGCTTTACCGTTAAGCTACGCTGCACCGCTAAGGCTGAGGTGAGATTTGAACTCACGCTTAGGAGCTTTGCAGGCTCCCCCCTTTGGCCACTTGGGTACTCAGCCGTCGTTTGGAAGCCCCGACAGGAGTTGCACCTGCTCCTCTCTGGCTGAGAACCAGAGCGACGTATCTGTTTGTCCACGAGGCTTCGATCGAGGGTGATGGGAATTGCTACGACCTCCTGTTCGACAAGTCGATACACTCGATCGAGCTATACCCCCATTGAAAAAATGTAGTATGGCATTCAGTTTTCAAGGTTCGGGAGAGATGTATGGCATCTCGGGAAAGTCTCTATGAGGCTCTGTTCCGCTCGCCATGCTTTTATAATACAAATATACTACAAGGCTGTCAAGGGACTTGGCTCAATTTTTTGGGGATGTCTTCTAAGTCCTTTGAGGTCGCACGACTGGATCGATCGAAACAGCTGCTGAAAAAAAAGATTTTTAGCGTCTGGCGCTGAATTCGGCGTTTTTAGCGGAATAAAGCGCTATTTTGTGAGTTTGTGCAGACTTGCGATGAAATTTCAAACATGACACGCACCGAGCAATGGAATAAAGTGATGCCATGGGGGGACAGTGAAACAAACGTCACGCCCCCATGCCAGCTGGCACGGGATTTTCGCTATAGCCAGACAATACAGTCCGATAATTTGGGAAAAGCTCGGCTTAATTTGTCTTAAAGATGCCGATATGCCCAAGTGCAGCAGGTTATCTGACAATGGGCTGTCTCGCACGTCAGTCAACCGTCAACGACAAACGGCTAAGCAGTTTGAAGGTACGAATAACCTCAGTTGTGTCGTGTGAAGCGATCGAGATTTTCGAGAATGTAGTGCGTCCCGATGTCTCGATGCCATGGCAAAAGCCTGAATACAACATTTCTATCTAACGTCATAGCTCGATCGAACAGCTCTTAGGCTCGATCGAGCTATGGATCGAATATACTCAGACTGACGACCAGCGCACCTTATAGAGAGAAAAGAGTTCTCCCGATCGACTGCTGAGATGTTTCGTTCCCGTCGATCGAATTAACTTTTCCCAATCCGAAAGATCTTCGAGAAACACTTCCGCCCCGAGATAGGTTTCGAGAATCGCCCAATCTTCCGCCAGTTCCGAATCGGGATCGATAACATCAAACACGAACTGTCCGCCAGGTTTGAGAACGCGACGCACACCGCTCAGGACTCGCTCCCAATAGTCAGGTGGATAGTAACAACTCACGCCTGTCGAAATGACGAGATCGAAAAATCCCTCTTCATAGTCGTCTTCTAAATGATGAGCGCCACCTCGGGTCACGCTTTTAAATAATTTAGAATTCAGTTGGGGAGCGCGGGATTTAAGCGCCTCACAGGCCACTGCACTAATATCGCGACCGTAGAACGCCGCTTCCCAAGTCGTCCAGGGGTAAATCAAAAAACCGACACCACAGCCGAGGTCGAGACAACGCTGGTTTTTTTTCGGTTTGGCGATCTCCCAAAATGGCGAAGCAATCCGCTGTTGCAGTTTTCCCGAAGCCCACTCGCGGAAAATTGGCATCGCCTCCACTTCTTCAGGAAGTTCAAAAGATTCGCGGCGATATTCTCGGTTATAGCGTTGGGCGACTCGATCGATTCGATCGGATAGAGGCATTGTCAACGGTGTTATCGTCCTCCCTTAAGTGCTTTGGTGAAGTTTTGACGGTAAGACTTGTTAGCCATAACGAGAACCGGCCACAAGAGCGACAAAGTCAGTTGGTTTCCGAAGCCGCGCTCGAAGTTCGTTCGGTGGAATCCTTGCCAGAATTTCCAGACACCGCCTGCGTAAATGACGATGACAACAATACCAAGAAGCGTATACATAACTGCTAATAACTGTCGAGACTGACGAACCGTTCAGTTAAACTCGATCTCTAGTGTACTCGACGAATTGGGGAACAGCGAGCCGTGAAGCGTTAAGCGGGAGTCGACACATCTCCTCTGTGCCGCTCGCTGCCTCCTATCTCGATCGATCCATCTGAGCGGGAACGTCGTTCAGTCCGAGGTGTTGGATAACCTTAACTACACCGATCGAAACAAAAATACCTAAGATCAAACCGCAGGCGAGCAAGATTAAATAGAATTTCTGTAAAATCGGGGCTGCCGAGCCGCGACGGCCTTCCGGGGAAAAGTCGATGGTTTCTGTACTTGGGGGATTCGCTCGATCGAAAACCGGATCTTTGGGCAGCTCGCGATTTTCCTCGAAGGGGTTAGGAGAATTCCCGTCAAGCGGATTGGGAAAGGGGTCGCTCATGGACGATCTCGCTTAGCTTATCAGCACGACGTGACACGATCTCAGCGTCTCGGCTCGATCCTCGCACGGACTTCTCGAAAACGCAATTGCCATCTTCAGCTCTCAGCTATGACTCGGTGGTTGAAGGTGATTTGGGACGAGTATATTCTCCAACAATTTCTAACAATCGATTGGCATCAAAGGGCTTTGTTAAATATTCTGTCGCTCCTGCCAACTGCCCTTTTATTTTGTCAAACGCCTTATCGCGTGCGGTTAGCATAATAATCGGCAAAGCTTGAAACTGCGGTAAACTGCGAACAGTTCGGCACATTTCTAAGCCATCAATTTCAGGCATCGAGACATCTAGTAACACCAGTGAGATCGGTTCGTGATAGATCAAACTCAATGCATCTAAAGCATTGTCGGCAAGTAAAACTCGATATTGGCCGGCGAGAATGCGTTGAATTGTCTTTCGCATCACGGGGCTATCGTCAACAGCGAGAATCGTGGGTTGAGCAGGTACTTGGGCAGACATCAAATTTTCTAAGACTCTAGATGAGTGCAGGTCTCGATCGATCTCCAACCTCGACTCTCTCGTGGAACGACGCTCTCTAAGCCGCTTCGCGACATCGATTGTCGTGCCGAGCCGATCGATAGAAATTTTATTCCTATTTCTATCGTAGCAAGTTTTCAGGCTAATCCCGAACCGCCAAGAGTTGACGGTCTGTTGCCAGCGGAATCCACGAGCCAGTCCTCATTTAAATCAATTTAAATTAACGGATTTTAATGTTTCTTTAAATATTGAAGAGGAATTGGGTTAAGGCTGTAGCTAGGAACGCGATGATATAAATTCCCACCACAAGGGAAAACGGCCGTTGACTCTGACGATGCCAATCTTTCCAGCTGCCATAACCTTGACTTATCCGATCGATCCCAACAGAACCTATCATTGAGATTGAAATGGCGATCGATCGAACGCACAATCTGAGACCGATCCCGATCGCTTCCTATATTTCGATAACCGGGCAATACAACGGTTTGTTTATAGGGAAGAGAACATGGGCTAAGATCGAATACGAACGAAGTATCGAATCGTTCGAGATGCTCAAGAGCGCCCTCGTTTTTGCAAGCTCGAACGCACGATACGATCGAACGATATCCATATCTTATCGCCCGATTTTCGATCGTCCCAAATTCGGCCGTCTGCCAACCCATTTCCCATCGTGGCCAATTGTCTTCAATCCATCACCGCCCCAACGAGACAGAACGTCAGCTCGATCGTTCGCTCTAGTTTCACAGAAAGGACATCTCGACGGTGAACTCCGCTCTCGCCTTTAACACGCAACCGAACGAAGCCTTTGAAGATCTCGCGCGGCTGGCCACCTACATCTGCCACGTCCCCATCGCTCTCATCGGCTTTGTCAACACCCTTCGCAGCGACTCGTCAGAGCGCCCCCACTATTGGATTAAAGCTGCTATCGGCATCGAACCCGATCGATTCGCACTGTGTTTCGACCTGTGTGCTGAAACCCAAAACTCCCAACAGTTAATTGTCGTTCCCGACCTCCAAGCCGATAAGCGCTTCGCCAACCGTCCCTTTATTTCGAGTCCTCCCTATTATCGCTTCTACGCTGGCGTTCCCCTCATCACGCCCAACGGTTCAGTCGTCGGAACCCTGTGCGTCCTCGACTACAAACCCTGCCAGCTCGACTCCGATCGAGAACAGGCTCTGATAACCCTCAGTCGCCAAGCCACGCGGTCGTTGCGAACGCTACGAGAATTTGGAGCGTATTTCGCCAAGGAGCGAAGCATCAACGGAACCGGCTCGAAGTGGTCCGAAACCTTACAGCCAGGATTGAGCACCCACTTTTCACTCACCTCCTACCAAGGGATCGTCGAAATTCTCGAAAGCATCACCGAAGCCTTCTTCGCCATCGATCGACACTGGCAGTTCGTCTATATCAACCGTCGCGCCGAAAAACTCTGGAACGTTTGCAAAAGCGAGCTACTCGGTCGTACCTTGTGGCACGTATTTCCCGATCTCGAAAAAACCAACTTCGCCCAAGAGTGCCAAGCGGCCTTTGACACCCAAACCGTCCGCCATTTTGAAGAATACTACGAACCGCTGGGGATCTGGCTAGAAGTCCGCGTTCATCCCGAACTCGATCGCCTCTCCATTTATTTCCGGGACGTTACGATCCATAAGCACAATGAAAATATCATCCTCGAACGAGCGCACCTCTCCGCCCTCGTTACCGCCGTGAGTGCGGCCCTCGCCCAAAGTCAAACCTTATCCAAAAGTCTCGAACTTTGCGTCGAGGCCCTCGCCCAAAACCTCGATACAGTCTCAACTGCCATCTGGCTCGTCAGTTTTGACGCCTCTGAAAGTCCGACATCGCTCGCACGAAATTCAGCATCCGAGATCCTCGTGCGACAAGCGCAAGCCGGTCAAGCCCTACCCGAATACCTCTTTCCCCCAACCGTCAAATTGGGACAGTCCATCATCGGATGGGTCGCCCAACTGCAACAGCCTTACATCAACAACGCTCTCAATCAAGCCGGTCAGCATATCGATCGATCCTCTATCCCTCAACTCAACGAATTGGTAAATTGGGCGAGCCACCAAAACATCGTCGGCTTAGCTTGCTATCCCCTCGTCGTCGAGAACCGACTACTCGGTATCGCGATCCTCTGTTCCCACCACCCGTGGACTCAAGACTGTTCGAGCATTCTCAACTGGGTTACGAGTGGTATCGGATTGTCCGTCGATCGAGTCTGGGCTCGAGAAGCCCTCGTCAACCGACGCAAATCGCTCCTGTTCCGCCTCGCCGAACAAATCCGCAACTCCCTCGATCTCGACACGACTCTCGACACCGCTGTCCACGAAATCCGCAGTCTGCTACAAGTCGATCGATGCTACTACCTCTGGTGCTCGGCCCGAGACAATCCCGATCTGACCCTCGCCGTTACTCACGAAGCCTGCGATCCGGACATGACGAGCTTCCTCGGCGAAAGCTTTATCGAGCGAGCCGATCGGATCGCCCCCCAAATCTGGCAACTCCAAATTTCACCAATCGACGACATCCGGAACGCAGAACCCGAAACCCGAACCTTCCTCGCATCCCTCAACATTGCCTCCCAACTGACCCTACCCCTTGGCACTCGATCGGGACAGTTCGGTGCTGTCGTTTGCTGCCACACCACGCCTCGCCCTTGGACGGAAACCGAAGTCGAATTATTGCAAGCCGTCGTCGATCAACTCGCCATTGCCATCGACCAAGCCGAACTCTACGCTAAAACCTGCGCCGCCGCCCTCGCGGCCCAAACTCAAGCCCGCCAGCTTCAAGAGGCCATGGAACACCTCAAACAAACCGAAGCACAACTGATCCAACACGAAAAAATGTCCAGCTTAGGGCAGATGGTGGCCGGCATTGCCCACGAAATCAACAACCCCGTCAACTTCATCACCGGAAATATCAGCCACGCCGAAACCTACATTGAAGACCTACTCGGTTTAGTGCAACTCTATCAAAAACACTTTCCCGATCCGCCCGAAGAAATCGAAGATGAAATTGAAGAAATCGACCTCGAATTTCTCGAAGACGACCTCGTCAAGCTCCTCGATTCCATGAAAATGGGAGCCGATCGTATCCATCAGATCGTCGTGTCGTTGAAAAACTTTTCGCGCCTCGACGAAGCAGAAGTCAAACCCGTTGACATTCACGAAGGCATCGATAGTACGTTGCTGATCCTCTTCAATCGCCTCAAAGGCAAAGGCGAGATGGCTGCCGTCCGCATCATCAAATATTACGGCGATCTCCCCCGCGTCGAATGTTTTCCCGGTTTGCTCAACCAGGTCTTTATGAACGTCATCGCCAATGCCATTGATGCCCTTGAAGATGCCGGAATTCGCCAAAGAGATTCCTCGATTACGCCGACGATTACCATCCGTACAGAAACGGTCTGTCGTGGAAAAAACGGCACTGTCGATGACTTCTGCGACCAACCTGATAGCGTTCTCGTCCGAATTCACGACAACGGCGCTGGAATCCCACCCAAAACCCTCGAAAAACTTTTCGATCCCTTCTTTACGACGAAACCGGTCGGCAAAGGAACGGGTCTAGGCTTGTCCATTAGTTATCAAATTATCGTGGAAAAACATCAAGGTGGCTTCTGGTGCGAGTCTGAGGTGGGTCAAGGGGCCGAGTTCTTCCTCCAAATTCCCATCGAACAACCCGAGTTAGATTTGTAATGAGGAGATGATGAGATAACCGGATAATGGGAAATCGATCGCTCTGACCACCTTCTGAACTCATCCTCACCTCACCTCCTCATCTATAATTTGGGGAGTCTGTTTAGTTATCTCGCACGACCGTGACTGTATCTCCCGTTCCCTCATCTCCCCAATCGACTTCCTCGACATCTGTTCCCGACGAATTCGGGCGTTTCGGTAAGTTCGGAGGTAAATACGTTCCCGAAACCCTCATGCCAGCTTTGGTCGAACTCGAAGAAGCGTTAAAACGCTACAAAAACGATCCGGATTTCCAGCGAGAACTGAACGACTTATTACGCGATTACGTGGGACGGCCTTCGCCGCTGTACTTTGCCGAACGCCTCACCCAGCACTACGCGCGTCCTGACGGTACGGGGCCGCATATTTACCTCAAACGCGAAGACCTCAACCATACGGGGGCGCACAAAATTAACAACGCTATCGCCCAAGCCTTGATGGCTAAGCGTATGGGTAAACAGCGCGTCATTGCCGAAACTGGAGCCGGACAGCACGGTGTCGCCACAGCCACAGCCTGCGCTCGCTTCGGGTTGGAGTGCATCGTTTACATGGGCGTGCAAGATATGGAACGGCAGGCGCTCAACGTCGTGCGGATGCGCCTGTTAGGTGCGAAAGTCCAGCCAGTCACCGCCGGTACCGGAACCCTTAAAGACGCGACTTCAGAGGCGATTCGCGATTGGGTGACGAACGTCGAAACGACACACTACATTCTCGGATCGGTTGCCGGGCCGCACCCCTATCCGATGATGGTTCGCGATTTCCATACCATCATCGGGCAAGAAACGCGGCAACAATGTCAGGAAGCTTGGGGGGGATTGCCCGACGTGCTAGTCGCTTGTATTGGCGGCGGCTCAAACGCGATGGGTCTGTTTTACGAATTTCTCCAAGAACCGTCAGTTCGCACGATCGGTGTTGAAGCAGCGGGCGAGGGGGTTGACTCCGAGAAGCACGCTGCGACACTGACACAAGGGCAAGTTGGCGTGTTGCACGGATCGCTGAGCTATTTGTTGCAAGACGATGACGGCCAGGTGATGGAAGCGCACTCGATTAGTGCGGGCTTGGATTATCCAGGGGTCGGGCCGGAACACAGTTATTTAAAAGATATCCAACGGGCTGAATATTACAGCGTAACGGACGATGAAGCAGTGGCGGCATTCGTGCGACTGTCTCAGTTAGAAGGAATTATTCCGGCACTGGAAACGTCTCACGCAATCGCTTATCTAGAAACGCTCTGTCCGCAGCTCGAAGACGGTACGAAAGTTGTCGTCAACTGCTCGGGACGAGGCGATAAAGACGTGAAGGCCGTTGCCCAATATTTGAATTTGGGCGATGTATAACAGACGAGATATGGCAGCGAGAGGCGGCAGATGAGATGAAGTGGGCGAGGTCAGCTCGCCCCTGACGATTGCCGATCGAAGCGCTGTTTGGCGCTCGACTTCTCTAAAAGTTGGTGGAATACGGCTCGATCGAACTCGATATCGAATCGAGCTGCGATGCCGGGTGACGTTTCCTCATTTGCGCCCGTTACGTGCTGACGGCGGACAGGCAAGCCTCGATCGTGCAGGCGATCGAACTCGACAGCCCGTCGAGATCGTAACCACCTTCTAAGCCAAACAACGTATGCTCGGTTATTTTTAAGATTTGTTCGGTCATTTCTCGGTAGTCTTCAGAATGTAAAAATAAACCCGCCAGCGGATCGTCTTTATGCGTGTCGTAACCCGCACTAACAATTAATAAATCGGGGCGAAATCGATCGAGAAACGGAATAGCTCGTTCGCTGAATTCCTGGTGATAACGTTCGCGAGTACAGCCGCTCGGGAGGGGAATATTTAACACGTTGTTATAACTGCCGCGTTCGTCAGAAGAACCCGTCCCCGGATAACAATGAGATTGGTGTAACGAACAATAAGCAATTTGAGGATGTGTTTCGACGATGGCTTGCGTACCGTTTCCGTGATGAACGTCCCAATCGAGAATTCCAACCCGATCGACACCGATGTGTTTGAGGGCTGCGTAAGCCGCAATCGCAGCATTTGAAAAAATACAAAATCCCATTCCTCGATCGCGCATCGCATGATGTCCGGGGGGACGTGCTAACACGAACGCGGGTTTTCCCGTATGAATCACGCGATCGATGCCGTCGAGCCACGCACTGACGGCGAGAAGTGCGATATCGTAGGATTTTGACGAAACGGGCGTATCGGGATCGAGTTTGCCGCCGCCTCGTCCCGCGATCGTGCGAACGCGATCGATATACGACTTCGTGTGAATTTGCTCGAGGGCATCGAAAACCACGTGTCCGTCAACGGGTGTCGGTGTTTCCCAACTTAACTGTCCAGACCAAGGCTGCGATTTCAGTCGATCGACTGTCGCACTCAAACGCTCGGGACGTTCGGGATGAAAAACTCCCGTTTTATGTTCGAGAAACGCATCAGAATAAAAGATTGGAAACATCGTTTTAACAGTTTCGAGATCGAAAAAATCGCAGGAGTTCTAGGCTCAATTGTAGCGAGAGAGCCATTCGCCTGAAGTTACTAAATGCGCGATCGAAATATGTTAGAATTGTTAACATATTCAGAATAAAATTTCAGGTTGTTCTCACCGAATATACAACCGGCATCGCGCGAGCGAAATATTGCCCCATTGCGGTTTCAAGGGAGAGTTTTACCGTATGACCACAGCCGAAGAGCGGATCGTGCCGACAGATCTTCGCAACGAAATGTCTCGATCGTACCTCGAGTACGCCATGAGCGTCATCGTCGGTCGAGCGTTGCCAGATGCCCGCGACGGACTTAAACCCGTCCATCGGCGCATCCTCTACGCCATGCACGAACTCGGTTTAACCCCCGATCGACCCTTCCGCAAATGCGCTCGTGTTGTCGGGGAAGTTCTCGGTAAGTACCACCCCCATGGCGACACGGCGGTATACGACGCGCTCGTGCGAATGGCGCAAGACTTTTCCATGCGCGCGCCCCTGGTCGAAGGTCACGGCAACTTCGGCTCCGTCGATAACGACCCGCCAGCGGCTATGCGATATACCGAGTCTCGGCTCCAGCGCTTGAGTACCGACTCGCTCCTGCAAGATATCGATTCTGAAACCGTCGATTTCGCCGATAACTTCGACGGCTCGCAACAAGAACCCGTCGTTCTCCCGGCGCGGCTTCCCCAACTGCTTCTCAACGGCTCTTCGGGAATCGCCGTCGGTATGGCCACCAACATTCCCCCCCACAACCTCGGCGAACTCATCGACGGTCTGATCGCCCTCGTGCGCGATCCCGATCTAGACAACGCTCGATTAATGGAATACATTCCCGGGCCCGACTTCCCCACAGGCGGGCAAATTCTTGGGAAAGCCGGTATCCGCGATGCGTATACGAGCGGGCGCGGCTCCATCACCATGCGCGGAGTCGCTGAAATCGAAACCCTCGAACGACGCGGGGCTCCCGATCGAGAAGCGATTATCGTCACCGAACTGCCTTACCAAACCAACAAAGCCGCCCTCATCGAAAAAATCGCCGATCTCGTCAACGACAAAAAAATCGACGGCATCTCCGACATCCGCGACGAAAGCGATCGAGACGGAATGCGGATCGTCATCGAACTCAAACGCGATGCCTATCCCCGCGTCGTTCTCAACAACCTCTACAAACAAACGCCCATTCAAAGCAACTTCGGGGCGAATATGTTGGCGTTGGTGGACGGCGAACCACAACTGCTGTCACTACGCCGCTTCCTCGAAGTCTTCCTCGACTTCCGCATCGAAACCATCACCCGACGCACCCGCTACGAACTGCGCAAAGCCGAGGAACGCGACCACCTTTTACAAGGGTTACTCATCGCCCTCGACAACCTCGACGAGATCGTTCACCTCATCCGCCACTCCAGCGATACAGCAACGGCGAAAACCGAACTCGCCGAGCGCTACAACCTCTCCGAACAACAGGCTGACGCAATTCTGCAAATGCAACTTCGGCGTTTGACCGCCTTGGAAGCGGAGAAAATCCAAAAAGAACACGACGACTTACAAGCCAAGATTGCTGATTTACGAGATATCCTGGCGCGGCGCGAGCGGATTTTACAGATTATCGAAACCGAACTCCAAGCGCTCAAAGCCACACACAACACCCCACGCCGCACAACAATTCTGCGCGACGAGGGCGATCTCGGCGATACTGACCTCATCGCTAACGAGCAAGCGCTGATTTTACTGACCGAACAGGGTTACATCAAACGGATGCCCGTCAACACCTTCGAGTCCCAAAATCGGGCGACGCGGGGAAAAGCTGGCGCGAAGATGAAAGAAGACGACGGCATCGAACATTTTCTGACGTGTTGCGACCACGACAACGTCCTGTTCTTCAGCGATCGAGGCGTGGTTTACAGCCTGAAAGCCTATCAAATTCCGACGGGATCGCGGACTTCGCGCGGTGTACCTATCGTGCAACTGTTGCCGATTCCCCGCGACGAAAAAATCACTTCGATCGTCCCGGTGACAGAGTTTACCGACGACGAATATCTGATTATGCTCACCAAAGGCGGCAACATCAAAAAAACTGCCCTGTCTGCCTTTGCCAACATCCGCGTCAACGGCTTGATTGCCATTTCTCTCGCGGAAGGCGATCAGTTGCGGTGGGTACGTCGCGCGCGGGAAGAAGACAGCATTATCATCGGGTCTCGCTTGGGGATGGCCATCCACTTTAAAGCCGATCGAGATCAACTTCGCCCCCTCGGACGAGCGACGCGCGGCGTGAAATCGATGAACCTGCGCGAGGACGACGAACTCATCAGTATGGACGTATTGCCGAGCGGCGTTGTGGCTCGACTCGACAGCCTCCCGGAAGAGTTAGAGGATGCGGATATCGACGACGACGAAGACACCATCGAGGCAGCGCACGACAACGAAGATCTTTGGGTACTGGTGGTGACGACGGGGGGCTATGGCAAACGAGTCCCCGTGTCGCAGTTCCGCTTACAAAATCGTGCCGGAAAAGGTACGATTTCCACGAAGTTCAAGTCGCACTTAGATAACGACACCGTCGCGGCGTTGTTAGTTGTCAACGAAGAAGACGAGTTGATGATGGTGACGACGCGGGGTATTATCATCCGTCAAGCGGCGAGTGCGATTACCACTCAATCCCGTGCGGCGACGGGAATTCGAGTCCAACGCCTCGACAAAGAAGACGCGATTGCGGCGGTGGCGTTAGTTCCGCCAGCAGCGGAAGGATCGGAAGAGGAAGAAGACTAGACGAGTTTCAGTCGCCAGTCACCTTTTACAGTGAGCAGTGAGCAGTGAGCAGTGAGCAGTGAAGACAGTTTTCAGTTCGCCGTTTCCCCTTTTACAGTGAGCAGTGAGCAGT
>LWRO01000072.1 GCA_001657325.1 Geitlerinema sp. BBD 1991-9 | reverse complement strand
ACCTGGCGAGGATGGGCAGTATGAAGCGAATTCGCGATCGCGCCACTTATCTCGAGCAACTCGACCCTCAATACCGTCCTTTTGCTCGAAAACTCCAAGATTTAGCCCGAGGCTTTGAAGATCGGGCGCTTTTAGCTTTCGTTAAACAATATCGGTCTAAAAAGGCATCGTCTTAAACGCAGCAACTTCCCCGAACTCCAGTGGGAAAGCGGGTGACAGCGATTTTCGTGACAAATCGATCGCCTCACGCTAGGATGTGACTAGCCGGTCATGTGACCGATCGGTCACACGTCAAGTCGATGTCGTCACCATGCCCAAACCCACCTTTTTCAACCTTCCGCCGGAAAAGCAACAGACGATCCTCGAGATTGCGATCGAGGAATTCGCCGGTCACGACTATGGGGTGGCTTCGATTTCTCAGGTTGTCAAACAAGCCAAGATTTCAAAAGGGAGTTTTTATCAGTATTTCGAGGATAAAAAAGATCTCTATTTGCACCTCGTCGATTTAGCGGTCGAACGCGAAATCGAGTTTCTACTTGCATCCACACCACCCGAATCTCAAACCAATGTTTTTGCACATCTACGATGGATTTTTTATCGAAGCGCCGATCTGGTAATGGACGATCCTCGGTGGTGTCGAATTATGTACCGCGCCCTTTATGGTGACGTGCCTTTTCGCGACGAGGTCTATCAACGCGCACAACTTGCCTTGCGACACCATTTACAAAAAATTGTCGAACAGGGCATCGAGCGAGGTGAAATCACTTCCGAAATCGATGTCGATCTAGCTGTTTTCGCGATCGATACCTTATGGGACAGCTCTGGATACTGGATTCCTCAAAAATTAGGAATTGATGTAAAAAAACTAGATCGAGAACAAATCACCGAAGAAAAATTGAAGTTCGCTCAGAAATGGTTTGATAGTATCATTTACATTTTAGAGCATGGACTGAGCGCCAAAGCCACTCAAAAGAATCTTCCAAAATCCTAGAATTTTGAATTTTTTGTCCTGAGATCGAACTTGTAAATCGACTCAAAAAATGCCGTATCTCAGAAATACTCGATCGCAAAAAATTCAATCTCTATTGCAAATTAAAATTTCGCCTCAATAAGATTTCACCTCAAAACTACCTCTGGTCGCAAAGTTTTCCGCCTCTGATTTCGTGTCGTAATCTACCCAAACCATCGAATCATGAACGGACTTTCCAAACAGCCTTTTTCCCCGCTATCCCAACACGAAAATCCAGCTAAACCCGCCCCCAAATGGCGTAAACCCTGGATTTATTTCGCTTCGATCGCCACTTTCAGCCTCCTCACAGGGGTTGCAGTGGTCAGCCGCCTCCAAGAACCCATCCAGAGTGCATCGATCTCCGACGCAGCCGGATTACCCGTGCGCGCCGTTCCCGCCCACACAGCCCCGATTGAAAGCTGGGTCTTTGGAGATGGAAACGTGCGCGCTGTTCGCGCCAAACACCTCACCTTTGAAATCTCTGGAACCGTCAACACCATCGTCCAAATCGACGGACGCGAATTGCGAGAAGGCGATCGAGTTTCAGCCGGACAACTCCTCGCCCAAGTCGACGATCGACAATTGCAAGCCGACCTCGCCCAGTCTCGCGCCGCCGCCGCCGAAGCCCGACAACAAGAACTGACCGCAATCGCCCAACAACAGCAAACCCAAGCCCAAGTCGAACAAGCTCGCGCCCAGGTCGAACAGTATCGCGCCCAAGTGGCCTCCACTGAAGCCCAGCGCTCGCAGGCTATCCAAAACGTGACCCGAGCTGAAGCCGACGTACATCGTGCCGAATCTAACCTCGAACTCGCCGAAGCCGACTTCAACCGCTACAGCGATCTCGTGGAGCAACAAGTCGTCGAGCGGCGACAGCTCGATGTCGCCCGAAACGCCTACAACGAAGCCCAAGCCAGCCTCGAATCTGCCCGCGCCTCCCTCAGAGCCGCCCACGACGACGTGCGAGCTGCCGAAACCCAAATCGCGGCCGCCCAAAGCCAAGTCGCCGCCGCCGAACAAAACGTTATCGCCATCGAGGGTAGCGTCCGTGCGGCGGATTCCCAAATTCAGGCCGCCCGGGCTGGAGTTGAATCCGCTGAAGCCAACATTACCCGCAGCAGCGTCGAAGTCGAGGACAGCCAAATCGTCGCTCCCTTCGATGGTATCGTCGCCTATCTCAACGTTCGCGAGGGTGAATACTGGAACCCGCAAGTCGTCAACTCGACGAGCTATCAAGACCTGATCGAATCCATTCCCATCGTCATCATCGACCCCAGCCAATACGAAATCGAGATCGAACTCCCGGCATTTGAAGGACAGCAAGTCGAACCCGGACAGCGGGCGCTCGTCGTTCTCGAACAGGACATGACCACCGCCTCACAAATCGGTTTGACGAGCGAACAGCTCACGGAAATTGCCGTCGCAGAAGGAACCGTCTTTTCGGTGAGTCCTTCCGTCACCCCCGGACGACGCGGTGTTGAAGTGACCGTTCGTATCTCGCACGGGGGCGACAAGCTGAAACACGGGGCGCGAGTTCATACCTGGATTGCGGTGGATGAAAATCCCAACGCCGTTGTCGCACCGTATCGCGCCTTCGTCTACCGAGATCGAGAGCCTCACGTTTTCGTCGTCAACCCCGAAACCAACCACGTGGAAGAACGCACCGTCGAACTGGGAATTGAAGGATTATCGCAACAGGAAATCGTCCGAGGTGTCGAACCGAACGAACGCATTGTCGTCGAAGGACAAAATCGCCTCGTCGATGGAACGCCCGTAGAAATCATCGAGTAGTCGCCCTCTTCAACTGGAATCATGGCTGAACCCCCCTTATCTCCGAACGTTTCGCCCTCTGAAGATCGCGTTTCACCCTTGAGTCGGTTTTTCTTTCTCGAAACGATCTTCGGACTGCTCCTGGTGTTGCTTCTCGTCATCAGCGGGCTGTTAGCGGTCACTAGCATGGTGAAAGAAGGCGATCCGGATATCGATGTCGCCATCGCCAGCATTTCCACCATCTGGCCGGGGGCCGACCCCGAAACCATTGAAAATCAAGTCACCGACGAACTCGAAAAAGAGCTTAAATCTCTCAGGGGTCTGAAAGAACTCAGCAGCGCGTCGTTCGACGGTCAGTCGGAAATCACGGTCGAATTCGTGGCGGACGCGCCGACGAACGAATCGATCGCCCAGGTTCGCGCCAAGGTTGACGAAGCCGAAGCCGAGTTACCTGAAGATGCGGAAAAGCCGACGATCGAGCAAATTTCGACTCAAGACACGCCGATTTTGAGTGTCACTTTGTACGGTGACATCGACATGGCGGTGTTGAGTCGCGCGGCGGACGACTTGCAAGATATCCTCGAACGGGTTCCCAACGTGCGAGAAGTCAATCTCGGCGGACAACGGGAAGAGGTCGTTCACGTGCAATTGCTCCCCAGTCGCCTCGCCACACTGGGTATTTCTCCGACACAAGTCGCGAACGCTATCCAAACGGGCAACCGCGATATGCCTTGGGAACGCATTGAAAGCGATGACATCGGGGCGCAAGTTCGGTTTTACGGACGGTTCCGCAGTGTCGAAGCTTTGAAACAGCTTCCAGTGAAGCGGTTGGGTAATGCCAGTGCGTCCAAAGCCGAGGGACGGGTGGTATTATTGGGCGAAATCGCGGAGGTGCGGCGAGATTTGGAACGGGAAGAAACCCGCGCCTTTATGAGTTATGAGGGGAACGAATTTAAACCCGCGATTAACGTCGATATTGTCAAGGTTCCCGGTTCCGATAGCATTCAAACGATCGAGGCGAGTCTCAAAGCTTTGGAAGACGCGAAAGCCGATCCCAGCCTGTGGCCTCACGGGATGGACTACCGCGTCATCAATACGGATGCTGACATCATTCTCGAAGACCTCGACAACCTGTTTTCCAATGCGTGGCAGGGGGTTCTGGCGGTATTCGTCGTGTTGCTGCTGGCGCTGACGTGGCGTGAAGCCATTATCGCTGGGCTGTCCATTCCCCTGACGTTTCTGGGGGCGCTGGCGGTGTTGTGGATTTGTGGCTTTACCCTCAATTCGATGGTTCAAGTGGGGATGATTCTGTCCCTGGGGCTGTTGGTGGACGTGTTCATTCTAATGATGGAGGGGATGCACGAGGGGATTTTCGTGGAAGGGTTGCCGTTCGATCGAGCTGCACTTAAAACTCTGAAAACCTATTCACTACCCGCATTTTCGGGACAGTTGACTACGATTTTGGCGATGGTTCCGCTGATGGCGATCGGTGGAACCATGGGTAAATTCGTGCGCTTGATTCCGCTAAGTGCGATCGCCTGTTTGGTGTTGAGCTATATCATCGCTCTATTTGTCGATATTCCCCTTTCGCGGCTGTTGTTGGGAAAGGTGAAGTATACGGGGAAAACGAGTCGGATCGATCGACTGTCGAAAGTCGCGTCTGATGGATTTCGATCGTGGAGTCTGCGTCACACCGTTCGCAATAAAGCCACGGCGCGATTGTGGACGATGGGGGCGTTGAGTGCGTTCGTGTTGAGTGTTGTCTTGGCAGGATCTTTACCCTCGAACCTGTTCCCCGACGACGACGCACGCAAACTTAGCGCGAACGTGGAACTCCCACCAACGGCGACGCTCGAGAGTTCCCAGCAAGTGGCGGACGCTCTCGGTGAAATTCTTCGATCGAAACCCTACCTCGAAAGCGTCACGAAATTTGTCGGCCAGCGCAGCCAACTGGTCGAAGAAAGCGGTATCCAAGCCAACCGAGGCACCTATCTCGTCGGCTTTTCGGCAATGTTTACGCCCCAGTCAGAGCGCGATCGAATGTCGTTTGAATACGTCGCAGAACTGCGCGAAGCTTTACAAGTTGCGATACGCCAGTATCCTGGTGCGTCGCTGGTGGTGAACCGCCAGTTAACCGGGGAAGGGGGCGACCCGATCGCGATCGAGATTTCCGGTTCCGATATGGACGAATTGCGACGCATCTCTGGCGAAGTGCAAGCGGTATTACGAGATATTCCCGGTTCGGTAGACGTGCGCGACGATTTAGGTGCGTTGCGTTCCGATATCAAACTGCGGCCGCGACGGGAGGCGATCGACTTTTATGGATTCGACGCGGACGATTTGGCGATGCAGGGTCGTTACCTCATGACAGACAACGATATTGGTGACTATCCCATCGGTGGCGGCGAGGAGGACTTGGAAATTCGCCTGAGTACGGTTTGGCCGTCTCGCGAGGGTGAAGTTGGCGGCCCGACACGCCTCGACGAATTGGAAACGCTGCGGTTAGTCGCTCCAGATGGGACGCTAGTGGCAGGGCCGGAAGTGTTCGATCTCGAGTTTGGTGCTGCACCACTTTCGATTACTCACCAAGATGCACGACGAACAGTGACAGTTTTGGCGAAAAACAAGGGTCGCAGTCCTGGTGAAATCGTTTTTGAAGATTTGGAACCGAAGTTAAAAGAGCTGGAGAAAACCTGGCCGCAAGGTTACAGTTATAAAATTGCTGGGGAATTAGAAACACAGAGTGAAACCTTTGGTTCGGCGGGACAAATGGCCATGGTTGCATTTTTTCTGGTGTTTTCGGTTTTGGTGATTCAGTTTGGTTCTTTTACGCAACCGTTGATTATTATGTTGGTGATTCCGTTTGCACTCATTGGGACGTTTGGCGGATTTTTCCTGTTGAATATTCCAATTTCATTTCCAGCGGTGATTGGGATTATTGCGTTGTTTGGAATTGTGGTGAATAACGCAATCGTGATGGTGGAAACCATGAACGCTCATCGGGCCAATGGAATGGACGTGCGTCATGCGGCAGCGTGCGGGGTCGCCGATCGCCTGCGTCCGATTTTAACCACCAGTGTGACAACCATTGTGGGGATTATTCCGTTAGCGTTGAGCGATCCGATTTGGTTTCCGCTGGCTTCTGCGATCGGGTTCGGGTTAGTGGCTTCGACGTTAATTGCAATGTTGGTGACGCCAGGATTGTATTTGCAGTTAACGCCGGAACGGAAAACTAAAGGATCGATCGAAATTCGAGAAGGTGCTGAATTGTCGTAATCTCAAACATGGCAGAGTTAGCAATAACTTTACCGTGTTACTTTTGCTAAAGCTCCGGTTGTTAATTCATGGATATATCGAGAAATATTTATCCATATACGAGAGGGTATTACCTTTTTACGGCCGTGTCTCAGCAGGGTGGACGCGAAGCAGTCGATCGGTTTCTCAACGCTTTTCTCGAAGCTCGCCACACGGTTTTACTTTCTGGGATTGCGATTGAGGCACGTTGGTTTCATTTGAGTGAATGGACAGAAAAAAATGTTTCAAAAACTTTGCCTAGAATTTTAAAACGCTCTCCGGTCGGCTTTGCTTTAAACGATCTGCAAAAAATATCAAACTCGGAAATAACCGAGCTTTGGACAGAATATCTTCGTAAATATTTGGCTTACGATAGTCGTCTTAAAGGTGTAGATAGCGATAGGCTTTTAAAAGAATTTTATTCGCTATTTAAAGGTTCAATTAATTTGTTTATTAACCGATATGGAACTGGATGGAATTCCACAATACCCTGTACGTTCGACGTGACAATTTTAGCATTTTCTCAAGAGCTTCTCCTGGTCTTATCGTTGGGAGATGAAGGTTGAAATCCTGAATATATTGCAAATTTAAATGTAATGTTGGATTTGAAAATTTTCCTTAAAAAGTGGGGGATAGCGGCGATCTTCTGTCGCTGTCGATCGCTCATTCTTCATCTTCTGTCACAGCTTCTTCTGCTGGAGGTGCGAAGGTTCTGTCTTCATAAATCGTATCGATCGCTCAGTCGAGCCGTCGAGCCACAATACGGCGGGACTTCTCCCCATCGATCGGTTAGAAGTTAAGCAAAAAGCTCGATCGAACTAAATTTTGACGATCTACAATTCTCGATCTGAATGTATTGCCTCTTCTTTTTGAATTTCACGAAATGGCGATCGTAAATTATCGTTGAAAGCAGAAATTGTATTTTCTTTTTTGGTCGAATCTAAAACCGAAAATAAAATTTGTTGAAATCTGCCTTTAAAAAGACGATCCGAAAACAACAAATTAGCAAAAATCTTAGAAACTATGGATGGATCGTTTTTAAATACACCACATCCCCAAGCCCCTAAGACGAGCGCTTCACAACCCTGAAAAACAGCTAAACTTAGAATCTTGGACGCTCGATCGTATAAAACCTCGCTGATTTTTTCTAAATCTTGAGGTTGATTTCTCGCGATTGCTCCTGCATTGGGGGCGGGGCTGGTTATGAAATCGATCGCATAAGGTTCTTCGATTAAAGTTCCATCATCTCGCTTAAAAACTGGACACCCCGGCGAATAGATCGTGCGATTGGAATAGAGCAGCGATCGATGACTGCGATGAAAATCGTAATATTGCGGGCATTGTATCAAACTCTTGTAAAGCGCCGAGCTTCGTGCCAAGCTTTCCTCTTGAGCGAGCGCGCCGTTGAGAAACCCACCGCCAGGATTTCTCGCTGATGCAAAGTTTAAGACGCCAACTTTGCGATATTGTTTCGATCGAGCCATTCGTTTCTGAGGGATCTCTAAGCTCTGAAAAGTGGAGATCGCGATGTCCTCATTCAAGAAAATCCGTTGGAAATTCTTTTTTCTCGCTTTTCCCAATACATCCGGTCTGGGGTGCGATAATCCAACGCTTGATGCGGACGCTCTTCATTATACCAGTCAAACCATTTTCGCACCTCCCTGTGCAAATGAATGCCATCCTCAAATGCCATCAGATAAATCAGCTCGTACTTCAGCGTTCGCCATAAGCGTTCGATGAAAATATTGTCGTGACAGCGTCCTCGACCATCCATGCTGATTTGAGTCCCTGCCGCCTTGAGACAGGCGGTGAAACGGTTGGAGGTAAATTGACTGCCCGGGTCTGAGTTAAAGATCTCAGGGCTTCCATAGCCGTCGATGGCTTCTTGTAAGGCTTCGACACAAAATGTCACCTCTAAAGTGTTGGAAATTCGCCAGGACAAGACTTTGCGACTGAACCAATCCATCAGGCCACCAGATAGAAATGCCCCTTGAGAACAGGTAAGTAGGTGATGTCAGTACACCAGACTTGGTTCGATTCAATCACGGCCAGGTTCCGCAGCCGATAAGGATAGACCTGATGTTCCGGATGCCCTTGGCTCAGACGAGGTTTGGGATAAATCGCTTCAATGCCCAACTGACGCATCAACCGTTGTACCCGCTTGCGGTTCACCAGATAGCCTTGTTGACGCAAGGCTACGGTCATCCGGCGACTGCCATAAAAGGGCGTTTTCAGGTATTGCTGGTCAATTAGTCGCAACAGGGTCAACTCCTCCTCTGACGGGGGTTGAGGTTCGTAGTAAAAGCTCGAACGGGCTACCTTCAGCAGTTCGCATTGTCTGACAAGGCTCAAGTCGGAGGGGTCAGGCACTCCCAAGGCTTTTCGGTCTTTAGTCCCAACTGTGCTGACCTGTTGGCTAAAAAATCCCGTTCCACCTTCAACTGCCCGATCTGTCGATACAACTCGTCTATCTGCTCTTGCTGAGAGTCACGGCTTGGGCGGTTCCCACTGCCCTTTTCAAACAAGCTGCTGGCTCCCTCTAACAACTGGAAGCGACAGTTGTTAATCATTGTTGGGTGTACCTCGTACTGGCTTGCCAGCTCCGAGACGGTTTTCTCGCCCCGAACCCCTTCCAGCGCGACTTTGGCTTTGAAAGCCGGACTGTATTGTTTCCGTTTTTGGCTCATGAACTACTCCTATCATGTTTTGAGGGTTCAGAGCTTAGCTCCCTGTCCAGTTTTTGGGGACCATTTCAGTTCCCTCGGTTGTTGCGTTCGATCGAGGGGGATTATATGGAATGTGGTTTCAGTGACCAGGCATTCACTGGCTGGAAACCTTCGCTACACGAGAAAATGGGGTTATAGGCTGTAACGTTTCGAGTCACAAAACGATCGAACCCCTCGTCTGGCATAGCGTTCGCATCAATTCAGGAAACCCGAGGTATTCAGTAACGGACGACGTTAACCACCTAACAACCACCCGAGAACGCCTCCACCAACGGCAGCAAGTCCGACCACCCAACCAGCTGGGTTACTGTGGTTGTCAGTAACCCAGATGGCTGTGCCAGTAGCACCAACAACGGTTGACAACCACCGTTGCGATCTTGCATTGGATTCAAATTGTTCTGACTTCACCTAGGTGCACTTATTACCCACCCCTGACGGGATAAGGTTAGGTGGTGCGGTGAAAGTAGGTTTGCAAGAAGTGTCGCTTATTACAACGACTTCGTACTCTCGCTCTGGCACCGCGCTCTCGTTCTTACATTCGTACGTGCATCTGTATTTTATCGTCATGGCAGAACTCCTTTTTTAGATCGGAATTTCTGACGATGTTTATACGGACATTCCATAGTGCGGTCGGGAAATCAGCTCGTATTTTTAGCCAGATGCCCCGAGAAATCTCCAGACTTTCAGGGGTTTGAATGTCAAGTGAGACCTCGATCGAACCAAACAACAAGTCCAACGCACCGAAACGCTTTGCCGGGGATGTTGGAGGCTGGGAAAAGCGCTTAGGTTCAGTTGTCCCCTCGATTAGATCGATCGAGGGGGTTATTGTGGGTGGATTCGTAATTTGCGAGGTCGATGGGTTGGACGAGGCTCGCGTTGGACGAGCTGTTGGATCTCCAAGTCTGACCAACGTACTTGGCAAATCGCGAGCTGTTCGATCGAGCTGTAGCATCTCCTCGCGTCACGCGAGCTGCTCGATCGAGCGACAACTCCGGATCGATCTGTAGCCTCCTCTCACACATCGCGAAGCCATCGATCGAGCGACAACTTCCATATCGATCGGACGATAGGATGAGTTGACCTCTCGTTTTGTCCCCGAGCTGATTTCGACCAGATTGGCGGCCCCGACAAAATGGTTCTCTGTTATTTCGGTTGGAGATACTCGTGAACGAGTTGCGCGAGGAAATCCCTAATCGTTAATCCCGATGCTTCGATCTCCCGCTCGAGCGCTGCGTCGTCTTCGGCGAAAGCTTGGAACGATCGAACTTTCCCCTTGGGAATCGCTCGAAACGGAGATTCGCGTCTAGCCGTGCGCTGGGCTTTTGAGGGCGTGAGCGCGGACTCTTCCTGGCTCCACCCGCGCGCAAGGCGATGGCAAAACGCTGATTTAGAGACGACGGCACGATCTCGCCATTGGCTCCAGGTGAATTTCTGCCGCATAAGAAATACTCCGATGAGAGGGTTGGACTCGTTTCTCCTCACCACCCCTCGAGCGAGGGGAGCCGTTCGGATACGCTCGAGGGAACAGGGGCAAATCACTCGGTTTCACTGCCGACAAACGGGTCGCTCGAGCCAACGATTCCCGACTCGTCTTTGGGGTGCGGTGACTAACTCCACCGTTCCGTCCTCGTGATGCTGCCAACCCGTCGCTTCTACGATCGACTGAGGCTCGATCGAGCTATCTTCTTCCGAGCTGTCTCCTGCCTCGCTGGGGCTGGCTTCGATCGGTGTCACCTCGAGATCGCTAGAAAGTCGCAGATCGACCCAAACGTCTTCACCCCTCAAGATATCCGTGGGATCGGGCGGCAAACCTCTATTTCCCGTCACGACGAAGGAGTTTTCCGCTGCCACTGAACAAGCTGAGACGATCTGAGTTGCCGGATCGATGGGATCGTCGCTCAACTGAACCAATGCCGAACTCGTGTCAATTTCCGGTTCGGTAACGGCAACAATGCCATCGACCGCCAGTTCTCAACTGGGGGTAATACCACTGTTGGGAGAGAGAAACAGTCCTTGGGTTTCGATTTGGATGTTGCCCCCCTGCCCTTCAAAGGCATTGGCGGTAATGTTGCTGTCCTCGAGCAAGGCAAGAGTCTCCGTATTGATGGCAATATTGCCCCCGTTGCCCGTTCCGCCCGCTTCCGTCGAGATTAGACTGCCGCCGCGCAGTTGCAGGGTTTGAGTATCGAGAACGATGTTGCCCCCTTCCCCAGAAGTCGTGTCAGCCGTCAAAACACCCTCATTGTCGAGGCGGATCGCGTTGGCACGGATTTGCAAGGTTCCCGCATCTTGGATGCCCCGGTTGGCGACAGCAATCACAGCGCCATCGCTAACACGCAAGTTGGGCGTATCGATAACGATGTTACCCGCCCGTCCAGAAGGAATGTCAGGAAGACCGAACTGTTGCCGCAAGCGCGGCCTGGCTGGACCGACGCTAGCGTTCAGTCGGCTCGGTTGGTTGTATCGAGACCGGCCGCGAATGTCTATCTCTTCTGTCGCCGAAATCACAATGTTGCCTCCATCCCCTTCGGCAAACCCAGCCGAGTTAAGGCGACCGCCGTCGCTCAAGATCAGGCGAGCCGTATCGATCTCGATGTCGCCAGCATCCCCCGTCCCCAAACTGGAAACTCCAATAATGGAACCGACGATAATATTGGGATTGCCGATCGCCTCGGGAAGATTGCCGGTGAGTTCCACCCAGTCGGCAGCAATGGAGATGTTGCCGCTCCTTCCACTTCCCTCGGTTCGAGAACGCATGAAACCGCCGTCAACGAGGCGCAGCCGTTGGTTTGCCAGGGTAATATCTCCCGCGCTGCCATCCCCCCGCGTCACCACGCTCCAGGTACTCCGCCCGCCGTTGATGGGAGAAGCGCCCGCGATCTCGATACGGGAACGGACGTTCGCTTGCCAGGCCCCCGCATTTCCCGCACCAACGGTCACGCTTTGGAAAATCGCTCCTCGTTCGAGGGTGAGGCGATCGGCCTCGATGGCCACGTCGGCTCCTTTCCCCTCACCCCGGGTTTGGGTGACAATACCGCTAGCAAACCGGCCGTTGGCAGTAGTGCCGGTGGCGAGGACGGTATCGGCGGCTTCGATGCGAATGCCTCCCGCTTGGGGGGTCGCACCGCGATTTTCGAGCAACAAGAGCGAACCGTCACGCAACTCGAAGTTTCCCGCACGCACTCGGAGCGAGCCGCGATCGCCGCTGGCATCGGCGAGGGCTTGCTGGCTCAAGCGAACGTCACCCCAGGCCGAGATATCTGTATAGTTGAAGTCCCAACCTTCACCCTGGGGGGTCAAAGCGACGGTTCCCGTGCGAGGGCTGCTCAATTCCAGTTGGCCGTCTAGAGCCGAAACCGTACTGCCCGTTAGGTTGACGCTGGTGCCGATCAGCGCCAAGGTGCGACCGGGACTCACTTCTAAATTGGGGACGAGCGACGATCGATCGATTAAGCCCTGCATTCCCCGAACCGTTGCCAGACGAGGCCCTTCCCCTTGCACTTCCACCGTTCCCGAATTCCCGGCGAACTGCAACCCCACCGGAACGTTAATGGTGAGCAAGGGCGGCGCTTGCGGGTCGGTGGCGCTGAAGAAGCTGCCGTCGGACAGTTGAATGCTGTTGGCCGTGGAACCGAAAAACGAACCACCGATGTCTAACCGTGCGTTCGGCCCGAAAACGAGGCCGTTAGGATTGAGGAGAAACAAGTTCGCCGTTCCGTTGGCTCGAATTAAGCCATCGATGTGGGAAACGTTACCTCCCGTGACGCGGGTGAGGATATTTTCAACTGTTGCGGCGTTGTTAAAAAAGGCTTCGGCTCCCGTCGGAACGGAAAAGTCTTGAAACGAGTGGAAGAGGTTGCTTCCCGCTTCCGTTCCGCCTTCAATTGTGTGAACGTTTCCATCAATTGTTACCTGGGAAGGGACGGAGAGGGTATTGTCGGGAACGATTTGTGAAAAAGCGGGACTTGAAGATAGAAAGCCGAACGATAATATCTGGGTACTCGCAACGACTGCAACGGGCAGAAATTGCCTCAAGATACCTTGCCAGTTGTTAAAGGGCATGATTTGTGCCTTTGCCTGGGTTGTTGCCACGATTTTCTATGCTCGAGAAAGAGCCTTTTTTCCTTCAATATGGCATAAGTTATTATGGGTGTCTATGTAGATATCGATGGTCGATAGAATACTTAAATTGAAGAGCAAGAAAAATATAAAAAAATACGTATTTACACGCATAAAACATACGATTGAACACATACAAATCTTCGGATTTGTAACAAACAGCAAAGAATTTTTTTGTCTAAAACAAACTCCAGCCTCGATCGGCGGGACAACCTCGCAAATTACGAGACCACCCACAACAATCCCCTCGATCGAGCGCAACAACCGAGGGGACAATTCAACCTAAGCGCTCTTTCCAGCCTCCAACATCCCCAACCGTTCGCTAACGACAAACGGGTCGCTCGAGCCAACGGTTTCCGACGGGTTGCCCTTGGGGTGTGACGACTAGCTCCACCGTTCCGTCCTTATGACGCTGCCATCCCGTTGCTTCAACAACGGGATCGGTTGGTGCGGATTCGGCGGGGTCTCGGGTTTCAGCGTCGGATGGCAACTCGCCGAGACTGCGCCAATCTCGAATATCGCTCCAACCGAAGCCTGCTGTTCCATACAAGTTGACCCTCGGATTACTGGGAATTCCTCCACGTCCAGAGACAACAAAGGTGTTGCCTTGACTGCTGGCACATCCTCGATCGATCCGATTGGCAAGGTCAATGGTGTCTTGGGATAACTGAATCAATCCCGTATTGGTATCGACCGTGGATTGAGTAATTTCGACCACGCCATCGATGCCCAGTTGCGAACTGGCGGTAATGGTGGTGTTGGGAGCGGACAAAATACCTTCGGTGACGATGCGAATGTTGCCCCCTGCCCCCCGAACGGCGTTGGCTTGAATCGAACTTCGATCGAGTAACGTTACCGTTGCCGATTCGATCGATAGGTTTCCCCCATTCCCCACATCGCCAAGAGCTGACAGTGCAATTTGACTGTCATCTCGCAGTTGCAGCGAATTGCTGACTTTGAGGTTAACATTCCCCCCCACGCCGAAGGCCGTGGTGGCAGAGATGGCTGAATCATCTTCGAGGCTGACGTGCGATGCGTTAATGTCCAAGGTTCCAGCGTTCCCAATGCCTTCGTGTTGAACGCTCATGCTACCGCCGTCTTGAAGCGTCAGTCGCTCGGTACGAACGGTCACTTCGCCGGTTTCACCAGTGGGAATCGGTGGAATAAAGAATGTCTGTTGTGCGAGTTCGTCTGGTGCGAATGCCCCGGCGGTCAAGCGGGAAACGCCAACGTTGCTCTCGCTTCGACCGCTGATTAAGATTTCCGATGCGTTAATGCGAATTTGACCGGCATTGCCCGTGGCACCGGTGAACGTACCGATCGCACCGCCATCGCGCAAGACCAGTCGATCGGTGTTGACGACAAACTCACCCGCGTTGCCAAGCCCAACCGTTGAAGTGCCGACAAAACTCGGAGACACAAAAAACGCATTCGTACCCAGCACTTCGATCGATTCCGAAGCGTCGATCTGCAACCGCCCGCTGTTCCCAGATCCCGAACCGGGGGGCGGTTCTCCGAAAGGAGACAACGAAGGAGTGACTGATGAAAGGACGACTGCACCGTCTCGCACCGTGAGTTGTCGAGTGGAAATGTTGATATCGCCAGCATCCCCCGCCCCAAACGTAATACTGCCCATCTGGGTGAAGTTGTCGGCATTGAAGGGACTCGTGCCGATCAGCTCGATCGAATCCGCTTCGACGTTGACGTTTCCAGCATTTCCCATTCCGCCATCGGGCAAAGGTAAACCCGTTAACTGGACGAGGACGAACGAGGTAACACCTGCGCCGTCCGATAAGGTTAACTGAGGCGTTGAAAGCTCGATGTTGCCGCCGTCTCCAGTTGTCACTGCACTGGCGGCGATGCCACCGGGAATCACCGGCAGAAAGGGATTGACCCCTCGCGCGACGAACGATTCAGAGGCTTCGATCGAGAGGTTTCCCCCTCTGCCTGCCCCTGAAGTCCACGTTGAAATTTGTCCGCCGTCTTGCAAGCTCGCTCGTTGGGTCGAAACGCTCACGTTGCCGCCGTCACCTGCCCCGACAGTCTGGCTGGCAATACCGCTGACTAGGACAGGATTTAAGACAATAGCACCGATCGCGCTCATCTCGCGGGCGTTGACGGTTATCGTTCCACCGCGTCCGAGGGCTGTTAACCCAACGAGGGTGCGGATTTGTCCGCCGTCGCTCAGGAATACGTTGTCAGTCGTGATGTGGAGGTCGCCACCGCCTCCGATGCCGAAATTCTCGCTGGCAATGCGGCTTCCCGTGCTTTGTTCGATTAAAGTACTCGTGTCTAGAGAGAATACGGACGGCGGTGCAGCGCCGACGATCTCGATCGAATCGGCATTCACACTCACGTCGCCAGCATTTCCGCCCCCGAAACTCCAGGTTTGCACTCTTGCCCCGTCGTTTATCGCGATTTGGGGTGAAGTCACGTTGAGATGGCCGCCGTTTCCGGTTGCGGTTTCGTCAGTTTGGGTTTCCACGGCAGCGCTAAAGGGCAACGTATCGATCGACCCGCCCAATGTCAGCAACTCTGAAGCTTGGATGTCTACGTTTCCACTAGCTTGGCTGTTTTGCGTCAAAGTCGCAATTTGAGAGCCATCGATCGAGATGTCTCTCCCAACCATCTGAATTCCCGTATTTGAAATGTTGTCCACATTGCTTGTAGGGACGAAGACCGACGCTCGATTCCGCAATCGAACGCTTCCCCACGCACTCACGCCGTCGTAGTTGAGCGTCCAACCCTCGTCCAAGCTAACGTTCCCTTCGACAACACTACCGATTTCAACCCGTCCCGAGGGGACGCTCACCATTGCGCCGTCGAGCGTGACGTTTCCCCCGATAAAGGCGATCGAGCGTCCCGGTGCAACCGATAAGCCCGAAGTTGCCGTGGGAAATCGCTCGAGGTTTCCCGTTCCTTGGATTTCAATCGAACCGGATGAATTTCCCAACTGCACGCCCACGGGAACGGAAACAGTGAGGAACGGTGGTGTGTTGGGTTCGGTGGCACTGAAGAAACTTCCATCTCTAAATTCGAGGCGATGGGCAGTACTGGCGAAGAAGGAACCGCCGAGGTCGAGGCGGGCGTTTTTACCGAAGACGATGCCGTTGGGGTTGATCAGAAATAAATTTGCCGTACCGTTGGCTCGAATTAGTCCGTCGATGTTGGAAACGTTACCTCCCGTGACGCGGGTGAGGATATTTTCGACGGTGGTGGCATTGTTGAAAAATGCCTCGCTGCCCGTGGGAATGGAAAAGCTTTCAAAGGAATGAAAGAGATTGCTGCCCGTTTCCGTTCCCCCCTCAATAGTGTAAAGGTTTGCATCAACTGTCATCTGCGATGGAATGGGAAGGGTATTGTCGGGAACAATTTGTGAAAAAGCAGGATTTGAAGATAGAAACCCGAACGATAAGATCTGGGGACTCGAAACGACTGCGAAGACCAGCAATCGATTCGAGATACCGTGTAAGTTATCGATGGCCATAAGTCGTACTTCTTTCTGGGTCTTGAGTAAAATTCTGATGCTCGAGAATAAGATTTGGCCTCCAATATCGCATGGGCAGTTGGGAACGTCGATAGTCGATCGAATACCCAAATCAACGTACAAGAAATAGCAATGTATGGGTAAATCTTGATTTCAACTTCGATTGACAGAACGACCTCGCAAATTACGAGACCACCCACAACAATCCCCTCGATCGAGCGCAACAACCGAGGGGATAACTGAATCTACACGCTTTCCCGACGAGCTTCCAACATCCCCAACAAAGCGTTGAGGAAGTCGTTGTCGTCCGGCTGTGGGGCGCAGGAGTCTTCCAGAAACTCTGCCAGCCACATCAGCGTCGAGGCAGGCATCCCGAGGGCTGACGAGATGACCGCGACCTTGTCAAGGGTCGGTTGCTTTTTCCCGGCTTCCACTTCGCACAGGTACGATCGAGAAATGCCAGTTTCTACGCTCGGGCTGACCCCTTGCCCAACTTTGAGTACCCAGTTCTGACAGTTAGCAATGAACACCCCTAGCCATATCATTTTGAACCTTGCCCTGCTCGGTCGCTGCTCTCAATCACACCTCAATCGCCCTATTTTTTGGGGAGCCCTCGTGCCAGATTTAGCCATGTTTGGCTTCTATGGGTGGGCCAAATTCATCGCTCAGATGGAGGAGTCAACCATTTGGCGTGAGGCTTATTACGATCCCTTTTGGCAAACGGTTTTTGATATTGGCAACTCGATTCCCCTGGCGTTGGTGGTCATTGCGATCTCCGTTTGGGCAAGCGCACGAACTCCGACTTGGCGTCCCGTCACCACGGGTGCTATTTTTCTCTCCGCCAGCGTCATTTTGCACTGTCTCGGTGATTTGCCGGTTCATGTGGATGATGGCCATCGGCACTTTTGGCCCCTCAGCCACTTTCGGTTTGAAAGTCCTATTTCGTATTGGGACTCTGAACATCATGGCGGCATTGTGGCATTGATTGAGTTTTTTCTCGTGATGTTGGCTAGCTTGCGGGTCTGGCGATTAGTACAGTCACGCTGGCTAAAGGGATTGCTCTTACTGAGCAATGGGTTGATGTGGGTGGTGTACGCCGGATTTTATCTATAAGATCTATGCCTCCCAGTGAAGCGACGACAGATCCAGAAAACCCCAGCGCTCCGAAGATCTACCGAAAACTTCATCGAAAGTTCACGCTAACTTCACGGAGACGATGCGGACCCTAATGTGAAAATGGTATGGTGATGAGGTAGTGAGGGGCCTCACTCCGTTACAGTCTAAGATCCGAATTAAATTGACGACACGCCCCAGGAAATTACACGTAGTTGGCTAGGCTGAGCCGATTTAAGGAGCGTGGCTCGATTAGCCGCCCAGGAGGGTCAGTCATGCTGTTTATGGTCATCGAGCATTTTCGTCCGGGAAAGGTTTCCGAAGTGTACCGCCGCTTCCGCGATCGAGGGCGAATGACCCCCGAGGGAGTGCGATACATCTCGAGCTGGGTCGATCTCGAGTTTCAGCGCTGCTTTCAGGTCATGGAGGCGGAAAGCGAAGCAATTCTCCAAGAGTGGACGGAGTCCTGGGACGATCTCGCCGAGTTCGAGATCGTCCCGGTTCGCACGTCCGAAGAAGCGGCCAGAGCGATCGCGCCCGAACTGTGACCGACGAACGACGGGTGCAATCGAGATCGAGAGAAATTTCAACGGGGCTTCTCGGCGGAATGTGGGCTAAAGGTCTACCTGTGGTTATCCATCCAGATGCCATTCGAGGATAGTCCACCGATCGAAATCGACACCGAGCCGATCACCGAAACCTTGGGAATACAACGGCGAACTGTCCAAATGTCTCTCAAACAACTCAACGAACTGGGCGGGTTGGGGTGGGAGTCCGTGCGAGCCAAAATTTGGCGACCGACCGTTAGTCAGGCAACCCACAGTTGGCGATCTACAGTTCGTCCAGACGATCCACAGTTCGCCTGGGCGATCCACAGTTCGCGAGTGAGCTTTGAAACCCGCTCCTGAAGAGGATTTCAAGCCCCTCCAGACTATACAGACTATACAGACTAATACAGACTCTATAGAGAGCGGCGATTCAAACACCGGATCGCAATCGTCTGGCGACTCGTCTCTCGCTGGCGCTCGAGCGACTCCTCCGTCGCGGTTCACACCGCGACAACGAGACGAAAGCGAAACATCTCTGCCTGACCAGCAAGCCACCCTCCTCGGACAAACCGAAGCCGCCTCTTTAGCTCCCTCGGCGGGAAGCCCCGCACTCTACGCGAAGCGTGAGTGGCGGCCGGGAAAGCCGAGGCGACAAAGTGGCGGACAAACCGATCGATCGGCTAGACTGAGTTTAACACGATTGTTAATCGCACTAATGAAAGTCGTCAAGCTGAGAATTTATCCCACTCAAGCGC
>LWRO01000071.1 GCA_001657325.1 Geitlerinema sp. BBD 1991-9 | reverse complement strand
GCTCACTGCTCACTGAAAAAGGCTCACTCCCCAAACACCGAGCTCTAACCCCACTGCTCACTGCTCACTGCTCACTGCTCACTGAAAAAGGGGTAGGCACGAGGCACTACCCCTAGGGGATTCGTTGAATGTCGATAATGTCAGACTGACAACAAGTCGGTGAAATTAGACGGAAACAGCAACTTTCGCAGCCAGTTCGCCACTCGCATATTTCGCCGCAAACTCGTCGAGCGAGACTTGCTTGACTTTCGTCGCGTTTCCAGCCGTACCGAAGGCTTCATAGCGCTCGGCACAAACTTGCTTCATATACTTGATGGAGGGTTTCATGAAGTGGCGAGGATCGAAGTTAGAGGGATCTTTCGCCGCCGCTTCGCGAATTGCTGCCGTGATCGCCAAACGGTTGTCGGTGTCGATGTTGACTTTACGAACACCGCTCTTGATGCCTTTTTGAATTTCTTCGATCGGCACGCCGTAGGTTTCGGGGATTTGACCGCCGTATTGGTTGATCATATCCAACCACTCTTGAGGCACGGAAGAAGAACCGTGCATGACCAAGTGAGTGTTGGGGAGACGACGGTGAATTTCTTCAATGCGGCTGATTGCCAGAATTTCACCCGTGGGTTTGCGGGTGAATTTGTATGCACCGTGGCTGGTTCCGATCGCCACAGCTAGTGCGTCTACTTGGGTTTGTTCGACGAAATCGACGGCTTGATCGGGATCGGTCAGCAGTTGGTCTTTGCTGAGTTTCCCTTCAAAACCGTGACCGTCTTCAGCTTCGCCTTCACCCGTTTCGAGGGAACCCAAGCAACCCAGTTCGCCTTCAACGCTAACGCCGATCGAGTGAGCCACATCGACCACCGTTTTGGTGACTTCAACGTTGTACTCGTAGCTTGCCGGCGTTTTGGCATCCGCTTCGAGAGAGCCGTCCATCATCACGCTGGTAAAGCCGTTGCGGATGGCAGAGTAGCAGGTTGAAGGGCTGTTCCCGTGGTCTTGGTGCATCACCACGGGGATGTGGGGATAGGTTTCGATCGCGGCTAGCACCAGATGGCGCAGGAAGTTTTCACCAGCATATTTACGCGCACCACGGGAAGCCTGGAGGATCACGGGGCTGTTGGTTTCGTCAGCCGCTTGCATGATCGACAGGATTTGCTCCATGTTGTTGACGTTGTACGCCGGGATACCGTAACCGTTTTCCGCCGCGTGATCGAGCAGCAGACGCATGGGGACGAGCGCCATAAACTTCCTCCTGTTAAATTCCGCGTTCTGAGCTAGCGTTTATCAAACTAGCAAGTTGATTACAACAATCTTAAGATAAATTTCAATCTTTGGCGAACAATTAAAATTTCTCGATCGAGTGTCGATTTCAGACGCCGCGATGCCAAAAATCCTGCTAAGGATTCGATCGAGTGAATATTGCCCTAGTCAACTGTTCGATCTAGTTCCATAAGCAATCCTGAATTCTATCATTAAAATTAGCGATTGCAAGAGGAGTAAAGTTAGATTTACTAACTTTCTCCTCTATGTTAGGAGTCGATAATTTTAGAGAGAAACCCGTTCGCGGCTGACCGTTGTCAGGGCTTCAGCGAGGGCACGAACGGCAGCAATCGCTTCGAGTTCGCTTTCAAGGCGGTTCACTGCAGAACCGACACCAATTCCCGCCGCGCCTGCTGCGATGGCCATCGGTGCCGTAACGCTCGAAAGACCGGACGCGCACAAGACAGGAACCGAGACAGCACGGGAAATTTCAGCAGCCGCAGCTAGCGTTGGGGCGGCTTTTTCAATCAATCCCAGGGTGCCAGCGTGCTGGGGTTGGCTGCTCGTTCCACCTTCGGTTTGAATGATATCGGCACCCGCTGCCACCAGCGCTTCAGCTAGGCAGACCTGCTCGTCCAGTGCCAAAATGTGGGGAACGG
Source organism: Geitlerinema sp. BBD 1991-9 (assembly GCA_001657325.1). Taxonomy (GTDB): domain Bacteria; phylum Cyanobacteriota; class Cyanobacteriia; order Cyanobacteriales; family Geitlerinemataceae; genus Geitlerinema. The sequence goes on along the minus strand of LWRO01000071.1, from coordinate 17,417 downwards.
TGACCGACAAAGTGATTTTCGGGAACAGAGCGCGCGTTTCGCGAGTGAGTTGCAACACTTCCGGGGCTTCAAAGCGACGGCCTTGGGCATAGAAGGCATCGAAGTTTCCAATTTCGATCGAATCAGCACCCGCTTCAACCGCCGGAATAAATTTTGCCGGTTCGACGGCTGACACGCAAACCGGCAAATGAGTTAAAGATTTGGCTAAACGCACCAGATCGGCATCTGCAGCGATATCGACGAAGGTTGCACCACCGAGGTGAGCGGCTTTAACGGTACGGGCAACACGATTTGCATCAAAGTTGGTCAGTCCGCTGATGATTTTCAGCGCTTGTCCTCGATCGAAGGCTCGCTGTAGCGTGGCAAGCATGGTCATAACGTTTCGTTCGCATTTTACAACTTGACCTATTTTTGCATTGAACGCGGCTCGATCCGAGAGAGGGAGATGACGAGGTCATGTGAGGGGGCGGTACATTCACTTCCCCACCTCCTCACCTGTCCCTCAACGCAAAGTTTGCCTCATATAATCGCGCCATAACTGCGCCGCGTTGCCGCTACTTCCGTAGGTGCGGCTGTTGTCATCGTTGCCCAACCAAACCCCCGTCACGATCGATCGACTGGGAACGTAGCCAATAAACCACAAGTCCACCGCGTAATCCGTCGTTCCCGTCTTTCCCACTTCGCCCAACCCCAAATAGGCATTACCACCCGTCCCGTTTTCCACGACGCCGCCGAGCATATCGGTCATCATTGCGGCAACATTGGGAGACATCACGGGACGATCGATCGGTTCATCTTCCGCATAATCGTAGATCGTCCGGCACGTGCGAAAGTCGTTTCGATCGCTGCAATCGCTACTATCTAAAATTCGACGAACGGCATGGGCGGCGTTCCATTTCCCGGCATTGGCGACAATGCCGTAAGCCCCCGTCATTTCCAACACATTGACCTCGCTTTGTCCCAACACCAAGCCGGGAACGGGGTTTAATTCCGATTCCACCCCCAGTTTTCGAGCCGTTTCGACGACTCGATCGAGTCCCGTTTCCCGGGCCACCCGTAGGGCGATGACGTTTTCCGATAGTGCCAAACCGCGATACATATCGATGCTGCCACGACTGCGCTCGCATCCGCCATAAGACTGGCCCTGCCAAGCCATCGGGGCGCAAGAAAACGCCGCTCCTGCTGGAATACCGTCTTCGAGGGCAGCAGCATAAGCAAACACTTTAAACGTCGAACCGGGTTGACGCTGCGCTTGGGTGGCTCGATTGAACTGGCTTTCCTGATAATCGAAACCCCCAACCATCGTGATAATCTCACCGTTGCGAAAGTCTAGCGAGACGATCGACCCTTGGGAAAACCCATATTGCGACCCTTCCACCTGTATGTAGTCTTGCAACGTCGCTTCGGCTCGGGCTTGCATTTGGGGATCGAGACCCGTTTCAACGATGAAGTTGCCTTCGCGAGCGAGTTCCGATCCCAACAACCGCTCGAGTTCGACGAACACGTAATCATAGAAGTACGGGGCTATCGTACTTTCAAGAATTTCCCTAGCTCTGGGGTTGATTTCGATCCGCGATCGACGGGCCCGGTCGGCTTCTTCTTGAGAAATCATTCCCAACGAGCGCATCCGGTTAATCACGCGATCGCGGTACTGTACGGCTAAATCGTAATTCTGAATGGGATTGAAACGGTTGGGCGCGGGGAGAATGCCCGCCAGCGTTGCCGCTTCAGACAGGGTCAAATCTTTCGCGGATTTCCCAAAATAGAACTTGGCTGCGTCTTCAAAGCCATATAGGTCGATCCCGAGAAAGACTTGGTTGAGATAGGTCAGCAGTAACTCGTTTTTGCTGTAAAAGGTTTCTAATTTCAAGGCCACTACAGCTTCGCGAACTTTCCGTCCGGCGGAGTCTGCCGTTCCCACGTAATCCCGATACAGACTGCGAGAAAGTTGCTGAGTGAGGGTACTCGCCCCTTCGCGAATCGCACCACCGCGAAAGTTGGTCAGAGCCGCTCGGGCGACCCCGATCGGATCGATCCCTAAGTGCCAATAAAAGCGGCTGTCTTCCGAGGCAATAACCGCTTTTGGGAGATACCGCCCGAAATCGGAGAGTCGGCGATTTTCGGAATGGGTGGTGTTGTAGGGTTCCCGTAGAGGTTGCTTGCCGTCGCGGGAGTAAACGACAACTGGCCCGGTCACCGAACGGGGTAGAGGACGCACGGCGAATTTTTGCCATTCAGAGAGAACCCAGACGGCACCGATCGCGCAAGCGGCTGTTACGCCGTAAAGACTCCAGCGAAACGTGCGGACGTACCACGGGGGCGGGCTGTGAAACTGGATTCGCACGGCATCGGCGAGGTCGGGCGGCCCCAAGGTCAGGATATCGCCGTGTTGGAGGGCGAGTTTCCGTATTCGCCGCTTGCCGATGTAAACGCCGTTGGTGGAATTTTCGTCTCGTAGGACGAAGTTGGGCAGACGATCGCGACTATCTCGGGTCAGAGATAGATGAATTTTGCTGACAACAGTTGTCGGAACGACAATGTCGCACTGGGAAGAACGGCCGAGTAGATACCGATCTCCTAAGAGAGGATAGGCTTCGGCTTTGTCCACATGGGCTTCGTGCACCCAAATTTCGGGAACGCGGGCGTTGGGTTTGAGGTTGAGCTGGCCGAAGTTGACTTTGGCTTGAATTTTTTGCGCCACCTCAGTAACGGCTCCCAAGAGGGTTCGGGGAGCCTGCGTCGGTGGGGGTTGAGTCTGGGGAGAACGCGGTTCGGGATCGCGAGGCAATTTAGGAGAAGTCACGATCGAGCTGGCATGGAAATGGACAAACGGTTCGGAAAAATCGATCGAATATCGATCTCATTTCCTTATTGATGATATTTTGTCATTCTTGCCATGGGATTGACGCTCGACAACTGACACGGTTAAAGATTGTCTTTAGATTCTCGCTCGAGCCACTTCAGCTCTAAGGCTGCTAGACGCTCTTCAACCTGAGTCAGTCGATCGTGAGACGACGGCAAGCCTAAATAGGCTCGCAACGATTGAATCACAATATCAGACTTCGATTCTCCCGTTTCTTGCATTCGCGCGAGAATCGCTTCGTGGATATCTGGCGGAATTCTTACGCCTAGGAATGGGTTTGGCATCGGATTAGTATATTTACCGCCTCCTCAGTGATAATACCAGCGATTTGACGAGTTAACGGATCGTTCGCGAAAAATGTTTTGCAAACAATGAGTGAGTACTCACACCTATTGAATTTCGATTGGATTGCGAACTTTCTTTCTCTGAAAATCCTAAACTTAAGATATTTTTTCGTTTTTGAGACCCTTGAGTCTTGACGAATTGTTTTTACAAAATGTAATATTTTTTTAAAAAAGTTATCATCATAGAGGCTCGGACTCAATCGATCGATTTCGTCTGGTTTCTTCATATGAGGCGTGCTTTCACCCAGGTTTACACCCTCGGGTGACGCACCGATTGCCGAGAACGCAAAGGGGTCAAGTTTTGAAAAAGACGAAAGAAAAAATCTTGGTCGTCGATGACGATACTGCAGTGCGTCAGATGCTCGACCTTCGTTTATCGATGGCTGGCTACGAGGTCGTCTTGGCAGAAGATGGGCGACGAGCGCTCGATCGATTCGACCAAGAAAATCCCGATCTGATCGTTCTCGATGTGATGCTTCCCTACATCAGCGGCTGTGAAGTTTGCCAAAAATTGAGACAGCACTCGAGAGTCCCGATTATCATGCTTTCAGCCCTGTCAGACGTGAAAGATCGGATCGCCGGATTGGAAGCTGGAGCCGACGACTATCTCGTCAAGCCCTTCAGTCCACGAGAGTTAGAAGCTCGTATCGAAACGATCCTACGTCGTATGCGCGAGATTTACTCAGTTTCGAGTGAGGCTTCCGGTACGATCGCCATCGGAGAACTGCGAATCGACACCAATCGCCAACAGGTGTACAAGGGGCGAGAGCGAATTTGGCTGACATACACGGAATTTAAGCTCCTCGAACTCTTATTCGAGCGAGCTGGAGAACCCGTTTCGAGATCGGAAATCTTAGAGCGCTTATGGGGATACCCACCCAACCGCCAAGGCGATTTACGGGTCATTGACGTGTACGTTGCACGAGTTCGATCGAAAATTGAGGACGACCCCAAAAACCCCGAACTCATCTTAACAATTCGCGGCTTCGGCTACGTCGCCCAGCGTCTACCACCGACTCCCGTAGCCTCGGTGTAACGTGCCACCTGTAGCTTGTCGGATAGCGAAGGATTGAGACCGGAAAACGGAAATCGAGCTAGATTCGTCGATCGATTACTGTTCCCGAGCGAAGACGACGATCAAACATACCATTCCAATATTGATCGATACGTCTGCCAGATTAAAGACTGGAAAATTAATCCAACAAAAATCGAGGAAATCGATCACTTCCCCCTGGAGAAATCGATCGATTCCGTTACCCAAGGCCCCCCCGAGAATAAAGCCGTAGCCGATTTGTTCCCATCCTCCGAGTCGCGGTCCGAATATCGCCAGAGCCATCAAGACTAGGCTAACCAACAACGACAGCCACTTCAGCCACTCACTTCCCGAAAACAGGCTAAATGCGGCTCCGCTATTGGTGACGTAAGTGAAGTGAAAAACACCTTCAACAATAGGAATCGACTCAGACAAGTCGAAGGTTTGAACGACCCAAATTTTACTGGCGCGATCGAGCAACGTGCTGATGGCCGCCACGATCCAAAATAGGGTGTTTTTATCTCTTGGTATCGGCATTCAGAGTTCTGCCCGTTCGAGTTCGGGATTGGCAATACAGGTAAAAACCGCTCCTCACTCTACCAAATATCGGGAACTGAAGAAACAACAGGCAGCAAACTGAAAAAGTTTTTTAACTCAACGATCGTTCGCGATCGAACCTCAGTCCCTTCCCAATTCCCTTCCGGATGTCTCGTTCGTTCTATGAATTGCTGATGGGTTTGAGGAGTTCGACGGCATCGCGGCCGTCCCAATCTTCCAAATAGACTTTGACCTGTTCCTCTTTCGCTGTGGGTAAAATTTTGCCTGTAAAATCAGGATGGATGGGCAGTTGTCTGTGACCGCGATCGACTAAAACCGCCAGCCAGATCGCTTCCGGACGACCGTATTCTTGAACGGCGTTGAGCGCAGCTCGAATCGTTCGTCCCGTATAGATGACATCGTCGACTAAGATAGCGATCTTGTCCGTTAAATCGAAGGGAATCTCGGTTTTTTCGGGCGTTCTCACGCCAATTCGATCGAGGTCGTCACGATAAAAGGTAATATCGAGAGCGCCAACGGGAACGGAAACGTTTTCCAAGATTTCAATTTGACTCGCTAATCTCTGTGCGAGGGGAACCCCTCGGGTATGAATCCCCAATAGGACTAATCGATCGGGACGGCCCGAACGTTCCAAAACTTGAGATGCGAGGCGGGTTAACGTCCGGCGGATTTCTTCATCCGAGAGAATTTCAACAATTTTCATAAAACAACTCGCCTGAAACGAAATGGGTTGACCTTGCCTAAACTACAAAACTCGTCTGTTCTCCCTGCGCGGCTTGCCAACTGCGAGCGTCGTGGTAAAGATCTTCTAAAGAAATACTATAGAGTGCTTCTTTAAGTTTTCGATGTAATTGGTTCCACAGCACAAAGGTTACCCAATCTTCCGCACGCTCGGCGTCAGGCGTGTGTCTGGGCAAGGGATCGAGGGTTTCACCAACCGCTTCGAGAATCTGTCCTAAAGAAATTCTGTCTGGCGATCGAGCCAGTCGATATCCTCCTTGAGAACCTCGTGCAGATTTGACTAATCCCGCCTGACGTAAGGCTATCAATAACTTTTCTAAATAGGCAGCTGGTAAGTCTTGTCGCCCTGCAATCGCTTTGACCGAAGTCGGTCGATCTCTGGCGTTCAGGCTTAAATCCAATAAGGCTTTGACGCTATAGTGACCTCGGGTGGTTAACTTCATCGGCTTTTTAAATTGTTTCCGATCCCCTTATCGGATCGAACAGATTTTCTCGTGCTTCGTTTTAGCATTGAAAGCCGCTTGCCCTCGCTCTGTGACGACGGAACGTCTCCCTTGCCTAGCCTCAACCGAGATCGAAACTCGACTATCGATCGTTGGCTTTTAAACGTGATTTTTCAATCGTCACGGGATATCAGACGATTGAGCGGGCAGGGGCAATGTAAGATCGCTGAATAAGTTGATACGAACTTTGAATTTTTATTCTAATGAAACTTCGGTTAAGATACAATAGTATCGAAAGGTTGTCTATTGTTTTACAGAGAAGTTAATGAGTACCCCGAGTAAAGAACCGTTGACTGGTCAGGCCTTGGTAGAAAAAGTCAAAGAGCTAGGTAATCTCCCCAAAGAGGAAAAAGCCAGACAATGTGGGTATTACACCGTCACCAAAAATCAGGTGCAACGGGTCAACATGATGAAGTTCCTCAACGCACTGATCGATGCTGAAGGAATTCAGCTCGACAGCAAGCAACCTTCTAACGGACGAGGAGGTCGGAGTGCAAGCTATCGCATTAGCGTTCAATCGAATGGCAACTTGTTGATCGGCGCAGCGTATACCAAACAAATGGGATTGCAGCCTGGAGATGAATTTGAAATCTCTTTGGGACGCAAACACATTCATTTGAAACAAGTGGGTGCTGACGACGACGAAGAATAATCCCCAATTCGATCGACTGTCGTTGTCGGGAACTTCAAGCCGATTGAGGTTGAATCGTAGTGGTTCGGTCTAGATCGCACGACTTCAACCGAGATCCATCTGATTGAAACTCTCCCAATTCTGACTCGGCAACTATAAAGCAGGAACTCGGGCTAGAACGTAACGGCGTGAAAACCTGAACCTTCAGAACCTCGATCGTTCGGGAATTCTGCGCGAGATCGACTCCTGGAAAGACGATATTGGTGAGTTAGTTCGCTTAGCACGCTGTTACGAGTGGTTAACCCGCACGAACGTGTTTAAGGCAGTGCGGCCGGGGCAACGAGAGTTAAAAATCTTCTCGGGGCGGACATTTCCAATCTTAAAAGCGGTTAGTAACGCCCAGGCCCCTGGCTCGACTCCAGAAACAATCGATTGTCAGCTCCCTCAGTCAAAACCCACAAGCCTCGTTCGGACATGAGGGTCGATCGAATTGAGTCTCGCGCCAACACCGATCTGACCCGTGACTTTAGCCAGAACAGTCATGCTCGAGGTCTATTCTTAGAGACATTTTTCAAAGTCAACTGCTAAGCTAGGTTAACCGAGGAATTTCGTTCGACCTCGGGCACGTCCGCACGCTGCGTTCGGCGAGTTAGCAAGCCATCGATTGCCTCAAATTCACAGCTCGAACTTGCCACAAAAGTCTCGCTCGAGGTTAGGCTAGTGAAAGAGATCGGGGTACCCCCATCAGTGGCGGCTTGGCTGTCGATCCCAAATATCCCCCGTCAGGATTAGGAAGTCGAGCTGTTTGCTGTAGAAGACAGTCAATGCATCCGCCCGGCAGTCTGTCGGTGCGAAAACGCTTTCTACTTCCGTCGCTGAAACCCAAATCACCGAACCGACCTGACTCCCGAACCGAACAACGCCAATCGAAGCGAAAAACACCCATGTCTAGCATGAAAGACCAATTCACGGTTCATTTCTGGGGCGTTAGAGGTAGCATTGCCTGTCCTGGAGCTGAAACAGTTCGATACGGCGGAAATACGCCTTGTGTTGAGATGCGCTTGGGGGGAAAGCGCCTGATTTTTGACGGGGGAACGGGACTGCGAGTGCTCGGCCAGCACTTGCTCTCGCAGATGCCCGTCGAAGCTTATATGTTTTTTACCCATTCACACTGGGATCACATTCAAGGATTTCCCTTTTTCGTCCCGGCCTTCATTAAGGGGAATAAATTCCACATTTACGGTGCGGTGGCACCGAACGGAGCGACGATCAAACAACGTCTCAACGATCAGATGCTCCATCCGAACTTTCCCGTGCCGCTGCAAATCATGGGCGCGCAGTTAGAATTCAAAGACCTCGAAATCGGCCAGAACCTCGAAATCGGCAGTATTACGGTTGAAAATCGACTCCTCAACCACCCCGGTGAAGCGGTCGGCTATCGCGTCAACTGGAACGGTCGTACAGCAGCGTACATTACCGATACCGAACACTATCGAGATCGGCTCGATCCCAATGTCTTAGATCTCGCGCGAGATGCTGATGTCGCGATCTACGACGCAACCTATACCGACGAGGAATATCACGATCCCAAGAGCAGTAAGAAGGGATGGGGACATTCTACGTGGCAAGAAGCGGTCAAGATCGCTGAGGCTGCCAACGTCAAACAGCTCGTCATTTTCCATCACGATCCGCTTCACAACGACGATTTCCTCGACGAGATCGGCCAGAACGTCAAAGCGGCTTTTCCCAATAGCGTCATGGCGCAAGAGGGCATGACGATTTACGTCAGCGCACCGACAGCGGTGGTGATGCCCGATGCCACAGAAAATGCTAAAGTTTCCGTTTAGGGGATGACAATTTCGTCTTACCCCGACTGTGACAACCCTCCTGTATTCCATCAAGCCTGTGTGGGTGACCTCTTCTCTAACCACCGTTGCAGCGCCGGCCGAGGTCGCGTTGGGTAACTTCGACGGGATACACCTCGGACACCAACAAGTTATCCAAGCCGTTTTACACGATGCGACCGCCCAAGCTGACGTACCCGCGCTAGCGCGGCGGGAAGTTTCTTTACAAGGCGATCGATCGATCGAAGATTCCTCATTGCCTCCCGATCGAGACGGACACCACACTTACGCTACAGTGGTCACGTTCGATCCCCATCCTCAAGAATTTTTTAGCGGACGCAAGCGGACGTTACTCACGCCGATTTCAGAAAAAGTCGAGTATCTGCGCACGCTGGGTGTCGAACAACTGGTGTTGCTCCCGTTCGATCGAGAGCTTGCGAACTGGACACCACAAGAGTTCGTCGAGCGGGTATTAGTTCGCAGCCTCAACGCCAAGCACGTCAGCGTTGGAGAAAACTTCCGTTTCGGGCGCAATCGTTCCGGTAGCGTCGTGGATTTACAGGAAATTGCGGCTCGCTACGGGATTGAGACCAGCATTGTAAGCTTGCGTCGGTTAGAAGACGATCGCATTAGCAGTTCGATCGTGCGTCACGCCCTCGAACTCGGGAGCCTCGCCCAAGCCAACCGCCTGCTAGGACGACCCTACCGCTTAATGGGAACGGTGGTGAAAGGCCAGCAGATCGGTCACCAGTTGGGATTTCCGACAGCGAACTTACAACTTCCTCCGGATAAATATTTGCCGAGATGGGGCGTGTATGGGGTTTGGGTTGAATTGCTCGATTCTCGTTCGGATATGCAAAAGGCTAAAACATTACAGAATGGAAAAGCACTGTTACCCGGCGTGATGAACGTCGGATGTCGTCCCACTGTATCGGGCGGACAGCCCACCGTTGAAGTTCACCTTCTCGACTGGTCGGGGAATTTGTACGATCGAACAGTAATCGTTCATCTAATGGGATTTTTACGTCCCGAACACAAATTCAACTCCCTCGACACGCTCAAATCCCAGATTCAGCGAGATTGCGAAGCCGCGAGGGAGTTGCTTTCTCGTGGTGGATGAGGAAGACAAGGGGGACTGGGAAGAGATGAAACATCGTAAATCGTAAATCCTTATGAGTTCTCAAGGGCGTTTGCTTTCTCAATCGGCTACGATCGATCGACTGCGCGAAAACCTCGGTCGCACGATTGTTGGAAAAGACCGGGCGATTCGCTTGGTTCTCGTCGCTCTCCTGTCAGGGGGCCACGCTTTGCTCGAAGACGTTCCCGGTGTCGGAAAAACGCTGCTGGCAAAGTCTTTGGCGAAATCGATCGGGGGAAAATTCCAGCGCGTTCAATGTACCCCTGATTTACTACCAACGGATATTACGGGAACCAACATTTGGAATCCGCGAACGGGGGATTTTGAATTTCTCCCCGGCCCCGTTTTTGCAAACGTCCTCCTCACGGATGAAATCAACCGTGCTACCCCGCGCACGCAGTCAGCGCTGTTGGAAGTCATGGAAGAGAAACAAGTGACCGTGGACGGCGTTTCTCGCAGCGTTCCTCAGCCGTTTTTCGTCATCGCCACCCAAAACCCCATTGAATATCAAGGGACGTTTCCCCTTCCCGAAGCTCAGATGGATCGTTTCAATTTATCGCTATCTCTGGGATATCCCACAGAGGCGGAAGAGTTGCAAATGCTACAACAGCTTCATGATGCCGTTCCCGTAGAAAACCTGGAACCCTGCTTGAGTCTTGACGAATTGCGCGAATTGTGCGTATCCTGTGGTTCGATCGCCGTCGAGACGCCGCTACAGCAATACATTCTCAACCTCGTTCGCGCGACCCGAGACGACGATGAAATTACATTAGGGGTGAGTCCGCGCGGTGCGGTAGCGTTGCAAAAAGCGACACAAGCCTATGCGTTTCTCGAAGGGCGAGATTACGCAATTCCCGACGATGTGAAATCGATCGCGCCTCACGTCCTAGCTCATCGTTTGATTCCGACGGGGGGACGTAAAGCGCAGGCGATCGTTGCGCGGTTGTTAGAAACGGTTGCAGTACCTTAAACAGTGAACAGTGAGCAGTGAATGGATGAATAAATGGTTATTTCGATAAGCTACTGAGAAGTTGTAGCAAGCTCCAGGCGATCGAAATGCCTAGGACGATTAATAAAACGGCAACTGCGACTAGGGCAATGCCGAGTAATACGGCAAATCGAACATCTGCGTTTTCCTGAGTCGATCGATCTCGCACGTGGGATTCGAGGAGTTCGACGTTTTTGGCGTTGGCTTTCCAGGCGAAATCGAACAGATCGCCCAGCAGGGGAATGACTCCTAATACCATCTCGGTCAGGACGTTGAGAAACATTCGTCCCAAACTGGCTTTTGGCAATCCCAACCGCGCTGACTGCAAAATGATATAAGCCGAAAGCAGCGCCCCAGCAACATCACCTCCGCCGGGAACCATTCCCAACAAAGGATCGAGTCCGAACCGATAGGGTGTTCCGGGAATCGGGATGGCATTGTCGAGGAGATGACTCAAGCGACGCAATTGCTTGAGAGTTTTCGCTCGATCGATCGATGACATAGAAATTTACGATTGACGATTGAACCGATTGACGATGTTTGATTTTTCGCCTCATCACCCCATCCGCCGTGAAGCCAGTTCGATCGCGAGTTCGATGGCTGCAACGGTACTCGTCGCACGGGCAATTCCTTGTCCGGCGATGTCGAAAGCGGTGCCGTGATCGGGAGAAGTCCGAACAAAGGGTAAACCGATCGTTGTATTCACCGCCAGGTCGAAGGCCATGAGTTTAACCGGAATCAAGCCCTGATCGTGATATAACGCCAAATAACCATCGGCAACGCTGGCCGTTGCATCCTCAAACCAGGCGCGGCCGGGATTCACCCAAAGCGTATCGGGAGGAACGAAACCCTGAAGTTTTACGGTGGGTCGGTTTTGCCGTTCTCGATCGAGCCAGGGTTGTAAAACGTCCACTTCTTCACGGCCGAGTTTCCCCGCTTCGCCGCTGTGAGGATTGAGTCCGGAGATCGCAATATGGGGTGACGCGATACCGAAATCTCGCTGTAGGGATTCCACCAGTAAATCGAGCTTGCGCGTCAGCCGTTCGGGAGTTAGGGACTTCGGCACGTCCGTTAAGGGAATGTGGGTTGTTGCCAGGAGCGTGCGAAGCGTCCATCCTGTATGGGGCGATCGAGCGGCGAACATCATCCCAAATCGATCGACACCGGCACCTTCGGCCAGACGCTCCGTTTGTCCGGGGTAGTCGTGGCCCGCTGCGTGCCAGAGAGATTTGGCGATAGGAGCCGTGACAATCGCATCGAATTGTCCGGCAAGGGTTCGATCGATGGCCTCGGACAGATAGGCAAAACTCGCCGCTCCCGTGGCGGGGGTACCGAGACCGGGGGTGACGGGTTCGGTTTCGATCTCGATGAGGTCGATTGCATCGGGTTCGGCGAGAGAGGCGTTATCCTGGCTCAGTCGGGTGTAGGTGTCTTCGAGGATCGATCGACTGCCAATGACGGTCATTTTGCAAGGGGGTAATCGCTCGCGAAGCGTCTCGGAACGAGAAGCGAAACCGGCCAGCGCCTTGAGGACGATTTCCGGACCGATACCGGCCGGATCTCCCAGAGTGACAGCTAAACGAGGAAGTTTCATAGAACTGACAAGTGAAGATTGTTAGGGACTCGGAATCGGGCGCGAGATTTGGCACTGACCGCTTTATACTGAATAAAAGATTTGTTAAATAGAGTTAAACAAAATGAGCGGAGAAATTTTCAACGCAGCGATTTTGTCTTCGACGTTAATCTTAGTCGGTTTGGGCTTGGGTTTCCTGCTTCTTAAAATCCAAGGCGGCGAAGAAGCTTAATCGACCTGACGGTGGGGTGTTGCGCCCCACCTCAACTGCTTTGCTATTCATCGGGTTCGTCGAGATGTTCGGCAACATCACGGTAGAAATTCAGGATGTGGTGGTCTTTTAGATAGTAAAAGACGTTGCGTCCCTGTCTTCGGTAGCCGACGATGCGATGAGTGCGGAGCGTTCGCAATTGGTGAGAAACAGCCGATTCGCTCAGGTTGATGACAGCGGCCAGGTCGCAGACGCACTGTTCGCCCAAGGCTAATGCTGACAAAATGCGGAGGCGATTGGCATCGGCGAGACAACTGAAAAATTCTGCCATGCGCTGAGACTTTTCGACCCCTATGATGTGAGGTTTGCGCGATCGCACGTTGTCGAGATCGACGGGGTGTCGGACGCGACAGTGAGGCGCGTCTGGAGACGGAGACGGTTGAGATCGATCGGGGCTAGACATATTGGGGATTGAGAGCAGTCGCGGGTATTGAGGACAGTCGATCGACGTTTACAATTCTCGCAACCTGAGTCGCAAAATGAGAACGACATTGAAATTCCATTAATATATGTTAACATTTGAGCCAAGTTAGAGATTTCACGATCGCTATCTCACTGCGGCTCTTGTTGCGTTTGCCCGAAACGCCGGGTCGTATTTGCGAGGGAATTTGTTCGTATAAGCGGATATTGGGTTTTGACCCGTTTCATCCCTCGTTGTCCTGGGAGGCTAACTATCGTTACAGAGAACTCCATGAGCTTACTAATCGTCGGTGCAACCGGCACACTAGGAAGACAAATTGCCCGCCAAGCTCTCGATGAAGGACATCAAGTGCGCTGCTTGGTTAGGAGTTTCAATCGTGCTTCATTTCTTCGGAAGTGGGGTGCTGAGTTAGTTCGCGGCGATCTGTGCGCCCCCGAAACCCTCGGCGAGGCCTTAGAAGGCGTTACTCAAGTTATCGATGCTGCCACGGCGCGAGTCACCGATTCCTTGAGTGTCAAACAAGTCGATTGGTACGGCAAGGTTGCGTTAATTCAGGCGGCGAAACAAGCTGGGGTCGATCGATTTGTCTTTTGTTCGATTCTCAACAACCCAAACTATCCCCAAGTCCCGCTGATGGAAATTAAGCGGTGTACAGAACTGTTTCTGGCAGAATCGGGACTGAACTATACCGTATTGCAATTGTGCGGTTTCATGCAGGGGTTGATCGGACAGTACGCCATCCCCATCCTCGACAATCAAACCGTTTGGATTACCGGGAAAACAGCCCCCGTCGCCTACGCGAACACCCAAGATATTGCTAAGTTTGCCGTTCGCGCCTTGTCCGTTCCCGAAACCACAAATCAAACCTTCCCCATCGTGGGAACGCGAGCTTGGAGTCCTGAAGAAATTATCGAGTTGTGCGAACGCCTTTCGGGACGAACCGCAAAGATTACCCGCACCCCCTTAGGCTTATTACGAACAGCTCGCCGCTTTACGAAATTTTTCCAGTGGAGTTGGAATATCGCCGATCGACTCTCCTTTGCTGAAGTCCTTGCCTCGGGCGATCCGCTCACAGCCGATATGACACCGGTATATCCAGTGTTTGGCATCGATCCGAACGAAATGACGACCCTAGAAGAGTACATGAAAGAATATCACAATCGTATTTTGAAGAAGCTCAAAGAAATCGAATACGAGCAGGAAAAGGAGAAAGAACGCAAAGAGCGGCGGCGCTCGCCCTTCAAATCCTCCAAGTGAGTCTCGAAAAATGAGAAACTAGAACGATGGAAGCTAGCCGTTAAACGTATAGGTGGATTCGGAGCGTGCCGAAAGCTGGCATTATCTACAACGACTATAAACCGGCTGCGTGCCGTGCCTCGATCGAGCTAAAAGAAAAACTCGAGTCACAAGGCTGGGAAGTTCGCGTGGCAACGGGTATGGGCGGGATTCTCGGTCACTCCAAACCAGAGAGTCCTGTTTGTCATACCCCCGTTGACGGTTTGGTTCCGCCTGGATTCGACGAGGACTTACAATTTGGCGTCGTGTTGGGGGGCGACGGAACCGTTCTGGCGGCCTTTCGACAAGTCGCGCCGATTGGTTTGCCCCTGCTAACCGTCAACACGGGACACATGGGTTTTTTAACCGAAACTTATATCAGCCAACTCTATGCTGCCGTTGACATGGCAATCGCAGGAGAATGTGAAATCGAAGAACGGACGACGATCGCGGTCAGAGTACTCCGTGACGAAACCGTCATTTGGGAAGCCCTGTGTTTGAACGAAATGGTGTTGCACCGGGAACCGCTGACGAGTATGTGTCATTTCGAGGTCGCCGTCGGACGACACGCCCCCGTTGATATTGCGGCTGATGGCATTATTATTTCAACGCCCACAGGTTCAACAGCGTATGCACTTTCGGCTGGCGGACCTGTGATTACGCCAGACGTGCGCGTACTGCAACTGGTGCCGATTTGTCCTCACTCCTTAGCCTCGAGGGCGCTCATTTTTGCTGACACGGAAATCGTTCGGGTCTTCCCGGCTACTCGGGAGCGCATGATGATGGTTGTCGATGGGAATGCAGGCTGTTACGTGTTGCCGGACGATCGAGTTGTGTTGGAAAAATCTCCCTACAACGCTCGGTTTATGCGTTTGCGTCCGCCTGAATTTTTCCGGGTGTTGCGGGAAAAACTCGGTTGGGGCTTACCTCACATCGCCAAACCGACTTCAGTGGAATTACCGTAAGCCGCCACGCAGCCCGCTTTAATTCTACAGGGTTTCTCGATATCCTCACCCAAGCTCGCGTGCAATTTGGGGGCTGTAGGTCTTCCTGAAACACACGCGACAAATTGCATAGAACAGACTTCTAAGCTAACACAAACTGAGTTCAGACAAGTACAGTTCGCGATAATCGATCTGAAGTTTCCAAAGTTTATCGTTTTGGATATTTGATTTTTCTACAATCGATCGAGATTTTTTGTCGATCTGGCACTGGCGCAGCTGTTAGAGTAACCAGGATATTTTTAGGACTGAACCTCACACGAAGCAAGGGCCAACTATCCTAATCCGATTGGCGAGCGCCATAAAAAACATACCTCAAAATCGTCTTAAACGTCATGGATCGTGAACGAACAAGGCTTTGTCTAAAAAAATAAACTTCAAATGAAAAACGGTCTGATTTAAGTTGCTCCTTTTTCTATAGTTTGTTTTCTATTAAAACACTGTTGCTATTCGATCGAAAAATTTATAACCTCAAGCCCATTGTAGAGGTTTAAGCTAAAAAACAAGAATTGGATAGAATTTCGGTAATTTCTCGCACGATGCGCTCGATTAAATTTGAGCTGAGATCGGACAAGACCTGACTCGTTCTATCGACTACGCCAATCGAAGCAAATTCCCAGTAGAAGGTATATTAAAGCCGCTTTGCATAGGAACGAACTCGAGCCGAGGAAGTTTGGCGATCTGACCCCTCCAATTCTGTTTTCCAATATTTATCGTTCGGCTGTATCGATCGACTACTTTAATGTTGACGTCATGTAAAACTTCCTATTTAATAGGACTAATTGTTGGGGGGCATCTCCCAGGTAAATTCCTGAAAATTAGTTCGATCGAGGGTGTGAAACATCACATCGATGCCTTAACACAGTTGTAACTCAAGTCGAGCTTCTTTATTTTTTCTTTACTTTTTCTTTGTTTTTGCGATCGACAGTCGGGTAAACTTCGACTTTCCTGTTCGTCCAGTTCCTTCATGAATGCAACTCGATCGATCCTTTGTTCCTGTGAGGTGATTGCATGACGCCCCAAGCCAAACCGCGCCAAAACCTCATTTCCTTACGCACTGTTCTTATTGTTCCCTTCATTCTCGAAATTGCTTTAGCCGTGGGTTTAACGGGTTGGCTGTCTATACACAACGGCTCTCGAGCGATCGAAGATTTAGCCGGTCAGTTGAAGGTCGAATTGACACATCGCATTCACCTGCACCTAGACCAATACTTGGGAACGCCCCACAATCTCGGTCAAACCAACGAAGCGGCATTTGTCGACGGCATTCTCGATCCTCAAGACTTAGACACCATCGGGAAGCATTTCTGGAAGCAAATGCAAGTCTTTCCAGTCGGCTATATGAGCTTTGGGAACCCAGAAGGACAGTTTATCGGAGTCGGACGGATGAAGGACGGTCGCTTGTCGATCGATGAAAAGCCCGAACTCACTCCAGAAAGTCCCGTGTACTTCTACGATACGGACGATCGAGGCAACCGTACTCAACTGCGATACCAGCGTTCGGTTTACAATCCTCTCATCGATCGATGGTATCGAGAACCCATTGAAATCGGTCGTCCCCTGTGGAGTCCGATTTACCAGTGGCCGCTCTGGTGGCAAGGCTATGACAGTCAGCCATCCATTGCAGCGAGCCGTCCAGTTTACGACGAAACTGGTAATCTGTTGGGGGTCATTGGAATCGAACTCCCGCTGTATCAGATTGACAAGTTTTTACAAGAAGTACAACTATCTCCGTCGGCTCAGGTATTCGTTGTCGAACGCAGCGGTCGTATGGTGGCTAGCTCCAACCCCGAAGCCTTACAGGGAGAAACAGACAGCTCTTCCCCGCTCGTGCAAAGCACGAACAGCGCCGAACCCCTCGTGCGCGAAACCGCTCAGTTCTTGCAACAACACTTCGGGTCATTGGAATCGATCGAACAAACCGAACAACTCAAATTCCGAGCCAACGGCGAACGTCAGTTTCTCATCGTGTCCCCCTGGCAAGATGAATGGGGATTAGATTGGCTCGTGGTGGCGGTCGTTCCCGAATCGGATTTCATGGCGCAGATTAACGCCAACACGCGCAACACCATTGTTTTATGCGGTGTCGCTCTCGCCTTAGCCATCGGACTGGGCATTGTGACCGCTCGTTGGATTAACCGTCCCCTGCAACGACTCAGCCAAGCCAGCAGCGACCTGGCCCGAGGGAACCTCAAACGGCGCGTCAACGAAAACCGCATCCAAGAACTCAGCG
>LWRO01000070.1 GCA_001657325.1 Geitlerinema sp. BBD 1991-9 | reverse complement strand
CGCGTTCGGCGGCGTTGCGAACGATGCGGCGAATTTGGGACTGGGACAGCGGAA
Organism: Geitlerinema sp. BBD 1991-9; assembly: GCA_001657325.1. Classification (GTDB taxonomy): domain Bacteria; phylum Cyanobacteriota; class Cyanobacteriia; order Cyanobacteriales; family Geitlerinemataceae; genus Geitlerinema. Next base: position 19,882 of record LWRO01000070.1, on the reverse strand, counting down.
TGCCGCCAGCCGTACAGAACAGGCGATCGCCGTCGTCCCGCCTCACTGACTGCAATAGCTCCCACGTCTGAGGCGGAAGGGGAACGGCGCGGCGTTTGTTTCCTTTTCCGAGGATGTTGACAACGACGCTGCCGTCGTCCCGAACCCTGAAATCGTTCCATGTCAGCCGGGACAGTTCCGAGATGCGGACGCCGGAATCGTAGAGAAAGCGCAACATCACTCGGTTTCGAGGGTTCGGCTCCAACGCGATAACCGTCAGCACCTCGTCCCGCGTCAAGATGCGTTCGGCGGTTCTGTCGTGGGGCGAAATCGCGCCAATCGCTGTGGCCGGGTTATCCCTCAACACCTTGGCAATCTCGACGGCGTATTTATAAAAGGACTTCACCACGTTGAGACGACGGACGACAGTGTTGTGACTGACGGTTCCCACCGCGTCGCCGTTTCGGTTGTACCGGGGCATCTGTTCTAGTTCGCCCTGATACGCCTTCACGTCCGTCACCGTCGCCGTCACTAACAGCTTCTCCCTTTGCCAGAGGAAACCGCGCCATAGGTTCACGTCTCGCAGATAGGCTTTTCGGGTATTCGCCGATTTCCCTGAGAGCCACTCGTCAACGAGTTCGTCGTCACTGGTGGCGTCGGACTGACGATGTGATCGAACCGTGCCGGACTCGACGAGTCGATCGAGGTTCCAGAGTCGGACGGATTCGAGGGGAGCGAGTTCGGACATAATATTGATTTTCTCGTCAGCGATAGATAACTAATCTTATCTATCCTCCACTGTACTCGATTTCACCGGCGTTGAAATTCCCTTCAACTACAATGAACTTGAGTTCACTGTTTTTACCCCCATGTTGAAAATCCTGCGATCGCAGTCCGAACTACAAACCGCCCTCGAGAACGACTGGCTCGTCTCCACCGGACAACTGGCAGAATTGCTCGAGACGACACCGGCGGCGCTCGTCCGTCAGGAGTCGGCAACGAAGTTCGGCTTCGTCTTCACCCGAGCTGAGAACGCCACGGTGGGGAAAGAGATTATGTGGCACGTCAGTAAACCGACGAAGAAAACAAGAAAGTCTACCCGGTAGACGATAGAGTAAATGCGGTAGATTAGAACGGTAAACCTAGGTAGACGGAGTAGACGACTATGGCTGGCGAGGATTTGGTGGTATTGAGCGCAAAAGTCGATCGCGTGTTAAAACAACGAATTCGAGACGAAGCCAACGCTCGAAACACAACCGTCTCGCGGCTCATCGCAGAGGCTTTGGAGAGCCACCTAGATGGCGGTAATTCCCTCCTCGATAGGTTTGACGCGCTCGAAAAAAAGTTGACGAGCTACTTGCTCGACGGCGATGGGTAGACGCGGTAAACCCTAAAGTAGACAGGGTAGACTCAAGAGTAGACGGGGTAGACGAACCACAACTCAAGACGCGCAAACCTCGATCTAACGCTGCCGCCGTCGTCCACACGCACGAGATTGGGGACGACTACCGCCCAGAACGATGCCCCTATTGTGGATCGACGCGCTACCACCGGAAGGATAAGCGAAAACGAGGCGATAAGGTGTTGCAGCGGTGGAAGTGCCAGGACGAAAACTGTAGTCGCTACTGGTACGAAGGGGCGATCGTAGAATGAATCAGCCCCGTTACATCTTGGGCGTCGATCCGGGGAAGTTCGGGGCGATCGCCTCCCTCGATACCGTTACCATGGCCGCTACCGTCGAAGATTGTCCCCTCGACAAAGAGGGGAGACTCGACTACGCGGGGATGTGTCGGTTGGTTCGCCCCTACCGGGGGGACGCGATCGCGATTGTCGAAGACGTGAATTCTTTTGGAATGGGGAGGCAGTCGGCGTTCGTTTTCGGCGCGAACGTCGGCGCGTGGCGGGCAGTTTTCGCAGCGTTCGACATTCCCGTTCGTCGCATCGCGCCAAGCGTCTGGAAGCCGTCGTTAGGGCTAGGAAAGGATAAATCCGAAGCCTTGGAGATGGCGCGATCGCACTTTCCCGAACTGGCGGGACGGTTGCGGCGGAAAAAGGATCACGATCGCGCCGAAGCGTTGCTGTTGGCGCTGTGGGGAATGCGATCGCACCCAACACCTTCTTTGGAATAAAGCGGCAAGAACCGGATCGATTTCTTTTTTCTCCCTATTTTTCCACTACCCGCCACCATTTTTCCCAATACGTTTGTATTGGAAAAGCGAGGGGTGTCGCATTCCGTAGCGTTCCGGCCGCTTTTTGTGGCGTCCCCGGCGCGATCGCTCGAAAAATATAGAAAAATCCGACACGGCGGAACCGTCGCGCGATCGCCAAAACAGACAAAACGCTAACGGTAGAATTGATGCAGGCGATCGAGATTCCCGAATATTGGATCGTAGACAGCCGCGATCTCAAGGTGACGGTGCTGCACTTGGACGAAGGGTTTTACGAGGAAACGGTGTACGCCGACGACGAGGCGATCGCGTCGAGGCTGTTTCCCGAGTTGAACGTGACAGCCGCTCAGATTTTCGCGATCGGCGGGAAGTGACGAATCGGCGATCGCCGCCGGAGGAAAAACCGTCGTCGGGGGTTGCGCGATCGCTAGCGATCGCGCTCAATACAAACAGGCGTATCACCGAAGTCAAGAGAATTGCAGAGACTGAGAGACAACCGCTTGGCTTGATACTTGGAAAGCAAAATTGGGCTGTTCTGGGGAAGATAGAACCGGACAAAAACCTTTCGGTGGCATTGAGAACCTGTTGAACAAAGCTTTGCCAGCGCCTTCACTTGGATTGCCCCCCGGCTTAGCTCGATAGGATATACCGCCGGATCTTCAATTCGAGACATAGCGGACACCTGAAAGTTTGAGAGCGGTTCGCCTAGCATCCAACGGACTGTTAACGGCACGGGTGGCCGCTTGCCCTGCATGGCTCGAAAGTTGGGGTGTGGGTGCTTTCTACGCTTAGCCATAACTTAACTCCATCGAATCGGGGAATACGGCCAGTGACGCCGCCAACAGACGTGATCGCACAGATCGCGAAAGACGACGGACGACGGCGGGGAACAAACCGGGCAGGGACGTGTAAATTACTGCCAGCTCCTCGATTAATTCCTGTGGGGGGATATCGAAAGCGACTTGTTCGAGGACGCTGGCTACCGCCTCACAGTTCGCCAGATCCTCACCCGACAAATTATCCATTTCCTTATAAGGAGCCTCTATTAGAGAAATGGATATTTTTTGCCAGTCTCGCCAGGACATTCCGGTAACGGCTTGGCAAAGTCGGCTGATGGTGTTTTGGGGGATGTCCGTCATGGCCGCGATCGCCTGTTGGGTGACTTTCTCTCCCCATTCCTTCAACTGGCGAACCGCCTCGGTGACAGCGTGCCATTTTCGCTGCTGTTTCGTTCCCGCCTCTGGGGTGATGTCCATCGCGCGAACGAGTTCGACGGGGAACAGTACGGGGTGGGACGAAATGATGTAGATGCTTAGTTGTTCGTTCGGCCGTAGGTGCGCCCGTAGCCGTTCCCGCGCCTGTTCCATTTCGGCGTTGACGTCGTCGTCGATGTACTGCTGCAACCCTGGATCGGCGCTAACCGTCCGCTCGGCGTAGTCGGATAGCCCGTCGGGAACGTCGCCGACGATATGACGCGGGGTTTTGATTTTCACAGTTCCCGGCGCGATCGAGCGCCCCGTAACAGCGCGATACTCGTCCTCTAGCGCCCCGATGTTCCGATAGAGGGTTCCGTCGATGATGAGGGCGTCGGCGTCCCGTGCGGCATTGCTACCGCGCGTATCGCCCAAGTTCGTCAGCCGCTTCGTATTTTCGGGAAGTTCCGAGCGAAAACTTTTCCACTCGCAGACGGCGACGTTGTTGTGTTGGGGAACGATCGCAGCTTTGAGCGCCGAAATCCTGCGATCGGCTTCAGGGGTTCGTCCGTTGGTAGCCAGTCCTACGTCTGGAATTTGCGTGACGGTGACGTTGGGCGTTTCGACTTCAGGAGATTCGATAACGAGGATGTCGGACTCGTCGCACCCCAACCACATCGCCAACCGTTGAGGCGACATCGTGGCGTCTTGATAGATGTTGGCTTTCATCTGTTGGGCGATCTGGCGATGGCGTTGGTTGGCCAGCGTGAGCGTGAGGGTTCGCCAGTGAATTCGCATCGCCCCCGGTTTCGCTTGGCCGAGAACTTCGACGAAGGGAGCGAGCCAGTTTTTCACGACACCCTCGACAGCGGCGCGGGCATCTTTGGAAGATTGCCGGGTTTCTTCTTTCAGCAGTTTGTTGAACCGTCCGAGGTGGCGTCGATCGCGGTGGCTGAGTTTGTCGTAGTCGATCGAGTCTTCCGATTCCAACGGCAACTCTTGAGACACCGCGATCGCCGTCAGTTCCTCGGAAAGTTCCCGCGCCGTTGCTTCGTCGAGTGTCGGGAAAATTTCTCGGAGGGCGTCGTCGTTCCAACCGTGGTAAGGCTGTTTTGTTTTGCCCGACAGGAGCGGTTCGAGAGCCTGGAGGTAGGGCGAGAGCCTTTCGAGTAAATCGGGGCGGTGTAGTGCCAGATACCCGGCGGTGGTGTTTAAGTCGTCCGAGGTGGCATTGATGGTTTCCGTCGGCGAGAACGTCGTCCGAACTTCGTCCCAAAAGGCGATGTCGTTGGCGTAGTCGTAATCGTTCCGGGGTAAGGAGTCGGGATGAGCGCGAACCCGTCCCGATTTCAAGGTTTGCTGGCGCTCGAAGCGATGGCCATAGCCATGGCCGGAAGCGTGTTGACAGGCATATCGTAAGTGACAGGTTCCACAGATGGGGTTGTCTGTCCCTTCGATATCGGGAATGTTTTTGTCTCCGAGCGCCCGGAACAGATGGCTTCGATGGCAGTTCCCCTCGGTGTCCGGGGTTTCGCCCCGTTGCGCCCAGCGACGATGGGGTGTCCCCAGTTCGGTGGTTTTGTCGGCGTCCGTCACGAATCCAGGGTGACGCGGTTCGAGATCGACGTAGTTCGTCTCGACGGGTGCAGTTGTCGGGTTTCGGTGCGTCGGCGTCAGATACCAGATTTTCGTCGCCCGAAACATTGCTTCCTGCAAGATCCCCACGAGGTAGGACTTACCCGATCCACAGCGCCGTCTGTCGAGAATGTGGTGCCAGCCTTTTCCCACAGCCTCGACGAGCAAGTCTGCCGCTTGGCTGTTGTCGTCGAGGAGGAGGCGATGGCATCGTCCGTCGGGTTGGGGGACGCTGCCGGGCGTCCAGGTGGGCGGCGTCGCGCGATCGCGGGGTTCCGATTTCGACTTGGCCGGTTTGGGTTCCGGTTGTGCGCCGAACCCTTGGGGTTTGAGTTTGTCGATCGCGTTGCGAACTGCCTCGAAAGGAAGTTTCCAGGCTCGATCTGGGTTTTGCCGTTCCCACCGTAAATGTTTGTATTGGGCAACGGTGATAACTTTGGCCGTGTCACCGTACCCAGCCGCCAGTAAGTCGTCGTAGTCGTCGACGGACTTATCGAAACCCTGTCCCCAGTAAAGAACCCGGACATCGTATCCCCAACGGCGTAGCAGCTTCACCGTCGCCATGTCGCGACGGAAGACTTGAGCGTTTCTCAGTCCGTCGGCGTCGGGGACGAACAGCAGGGTTTTAGTCCCGGTTTCTTTTACCAGCCGGGACAACGCCGCCTTCAGTTGCTTGGGCGACGCGGTGAAGTTCCCCCCGGCCGCACCGAGAAACACGGTATCGCCTGAAAGTTTTGCCGCAACTTGTGGCTTCAGAATCCCCTCGATGAGAGCGATCGCCTTTGCTTCCCCGTCGGGACGCGCCACCGTAATCGGCATTTCACCGTTGGGCAACTTCGAGCCGAACTTGGATTTCAGCCAACGGTACTTGCCGTTTTCAGTGTCGAGGCGGATTTGGAACCCGAGAATCCGGCCGTCGGCGTCAAACGCCGGACATAAGAATCCTGGATCTGGAACCCAAGCGGTGAGTCCGTCGTATCCAACGCCTGCCAGTCGCGGCGAAACGGAATGCTTGAGGCGTTGCCGTGGTGAGACGGAACGGAACCCGATCGCTGCGATCTGTTTGTCTGTCAAACCGCGATCGCGTAAATTTTGACGGTGGCGATCGTCGAGATTGAGTCCTGACAGGAAACGACGGTTTTGCGCCGATCGCTCGTCGAGGGGGAGCGCTTCGGAAAGTGTTTTGAGTTCCCGTTGGCGTTCCCGTTCGGCTTCGGCGGCGCGTTCGGCTCGACGTTGTTCGCGATCGCGTCCGTCCTGTTTTCCGTCATCGGGAACGTAGATTCCCCAGAGGCGTTGTTTTTTGTCGAGTCCGAGGTACTTCCATCCGACAGCGTTGGCGTCGGAATCGGCGAACGACATACAGAGAATTGTGTCGGAACCCTGGATCGATCGACATTTACCTTTTGTGTCGTCGCAGATGGGGCAGGGGTTGCCGCGTTTGGTGGGGACGAACTTAGCCATTGTTCTCGCCCTCCTCGTCGTTGTCAGGGAAAGGGCGGAACCGTTCGAGAACGGCATCGACTTGGTGGATAATTTCGAGTCCGCAATCCACGCGCCGATCGGCGTTCACTTGGATTTTCGCTGGGAGGCGATCGAGGATTTCTACCGCCTCCTCCCACTCGAACGAGCCGGGCAGATGGAAAGTTGTCGGGATGTGAACGACTTTGAAGGGATGTAACACCCCGCCTGTCTCGATCGCCCAGCAGTTCCGCGTGTAGCCCGGCTTCGGTGTTGGAGGGGGTTTACCAGGGAACAGCGATAGCTGCACGCCTGTTGCCGTAGTGCGTTGGAATTGAACTGAACCGTTTAGGCTAGTGCTACAATGGGGGGAATAAGATGGAAAGCTTCCTAGTTTGTAAACGTCGTCTTTACACTTCGTGATACAGTTATCGTCAATTAGCATATAAATAGCCAGTCGGTTCCGCTTCCTTCGTAGGTGGCGTCCCGCTCTGGTTTCGTAGCCCGTAACTAGCGACAAAGTTTGGTGACTCACGCGAGTTACGGATGTGCAAAAATGAAGCCTTCGCAGTTTCCTACGCTGCGGAGGTTTCGTCCTTGTTGGGGGCGAGGCTGTTCGCCCAACGGCGAATAGCCTCGCTTCGAGTCACGCCCTTCGATCGCGCGTAGGCGTCGAGGCGGGCGATCGTTGTTGTATTTGCTCGGACGCAGATCCGAAGTGGGTAGCGTCCATCGTTGGATTTCGACATTTGACGTTTTCTCCTTTTACGACAGAACCCCGCAGGCTCTCGACGGAGCCTCGGGGTTCGATTTTTATTCGCGGTAGCGGTGCGCGATCGCGGGGGCGATCGGGCGGAAAAACTTTGAGGTAGAGGTATCGGAATCTACTCTCTTCATAGTATAGAGTGCGAAAAGCCCGTTTGTCATACGATTTTGGAAAATTGTACACAATGCTGCCTAGTGTCGCGTCAAGAGCTGAATGCAACGATTTGTTAAGTACCGGCGATCGCCGTCAGTTTTCACTTTCCCCCTCCTTTTTTAGAAACGCCTGTTCGATCGCCTCTCGGAGCGCCGCCGCGATCGTCGCCACCAACGTCGCGATCGCGGCGCGATCGAGTTGGCGACAGCGATCGAGTAAGTCAGTGTAGTCGGCCGGGGAGCCAGACTGTTGAAAGAGTGCCTGCACCGTTCTGTTTGCGTCGTCGTCTGGGTTCGATACAGCGTTTGTGACGAACATGGCTGCTGCCGTATGAGGAGAAATAACATCTGCCTCTCCTTTATCCGAGTTCACTTTGGATGACTCGAAATCGACGAGGGGGCAACAGTCGGCGATCGCTTCGAGTACCTGCTCTCTGGTGGGGTTAGTCATCTTCGTCGTTCCCCAGGTAAGTTTCTAAGTCCCATACACCACGACTTTCGGCATCTCTAACGAGACTTGACATCGCGTCAAGTTCTTCAGAGATCGCCAAGTTTTCGTCAAATAGCTCTTGAATCTGTTTTTCCGAGGTTTCCAGCGCCGCGATCAGAGAATCTCTTTCTCCCTCAAGTTCCACTTTTCCTTGAGTTAGGAGTTTTTCGATCACCGAGTAAACCCAGACTTCAAAGTGAGGATTGAGCCATGCCGCTAGCTTGAGTGCGACACGACGATGAACCCACGTCCCTTGTTCGGACGGCGTACCACCTCTTTGAATGATGATTAACCCCGTTACGGGAATTCCCGTAACGGGCGAAAGTGCTGCTAGATAAGCTTTTGAAGATTTCAAGCGAAGAAAATCGTTGAGTTTCCGCCCGTACCGCTGGCACATCTGGGTGGCGTTCCAGTAGCCATCCGATCGCCGGATCGCGATCTCCTGTCCCTCGAAAATTTCGACGATCGCTTCATTCATCGTTCATAACCCGGAATAAGGTTTCTAGCTCGATTTTTCGTCCAAGGCGCTTTTCAAAATACGACTTCAAAGTAAAAAGCACTTCAAGGTTTGGACGGACGATGGTTCCACGCCGATATCCTCCGAGAGTATTTTGCGAAATTCCTGTGTCTCTGGCGACTTCAGCAGCGGAGAGATCGTTAGGCCATACAGGAGAAAGATCGACAAAAATCCTTCGCGACATCGGTGGTGACAGTGATGTGAACATCCTGCATTGTCTCCTTTTATGTCTTACTTGTTAAATTTTATCATAGAATCAAAGATATCTTTGATATAAGTATCAAATTAATGTATGATATGTTAAATACAACAAAGCCCGATCGCCCCAAGCTACCAACTTTGACGATCGAGCCTTGTAAACAACGAACCCGGCACAGTACCGGGGCTGCTATCTCCATGAAAACACAAACTCAGCGCCGATCGAGCGCCGTAAAGCCCTTACTCGCCTACTGCGAGAACGACGTAACCCGTTATCTCTCCGAACGGATGGGCGATCGCCTCGACGCTCTCGAGGCGGGCGATCTCTATACCGTCGCCTCCCTCTCTTCTACGTGGCTGGCTATGGTAGCAACGGGCGAAATCACGCCCAAAGCCCCGATTGACGACGCTTTAGGCGTTCTCGACGTTAACGCCTTACTCAGTTTCGGGGCTACCGACGGGCGAAAGATTGTGTGGTTGTTGCGAGTCTTCGACGACGCGATCGCCCGTGGTTTGGGTATTGCTACCCTGTCCGCTCTCGCGATCGCCGCGCCGCAGTACGCCGCCGAACGGATGCAATCGGCGCGGCAAAACCAGTCCGACGCCCTGGCGCGGGAATTCTACCGACAGATCGTAAACCGGGGAATTGCCCAGTTTCTCTACCAGAAAGGCATCGGCGACGAACTTCTCACCGCCTACGTCAAAACCAAGGCCAAAGTCGAAACCGGGAACTGGAATCTGAGCCAAGCCGAAACCCAAATCCTCCAGCGGGTGCATTCGAGCGTTTCCCTCCAAGAGCTTGGTTACGCCCTTTCCGCTGCCTTAGAGGAGGTGGGGTAATGACATACACCGCCGCCCAGAACGAGCTATCCACAAAGCTCGATCGCGCCGTCGAACTGGGAATCTGTACCCTCGAATTCGCGAACCGCGCCCCACGACTTATCGGAATCCCTTATCACCGCCTCTCACGGCAGGATAAAGCCGACTTACGGAAGATTGCAGCGATCCTCATCGAACTCGGGCGATGTCGCGTCGCCTAATCGCGATCGCCGTCGTCCTCGTCAGTCACAGAGGTTCGGGACGGCGACGAAACCCAGATCCCCCACCACCGGAGACGGACTCATGGACGTTCCCAACCCCAACCGAATCGCCCTTTCCCAAACCCAGAAATTCTATGTCGCGATCGCCCTCGTCGAAACGGTGCGTTACCGATATTGCGATCGCTGTGCCGGGGTGTTGGGCGTCCTCGACACCTTGCAACAGGACGACTGGGGACTCGGTGACGACGAACTCGAACCCGTCCGAAGCTACTGCGAAGTCTTCGATCGCGCGTCCGATCGCCGCCTACTTTCCGTAGCCGTTTCCCTACTTTTGGACGTTCGCCCCCGCGACGCGAACGTTGCTTAATGCTCCCGCCATCAGGGTTCCCCCCCCACAGGAGAACCCCTATGAACGAATTGCAGAAGTACTACGCCGCTCGCACTTTAGCCCAATATGGCCGCGATCGCCGAACAAACCCCGAAGCCACGATCGTCTCTGTGATCGAAAAGCTTGGATATCTAGCCGATCCCGAAATCTGTGCGGTAGGTGGATATTGCAGTCTTTTTAAGGAAGCCAGCGATCGCGTTCTCGCCGCCCAGTCGATCGAACTTTACCTTTCAGTCTGTCCCCAGGATTTACGCGAGTATCTGAGGGCAATCCACGCCCTCGTACAGCGGTGACGCCCCACACATAAATCACAGGAGTAACCCACATGAGTATCCGAAATCACATCCCCCTTTGGGAAACTGACGAAGCCATGACAGACGACGAACTGGCAGCCGCTCTCGACATTTCCGACGAAGAGGCCGCCGAATACGATCGCCGGGAACGCGAACAACAGGAGGCGTTCGCGAATTGGTTGGCGACGGAGTTTGACGAAGCCGACGACGAACCCGACGATCGCCCGTACCCGGTTGGTGCAGTTGTCGAAGCGCCGGACGGAACCCAGTACCAAGTCGTCTGTTACGACTCCGTAGACGGTGGTTATGTCCTCGCTGGTTTCGACGATGTGGATGAGGGCGGATACATCACCGCCGACGAGATGTCCAATTTCGCGATCGTAGGGTAGTCCCCAAACAACGCCGCCCCCGGTGCTGACACCACCGAGGGCGATTCTGTCTACCCGAGGAGGTAAACGACATGATCTTAACGGAATCCCATCTAATCGAATTGCCCCCGATCGAACTCTACCAAGCCCTATATCGGGGGTACGGCTGCACCCAACAACAATTCGCCGATTTAATGGGTATCAACAAACGGACTTTTGAGTTTTGGATAGCGGGGCAGCGAAACCCAGCGCCGATCGCCTACCGCCTATCAGCAGAACTTGCCGAAAAATATCTCTCTTGCTAATACAAATTACCGAACATAGTTCGGTGCGCCACCAATACGGTGGCGTTTATTGTTTAAGTGTGACAGAAAACGCCACGTTTCGACAAAAACGTAAAGACGCCGACATTTTTTGTCAATCGAGTTCTAATCCATATCCAGACTACATTTGAGGTTATTTGAGGTATGAAGACAGTCAAAACTTCACCGACTAAGAACCGCCACGACGCGACAAATAGCGCGAACTCTGTCACTAATAGCTCGGAGCGTCATGTCATGGCAGTAGGTTTCGATGGTGGGTTTGGGAACGCAAAACTCGTTACCCCTACTGCTGAAATTCTTTGCCCTGCCTACGTTTTACCGATTTCAATTGAAGAAGTCTACGACATTCCCCAAACCCGAAACGGTGCGCTCGTGGAGTATATTTCGGGTTCCGCGCTCAATCTTGTCGCCCAATCTTGGATGTGCGGCGATCTCGCCGTCAAACGCAAACCCAACGGCATTTATCGCGTAGTTGGAGATATTAACGGTAAGGTTGATTGGGGATTGCAAATGTTTTTAGGAAGTCTCGCAGCGACGAACCCTAAAACCGATATCGACATAGCTGTTTTTGCCAGTATTCAGGATGCAAAAGCCGTTGGAGTTCGTCTGAAGAAGGCGCTTGAGGGACACCACGAAATTCGCGTCAACAACGCCCAAACGATCGTCGTCAACGTCGAAGTTTTGGGTGTGCTGGACGAAGGAACCGGGGTGTCCTACTGGCATCGCCAGACGAACTCAATCCCTCTCAGTTCGACGATCGCCACGATCGACTTTGGGAACGGTACGACGATCGCAACGGTTTGGAACGGTGCAAAGAAAATGGATTTCCGGATCGTCCCTGGTGGGGTGAACGCGCTTATCGAAGCGATCGCCAACAACCTCGCTTTCCGAAAACACTTGGGCGGTTCTCCAGCGAAGCACCACCTCGTCCGTCACGGCGTCGAGCGGGGCGATTACAAATACGGGTGCAACGCCAACGCCTACAATTTCCGCGAAATTTACAAGACTGAGGGTTTTCGTTGGTTGGAGCAAACCTTATCCGAAGTGTTCGCCTTCCTATCCCCGTACCGCGAGGAAATCGAAGAGGCGATCGCCGTCGGTGGCGGTGCGCTGTTGCCGGGACTGTCCAGCGTCCTCCACGCCCGCGACATGAAAGCGATCGACGATCCGATCTTTGCTAACGCCCGTGGGTTGCAAGCCTTGGCCTCCCTGCGAGTCCGAACCGGAGGTGAAGGGTAATGCGTCCGTCAATCCGTCCCGCTATCCGCCCTTGGGTGGAGTCGAAGGCTCAAAGTTGGGGACTCGAAGACACTGACGTAATCAACCGGATTCTTGAAAGCCTGATGGTTCTGGAGAAAATCGGCGGTATCGATATCTCTACGCAGATTCTTACCCTCGCTTTTTCTCCCCAGCCGGATTCCACTCCACCAACGAACGCGATCGCGCAGGAGTCTACCCCCGAACCGCCCCACGACGAAGAAATGGCGATCGCCTTTCTCTCGGGGGTTGACACTCAATTTGAAGAGGAATAAGCCATGTCTGATACCACCGAAGCGCTGAAAACCACGATCGCCCTCGCCATCTCGACGCTATTCCTCGCTGCCTTCGCTGGCGTACTGGGTGGCGTAGCGGTGGCTTCGTTCACCCTTACTCGAAATGCGATCGAAAGTTCAATTCAGCGAGGCTATTACCGATGAAGAATCTAATTCGCGCCGCGATCGCCACGCCGATCCTCCTTATATTGGCAACCCCGATCGCCCGACACATCTTCTGGGTGCGCGAAATGCACCACTTCCACGCCCAAGTTGATGAATGGTGCGAGTCTCAGAAACCCGCCGTGCAAATCGACGGATGGACTCGCGACAAGCGCCCTGACTTTTGCAAAGGGGGGGACGACTGATGACAACCGCTTTCGACGATAAACCCCTCGAACCGATCGGACGACGACGCGGTGGCAGTTTCGATCGCGACGACACCGAACTCAAACCCCGCCAGAACCCCGCGCAGTGGCTCAAAAAAACGTGGGCTGGCATTTCGCCGATTTACCAGAACGCTATAAAACTTGGCGCTGTCGTCGTTCCCGTTGTGGCTGGAGTGTCGCTATTGGGAAGCTTCGGCAACGCGCCGGAGGAGATGATGGTTTCGATCGCGCCTTCTCCATCCGCCCCCAGCAGCGACGACGAACACGCCCAAATTAACACCGCCCTCTGGGGAGAGGTGAGAACCTCGTATTCCCAACTCAAGGACGAAACCACTGAAACCCTACAACGATTGCAACAGTCCAGAGGACAGCGGTGGTGGGCGTGGGCGGTGTCCCAATGTCTCGATCGGGGTTGCGAACCGTCCGAACGGTTGTTTGAAGTCCGTACCGCTACCTTGGACGAACTCATTGAGTTATCCCGTTTCGGCGTCCTCGAAACCGATACCGACACCGCTGAGGAGTTTCGATCGCTTTCAGCAAAACTGGCCGACTTAGACGCCGCTCTCGCCGCCAGCCGGGATGAACGGCAACGGCAACCCGTCACGCAAATCTCGATTGTGGACTTTTCCGACGCGGCCGAGGATTTTGAGACAGCGATCGGAACCTACCTCAATCCGGTAAATCAGATCGCCGTCAGTGGTGAGACTAACGGCGATCGAGAAGAGGAAGAAGGGGGTGAGCAGTAATGAACGCACGGTTAGCGAATCTCACACTACTTGCCCTCGTCCCGTCTTCGATTTTCTCATTTTGGTATTCCAACCTGCGAGGAAATGTCGAAGTCAAGGAGCGCCCCGACGAGGTTGTGATTCTTCGCCGAAAACCCGAATCCCACGTTTTTCTTAAGCTGCTGTCCATCGCTCAAGGTGGCGTAGCCGTGGCGATTTGGCGAAGCTTGGGCGATGGCGATCGCCAACATTCGGATCGCCCAGTTGCAGCGTTACCACCGGCGGCGAACCCGTTGCCGTTCGAGGTAGGCGATCGCGCCTTCGAGAGAGCGCCGTTAGATTTGGGCGGTGCGATCGAAACTCCCAACGCTCCTATCCCGTCCGACGCGCCGATCGATGATTTCTCTTGGGTAGAGGATCTTATGGAGTATCCCTCGATCCTCGTCTACGGAGCGCCAGGAAGTGGGAAGTCCACCTTTGCCGAATGGCTGATGAGAACGCGATCGCAACGCGGCCACGCCGTCGAGATTCTCGATCCTCACCGTGCGGCCGGTGACTGGGAGGGACTACCCGTAACCGGCGCGGGGATGGACTATGACGCCATCGATCGCCGAATGTTGGCTTTCGATCGAGAGGTGAAACGCCGTTACCAGGTTCGAGCCAATCAGAAAGGGGCGACGTTTCAGTCGATGACAGTGCTGGCAGAAGAATTTACGCGGTGGGCGTCAAAGTGTGAGAACAGCGCAACCTTCTTCGAGACGGCGGTAACGGACATCCGCAAGGTGCGCTGTTGCGTCGTGTTCGTCAGCCACGCTCGGACGATGGGGGCGCTCGGTGGGGCGAAAGGGTTGGCCAAGGCTCGCGACGCCGCCTTACTCGAACTCGAACTCGAAGCCACGATCGATCCGAACACCGGGGAGGCCGTCCCGGCGATGCGAGGCAAGTTGAAATATCCCGGTGGGGATGCGAACAGCAAATCGACTACTTTCAGGCGGAGTTTCCCGGTTTCAGAATCGCCCCCGACGAGGATGAATTGCGAAACCGCGAACCCGATCCTCGAAACTCGCTGAATTCCAGACAGGGTGAGGATTTCGATAACGCGAATCCTGACGAGTTTCGCGTTTCAGACGACACCCAAAACCCCCCCAAAACGGGGAAAAACGACGGTGTGAATCCTGAACCTGAAACTGGCGATCGCGAACTGTGGAGCCGGATCGAGGCACTGCGAGAGGAGGGATTGACGAAGAAGCAAATTATTCTCGCCCTCTGGGGTGCGAAGCCGGGAGGCTCGCAGGCATGGAAGGAAGCCAGCGATCGCTACGACAACCTAATTGCAAAGTTTGGAGGGAATGACTAATGGCGGACTTTGGACGTGGTGGACGAGGCGGTGGCATCAATCCCATTACCGCCGCCTGGGATGCTTTCAACTCGGGTAATTGGTGGCTGATGGCGTTGGGTACGTTCGCCCTAACTGCGTTTTATTTTGGCGCTGACGCGGGATGGAACGGACTGAACGGACGGGCTTGTGAAGCTGGATGGAACGACAACCCACCGTTTAGCCAGGTGCGGAAAATCGCTTGTATGGGGCGCGGTGCGCTCGAAGCGGCGTTTCCCGATCACAAAAAGCCCCAAGGTATCGACGAGGCTCCGTAGAACCATGAGACTGGCTGAAACTTTTCTAAATCTGTCGGCCAGTGCAACGCTTCTTATCGTCGCCAGTGGTGCGGTGGGGGGTGCGTTCACTGGCGAACCGTTCAACTTACGCCCCACATTGGCATTCCTCAAAGGACTTCCCGGCTATTTCGATCGCGCCTCCGACGAAGCCGCCGACGGCGACGACGAACCCATCTCAGAGGTGGCGGCCGGTGCCATCGATCGCACCGCCAACGCGATCGCCGAACCGTTCGATCGCATCCCCGACGATCCTCGTTTGGCGGGTTGCCCGGAAGGTTCGATCGATTCCAGTTCCACGGAGCTAACTTTCTCGGACGCCCAACGATACCGCGAGGCGATCGCCGACTCACCACCGGCGTCGTTGTTCGAGCTTCAAAGTGACTTGGGCGAACCCGCCTGCAACTACACGAACGCCGCTGGGACGACTTGGGTGTACCTCGTGAGGGGGATGAGGCTTGTCAGAGCGACAGAAACCCCCAACGGCATTGAGTTTGAATGGATTTTTTAGGGAAAAGGGGAGGCGAACAACCTCCCCTTCAAGTCCTGTAATGACTAGAAATACTGTACCTAAAGCATTTCGCCGTGGTGACGGTTCGATCGAAATCCGAGGGCGACGCTACAACAGCCTTAAGGCTTTCCTCGAACTGAATCCCTCGTATCACCCGGTTCAAAAGAAGGTAGACGCGGTAGACGCTGCCATCGACGAGGCCGTTGGGAGAGCGATCGCCCCTTTTCAGGAAATCTACGATCGCACCCTCGAAATTCAAACTTTTCTCGTCGCCCAGAACGACGAAGAGAGGGCGCAGGTTTCGAGGCGATCTCTCAAAGTTCAGTTGGCGCTTATCGTGTTGATTCTCGTCTGGGTGCGCGTTGTTGCACCGTTGGTTGACGGGGCCGTCAATGTTGCCAGCGCCCCGGACTCTCCGATCGCCAACGGCATCGCCCCAGACACGACGAAGAAAGTCGAGGGCAGCAGCGAGATTGCGGGGTATCCCACCACCGACGGACACCTACCTTGCAAGAACCCCGACGTAAGCACCGCAGACTGTCGAACCTGGGAGGGATACCCCCGCGCGCATAACGGCGTTGACGTTTCGACGCCCACCGGAACTGTCCTCTACGTTCCGGGCATACCCGGCGACACAGTGACAGTGAAATGTTCGGGTAGCGCGTCGTCGTCCGAGGGATACGGGCTACTCGCTGAGATCGTCCCGTCTCGGGGCGATGTGTTTTTCTTGGCCGGACACCTTTCAAATTGCGCCGGTGGTGAAATGCAGCCGGGTGAAGTTTTCGGCGCGACGGGGAACTCGGGGTATTCGACGGGGCCGCATTTGCATTGGGAGGAGCGATCGAAAGACACCGACGAACCCGTAAAGCCAACTTTTTCGTGGCTGTTTCAGGCGCTAAACGGCAACCCGCCGTCGCCGCCACTAAGGACGAAACCTGATGCTGAGGAGGGCGGGAACGATGAAGTATAGACGCCCTGGAATCCCTATAGATCATTACCTCTGGGTGTCCGTCCTGTCTGTTAGCGCCCTGGGGCTTATGGTTGCCCCGGAAGCCATTACCCGATGGATAAATGCCCCGTCATTGGCGCGTTTGGTGAATTCTAGCGGGCAATCGCCCACCACTCAACTTGTCTCGTTCGAGGGTAATTTGGCATCGTCGTTGGTGGCGGTGTTGCGATCGAAAGGGTACGCGATCGACGCCAGGATTCACCTCGTCTTTGTCCGTTCCGACGCGGTGGAAAACTCGTTTAACGATCGCCTCGTCGTTCTCGACATCGCCAGCGACGGAAACGCGACGATCCTCAAAGATATTCCAGCCGCCACCGATCCAAACCTTGACAAACTTCACCCAGATGCCCAGTTTGTCGGCGGACACCGTTGGTTCGCAGCGCCGGGACAGTGGAAGTTTGACGTTCGCCCCGGCTTAACGGGCAACCCGCCCTATTTGGCGATCGCGTTCCCCCAGGACAAGGCAGAGATGGAAATTCTCGTTGACGAAAACGACGACGGCGATCCGAAGGGCGATCCGACGAAACCGGCCGACGTGCTACCGGGGAAAATTATCGTGCATTCGGGGTATCAAAACCAGAACGATCCGAACTCCGTGCCGAACTCAGCTAGTTGCCTTGTCGTGCCGTGGCGTGAAGGTAACGAACTCGCTGACTTACTGAAAAGTAAAGGGGTTAACGAGGTTTGGGTGTCGCTGCTCGTCGAGAGTGACTTGGGTGCGATCGCGCCCACCGCCACCGGCGCAACTTGGACGGGTTCGACGGACGACTTTCTCAACAAGTGGTTCGCGTCGCCAGATGCCCCCGGCGCGATCGCCATTGGAATGGCAGAGGGCAACCGCAACGCTGACGGGAGCAAAAACCCCGGCTGGAGCGGACACACCGATCCGGGTAACGGTGCGGCAAACATCGGGACGTTTAGCTGTCAAACCTGTGACGCCACCGATCCGGCCAGCGCCGATGTGGAACTCCTCAACGAGAGAATCAAACCGACGATCGCCAAACTCCAACGGGAACATCCCGATCTGACGGAATGGGAGCTGTTGGTGATCGCGGACAACCTGGTGCAAGCACCACTGACGTTGGAGACGTTGCCGGGATTGCTAAAGGAAGCGAGAGGTAAAGGACTCGACGCCCAAATTGAAGCGAGGGTGCGATCGTACATCAACCCCGCTACTGGCAAGCTTGAAGCTGGCGGTTTTGGGAATTCGTGGGAACGGCTACGCGCCGATCAGCGCCGCCGCACGAAGGAGTTGCGGGCGATGTACAACTCGGTGGCGATTCCCGTTTACGGGGTAGACAGCGGGTTCTCGCGTTGCAACATTGTGGTAAATCGTTGCTGGCGTTAATTCACTGCAAAGCACGGAAATCAGTATTTCCGTGCCATAACGAACGCCCCTGGCAGCCAGTACTGGGGCGTCGCTTTGGACTGCGATCGCACTAATTCATCAGTTCGGCTTTGGCGGCGTTGACGAGGGTTTGTCTTAGCCATCTCACCTTCTCTTCTCTCGGAAGTGCGTCGATCGCATCGACGACGGATTTGGGAAGTTTTACCCCCGTCACCTTTTTCGCAAGCGGTTCGTCGATTTCACCGACGGGTTTGTACTGTTGCGCCTTGAACTCAGGCGTCTGGATCGGCTTGGGGTTTCCTTTGGGCATAGGTTCGTTATCCCGGTTAACTCTATCTCGATACTATCGCATAAATCCCGGTTAACCGAGATAAATATAACTTATAGAGTTTCTGACGAAACAGGAAAAACTCTAATCTGAAATTCGTTGTATATCCCAGTTAACCGGGATATAATAGTGGTAGAAAAATAAAAAGCCCGGCTACCAACCGGGCGCTGAAAAATAAAGCTAATTCCAATCATGACACGCCACGAACTGTTGACAAACCGAATCGTCGCCTCCCACGTCTATGCTTGGCTCTCTGTCCAGCACAACGGCGATCGCGACATCGAACGCCGCTTTCCCGTTGGTGGTTGTTGCGTCGAGGGCGATCGCGTTCTCATTTGCTTCTCCGAATGGGGCAAATACGCTTGGATCTCCGTTACCCAATACCTCAAAGCAATAGAGGAAATCCGGGCATGGAACCGGGCGTCAAATCGAGTCGAGGCGATCGCCGCTTAACGCTACCGGGGGGCAACACGCCCCCACCGTCACTCTTCCAAGGCAGTGAGGATGTTAACACGTCAACACGCCACATATTGCCGAACATCTACATCAGCGCCGTTGGCAACAGAAGCCTCTGCCTTCTCCAAAACCGATTTGGTAACGTCTGCACTGAGGTAGTATTCACCACAGTTATCGCAGATGTTAGCTGGAACGTTTTTGAGAACGACGATCGCGCCAGCTCGTTCGAGCGTGACAGTCGCTTTACCGGGGGACAGTTGCCCTGTCTTGCAAGATGGACAATTCATAATCTCTATCTCCTTTCCCTAAACCCTGACTGCCAGCGTGTTGCATCTGGCTCGTAAATCGTTATCACATAAATTTTTTGAGTTTCGGTATCTTTACCAACAACTACGTGAATAGGGCGTTGGTTCACCCAACCAAGCAGCAGAACACTGGGATAGGGCTTGTCATCAGGATACTCCCTAATGACTTCTCCATTAACAATTACAGCCTCTACCTCATTTTCGCCGATCTGCCGTTCAAACATCCGCATCACGGCATGAGAGGAAAACTCTATCTCTTTATATTCCATCGTTACAGCAAATCCGCAAATAATTCTGACGCCCAATGCTGGTGTCCCTAGCAGTCGTCATCGTACTTTTGTCTTAATGTCTACCACGTCTACCTTCAGTCGTAGAGGGCATAAGCCGACGATTTCTGCGGATCGGCGTGGAGGTACTTCGACGTGGTGGCAACGTTGGAATGTCCGAGAGTAGACTGTACCATTCCGATGTCGGCGTTGCGCCGCAGGGCGTGGGTGGCGTGGCAGTGTCGCAGCCAGTGGGGAGACACGGCGCGATCGATACCAGCGCGTTCGGCGGCGTTGCGAACGATGCGGCGAATTTGGGACTGGGACAGCGGAATGCCGCCAGCCGTACAGAACAGGCGATCGCCGTCGTC
>LWRO01000001.1 GCA_001657325.1 Geitlerinema sp. BBD 1991-9 | reverse complement strand
TCGAGATCGAGTGCGTTTTTGGGAAAGCGAAAGGCAATCTGTCGATCTCCAAAATTTGCAATGTAGGACATCATGTCGAAGCATCGATCGAAAACTTCGAGAAGATCGCCGCGAAAATCTCCGGAAGAATAGGTAAATCGAGCGCCGTGGGTTTCGAGCTTGACACGGCTCGATTTGGTTTTGAGGTATTCTCGATCTTCTTTCGTTAAACGTCGATCGATCGATTGAAATTGGTAATATTAAAATTCACTCATTTTTGTAATTTTGGATTGTGTTTACGCTGAGAGGGTGATAACATAGCTCTAACCCTTGCCTAACAAGGGATCTAGCTTCTAAGCCTCGTTGAGAATCGAGAGATTTGTGAGGCTTCAGTTTCATGAGTGCCAACATCCAATCTCTCCAGAGCAGCAAGGATTGACTCCAAGCATAACCGGATAATCCGAGAGAGAAAACACTATGATGAGGAAAACCTTGAGGGGTCAAGTCCGAACGACCCAAATAAGATTCTATGTGAGATTCTTGGAGACGCCGATCGTAACGAGTCGCTAACCAATAGGCTAAAGTCATGAGAAAAACGAGCGCCAAAAGTCGCGGAGGACTGACCCGAGTTGACTCAAGATTGTAGCCGCCGCTTTTGCAGTCTCGGAACATCATTTCGATGCCCAAACGCGCTCTGTAAATTTGGCGGACTAATTGAGACTCCGAGAGAGTGGTAAGCAATAATCAAGGTTCTTTACCCCCTTTTCCTCGATAACAAAGTTTCCAATAAACGCCGAGATTGAGAGCGCAAACCAGCTCTTCTTTATTCGCACTAACGTTTTCAAAAAAGTGATACTGTCCCGGTTGAAATCCTCGGTGTTTTAAGGCTTGACATTGAGTCTTGGCGTCGGCCACGTAGGTGCTTTTCTTTTGCCGCAATACGGCGTCTGCACCTCGCTTCCTGAGCCAGTCTTCCAGTTAGTTTAGCGCTCTGAAATTCTCGGTCGCCCACCACCACAACTGGATAAGGCTTTAACAGCCTGAATACCGGTGTTGCGTTTCATTTTTGAATTGGCGCAATTTACGATTGGTGGGGATTGGAGATTGGAGATTGGAGATCGAGAAAATCAACCTCGCAATTGAGCAACCAAAGCTTTATCGTCCCAATAAGCTGAGATTTTTTGAATTTTAACTGCATCGTTAAACTCGAAAACACTAATGCCTTCGGCTTGGGCAGTTTTACCATTTTTTGCCGAAACCTCCATGCGCCATTTCACTGCTGCTGCATTTCCTGCAATATAAATTTCTAATGGCGCAACTTCGAGAGAATTATAATACTGAGAGAGAAAGCCAAAAAACTTGTTAGCGTCATCTCTAGCATAGCTGGGAGGGCTGCCCACAGGATCGTAGACGACAGCATCCTCCGCAAAATTTTTCCGCCACCCATCAGGATTCATGGTAGATAGATTGGCAAAATAGTCGTTTAGAACTTGCTCGATCGATTCTTTTGACATTTTCCGACTTAAGCTTGCAACGTTTTTAGTTTACGCCATCGTTCAAACGTTCAAGTATCGTTAAAACTCGCGATCGCTAGGGTTGAATTAAATGCTGTTCTGACTTGTGATAGTTTTTCAACTGTCGCGATTGCTGAATCGGTCGATACACGAGCATTACCACGAGTGGAATTGCCACGATACCCGTCACGATCGACCCAAGCGGATAGAAACGACCAGACCGTAGCAGCAAACCAACCCCGATGCCAAATGCGACTGTCGATAATGGCATGGCGATCGCCACAATATTTCCGAACCCGCATTTGTGCATGAACTGAAACGTTTCGACGATGCCGAGTCCGAGTAACATTGGAATCAAAACCAAGACGATACCGATGAGACTCAAGAGAAAGATAAACGCGACGAGTTTAAAGGTGAATGTGACGGTGAAGTGGATGAGAACTGGCGAGAAAGAAACGATCTTAAAGGTCGCGAGAGTCAAAACGATCGGAACGACAATCAGAACCAAAACCGTTAGCCAAAGCTGCTTGTCACGCAAGGGATGAAATTCTCGAGATTCGCAGGTTTGGATTTCCGCGTTCTCAGATTGGGGTAATTTGGGCGAGTCTTGATTCGTCATCGTGGTTTTCAATCCCTACATCGACCATAGCTTATCGATCGAGTGTGCGATCGATCGAGCCAAAAATAGTGTCGTTCCCCACCAGGTATCCACACCGAACGATAACAGCATTGCTACAGCGAACAACACGAAAATTCGACGAAACGGGGGAATGGGAACGCGAATCGGGGCCGGTGCTGTTTTGACCGTCAGATCGATCGAAAGTGTTTCGGGTTCGGCGTTACTGCAAAACCTCAGTTGGCGGCGATAGAGCGCGTTGGCCTGTAACTGGTGGGTCTCCACCTTAATTTTACAGAGCGTCCGATTACCTTCAATTCGATCGGGCGAGACGTGAATCCAGGGGTGCTTCCCCAACGAATTCGGAAGATCGTTGGGATGCGAGACGAACTCCCAACGTCCCATCAAAACTGTATCGGGAATACTGTTACTCAACATCACCGTTGCCGTTAGAGTTTCCCCTAACTGTGACGCTTGTAGTATCACAGCCTCTGGTATAGCGTTCGCCGCTGGAACGCGATTGACATCAATCGGTTTCAACGCCTCGAGTGCGACTTTCGCGTTCGGGTAACGATTCGCGGGGACGGGTTGCACCATCTTGTCTAACCATGCAATCCAAGGCAAGCTGAGTTTTGGCACCAGCGGTTTGAAATGAATGCAATAGTTATCGTCAATGAGATCGCCGATGTCGTTGGATTTCGTCCCCGTCAACAAGCAAATCAACGTTGCCCCTACGCCGTATAAATCTGAAGCTTCTGTGAGTTGGCGGTTAAACAGTTGTTCTGGGGGCATAAATCCCAACGTCCCCTTCACGACGCTACTCGCAGCGACTTCTCCTTCCCCAATGCGTGCAAAGCCAAAATCGACCAGATACACTTGCAAGTCTTCTGACACGAGGACGTTTTCCGGTTTGATGTCACGGTGAATGACGGGGGGAATGCGGTTTTGCAGATAGATGAGGATTTCGAGGAGGGAAACGGCAATGTGTTTGACCTCTTCCGGGTCGAAACGGCGGGTTTTGGCGAGAGAGGGCGCGTTTTTGTACTCTTGAACTAAACAGAAGCCGTCGTCAGTTTCAAAAGAGTTGAGATAATGGGGAATTCCGGGGTAGTTAAGCCCCTGCAACACCTGGATTTCTCGTTCGTAAGCATCGTACACCGACCATCCTGCTGTAGAGGCAAACTGAAATTGTTTCAACACGACGGGTTCCTGGGTGTCGAGTTGTGTGGCGAGGTAGGTGACGCGCCCTCCGCTTCGGTTGTGACCGAGTTCGCGTTGGATGTCATATCCACGAGGCTGAAAATCGGGAAACTGATTCATAGCCGAGAGTCGAGAGCCTTATGTTTATTGTTGCATTTTCTCAACAACGACTAATGTTAAGAAGAGAGCGTCAGGAGGTGGTATGGCGTTAGATGTCGTCGGTGCTAAAATTTCAGCGTTTGTCATCTCGACGAACGGCATTCTAACCCGTTTTTGCCAGTTGCTGGCATTGTTTATTATTGCGATTGGGGTGACGAAAGCCTTGGTCATTTTCCTCAAGGACGCTTTGTTTCGACCTCAGACTTCTGAGGCATTTCAACGCAGTCGGTTGGTTATGGGCTATTCGTTTTCGTTAAAAATCGATCGACGTCTTTTGCAGTCGGTTGTGATGCAATTGCCCCGGGTTTCGTTGCCGTCAAGGCTCCAACCGCACTTGCATATTCGACGATGTCGCGAACCGTATCGGTATCGTTTAATACATCTAAGCCTTGCAGACACAGTTGGTGGACGAAACCCGCCGAAAATCCGTCTCCTGCACCAGTGGTATCCTGCGCCTCGACGGAAAATGCTGGAAGATCTCCTGCGATATTACCAAAGCAATAGGAACAGCCTTGACTGCCTCGCGTCACTAGAATTCCGCGAACTTGTGGGAGATGTTTGGCAACTCGTGTAGCGTCGATTGTCTCAAAGAGCCATTGAGATTCCTCATCGGAGAGTTTGACAAAATCGGCTGTTTCGATCGATTCTCGAATCGTCTGTTTCGCCAGTGCGACATCTTGCCAAAATACCGGACGCCAATTCACATCAATGAGAACCCGAACGCCGTGCTTTTGCGCGAGTTCTCGGGCTTTTGCAATGGCGCGTCGACTGTCGGGATAAGCCATTTCTAGAGTTCCCGTCACGAGGAAATCTGCCGATTCAAATAGGTTTTCTGGTAAAGATTGAGCTTGTAAGCCGGTGTCGGCGAACTCGCGAGTGTCGAAGTCGCCAAATCCAGCAAATTCTCGATCGCCATCCAATCTTCGCACCACGTAAACCTGTCGGGTGGGGGCGGTTGGGTGTCGTTGAATTCCCGATCGATCGACCCCAACCTCTTCTAATAATTGCACTAATCGATCGCCCGGGTCGTCTAATCCCACGCATCCGACAAATCCTGCTGAAGTCCCCAGTTTGACTAGCGCACAAGCAACGTTAGCCGGTGCGCCGCCGGGATACGGTGTCCAAGAATCAACCGCCTCGTAGGGTTTACCGATTTGATTCGCCAGACAGTCAAAGAGAATTTCACCGAGACACAGAACGCGGGGAGACATAAGCAACACTGGGCGAAGAGCTGTTAATGCAAAGCTACGTCAAAATACAGAAAACCGACAAGGCCTTGAAACTGATGCGCTATCTGGTTATCTACGACGGAAATTGCAATCTCTGCGTCACGTTAGTACAGTTGCTGGAAAGCCTCGATCGAGGGGAGCGCTTCCGTTTCGCACCCATGCAGGATGAAAAACGACTCGATCGATACGATATTACGCCGCAAGGATGTGAGTTAGGGATGATTTTACTCGATCGAGACGACCCAAACCAACGCTGGCAGGGCAGCGACGCAGCGGAGGAAATCGGACGCCTGCTTCCGGGTGGAGAGATGTTTGTTTCCGCTTATCGTCAGTTACCGGGGTTGAAATCGACTGGAGATCGCCTGTACGAACAGGTTCGCGATAATCGTTACGATTGGTTTGGCAAGCGACAGCAAACGTATCGATCGAAATATCCACTATTGGATTGAAGGTTTACACCCGATGAAACGTCGTAGATATGATGTCGATTGGCTGAGAGCGATCGCCGTATTGGTTGTTTTTTTATTCCATAACGCTCGCTTCTTCGATCCCCTACCCTGGCATATTAAAAATGCAGAGCATCATATTGGAATGCTCCTTTTTGTGGGATTTGTCGATGTTTGGTCGATGCCGTTATTTTTCTTTCTATCTGGCGTTGGTGCTTGGTATAGTTTAGAATCGAGAAACAGTCGTCAGTATCTTTGGGAGCGATGCAAGCGACTACTCGTTCCACTTTATACGGTGGGAACGTTCGTTCTCCTTCCCCCTCAATTATATTGGGAGTGTATCGCTCAGGAAAGCTGTGAGGGATCTTTTTGGGAGTTATATCCGCGTTACTTTTTGGAAACCTTCAATTTAAGACCGAGTCCATTTTTTGCATCGTTCTGGATGGGACATCTGTGGTTTCTCAAGTTTCTCTTTTTGATATCCCTCGGATCGCTACCAGTACTACTATTTTTGAAAACACCTAGAGGACGCAATGTTATCGATCGTGTTGCTGGGAGGTTCGATCGATCGGGAGGCTTTTTTGTTGCAATCGGACTTCTAGCCCTTATCCAGATAGGACTTCGAGGCTTTTGCTTGGGACAACACACTTGGGCAGATCTAGCATATTTTACAGTTTTTTTTATTTTTGGCTATATCTTGCCTGCTAACTTAAAATTCACGAAAAGCATCCAAAAAAATACTACAATTTGCTTTGTTTTTGGGGTCTTAGCTTTGATGGCAGAGCTGTACTTTATTTTTGTTAAAGGTTATAACTATCCAGAAGGTCAAGGATTTAATCCACTGGGTTTATACCTATCCTTTCAGTTTACAATGAGTGTCAATGCTTGGTGTTGGATGGTTGTCATACTGAGCTTTGCTTTTAAGTACTTAAACTTCGATTGCCGATTCCTCAGATATAGCAAAGAATTCGTTTTGCCATTCTATATTTTACATCAAAGCCTGATTCTATGGTTTGGCTGGTATATCATCCCATTGCAACTTTCTATACCGACAAAATATCTATTAATCGGCACGCTTTCCTTTGTCTCTATCGTGGCAACTTACGAGCTTTTGATTAAGCGATTTGGTGCAACTCGCTTTTTGTTTGGAATGAAGCAAAAGCCAATATCGTTTTTGGTGAATCCTTCAGATTGACGAGTCGATCGAGCGTGAAAGTTGTATGACACAGATATATTTTATATATTGAGTGTTACAACTTAGATCGTAGAACCTGATGCCTCAAAACGGCTGTTTTTTTGTTTGAAGATAGAATTCACCGCATTGACTTTGTATTGCAAATCATATCTTTTTGTGAAATATCGTAAATCAAGCCTGACACAATAACGGTTGCGAGGTAAGGATTTCCAATAAATACCTGCCAAAAAGTCGTCAATCTTAAAACCTTGTGGTAATATAGGCATCTAAGCAGTGACAAACTTTTTTGATATGTCCGATCGATCGCCTAACTCCTCTCTATCTGCCGGATGCGGCTTAGTCAACGCCTCCCCAGAAGCCTTGCAAATGATTGCCGATTTTTTCAAAGTCCTGTCTGAAGTCAATCGGTTACGAATCGTTTGCTGTTTGAAAGAGGGCAATAAAAACGTCTCTCAAATTATTGAAACAACCGGCTTAGGACAAGCAAATGTCTCCAAACACCTAAAACTCCTAACGCAAGCTGGCATCGTCGGTCGAGATCAAAAGGGAGTCAACGTTTTCTACAGAATTACGAATCCCCTGATTTTTCCCCTATGCGATCTCGTCTGCAACGCCCTCACCACGCAAATGAAACAACGGACAGAACAAGTGGAACTACTGAAGGTGTTGCAACAGTCGTTTTAACACGCCGTTGCTCGATCGTGTTCGGGACAACCTATATCCTTTTACAACTAATTAACCAAATAATGATATTTTGGGTCGTGGAGTCTTCTGTAGGGAGAATGCGGAAATGCTGTTCCGACAACTCTTCGATCCCGAAACAAGTACCTACACGTACCTCATAGCCGATTGCATCACGGGCGAGGCCGTTCTCGTCGATTCCGTGTTAGAGCAAGTCGATCGAGACCTCAAGCTTCTGCGAGAATTGAAGTTAACGCTCCGTGCCTGCTTAGAAACCCATCTCCACGCGGATCACATCACGGGAGCGGGAAAACTGCACAAACTGACGGGCTGTCAGCGTGTCGTACCTGAAAATGCCAAGGCCACCTGTGCCGATCGATTTTTCAAAGACGGAGAAATTTTACAACTCGGCGATGTCACAATTGAAGCGATCGCGACCCCCGGTCATACAGATAGTCACGTCGCTTATCTCGTGAACCGAGATCGAATCCTGACGGGGGACTCCTTATTAATCAGAGGTTGTGGGCGAACGGACTTTCCCAGCGGCAACGCTGGCGTGCTTTACGACTCGATCGAACGACGACTGTTCGCACTCCCCGAAGACATCTTAGTCTATCCCGGTCACGACTACCACGGACAGACCGTTTCCAGCATCGGCGAAGAAAAACGCTTCAACGCCCGCTTCGTCGGACACGATCGAGACAGTTTCATCGAACTCATGGCGAATCTAAACCTCCCACATCCTAAAAAGATCGCCGACGCCGTTCCCGCTAACGAATGTTGTGGGTGCATTGAAGTCAGGGGATAGCAACGCAACCGTCCCGATTCCCCCTCATAAGGCCCTCTTCGCCCACTGTCTTGCCAAGATTTTATGGAAATCTTCACTTCCCCGGATGTCATCTGGGCGATCGGACACGTCCTCGCGATGACGATCGGTTTGAGTCTCGGACTGATCGGGGGTGGGGGATCGGTTCTCGCCGTTCCCGTTCTGATCTACGTGATGAACTTGCCCACTCAAGAGGCCATTGCCACGAGTTTGTTTGTTGTCGGACTTGTGAGCCTCATCGGCCTCAGTTCGCACTGGCAACAGGGTAACGTCAACCTAAAAATTGCCCTCGCGTTTGCCCCTTTTGCCATGGTCGGAGCTTATTTAGGGGCGCAGTTTGCTGCGTTACCGCCAATTAACGATACCGTGCAACTCGTCAGTTTCGGTATCGTGATGGGAATCGCTGGCGTATCAATGATTCGCAAAGACAGTCAAAGTCGATCGAGCGAGAGCAAAGTTGACATTCTCTCAGTTCCTCCAAGGGCGACGAACTTCGCGCTCGTTCCCTTGCAAGGGGCTACTGTAGGGTTGCTCACGGGCTTTGTCGGTGTGGGTGGAGGATTTGCCATCGTTCCCGCCCTCGTCATTTTAGGGGGCGTACCCATGAAAGAAGCCATCGGTACGTCCCTGCTTCTGATCGTCTTCAACGCCGTCAGTGGCTTTCTCGGCTACATCGATCGCGTGGACTTAGATTGGTCTTTAATCGCATCATTTGCCATCGCTGCGAGTCTGGGAACCTTAAGCGGAGCGTCTTTTGCGAGATCGATCGACGCCAAACACCTACAAAAAGGATTTGGCTATTTCGTCCTCGCCATCGCGATTTTCGTCTTGATTCAACGTTGAGCGAATTGAGGTCGGAGGTATGCGAGCAAGCCCTCACAAGCATCGAGGAGCAAATCGATAACGCGATCGAACCCTTCCGGGCCGCCGTAGTAGGGATCGGGGACTTCCTTCACCGCGTGATGGGTACAGAACTCGCACATCAAACGTACCTTATCCCGATATTGCCGAGATCGATCGAGCGATAGGATATCGCGATAGTTTTCCGAATCCATCGCCAGAATCAAATCGAATCGATCGAAATCTTCCTCGACAAACTGACGCGAGCGGCCTTCAAGGACGATTCCCCGCGTCTTCGCAGCCGCTTGCATCCGCCGATCCGGAGGATTGCCGACGTGGTAACTCGACGTTCCCGCCGAATCGCAGGTAATTCGATCGCCGAGTCCCGCGCGGTCGATCGTATGGCGCATAATATTTTCCGCCGATGGAGAGCGGCAGATATTGCCCAAACAAACAAACAGCAAGCGATAAGCCATGACAGTTCTACACGAGAGTCCTACTCAACCAAACAAAGCCCGCACGAGCAGGCTTGAATTGAGAACGGAACGAAACCCGCAACTAGACCCCCGGTAAATTCAAACCGCTCGTCAGTTGCTCCATCTTTTCGCGCATCGTCGCCGTCGATTTCTGATAAGCGTCTTGCATCGCTTCCGTCACCAACTGCGAAACCACCTCAGCCCCCTGGCTCATTGCGTCCGGCGAAATATTCGCACGACGGGGTTCCTGATTCCCACTCAAAACGACCTTGACCGCACCGCCCCCAGCTTCTCCTTCGATCTCCATGTTGTCGAGATCTTCTTGGAGTTGCTTTGCGCCTTCCTGAACTTCCTGGACTTTTTTGAACGCCTCGGCGAGTTCCTTCATTTTGCCGAGACCGAAACCAAATCCTTTTCCCTGTGCCATAGTAATGTTAGAAATAAACGTTCGAACTGAGGGTTAACGTCTGTCTATTTTGACATTTTGCCGCTCGTCTCACCAACAACCCTCGATCGAATTCGTAAACTCGCCGAGACATTTGACCTCTGGCTTCAACTCGATATCCCAACGCTCGCGAACGGTTTCGCGCACGTGACGCATCACTGAAACCACGTCATCAGCGGTTGCGTTCCCGCAGTTGAGAATGAAATTTGCGTGTTCCCGGGCTACACAAGCGCCACCGACACAATACCCTTTCAGCCCCGCCTGTTCGATCAGCCATCCCGCCGCGTGAGGAGAGGGATTGCGGAACACGCTCCCGCAACTCGGACGGTGATAGGGTTGACTGGCGTGACGCTGTTTCAAATGCTGGTTCGTTCTCGCTTTAACCTGCGTTGCATCCTCACCCGGTCGCAATTGGAACGTCGCCCTTAAAACAATCCGTCCGTCTCCTTGTAAATCCGACGTTCGGTAGCTGTAATTCAAGGCTTCCGGTCTCAGCGTTTGTACCGTTCCGTTGGGGGCAACGACCTCGACACTAGAGAGAATGTCAGCCGTACAACTCCGGTGTGCGCCAGCATTCATCACCACCGCTCCGCCAACCGTCCCCGGAATTCCGACCGCCCACTCGAAGCCACTCCAGCCTCGATCGGCAATCTGCCAAGCCAACTTCGGCAAGGGAAAACCCGCAGATACCGTCACTTGTCCCGTCTCTTCGTCAAACCAAGATTCCCGCAAGTAACGGGTACTGACGACGAGTCCGGCAATACCACCATCCCCGATGAGGAGGTTCGAGCCTCCTCCGAGCAGCGTCACGGTAAAGCCTTCCGATGCCGCCCAAGCCATAGCTGCGTAGATATCGTCCGAGATTCGGGGAGTGAAGTACCACTGCGCGGGACCTCCGACGCGCAACGTGGTCATTTTAGCCAAAGGAATTTGTCGATAGACCGGACATTTCGCACCGAGAATGCGAATCGGCGATCGATCGGCCTCATCTGTCATCACAATCGGGGAGGGTCGTTGTCGAGAAAGCGTCATGAGTTGTCCTGAAAACGCTACGAGCAGGAGGAACGCAGCGCCAGATCGGCGCGTTCGCGTTCGGTTTGACGGTGGGCGTCGATCGCTTGGGGAATGATTTTATTGAGATCTCCCGCTCCCAGAAACAGCGCTAAATCGCCCGGCTTGAGGAATTCTCCGAGAAAATCGGCGAGTTCGGGAAGTTTAGGTTGGTATCGAACACAGGGATGTTGTTGGGCGATGGCGTCGGCCAAAGACTGACCGATCGATCGATCTAACGGCAATTCACCGGCACTGTATACATCACTGACCACGACCACATCTGCATCCGCAAACGACGCCGCGAATTCGTGAAGGAACGTTTGAGTCCGACTGTAGCGGTGCGGCTGGAAAATTGCGACGACACGCTGAGTTTCTTCAGGATTTCCTTGGGCTTGCAAACGTGCAGCGGATAGCGTTGCTTGAATTTCACTCGGGTGGTGGGCGTAGTCGTCGACGAAACGGATGCCATCGGCTACCCCTCGAAGTTCAAAGCGTCGGCGTGCACCTTCAAAGTGGCTCAGAGCAGCGGCAACGATCTCGAAATCTAACCCTAACGTGCGCCCGACGGCTACGGCGGCTAAAGCATTACTCAAGTTGTGCCGTCCGAGCAGTTTCAAGTCGAGCTGACCGAGAACCCGTCCCCGCTCCCAAATTCGGGCACTCGTTCCTGCAGCAGAGAACGTGATGTTATCGGCGAAGTAATGGGCATCGGCTTTTGGATCGAGGCTGTAGGTAATGTCAGGCGCGATCTGGTCTCGAACGACCGAACAATCGATACAGCCGATATTGAGTTGGCAGCGTCGAGCGAATTGCTGAAAAATGCCGATAACTTCTTCAAGGCTTTGGTAGTGATCGGGATGGTCGAGTTCGATGTTTGTGACAATGCCGATTTGGGCATCGAACTTGACTAAAGATCCGTCTGACTCGTCGGCTTCGGCAACGAGGTACTTGCCGTCACCGAGTCGGGCGTTGCCATCCCAGGCTTTCACTTCACCCCCGACTACGATCGTGGGGTCGAGTCCGGCAGACATGAGAAGAAACCCAACCATGCTGCTCGTCGTGGTTTTACCGTGGGTTCCCGCCACAGCGATGCTGTGATAGTCGCGAATGAGCGCAGCTAACACGTCCGATCGATGAAAAATCGGACAGCCGAGAGCGAGCGCGGCTCGATATTCAGCGTTGGTCGGGTCGATGGCCGTCGAACAGATAACTTGAGGGAGTTCTCGGGTCGAGGCGTTCCCTTTGCCGTTCCGCAGTGTACCGCCGCTCGAGTAAGTGTTGGGGATACTGGTATTTTGATGGACTGTCCTAAAAACCTCGAGATTGCTGGCAGTTTGATCCCAAAAAATGTGAGCGCCGAGTTGTTGCAATCGTTGAGTAATGTGATTGGATTTTAGATCTGAGCCATAAACAGGAATCTGGCGCTTCGCAAGGATATATGCCAGGGCAGACATACCTATTCCACCAATTCCGATGAAATGAAATGGCTTGCCGCTGAAATCAACAGAATTCGGCATTTTCGCTCCTAACACACCACACCATACCGATAACACGCGATATCATATCAGGTATTGTTATTTTGCGATACGACCTCACAGAAAAATCGAATTCCCCTGTAGGGAAAACATATCGCTTTCGGCTTTCACAGCCACACGCCGCTAGTTTACCGCGACCTTTCCATTTCGAGATCGATCGCCGTCGTAAATTATTTCTCAATGGTGCAGTTTCCTCTTAGAAAAGCTGCCGTGTTTGGCGGAACCTTCGACCCCGTTCATAACGGTCATATTGCCATTGCGCGTGCGGCAGTCGTGCAGTTCGATCTCGATCTCGTGTTATGGGTGCCGACGTTCTGTCCACCACACAAGGCGAACCGATCGATTTCTGCGTTCGATCGACGCTTTCGCATGGTGGAATTAGCGATCGAATTCGATTCTCATTTCATCGCATCGGCCGTCGAATCCGAACAAAGTGGACGGTCTTTTGCCATTGAAACGCTTGGCCGATTGCAGCAGCGCTACTCCGCCCGTTCGTGGTACTGGATTGCCGGGACAGATAGCGCTCGCTCTCTACCCCGTTGGGTGGGGGCGGCCGAATTCGCCCGCCGTTGTGAATGGATCGTTGCCCCACGTAGCTACGATGATGGAGAGCGCATCCTGCAAGACCTCACCCAACAGTTTGCTGCATACCAGATTCCGTGGCAGGGACATCTTTTAAGAGGAGTCTGCGAGGCCGTCTCGTCCAGCGACGTGCGCCGCGCTTGTCGCGAGGGGAAACGTCTTGACGGTCTCGTCCCACCTAACATCGCGGTATACCTCGAAACACACCCGTTGTATCGAGAGGTCGGCGCGGTCGATCTGCCCATCTAAGACCTTAGTCTTCCGGGTTCCTCCTCCTCAATGGTTCGTTTCGTCTTTTCAATCGATGAAGTTTTGAGTCAGACTGGGTGCGATCGCCGTTCGTTCCGCCAGAGAACCGAAACTCAGACGGTCTAACGTGTTCCTCCTATTCGCGTCCCCCGCTCCAACTCGATTCCATTGCGCCAAACCACCCATGGATGATATTTACCCACACCTTTCTCGGGTTGGAAATCGAGGCGATCCCACACCGTTTCGATCGAGATCGACATCAGAACGGCTTCTCGCTGCAACAATGCCGAATGCTGCTAGATTCACGAAAAACGCACTCGGTCTCGATGTTTTCTGGCTGCGTTTTTCCCTCAATTCTCGAAGCGGCGATCGAGAAATGGATAGTCTTTGCGATATGATGAGAGGCGTTACCTGAAACCGCGCCTGGTGCTACAACCACAAGCTTTCGGTCGAGCGATCGGTCAATGGCTTGCACAAGCTTTGGTAGGATTGGGAGAACACCGCTCGAAGCGGTGTCGTCGAGGTCAAAGTAGGTCGGATTTCCCGAACTACTTACCTAGAATTCCGAACTGCTTGCCAACCACATCGAGCGTGGGTTGTGAGATGCACATCGGCAGTGCGAGACCGAATTCGGCTATCGCGAGCGGCGTGTGTCTCGAAACAGCACTCTCGAAGGCAGTCCGAGCTGCTTGTCAACCTCGAGTTGAAACGCTCGGTTCAGTATCCATACCCAGGGCAAGGTATGCCAAACCGGGTTCCGAACCGTCATCGCGAGCGGCGACGCGAACGCGCTAGACTGGCGACTCGATCGCGACGCCGCTCGGGACGAACATCGATTCGGAACGACGCCAACGGCCGCAACCGCCAACCGGCAAAGTGAGTCGAAAAACCCAAATCAAACGAATTTAGTCAAGGGCTGTGCCCGTCACGGTTACGGGCGATTGCTGTTAGGAGGAAAAAAGGTGATTAGAGTCGCAATTAACG
This sequence comes from Geitlerinema sp. BBD 1991-9, assembly GCA_001657325.1. Taxonomy (GTDB): domain Bacteria; phylum Cyanobacteriota; class Cyanobacteriia; order Cyanobacteriales; family Geitlerinemataceae; genus Geitlerinema. The sequence goes on along the minus strand of LWRO01000001.1, from coordinate 187,183 downwards.
GTTTTGGACGCATCGGACGCAACTTTCTGCGTTGTTGGTTAACCAGAGAAAACAGTCAGTTAGAATTGGTCGGCGTTAACGATACTTCCGACCCAAAAACGAACGCCCACTTACTCAAGTACGATACGATGCTGGGTAAGCTGGATGCGGACATCAGTGCCGATAGTAACTCCATTACCGTCAACGGCAAAACGATCAAGTGCGTCAGCGATCGCAACCCTTTGAACTTGCCCTGGAAGGAATGGGGAGTCGATTTAGTGATTGAATCGACCGGGGTGTTCGTAACAGAAGAAGGTGCGTCGAAACATCTGGAAGCGGGCGCGACAAAAGTTTTGATTACGGCACCTGGTAAAGGCGGCAATATTGGCACTTTCGTGATGGGTGTCAACCACCAAGAATACAAACACGAAGATTATAACGTTGTCAGTAACGCCAGCTGTACGACCAACTGCCTCGCACCGGTGGTGAAAGTGCTGCACGAGAACTTCGGCATCATCAAAGGGACGATGACCACAACGCACAGCTACACGGGCGACCAACGGTTGCTCGATGCCAGTCACCGCGACGTTCGCCGCGCTCGTGCTGCTGCGATGAACATCGTTCCCACCTCCACGGGCGCTGCAAAAGCCGTGGCACTGGTGATTCCCGAGATGAAGGGCAAACTCAACGGTATTGCCATGCGCGTTCCCACGCCGAACGTGTCGGTGGTGGACTTTGTCGCTCAGATCGAAAAGAAAACCTTCACCGAACAAGTGAACGAAGTCTTACACGAATCGGCGAACGGTTCTCTTAAGGGAATTCTCGGCTACAGCGACGAACCCCTCGTATCGACGGACTATCGCGGAACCGACGAATCGTCCATCGTCGATTCCAGCCTGACGTTGGTGCTAGATGGCGACTTGGTGAAAGTCGTGGCTTGGTACGATAACGAATGGGGCTACAGCCAGCGCGTGGTGGATTTAGCCGAACTCGTTGCTGAAAAATGGGCCGCTTAAGCTAGTTTTACGGGTTGAAACAATGCCGATCGAGGGTCTCTTTGAGTCCAGTCGATCGGCATTGTTATTTGAGGCCAGTCGATCGTTTGAAGTTCCCAAAGCTTCAGATCGATCGGATATCGCCACCCCGAGAAGGTATTCTCTTCCAACAAGTTCTAAAGCTTCGTTCCCCGATAGCGCAGTTCGTGTCCGATCTCGTGGCGGCGTGCGAACTTGGGAATGTCGCCGGCATGACCCATCACCATCACAGTATCCCCGACATCTAACATTTCCGCTTGTGGGGGATGAGTGAGAATATCGCCGTTGGAACGACGCAACGCCACCACTAAGAAGACCCCTTTGCCTCGCACTTCCAATTCGCCAATGGTACGACCGCGCAATATAGACTCTTTGCCGATCTCCAACTCGCTCAACTGCAAGTTAATTTGCAAGAGCATTTCGTTAAGGGTGTTGCGTCCCTCTTCCTGTTGCAAAAACTCGAAGGCGGTTGGGTGCGTGATGTAATTGCTCATTTGCAACGCACCGATTTCTGCGGGGAGTACGACGCGATCGGCTCCAGCAAGGCGCAATTTATTGGCCGTTGAGGGCAACTCTCCTCGCGCGATAATCGTAAGGTTGGGATTGAGTTCCCGGGCTGTCAGGGTGATAAAGACGTTGAGGGCATCATCTGGCAAGACAGTAGCGAGGAATTTCGCACGATCGATCCGCACGGATTGTAAAACATCTTCGTCTGCCGCATTGCCCAAGCGAACCAAATATCCCGACGATTCGGCCACAGCTGTTCGATCGACGTCGCTATCGACGATGACAAACGGTTTGCGAGCTTCGTACAGCTTGTGCGCCATAATTTCTCCCATGCGCCCGAAGCCACAGATAATGGCGTGATGCTCCAAATTTTCGATGCCTCGGGTTTTACGCCGCGCTTCAAACGCCCGCTCGATCTCTCCTTCTGTAATCATCTGTACGAACCCTCCTACGATGTAGACGGCGGACGACGTTCCCGCTACGATTACGCCGATGGTAAACAGTTTCTCAGTGGGCGATTCGAGGGGTTGAACCTCTCCGTATCCCACGCCGAAGATGGTGATGACCGCCATGTAAGCGGCATCGATGAATTTCCATCCAAACATCACGTAGCCGAAAATTGCGACGGAAATCGTCAGCAGAAAGAAAATCGCACCCGCGAGAATGCGCCGAAAGGACTCGTGCATGGTGGGAATCGGGAACGAGAACGTTTCGTTTACAATCTTCCCTATTGTTGAAAGTAATCTGCAACGATTTTGACAATTCGCTCCGACGCACGGCCGTCGCCGAAGGGATTGGTCGCTGTAGCCATTTGCCGGTAAGCGCTTGCGTCGTTGAGTAAGGTTTTCGCTTCCGTTAAGATTCGATCGATCTGGGTTCCGACCAGTTTCGCCGTTCCCGCTTCGACGGCTTCCGGGCGTTCGGTTGTCTCTCGTAAGACTAAAACGGGTTTTCCCAACGCGGGCGCTTCTTCTTGCAAGCCACCCGAATCGGTGAGTAAGAGAGTACAGCGAGCGATCGCCCCCACTAAAGCCGTGTAATCGAGGGGTTCGGTGAGAAAAATTCGATCGTGGTTTCCTAGAAGTGCCTGTAACGGTTCCCGTACTGTAGGGTTACGGTGTAGGGGCAATAACAAAGCCGTATCGGGAACCGCATCGAGAATTTTTAAAAAGCCCCTCGCGATCGAGTCGAGTCGTTCTCCCCAATTCTCTCGACGGTGAACCGTCGCCAGCAACACGCGATATTTCGTCCAGTCGAGTCCCGGTACGTCGCAGCGGGGGGTCTGTCGTGCCACCGAAAGCAACGCATCGATCACAGTATTCCCCGTGTGGTGAACGTCTCCAACAACTCCCGATTTGTGTAGGTTGGCCACCGCCCGCGTCGTAGGAGCGAAATGCAGTTGTGTCAGTTGAGAAATCAGCCGTCGGTTCGCCTCTTCAGGATAGGGATCGTACAGTCGATCGGTTCGCAAACCCGCCTCCACGTGACCGACGGGAATTTGCTGGTAGAACGCCGCGAGGGTGGCGGCAAATGCCGTTGTCGTATCCCCTTGCACGATGGCTAATTGAGGCAAAAGCTCCCGAAAGACCGCTTCTAATCCCTGTAAACTCCGACAGGTGATTTCCGTTAACGTCTGTTGAGGTTTCATGATATCGAGGTCTCGATCGGCACGCAGGTCGAACAAGTCCATGACCTGCTGTACCATTTCTCGATGTTGTCCCGTCAGTACGACTTGCGTTTTGAATTCAGAAGCCTCTTGGAAATGACGGATGACTGGGGCGAGTTTAATCGCTTCCGGTCGGGTTCCCAAGATAATGCAAACGCGAATGGGCGATGACAGCATAAAAAACGTTCAGAGAAAAGATCGAGGCGAGACGGGCAAATTTTACGGGAATTTACGGTTACGAGCTGCCTTATATTTTAAGGAAAATAGAACAGAACATAACCGCAAACTCAATTCGATCGAAACCCGATTCCCACCGTCGCTGATTTTCCCAAATTGCGGCATAAGATGGGAATAAGACAAAGCGTTTCGATCGTGTTCTGATACGATAGCCGCATCTATGACAGAGTCTAAGCGCCCTCCCGTTCCCCCGCCACCTCCTGGCGGTCGTCGCACACCTCCTCCACGTCCTCCTGCGCCCCCGACGAGCGCCCAACGCCCACCGGCCGCACCGCCGCCCCCACCGACATCTCGCACTCCGGTGGCTCCGCCCCCACCACCGGCGTCTCGCACTCCAGCGGCTCCGCCGCCTCCCGCCCAAGCGGCAACGCCCCGACGCGGCCCCGGTCCGAGTCCCGGTCATCCGACGATGCGCGAAATTATCAAGCGGGCGGACGATGAAGGCCACTCTGACGTTCACGTTGGTGTTGGGGAAATCCCCCGTTACCGCGCTCGAGGCGACATCATGCCAACAGAATGGCCGGAAACTGACCTCGATACGTTCATGAGTTGGTTGCGGGAACTGATGAGCGACGACGATATCCGTCAGTTCCAAGAAAACCTCGACTTCGACGGTGCGGCAGATTTGGGATTCGTGCGGGTACGGATTAACGTGTTCGACTCCCTAGCTGGTCCGGCAATGGTCTTGCGTCTGATCGGGGCGACCATTCTCACGATGGAACAGTTGCGCCTGCCCGAAGTTTTCAAAAGCATCAGCCTGGATTATCACAAGGGACTGGTCTTAGTAACGGGACCGACGGGTTCCGGAAAATCCACGACGATGGCGGCGATGATCGACTATATCAATCGCAATAAAGCCTATCACATCATCACAATTGAAGACCCGGTAGAATTCGTTCACAAAAGCCAGAAGTCGCTCATCAAACACCGGGAAGTCGGCCGTCACACCTTGAAATTTTTTAACGCACTCAAAGCGGCATTGCGGGAAGATCCCGATTTGATCCTCGTTGGGGAAATTCGGGACAAGGAAACCATGAATATCGCTTTGAAAGCCGCGTCTACCGGTCACTTGGTCATGGGAACGTTGCACACCAACAGTGCGGTGAAAACCATCGAACGGGTAATGGGGATGTTTCCACCCGCAGAACAGCCTGCGTTTCGGGTCGCACTTTCTGAATCTCTCATTGCAATTATCGCTCAAGGGTTGTGTAAAACCACCGACGGAAAACGAGCCGCGTTCCACGATATCTTAATTGCAACCGATGCGATTAAAGAATATATTATCCAAGAAAAAATGGAAGATATCACTCAGGTGATGCTACGTTCGGAATTCGATGGGATGACAACGATGAACAAAGCCCTGTTCCAGTTGTATCAGGAGGGGCGGATTACAGAAGAGATTGCGCTCGATAAGTCTCCCACGCCGAACGAAATGGCTCAGTTCTTACGCGGTCGCGTTTAGGTTTCGTGATACAGGAGGGATCGCTTCCTCAAGCGTTTAAAGGGTTGGCGTTGTTCACCCCGGGCGGCGATTGCGTGTACGCCATCGACTTGCAAAAACGCGCTCGATGGCACTTGCAGCTTTGCCTGGCAGTTCAGGAACTTTTGGGACTTCCGGAACCTCCCCATTTTTTAATTCCCTGTTATAGTGCCACGATCGATCGATATCTCGACGCCAACACGCAAACGGTTGTTACGGTAGCCGAAACGGCTCCAGCCGTTTGGCGTTATCGGGCGGTTCTCAACGCTGTATTCGGGCTAGAGGGAATTACTTGGCGCGTGAAACCGATTTCGATCGAATTGTGCAATCCGTTAGCTGTAGCTCCGTACCGGGAGCGGTTTCCACAATTGTGGACGGGGCACGACGCACTCGTCCGCGTGGGCGAAGTCGGCGTTTCTGGAACTTGGCCGATGGAGGACGAGGATGCGAAAACGGAGGGCTACGTGTTTCGCCTGTTTATCCGGGGAGATAGTTCGACGACGGAGGAGACGCTACTACGACTTCACCAAACCCTCGAACTTGCCTTGGGACATCCTTACACCCTGAAAGTGATCGACGTGTTGAAACATCCCCAGCAAGCGGAAGCCGATCGCGTTTCAGCTACGCCGACGCTCATTCGCGCTTGGCCAGGCCCCGTGCGACGTATTGTCGGTGAAATTGACGATTTCACCCGAATTTTAGGCATTTTGGAAACTTGAGAGTCGATCGTTCCCGTCAGTCGTCTTTGAACGTTCCTCTCCCATCGTTTACCAATGCCGAAGTGTTGCTCCCGTGTACCCCGTCACCAGCCAAAATAAAGCTCTTGCCCCGTCGCGCAGAGATTTTTCAATCGGTTCGGGCTGGGTGTTAGAAGGAATGGAAATCGGACGAAAGCTAATACCTCGGCTACCGAGGACAATTTCGCCGATCGTGAAGGCGCGACGCATATGATAGTCCGAGGTGATGAGGTAAACACAATTAATTTTTCGGGCTTTCAGTTCGTCGACTAAGGTCGTGAAGTTCGTCACCGTATCGACGGCTTGGTAGTCGAGGTGCAGTCGATCGCCCTCAATGCCAGCTTCAGCAAACACCCATTCAGCATACTCGGGATTGCTGCCACCGGATACCCAAACCTGTAGGTTGGGATGGGTACTCGCGAATTCTGCGGCAAAGACTTCGCGTTCGGGAGAGCCACCGAGAACGAGAACAGCTTGTGGAAGACGTACGAAACGCTGATAAGTTCGCAGACCGACCCAACCAACGCTCGCGATCGAAATCGAAGCGATCGAACCCAGTAAAGCACCTATCCGCCAATGCTTACGGGAGCGTCGTTGCCACTGACTGTCACAGTCTACCCACATCGATCGACTTGCCTGTACTCCACATCGATCTCAAGGATCGATCGGTCGCGTTCCCTTCTATTCTCTAGCATACGCGACCGATCGATAGCGATCTCCAAAGTTTTGTGGGTTTTTTAACGTTCAAACAGATGGGTGTAAACACGCTCTCGTTCGCCCACATAAATTTGGGTCGGGCGGAAGATGCGGTTTTCTTCCAGTTGTTCTTTCCAGTGTGCCAGCCAACCGGCTACCCGCGCGATCGCAAACAGCGGCGTGAACAAGTCGGTGGGAATTCCCAGTTTCCGATACACCAAGCCAGAGTAAAAATCGACGTTGGCGTAGATCCCTTTCCCGCCGAGACGGTTTTCGACGTGCCGTTCTAACTCGACGGCGATATCGTAGTATCGATCGCCACCGAACTTATCGAATAACTGTTCGGCCAACTCTTGCAAAATCGTCGCACGGGGATCTTTCACCTTATAGACCCGATGTCCGAACCCCATGATTTTTTTCTTCTTCACTACACAATCATCGACATAGGCTGCAGCGTTTTCCGGAGAACCGATTGTTTCGAGCATCTCGATTACTTCTTCGTTCGCACCCCCATGGAGCGGGCCACCGAGAGTTCCTACCGCCGAAGCAATGACGGCGTAGGGGTCAGTCAGCGTTGAGGCTGTCACCATGGCGGAGAACGTCGAGGCGTTCATCGAATGTTCGGCGTGCAGCGTCAAACAAACATCGAATACGCGCGCAGCCAGTTCGTCGGGTTCCCGTTCGCTGAGCATATACAGGAAGTTTGCGGCGTAGTCGAGATCGTCACAGGGCTGTACTGGATCGTTCCCTTTCCGCATCAACTGGAACGCAGCGACCATGGTGGGGATTTTGGCCAGCAGACGGACGACCGCATTGCGAATGTAGATCGGGTCGTCGAGGGCACGTTTGGAGTAAAACAGACCGAGTGCTGCAGCTGAGGCTTGGAGGGAATCCATAGGATGACCGCTTTCGGGAAAGCATTTCATCATGTCCCGAATGCGGTATTTAATCCGTCGGTGATAGCGGATATCGTGTTCGAAGTCTTTTAATTCTTGGTTACTCGGCAGCTCACCCCAAATGAGAAGATAAGCCGTTTCTAAAAAACTGCTTTTCTCGGCAAGCTCCTCGATGCGAATACCCCGATACTCGAGGATTCCTTGTTTGCCGTCAATAAAACTGATGCTTGACTTGGCAGCGGGAATCCCCTCTAAACCGGGTCTGTACAGCTCGTCAACCGACATGACTGATTTCCAACGATGAGAAACGCTCTTCAGGCTAACTTACCAGAAACTCGCGCAATGTATGTCGTTTTACCAAAATTTTTTGGATTGCACCGAGCTAAATCGCTCGGCGATCTCATCAGAAGAGCAATCGTTCCAGCGGCGTTGAGGCGTGTGAAACGCATTCGAGGTCGATCGGCAAGTCGAATCTGCGTTACACGTCAGCTCTAAGATACAACTCAGACGACGATCGCGAAGGAAGAAGCGGCGCTTTGGGAAACTTAGGGAGGATCTCGCGCTATGGGTTCGAGATGACCACTTACGAATGGTTTGGGTCGGGATACAAATTGTTTGGAGATCGCTGTTTGGAGATCGCTGAATTGCAGTTGTCCCAACACAACGCCCTCCAAGTTCGAGACCTGGGTAGCATAGATCTGCTGGGTGGTCGAGTGCAACTTTGTCCGGTTGACCTGGTAAGTAGGTGTGAATAAATAAACGTTACATCCGAAAATCTGAGTCTATTGCAGATCGGAACTCGCAGTGTTTTTTATTTCATGCTTAATTCCGACCACCGACTTATCGGCGTTTGAATCGAGACGATGAAACCTGAGTTCGGGATAAGCTGAAATCCTCATCCTGCTGTTACTCGATTAGCTCGCCGTGCAACGAGATTGCATTGTTTCAGCGAGTTGGAAGGCAAAAGCCGCACTTAAACCGAACTGACGTGATGAATATTTTTTCGCAAGTACTGAGGCTCGGATTTACACCGCCTCAATTCATATTCATCTGAGGCGTTTATCTTGAGCTTTGAGACTTCGCAGGCATCCCCTTAAATTTTGCTTTTATAGATACTCTCTATTGTCGGACAGAAATTTTTTTGAGATTTTTGAGTCGGCGTATAACAATCAAAACAACAGGTCTTCGCGATTTTGACTATCGGTTGATGTAACGGAAGATTGCTTGATTGTTTCTGATTCTTGCCCATCGAATTGGAGGTCAAGGCAGTAGATAAACCGATAAATGGGGGAGTCGTTACAGATCTCCTAACGGTTGCCTAATTGTCGCTCTCAATTTGGGCTTGATGTTCGCATTGAAACCCCCGTGCTTGCCAAGTTTCGAGATTGACGGTGTCTAACCGAACCTCTCGATCGCACGAAGGGCTATAAACCTGGCTAACAAAAGCCCAAAATAAACTTCGCGCCACGTCCAAGATCGTTTTGAGGGGAAATTCGCGATTCCCTGGAACGCCGATTTCGGGAACGATGTTCGGTTCGACCCAAAGACCGTGAGATCCGAGAACGATTTGTGCCAGCCACATCGATCGAGGAAGATGGCTTAAAGACGTCACCAGTAATACTTTCCGAACACCCCATCGCTCTAACACGGGTAAGCTGTAGTAGAAATTCTCGAAGGTCGATCGAGCGCAGTTTTCCAGCCAAATGTTCTCCATTGGGGCGTTGTCTCGCTGAAAAATTAGATAAATGCAGGGTGGCTTCGACCCGGAAGAGATGAGAATGGGGATGTCGGGATTCGATCGAGCGTATTGCGAGATATAGAGTTCCCGTTTAATACTCCCGCCGAGAACCAAAACGGCATCAATTGGGTCGTTAGCATACTGATAGGCTTGGAGAAACCGCCACAGGCTTGCGAGCAGGAAAGCCAGAGCGAAACCAACGGCGATCGATCTCAACCAACTTAACCACCATCGGCGTTTTCGCTGAGGTTGGGGACAAAACATGGCGAACGTCCGTTCAGTTTGTGGGGGATTCAGGCAGCACGAAACGAAATTCTCCGTTGGGTTGCTGTTCGAGACGCGCCCCTAATTTTTCCAATTCTGTTATGGCACGCGCACGCACCCGATCGTCAACAGCGTTGCGATAGACCTCACTCCAACCGAAAAAACGAGCTTGTATGCTATCGGGATCTTCGCGGAGATATCGAGCGATATCTCGGAGGCTGTTGGCATAAACCGCGAAGCGAGTTTCTTCAACCCAAACCGCGGCGAGTTCGTAGGATTCGATCGCGCCGTCGATATCGTTTAACAGCAGAAATTGGTCGAGTCCCTGCAGTAATGGCAGGATAAAAGCGTTTTCGTGAATTTGTGGGGAGATGGCTGCAATCCCTCGATCGAGGAGTTCGACGGAACGTTCGGGCTTACCCTGACAATAGGCAACGCTCGAAGGAACAAAAATGTAGGGAATTAAAAAGCGGGGATCGCGACGAGTCACGAGGTCGAAATACTGCTCGCTCAGATTGCATCCAGTTTGGATACGAGCGGCTTCGTCGCCAAAATACTGCAAGTATTGTAGAAAGACCCAATCGGCGATGGCGTTGTCAAAACCCAATGTCGGCAATCGATCGAGGAGTTCTAATTGAATCGCCGACCGTTCTTCAGCTACGGCTGGATCGAGCGTGTAACGTGTTACTCGATCGAGGCGACTCCACTGCATCGCGATCGCTCCAGCTGCAGCCACTCCTGCCACAACAAATTCGAGGCCGAACGTTTTTTTTCTGCGCCTTCGCCGCTCTGTCATACAATCGTTTTAACCTCACGTTGCATCTACTAGAATAGATCGGCAGATTGTGATTCAGAACACTGGGCGAACTGCCATTGAATTGATACATTAGACAATAGATTGGCAATCCTTTACAAAAATCACACGTTCTATCGCCTGCATTTTCAATTTCGCGTTCTCGCTCGGCGCTCGATCGAGAAGCGCCATTTAAGCGAGCTCTGTGCCGACATCATCGGTCGAGTTTTTGCGTCCCGCCACGGTTGCGTTCGAGGTCGGTATCGCTTTAGGCTCGCCTGTTTTGTCGAACTTCCTTTCAGGAATTCGTGTCATCGGGTTTGTATGGTAGTGCGTGACCCCGTCATAAGTTCAAACCGCCTGATGAAGCTCGATACGGTCACGCACCCGACTCGTTCTCTCGCTTCCGAAATTCGACCGATTTTGTAGACCCCGTTACTTCCCGCGATCCTGCATGAACCGCCCATTCAATTCACTGGCTTGGAATCAAGCCGCCGTCGTCGGTGGCGCGATCGTTACCGCAACTGTATCCCTCTTAAGTCCAACCTGGAGTCGCACGAGTTACGCCGCCCTCGAAACAAGTCCAAAAGCCGTTCTCGATGAAGCTTGGCAGATCGTTAACCGCGATTATGTAGACGGTCAGTTCAATCAAGTTAATTGGTTGCAAGTGCGCGAAGAATTGCTCGCGAGAGATTACACCTCTCGCGAACAAGCTTATGCGGCTTTGCGTCGCGCCCTCGTCCGACTCAACGATCCTTACACGCGATTTCTCGATCCCGAGGAATTTGAAGCCCTCAACCATCAAACCTCTGGCGAGCTGTCGGGTGTGGGATTACGACTCGAACGGGATACACGCACGAACAGCCTGTCGGTCATCGAACCCCTCCCGAACTCGCCCGCGAGTCGCGAAGGAATCCGAACTGGAGATCTCGTCCTGGCCATCGACGGCGAAAGCACTCGTGACATGACCGTCGATCGAGCGGCGAGCCTGATTCGCGGTGCTATTGGAACCCCCGTGACGCTAACGATCTCCCGTCAAGATCGTCAGTTCGATATTGCCCTCGTCCGCAGTCGTATCGAACTTCCTGCTGTTACCTACCAACTCAAGCTTGAAGGGAGCACTCGCGTTGGCTATATGCGCCTGACGGAGTTCAGTTCCCACGCCCACGAACAAATGTATCGGGCGATCGAGGAACTCAAGCAACAAGACGTTGAGGCCTTCGTCCTCGACTTACGGGGCAACCCCGGCGGACTCCTCGACGTGAGCGTGCAGATCGCTCGGATGTGGATCGATCGCGGTTCGATCGTGCAGACGGTCGATCGATACGGTAATCGAGAAAACATCGAAGCAACGCGCACAGCCTTAACCGATCGACCGCTTGCCGTACTCGTCGATGGAAACTCTGCTAGCGCCAGTGAAATTCTGGCTGGGGCGCTGCAAGACCACGAACGGGCAACCATTATCGGCAGTCAAACGTTCGGCAAAGCCCTGGTTCAATCCGTCAACTCTCTCGCTGATGGTTCGGGACTCGCCGTCACCGTTGCCCACTACTACACGCCCAACGGCACGGATATCAGTCATCGCGGCATTTCTCCGGATATCCGCGTCGAGCTAACTGGGGAAGAAGAGCTTCAGCTCAGCGTCGAACCGGCGTTACTCGGCACGCCTTCCGATCCGTTTTACGCTCGTGCGATCGACCTACTGCAAACGGAAAGTTCGATCGCATCGAATTAAACCCTTCTAAACCCTTGAAATTTTTGGCCTTAAAACTTTTGGCCTGACAATTTTTGGCTTTGCCCCCGCTATCACAGGTGTTGCGTTGTATTGAGCGGGGGCTTTTCTCTTCTCTCAAAGCCGAGTGCAATTACGCGCCACCCAGGAAGACCGTTTCAGCCAACTGTTTATCCCCCATTTACCCATCTCACTCTAAAGATGGGAATCGGAGAGGCGGTTCGAGACCGCCCCGAACCGAGGCGATACCGTCAAGCCTTGTCGTTAAGCCTTACTAAAGCCCAACCCATTTTCATTGGCATAGCGTTCCATAAAGCGCATGAAGCGATCCCAATCTCCAACAGACTTAATGGCGTAAATGGCTTCCAACGCCTCCGGTTTGCCGTTGACGAACTTTCCTTTCACTTCGCGGGTTACTAACTCACCTTCTTCATCGATCAAGTACATTCCCGTGATCTCTTCCGTAAAACCCTCTTCCAGGGCGTTGGGATTTTGGAAGTAGAAAAACGCACGACCGTTCGATCCATCTTTCGATCTCGTCAAGCGCACGTCAGGGATGACGTTTTCCTTGACACCTCTGGCAAACTCGATATGAGCCATAACCCCACCGTAAACGACATAAAGATCACGTTAACACAGCAAACGGCCTCATCCATACCCTAAAACCCTCTTCCAGGGCGTGGGGATTTTGGAAGTAGAAAAACGCACGACCGTTCGATTCATCTTTCGATCTCGTCAATTGCACGTCAGGGATGACGTTTTCCTTGACACCTCTAGCAAACTCGATATGAACCATAACCCCACCGTAAACGACATAAAGATCGCATTAACACAGCAAACGGCCTCACCCATACCCTTCGATCGAAGGCAAAGTTGATGGGATGATAAACAAGCGAAGCTCGAGTTTTTGCCTGCAATGCCGATTCACCACGAAATTCTCCACCTCGAAACTGACGCTCCCATCCGCATTTACAACCTCACACCGCGAATTACCGAGGTTTTGGAGAAAACTGGCGTTCGCAACGGTCAGGTTCTCGTTTTTTCAAGACATACCACAACCGCTCTGGCTATCAATGAATATGAAAAACGCCTCCTCGACGATCTCGAGGTGTATCTGAAACAACTTGCACCTCCCGATGCCAAATACCGCCATAACGATCTTCACTTGCGAGACGTTCCACCCGACGAACCGGAAAACGCCCATTCTCATCTTATGGCGATGACCTTGAGTACGAGCGAAGTCATTCCCGTCGTCGACGGCCAACTCGCCCTCGGCACTTGGCAGTCAATACTCTTCTTCGAGCTTGACGGGCCGCGTCGTCGGGCGGTTTCAGTTCAGGTAACAGGCGAGCTTTAACTGAAGCAGTCCTCAAGTAACCGTCTTTATCCTCACAGAGCGAGCAGTCGGGATGGATTGGGGGACAACGCTGAAGCTCAACAGTCAAAATAAGTTCGGCTCGCCATTCACCTTCGAGATCGATAAAATCGTTATGTTTGTCTTCTGTCTCCTCGATCTGATGCGAATGACATCGAAGGGCATGACGACATAACACGACGACTTCCACAGCATTCGCATGAGTGTCTCGTCACCGGGTTGTCTTCACTAAGTCAACCCCACAAACGCCTTCCTTCTCCGACGTAGAGTCGCTCGTGGGTGTCTCGAAGGAGTTTTGGAATTTCGAGGTTTTCGGGGCAGCGGGGAAGGCAGTCGCCGCAGTCCGTGCAACGGTGGGCTTTTTTCCCTGGAAACCAGTGTCCGGCGTTCTCAAACATCCGATAGCGGTATTTGCCGAATGTGGTCATGTTGTAAGCGACCGTAAGGTTTCGCAGGCGCAAGACTTCAGGAATGTGAATGTCTTCTGGACAGGGCAGGCATTGGTAACACTGGTGACATCGATCGACTCCCAACACGTCATTTTGGCAAGTGTCGAGTCGATGCAAGATTGCTCGCTCTTCCTCTGTGAGGGGATGAGTTCGATCGCCCGCTTGTAGGGAATCGTTGAGTTCTTCGGGATTGGCTGGTCCGAAACTGAGGGTTGTGATGCGAGGGTCGCTCAGTAAAAATCGGTAGTTTAACTCGAGAGGTGAGAACGGATGGCAGAGTCGACGTAGCGCTTCGGGGGGCGTGTAAAGCTGTCCGCCTTTGTCGGCTGGGGAGATGATAAACACGCCTAGGTCTCTCTGGTGGGCGAGTTCGACGGCGGGAGCGTGGCGTTGGAACAATAGATAGTAGTGTAGGTTGACGAAGTCGAAGAATCCAGTTTCGATCGCCGCTCGGATTAATTCGAGGGTGCCGTGGGTGGAAAATCCAACGTGGCGTACTTTGCCGGCTTCAATGGCGCGGCGAACAGCTGCCATACAACCGTTAGAGGCTTTGACCCATTCGAGATGTTGTGGCGTGTTGAGTCCGTGCAGGGCTAAGTGGTCGAGATACTCAGTTCCCAGTCGCTCGAGCGACTCGTCGATCGACTGGGTCATAGATGCAGCGTCGGGGGTGGGGGGAATTTTCGTGGTGAGGTAGAGTCGATCTCGTGAGATCCCAAGGCCGGCCCGTAACGCAGCACCGAGAAACAGCTCGCTGTTGCCATAACCCCGAGCTGTTTCAATGTGGTTGATTCCTCGGCCAACTGCCTCGCGGACTGTTTGAATCGCGTTTTCCTCAGAGGCTAAGTAGCGCATCGTCCCCAAGGAAAACACTGAAAGATTCAAGTTCGTGCGACCGAATCGACGATATTGCATAGATTCTCGAATAGGCCTCGAGCCACTGGTGTGAAACCTCTAAAGTTTAGAACGCCAATCGAGATCAGTCGTACTGGGCTTCTCCACCTTTACCGGAGCGTTCGATCAGTTCTTGAGGGCTGAGATTGTTTAAGAAATCGCGAAACGCTTGACGTTCGGCTTCGTCAGCTTCTCGATCGACGGGAATAGACGCATCAGCCACAACTTCTTCCATGACCCAAATTGACGCTCCCGTTCGCAAGGCTAATGCGATGGCATCGCTGGGACGGGCATCGATTTCTTTTTTCGTCTGTCCCTGCGACATTTTCAAGACGGCATAGAAGGTGTTGTCTTCTAAGGCATGAACGATAACACGATCGAGGGTTAAGTTCCATTCCTCTAAAATGTTAACCATGAGATCGTGCGTCATCGGTCGAGGTGGGGTATGGTTTTCCATGGCACTGATAATTGACCTCGCCTGATCTTGGGAAATATAGATCGGGAGGGCGCGACGCTCGTCGGCATCTCGGAGCAAGACGATGGGGCTTCGTGTTGCTGCGTCCAAGGCGATTCCAGCGATTTTCATCTCAATCATCGACTCAGCCTCTCGTTCGATACGGTGGGATGTCGGCAGTCGGCGCAAACCGACTTCTGAAGATTAGTATGCCTCGATCTTCGATCGGATTGACCTCGATCGAGTTCTTCCTTTAGTTAAGAAAGTTGACGATCTCTTTCCGGCTCCTAACGCTACAATAACGCCAGTTTGGGGTGTTGGCGAAAGGACGTTATCGTGTTTACCGGACTCGTTCAAGCTATTGGTTCGATCGAATCCCTATCGGACGGTCAAGTGCGAATTCGCTATCTTTCAGGTGATTCTGAGGCGATTTCGCGAGATTTGGCCGTTGGTGACAGCATCGCTGTCGATGGGGTGTGCTTAACTGTTGCTACGATCTTAGCTCGGGGATTCGTCGCTGACGTTTCGCCGGAAACGCTCGCTCGAAGTACGCTCGATCGCTTGCGTCCCACAGCGCGCTCGGTGAACCTCGAAGGTTCGCTGCGGGTGGGAAGTAAGCTCGGCGGACACTTTGTGACGGGACACGTCGACGGAATTGGCTGTTTGCAGGAATCGGTGCTAACGGACAATTCTTGGGAAATGACGTTTACCGCACCGCCGTCTCTCGAACAGCAATGGTTCGATCGAATCGCTCGCTATCTCGTTGCTAAAGGGAGTATCGCGGTTAACGGAATTAGTTTGACGGTGGCAGCCTGCGACGAGGCAGGACGTTGGTTTAAAGTGGCTGTCATTCCCCACACTTATGCCGAAACGAACCTACACGAGTTGCAACCGGGAAGCTGGGTCAATCTAGAAGGCGATATCCTCGGAAAATATGTCGAGCGTTTTTTGCGTTACGGTCAAACGGGTGCTGGCAGCGATGGTTTTCCTGGGGAGTCTGTAACGCCAGCGTTTTTAGCCGAACACGGCTACTTGTGAGCGAGTGTTAGGATAGCACCTAGTTTTTTACTCCTAATCCCCGAGCATGAGGTTGAGTTTTCGTTTGAGTGCCCTCGCGATCGTCGGCTCGATCGCTTTGGTGGGATGTCGCTCTTCAATGTCCGATACCCAGAAGCCGTCTTCGTCCACATCGGAATCGTCGCTCTCAGCTGAGAAAACTTCTGCGTTAGAGGACACGGCTACAGCTCGATCGCAAGCGACCGATAACGCTTCCCAAAACCTGCTTTACGGCCGCTGGGAAGTTCTCACCTTCGTGACACCGGAAGGAGAACAGGTCGATTTGACGGAACTTCCCGCGCGACAACGGGCAGATTTAGCTTGGGAGTTGACGGAAGACGGACGAATCCGCATCGGCGATCTCGAAGGGACTTTCCAGGTTGAGGGCAATACAATCTATGCCACGAACCCGGAATCGGGAAATATTACGGCGTTTGAATTTACCGTGTCGGAGACGGAGTTATCGATCGTCCGCATCGATGAGGGCGGGGGGATGTTAACACTCGTTCGCAGCGATTCTTAGCTGTCTCGATCGATTTCGATCGCAGGTTTTTTATTTCTCTAGTCTGTTGCCTGTCTGTTGTCCGTTTCCTTGTTTCCGATCGGCTCTGTTTTTTGAGGTCAAAATCCATGAAGCGGCTGATTTCAATCGTTGTCAGTTTAGCAATTCTGGCGATTATTTATTCAAAGATCGATTTTGAAGGATTGATCGATGTTTTTAGAAACTGCGATCGAGTTTGGATGGTGATTAGTTTGGGCATGGTCGTTCCGCTGACCGCGATCACGAGCTGGCGACTTCAGCAACTGATGCCGAGACCTGGTTTATTGGGATTTTGGGAAGCGAATAAGCTTACCCTAGCTGCCAGTGTTTTAAATATGGTACTGCCTTCAAAAATGGGCGATATTGCCAAGGCATATTTTATCCGCGATCGCGGCTACTTAAGCGGTTCGCTCTCCCTGTCGCTGGTTGTATTCGAGAAGTCCTGCGATATGCTTTCACTTTTGCTTTGGTGCGTATTTGGTTTGGCAATTTACTCGAAGCAAGAGATCTTGTTTTGGGTGATGGGAGCAGGGGTGTTCTTGGGTTTGGTTTTTGGATTGCTCTTACTTGGATCGAAGCAATTTGCCGATTTCTTCTTTAAGTCCGGGAAGAAAGTCGCACCTAAAAAAGTCAAGAAAAAGCTCGAGAAATTACATATTTCTTGGGGAGAAATGCACGATTACTTTTGGCGAGACAAAAAACAACTCACCAAGATCGCGCTGACGTCCATTTTTATTTGGTTTCTACACCTACTTCAAATCTGGTTTTTTATCTTTGCCTTAAACGCCAACGTTCCATTTGTGGCCAACCTCGCACTTTCCCCCCTCGCTATTCTTGCTGGATTGTTACCGCTGACTTTTGCCGGAGTGGGAACGCGAGATGCGGCATTGATTTTGTTCTATCAGCCCTTTTTTGACGCTCAGACGGGGGCAGCGTTAGGTTTGCTGTGTACGTCGCGCTACTTCCTCCCTGCGGTGGGTGGACTACCGTTTTTCGGTCAGTATCTCTCGAACGTGCAGAGCGTCAAACAGTAATCTGAACCTGTAGAACGTCATACATATCAAATGCCGTGTTCAAAAAATTGTGGCAGTGGATCGAACGTTTCTGGCAACGTCTGTTCGGAACGGCTCGGTCTGAATCTCCCTCTCCCGAACCCGAGGTCACGCCGCTGAGTGATGCTGCTTACGAGCGCCTGTTGAGCCGGCTTCTCGACAAAGTGGCGGCGGGATGGACGCAAGATCGAGTTTTAGAAGAAATCGGAGATCGCCGCGACGATCGATTTTTTCAATCTTGGTTGCATCGATTTGGCAAGCGGTTGCTGAAATCTCCCGTCCCCAATCGGGAGCTGGGGAAGCGGATGTTGCAATTGTCGGAAGTGGGATGTGGCGAGATTGGTGAAATTGCGGGTCAGTACGGACGACAGTTGTTAGAACGGGAGTTTCCGCCTCTATTTGAAGCGGAGTACGAGCCGCTCTTCGCTCAGTTATTGCAAAAAACGACTCAGGGAACCTCAGCGGTTTCGGCATTTCTATCAGACTTGTCTCCACGGGTCTCGATCGAACAGTGGACGAACTGGTTGCGAGGTTACGGGGAACGCCTCCTGGTGGAACCGGAACCCGACCAAACGATGGGAAAGGCGTTACTGAGGTTAAGCGATGTTCTCCAACCGGTCACGCCACAGCAACCGACTCGTGCTGAGGATGAGGCAATGCAGGCGTTTTCTCAGGTGGCGGGTGAAATCGGGCGAGAAATTCGATCGCGCGAGATCGTCTGGGAGGTCTGGGAGTATGCTGGGAACGATCGAGCATAAGTTCGGACTCACGCTCGATCGAACGGGGTTACGCTACCCAATTAGCTACCAAATTACCGGAAAGGTATCGCAGGGCGACCCGTAAAGTCGAACGACGACTTCCTCGAGTCGATCTTCGTTGGGCAGGGGATTCCGGAAGCCCTGGAACAAATCACCACGAATAATGCTGCAGTATTCGCCTTTCGTCATCGGCTGCGGCACGATCGAAGATAGGGGTTGCCCCGGACGGACGCTGACTTTTTGACCAGCAGGGATTAAGACGGGGTTTGAGGGGTTGGGATTGTTTTGGGTGACGAGTTCGACTTGACCTTCGAGTGTCTTAATATCGGATGTTGCGGTGTTCGTCGCCCGATCGATCGTAAAAATCGTTCCCTCGACCCGCACGAGGAATCCGGAGACACATCCATCGATTGGCCCGCTGGCAACTAAGGTTCCATCCTGCACCTCTACACACTGACCGATTTGTACGTTAGAAAAGCGCTGCAAGCGACCGGCGGCTCCGTTATCGAAATCGAGCTGAGCGCGAGTGTCTTCTGTCGAGACCTCTTCTCCAAATTCGGCAAGGTCTCGGATATATGCCTGAGTCTGCTCGATATAAACCCGATCTCCTCCCACGATGTCGGCGATCGTCGCTCGTGTAATCTGAGCGAGTCCGGGGAATTGAAGTAAGGTCAAGGCGATCGAGCATCCCAAACTGAGCGGGGCGAGGCGAATTAAGCGTTGAATTGTTGCGTTCACGGTAAACATTGACTTGCTATTGGCTCGTTGTCGCGGTCTACACGATGCGGGCGAACGAGCCAATACGTACCGCCGTGGCCTCGTTCGCCCGCTCGAGCACCCTGAAGACGCTCGAACGCCGACATCGTATAGAATCAGCACCCTGTCTGCTGGAATTTTACTATTCTCGGTTGCCAAATCCCGATTTCGTCAGGATTTCATCGATCTCTTGCCGTTTTGTAGGATCTCGAACTATCGCTTCCGACAAAGTCGGACATCTCGTCTTATTTAATAACCTTATAGTTATTGAGTTGACATTCATATAGGAATACGTTTCAATGAAGATGTTCCTCGAGTTTATAGAAACCTCCATCGTGAGTTTCTTGTCAGAACCCTAATAAGGTTGTTTTATGACTGCTACAACAACGCAACACCAATACAACCTGTGGGAGCGCTTTTGTAACTGGGTAACGAGTACCGAAAACCGCCTGTATGTGGGTTGGTTTGGTGTGCTTTTGATCCCTACGGCGCTCACAGCCACAATTGTTTTTATCTTGGCCTTTATTGCCGCCCCCCCGGTCGATCTCGACGGGATTCGCGAGCCGATTTCGGGTTCGCTTCTGTACGGCAACAATATCATTTCAGCCACCGTTATTCCGACATCGGCTGCGGTTGGCTTGCACTTATACCCCTTATGGGACGCTGCCAGTCTTGAAGAATGGCTTTACAACGGCGGCCCTTACCAGCTGATCGTCCTACACTTCCTCATCGCGATCTACACCTATATGGGTCGTGAGTGGGAACTGTCCTATCGTCTGGGTATGCGTCCTTGGATTCCCGTCGCTTTCTCGGCACCTGTTGCTGCTGCAACGGCTGTGCTGTTGATTTATCCCATCGGACAAGGCAGTTTCTCTGACGGTCTGATGCTGGGTATTTCGGGAACCTTCAACTTTATGATCGTGTTCCAAGCCGAACACAATATCCTGATGCACCCCTTCCATATGTTGGGCGTTGCTGGGGTATTCGGCGGTGCATTGTTCTCTGCCATGCACGGTTCTCTCGTCACCAGCTCTTTGGTACGTGAAACCACCGAATACGAATCTCAAAACCAAGGTTACAAATTCGGTCAGGAAGAAGAGACTTACAACCTAGTTGCCGCTCACGGTTACTTCGGTCGTTTGGTCTTCCAATACGCTTCGTTTGACAACAGCCGTTCGCTGCACTTCTTCCTAGCTGCTTGGCCGGTCGTCGGCATCTGGTTTACCTCTTTAGGTCTGAGTACGATGGCGTTCAACTTGAACGGCTTCAACTTCAACCAGTCTGTTCTCGACAGCCAAGGTCGCGTCATCAATACTTGGGCTGACGTGATCAACCGCGCGAACCTAGGGATCGAGGTGATGCACGAACGTAACGCTCACCAGTTCCCCTTAGACCTGGCTTCGGATGAAGCCCAGCCGGTTGCTTTAACTGCTCCGTCTGTTCGCGGCTAAGCCTGAATTTTCTAAGTTCCCAAGATCGGTCTGAAATCGGTTCAAAAACACCATCTCAACTCGATTGAGGTGGTGTTTTCTTAGGTTTTACTGACTGTAAAATTCGTAATTATTTCTTAAAAAGAATTAACAAAAATCTATTGTTTTTGACGCAAAAACAAGGTAAAACGATTTGACTTTTGAGAAAAAATTGAATAGCATTGAAATGCAGTATCGCATTGATTCATTGCTCCCTTATTTTTCTTGCCTCGTTTGAGTTTAAAAACTCAAGAAATTCCCTTTTGAAGCGGGCAAGAATGCGAAGATTCGGTCATATCTAATTGAGATCGTAGCAAGCGGCGTTTTGGGGTCAAATCCGCCATTTTAATTATATATTCGCTATTTTTCGAGCGTCGCTTGTCTGAGCTTGCTCTAAACACAGAGCTAGGAACGTTGAGGCTCAACGTTCGATCGAAAGCAATTTTTATTGAGCTGTAAGCATTCCCTCGTTGTTTCGATCGAAATTAGATACGACTCCCCACAAACCTTTACTGCTATTGAGCATTATGGCTACTACCATTCGCAAACGTCAGTATTCCAATCCTTGGGAACTGTGGGATCGTTTTTGTAACTGGATTACTAGCACCGACAACCGCCTTTATATCGGCTGGTTTGGCGTATTACTCGTCCCAACAGCCCTCACAGCGGCAATTGTCTTCCTGATGGCCTTCATCGCCGCACCGCCTGTGGACATGGACGGTATTCGCGAACCCGTGGTCGGTTCGTTGCTGGGCGGCAACAACATGATTTCTGCTGCTGTGGTGCCAACTTCTGCTGCGATCGGCTTGCACTTCTACCCCATTTGGGAAGCAAGTTCCATTGAAGAATGGCTCTACAACGGCGGTGCGTACCAGCTCATCGTCATTCATGCCGTCGTTGCAATCTGGGCGTATCTAGGACGGCTGTGGGAACTGAGCTACCGTCTCGGTATGCGGCCTTGGATTGCCGTGGCGTTCTCCGCTCCCGCTGCTGCTGCAACAGCCGTTTTACTGGTTTATCCCATCGGTCAAGGCAGTTTCTCTGAAGGATTGCCCCTCGGGATTGCGGGTACGTTCCACTTTATGTTTACCTTCCAAGCCGAACACAATATCATGATGCACCCGCTGCATATGCTCGGTGTTGCCGGTGTATTTGGTGGTGCGCTACTGAGTGCCGTTCACGGCTCCCTCGTGACCTCTTCGCTGGTACGGGAAACCTCCGAACTCGAATCGGCGAACTTAGGTTATAAATTCGGTCAACAGGAAGCCACTTACAACCTCGTCGCTGGACACGCCGGATTCTGGGGACGCTTGACGGTGCCGAGTTTGGCGATTCGCAACAGTCGATCGCTGCATTTCCTGCTCGGCGCGTTTCCTGTTATCGGCATCTGGTGTGCAGCCCTCGCCGTTGGCACGATGGCCTTTAACCTCAACGGGTTCAACTTCAACCAATCCGTGTTAGACGCACAAGGCCGCGTGATTCGCACCAATGCTGACATCATCAATCGCGCGAATCTAGGTATTCAAGTGATGCACGCTCCTAACGCTCATCACTTCCCCTGGACGTTGGCATCAGGTGACGCACAACCCATTTCGCTGCTGAGCGCACCGGATATTAACAGTTAGTTGTTAATCTCGGCTGCAATCTAGTCGTAGGGGGCAATCTCGCCCCCTATTTTGCCATTTAAATGGCGAGTCGTAGACGGCAAATCGCATCCTGCAACCATTGGTGAATTATGGTCGATCGAGTGACTGAACCCCCAACCCTCAACGTTCCTCCTGGCTATCTCAACATCATGGGCTATGTCGACGAATCCGAGGCGAACGGCCCGGGCCGTCGGGCCGTCGTGTGGGTGCAGGGGTGTCAACGGGAATGTCCCGGTTGCTTCAATCCGAGTTCTTGGTCTTTTGAAACCAACCAGTTAATTTCGATCGAGGAACTTGCGGAAAAAATCGCCAGCAATTCCAACAACGAGGGCGTGACGTTTTCTGGTGGCGAACCGTTTTGGCAAGCCCCCGCCTTGGCAGAGTTAGCGAAAACTCTAAAAGCCAAAGGCTTGAACGTCATGTCCTTTAGTGGGTTTACCCTCGACGAGTTGCGTGCGCCATCCGCACCACCGGGCGCGATCGATTTATTGGCGCAACTCGATATCTTAGTAGACGGCCCCTACGTTGAATCTCAGGCGATTCACGATCCCAATTCTCCCGTTTCCTCACGCAACCAGCGCGTTCGGGTCTTGAATCCCGAATTTGAAAATCGCATCGACTGGGCCAGCGATCGAATCGAAATCCACGTCCTCAAAGATGGAACTCGCATTATCACGGGATTTCTCGGACAGATGGGATTGGAAGACGATTAATCGGAGAGAAACGGCTGAAAAAACTACTTGTATATTCAACTAAAAAGTTATATAATGAATTGCAGTGAGGGGACTATCGTGCCTATCACTCGCAAAGCGTTACTACCCGTACAGTTTGTCGGCGCGGGCGCTCTCAAACGATCGCGTGTTTCCAACCCAGTTCGTCCGCCCCGACTTTTTCCCGTTTTGCCAAATACTTCAATATTCAGGATGTTCGACGATGACAACCGCTTCTCAACTCGAAACGGTTAAGAATATCGCGCCGCAGCAGTTTGTCAGCCTCCAAACCCCGCCCAAACTCATCGACGTTCGCAGTCAGTTGGAATACGCAGCCGGACACGCACCAAATGCCGCGAACTTAAGTTTACCGAGAATGCTCTTGGGTTCAATTCCCGTATTACGGCGATGGGTCTTGCCCGAGTGGTTTCGCAATTTATCCAAAGACGAATCGATCGCTGTCGTGTGCTTGACAGCCCATCGCAGTCCCATTGCAGCTCGGCAGCTCGTCAAAATGGGCTTTACGGACGTGTACGACATCTCGGGGGGCATGGTGGCCTGGTGGAAAACCGTAAAGTAGTACCAAGACCTCGTTATATTTTTTGATTTTTTCTTGACGTAAATTTTCAACTAAAGACGATGAAAATGCCAAAAGTCCTCGTTATCGGTGGTGGTATGGGAGGCGTTGAAGCCGCCATCGAACTTCAAAACCGCTTGAAAGGAAAAGCCCAAGTCGATCTCATTTCTAACCGGGATTTTCTCTATCTCTACCCAGCTTCGATTTGGCTGACTGTCGGTCATCGAACCGTGGAAGACCTCAGTTTACCCATTCCTCAACTGTCCGAGATCCACGGCTTTAATTTTCTCCACGAAGAAATCCAAGAAGTCAATACCGCGCAACAAAAAGTTATTACCGATCGAGGAGAACGCGATTACGATTACCTCATTGTTGCGTTAGGCGGCTCGAAACTCAAACCGAAAGGGATCGAGCATACTCGCACCGTTTGCCGTTCTCCTCAAGATGGCATCGACATTCAAGAGACGTTCCTCAAACTGGTCGAGCAGAGACACGGTACGATTGCTTGTGGCTTTAGCGGTAATCCCCTCGATGCGACGGCGGTGCGTGGAGGTCCGATGTTTGAAGTGACCTTCAACTTCGACACCTACCTACGTCAGAAAGGGCTGCGCGATCGATTCGACCTTCTCTTTTTCACACCTTCTCCAAAGCCAGGAAAACGTTTGGGCGAAAAGGGCTTAGCGCAACTGGCGAAACTGTTCCAAGAGCGCAACATCAAAACTTTTACCGGCCGAAAAATCAAGCAATTCAAGTCTTCAAGCATTATTTTTGAAGATGACGACGAAATTCAAGCCGATCTCATCGTTTTTACTCCAGGTATGACGGGAAATCCGGTGTTGAAAAACTCAGATTTGCCGCTCACCGAAGCGGGATTCGTTCCGGTTAGCGATACGGCGCAAGTACAAGGTTTAGATAACTGCTATGCCATCGGCGACAGCTCCTTTTTTAACGGCCCGGCTTGGCGCGCGCGTCAAGGACACTTGGCTGAACTGATGGCTCGAACAGCGGCTGAGAACATCGCTTTGCAAATTGCCGGACAGTTTCCGAGAGCGTCCTTTGCTGAAGATATGCACATTTTGTGCGTGATGGATTTAGGGGACGAAGCTGTATTCGTGTATCGCGATGAGGAGAAAGCGATGGCTCCACAGGGAGCTTGGGCGCGATGGGCGAAGCTGGCTTGGGAGAAGTACTACAAACTCAACAAACACAAAAAAGTCCCACGCTTGATGTAGATGTTGCGAACGGGCATGGTTCGATCGATTCGATAACCCAAGTGAAAGTTTTCAGGAGATGTTAAAGCCGTCTGATAGGCGGCTTTTTTTTATCGTTTTGATGTCGATTTCAGATTGAAGAGCGAATGATGTTTTAAGGTGAAAGCCCGCCAAATATTCATTCGCTAAATCGAGTTGAGAAAAACTCGGTTTTTAAGCCTTAAAATTTGAACCTTGAAATCCAAGCATTTAGATGTTTTATCTTGCTTCAATTCATTTTGAAATTAACATTTAAAAAACGATCGATCGATTCAAATCTTGCAGATCTAAGCGCTACTGCTGTTCCCATTGGCGAGAACGCCGTTGAGGAAAATGTCAGCTAACCCTTCCGCCATTTCCTTCATCGCTTGAGGTGAAGGATTTCGATCCATTAGCGTTTCGTAGCTAAAGCCAGATATTGCAAACATTCCGAGGAAAACCTTGGCGACTAATCTCGGATTCATGGGACGATAGATCCCACGATCGATCGCCGTTTGCACGAAGGCTTCCGCAACATCCGTCATTTTCTCGATCGCTTCCTTTTGAATGCGTTCTCGCAGTTCTGGGTGAAACTGAGCCTCAAGAAAACAAACGCGCATGAGATCGGCGTTGTCCCGCAGGTGGAGCAACCGACGTTGAATGACCTGAGAGACAGCTTTGTAACTCCCCATTTCACTCAATTCCGTCAGTAAGTCCGTCAGGATTTCGATCCAGCCCTGGGTCGCTACTTCCACCAAAATCGCTTTTTTATTGTCAAAATGTCTAAAGAGCGTTCCTTCCGCAACACCGGCATCGCGAGCGAGAGCGCGAGTGGTCGTGCCTTCAAATCCTTGACGGGCAAACAACCGACGGGCAGACTTGAGAATTCGAGTTCGAGTTTCGGTTTCAGGCATTCGCGGAGCGTGTGTGGTCTTCATGGGCTTCACCAAAGTATGCGATTTCCGGTGCGCTTTGTAGAATTATTGTGGAGTATGGAGTCAGGTAATCCAAAAAAGATTCACAGATTGTCAAAGGAAGTTATATATCTTAAAGCTTGGGAATCGTTTTTTTGTTTCGTTCGGGATCGTCATGTTATGCCTTTAATACCATCCTATCTTCAAAACTCGTTCGCGATCGTGCGAGGCGCTCTCAACCGTTCGATGCGTTTTTTTCGCTTGGCAATCGTGCTACTTTGCCTAATTGTCCTGTTCGTTGCAGGGGGACAATCGATCGCATCGGCGGCGACGATTCGTCCGTATCTCGATCGAGCCATCGAGCGCGTCACAGAATTCACCCTCGACAACGGAATGGAATTTATCGTTCTCGAGCGCCACGAAGCCCCGATCGTGTCGTTTATTACCTACGCGGACGTGGGAGGTGCGAACGAAGTCCCTGGAAAAACCGGTGTCGCACATTTTTTAGAACATTTGGCCTTTAAGGGAACGACGCGCATCGGGACGACAAATTACACCGCCGAACAGCCTTTACTCGATCGACTCGACAATCTCCACCGTCAAATTGAAGCGGAAAAAGCAAGCGGAAACGACACGAAAGTTGAAGAGCTTCAGGCGGAATTCGATCGCGTTCAAGAAGAAGCCGCACAATTCGCCGTTCAAAACGAATTCGGACAAATTGTCGAACGCTCGGGAGGCGTTGGACTCAATGCGACAACCTCCGCCGACGCGACGCGATATTTTTACAGTTTCCCGTCAAACAAGTTGGAACTGTGGATGTCGATCGAATCCGAACGCTTCCTCGAACCCGTTTTTCGGGAGTTCTACAAAGAACAACAAGTCATCCTCGAAGAGCGTCGCTTGCGAACGGATAACTCTCCCATCGGAAAACTGCTTGAAGAATTTCTCTCTACAGCATTTCAGGTGCATCCGTACCAGCAACCCGTCATCGGAACGGCTGAAGATATTGCGGGATTGACGCGCCGCGACGTACAAGAATTTTTCCAAACCTACTACGTTCCCAACAACCTCACCGTTGCCATTGTGGGAGATGTCAAACCCGATCGCGTGAAAGAGTTGGCGCAGGTTTACTTCGGACGGTACGAACCCAAACCCGCACCGCCGCAAGTCACCGCCGTCGAACCGCAGCAAACGACACCCCGCGAGGTGGAAGTCCGCTTTCAAAGCGAACCGTGGTATCTCGAAGGCTATCACCGTCCCGGCATCGACCATCCCGACAACGCCACTTATGAGATGATAAGCGCGATTCTCAGTAACGGACGGACTTCGCGACTGTATCGATCGCTGGTGGAAGAAAAGCAGGTTGCGCTGGCTGCCCAAGGGTTTAACGGGTTTCCTGGCGATAAATATCCCAATTTGATCTTGCTGTACGGACTGACGGCTCCGGGTCACACGATCGATGAAGTGCAAGCAGCTTTACAGGAAGAGATCGATCGACTGAAGCGCGAACCTGTGACGGCGGAGGAACTCGAACGGGTGAAAACGCAAGCGAAAGCCAGTTTGCTTCGATCGCTAGACTCGAATTCGGGAATGGCGAGTTTGTTGGTAGAGTACGAGGTAAAAATGGGAGATTGGCGCAATCTGTTCGGCCAGATCGAGCAAATCGACGCGGTGACGGCGGACGACATTTTGCGCGTGGCTCGATCGACCTTCGTTCCCGAAAACCGCACGATCGGAAAATTGCTACCGCTTGAGGAGTAAAAGATGGACATCTTGACGGATGGCGGCGAACTGATTCAAAAGCGCGACTATACGCTGTTGCTCGATCGAAGTGAGAAAATGGCAGAACTCGATTCAGCCAGCGGTTTGACGTTGCAAGCGATGTTGCAAGATGCGACGTTAGCAGTGGTAACGCAATGCGAGCGCTTTGATTTCGACGGCATCTCGCTGTATTTTTACGGCAGTACGTTTCAGCAGTTTGAGGGCATCACGTCCACGGAAGTGGCGAAGTTATTTCGCAACTATCCACCCCTCGGTACGTCGTATCTCGCGCGTCCGTTACAAGATGCGATCGATCGATATTTCAACCGCCGTCGGTTGGGGTTTGTGAAGCCCAATGGCGAAACGATCTTCGTGTTGACGGGGAGCGTTCCCGAGGATATCGCGGAGGTGAAAGGCGTTATTATCGAGGCCTCGAAACGGATCGATCGAGATGAGGAACTGGCCATTTCGATCGTGCAAGTTGGCGGCGATTTGGCGCTACGATCGATCCTCCTCGGCCTCGATGACGATTTACAAAAAATGGGTGCGAAGTTCGATATCTGCGATACGGTGACGTTCGAGCAGATCGATCGAGCGGTGCTTTCTGAGGTGTTGCTGTCAGCGATCGTGGATTAGGCAAAAGGTAAGAAAGGCAAACGGCAAGAAGTAAAAGAACGGTAGGGTGCGTTACGCGGCTTGAGATACAGGGGTAAAGTCGGCTCAATGTTGTTTCCGCGTAACGCACCATCTTGGAGAGTAGGCAAGAGGGGGATAAGATGAGTTCGCTCGCGACGAGTTCTCTCGATTCGGTGACGTTTCAGATCGTTCCTGACGATCTGCCCGAACCCTTTGAAACGCCGAGTACTGCGAACCCCGCACAGGTGGTTCCGGTTCCCGATACGTCAGTTTTGCAGGTTCCCGACGGGTTCAGTATCAACGTGTTCGCCGAGAATCTCAATCGTCCGCGATGGTTGGCGCTAACACCGACGGGGGACGTTCTCGTGACGGAAACGCCGGATAGCCAAATTCGGTTGTTGCGAGATACTAACGGCGACGGAACGGCGGACGATCGATCGATTTTCGCCAACGCGGATAACGGACTCGATCGACCCTTTGGTATGGCGTTTTCCGAGGATGCTTTTTTCCTGGGGAACGAGGGAGACGTGCGCCGCTATGCCTACCAATCCGGTGACGCACAACTGTCGGGAACGGGACAAGTTCTCGCCACGCTTCCCACGGGGGGACATTGGACGCGCAACGTTGCCTTGTCTCCCGATGGAACGCAACTGTACGTTTCCGTGGGTTCTGCATCAAACGTCACGCCGGAAGCTGAACCTCGCGCGTCCGTGCAAGTCATGGACGTTAACGGCGGTTCGATGCAAACCTTCGCGTCGGGACTTCGCAATCCCGTCGGGTTGGACTTTCACCCCGTCACCGGACAACTCTATACCACGGTGAACGAACGGGACGGATTCGGCGACGATCTCGTACCGGATTTTTTCACGGGTTTGTCTGCGGGGGAGTTTTACGGGTGGCCCTATGCGTACTTTACACCCGATCGAACCGATCCTCGTATCGGTGACGTTCCCGCCGATCTCGTGGCGCAAACCCAAACGCCGGACGTATTGTTTCAGGCGCACTCTGCACCTTTGGGATTGCAGTTTTACGACGGCGACCGCTTCCCCGAAGACTATCAAAACGGGGCGTTTGTGGCGTTTCGCGGCAGTTGGAACCGCAGCGTTCCCACAGGGTATAAAGTGGTTTTCGTGCCGTTCGACGAAGCGGGAAACGCCCAGGGCAGTTACCGGGATTTCGTGACGGGATTTTTGGATGTGGGAGCGGAAACCACCTGGGGACGACCGACGGGATTGCTCGTAAATGGGGATGGGAGTTTGCTGTTTACGGAGGAATCCAACGGCCGCATTTACCGGGTTGGGTACGATCGACCGGAAGATCGATCGCCGATTTGGGGAAGTGAGGCGGACGAAACCCTGACGGGAACAGCGGAGGCGGAGGCGATCGCGGGATTGGACGGGATCGATCGCGTGTTGGCAGGGGCGAGTAACGATGCGGTTTTCGGGAACGGCGGAACCGATGAGTTATACGGAGAAGACGGTAACGATTCGCTGTTTGGGGGACGAGATAACGACGTTCTTTCGGGGGGCGATCTCAGCGATCGACTGTCGGGGGACGAGGGAAACGATTGGTTGTACGGCGGGAGTCGCTTGGACGTACTCGATGGCGGTTCCGGTAACGATTCCCTGTTTGGGGGACGGGATGCGGATACGTTAATCGGTGGCGAGGGGATCGATCGATTGCAAGGGGATCTCGGGGACGATTTAATGTGGGGCGGTGTCGGTGGTGATGGATTTGTGGTGAGTTTGACTGGGGGATTCGATCGGGTTTTTGATTTTGAATTGGGGATCGATCGATTGCTGTTGGAAGCGGGTTTGACGTTCGATCGATTGCAGTTTTCGGACGATCCGGGTGGGGCGATTTTGTCGGTTAACGGAACGCCTTTGGTGCAGTTGCTGGGGATTGAGGCGAGTCAGTTAAACGCTCAAAGTTTTGATTGAGTTTGAACGGCTTGGTATTCGTCGCGATTCACCCAAGCAGGGACAAATTCCGATTCGGGAATTCCCAAATCGATGAGGTCTTCGATGAGGTCTTCGGTTCCGTTCCATTCGACGTGAATTGGCGAGTTGCTTCCGATTCTGCCGTGATTTCTTTAAACCACTGCTCGAAACTGTGCAACAGTTTGGTGTCAAAGTGCATCCCCAGGCGACGTAACTCTCGTTCGAGTTGGTGAAGAATGACGAGATAAATATCTGTATAATTCGCATCGTTCAGATCGATTTCTTCGTCAGCTTCGATGTAAATCGTATGATATTGATGTTCGAGCTGGCCTTGAATTCGCTTGAGTTCGGTACTTTTCCCACAACCCCGGTGTCCCGTAAACAAAACCGCCCCAAACTCACCGGGTTCTTTCAAATCGAGTTCGAGAACCACTCGATCGACGCTCTCGATATTCCGAACCTCTGCAAGATCGACGTAGTAGCGTTTGAGATTCTCTCCCGATAGGGGCTGAACGTCGCACAGGCGGTAAGCCTCTCGTAAATTAGTTGCACGGAGTGCATCTGGGTTACTCACAGCAGGGTTAAAACTAGGATTTTACGTCAGGTCGAGCTAGTTTATTCTAAGTCACTGGAATCGAGGGTTTCCGAAAAGTTAAGCAATAAAAAAGCACCCTCCCGGAGGAGAGTGCTTTTTATTGCTTTATGAAGCGAGACAAACGCTTGCTTCTAAAACTTTACCTAGCCGTTGATGGAAGGAGCTTCCGTCGCAGCCAAGTCGAGGGGGAAGTTGTGAGCGTTGCGCTCGTGCATAACTTCCATACCCAAGTTGGCGCGGTTGATCACGTCAGCCCAGGTGTTGATGACACGACCTTGACTGTCGATAACGGACTGGTTGAAGTTGAAGCCGTTGAGGTTGAACGCCATGGTGCTAACGCCCAGAGCCGTGAACCAAATGCCGACCACGGGCCAAGCGCCCAGGAAGAAGTGCAGAGAACGGCTGTTGTTGAAAGAAGCGTATTGGAAGATCAGGCGACCGAAGTAGCCGTGAGCTGCCACGATGTTATAGGTTTCTTCTTCTTGACCGAATTTGTAGCCGTAGTTTTGAGACTCGCTTTCGGTGGTTTCACGCACCAGAGAGCTGGTAACGAGAGAACCGTGCATAGCGGAGAAGAGAGATCCACCGAACACACCCGCAACACCCAGCATATGGAAGGGGTGCATGAGGATGTTGTGCTCAGCTTGGAACACCAACATGAAGTTGAAGGTTCCGCTGATGCCCAGAGGCATACCATCGGAGAAAGAACCTTGACCGATGGGGTAGATCATGAAAACTGCGGTCGCAGCAGCCACCGGAGCGCTGTAAGCAACGCAGATCCAAGGACGCATTCCCAAACGGAAGGACAGTTCCCACTCACGACCCATGTAGGCCAAGATGCCGATGAGGAAGTGGAAAATGACGAGCTGGTAAGGGCCGCCGTTGTACAGCCACTCATCCAAGCTGGCAGCTTCCCAGATGGGATAGAAGTGAAGTCCGATTGCGTTGGAAGACGGAACAACAGCACCCGAGATGATGTTGTTGCCGTAGAGCAGAGAGCCAGCTACGGGTTCGCGGATACCATCGATGTCCACGGGAGGAGCAGCGATGAAAGCGATGATGTAGCAGGTGGTTGCGGTCAGCAGGGTGGGGATCATGAGAACACCGAACCAGCCGATGTAAAGGCGGTTGTTGATGCTCGTTACCCACTCGCAGAACCGTTCCCACAGAGACGCGGTTTCGCGTTGCTGTAAGGTGGTCGTCATAGGTATGTATTATTGCGTTGTCTGAGGTTCAGTTCGCGAGAAAAATGAATAAATGAATCTCGCTGTAAATTATATTAACGCAATTGTTTCGGGTTGTAAAGAGTTTTGGCGAAAAATTTTAAGAATCAACCGGGCGGCCAGTTCATCGGACGGCCCCCTATCAGGTGAACGTGCAGGTGGTCAACGGTTTGACCGCCCTCAGAACCCGTATTCATGACGACTCGGTATCCTCGGGCTAGTCCTTCTCCCTCCGCAATTTGCTTGGCGACGAGTAACAGGTGTCCGAGGAGGTCTCGATCGACGGCTTCAGCTGTGGCCAGGCTGGGAATTGGCTTTTTGGGAATGACGAGAACGTGCGTGGGCGCTTGAGGTTCAATATCTCGGAAGGCAAGGCATAAATCGTCTTCGTGGACGATATCTGCCGGAATTTCTTTACGAAGAATCTTTCCGAAAATGGTATCTGCCATGGGGGTCTCCCGTTCGTGAGGCGTATTTACAGGATTTACAATCGTCAATCATACGGAACCCTCGATCGAGCGAAACCCCTCAAGTCTATTTTCTTAACAATCTTTACATTGCTTAAACAAAATAAAATTAAATAACTTAATAGCGATTTACAATTGAGCGAACCGCATCAGCCGTTGCAGGGGCGAGTAACACGCCATTACGATAGTGACCCGAAGCCAGCACGACGTTAGCGTAACCGGGCAACATTTCGATAATTGGAGCGCTTCGATTGACCGGACGCGGTCGCAAGCCTTGCCACTGGCGCAAAATGGGGGCTTTGGCGAGCGTCGGGCAAAACGAGATTGCTTGCTGTTTTAAGATTTCTAATAAATGAGAAGCGGCGTTAATTTTTCCTCGATCGTCCGGAAACTCGACTGTTGCACCCACCCAACCCCTGCCGTTGTGGGGAACGAGGTGAACGTCATTTCCGGTAACAGTGGGCATTGAAGCGGGGAGATCGATCGAGAATTCTAGGGCCTGACCTAATACAGGTTGTATTACAACCGGCTCTCGCAACACCTCGGTGAACGGGGTCGAACCCAATCCAGCGGCGACGACGACCCAATCGATCGATATCGATCGATTCTCCTTATATATAAGCGATCGACACACTCGCGTTTCGAGATCCTCGATCTCGGCATCGGTAATCAGAGTGTTGAATTCAAACTGTACGCCGTTTTGCCGAGCTGCTTCAACGAGTGCTTCAGTGAGGGGAATCGGTTGAATTTGTCGATCGAGCGGAGAATAGACCGCTGCGACGATCTCATCGGTGCTGACCAGAGGATAGCGAGTTCGAACCTCATTGGGCGAGAGGCGTTCGAGTGGAAACCCCTGGTCTCGACGTTGAGCAATTAACGTTTCCCACTTGGCGATGTTCTCATCTGGAGCGCAAAGTTTTAAGATGCCGTTATCGTTGCGAGGAATCGATCGATCGATTTGCGCCTCCAACTCGGGAATTAACGTTTTGTAGCGTTGCAAACTGGCTTCTCGAAGTTTCCAAGCTCGACTTTTCAGTTTTTTCTGGCTTATCGCTCCCATCAACACGCCCAATGCCGCACCGGTCGATCCCGAAGCCGGTGTATCTCGATCGAAGACCGTAATATCGAATTCGGGAATTCGGCTGAGTTCGTAAGCGATCGACGCACCCACGACACCACAGCCTAAAATAGCAATTTTCACAACTTCATCTCCGGCAACATCTCCTACACGTCTATCGATCGAAAATGCTCCATTCGATCGACATCACAGTCGAGTCAAATCGATCGAGTCGAGTGACTGTCGCGAGATCTCCTCGATCGTCAAACATCCCAATGTAGCCCAATCGAGCCAACTACTTGCCCAAAACCGTCGATACAATGACCGTGACGGTTGCTGCTGCAATCAGGCTGAATGCCAGTTGCACAACCCATTGAGTTGCTTTTTGGTGGCTATCGAATTTTTGATTGAATCCCTCGACCTTTTGATT
The DNA here is from genome assembly GCA_001657325.1 of Geitlerinema sp. BBD 1991-9. Classification (GTDB taxonomy): domain Bacteria; phylum Cyanobacteriota; class Cyanobacteriia; order Cyanobacteriales; family Geitlerinemataceae; genus Geitlerinema. The sequence goes on along the minus strand of LWRO01000001.1, from coordinate 153,435 downwards.
AAATACTTCAACTTCTTCCTTGAGCGATCGAATTTCAATCAGAACTTGCTTTAATTGCTGCTGGACGTTGAGTTCATCGTCAGTTATCGGTGTCATTAAACTCAATTTAGAAATAGACTTTTACGATTTTATTATATTAAAATTATTACCGGTTAATCCGTGGCTTTAATAACAGCAACAGTCCGTTTTTACGACTTGGATTTACAAAATTGAGAACTGGTACACCGAAAAAATACCATCACGGACAGTTGTTCGAGTTCAAAAATATTAACACATCTTAACAATCGAGATGAAAACCCGTTATCGAGAAAAATCTCTCAAATCCAGGCATCACAGGGGAATTACCGACGTTCGATCGAACCATTTATGTTCGTAACAGACAGTTTTAAAACGCGACGACATCATAGAATCAAAAGTTGGCAAGTTTCTGATGTCCCCGATCGATCTATCCTAGTCCCTAATACTCCCGATTTCTAAACGTAAAGGAGTGAACGTTTAGAGTCGAAGCAAATTCCACTCGATCGAAGCTTTTTCAAGGTGTAAATCCCGTTATGACCGACTCCATTCGCATCCTCATGTGTGCGCCCCATCATTACGATGTAGACTACGTCATCAATCCGTGGATGGAGGGCAACATCCACCGTTCTTCCCGAGATCGCGCCGAAACCCAATGGGAAGGCCTCTACAAAATCCTCAAAGACCACGCCACCGTCGATCTCGTCGAACCCCAACAAGGCTGGCCCGACATGGTGTTTACCGCCAACGCCGGACTCGTTCTCGGAACCAACGTCGTTCTCAGTCGTTTCTACCACCCCGAACGCCAAGGAGAAGAACCCCACTTTAAACAATGGTTTGAAGATAATGGCTTTACCGTTCGCGAACTCCCCAAAGACTTGCCCTTTGAAGGGGCGGGCGATGCCTTACTCGATCGAGAAGGACGCTGGCTGTGGGCGGGTTACGGTTTCCGTTCCGAACTCGACTCCCACCCCTATCTCGCCAAGTGGCTGGACATCGAGGTTCTCTCGCTGCAACTGGTAGACGATCGCTTCTACCACCTCGATACCTGCTTCTGTCCCCTTACCAACGGCTATCTCCTCTACTATCCCCCCGCCTTCGATTTCTACTCCAACCGCATTATCGAAATGCGGGTTCCCCCCGAAAAACGTATCGCCATCGACGAACCCGACGCGGTGAACTTCGCGTGTAACGCCGTCAACGTCGAGAGCGTTGTCGTGATGAACAAAGCCAGCGACGACTTGAAAGCGAAGCTGGCGAAAGTAGGATTTACCGTTATCGAAACACCGCTGACCGAATTTCTCAAAGCCGGCGGTGCAGCCAAATGTCTGACGCTGCGAACCACCGAACCGATCGCCTGTGACGTTCGCGCCGTCGCTTCGATCGTCTCGAAAACGATTACCATCCAAGGTCATCTTCTCGATGCAGGAATTATCAACCGCGCCCTCGATTTAATCGTTGAAGGGGGTGGAAGTTTCCAAGTTCGCGACTTCAATCTCGGCGAACAGCGTCAAAGTACCTCCTCCGCAGAGATTCATGTTTCTGCACCTTCCCACGCTGTCATGGAGGAAATTGTCGCCCAACTCATCGATCTCGGCGCTGTTTCCCTTCCGGAAGACGAATGCGACGCGCAACTCGAACCCGTCGTTCAGGCTGGCGTTGCACCGGATGACTTCTACGTTTCTACCATCTATCCCACAGAAGTTCGCGTTAAAGGACAGTGGATTCGCGTCACGAAACAGCGGATGGACGGCGCGATCGCCCTTCGCGAAACCGAAAACGGCCTCGTCGCCCAGTGCAAGATCCTGCGGGATCTCGAAGTGGGTGAAAAAGTCGTGGTTGGCGTGTCGGGAATTCGTACCGTCCGCAAAGTGGAATCGCGCGAACAGCGGGGTTCTCAAGAATTCAGCTTCATGTCTGCGGGAGTTTCCAGCGAACGCCGCGTCGAGTTAGTTGTCGAACAAGTGGCGTGGGAACTTCGGCAAATCCGCGATCGAGGCGGTAAAGTCGTCGTCACCGCTGGACCCGTCGTCATCCACACCGGAGGCGCAGAGCACCTGTCTTGGCTCGTTCGCGAAGGCTACGTGCAGGGTTTACTCGGTGGAAACGCCATCGCCGTTCACGATATCGAACAGTCGATGTTGGGAACGTCTCTCGGAGTCGATATGAAGCGCGGCGTTGCGGTTCGCGGCGGACACCGTCACCACCTTAACGTCATCAACACGATTCGCCGTCACGGTAGCATTGCCAATGCGGTGGAAGAGGGCATCATCACCCATGGCGTGATGTACGAGTGCGTGAAACATAACGTGCCGTTTGCTTTAGCCGGTTCCATTCGCGACGACGGGCCGCTGCCAGATACGGAAATGGACTTGATTAAAGCCCAAGCCCAATACGCTCACCTCCTCGAAGGCACGGATATGATTTTGATGCTTTCGACGATGTTGCATTCGATCGGTGTGGGTAACATGACACCATCCGGCGTGAAGATGGTGTGCGTCGATATCAATCCGGCGGTGGTGACGAAACTCAGCGATCGAGGCTCGGTTGAATCGACGGGGGTTGTAACCGATGTCGGTTTGTTCCTAAGTCTGTTGGCGAAACAACTCGAACGACTGACGAGTCGGTTGGCGGTGAAGTGATGAGGCGATCGGGAGGTGAGGTGATGGGGTGACGTCTTGGTTTTCGATCGTCCTCATCCCATGCACCCGATCGTTTCGTTATCTCAAAACAACTGCTCTAAATCCAAGCTGGCGGCGATCGCTGCCAGTTTTTCTGTATCTTTGAGATTCTCTAAATAGGGAAGGCAGCCCAGAACGGAAACCTGAGTGAGCGATTCTATCAAATCCGCTGGTGTCCAATTTGCAATGTCCTCATCCGTTCGCGGTTGGATGCAATTCAGAACAATTCCGACTAAATTCACCTTCATTTGACGTGCCAAAGCCACGTTCGCCACAGTGTGAGAAATCGCCCCCAACTTTACCGGAACCACTAAAACTGTCGGTAACTGCCAATCTCTGGCTAAATCTGCGACAGTTAGTTCTCGGGTGACGGGGGAACCCAAGCCGCCGAGGGATTCCACGAACAGGAAATCTCGCTGTTGTTTGAGTTGCGTAAATTCGCGCCAAACGAGTCCGAGATCGATCGATCGTCCCTCTTTTTCCGCCGCGAGGGGTGGGGCGAGGGGGGCTTGGAAATATTGCGGCGTGATGGATTCCGGGGTTTGGTCGAGGTCGAACAGTTCCGTATAAAATTCTCGATCGCCCGTTCCCGATTGCAAGGGTTTCATCAAACCCAATCGTCGATCGTGATGATATTTTTGCCAATAGGCGATGAGAGCAGCGGTCAACACCGTTTTTCCTGCATCCGTATCCGTTCCCGCAATAAACAGCACGTTCGTTTGCGCAAGCGATGCGTCGCCCGATCGAATCTCAGTCATGAAAACCTTCGCAGCGTTACGATTAACGATTGTACGAGGTTTGAGCCGATCTGTTCAGCCGATAATTTGTTTGAAAAAGTCTAATTGTTGTCGAGCGATGGCACGATTGGTATAGCGTTTCATGGCTCGATCGAACCCCTGTTGTGCTTTGTCTTTCGCCAACTCGAGATCGTCCATCAACGCCAGTAAGCACTCTTGTAACTTCTCTACGTTTCCTTCAGGAAATACCAAGCCTGCCTCGTCAATCACGTAAGGAATCTCGCCAGAGTTAGAACCGATGAGGGGAACGCGACACGCCATCGCTTCGATGAGAACGTGTCCGAACTGTTCCTTCCAACCGACCGATGAAAGTGTTTTGAATTTGTAAGTGGTTTCCGAGGGTAAAACCAAGGTGCTGAGAAGATTGATATAGCGATAGACTTCGTCGTGCGGTACGCTTTCAACAAAAATCACTCGATCCTCAAATCCATTGCTTTTCACCCAGGATTCGATCGATTCTTTCAGCGGCCCCCGTCCGAGAAGCAGCCATTTCCAAGATCGATCGGGCAACCCCTCCAACGCCCGACATAATGTCATCAATCCTTTTTCTTCGACAAATCGCCCGACAAATCCCACGACGAAATCAGTCGGTTCGATGCCGAGTTTCTGACGTAAATCTGACACGTCTTGCGGGCGAAATAACGCTTCGTCTACACCCAATTGAGGAAGCACGGTCATCGGGCCTTTGTATCCTCGATCGCGCAAAATGTCTGCACCATCTTGATTTCCCGCAATAATACCGTCTGTATGACTGAGGTTGTACGCTTCTAATAGCGATACGGGAAATTTCAGCGTGTAGGGAATGTTCCACCACGTGAAAAAGACGTTTTTCGCCTTCAATCCCAACAGCTTATTGAGTGTAATGGTTTGTGCGTAAGCTAAGCCTTTCGCACCTTGTTCTACTTGAATCACGTGAGGGCGAAACTTTCGCAGCAATCCCACTAAATCCCAACCAAACGTCAACAATCCTTGCTGGTTTTGGCTGAAATTTGATACGGGAACCACACGAAACGATCCTTCATTCACCGCTTGACTTTCCACAACGCGATTTTGTACGCCTCCCGGTTTCCAACGTTTGGGAACCACCACAGTCACTTCAATGTCAGGTTCGAGTTTGGCAAGTTCCCGAAGTTTTTCCCGATTGAGATCGACAATATAGGTATGACTGGCAACAACAATTCTCATGGGATTGGCCGTTTACGATCTACGATTTACGATTGAGGCTGATGGGAGACGTTTGTGAAAGTTCGAGACAACTCGTCTTTTCGGCTGTAAACTTGTCCGTCGTCCCAAAGGGATTGAATCCATGTTTTGAAGGCTTTTAGAAACCCCATTGAATAAAAACCAAACCGCACGACCACTTTGATCGGCGAACCACTTTTATTACAAGGTGGATGACCCAAAACGTGACAGTCGAAGAGTTTCGCAAAAAATCGCACGCACTGGCCGAACGTCAGATTGTGCAACCCCATAAAAAAGTGATTGTGATAAAAGGTGACTTGATACTGAACTGATTTCGTACTGATATCGTGACAGCCACCCGTTTCTTCCCCTAAGTGAATTAACGAAGCTTGGGGATCGTACCAAATTTGATAGCCGGTTTTCCGAAAGCGCAAACAGAAATCGGATTCTTCCCGAACTGCACTTCCTCGATATCGTTCGTCAAATTGCAAACCAAACTTTTCAAAAACCTCACGACGATAGGACATATTACAACCCCGCGCCGAGAGAACTTGTTGCGGTTTGACGGTGTGAACGAGATCGATGTAGTACCAAGCAATACCAGGATCCATCGCTTCTGGGGGTAACTGTTCGATTTTGAGTGCGCCTCCAGAATCCGCGAGTTTCATTCGATCGAACACTCGTCCGGCAACCGCACCAATTTCAGGTCGATCGATGTAATTTCTGGCGTGAGTTTGTAAATAAGTCGGTTCGAGTTGAACGTCGTCGTCAATAAACACGATAACGTTGCCTGACGAACGCCGAACCGCATAGTTCCGCGCCCCTGGAAGACTCGCCCAATCCACGCGATACCACTGAATTTTTCCAGCATCTGCGAGTTCTTTCAAGTACGTTTCAGTTTCCGGTTCGTGATCTTGAGTTTGATCGACCACAATCGTCTCAAAATCGGGATAGTCCTGTTTGAGAACGTCCGCGATCGTGTCCCGCAGTGCAACTTCGCGGCGATAGGTGGGAATGACAACGGAAATCGAAGGCAGGCTCACAGTTAACCGCTCCTAATTCATTGAGAATGACCAGCACACATCAGATTGTAGCCGTTGATTTTCGAGATGTTTTCTGTTGCTGTTTCTTTTTCTTTTTCGGATCGTCCTCCAGATCTTCCCCTAATGCCGCCAGTCGCTCGAATTCCTGTTTTTCGATGTCGGGAAGCCTCAAGGTGACGCCTACAACCATCCAGTAATATACTGCAACGGGATCGACATCGAGCGGATAGTAGTAGGTTTGATAGCTGATAAAAAAGATAAAAACCCAAAAACAAGCGGCGTAACTTCGCAAATGTTTTTCTTTTAAAGAACGCCAAATTTTAAACGTCGTCACAGTTAGCGTCGTCACCACTCCCAAGAAGCCGAAGACTCCAAGGGGGCCAATTTCATATAAAAGTTTCGGGTAGTACGTTTCGATCAATTTTGTTTTACCAAACATACGAGCGGAGTTTGTCGCACGCCCGAGTCCGTTTCCTAAAAATCCCTCTTGTCCTTTTGAGGTAAATTCAGCTTGCTCTGCAATAAATTCAGTTGGAGGTGAAGCATTCCATCGATCGATCGCACTATCGATACGTTCTTGAACGACATCAGGAAACAAAATAAAGCTCATTAAAATCAGAAAGCCAATCCCACCGACAATTGGAATAAATCGCTGTGGCTTAGAAAGTTGACCCGTGAGAATCAACAGTAAAATTGTAATGACGGGAACCAAAAAAAGCGCAATTCGCTGACCCGAAATCACGGAATTTACAAAAACTAATGCCATTCCTAGAAAACTAATAAGCTGCCAGATTAGAGAAGGGTCGCTAAATGCAGAAGCAAAGGTAAAAAACGAGTTTCCAATGAGAAACCATGCCCACTGCCAAGGCGCAACAAACGTTCCGGGCAGACGAATCATATTCTGAGAGGGGCTAAATACCAAGGAGCCTCCCACCAAGCATTTCGCATCGAGTGTCGCTTTAAACAAGTCATCTCCGATGAGGTGATCGGTTCCCTCACAGATGCCACTGGATAGCATGAAATATTGTACGAACCCGAGAAAACAGCAAATAATCGCCAAGATAACGTGTAGCCGTGTGAACCAAAGAAATTCACGCTTACCTTTGATTAAGTAATACGTGCAGGTGATGAGAGGAAGATAGCCAATAAAGACTTTCAACCCGAGTAAGCCCATTGCAATTGGCTGCCCTTCAACTTCTCCTGAAAATTGAAGGTCGGCGTTTACGGCGAGTAGTGTGACTAGCAACAATCCCAATAAGATACTCAACGGAATTTTTAGGCTTTTGGGAACAATAAATGGTTTTCTTTTCTTTTTGAGTTGTTGCCAAATTGCTATCATGGCAGGAAAAGCAAATCCATCTTTTGCAAGTTGAAAGATAGCATTTCCTCCAGCAATCCAATAGGTCACGGTTCCGGCAAAGGGCATATACATGATAAAAAGCCACAGAGCAAGAATCGGATATTTATAAGACAGGGTCATTACAAATATTCCACCACCACCAGCTAGGGCGAGTTTTTCGTCCTTCGCGAAGAATAGTGCAATACCGATAATTAACCCAACACTGCCAGCACTGACGAGAGTTTGTGTGAATTCTTTTCGTTGCTTGGCTGATTGACGTTTTTTTTGGGCGAGTTCTTTTTTGCTGAGAACGGGTTCGTTAGGTTTGGGTTGAGAGCGATCTTTTTTCTTGGGCTTTTTCTTGGCTTTCTTTCTCGGCATGGTCCGAATTGAAAATTGTACTCGTTCTTCAAGACCTCCTCATCCCTTCCTCTAGGGGATGGAAGGACACCCCGATCTCGACACCATTCCTAGAGCGTCTTCAGCGACGACGCGATTTCATCACGTTCAGTTACTCACTCTCACTCGCGCTTTTCACGATCGAGAGGTTTCTCGATATTGTTCTGAGTGCAAGCAACTGGCGGTCGGACGTTTGAAGTATGGCTCGACTAAAACGCCCTCTTCGATCGAACTGAGAAGACATCCAACGATCGAGGTTCCAGCGTACTCAGACCGACCCGCATGAATCGCCTCCAATATAGCTCGCCTTCTGAATCAACTGCCAGATTCAAGCATTCTCCGGTTCGATAAAGAGCTGGGTTTGGTATGGTTGTATCCGTGCTTTCCCAAACTCGCACCCGAATGTCTCAACCCAAGATTGCGCCGATCGAGACTCTTCCCGCCATTCTCAATCGAGGTTTGCGGATTTACCCCCATGAAGGTACAGCCTCCGATCGCCCCCTGAAGCTCTCGTTGATCGTGCCGACGTACAACGAACGCCGCAACCTTCATCAACTGGTCGATCGACTGATGCAACTTCTCGATCGAGTCGTTCCCAACGATTACGAGTTAATCGTCGTCGATGACGATAGCCCCGATCGCACCTGGGAATTGGCAGACATCCTCGCCGAAACCTATCCTCAACTTCGATCGATCCGCCGTTGCGACGAACGGGGACTCTCAACAGCTGTTATTCGGGGATGGCAAGCGTCGCGAGGGGAAATTTTGGGCGTTATCGATGCAGACTTACAACACCCTCCCGAAGTTGTGACGAGTCTTTGGTTGGAGATCGATCGCGGCGCCGATCTCGCCGTCGCCAGTCGCCACGTTGAGGGGGGTGGCGTCAGCGATTGGAGTTTGGCGCGACGGTTTCTCTCGCGGGGGGCGCAACTCCTCGGTTTAGCCATTCTTCCCGGTGTTGTGGGGCGCGTTTCCGATCCCATGAGTGGATTTTTTATGGTGCGACGGGAAGCGATCGCTGGAAAAGCGCTCGATCCAGTTGGTTACAAAATTCTCATTGAAGTTCTCGGACGCGGCGATATTCGTTGGATTGGCGAAGTCGGTTACGTGTTCCAAGAGCGCAACGAAGGGGAAAGTAAAGTGACCTGGAAGCAGTATCTCGAATACTTGCACCACCTCCTGAGATTGCGCGTCACGCTGTTTCCCCTCGCCCGCTTTCTGCGCTTCGGAATGGTGGGATTGAGCGGCGTTTTCGTCGATATGGCGGTGTTTTACCTGTTACGAGACGGCTTGGGATGGGGACTGACGCGCGCTGCCATACTATCGGCGGAGGTGGCGATTTTCAATAATTTTTTGTGGAACGATCGATGGACGTTTGCCGATTTATCCCGCCGCCAGCGGGGATGGCGTAAGTGGTTCAAGCGTTTTTTGAAATTCAATTTCGTCTGTCTGGCTGGGTTGGTGCTGAATGTCTCGATCGTCAACCTACTATTTAACCTGCTAGGGGCGAACGAGTATGTGGCAAAATTAATCGCAATTGCCTTGGTTACATTTTGGAATTTCTGGGTGAATTTAAAACTGAGTTGGCGGGTGACCGACGTGAGCGACGGATGAGACCCCAGTGGTTTGAATACTTCTACCTCTGAAATTTAAGTTGAGGCTTTATCGATCGAGACGGTTTGACTTGGATGGTGTTCTCCTTCTTCCATTGAAAACAACGGCGCGATCGCAGCGAAGAGAATGCCGCCCAACACGAAAATTTCAACGATCGCCAGCAGGCGAGAATGACGGTTTTTCATGAATTCAAGGTTTCCAAATCGATTGAACCTGTTGCCACCATTGGCGAGGGGTGTCGTTTTTGCGAGTTTGCCAGGAGAGGATCGATCTCAGTAGTACCGTGCCACCAGCCCGCCACACGGCAAAGAGGTGAAGGCCTAACGCGATCGCCATCACCACCCACGCCCACAGATGCAGCCCGTACCAAATTTCGTTTAAATTTCCCGCTGGTAGCCATTCTTCTTTCATCATGCGCCCGGTGGCGAGGGCGAAAGTAGCTGCTAAAAGCATGATGGTATTGACGAGACGGAGGAAGGCGTATCGTCCCGAAGGGCGATCGATCTGTTGGAGTTGGTGGAGGGTATTCGCCCCAATCAAACGGTTTTGCCCGAGATGGAAGCTGTATAGGGCAAACAGGGGAAACACCACTAACAAGCCAACGCCGAAGGTACCGTGAATGCCGATAATATCGGGAGTTTGGGGGAGGGGCAGTTGAATTAAGCGCCCGTCGTAAAGGTTATAGACCCAAAAGGAACTGACCAGGGCGAGAACGACGACGAGGGCGTTAACACCATGGAGGAAGCGCAACAGGGAAGGCTGATAGAGACGGGGAGGAGACATCGTTGTTGAGGGAGGTGGATGACTGAATGGGAAAGCAATCTCCCGTTTTTAAAATACCGGGTTTTGGAGATCGCCACTCCCTCTCGCGATCGACATTTTCGACCAGCTCCCCTATCGGTTCGTTGACGTATCTTATGTTCTTCAAACTTGTGGTTCCACAGTAAAATCGAAATTATCAGCTGTGGAATTTTAGTGGGAATTGGCTGCCCAATTCTTGGGAATTGGCTGCCCAATTCTTGGGAACCATTTAGGCATCGCGCTGTTGACTGGTCTTTCGTAAGTACGATCGCCCAACCATCAAAAAGAGTGTAGAGCGAACGGCGGCCACTCTACACTCTCCGATTTTTCAAATTGCTTGAAACGATTCTGAAACGATCGAGACGTTACACCATCGACGATTCCTCGGTCATGGCAACATCCGTCGCGACCACCATCTCTTTCGGAAGACTTCTCGATTGGTCGCCGTAATACAACAGCGGAATCACGAACAGCGTCAACGCCGAAGAAGTCAACATCCCGCACAAGAGCGTCCAGGCTAACCCCGACCACACCGGATCGCTGAGAATCGACAGCGTCCCGAGCATGGTCGTTACGCTGGTGAGGAGAATCGGACGGAAACGCACGGCTCCCGCTTCGATGATTGCATCTTTGAGGATCGACCCCTCTTTGAGTTTCTCACCAACGAACTCTAGCAAAACGATAGCGTTGCGAACCACGATCCCCGCCAGCGCGATCACCCCGATCATTGCCGTTGCACTAAAGTAAACGCCGTTGAGGGAGAAGCCGATGAGAATCCCGATCAACGCCAGGGGAATACTTCCCAGCATGATTAAGGGAATTTTGAAACTGCTGAACTGACCCACCAAAATCAAGTAAATCAGCATCACGGCCACGAGCATCGCCAAGCCGAGATCGCGGAACACGTCCAGGGTGAGTTTCCATTCACCGTCCCATTTGATGTAATACCCCTTGGGTAACGGGTGACGCAGGAAGTAAATCAACTGGTCGATGACGGCGTAAACGGACGATCGATCGCCCATTTCCCCCATCACGTAAGTCACTTGTTTTTGATCTTTATGGAAGATCGGCAGATCGACGATCGAGGGTTCAAACGAGACTAACTCCGTCAGCGGAACTAAATTCCCGTTGGACGTGGGAATCTGAATCCGGTTCAAGTCGTCTACACTCTGGCGATCGGAGTAGGCGAAACGGACTTCGATGGCTACGGGGTTGAGTTCGCCGGGAACTTGCAGCGTCGAAACGTTGGCCCCCGCAATTGCCATATTCAACGTTTGCGCGATTTCCTGGGTCGTCAACCCCGCTTGGTTCACCTTCGCTCGATCGACGATCAACCTCATTTGGGGAATGGGGTTTTTGGCGGAGTCGTCGATATCGACGACTTCTTTCGTTTCGGCGAACACCTGACGGACTTCCTTGGCCAGATTCCGCAATTTGTCGTAGTCCGGGCCGTAGATTTCTGCGAGCATGGTCGATCGAACCGGAGGCCCTGGGGGATCCTCGACCAGTTTCACCACCGCGTTGTTTTGGCCGGCGATCTCGGCTAAGAGCGGCCGCAGTCGGAATACGATGCCTTCTGAGTCGATCTTGCGAGCGTCTTTGTTCGTCAGGTGAACTCGGATATCGGCGAAGTGTTCTCCCGCACGATCGGTGTTCCCGCGCAACAAGCCGTTAAAGTCCACGGGGGCCCCGATACCGCTATACGTCTCGAACTGAACGACCTCGGGATCTTGCGTCAGTACGGCTTCCATTTCCCGAGCCACTCGATCGGTTTCCACCAACTCCGTTCCGAGTGGCATATCCAACTGAATTAAGAAGCGATCTTTATCCGCCTTCGGCAGCATTCGGAACTTCACCGCTTGGGTTAACGGCAACACGAACGTTGCCAGCAACATCCCGATGATGACGAAAATAACGAAGCGTCGCCGTGTGGCTGAGTCGAGTAGCGGTTCCATGACACTCCGATACCATTTATAAATTTTGGTATCGGTCACATTGCGCGAGTCGCCGGGTTTGTGCGGTTTGATTTTAATCAGACGCAATCCCAGATAGGGCGTAACGGTCATGGCGAGCGTCGTACTGATCGCCATCGCCACGGGAAGGTTAAACGGCATCGGTCCCATGTACGGCCCCATCATCCCCGTCACGAAGCGCATGGGAATAAATGCCAGAATCACGGTGATCGTCGAGAGGATAATCGGCGCACCGAGTTCGTTGAGTGCTGCGATGGCCTCTTCGGTTTTTTCTTGGAAGTTCATCCCCGGACGCATTTCCAAGCGTCGGTGAATGTTTTCTGTGGCAGCAATGGCGTCATCTACTAGCGTCCCCAAAGCTAGAATCAACGCGAATAGGGTAATTCGGTTAATCGTCTGACCGGCAATCCAGCCGACGAGTAGGGTACCGCCGAGAGTCAACGGAATGACGAAGGCAACGATCGAAGCTTCGCGCCATCCCAGGAAGATCACCAGCAGCAGCACCACAACCCCAATGGCTTGAAACAGGCTGGTGTACAAATCGCCAACCGCTCGCGCCGCAGTCCGTCCGTCGTTACGACTGACGGCGATTTCCACCCCGGGGGGTAAGTCCGCGCGCAGTTCGTCTACTCGTTTGAAAATTTGTTTCGCCACCGTGACGGCGTTGGTCCCTTCTTTCTTGGCGATACCGATGGTGATGGCGTGTTGGTTGACAAAATCTCGCTCGGGATGCGCTTTCGTATTGGGATAGGGATCGCGAATATCCCAGTCTTCTCGGTATTGAATGCGCGAGAAGGTCACTCGTTCGTCGTAATCGTCGCGAACGGTGGCGACATCGCGTAGGTAAATCGGCGTACCTTCTTCTGTTCCGGTATAGCCGACGATGACGTTTTGAATGTCTTCGACGGATTGGAACAGACTTCCCCCTTCGATAAACAATCGATCGGCCCCAACCGATACGTCCCCTGCGGGCAGTTGGACGTTTTCACCCTGCAAGCGTTGCGCGATCGAGGCGGGTGAGAGTCTGTAACTGGCGAGTTTGTTGGGATCGAGATCGATGCGAATCGCCCGAGGCTGTCCCCCGCTAATCGTGAGGTTCCCGGTATTTGGGATCGATCGAAGGTCTTCGAGGAGCCGTTCTCCGACTCGCCGAAGCTGGTTGTCGTCGTAGTCTGCCCCCGTGACCGTTAGCGTTACGATCGGCACGTCGTCGATAATCAACGGTTTGACGAGATACGTTACGCCGGTTGGGAGAACGTCCTGCCAGTTATAAAGATGGTTTTGCAGTTTGAATAGTGAGTCTTCCCAGTCTTGCCCCACGAAGAACTGCACCGTCACTTTCGCCTGAGAGTTTTGCGACGTGGAATAGACGTACTCTACCCCCGTCAACTCTCGGATTTTGGTTTCGATGGGCAGCGTGACCGTTTGTTCGACTACTTCTGCTGGGGCACCGGGATATTGGAGAAAAACGTCGGCTCCCGGTACGACGATCTGCGGGTTTTCTTCTTTGGGGGTAAAGAAGGCAGCAGCCAACCCAAAGACGATCAGCGCCGCAATCACGAGCAGCGTTACCTGGGAGTTGATAAAGTAAGCGGTAATTTGCCCCACGATATTTCGTTTTGGGGCAGCGTCGGGTATCTCAGACATGGTGGTTTCCGGTAAACAGGCGATCGAGTGTGTCGGATGGGCATGACTCTGACCCCATTGTATAACTACGTAGTTATACAGTCAATACAATCGATCGAGGTGAGAAATTCGAGTCAGTTTATTACTCAATCTTTCATGAATTGTCAAGCTTTTTGCTAAAATTTGGGACGATTGAAAGTAGAGAATCGAAAAAAATCCTGAAATCAAGATAAATTAATCCTTTCCTCGATCCAGATCGGGCGAACACCCCTTAGAATAAATCAGTGAAATATCGGAAACACGGGAGTTTCAGGTGTTTTCAGCCGAAATCTCTAGCGATGTTTCCTGCCTAAAGTGACGAGAGTAAACTGAAAGGCACTGTCACACACCGATAGTCCGAACGCTAAGGAGCATCAATATATGAACAAAGGAGAACTCGTCGATCGTGTCGCATCAAAAGCGGGCGTGACGAAAAAGGAAGCCGACGCTGTCATAACAGCAGCCCTCGAAGCGATCGTAGAAGCTGTTTCGAGCGACGATAAAGTTACACTGGTCGGATTTGGCTCTTTTGAAGCCAGAGAGCGCAAAGCACGGGAAGGCCGCAACCCGAAAACGGGGGACAAAATGATCATCCCGGCAACAAAAGTTCCGGCGTTTTCCGCAGGAAAGCTGTTCAAAGAAAAAGTCGCCCCTAGCGCATAAACCCGTGCTTGGTGAAAGCCCAAGTCCGATTCGCTCGAACCGGACGGCCCCAAGCGGGCTATCCGGTTTCGCACCTCGCAATCTTTTAGCCGAACACTAACGTATCGGCACTGCGACGGGAGAAAATTTTAAAGCTCTTGAGATCGGGAAACTTTTCCACTCCAGCATTCATCGCAACCCGAACGGACTGTCCCGCTGCCAGTTTTCCATAGAATACTTCCAAAAAAGGAACGAGATGCTGATATGAAATGGGGTGTTCGGGAAATACTGCTGCCGTTACCCCGGCTTTGAGAAACGAATCTGCCAGTTGTGCGGCACTGTAAGCTCCACTGACCACCAGTTTATCTCGCCACTCGCCGGACATTTCGATATCGCTGGGTGAAAGTAAGTCTTGCGGCCGTCGATCTCGGATTTTCTCGGCGTTCGACCAGCGAATCACCAGTCCGTTTCGATCTCCGTGTAGGGCGAGGTGAACCACGGAAAGACCCGCTTCAGTCAAGCATTTCTGAAGTAGCGATCGATTGAGAAATGTTCGTTGCGTCCAAATGCCATCGTTACTGTAAACGTTACACGGAATTCCGCTACGCTTGAAAAACTCCGACAGCATCAGCGTTTCGGTTTGTTTTTCGATCTCTGGATTGCGGCAAACTTCAAAAATCGCAACTTTCATCACGTTTCACCCCGTACCGCTCGATCGCATTTTATCAGAGGTGCGGAGAAGCCGTGAAGCTTTTACGCGGTCGCGATCGTCTTTTCGTTGAAGGCTTATAGCCAACGCAGAAATTCGACTCGATCGATCGGATGGCGTTTAAGGATGGAACGGATTTTTCAGAGAGGGATCTGAAAATGGCTGGTCTAGTATCGTGAAGAGTACTCCGTATCGAGCATTAGGACAATTTCCCCCCTGTTCTGGCGTACTGGGGGGAGTATTGAAACAGCCTTTCTCGTGAAGATTCTTCAGCGAGGATATCGAGATTCAGATTCCTCAGACCTCAGAGAGGCTTCAAAATTATCTGTCCGCTTGGTACTCCACAACCAAAGACTCACCATCGATCGGTAAGCATTCGCCTCTACCACAATATCTGGCTTCAGCAGAGGCTACGATTACACCAAAAGCGACGAACAGAGCAGAGGCAGAAATCACAAGGGTTTTATTCAGCATCAACTTAACGTCCACTCGACTTGTATATTTTTAATCATGCCCGATCTTCTGGCGTTGGGAAGTGAGTTGAGTCCAAACTTTCAGTGCGCTTTTTTGAAAAAAATCATGAGCCAAATTGTCAATCTCTGTGATTTCGGTCACAAAAGTTCGGAACCGCCATCGAGTCAGGCGTAACACCGTAGCCGGGAAGAGGGAACCCAGTCGAAGAATTGACCTGTTCGTCGATCGAGTCATGTATACCCGTTTGGAATCGAGTAAGCGAGCAATCAACGTTACGCGCAAGCCACATGACTTCCGATGGGGTTCACCTCAGATCGTTGTCATAACATTGCCCGTGGAGATGGGAAGAGAGCCATAACACAGACTGGACGAGGCTTATCGATCTTCAAGCTTGGAGAGAATTCACCCATTTTGGGAAACATATGCTGCATGAATTGTTTATGCTGGTTCGGCAAGCACGCTGAGAGAGTGTAGCGAGGCTCGGGCGCGATTGCCTGTATAAAATGGCAGTATCTCAGGTATTTATGCCTTTTTTAGAGAACAATTCATATAAAAATCGATCGCTTTTTGAGGCATAGTTTCCCTGTAGAAAATGTTACTGGCATAGGTTAAAGTGGTCGTTGATTGTAGTCTGGAAAGGCAATTGAAAAAACTCAGATCTAACTTAATTTGGCTTGCTGGCAGCATTGGCCTTGGGTTAGGAGCTTTCAACTGCCCGACGCACGGGCAGATTGTCCCCGATGATACGTTAGGCTCCGAAGCGTCTGTGGTGACAACAGTCGATCCCTTCACCGATCGAGTCGACGGGGGAGCCGTGCGCGGTGACAACCTATTTCACAGTTTTCAGGACTTCAATATCGGAGACGGACGCACCGTTAATTTCAGCCATCCGGCAGCAGTGGACAATATCCTGACGCGGGTGACGGGAGGTAATGTCTCTGAAATTTTGGGTACTTTGGGCGTACTCGGAGATGCCAACCTATTTTTGCTCAACCCCAACGGTATCGTGTTTGGGCCCAACGCCAGATTAAACCTCAACGGCTCGTTTGTTGCTACTACCGCCGACCGTTTCAGTTTTCCCAACGGGTATGAATTCAGTGCGACTAACCCCGATACACCACCGTTGTTGACGGTGAACGTTCCACTGGGTTTGCAGTTTGGTGGGAATCCTGGGGCAATTTCGGTCAGTGGTTCTGGATTTGGATTTATTTCTGAGTCTGGATTTCCCGATACATCTCCTGAAAATCAGCAGGCGTTTGTCAGCAATTCAAACGGATTGCAGGTCATGGAGGGTCGAACCTTGGGTTTGGTGGGCGGCGACTTGGACGTGAACGGTGGGCTGTTCGAGGCATCAGCAGGGCGGATTGAATTGGGTAGTGTAGCGGCAGGGGAAACGGTTGCGCTGACCCCAACAGACTTGGGGTGGATACTGGGCTACGACACGGTCGAACAGTTCGGCAATATTAGGATTGCTGGACAAAGTGCCTTGTTTGCAAGTGGTGAAGGTGGGGGGGAAATTCAGATTTGGGGCTCGGAGATCGATATTGCAGGCGAGTCAAGTGTTTTGGCTGATACCCTGGGCAGTGAGGATGGTTCTGGCATTAACATTTATGCCGATCGACTGAATTTACGTGAAGGCTCATTTGCATACGCAGAAACCTGGAGTCCAAGTGGTGGCAGCGCGGGTGACGTGAGCGTCGTTGCCAATACATTGGACGTGCGAGATGGGTCGACTTTGAGTTCGAGTACTTGGGGTGAAGGCGATGGTGGAGCCGTCAGATTGGATGTGACCGATACGCTGGTCTTCGCGAGTAATTCTCCAGAGGGGGCAAGTAGCGCGATCTTCGCGAACGTAGAGGATTCAGGAATCGGGAATGCTGGTGATGTCAGCATTACGGCCAACAGGGTAGAAATACGCGATGGCGCTCAGCTAACGGCAACAATTTGGGGTGAAGGCGATGGTGGAACGATCGAGGTGGACGCAACTGATACCGTCCTATTTTCGGGTTCTACGCCCGACAATCAATTTGGGAGCGGTGCGTTCACCAGTGTGGCATATAGCGAACGTCGGAATGTGGCGGGAAGAGGGAATGCGGGCAGCGTCATCATTACGGCAAACAGAGTAGAAGTACGCGATAGCGCGCAATTGTTCTCAAACCACAAAAATCCAGCCAATCCTGACTCTACAGCAGGTGATGTAATTGTACGAGCTGAATTCGTTCAACTGAGCGATGATGCAGAGATATCTGCAGATACCCAGGGCCGAGGGGGGAACGTTCAAATCGATGCAGGTACGACCATCCTACGGCACGGCAGTCGTATTCAAACGAATGCCGAAGGCCCCTTCCCTGCGGGAAATATCACGATCGATACCGATACCCTAACCGCCCTCGAAAACAGCGACATTACCGCTAACGCCCGCGACGCAGCCGGAGGACAAGTCACCATCAACACTCAAGGTATTTTCGGAACCCAATTCCGCAACAGATTAACCCCCGAAAGCGATATCACTGCCACTTCTGCCCTCGGATCGTCGTTTGGTGGAACGGTCGAACTCAACACCCCAGACATCGATACGGCAGCGGGACTGGTCAGTTTGTCCGCCAATCCTGTAGATGCAGCTTCCGTCCTCAGCACCGACCCTTGCGCGACCGGACGAAACAGCGCGTTTTACATCACGGGACGCGGTGGTTTGCCTCAGATACCCGATGCTGTCTTTCCAACGACGGCAACGTGGGTCGATTTGCAAGATGTAGCAGAAGTGGACGAAGAAGAAACGTCAGACGATCGAACTTCGTTCGCGTCAGCGGTGCGTAGTATCATCGATCGGCCGGAAACCACTCCACTGGTCGAAGCGCGAGATTGGTACGTCAACGCTGAGGGTCAAGTCGTTTTGACGGCCAGTCGGGGCGGGAGAAATCCGCATCCTTCTCGATGGCAACCTGAAAGCTGCTCGCCATCGTCATTCTGAGAGTGACTGAGGTGGCGGAAAAAACAAACGGTACGGTCGGGAAGACCCCACCCCTACGCTTCAAATGTAAATGTTACTCTAGTTTGAATCGGAGAAGCTTGGGATAAAATCCCTTTGCATCGTTAGAAATCGGATCGATCGTTCGCCAGTTTTTCGTTGGCGGCTTGTCTTTTTCGATCGAAACAGTCTGCATGGTTCACATCAAACAAATCGAACTCGTTAATTTCAAATCCTTTGGCGGAACCACGCGGATTCCGTTTGAACCGGTGTTTACAGTGGTTTCTGGGCCCAACGGTTCGGGCAAGTCAAACATTCTCGACGCGCTGCTGTTTTGTTTGGGGATCGCTTCGTCTAAGGGAATGCGTGCCGATCGATTGCCCGATCTCGTCAACCAACAGCAAAGTTCTCGCAAATCCACCGTTGAAGCCAGCGTCACGGTCACCTTCGATCTCGACGGCGAATTTCCTCAAGTCGATTCGGAAAACGGCAATTCGGGAAATGGCAATTTGGGAAATGGCAATTCGGAAAACGGTGACGTACCCACAGATATCGATCCCGATCCGCCGAAATGGGTCGATGGAGATTGGAGCGTCACGCGGCGATTGCGTGTGACCCCATCGGGGAGCTACACCTCGACCTATTATATTAACGGCGAAGCGTCTACCCTGGGCGAACTTCACGATAAGCTCAACGACCTGCGAATTTACCCGGAAGGCTACAACGTGGTGTTACAGGGGGACGTGACGAGCATTATTTCGATGAACGCTCGGGAACGCCGGGAAATTGTAGACGAACTGGCGGGGGTGGCGGCATTCGATCGAAAAATCGAACGGGCGAAACAGAAACTCGCGGAAGTTGAAGAACGCGAAGATCGCAGTCGCATTGTGGAACGGGAATTGATTGCTCAACGCGATCGACTCGCCGAAGATCGCGTCAAAGCGGAAAAATACCAACAACTCAGAGCCGAACTCCATCAAAAACAACAGTGGGAAATCGTCCTCAACTGGCAGCAATTGCGCGATCGAGAGGGGAAAATTCGCGAACAAATCGAAGCCGGCGATCGAACGCGAGCGCAACTGACGGAAGAACTGTCGCAACTCACTGCACGAATTCACACCACCCACGAAGAACTCGAAACCCTCAACGCGAAAGTTCGCGCCTTGGGGGAAGACGAACTGATCGCTCAACAAGCTACCCTCGCGCAACAACAGGCGGAAAAACGGCAACTTCAAGAACGACAGGCAGAACTGCAACAGCAACGGGAGCAGACGCAAGCTTCTGTATCACAAATCGAAGGAAATATCAAGTTCTGGCAACAAAATATTACTGAATTTCAGCAACAACAGCAGATCCTCGAAACGGAAACCCTAGCGAGATTGAAAGCGGCGCGAGATGAAGCGCGGGGGGATCTCGATCGAACCCGAGAGGCCGCCAACGCCCTCGCCGCCAGCGCCCAAGCTTGGGTGCAAGAACAGACGCAACTGCGGCGAAAAACGGAAACCCTCCTCCAGACGCTCGAACCGCTGAGATCGGAACGAGTGCAACTTTCGGAACGGGTGACGCACTTAACCGAACAAATTCGAGAACGGGAACAGTCGATTTCCGATCTCGATCGAGATTTGACGGAAAAACAACAACAGGCGGAAACTCTCAGTCAACAGGAAGCCGAGGCGCGAGAACGACTCGGAACCCTCGATCGACAAGCCAAAGCCGCCGAAGAAGAATTACAAATCCAGCAAGAAACCCAAAACCGCTTACACCGAGAACAGCGGGAGAAACAACGGCGGCTCGATAAATTAGAAGCGCAAACCCACGCCATGCGAGAAGCCTCGGGAAGCTACGCCACGCAACTGGTGATGCAATCTGGACTGAGTGGTATTTGCGGTTTAGTGGCGCAGTTGGGGCGTGTCGAACCCGGCTATCAGTTAGCCTTGGAAACGGCTGCTGGCGGGCGATTGGGCTTTCTCGTGGTGGAAGACGACTTGGTGGCTTCAGCAGCGATTCAACTGCTGAAGGAAAAACGCGCCGGACGTGCTACGTTTTTACCCCTCAATAAAATTCGCGCCCCTCGCTTTTCCCCCCATCGCGAAGTCGAGCGGACGGCGGGATTTCTCGATTACGCCGTCAACCTCCTCGAGTGTGACGAGCGCTATGACGAGGTGTTTGCTTACGTATTCGGAAATACTGTCGTGTTCGATCGACTCGACAACGCACGAACGGTTTTGGGAAAAACCCGTATCGTCACCCTCGACGGCGAACTTCTCGAAACCAGCGGGGCGATGACGGGGGGAGCCAATCGCGGGAATTCTTCGCACTTGCACTTCGGTTCGGTGGAGACGGAAGAGTCGGCGGAAGTGCGGGAATTGCGCGATCGACTGGCGAAAATTGCCGAAATTCTAGAGCGCTGCGATGCTGAAATCACGCGGTGGGCGGGAGAAGTGAAGTTAGCGTCGAAAGCTTTAGCGGACGCGAAGCAACACTATCGGGAAGTGCAGCTTAAAGCCGAACGGGTTCGAGACGAAATCCAGGGATTGCACGCGCAACTCGATCGAGGTCGATCGCAACTCGACAACTTTCGCCAGGAACTCGACACCGCCGGAGCGCGATTGCAACAGTTGGAGGGAGAACTTCCCCTGTTAGAAAGCGAACTCCAGCAACTTCGGGCGCAACTGGCGGAACTCGAGAAATCTCAAACTCATAGTGAATGGCAACAGTTGCAGGCGCAAATTCAAGAACGGGAGGCGGTTTTAGCCGATCGATCTCGTGACGTGCGACAAGCGGAAGAACAGGTGCGAGACTTGGTCGATCGAATCGATCGACTGACGGAAAAAATCCACGACAGCCAACACCAGCGAGAAACCTTACAGCAACAGCAAGAACAGCAGCAAATTCAAGCGGCGGCGTTACGCGATCGAGAAGTGGGAATCGATCGACAACTCGAACAAACGCGGGCGGCGATTGCTGAAATCGAGGTGAAGTTGGGGGAAGAAAAACAAGTTCGCGATCGTACTGAAACCGCCTTGCGCGAGTGGCGAGTGACGCAGCAACAACTCGATTGGCGAATTCAAAAACTCCAAGAAACCCAAGACGGGCGACACGAACAGTTACAGCAAGTTCGCGAACAATTACGGGAACAACAGCAGGAATTGCCCGAACCGATGCCTGAAGTTCCACCCAACGTGAAGTTGGACGTCCTGCAAAAAGAATTGAGATCGATCGCCAAACGCATCGAAGCCATGGAACCCGTCAATATGTTGGCGTTAGAAGAATTCGATCGAACCCAAGCTCGCCTCGCCGATCTATCGGAAAAACTGGCAATTCTCGAAGGCGAACGCACGGAATTGATGTTGCGGATTGAAAACTTTACGACGTTGCGTTTTCGAGCGTTTCGAGAAGCCTTCGATGCTGTCAACGAAAACTTTGCCACCATTTTCGCCGAACTGTCTCAAGGGGACGGTTACTTACAACTGAGCGATCCTGACGATCCGTTTAGCAGTGGTTTAAACCTCGTCGCTCACCCCAAAGGAAAGCCCGTTCAACGGTTGGCTTCCATGTCAGGGGGTGAAAAATCTCTGACGGCTCTGAGTTTTATTTTCGCGTTGCAGCGCTATCGTCCGTCGCCGTTTTACGCTTTTGACGAAGTCGATATGTTTCTCGACGGGGCAAATGTGGAACGATTAGCTAAAATGATCGAGAAGCAAGCACGACACGCACAATTTATAGTGGTCAGTTTGCGTCGTCCCATGATTGCATCGTCCCAACGCACGATCGGTGTGACCCAAGCTCGAGGGGCGTACACGCAGGTTTTGGGTTTGACCTTACAACATGAAAGTGCGTCTGTGTGATATTACAGTATATTAAGTCAGGATTCGACTCGTAGGATTCCACCTAGAATGACATCCGAACATATCCGCCAACGCTCCGATCTGCTAGGAACTCAAGTAATTACGCGCGACTCCGGGAAACGGTTAGGGGTCGTGAGTCAACTGTGGGTTGATATCGATCGACGACAAGTCGTCGCTTTGGGAATGCGGGAAAATATTCTCGCGGTCGCCGGACTGCCTCGCTACATGCAGCTCGATCGAATTCGACAAATCGGAGACGTGATTCTCGTCGATAACCAAGAGGTTATTGAAGACGACCTCGATGTCGAACCCTACAGCAACCTCATCAACAGCGAAGTTATTACGGAAACGGGAGAACCACTCGGTCGAGTTCGCGGGTTCAAATTCGACACCCGCGACGGACAGGTCGCTTCGATTATTATCGCCTCCCTCGGACTGCCACAGATTCCCGAACAACTCCTGAGTACCTACGAGTTACCCATTGAAGAAATTGTCAGTAGCGGTCCGAACCGACTGATCGTCTTTGAAGGGGCAGAAGAACGACTGACTCAGCTTTCCGTCGGTGTGATGGAGCGTTTGGGATTGGGAACCGCACCGTGGGAGCGGGAAGAAGAAGAGGAATTCTACACGCCCACCGCTCGCCCGGAAAATCAATTGGGAAGCGGCATTCCCGTTTCACCTCCCGAACGCCGCCGTCCTGCGGTACAGCCTCCTGTGGAATCCCAATGGGATGAGGATGAATGGACACAACCGGAACCCGAACCGATCTATCGTGAGGAACCGGAACCCGTTTACGTGGAATACGAGGAAGCAGAAGAAACGAATTGGAGCGAAGCCTCCCGCAGTACTTACGAAACGTCGTATCCTGAAGAACCTTATCGGGACGAACCCATTTACGAGGAAGCGGAATACCCCGAGTACGCTGCACCTACAGAATATGAGGATGTAGAAGCCGATGCTTGGGCGGACGATGAGGATCGCAGGTCTTACAATCCGCCGAAGGTCAACATCCCTCAGAAAGCCAAACAGCCGGAATACGAGGAAGAAGCGGGTTATTAGAAAAGCAGCGGCGAGCCGTCTTGACTGTTCGCAATTCGCTGTTGGACGTTCGGTGTCGAAGACGGTCTTCTCGAGAACTCGAGAAGGATAGCCTGACAGGAAGCCGGTTTGGGGGTGGGGGGGTTAGTTGGGTTCGTACTCCCTCAAAATTTCCAGAATTTCGGCAAACATCTGACGATAGCTAAATGCTTTGACGCGATCGAGTCCCCGCTGTCGCAAGGTCGATCGTGCGTTTGCATCTGTTGCAACTCGGTAAATTCCTGCTGCAATACTGTCGACGTTTAGCGGATCGACATACTCCGCTGCATTGTTGCACACTTCGGGAATTGAGGCGGCGTGGGAAACGACGACGGGACATCCGCAAGCCATCGCTTCGAGAGGGGGAATCCCAAATCCTTCGTAGAGGGAGGGGAAGACAAATGCGATTGCGGTTCGGTATAAATCGGCGAGGGCGTTGTCGGGAACGAAACCGAGAAATTTAACTCGATCGACAATTCCGAATGCTTTGGGATAATCGACGATCGATCGATCGAGTTTGTTCAGTTTTCCGACAATCGCTAAGTCGAGGTCGGGAACGTTCGCACGAGCAAAGGCTTCGATGAGACGGCGGATGTTTTTGTAAGGACGGGTTTCGCCAACGCAAAGAATAAAGTTTTGTAGGTTGTAGTGTTGTAAAATTGAGGCTCGATCGGCCGGTTTTTTGATATTGAAGATTTCTTTTCGATATCCTTGATAAACGACATAAATCGGTTTGTTTTTTAATTTAAATCGCGAATCTATATCTTTTTTGGTATTTTCAGAAGTCGTTATAATTGCCTGAGAAACTTTTAAAAGTTGCGGCAAAATATACTGAAAGTAATATTTAATTCTCGGATAGGTTTCGGGAAACAAAACGGGTAAAATATCATGAACAGTGATAATCTGAGGACAGACAGGAAACAGCATTCCTTCGGGAACTGGCGAATAAAATAGTGAGATGCTGCGCTTTTTGAGAGAAATGGGCAAAAGTGTTTGATGCCAAATCAATCGAAGCAAATTATTTTTAAAATCGTTTCGATCGATATTTTTAAAAGGAATTTTTGAGATGTTTTGAATGTAATTCTCAAATAAAAAGCTGTCAGATGTATAAATCTTGAAATCTCGAATTCCCGATTTTAAAAAAGTTTTTAATAATTCTCCAGTATAGCGATTTAAACCATCGAATTTAGCGTAATGGTAGCCACTAGCATTCAAAGCAAATTTCGACACCGTTTCAACTCATCACTAACGCTAAATCACAAAAATTCCCGACACAATTGGCGAAAGCGATCGCCACGCGCTTCAAAATTTGGGTACTGGTCGAAACTCGCACAAGCCGGAGATAATAACACCGTCTTTGTGTTGTATTTGGGGGCCATTTCCCTCGATCGAACCACCGCCCGTTCCATCGTTTCCGCAATTTCGTAATTTGAGTATCCGACCTGCTCCAATTTTTCCGCAAACAGCGAAGCCGCCTCCCCGATCAACAAGACGAACGCCGCCTTTTCTCGAATCGTTTTCAGCCACGCCCTCGCCTCTCCAGCTTTCGGCTCGCCTCCAGCAATGAGAATTACCGGTGTCGCAACCGAAGCCAAACCCACCTCAGCCGCATCGTAGTTCGTCGCCTTACTATCGTTAATAAATTGCACGCCGTTCCAACAGCCCAACACCTCCAAGCGGTGGGGAACACCCGGAAATTTAGCAATGGCCTCAGCGATCGCGTCCGCATCGAGTCCTGCTAAACGCGCCGCCGCAACTGACATCAACAAATTTTGACGGTTATGCGATCCGGGCATTTGCAACGCTGATACCGCTACGACCGGCTCGCCATCTACCACCACCGAATCCCCCTCAATGTAGGCAAACGGTTTCAACGCCGCATCGTTCGTCGTACTCGTCCAATAGGCGTTCGGCCACTGGGTGGCTGTATTCCGCAAGTAAGGATCGTCACCGTTGAACACTTGAAATTCCGAGGCAGCTAGGAGTTTAGCTTTAATGTCGTAATAATTCTCGATCGTCTTGTGGCGACTCAGGTGATCGGGGGTGAACGTCGTCCAAATACCGATGCGGGGGGAAAGCGTCTTTGACGACTCGATTTGATAACTACTCACCTCAGCAATAACCCAATTGAGAGGTGTGTTCTCCTGCGCCTGGGCCAACGCCAACTCGCACGCCGCATTGCCAATATTCCCACAAGCTGGAGCGTGACATCCAGCCGCTTTAAAAATCGCTTCTGTTAGAGCTGTCGTCGTGGTTTTCCCGTTCGTTCCCGTAATGCCAAGCCAGGGAGCATGTTGGAGGTGTCGCCAGGCCAACTCCATTTCCCCGATCGTCTCGATGCCCAATTCTCGCGCCCGCTGGAGGTTGGGGAGATCCCAGGGTACGCCAGGACTGACCACGAGCAAATCCAAAGATTTCACGGTCTCGGGATCGAAGGCTTCGCCGAGACGCACGGGGATGTCGCGTTCGTCCAGTTGTTGCTGTTGTTGTCGGAGCGCCTCGTTCTGGCCGCAATCGCTCACCGTAACCGTCCAACCTTTATATTTCAATAACTGAGCTGCGGCAAACCCTGACTTTCCTAACCCAATGACGTGAGCCTTTGACATATCCTGTTTGAGAGCAAGCGTCGCACCTACTCGATCGAATCTTTAACGCGATTTCTCATCATCTTATCCCGTTTTTTGCGTTCCGTTGGACGATCGCTCCTCAGGCGATTGCCCCAAACGGGACGCACAGTTTTCCAGCGCCTGAACCAACGCCGGAATGCGAATAGGCTTCGTCAAGTAGTCGTCCATTCCGGCATCGAGACACCGTTGTCGATCTTCTGCCGTTGCGTTAGCTGTCATCGCAATAATGTACGGACGTTCGGTGGGGGGAAACTCTCTACAGATTTGGCGAGCTGCATCGAGACCGTCCATTTCAGGCATTTGAACGTCCATCAAGATGACATCGTAAGTTTGACGGCGCACTGCTTCGATCGCTTCGAGTCCGTTTGCTGCCACATCCGCACGATAGCCTTTGCGCTCGAGAATTCGTAGGGCAACTTTTTGGTTGGTGGCGTTGTCCTCCGCCAGCAAAATTCGCAAAGACGAAACACGTTCGGGTTTGGATTTTCTCACAGACGCTCCTGTCTCAGGCTCAGGTGATAGACGCACGGGATGTTTGCCGAACAGCTCGAGCAAAACGCGATGGAGTTGTTCGGTGCCGATCGGCTTCGTTAGAATTGCCGCAAAATTAACATCCTTTGCTTCTTGTCGCACCGAGGCCGCATCTCCCCACGAGCTTAACAATACCAACGGAAGCGTTTTTCCGTGAGGATGTTGGCGAATTTTGCGGGACAGAGCGATGCCGTCGAGAGCCGGCATTTGTAAATCGATAATGGCTAAATCGAACGGGGCCGAGCGAGCGAATGCTGCTAGCGCTTGAATTCCCGACTCAAAGGCTTCAGGAACGGCGTGCCACGATCGAGCCTGGAGCGCTAAAATGCGGCGATTGGTGGCGTTATCGTCGACGATCGCCACTCGTTTACCCGTTAAGTATTGACCGATGCTCGAGGGGTCTACTCGGTAGGTGTCTGGGGTCGCCTCGACAACGACCGTAAAGAAGAACGTGGAACCTTGGCCTTCTACGCTTTCAACCCACATCGTGCCGCCCATCATTTCGGCCAGGCGCTTGCTGATAGCCAGTCCCAATCCCGTTCCGCCATAACGTCTTGTTGTCGAGGAATCGACTTGAGAGAAGGATTGAAACAATCGATCTCGGCGATCTTTGGGAATACCAATTCCGGTATCGCGCACCGCAAATTGTAGGCGATGGCGCGAGGGCGTTTCAGGCTTGTCGATGGTCGAGATCGATTCGGCTTCAACAGAAACGACCACTTCGCCAGTTTCTGTAAATTTAATGGCGTTGCCGATCGCGTTGACGAGAATTTGCCGCACGCGGGAAACGTCACCCACGACGGCATAAGGAACCTTGGCAGCCATAAACGACGCTAACTCTAATTGTTTGTCTGCTGCCTTAGCGGCAAAAAGGGACAGCGCCTCTTCAATACAGGATGCAATGACAAAGGGTTGGTGTTCGAGTTCCATGCACCCCGCTTCGATTTTGGAAAAGTCGAGAATATCGTTAATCAAAACCAACAGCGCGTCTCCACTGCCTCGAATAGTTTCGACGAAATCTCGTTGTTGGGAATCAAGCTCGGTATCGAGCAATAAGCTCGTCATTCCGATGACGGCATTCATCGGCGTTCGGATTTCGTGACTCATCACGGCCAGAAAATCGCTCTTGGCTTGCGTCGCGGCGAGGGCGCGATCTCGAGCTTGCTCTAATTCTCGTTTGGCATCCTGGCGTTCGAGTTCGCCTCCCATCCATTGCGCCATGAGCTGCAGCAAGTCTTTTTGAGGTTCGGTAAACGGGGCGTGAGGCAACGGACTGACAAACGCTAAAATGCCATAGATTTTTCCGGTTGCCGTTATGGGCGTTCCGAGATAAGCTTCCAGGAACAAACCTCGATCGGCCCAGTGTTGCGATCGTTCTTCTGAAGCTCGAATGTTGTGAATGCCGAGCGGTTTTCCTGCTTTAAGGGTTTCTAAGCCATAGCTTTCTTGGAGTGGAATTCGCCGTCCTTTTTTAATGGGAAGGGCAACGTTATGGGTAGAGCGGACGGCCACAACGTAACAGTCGCTATCCTGAATGCGAGCAACGATACCGAGGGGTAAGTCAAAATGTTGACATCCGAGATCTAGAATCCGAGCGATACGCTCTTCAAAGTCGATATCCGAACAGGTGGTCGTTTCGTATAAGTGGCGGATGGTTGTTGCGTTGTTTTGTAGTTGTTGCTCTCGTTCTCGCACTTCGCAGAGGAGATGTTGGAAGGCTCGCGCGAGATGACCGGTTTCGTCGCCACGATCGACCAGTCGATCGACTGCATCGTTCGTGTTCCAGTTGCGATCGTGCAATCGTCTCGTCCACTGCGTGAGGATCGAGATCGGTTGAATAACGCCCTTGTGCAACAGGCGTTTGATGACCAAAATCGCAAGGGCAAAGGTTCCGATGAAGATCGTCAGGACGCTCGACAGCAAGCGATTCTGGCGAGTGATGAGAGCGTCTGCTGGAATGTAAACGGTTTCTGCGGCGACGATCTCGTTGAGTTTCCAACCAAATCCCCCTTCGGTGCCGTAGGTGGCGAGGAGTTCTCTCGGCGCTCGTTCGGGGGTTGAATGACACTGTAAGCAGTTCGGATCGCTCAGTTTGAGAGGATAAGACAGGTAAAATAGGTGCTCGCCGTTGAGATTTCGATAGCCGGATAAGCGGTCTAATGCGGGGTTGTCTCGGAATCGATCGAGCAATTGGCTCTCGAATGCGTCAGCTTTGTTTTGTGGGTTGGTGGGATTGGATGCTGCGTTTTTGTAGATGTAGTTGCGATAGGCTTCCTGTCGGCGAAAGTTCTCGAAAACACGTTGAACGGCATGGCCGGGAAAGACTTCGAGCGGGAACTTTTCCTGGGGCGTCTCCGGTTGAGCCAGTTGGGGAGCGAGTTCGTCAGTCATGTACTTGCGAATGGCATTAATGCTCGTCACCAGCATCTGAGCGCGATCGATCGCGATCTCTTCAGTCTGATGTTGCATGGCTGACGACAGTACGATCCCGCTTAATAGAATTCCGCCACAAAAGACGAGAAGCAGTAGGGCTGTAAATTTAGTTTCTAAACGACGGAAATCGAACATTGTGGCTCGTATACCAAGACGCAGAGCAGGATCGCGGCCGATCGAGGTTTCGCACGGACCCCCTGGCTTGAAAGTCTATACTAACGACTCTATATTATCGCCTAAAAATCATCTTTCTCAGAAGAGCCGATATACAGTTCCCATTGAAAATATTTTAAGAATTTTGTAGGAGGATGTGAATCAAACTTCTTCGTTCGTATTTCACAGTTCAGGCGTCTGATGGGATGATATAGCTCGATCGGTCTCCTCGAGTTTCTTTCGATCGATCGATTCATACTATTTACACGTTTTTAAAGCTTCTCTATTACTCAATCTGTTGTTCGTGACGTTGAAGATTCTTCGTAAAATTTAATTATATTTCAAGCCTTCAAATCGATCGGCGTCAGTATCTAGAGTATTTCAATCGATCCTACAATATCTCTCTCAAGACTCGATCGACACAGTTTTTCAGCATCTAGAACTGTATATTTTATCTAAATAGAAGGTGTTTATGGGTGTGGCGTGGATTTTTTTCTTGAAAAAATCGCCTTAACGATCGCCAACTTTTGTGAACTTTACATTAGACTCTTGCTCCAAACCATTTTTGAGAGTTTGGCGAGAACGGAATATTTTGAAAGTTCGATCTCGAGGATGGAGAAATGCCAGATGAGAATTGAGTTAAATTTCCAACCTTTACGATAGAGATGCGATTGCATCTCTATCGCTATAACCTCAGATTCAGGCACTCTTGACAATTGCGCCAAAATCTGCTAGAACGCGGGCGTGATTTCGCAACAGTCCTAACAGATTCAAACGATTGCGCTTTACGTTCTCATCTTCAGCCATGACTAACACGCTCGTTTCTCCGTCGAAAAACTCGCTGACGGTGGGCGCAATTTCTGCTAAAGCGTCGATGAGCTGTCGGTAGTTGCGCTCTTGTCGGGCGGCTTCCGTTCGGGGAAGCAACTTCACCAACGCATCGTAAAACGCCTGTTCAGCGGGAGACTCGAAGCGATCGGGTGTGACAATGGGACGCGGATTGAGTTGTTGCGTGTCGAGATCGCCTTGTTTGGCGAGTCGAGTCGATCGATTGACGGTTTCGTAGATGGTATCGAGGGTTTTGTCGCTACGAATCGATTGTAAAAATTCTGCTCGATCGCGCACGTCGAGTAAGTCGGTTAACGCCCGTTCAGTGTATTCGAGATCGTTTTCCCCCAAAACAGCGTTAACGAGGTCGTAATCAATGCTTTTTTCATCTTGCAGTAGGGTTTGAATCCGTTGCAAGAAAAATCCTTGAAGTTGCGATAACAGTTCTGACGAAGCTTTCGGATATGCGCTTTGGAAATCAGCAACGCTGCTTTGCAACAGTCGATCGAGGTTTAACTCTAAATTCGCCGTCCAAGTAATATTTACTACGGCGTTGGCTGCACGTCGCAACGCAAAGGGATCGGACGAACCACTCGGCAACATTCCTAAACCAAAAATACTCACCAAGGTATCGAGGCGATCGGCTAAACCAATCACTTGTCCAGTGAGAGTTTCGGGGAAAATATCATCCGCCCCACGGGGAAGATAATGCTCGAAAATCGCTTTAGCAACTTCCGCATTTTCGCCACTGACGAGGGCGTATTTTTCCCCCATTGCCCCCTGCAATTCCGGAAACTCGTACACCATTTGACTGACGAGATCGGCTTTGCAGAGGTAAGCGGCGCGACGAATTTTCATTTTCTCTTCGTCGGACAGCTGAAGTGCTTCGGCGATTCGATCGGCAATTTTCGTCAATCGATCGACCTTATCTTTCACTGTTCCCAAATCTTCTTGGAAGGTAACGCTTTCCAATTTGGGCATCATCGTTTCAAGGGGTTTTTCGCAATCAGCTTTATAGAAAAACTCGCCATCTGCCAATCTCGCCCGAATCACCCGTTCGTTTCCGGCGGCGACAATCTCAGATTTCGCCGGATCGCCGTTGGAAATGGTAATAAAATAGGGCAGAAGTTCTTTGGAATTTTTCTCGTTCAGAACGGGGAAGTACCGTTGGTGCGACACCATGACGGTGGTAATCACTTCTGGGGGAAGAATGAGAAATTCTTCGTCGAACTTTCCGGTAACGGCAGTTGGATATTCGACGAGATGAACGACTTCTGTCAGTAAATCTTCGGGAATCTCGGCTGTGCCGCTCACTTTTTTGGCTTCGGTATTAATGCCTTCGACGATCGCCGTTTTACGTCGTTCTGGATCGACTTCGATATAAGCTTGACGTAAGGCTTCAATGTAGTCTGATGCGGTTTCGATCGAGATGGGTTCCGGGTGCAAAACGCGATGTCCCGAAGAGATTCGATCGCTGGCGATGGTATCGGAACCACTGACGACTTCGAGGGGCAACACGGCATCGTCGAGGAGTGCCACCAGCCAGCGAATTGGACGGGGAAAGCGCACGTCTCCGTCTCCCCAGCGCATGAAGCGTTTGCCCTCGAGTTTGAAGATCCACTGGGGAACGAGTTCTTTTAAAATATCGGCTGTAGGACGACCGGGAATCTGTTTGCGGACGAAGACGAATTCGCCTTTTTCAGTGTCGCGAATTTCGAGATCGTCAAGGGAGACGTTTTGTTTGCGGGCGAAGCCTTCAGCAGCTTTGGTGGGTTTTCCGTCTTTGTAAGCGGCTTTGACTGGGGGGCCTTTGATATCTTCAGTTCGATCGTTTTGTTTGTCGGGGAGGTTTCGCAAAACAACAGCGAGACGGCGTGGCGTTCCGTACACCTCCACCGCTTCCGGTTCGACAAATGCTTCCGCGAGGCTGGTGGGAATGCGTTCTTGCCACTGTTCGATCGCCCCTTCCACAAAGCTGGCGGGCAGTTCTTCGGTACCGACTTCTAAAACAAACGTAGGCATTGCCTTGATTCGAGTGAACGATGGGAGGTGTACGACGAGTGCGATCGATTGCTGAGTGTCCCGACGCACTCGAAACAGTTTACCGCGATGATGTTCTGCTTAGCGATGTTGCAGAACATCGAGGCAAACGATCGGATCGTCCCCCTACACTCAAAACGGTGTATTAGTATGGGTGGGAACACTTCTAGTTAACGGCGAAGTCGATGTGTTTGCGGCGATATGATATTTTTTGTTTCGATGGTAATTTTCAGTTCAGCTTTTCGATCTGCGATTGTTCTTGCACCTTTTTCAGCGGTAGGGTGTGTTAGGCGGCAGAGAATTTTGGGTTAAAATCCAAAGATTTTCAGCTATAATTCCCAATCTCTGAGTGCTTCACTAACTGCAAAACGCAATTTTGCAACTCGCGTTTTCCTTTGCCGACTCAAAAAATATTGTACGCTTTTCTGCTTCAACACCAATATCCCCCAAAATGCTTTTCTTATAAGCATTTTGGGGGATCGTTCGATCGAGTCTAATACCGATAATTACCGTTATGGGTATTAGACTCGATCCTCGCAAAACAGGTGAAATTGCGTTAAAGTGGAAGGCGTCGTTCGTCGAACAAGCGGATATTCGATCGAAGTGATTTAACATCAGCTTGAAATATGAAAGTTCAATTTTCTGCTTGTTTACTGAGTGCGTGGCTGTGCTGCGGTGTTCCGGTTTGGGCGCAGACGATCGAGAATCCCTCACAAACACAAACGTACAGTCGCAACGAATTTATTTCTAATCTTTATCAAGCCGATATTATCTATCTCGGCGAAACACACGATCGAGTCGATCACCACATCACTCAACTCGAAATTTTGCGCTCTCTCTATGCAGAAAATCCCAATCTTGCCATCGGGATGGAAATGTTTCAACGTCCCTATCAAGAAGCCATCGATCGATACTTAACGGGAGACATTACGGAAGCTGAATTGCTCGAACAGACGGAATACGAAACTCGATGGGGCTTTCCCTGGGAACTGTACGCCCCGATTCTAGATTTTGCCAAAACGAATGGAATTCCTGTCATCGCACTGAACGCACCGAGCGAAGCATTGCGCCAAGTTGCAATCGGTGGATTTGACAATATCAGCGCAGACTACCGAGACTTCGTTCCGCCCATCGAAGATCTGCGAACGGATAACGAGTTTTATCGCCAATGGTTAAAAGAGATCTTCGATCGACACCATCAGGGTCATGGTTCGAGTGACGGATTCGATCGATTCTTTGAAGCACAGGTACTTTGGGACGAAACCATGGCCGATCGTATCGCACAATTTCTCATCCAAAACCCCGATACCCAGATGGTCGTGTTAGCGGGACAAGGTCACATTATTTACGGCGATGGGATTCCCGATCGCGTCGATCGCAGAATCCCCAATTTACACCATGCTTTAGTCTTATTTGACCCCGATTCCGATCTTCCGTCAACTCCCGAACGTCCCCTCGCCGATTATATTTGGCGACACGACGAAACCTCGACGCCCTAATTTTGCGATGATTTTTGGGTTTCTGTTGACATATTCTGACAATTGAGGGCAGGGAAACCCCACCCTGACCATAGATCCATTTAAGCAGTTAGCGCAATACGCGATCGTAAAGTTGTAACGTATGTTGCCAAGCATCGCGAGCAGCTTCCTCTAGATAACTCGCTCGTCGATCGCAGAAAAAGCCATGTCCCGCTCCCTCATAGCGGAAAATTTTGTAATCAATTTTATGTTCGGTTAAAGCGGCTTCAATTTCATCAACCTGTAGGAGCGGAACGAGCGGATCTTCCGTTCCGAAAAATAGATAAATCGTTCCCGCAATATCTTTTGTAAAATCGATCGTAACTTGGTTCTCTTCGCCAGGACACAGAACAGCAATTCCCGCTCCATAAAAAGACGCAACAGCATCGAGATCGTCTAACTGAGCGACGAGATAAGCGACGTGTCCGCCAAAACAAAACCCGATACAGCCGAATTTGTCCGTGGTGTTGGAGAGCGTTTTTAAGTAGTCGATCGAGGCTTGAGTATCACTGAGAAGTTCCGATGCTTTCGTTTGAACTTTGTATTCTCGCCCTTTTTTCAAATCCTCTTCACCGTACCCCACCTCAAACCCCGGTTCGAGACGTTGGTACAAAGCTGGAGCGATCGTGACGTAACCTTCTTTCGCCAGACGTTCGGTGACATCGCGGATGTGAACGTTAACGCCGAACACTTCTTGAAACACGACGACACCGGGAAATCTCCCCTCACCCGTCGGTTGAGCGAGATAAGCGTCGATTTCCAAGTCGCCGTTGGGAACTTTCACCCACTGGGTTTGAATCTCGAATTCTGTCATGGTTGTCGATCGATAGACCTCTGTTCCGCTTCGCGAACGAGCGTACACCAGCATCTTTTCGCGATTTTCTCAGTCCGTCAAGAGGAAATCGGCAACGCTTGAGACGCCAAATGGTATACGTAAGCTGTTTTCGTTTTCGACTTCGGATCGATCCAGTTCGTCAGTCCTGACTGAATTCCTTGAAACACGTTGTAAGCCCGTCGTGCCATTTTTCCAGAGTAGTCTTCTTTCTCGTCGCCGTAGCGAAAACTAAATTCGACCACTTGGGGCGTTTCCGCATCTCCTCCGTTGACGTACCAAGCCACTAACGCACATTCGGCGTTGCGTTCTGGTGACTTGCGAAGTTTGAAGAAGCCCCCGGTCACTACTAGCTCTCGGGCTGTAAAATTGCCGAGACAGTGTAGGGAAACTTTTTTCTTATAGTTATCGAGTTTCTTGGAAAAGTCGGGATACAAATCGTCAATATCTTTGAGACGATCGAACGATCGATCGTCGTCGATGTCCTGCTTGGTTGAAAAGCTATAAAGCTTGAGAAACGGCGGTTTGATGTCTTCCTCGAGTTTCGTTTTTCCACGATTTCGCTCGGCAGCATCCATGTTGCGATCGACGACGATATATCGATCGGGGTGACGAAATTTCAGGGTGACTTCTCGTTGGTTTCGTTCGAGATCGATCCGTTCGCGGAATACGTAATCGTTCTGACGGAGTTGGTTTGTTTCCGTGTCGTAAAACCGGACTGCACGATGCTTTTCGATCGAATCGAGATTTCCCGTTACGCCGAAAGTGTAGGGTTCGAGGACGGGTTGTAAAGCTTGCCAAAACGCACTCGCTGCATCGAGGAGTTGCACCCGATTTCCCACAAATCGATCGACCCGTAGCATTAATTTGTATTCGCGAGAAATAACTCTGGTTCGACTCATTGAAGATCTCCACGAATGAGACAATTTACCATTTTAATATCAATTAAATTTATATTTTGAAAATGTCAATAAAACGTTAATTAAAAAATGTAAAGAGAGAAGCACGAGTTCTTTTTTTCAAATTCCTTAACACGAACGAAGAACTAGCAGGTTTCGTCGATCGAAGCGACATCCGCCATATCGAGAATTTCCGGAATCAGGTGTTCTGTACGAATGGCCATCATGTGAACGCCGTGGCAAAGATCGCGAGCCAAGCGGACTTGTTCGGCAGCGATTGCCATTCCTTCTCGCAGGGGATCGGAGGCTTTTTCGAGTCGAGCGATCGTCTCGTCCGTAATATGAACTCCTGGCACATACTTATTAATAAATCGAGCGTTTTTCGCCGATTTAATTAAGAAAATTCCCGCCAAGATCGGTTTACCATAACCTGAAGCCACCTCACTCATAAACTTGTCGAGTCGATCGAAATCCGAAATCAACTGACTTTGAAAAAACTGCGCCCCCGCTTCGATTTTGCGCTCGAACCGACGCTGTAAACCCGACCAACTCGACAACTGCGGATCGACGGCTGCCCCAACAAATAAGTCCGTTTTCCCATCCTTCAGCGGCTTATCGTTAGAATCCAAACCCCGATTCATCTTATCGATAATCCGCAACAAACGCACCGACTCTAAATCGAATACCCCTTTCGCGTCTGGCTGATCGCCTGCGGCCACCGGATCGCCCGTCAACGCCAAAATATTGTGAATTCCCAGAGCGTGCGCGCCCATCAAATCCGCTTGTAAGCCGATGCGATTTCGATCGCGACAGGCCATCTGACAAATCGGCTCAATTCCGTGTTGCAACAGAATCACCGAGGCTGGCAGGGGAGACATTCGTAACACCGCCCGCGATCCGTCCGTAATGTTCACGGCATGAACGCGACCTTTCAAAGATTTTGCCATTTCCACCATGTGGGCGGGGTTGCTACCCTTTGGGGGGGCAACTTCGGCAGTTACGAGAAATTCTCCGGAGTGGGCGGCGTTGCGGAAACGAGACATTCTGTATTGAGATAAAGGGAACTCGAAACTCAGAGCGGCTTAGAAAAGCCCATTGCATCTTTGACTCGATCGAGCGTCTGTTGCGCGATCGATTCGGCATTTTCACGGCCGCGACGTAAGACTGATTCTAAATAACCGCGATCGTCCATCACTTCTTTATAGGTTTCCTGAATCGGACGCAAGGCTTCCACGGTCGTTTCGACCAACAAGGGTTTGAATTGACCCCAACCCATATCGGTACACTCGTTCGCCACGGTCTCCTTATCCTTGCCAGACAGCATCATATACAGTGTCAGCAAGTTGTTGCACTCGGGACGTTCTGGGTTGTCGAATTCCAAACCGCGCACCGGATCGGTTTTGCACTTTTTAATTTTCTTCGTAATGACATCAGGCGGATCGAGGAGGTTAATCCGGCTCATTTCCGACGGATCGGATTTCGACATTTTCTTCGTTCCGTCCATCAAACTCATAATGCGCGCTCCATCCTCGCGAATCAACGGATCGGGCATTTTCAAAACCGGATTGTCCGCATCGCCAAATCGATCGTTGATGCGAATAACGATATCGCGAGTCAGTTCGATGTGTTGCTTCTGATCCTCGCCCACGGGTACCTTATCCGCATTGTAAAGGAGAATGTCCGCAGCCATCAACACGGGATAGTCGAGCAGTCCCGTTCCGACGTTTTCACCTTGTTTGAGTGCCTTTTCCTTAAACTGAATCATCCCTTGCAGCCAGTTAATTGGGGTGATGCAGTTGAGCAGCCAAGTTAATTCGCTATGGGCGCTGATGTGGGATTGAATGAAAATATCCGAGCAGTCGAGATCGATCCCACAGGCGAGATACAAAGCGGCGATCGTGTAAGTATCGGTGGCGAGGGTGGCCGGGTTGTGGGGAACGGTAATCGCGTGTAAGTCCACCACACAGAAGAAATTTTCGTATTGATGCTGGTTTTCCACCCAGTTCCGAATCGCCCCGAGATAGTTCCCGAGGTGAAGGTTTCCCGTGGGTTGAACACCAGAGAGAACGCGCTGTTTGCCCATGACGAACGATCGAGACGACAAGTTCGATCGACTTAGTCCTTTAGATAAGATCGATCGACGTTACAAAATTTTAACTTCATCTAGTTTGACATACCGGGTGTCCGCCGTATCGCCTAGTGGCTAAACTTGTGGCTCCGCCCCAGACTGGGGAATCTCTGGCGCTCGATCTCCCTGCTTGAGAGAGTAGCCTTGACGTTCGAGATTCGTAACGAACTGTGTCTCGTCAAACGTTGGCGGTGGCGTCGGTATTTCTGGCTTCAGTTTCTCGTCCCGACGCAACTTTTTGAGTTTCGCTTTTCGTCCCATCGTGCGCTCACCTCTCCACTAACGCTAATTTAACGTAAGTCCCGTACCAAAATGCGCCACAATACGATTGCTGCTCCGAAACACAACCACCAGAAACAGAACCATGACTGTCTCGAAAACCACGGAAATTAACATCGAACGCGAACCCAACAACGCTCGACTGTCCGAATTAGGCGTTTCGAGTTGGCCGGTTTGGGAAAAGGAAGTCTCGGAATTTCCCTGGACTTACGACGAACGAGAAACTTGTTACCTCCTTGCGGGTGAGGTCATCGTCACCCCCGACGGTGGCGAACCCGTTGAAATTCGAAAAGGGGATTTAGTCTCGTTTCCAGCCGGGATGTCCTGCACTTGGAAAATTACGAAAGACGTTCGCAAGCACTATAACTTTGGATAAAAACTTCGGATAATCGATAAAACGGCTATGGTTCGAGTCGATCTCGTTCTCCGTATTCTCGTCTTGATGGTGCTGAGTTGGGGACTGTATCAACCCACAGTCGCAGCCCAACGCCAAGATGCCACCCAGCCCGACAACATCCCACGTCCCAAACTCGACTGTCGTGCGGTGTCCGAGCGTTCCGCGTACGGACATTTTCCCTACGCTGAAGCTTCTCGGCGCGATCTCGTTTCAGTGGGAAACGGCGAATATCTTCGATCGAGTGCTGCAGCCAGTTTTCTGGCCATGCAACAAGCCGCAGCCCGCGAAGGGATTCGCTTGGTTGCACTGTCGGGATTTCGAGATCGATCGACCCAAGAAAGTCTCTTCTTTGGCATTGCCGCCCAGCGAGGACAAAGCCTCAACGAGCGCGCTCGCGTTTCTGCCCCTCCCGGCTATAGCGAGCATCACACGGGATATGCTATCGACATCGGCGACGCGAACGCCCCAGAGTCCGACGTTCGTCCCGACTTCGAGATGACTGCTGCTGGAATGTGGCTGATCGTTCGCGCGCCCGAGTACGGCTTTGAGATGTCGTTTCCCCGAACCCATCCCTGTATCAATTACGAACCTTGGCATTGGCGTTGGGTGGGTGACGAGTACAGTCAAGCCACCTTCCGCACAGCCCGGGAAATGATGAGGAGATGAGGGAATGACGAGATGATGTGGCGATCTGTAGGGGCGAGGAGACTTCGCCCGAATTCCTTCCTCAAATCGTAACTTGTCAATCGTAAACGGCTAGTCAAAAACCGCTAATCGTCAATCGCCAATTACTATGTCTTTTATCATCTTCACCGATCTCGACGGAACGCTGCTCAACTCCGACGATTATCGCTACGATGCAGCATTGCCTGTCTTAGAAGCGTTACAAAAATCCCAAATTCCCGTCATTCCCGTCACGAGTAAAACGCGGGCAGAAGTCGAGCAGTTACGCCAACAAATACGCCAATACATTGATTTACGCGATCCGTTTATCGTCGAAAACGGCAGTGGGGCGTTTGTTCCTCAAGGTGACGATCGATTCGATATCTCCGATACCGAGCCTTGGGGAGACTATCACCTCAAACGGTTTGGCTGTACGTATGCTGAAGCGAGAGCGGGCTTAACCGAAGTCGCGAAACACCTCGATTTAGATCTCTGGGGGTTTGGCGATATGGGCGTTGACGAAATTGTGGCGCGCACGGGATTGCTTCCCGAGGATGCGGAGCGAGCGAAGACGCGGGAGTTTACGGAGCCGTTCGTCACGCCCAAAAATCGATCGGCAGATGCGATTAAGGATGGGGTTGCCAAGGCGGGTTTTCGCGTTGTCGTCGGCGATCGCTTTTCTCATCTTATCGGAACCCATTCGGGCAAAGGAAAAGCTGTTCGCTGGCTGATCGATCGATTCAAAAGCGCGACGGACGATTTGATAACCATTGGTTTAGGCAACAGTCCCAACGATTTAGAAATGCTCGAAACGGTCGATCGATCGATCGTCATTCCCGATAAAGCCGGTCATCCCCATCCGGGTTTGCGCGATCGAGGCTGGGAAATTGCCCCCACTTCGGGATGCCTAGGTTGGGCAACCGCAGTTCGGGAAATCTTGGGATGATAATACACGAAATAAACGGATGAAATAAACTGAAAGGTAACGTTGGCGTCAGTAGGCTTCCGTACCTATTGCCTATTCTCGTCGAACGCTAGATTCTTGAGGTTTACGAATTCCCTCGACAATCGATCGAGCAATTTGGGATAACGTCTTGCGATCGGGATGAATTTTGGCAGTCACGCGCAATCCCTGCAAGCTCGATGTCAAATACTTAGCCAGGACTTTTAAGTCTCGATCCTGCGAAATTTCGCCTTTGGCTTCTGCTTTTTTCAAAGCTTTTAAAAAAGATCGCTCGATTTTTTCAAAGTTGGCAGCAATGAGTTTCGCCAACTCTGGATCGTGAGGACAAACTTCGACTGCGGAGTTAACGAGAAAACATCCCTTTCGATCTCGATCGAGAATACTGATTTCAACAATGCGCTCGAAAAAACGAGTAATTGAGGATAGCGATGCCTCGGGCGTTTCTAAACACTCGACCGCCGTACTGACAACGACTCGATCGTAGCAATTCAACGCCTCACTAAATAGCGATCGTTTATCGCCAAACGTATCGTACAAGCTACCTCGATGAATTCCCATATGGCCGATCAGATCGCGAATGGATGTTCCT
The DNA here is from genome assembly GCA_001657325.1 of Geitlerinema sp. BBD 1991-9. Lineage (GTDB taxonomy): Bacteria > Cyanobacteriota > Cyanobacteriia > Cyanobacteriales > Geitlerinemataceae > Geitlerinema. The sequence goes on along the minus strand of LWRO01000001.1, from coordinate 113,328 downwards.
TCGTATCCGTATCTCCAGAACACTTCCATCGCCTTTTCTAAAGCTTCTTGTCGATCGAATTCCTTATGTCGAGCCATTGTTCTTGAGGTTAATCTCTAATATTATAGCAAATTTATGGCATCTAATCTGTTCGTCAAATCCCATTTCTTGCCTTTCATCACACGATCGTCCGATCGAAAAGTTTATTCAAGATTCAAATAGGAGCGCCCTCAAGTCGATCCGCAAATTGTCTTCGACTTCAAAACTTTTCAAAACAAGTTTGAACGTAGAGACGTACCGCGGTACGTCTCTACGTTCATCGACAAACGATCGAGTGTCACCTTAAAACGGCAAGTCAATCACTGGCTCAACGCGCACGCCCAACTCTGTCGGACACTGCGGTAAACGTGCGGCAACGACCGGGCCACCTTCTCCTGCGTCTTCGATAATTCGGAACCGCTCTTCGTTGCAAATCGCGAGGAGTTTTTCTTCGTTGGGAAGTTTTACTTCAAACCCTCGAAACAGTACCCCCGCTAGGATTTTGACTAAGTCTTCAAAATCGATCCGGCGAATTTCTGGCTCGTCTCGATCGAGTCTTCCGAGTTGTTGCAATTGACCGACTTCAATATCTTGTCCTCGCTCGGGATTGCGAACTTTAATATTCCCCTCCAACACCTTAAAGTTGCCTTTATCGTCGTCCGCATCGATGATAAAGATCGTTCCGCGTACATCAACGAAAAATCCCGACAAACAACCGTTCACTGGACCGCTAGCGATGAGCTGTCCGTTCTGTACCTCGACACATTGACCGACGATCGCCGAGGAATCTTCCCCTAACCGTCCCACTGCGAGATCGTCGATAAAAACCAATCCCGCTCGTGCGTCTTCTGTATGAATGTTTTGTCCGAATTCTGCAATTTGATCGATCGAGGCTTTGTCTTCCTCAACAAACACCTCATCGCTATCGAGAATTTCAACAATGGTAGCCTGGGTAATCTGAGCCGTGGCTGGAATTCGGGGTAACGCCACCACGAGAACTGTCAACAGCGCGAGTAACACGGAAAACACCGTTCGTCTGCGTCCCCGAAAAAAATGGCGTTCGATCGTCATTTTCATGGGTATCTTGTCTCCTGAAATATCATAGAATCCTGTAACTGAGTCGAACTACACCCCGACGAAATGAGAGAACGATATAATGACATAACCAAATCATGAGAAATTTGGCAAAAATCTCAACTTATCTCCCTCACATTATCTTATCTCCCAACGATTCTCTAACCTACGACTGATTTCGCAGTGTAGCAACTTCTGCCTCAACCTGCTCGAGTACCTGCTCCAAAGCCGACAAAATTTCGAGTTTTTTGTGAAGCAAATTGGGATGTCGCTCGTAAGCGCTGCGAATTTCGCCGAGCTTTTTCTGAAGATTTTGCGCTGCGACGAGGGCTTCTTGGCTCAAGTCCACTAATTTTTGCTGTTGGTAAAACCGCAACGCGGCTCCCCGCAGCACTTGTAAGGTTGATTCTTCACCGTAATCGCCACGCATAACGCGCAATTTGAGCAAAACGTGGTGTTTGTCGTAAATGCGCTCGATTTCGACTTCCTTTTGATGGTGTACGGGTAACAACGGCAATTCAGCAAATCGCTTGAGTTCGTTGATGATACTTTGAAAAATTTCCAGAGGTAAGTTGTCGAGAACGGATTGGGGAACGCCATCTTGACTCCATAGAATCCGCCCGCTTGGGGCTTGACGGGCAAAATACAGTCTTCCAATGCCACCCATCAAAACCCGTGCGAGTAGTTCTTGCACGATTTGAGGGGGAGGGAGTTGAGCGAGAACCTTGATGGGACTAGCGAGGTATCTGGCTTTGAGGTGGAGTTCTGGCACTTCAGACAGTCGATTGACAGACACCACCTCCTCTTCTGTCGCGATTTCGTCCTCAGCAGATGGAGACTGCGTGGTGTGACTGAGATAGGCCGAGAGGAGTGCTTGGTGCTCTCGAGCTGAAATGGTTTGAGGAACGAGGGAACAGTTGAGATAACTGAGGAGTTGGCGCAAGTACTCGAGGGCATGGGTATCGTCAGGGTTGACCATGCCGATGTAAATGCGACTCCCTTCCATGGACAGAGGGACAGCCTGATGGTATAGACAAACTTCAAAGGGGATCAGTTTGTCGATCGAGTTAAAAATCCAATCGGAGTTCATTAAAATCTCGACTGAGAAAAGGAAAAGCGTCTCAAATCGGGAAGATGCACACCTAAAATCCCTAGGTATCAGCTCACGATGGGGTGGGTACGGATACGCTCGATCGACGTTGCGCTCGTACAACGCCCACAGAATCGAGCCAGGACTACCCTTATCTTAATTTCGATTTTCGGCTCTGACACGACGCTAGTCCGTGGAATTACGGAGCTGCTGGGCAGTCAGATAAAGTTTGCTCCATTCCCCCATCACTTGATTTGTTTTCAGGTTGAGTTCCTGCGCGATGGTCTCGATGCTTTGTCCGGCTTTGAGGCGATCGAGCATTTGACGCTGCTGAGGGGTCAGTCGCTCGAGATACTGTTGCCACTGATGGGGCGTCAATCCCAAACTATGCTCCTGGAGCGAAATTTTCAACCAACTCGCCACCAAGTCTGGAGATTGTTTGAGGGCAAAAACCCGGATAGCGTGGTAGCCGATTTTTTCTCGCAAGCGGTACAGCTCTGGGACGGGAACGTTGAGGCGTTTGGCGATCTCGTCCTGGGAGTACCCCTGTAGATAGAGGGTCAACCACTGAGCGGCCATCGAACTGACGTTTTGTTCGAGGTAATCTGTAAATTCACGTGCAACCTGCCCGCGCAATGTCTGTTGGTCTTCCCACTCTCGATCGCTTTGGGATTGGGCAAGGGTTTGTGTGTCGATGAGGTTGACGGTGTCTTCACGGTCAGAGGGAGCGACTTCAGCGGAAACCAGACGTACCAATTCTTGAGTCGGGACTTGGGTTAAGCCTCCCCGCTGCGCTCGGCGGAGGTAATTCACAAAACGATAGACGAGAAGCGGTTGGTTGCGAATGGGACGCAAGCAGTACTCTTCGAGACTGGACAGAACTAGGGCGTTTCTCAGACGAGCGTCCGTCGTACACTCGGCAATTCGCTCCATTTCCCGCTGTAGATATCGATCGCTATCGAGCATCTCTTGGATGACTTCCTGCACCACATCGACGACAGTTCGACGGCGATCTCGGCTCAACGCGACCCAAGTGCGGATTTTGTTCCGCAGTAATACGAGGCTCCCCAACCGTCGCACGAGATGGCGATATGCGGCTTCAGGTGCAACCCCGAGGTATCGCGCCCGTAGGATGCTGTAGCGAAATTCCATCGACTGCTCGGCAATTTGGCTACGATCTTCGTCGAGATCGTCCCATCGATCGAGCGTTTCGCCGAACAGCCAACACAGAATCCCGGCGTGGGTTTTGGAGGTTGGGTCGGGGTAGTCTCGCTCCAGGCGCAAACGCCACTGACGCGCTAATGCTTCCGCTTTCCCCATCGAGCGTGATTCCTTCTGCGGTTATCGTTGCTGCTTCCACCATTGTGACGTGAGTTTGTACCTCTACAAAGACAAAGACAAATTATCGGCAACCGTCAACACAATGCGTTCAATGCATTCACACAAAATGTGTTAGCGCAATGCAACGAGCCTAGCTTCGGAAGCCAGGCTCGTACAAGTGATGAATGATAGAGTTTTCAACAAATTTGACCTTGACGTTCTCCCTTGACTACCCCGTCCTGAACGCTTGACATACGGGACAATCGGACTGAACTACATAAATCAGCGAGGTAGACAGCAGGTAGGGAGTAACCTGTAAGCACCAGACCCTCTGTTGAGATTAGGTTTGCTTCTAGTGCCACCCGTAACGGGCATGAAAGATTGGATAGCTTTGGGTCTAGCGATGAGTTGAAACGCTAACGCGATGGCTAGATAGGTTTACAGATAACCACCTTCGACTTCCACGGTTTCCTGCATCGTCTGGTCTTTCCGGACTTCAGGTATGGATTAACCCTTTTTGCAAGGGCATACCACTCATTACGGCGGTACAGGGAGAAGCTTAGCGGCTGGACAACTAGCGGGTCGAACACTGAGCTATTGTCCTTTTCCGATTCGAGCGCTTGTTGTGTTTCGCTCTACAGTGTTCAGTGTTTACAAGTTAGCATAGTTTTCCCTAATAGCAAGCATAAGTTAAAATAACTTCACATTCTTGAAATTCCCTTTCCAAAACTCAAAAATCTGTTATAGTGGGATACGGCAGCAAAAAAGCAAGGCTTGGTAGCTCAGTTGGTTAGAGCAGGGGACTCATAAGCCCAAGGTCGGCGGTTCAAGTCCGCCCCGAGCCATTTAAAATATTTCCTTAATCCCCTATCCTGTGCTTTTGGATAGGGGATTTTTTAGGCAAATATCTCAAAGTCGTTATGACTATGGTAGAGTCGTAACAGTTCGTTACTCAAAGCGACGCGCCCGAAGGTCGCCTCAGTGCGATCGAGGGCTTCACAGATGGAGAACCTCATATCAGGAGCGTTTTATCAATGACTCAAGAAGGATGCCTGCGGGTCGGTCAACCCGCCCCCGACTTCAGCGCGACGGCTGTTGTCGATTTAGAATTCAAAACCATTAAACTGTCTGACTATCGCGGTAAATACGTCGTTCTGTTCTTCTATCCTCTGGACTTCACCTTCGTGTGTCCGACGGAAATTACGGCGTTCAGCGATCGATACGAAGCGTTCAGCCAACTCAACACCGAAATCCTCGGCGTTTCCTGCGATAGCGAATTTTCTCACCTCGCTTGGATTCAAACCGACCGTAAATCCGGTGGTCTTGGCGATCTGAACTATCCTCTAGTCTCTGACTTCAAAAAAGAAATCAGCACCGCCTACAACGTGCTCGACCCCGATGCGGGCGTGGCGCTGCGCGGATTGTTTATCATCGACAAAGACGGCGTCGTCCAGCACTCTACCATCAACAACCTGGCCTTCGGTCGGAACGTTGACGAAACGCTGCGGACGCTGCAAGCCATTCAATACGTCCAAGAACACCCCGACGAGGTTTGCCCTGCGGGCTGGCAACCGGGCGAACGAACCATGAAACCCGACCCCGTCGCCTCGAAAGAGTACTTCGCGGCAATCTAGGGCGATTTGAGGAAACTTTTACGATAATCAGTGGGATCGTTCCCATTTTTTCGAGACCCCAATGCGATGAGTTATGCTCGATCGCGTTGGGGTTGCGACATGAGGACGTTTGCCCGATCGAACCCCCTTTTCAACTCGTATCGAGCGGAACTCACCATGCTGAAATCGATACCACTCACATCGACCGACTTTCGCGGCTTACTCAGTCCTCGATTCTTCAAAAACTTCTTCCCCATCCCCGCGACCAACCAATCGTACTACGAAGTCGCTACGCCGGATTTCGAGTTACCCGATCTGACCCATAACCGACGAGTTCACCTGCGAGACTATCGGGGGAAGCAGCCCGTTATTGTTGCCTTTACGCGCATTTTTACCGAAAAACAATACTGTCCCCTATGCTTTCCCCACATTGTCGAGTTAAACGAGCGCTACCAGCAGTTTACCGACCTCGGGGTTGAAGTGCTAATGGTGACGAGTACCGACACGCGACAAAGCAAAATCGTCGTTCGGGATTTGGACTTGAAATTACCTTTATTGAGCGATCCGGACGGTCAGGTATTTCGCGCGTATCGTGTCGGACAGGCACTGGGCGCACCGTTACCCGCTCAGTTCGTACTCGATCGAAATGGGAAACTTTGCTACAAACACCTCTTTTCGTTTCTCGAACCCAACGCCTCGATTGAAACCTTGTTAGAACAAGCCCACAGCATTGCCCAACCCGTTCCGAACGAGGTGATAGGATAAGAAGCTGGGTGTTTTTTACCCGAACGCCGATCGAAAGATTCAACCTCAGGAGAAGCGAATATGTCTCGCCGATGCCAGATTACAGGAAAAAAAGCCAATAACGCCTTTGCCGTCTCTCACTCCCACCGACGGACTAAGCGTTTACAACAAGCCAACCTTCAATGGAAAAAGGTTTGGTGGCCCCAAGGCAAACGTTGGGTGCGCCTACGTCTGTCTACCAAAGCTCTCAAAACGATCCAACAAAAAGGACTCGCCGCAGTCGCTAAAGAAGCCGGGATCGACTTAAACAAATTCTAGGCAGCCATGCCACGTTACAGGCCACCTCAAGCCGGGTTTTGTTCGAGACAAAACCCGGCTTCGCCGTTCTGGAACTTCGCCCTCGATCGAACCGTCTTCTCTTCATAAGGAGACGGTTTGCCGACAAAGCTTGACGGGCGGCCGCTTGAAAAAAATCCGTAATCTCACAGATCGATCGATCCGAAAAACTGGGTACTCTAGAACTGAAGGTAAATCCCCCCTCGAGATTGCCGTTTCACCTCGGCATGAGTTACGACTGAGCTAGACCCAGAATTTAGGAGGACTCAAGCGTCCGAATCCAACCGTCCTCCTTCAAACACAAAGCTTCCAGGTTGCATCGTTATCCGTTCTGTTTGGGTTCCTTCCACACTTGCATCTGCCGAGTCAGCCCGAGACCTATGGCTAAGCACCGTTCGATCGCCCTGTTAAAACGCTGGTTGCGAAACACTCTCAAACGGGTCTACGCCCAGTTTGCCCAGTTCGTCCGCCACCGGCTACGCAGCCGATACCGTCGTCGTCGCACGTCCCTGAAAACCTCGGGATTCGTGCTGCCAACCGCCATCATGCTGTTGTTGGTCATGAGTCTCGTCGTCGGTGCGATTCTCCTGAGAACCGTAACCCGAACCGAGCAAGCAATCTTACAACGGCGAGAAAAAGTCATTTACAACGCCGCAACACCCGCGATCGATCGAGCGAAAGCCAAGCTCGAATATATGTTCACCCAAGACGAACGCATTCCCCAAGGGATACCGGGTGAAGACTTGCTGACGCGGATCATGTTGAACCAAGTGGAAAACCCGGACGGAAGCACTCCTCCAGACCTTTACACCTTTCCCGACGAGACCCGCGTAACCCTCAACGGCCAGTCAGCAAACGCTTGGACTTTTGATGCCGAGGATGATAACGACGGCAACGGCGTTCCGGACTTGAGGATTGCCTACTCCATTGTTTGGGATACCCCCGACGAAGACGAAGGGGGTATCAATGCATTAGCGCAACAGAGCGATACCGCAATTGCTGGGCGAGCGAACCGCCTCCAAGTTCGCCAAGGCCCCTACAGTGGCGAACCGACTCTAGGTTGCGAACCCGAAGACGGCACCAGCCGAATTGAAAACGGTTGGATACGCGATCCAGTCAGTACTGCCATTTTGCTGAAAAACTTTCAGATCGATGCCTTTGCCATCGCCGACAACGAAGATGGAACCGTGACGACCTTGGAAGTTCAACAAGAACGACAAGCCGATCGTGGGAACAAGTGGGGAGCGTGGTTCCGAAACGACCTCGAAGTCTTTCCCGGTCCGGAATTCAAATGGAACGGAGCCATGCACACCGACGGCAGCTTAATCGTCGGGCATAGAGCAGAAAGAATGAGAACGTTCGGCTATCTCGTCAGCGGGCCGGGTTCCTGCCTCTACAGAGCTGGTCGATCGACCTCAGAAATTTCGTTAGATCGATCGACCGATCCCGAAACAGACGAACTTTACGAAGGACAAGTTGTCAGCGGCATCGTCAGTATCAACTCACCCAAAGGAACGTCGTCCTTCCACCTGTGGGCCGAAAGCGACCCAACCCATCACGAGAACGAAGACCCGACTAATCTCGAAACACAACTTACACCGGATACGGACTCGTTACTTTCCGGAAGAAGCGTTATCGGCATTACCCTCGATCCGATCGTATTGTTTACCGAAGATCGATCGGTCTACCGCAATTCGAGTTACAGCGCCGACAACATCAGAAATAACAGTTTCGAGTCCAGTCCGTTTTGGGAACGCGGGCGGATTTTCAACGAATCGGCCGCTCGTCCTTACATCGATGACTTCTATCGGGCAGACGATCGATACGGTCCCAAACCGGGTTACGGTGGCGAAGACGAACTCCGCTTAAAAACACTCGGCGTCCAAACTGGAGAGGAGATTACGCTACACACTGACGACCTCCTGCGACTCTCCGTCGATGACGACGAAGATCCCAAAGACATCGGACTCGATGGCTATTGGGAACGGCGAGCTTGGCGCGAAGGAATGCGCGTCATCGTCGGACAGCGCCTAGAACTCGGCAACGATCCTCTCGCCGGAACCACAGATCCCGCCCAGATCGAACAAACCAAGCTCACCCCAAGCCGATTACACGAATCCCTGCAACGCCGGACGCTGCGCGATAACCCAGCCGCCGTGCAAACCACAGCCATTTACCATTCCTCCGCTGGTTCCACCGACACGAGCGAGCCACCCGTCGCCGCCATAATCAGCACCGTTCACCCCGGAACCGCAGAAACCCTCAAACGCAGCGCCATCTTCGAGCAGCCTGAAACACCATTTCCGGTCAAACCCGCATACACCACCTTATTTGGCGACACGTTCGGAGATACCCCAGAAGAGTTGGTCGTCGATTTCTTCACCGGCCGGGGTACGAATGGTTGGCAGCTCGACATGGCACAATTTGATGTCGGAAGTGCGGACGTTCGAGATGCCTTAAACAACCTCGCTCAATTCTCCGGAGATATTGACGGGGCGTTCCCGGCCGAACAAGAAGCAGGTACCATTCACCCCAATCCCGCACTAACGCAATGGGGCAACTTCTCGAACCTGCGTCGAACCCTGGCTAACGATCTCGGGAGTTTCGCCGATTGGTCGAACTTGCATACGGCCGCGTTGACCTTAGGCACTTTGGCTTACAACGTCAGCTACCTTGATGCCTTGGATTACACAAACATAAACCCAAGCTTACTCACTGATTTAGCAGACCACTTAGGCCAGTTGAGAGATGGCGTTATCGACACGGATAACGGCGAGGTTGGCTACTATCCCACGGAGAACTTAAATCGCAGCGTCTCACCGACCACTCCGGAGTCCAGCGTGGAATTCGATACCTACAATGACAGTATCGGCATCGTTGAGGAGTATACAGACGGCCGACCTATTGCCGAGGATTTCAACGGCAATGGAAGTTTAGACGACATTCCAACTGTCATTATCTTTAACGACGAAGGGAAAGCCGTCGTGCGGATGACTCCCAGTCCGGAAGCTTATATCGAAGCCTTACAGTACACAGACGCCACATCTCAAGAAATCGAACTCGCTCGGACGATTTTCTTGAAAGAGCAAGTCTACCGAGATCGTAAATATGGATTCCGTCCGTCGCCAACCAGTGCTTCTGGATTCCAATACGCGATTTCAAACCCATGGAGCGAAGACCCAACGTTAGATCTTGACGGTACGGCTCCCACCGAGGCTTTAAACCCTGGTTTAGATATCAACGGTAATGGAGTGTGGGACTACTGGCTCAATGACGGCACGACTAATGGTTCCCTTACGTTTAGTTTTGGCTGTAACTTTAACGAAAGCAACTATTTGGGTCTCGGTGCGCCAGGTGATGCCGCAACAGAGCAGCGATTTTTAAACCTTGCCAACAACCTCTGTCCCGTCACCCCCAAATTCCCCGCCCTCTACTATGTCTTTCCCATCGACGACCACGGACATAAAGACGTCTCGGTCGACTTAAACGATAGTGGAGCCGTTGACACTCAGGACGATCAACCCGGTGCAGAAGTTGAAATTTCTGACTTTGCCCCGCTCAACGACCGAGGCATCATGGATTTGGGGAACGATCTCAACAACGATGGAGACAACACTGACGATGAGATTTGGTATATCCAAGATCCCTACGTCACCGCTGAAAATGCAGGGTTTACCTACAAAGCCTTCGATGCCACAAAACTGAGTAACATCGTCCTCAAACCCCTCGTCAGTGCGAACTGGACGCTACCTTACTCAAACCTAGGAAGTACTCCGACATCGGCCTGTAATAACGATGCAGCAGCTGACAATCCTAACCCCAACTGTCAGCAATACAGCCTCGTCTACGATGGGGTCAACAACAGTTACTATCGGGTCGCTTTCAAAGATACTGGCCTGTACGACGGGCGGGAATTACAAAGCGTTCGCGCCCTTAATATGGATGTCGAACTACTTTCAGACAACGCCAGCGGCCAGGTCAACGGCACCATTAACGGTGACACCTGGCTCACAGGAGGAGACGACAGCAACGCCCTCGATGGCGGTATCCTCTTCACCTTCCGCGAAGATGCGTTACGGGAAGACGGTATCGAACGTCCTAGTGGTGGAACCTGTTCCAGCGCCAGCGATATCGGTGGTGGATGTAATACCGAGGTCTTCAACGGTGCGAGCGGCATCGACCCAGCCGTCAACCCCGACAACGGCATTAGCCCCAAACCCGTGAACTTCATTCCCGACCCCGATCGAAGAGCTTACGGTTTCCGTGTCATCAACGGAGAAGACATTTCTCGTCCCAATCGAGGTGGTTTTTCGCAATTCGGTTTAACCTTGGTCTCCGACAACATGACCTACGTCCAAGGAGACTTCAACTGTCACAAGTCCCCAGGTGGCAGTTGTGACAACCCCATCGAAGAGTTCAACTACACCCTATCGGATAAAGACGATTGGGGGCCGATCGATTTTTACGATCGACGATCGAACGTTAACGCTCAAGACAGCCGGTTTGCCGATCCCGCTGCAGACAGTTGGCGTTATAGTGAATTCCTGGTAGACGGTCTGACCATCCTCTCCAACAACTTCTGCGATGGCAGTCTTGAAGATCCCTTCCTCGTCATCCCCAGCGCGGGAGCGTCGATGAATCCCGGTACTAGCTTAGACACGGCACTGCGAGACTTAAATCGAAGCAATCTCGGCCGTTTGAACGAGGTATACGGCTGCGTTCAAAACCCGCAACAGAGTATCACCTCCTACCTGGGATTCACTCGTCCCAAGGGAGCCATCAACAGTAACGCCCTATGGCTGCGGGAAAACCCAGCCGATTCGGGTTCGCCCATTCAAATCTCGAAAAATGGCAATCCCCGGTTGGCAACACCGGGCTGGAGCACGCCCGACCCATCTGAATATGATGGAAGTTACTTCGAGATCGACGAGTTCGGCTCTGATAACGCACGGCCGGTTGTCGTAACCAACGACGAACAATACGTCAACGCCATCATCATTAGCGGTATTGTTCCCTCGCGCGAGCAGCAAGCTTATGGTGGTTTACACAACTTCCCACGCTTTATCGAAAATTGGAGAAATAAAAAACTCTTTATCACTGGCTCGTTCCTCCAACTCAACTTCAGCACTTCAGCCAGCGCACCCTACGACCAAGATGGTTGGGAACCCAATCCAACACTTGACGAGGCAGAGTACCTCCGATACTACCGTCCTCCATTCCGGCGTTGGGGTTACGATGTTGCACTTCAGTTAACACGACCGGGCCCCGTGTCGAGCCGCTTAGTCACCGTTGGCGGAACGCGAAGCGAATACTATACCGAACTGCCGGTCGACGATCCGTACATCAATAACCTACGCTGTGCCAGTGGGGGCGGATCGCGACTCGATCCCCGTGCGGATTGTTCTTAAGGTGGAAACCGCTGTAAAACGCCAACCCTTGCCGTTTAGGAGTGCAAGCTCATGAGGAAATTGAATCTCAGCCCACAACTTCAAAGCTGGCGCAACCGGTCTAATTCCTCCCAGGCTGGGTTAACCCTCGTGGAAGGCTTGGTGGCCATTTTGGTCGTTTCTGCTGTGACCGTGTCCCTCACCCCTGCGATTTTCCTCGCCGTTGCCACCCGCGTGCAAAACCGACGCGCCGAACAGGCCATCCAGCTCGCTCACGGTCAAATCGACCAAGTGCGCGTGTTGATCGAACAGGGAATTCAAGCCGATACCGTCACCCAACTTCCCTTTGATGTCGGTGAGTCCACAGATCTCACACAGATTGCTTCGCCCAGTAGTGCCTTCGATAAACTGCAATCGACCAACTTTGAGTGTTCAGTCTACGATCGTGCTCCGACCCAAGTTCCTGTTGAGAGTGCTTTACCCGTTGACGTGAACGGAGATTGCGAAGAAGACTTCTTCGTTCAGACGTTCCGCGCTAACGATCAAACGGTTTCAGATGACGGGCAGGAGATTCCCATTATTTTCGACATGGGCGTTCGCGTGTATTACAAAAACGCTCGGTTTGGCACGCTGGAAACGGAGGAAGCTTCGCTGCAACTTACCAATGGAGAAGGCCAGCAAACCTCTCGGCCTCTTGCCGTTCTGTATACCACTCTCGCTCAAGCGGATCGATCCCAATCTCTCAGAAAATATCGCTGTATGTTGGGAGACGAGGGAAGCTGCGATTGATTTTTGCTTCCTGTGGGTTCGGAGAATCCGACTCTGAACGCTCGTTTCACGTTCGCACTCTACCCAAAACGATGTCTGTCCTGTTTTTTAACCAACTGCTCGGCCGCGTTCGACCTCAGCGAAAGTCCTCCAACCATCGGGGCTTTACGCTGACTGAATTGCTCGTTTCGATTATTATTGGCGGTTTGATCGTGACGGGGTTAATGAGCTTGGTGGTGGAGTTGATGTCCACTGAGACTCGGGAAACTGCCCGAACGGAAACGCAGCGCGAAATGCAAATGGCGCTCGACTTTATCAGTACGGATATTCGAGAAGCCGTCTACGTCTACGACGGCAGCTGTTCAGCTGACGAAGATGTCGATGGAACGGGGACTGCAGTATCGGACAATTGCGCGGGGATTTTTAATTACATACCCGCTCCCAACGATGCAAGCGTCCCGATTTTAGCGTTCTGGAAACTCGAAGCCCTTCCCCAAGCTGTCCGGAATAATTGCTCGGCAACATATGAAATCGGAGGAAGTTTAGTTCCTTGTATTTCCGGGCGGATGTACACGCTCGTGGTGTACTACCTGTCTCGAAGCAATCCCAACAATCTGTGGCAAGGTAAAGCTCGCATTCTGCGCTACACACTACCGAGATATAGCAGTAGTGGCGCTCCCGTATCTGGCTACGCCGATCCCACGAACAACACGAACTTTGCGAGCTGGCCGCTCGATGCAGAAGGGAACAACCAGCAAGATGGAGCGCCTCCAAACAACCGCGCTGTGGTCTTGGTGGACTTCGTAGACGATCGAGCTTTAAGTGACATTCCCGAGTTGGTCGATGCGGGGGGGGCGAGTGTGGAATGTCCTGCCGAAAATACTGCCGACGCACGGGTTCGCTACGTCCGCACCCCAAGTGACTCGACGTTGGAACGATTTGGTTTTGCTGACGTGCGCAATTTTTACGCCTGTGTCAAGTTGCCCGAACAGTTTACTGTAGATAGTTCGAGTGATGACGATGCAGGAAGTGCGTTCAACCAGAAAGTCATTTTGTTTTTAAGGGGGAACGCAGCGGGAAAACCGGGGATTACGACAGCCAACGAGGGCTTTATGCCCGCGATTCAAACGCAAGTATTGAACCGAGGGGTTCGAGAGAAAAAACCCCCGACGGATTAAAGGCGTCGACCGTGAAATGCGAGGCGTATTCGTCCGTGTTTGACAGACTTCAGTATCGATTCAAAGCGGCGAGAAAGCTCACATACCGATCTATCACCTGTCGAATCTCAATTAGGAGAGCCACACGCTATGTTTTCGAGACAGAAAACGCATTCCCAATTCTCGATCGAGGGATTTACGACGATCGAACTCCTCGTGGTCATTGTCATGGCAGGTATCCTCACCGCAATCGCCGCTCCCGGTTGGCTCGCATTCGTCAATCGCCAACGTATTAACGCCGCGACGGATGCTGCTTTACAGATCGTGCGGACGGCTCAATCTCGATCGGTAACGGAAAACCGAACTTGGGAAGCGAGTTTTCGGGAAAACAACGGTATCCTTGAAGGGTCCGCGCATCCGGTGGATGGAGGGTTAGCGTGGGCAACGCTCGCCCCAGAAGCGAGCAACCGCGTCATCGTTGACTCGTCTAACACGGATATTGCGAACGGCCGGTGTACACAAGGAGACTACTGCATTCAGTTCCAAGATCGCGGCGTAATTAACCAAGATTGGTTTGACAACCAATCTGGCGGAACAGACGATCGAATCGGCCAAATTACGTTCGTTGCTCGCGATAATCCGACCGGAACGAAACGCTGCCTCGTGGTCGCAACACTTTTAGGAACTATTCGAGTCGAACGAGACGACAGTTGCGAAAACTAGCAGAACGCCGATCTTTCACCAAATTTCGCTCTAAGCCCCGAATCGCGAGCTGTCATTCGCAACACGATCTCGAGTGGTTTGCTTAGCAATCGGGTTCGCGCAGTTCGATTTTGCATCATTAAATTGTACGGCAATTTTACGGCTTCAATCGAATGGCTAGGATCGATCGAACCACGATTCAATTGATAATTTTTTTGAAGAACGATAAAAAATCGTTGTCGTTTTACAACTTCTGTAACCCGACCTCAATTGTCGTAAGAAAATGGTAACGTTCTTATTATTCAGTCACATCTCAGATGTGGTTTGTTAGATATATTCAAACTTTTATGAAAGTGCTACCACAGACTTCAAAAAATCGGCTTTAATACATCATCAAAACTTATCGCGGACATAATAAAAACTCAACAAATATTTCCTGTTGGAGTGGATTGGTCGTGCGCGTCCGCCAATCTGCCAGGTTGCCCTTCATTGAAGTGAAACACCATGGCTCCTAATCCCGATCGCCAAGCCTTAGCCACTGCATTTCGTCGAGAATGTTCGACTCGGCGCACCCTGAACGTTCTCGAAATCAAGCGGCAACGGATTCGCGACGATTTGCGTCAAATGCTGCGCCATATGTCCCTCGTCGTCCCGTCGATCGGTAACGGCGATACACCGAGCGACGTCCTCGACGAAGCCCTTGCCCGACTGGGAGACCCGACCTTTGCCGAATTCTTGCGGCATCTTATCGAAGACGGTTAGAGCGTCAGTACAGAAGTCAGGAGGCTTGATGTTGTGATGGGATGGGTGCGTTTGCGGGAATTTCACGAACTGGACTTCCGCCGGATTCGGTTGCCTGCGAACACACCCGACGCGACTTCTCGAAGACGGCTAGACCGACAAAACCGTCTCAATCCAACTCAGACGGTAGCGAGTCCGGTATTGCATCGGGCAGGGGTTCGGCAATCCGTTGTGGTTCTGCCACTTCTTCCTCGATGCGTACTGGAACCTTCTCCAAGGCCGGTAGCGCCAGCGGTTTCGCCTGAACCTCTTGTTGAGCCGTTTTCATTAAAACCGGGAGCGGTTCCGTCTGATCGAGCCAGTAACTGGCGACGGGAAGCACTTTCTCCAAATCTTCCAGCAAACGCGGAATCACCATGACCGCATGAAGTTCGCCAATACGCTCGGCTTCGTGCATCCCAGCTTCAATGGCAACAGCGACGTTGGCCACAGTTCCGCGCACGATCGCCGTACACAAGCCATCCCCAATGGTCTCGTAAGCCGCCAGTTGCACGTCAGCAGCTTTCAACATGGCATCCGCTGCCCCCACCATCGCTGGAAAACCACGGGTTTCTAACAAGCCGATGGCACGGTTGCTCAAACGCGAGTAACCCCGTTGTTCCTGGCACAACTCAGCCAAACGACTGCCGAGGGGAAACACGACCTCTAAATTCGGCATCGGTCGCGGAATCACCGACTGAGAAACCAATTGTCCGAATTGTTCTGCAGTTTTCGCGCCTTCTTCCACGGCAAGCCGCACGTCGGGATAGCGACCGCGCACGATCGCCGTACAGTGACCGCTACCGATTTTCTCGTAGCCGACGAGAGTCACATCTGCTGATTTCAGCATCATATCGGCCGTTCCGACGATGGCAGGAAAACTGCGAGTCGAAACCATCCCGAGGGCGCTATCTTGAAATCGCAATCGTTCCCGTCTCGGATTCTGGGAGACAGCGGAGGGAGAGCGATGTGCTGGTATTTGAGGCATTGAAACTCGGTTCCGTGGGGCGATTCGAACGGCTTGGGAATTCTACCGCTGTTCTTGATACAGTGTGCTTTATACATATTGTATCGGCAATACTTCCGAAAGCTCGATCGAACCGTTGCTGCGTTAACGGGACGATCGAGAGCGGACATCCGTCCACTGTCAAACCGTCTGAATCTCAGAACTATTGCGCTAATGAGCGAACACACCTTCGATCGAATCGAACTCTCTGAAGACGAAATCCTCGCCCTTTTGCGATCGTTACGCCACAAAGACGGAAACTGGATTGCATGGGGGAAAGCTTGCTACCAACTCCACAAAGCCGGATACGATCCCCAAAATATCTTTGAAGAAACCGGTTTCGAGACTGCTGTTCAAAACCAAGTGATCGTTGCCGCCCAAGTTTACGACAGCATCGTCAAGGAAGGCGTTTCCGATGCCGTCCGAGCGTACTGTGAAGGTCCGCGAAGCGACGTTCTCTACGAGTTCCGCGTCCTCAACCAAACACAGCGGGCAGAAGCTGTAGAACTGGCTTGGGAAAAACAACTCGACATCGACAGCGCTCACGACGTCACGCGAGCTGTGAAAGCGATCGATCGACTGTCCAAATTGCCTGAAGGGTTCACCCGTAAACCGGGAGATGCCGTCGCTTACCAATGTTGGCGACAGGCCAGACAGAAAAAAGATCTCGCCGAACGGACTCGCCCCATTGCTCGAGGACTCAAATTCGCGCAAACGGCCGGGGCGCGATTGCAACTCGAAACCCTCCTCAGCGAAATTAGCGCGCCACCACAACGCAAAGCACCACTGTTACCGCTTTATCGTGTGGACGAAGAACTCGAACTTCCCCGTATCGTTCCCGTGGCAGGCACACTCCCGTTATCGGCTTCGGCAATGGAGTCGGTGCCGCAAGTCGAATCGATCGAGCCGTTTCGCGTGACCACTGTCGCTTCCCAAACCGTCTGTGTCCCGATTCCCGGTTGGCAAGCGGTTCTCCAAGCCGGCGATCCTGTTGCCCTATTTACCCATAGTGCAGACTTGCCTAACGCCCCAGAGGGCAGTGACGAAATGATGTTAGTTTTAGTCGATCGATCGGATCGTCAGTGGAATCCCAACAGCTACTTTCTCGCCGAAACCGGCAACGGGCTTGAAATTGCTTGGTTCCCCGAAACACCGAACGCTGACGTTCTCGCTCGAGTAGTGGTCGTGCTGCGCCCCAAACGCATTTTGGACGAAAGTAACATCCTTCAACCTTGGCAAATGGACGATTGAAAGCTGAAAAGCGGGCATCAGAAATCTGAACGCGATATCGTCGTCTTCTGACAGTATCGATCGGATGTTGGGAGATTTCTAGATTGCTCGCTCGATCGAAGTCGAGGGGAATCCCTCGACTTCGATCGTTCTTGTCAATTCGACATTGGGGAGGCGAAAAGATACTTAGAGAACCTGTTCGACTTCGTAGATCTCGGGAATATATTCGCGCAGGCGGCGTTCGATGCCCATTTTCAGCGTCATGGCAGAACTCGGGCAAGACCCGCACGCCCCTTGCAGGCGCAGTTTAACGATGGGACCTTCGATATCCATCAGTTCGACGTTGCCACCGTCAGCCATTAGATAGGGACGCAGTTCGTCTAAAACCTTTTCCACGTTGTCTTTAGTTAGGGGCAGAGTTTCCATAACGTTGCCTCGTAATCTTTGAGAAGCGTTCGCACTTTGAAAGCATTGTACCGTTTTCTTCGATGGTGTGGGGAACGATCGAAGTCGGGCAAACCTGTTAACCTGAGAAGGGTATGTAGCTGGTCAACCCAAGCTGTCCGATCGAAATGCAGTCGAGTCATGTTTGTCTCGTACCCACCCCGGACTCTAAGGCTTTTCCGCCTCGATCTCGAAACACTCGATCTCGAAACACTCGGGACGCACTTGCTCTTCAACCGTTAAATATCAAGTCGATGCGTCAAGAAGATCCCCAGGCGATCGCCCGAGAACTCAAACGCCACGGTGTCATCCTCGGCGGTTTTGTCGCTGCCATGTGGATTTCAGAACTGATCGATCGACTGATCTTCAACGGTCAACTCGATCGACTCGGTATTCTACCGCGTCACCCGGAATCCTTGCGCGGTATTTTGTTGATGCCGTTTCTACACGGCAACTTCGCACACTTGCTATCCAACACGTTTCCGTTTCTCGTGTTGGGCTGGCTGGTCATGGTACGGGGCATTGGCGACTTTTTCTTCGTCACCGCTGTGGTGATGCTCGCGAGCGGACTCGGTGTTTGGATATTTGGCTCGCCGGGATTTCACATCGGCGCTAGTGGCGTCGTATTCGGCTATCTCGGCTTTCTCCTGTTGCGCGGTTTGTTCGAGCGCAGTTTTCAGTCGATCGCCCTATCGCTCTTGGTTGTTTTTTTCTACGGTGGTTTAGTGGTCGGCGTGCTACCGGGTCAACCGGGGGTGTCGTGGGAAGGTCATTTCTTCGGCTTGCTGGGTGGAATTTTAGCAGCGGCAACGCTGCCGCGCAAACGGTTTCGGAGTTAAGTCGTGGCCAAAAACAAACCAAAATTCCCGCATCTCGTGGGGTCGAAGTGGACGGCGGCACAAAAGACGTGGGGATGGCGACACTTCCAGGTCGTCAGTCGGAAAAACGAGGGCGCGTTCGTCTTCGCGGAGATGATGGCATCGTGCGACTCGCAAGTGCGGTTTTGGATCAACGCCAAGGTGCTGAAAGATCGCCAGCAGTGGCGGGCGGGGTGGAAATCGTTGCAGGAACAGGAAGAAATGGAAATTCCCGAATCCGTGGAAGTTTTGGAGGAATGGCGTTGAGACGAGACGACTCAAGATAAGCCCCCGATTGGGAGGACGATTCTAACGGTCGTCCCCTGACCCTGACCCGCACTTTCCACGGCGATCCTGCCGCCCATCAACGCCAAGAAACTGTGGGCGATCGACAAACCCAACCCCGGGCCGCGACAGTGTTCGGGACAGCCTTCAATTTTGGCAAACGGCTGAAAGAGCTTGTCCTGCTGACTGGGATCGATGCCGATTCCCGTATCGGAGATCGTCACGAGCGCTTCTGGGAGTTCGTGATAACTGGCTTTGCCAACTGGGGTTGTAATCGAGGTTTCAACGGCGATCGAACCGCGTTCGGTGAATTGAATGGCGTTTTCGAGAACGATCGACAGGACTTGCTCGAGCAAATTTCGATCGGCTCGCACGTAGAGTGGCGGCGGAAAATCCCGACGCTTGAGTTCTAACGCAGCCACTTCGAGATCCGAACGGTGGTTTTCCACGACGAAATCGAGACAGGCGTGGAGATCGACCGATCGAATATCCGGTTGGAGTTGTCCGGAGTGGAGTTTCGTAAGGTCTGAAATCTCTTGCAAGAACTCGAGGAGACGCTTGTTCGATCGAACGAAGCGCTCGAAGCGTTGTACGTCCTCGGGTGAATATCGATCTCGGTATTCGAGGAGTTTTTTCGTACTGTCTAGGGTGTTACAAATGGGCGTTTGAAACTCTTCAACGAGGTTTTGGAGGTATAGGTCTTTCAGTCGATCGGTTTCTCGCAGGGCCGCGTTTGCCGAGTCCAATTCCCGAACCGTCTTTTGGAGTTGGGCAGCCGTCGAGTTGAAAGCTTGCAGGAGTCTTTTAAATTCCCGAGTTCGGGCGATCCAACCTCCTGGTGCGAAATCGAGAAAGACAGGGATCTGCCATTGCCGGCCGAGTTTCCGCAGCGCTTCCGTCACACGGACAACTGGACGAGTCATCGATCGAGCGATCTGCCAACTGACGAAGACGGCGATCGCGAACGCGACAACGGACAGAATTGCCGAGGTGCGAGCGTTCGTCCAAACGATCTCCATAAAATCTGCTTGGGGAACAGTCACAACAACAATCCAGTCGAGACCCCATTCGTCTTGAAAGGGGAAAACTTGCAGAAAGTAGAGGCGGTTTTTGAGGGAGAATTCTAAGATTTCCGCTTCTTTGACGTTTGACAGAGAGCCGAACTGTCGGATTAGGTGCAAGGCGGCTGCTTGGATGATTCGATCGCGGCTATCCGTGGCGGGTAAGTCGGTAATCGGTCGCTCGGTCGCCGACAATAAAGCATCCGTGCCAGAGCTGGCAATGAGTCGGCCGCTTCGATCGAGCGTGAAAGCCTGTCCGGACGTTCCGATCTTAAGCTCTCGCAAGAATCGATCGATTTCTGACAAGCGCAGCGAAGCGCCCATCACGCCCAAGAGGGTTCCACCCTCGTCGTAGAGGGGGTAACTCGCGGCCAGGGCGGCGAGTTCCGATCGATTTAACGGCGCATCAACCCGTCTCCAAACGGGTGCTTGGGCGTTAGCAGCGTCGATGTAGGCGGCTTCGCGTTGCGGGTCGAAGTCTTCAAATTCGTTGGTGAGGGTGCCTCGATCGCCCTGGGAGGTTAATTGATATTCTTGCAGCAAGGGTGCGTCGGACTCTCGGACGGTTAACGAGAGACTGTTATCCGCGCGACGGCCCACACCGATAAACTGTCCGTCCGCCCGGATCAAGTGAATCGTGCTGACGTTGAAGGTCTGCATCTGTTTCCAGAAGTAGCGTTCGATCGAACGGAGGTCTTCGAGGTCGAGCAGTCCCGTTTCGACGGCAGCGACATTAATACCCGTGAGTTGACGTGGCGTTTCGAGGTAATCTTCGAGGTGTTGAGCGATGCGGCGACTGACTTGATTTTGGAGTTGGGTACCCAAGTCCCGTGCGGCGTGCTGTCCCTGCTGATAGCTTAGATAGCCGACAATCCCCGCGAATACCGACAGTTGCAAGACGAGCGAAAGGGCAACGATTGTCTGCAAAGAACGGAGGTCGAGCAGTTTGATGATACGCGAGCGTTGAAACACGGCGATTGCAACTTAAACTCTAAAGCTGAAAACGTTCAGATAGATGCGAACCGATCGTCAAACGGTCGCTAAAGTCCAAAAAACATCAGAAACTGGGGATGTCACCCGAGAAATTCCTCGGTTTTGACCTCGAGTCGATCGACCGCTACCTCGTCCCTCTCTAGGATATCGCGTCCTTTCCAAGGGCGCTTTTCGCTAAACTGACATTAGCGTTCGTTTACTTCATCGTTGTTGCCGTATGGTCGTTACCCCCCGCACGTTGATCCGTTGGAAGCGAGAAAATCGATCGATCGTGGCGTTGACGGCATGGGATTACGCCAGTGCCAAAGTGCTGGACGAAGCGGGTGTAGACGTGCTGTTGGTGGGGGACTCCCTGGCTCAAGTCGTGCTGGGGTACGAAACCACGTTGCCCCTGACCCTCGATGAAATGCTTCACCACGCTAAGGCTGTGAGTCGCGGCGTCAAACGAGCCCTCGTGGTGGTGGATTTGCCATTTTTAACCTATCAAGAAAGTCCCCAGCAAGCGCTTCGATCGGCTGGGCGCGTATTGAAGGAAACAGGAGCCTCGGCTGTTAAACTCGAAGGAGGATATGCGGCCGTGGTCGAAACCGTTGCGTTTCTGGTTCGTGCGGGGATTCCCGTTATGGGTCACGTTGGATTGACACCGCAATCGGTGCATCAATTGGGTTATCGCAAGCAGGGGACAACGAAAGAAGACGAATCGCGGTTGTCGAGCGAAGTTCTCGCACTCCAGGAAGCCGGAGCGTTCAGCATCGTTCTCGAACACCTCGATACAACTCTCGCAACGACGATTTCCCAAAAATTAAGCATTCCAACGATTGGAATTGGGGCAGGCAATGCGTGCGACGGACAAATTTTAGTCACTCACGATTTGTTGGGCTGGTCGGATCGACAGCCACCGTTTGCCAAAGTTTATGCAAATTTGCAAGATACTATTACGGAGGCCGTTCGCCGTTATAGCGATGACGTGCGGGGGCGACGCAATTGCCAGTAATTCATGATGGGGATCGCGGCAAACGAGCCGATCCCGAACTTGTTGATTCAATAATATTACGCAAAAAATTCATCGATCGCATTAGGTTTATCGTCAAAAATACGGATACAAAACATTTTGTTTCCTCGATCGACGGGTTTGTAAATTTTTGACTCAACCTACAACATCTCAAACCAGCACTACGTTATAGTGAAGGTGTTGGAAACCGATATTCAACCATACCGACGAACTTCAATTCAAAAGATTCACGGTATTTCCAAAACATTGGGTTGCACTTTTGTTATCGTGTTTTTTCCAATGTTAACCCCTCGAAGTCTATCCGTTTCGACGGGGAAAAATTACCCAGTCTGAGGGAGGTCAATGCAAGATGGCTCAATCTGTCGTTGCGCTCGATCGCGCGATTCCCGCGCTGTTAAGTGCCGAAAGTACCGCAACTCCCTGGAAGCGCGACACTTCCACTCGCAATCGATTTCGCCAAGGAGATCGGTGTGAATTTGCGCCTCACCACCTGACAAACGACGACGGCGAATCGGTCACCGTCTTTCTCCCCAATCTCAGCCGATCTCGCCCGTAAACGCCCCTCGATCGACCCAGCCCATCGCTCCTCCAACCCGAGAGTGTTCTCTCCAACCTCTCGGGTTGAAGCGTTGTAAGAGCGAATTGACCCCCCGATCGCAGAAGGGCATAGAGAACCGAAGTGCCGATGAAACGAGGGTACTCATGTTTCGAGTCAATTGAGAGCGTCGATCGATACTCTTCACCGTGGAGAAGCCCAAATTTTGGACTCGTAGGGCCTTCAGTATCCTGGCCTTTAGCGTATCCTAGAACTCGCCATCCTGGCCTTTAGCGTATCCTAGAACTCGCCGACAAGAGTCCCAAAGGTTTACCCCCCTGAAAGGAACGTTTTCCCAACCCAGACAGACTGTACTTTAAACGGCTATCTTTGGAGTCCCGTCGGTGTACCATATCTCAGAGAAAGTCGCCGGGCAACGGCGAGGCTTGTATCCCGTGCGTTTGGAGTGCGATCGAAAACTTCAGAGTTATCTCGATCGCAGCAAGCTATAGTGAAGACACATCCCCTTACTGCTCTACCGGGTCAGCTGCTATCCGTGAGTTATTGCATTAACCCCAGATGCCCTAACCCTGCCGAACAGCCCAATCCGAAAGATCCCGTCTGTCCGCACTGTGGGTCGGATTTGGTGCTGCAAAATCGGTATCGGGTTCTGAGGCAATTGGGCAGCGGAGGCTTTGGCAAAACCTTTGAAGCTGCTGAAGGGAAACAGCTAAAAGTCATCAAAGTCCTCTACAAAAACCACCCCAAAGCCGTTAGCCTCTTTCAACAAGAAGCCAAAGTTCTCAGCCGCCTCCACCATCCCGGCATTCCCAAAGTCGAATCTGACGGCTACTTCATCTACTGGCCACCTAACAGCGACGAACCCGTTCACTGTCTGGTCATGGAAAAAATTGAGGGGCTAAATCTGACGGAGTGGCTGGAACAACGCAAAAACCAACCCATCGACAAAAAACAAACGGTCGAATGGCTCAAACAACTTGTCGAAATTCTCGAACAAGTCCACAAACAGCATTACTTCCACCGCGACATTAAACCCCACAACATCATGCGCCGTCCTGACGGGCAACTGGTGCTGATCGACTTCGGCACGGCGCGAGAAGTGACGGGAACTTACCTCAACAAAGTCGGCGGCGGACAGAACGTTACTGAAATTATCTCAGCCGGCTATACCCCTCCCGAACAAATTAACGGAAAAGCGGTTCCCCAGTCAGACTTTTACGCCCTCGGTCGAACCTTCGTCTACCTGATGACCGGGAAGAAGCCCACGGAATTTCCCGAACATCCGCGCACTGGAAAGCTACAGTGGCGAGATAGCGCCTCTCATATTCCCAGCGCCCTTGCGGATGCGATCGACTACATGATGGCACCGTTTCCAGGGAATCGACCGCAACACGCCCAAATGATCCTGCAGTCCCTCGCCGAAGCCGAAGCGGCCATGTCGTCGTCGAAAACAGGGTTGGGCTGGCCGTTTCAGAACAAAGCGCCCTCACCGCCAACCTTTCGAACGCCCCCCCATAGCCCCCGTTCCCGTTCTGTGGATTCCGGACTGCGGGGGAGCGGGTCAGACTTGAGATCGACTGGCTCGGCCTTTCGCACGACGGGAGGACGCATCACTTATTCCCGAACGCGAAGCACGCAATTTGACCGTCACCGTCCGCTCCCTTGGCAACCCATTGCTGCTGCCCTTGCAGCGGTTTTGACCGTTACCCAAGGTTATAACTACTGGCGCTACGGCTTGTTTCCCTCGAATCCACTCTTACCCGCGATCGCCCTCCCGAGCAATTCGTTTTTCGACACGGTACTCGCTCGCAATGCTGGAGTCGTCTACAGCTTAGATGCGTCGCCCAAAACGAACGTCGTCGCGAGTGGAAGTTTCAGCACACTTCGCATTATTTCTCTGAAGAACGGCGTTCTGCTGCAAGAGCGAACCGTTCACGAAGGATGGATTCGCGCGATCGCCTTCACACCCGACGGGAACACCATCATTAGTGCCAGTGACGACAACACCGTGCGGTTGTGGGACACGCGAACGGGGATTCGCAAACTCACCTTAACGGGACATACGGCGGCCGTAAACGCCTTAGCCGTCTCGGCAGACGGCCAAACCCTCGTCAGTGCCAGTGACGATCGAACGATTCGCGTCTGGAACGTAACGAGTGGGCAGACGTTGCACGTGTTGAGGGGACACACCGCCCCCATCAATAGTTTGGCCCTATCTAAGGACGGCCAAACCCTCGTCAGTGCTAGCGACGATCGAACCGTGCGGGTCTGGAACCTCCACAAAGGCGTACAGCTTCGCGCTCTGACCGGCCACGAAGGTGCGGTGGAAGCGGTCGCTTTATCCCCAGACGGAAGAACGATCGCCAGTAGCGGACTCGACAACACCGTGCGGTTGTGGAACGTGTTTCCGGGGGCAGAGATCGATCGACTCCAACGCAATAGCGTCCGCGCTTACGCCCTGGCGTTTTCCCCCGATGGCAACTATTTGATCGGGGGCAGTCGTGCAATTTACCTGTGGAACTTTAAAACGGGAGCGCGAGAGTATGCGTTTCGCGGTCACGGTAAGGCCGTTACGAGTTTAACGTTTACCCCAGACGGTCGTTATTTGCTCAGTGGCAGTCTCGATCGAACGATCAAACAGTGGCGGTTGCCCGCAGTGCCTTAGATCGTCGTGCATCGCTGCCAGACGCGCCACCCTGCACTACACTGGAAGCAAGGTATTTCGCGAGTGCTATGGCTACCCTCGAATCGATCGTCGCTGCCTTCTTACTCGCTGCGATTGGCTATGCAGCGGTAGGGATTAAAATCATTCAACAGGGTAATCTCGCCTTGGTCGAACGGTTGGGGAAATACAGTCGAACGCTCGAACCGGGCGTGAATTTCACCTTGCCGGTCGTCGAGCGCATCGTCTGGGAAGATACCGAGCGGGAACAGTTTATCGAAATCGAGCCACAGCGAGTACTGACGAAAGATAACGTGGCGCTGGAAGTGCAAGCGGTGGTCTATTGGCGAATTTTCGATCTCGAACGTGCCTACTACGAGATCGAAAACGTTAACGAAGCCATTCAAAATCGTGTCAGCACCATTCTCGGTTCGGAAATCGGTCAGCGAGTCCTCGATCGAACGGTGACGGCCCGATCGGAAATCAACCGAACCATGTTAGAAAAAATGGATGACGAAACCGGGAACTGGGGCGTTAAAGTGACCCGAGTTGACGTACAAAAAATCAATCCATCGCCGACTGTAATTGAATCGATGGAAGAAGAACGAGCCGCAGAAATTAAAAAACGGGCAATTATTCGGGAAGCGGAAGGAACAGCCGAATATTTAAACCGCATTGCGAAATCTCTGGAATCGAAACGGAACGCTCGCGAAATCCTCCACTTTTTCATTACGCAAAAATACGTAGAATCGAGCTTCAAACTCAGCGGTAGCGAGAACTCGAAAGTCGTTTTTATGGACCCAAAAGCCCTTTCGCAAGCACTAGAACCGATTCTCGGCGAAGAATTACGGCAAGAACCGCCATCGTCGTCGAACGGAAATGGAGCGAGTCCCGAGGATTAGAGCGAGTCAGCCAACGTGTCAGTTCGGCGGATGGAAATAATCGTAAATTTGCTGTGCCAAATGCGGGCCGATTCCCGAGACTTCTGTTAGCTGTTGCGGGGTTGCTCGGACGATATAGTCGATCGAGTGGAAATGCGCCAGTAACTCTTTTTGACGTTGGAATCCCAAACCCGGAATTTCATCGAGGCGAGATCGCCGCATCCGTTCGGTTCGCTGCTGTCGGTGGAACGTCACCGCAAATCGATGCGCCTCGTCGCGCAAGCGCCGCAGCAGTTGCACCCCCGGTTGTTCTGAATCTGTGGGTAAAGGTAAAGATTCCCCCGGATGGAAGATTTCCTCACGCTGTTTGGCCAAACTCACCACGCGGATGTCATCGAGAATATCGAGATCGCGCAATGCGTCCACCACTGCCGACAGTTGACCTTTCCCACCGTCGATAACCACCAAATCAGGAAAATCTTCTCGACTGGACATTTCTTCTGGAGACAGCTTGGCATATTCGCGGAAACGACGGCGAATCACCTCCGCCATACTCGCGAAATCGTCAGAACGTCCCGATCTGACGTTGGGGTCGCGGATTTTGTAGCGGCGATAGTGTTGCTTCGCGGAAATACCGTCGAGAAAGACGACGCGGGAAGCCACCGCATCCGATCCTTGGACGTGGGAAATGTCGTAACATTCCAACCGCCGGGGTAAATCCGGTAAGTCGAGGATTTCCGCTAAATCCTGCATCGCCGCTGTGTTACGGCTGTCTTGGCGTTCCATTCGCGCCAGTTCGTAAGCGGCGTTGCGTTCCACCATCGCCAAGAGTTCGGCTTTTTGTTGGCGTTGGGGAACGCGAATGCTGACTTTTCGGCCTCGTGTTTGTGTCAGCCAAGTTTCGAGGAGTTCCGGTTCGGGAAGTTCGTGTTGAACGAGGATTTCTGAGGGGATTTCAACGGATTCGATCGATCGGTAATGTTCCTCGAGAACGCGCTGTAATACCGCACCGGGTTCGCCGGGGGTGGTAACGAATCCCAGTCGTCCGACGAGTTTTCCGGCGCGAATTTGAAACAATTGAATGCAAGCGTGTCGATCTCCGATGTTGAGTGCAATGGCATCTCGCGAGATTCGATCGTCGGGAAGTGCAACTTTTTGGTCGGCTCCTAGCGATTGCAATCCAGTAATTCGATCTCGTAGCTGTGCGGCTTTCTCGAATTCGAGATTAGCAGCAGCTTGTTGCATTTGTTCGGTGAGAAGCTCGATGAGTTCTCCGGTTCGTCCTTGAAATACCATCGCCACTTTCTGTACGATCTGGCGATAGTCTTCGGGGGAAATCCGTTTTTGACAGACTCCCGGACAGCGTCCGATATCGTAATTCAAGCAAGGACGGTCTTTAAAAAGGGGTTTCGGACGTTGTCGCAGGGGAAAAATACGCTTGACCACGTGAAGCGTACTTCGCAGCAATCGCGTATCGACGTAGGGGCCATAATAGCGATCTTTAATGTTGCTCAAACGACGTTTTCTAGTGATAAAAATTCTCGGATATTCTTCCGACCACGTCACGCAGAGATAGGGATATTTTTTATCGTCTTTGAGAAGAACGTTGAAATGGGGTTGGTGTTGCTTGATGAGGTTGGCTTCTAAGGCGAGGGCTTCTGCTTCCGTATCCGTGACGATAAATTCGATCTCGCACACTTGACGCACCATCATTGCAATGCGTTCGCTGTGATTGGCGAGATCGCGGAAGTAAGAACGAACCCTCGATCGAAGTTTTTTCGATTTCCCGATATACAGGATTCGATCGAGCTTATCTCGCATCAAATACACGCCGGGTTCGGGTGGGATTTCTTTGAGTCGCCGTTCGAGTCGATCGGGGTTTTCGATCGGTGACAATCGTTCAGTCGAGGATTCCATTACCGTTGAATCCAAATTCTAAACTCGCTCGCCAACTTCTGCGCTTTCTCGTTCTCCAAAAATCGCGCTGGGATGGTGATAGTATTTGAATTCTAATAAGTTATGAAACGGATCTTCGAGAAAGAACGTTTGGTGTTCGGTGGGTTGTCCGGGGAAGCGGTGTTTGGGATCTTGGTAAAACTTCAATCCGTTCCGTTTGGCTCGATCGAGTAATATTTCCCAATCTCCGAGTTCGTGAAATACCAAGCCGAAGTGACGGGGATAAATCCCGTTTTGGAGTGGGATTTCGTCTTGTGTGACATGGGCGACAATTTGATGGCCGTAAAGATTGAGAATCAACGCTTGGCGCGATTCTCGCCCTAACTCACACCCCAATCCATCTACGTAAAATGCTTTGGTTTGCGAGATGTCACCAATGGGGAAAGCAAGATGAAAGATAGGATTTTTCATGTTTTTTCCGAATTCTATCGACCTCAACTGAGCTAAAGATATTAAATCTATAATGCTTGAGACCTATTCAAAATTTATCTTTTCATCTCCTCCGAACTACTCCACCGTAACTGATTTTGCCAAATTCCGAGGTTGATCGACATCCAACCCGCGACGAGCCGCAATATGATAAGCCAACAACTGTAATGGAATCACAGACAGAATCGGCGAGAGCATTTCATCGATCGTGGGAACGGGAAGCAAATCGTCAAACGTTTCCGCCGCTTCCTTATCGTCCATCGGCGTAACACCGATCAGCCGAGCATCCCGTGCTTTCGCTTCCTGAGCGTTGGATAACACTTTGTCGTACACAGAACCGGGCATGGCAATCGCCACTACGGGAACCTTCGCATCTAACAGAGCAATGGGCCCGTGTTTCATTTCTCCAGCCGGATAACCTTCGGCGTGAATGTAGCTGATTTCCTTCAGTTTTAACGCACCCTCTAACGCAATTGGAAAATTAATCCCGCGTCCGAGAAAAATAAAGTCCTGAGTATCGCTAAAATCGTGTGCCAACTCCTCGATATAGCGTTCCTGACTTTCCAAAATTAGCTCGATTTGCGCGGGAAGTTGCCGCAATCCCGTCAAAATTTCCTGTACTCGTTCCCCAGATAACACCTTGCGCCGATATCCCAAATCGATCGACAGCGCGTAAAACGCAATGACCTGCGCGACAAAGGTTTTCGTCGCCGCCACACCGATTTCAATCCCGGCGTGAGTGTCGATAATGTTGGGAACTAAATGTCCGAGGGACGATTCGGGACGGTTGGTAATCCCGAGCAAACGCGCTTGATATTTGAGATCTAGCGTTTCCCGTCGCTCCTTTTCCATCGCCAAAGCCGCGAGCGTGTCGGCGGTTTCCCCCGACTGCGTTACGCCGATCGTCAGCGTGTTCGCCATGACTGGAGCCGGAGCGTAGCGGAATTCT
Source organism: Geitlerinema sp. BBD 1991-9 (assembly GCA_001657325.1). Taxonomy (GTDB): domain Bacteria; phylum Cyanobacteriota; class Cyanobacteriia; order Cyanobacteriales; family Geitlerinemataceae; genus Geitlerinema. The sequence continues at coordinate 84,018 of LWRO01000001.1, read as the reverse complement.
GAAGCATACTGAACCATGGTGGGAATCCCCGCCAATTGCTCGAGCAGGTATTTGCCAATTAAACCCGCGTGCCAACTCGTCCCGCAGGCGAGGATTTGAACGTGTTCGAGGCTGTCGTAGAGACTCTCATCGAGGTCTAAGTGGATTGGCGGTGTGGTGCGACCAACTTCCCAGGTACTTTCCGTGTAGGCTTCCAAACAGACCCGAACGACACCCGGCTGCTCGTAGATTTCTTTGAGCATAAAGTGTTTGAACCCCTGTTTTTCAACCACAATGGGGTTCCAAGTCAGGGTGCGAGGGGTTTTTTTGAGTCGATCGCCGATAAAGCTGTAAATCTCGACGCCGAGGGGTGTGAGTTTCGCGAGTTCACCGTTTTCCATCGTCAAAACGGCGCGGGTGTGGGGAATCAATGCAGGGGTATCGGAGGCGCAGAAAAACTCACCTTGTCCGAACCCGATCGAGAGTGGCGCTTGTTGTCGTGCCACGATGAGTTCGTCGGGATAGTCAGCACTGATGACAGCGATCGCGAACGCACCTTCGAGGCGGTTGACGGCTTGGCGAACGGCTTCGAGGAAGGGGGACGAAGCCAGTGTTGCGGGGGCGGCAGATTCGGGATGGACGAGATATTCGGCGATGAGGTGGGGGATGACTTCTGTGTCCGTGTCGGATTTGAAATCGTGTCCTTTCTCTTGCAGTTCGAGACGCAGTTCGCGGAAGTTCTCGATAATGCCATTTTGCACGACAGCAACGCGCCGCGCGACATCCATGTGAGGGTGTGCGTTGTACTCTTCCGGCTTTCCGTGCGTCGCCCAGCGAGTGTGTCCGATCCCAATTTTTGAAGGGTTTTCGATACCGTGGAGTTTCGATCGAAGGTTTTGTAGCTTTCCTTTCGCACGCACGCAATGAATCTCACCTTCATCTACCGTTGCGATACCTGCGGAATCGTAGCCGCGATATTCCAGTTTTTCCAAGCCAGCCAACAAAATTTCGCTAGCAGCTTGCATCCCGATATAACCGACGATTCCACACATATCACGCCACTCCTCTACAACCACAAGCGGGGTTTGACCTTCAAAAAGTTTAATACATTGACCCAGAGAGGTGATGGGATCGTGAAGAGAGGCGATGATGAGATGAAAAAATTAGGATTTACGCAGAAACCTGGGTTTCTGCGTAAATCCTAATCCATTTCAAGCTAACCTTCACCAGTTCCCAGTTCCCAGTTCCCGCATTGCCTGCGCCACCTGCTGGGAGACGAAGGGCAATAACTTCTCGTTGCGGCTTTGTTCGGGGCCTTCTGTAAACACGACTAATAAATAAGGTCGCGCGTCTGGTAATTCAATATAGGCCGCATCGTGACGCACGCGGCTCATCAATCCCGCTTTCGACCAAACTCCTGCTTCCAAGGGTAAGCCGTCGCCGAGAAATCCCGTCACTTGGTTTTCCGGGTCAGCGGCTAACTCCGTCGGGTCGAGACTGCGTTTCATAAACGCCATCATGGTTTGGGAGGCTTGGGACGAAACCGCAACTCCGCCGAGAATGCTATGAACCAGTCGGGCGGTGGCGTTGGTCGTGAGCATATTGCGATTGTCCATCATCGTTCCCAGGAAAGCCCGTTCGCGGCCATAAGCTCCATCGCACCAAGTTTTCTGATTGACGTTCAGGGTCTCGAACTCCGGCCAACCCAATGACTGTAAATAGCGGTTGACGAGATTGCGTTGCATTTTCCAGGTTTCAAAGGGGCCGGGGGGAAGTTCCGGGCCGCTGGTGGTTCCCGTGAGAACGTCAACCACTAAACTGGTAGCGTCGTTGCTAGAATGAACGATCGAATCGCGAATGGCTCGCTCGAGTTCTGGCGATGGCTGAATCATGCCACCTTCGAGCCATTCGTAAGCTGCGACCATATAAAATAACTTCACGACGCTGGCGGGGTAAATCCGTTCGACACCGCGATAGTGAAACCCTCGTGGTTTGTACTTCCAAAACTCCGTCGAACTGAGGGCGCCACCTGTGTTGACGACAATCGGCGGTTCGTAGAGAATCCAGGTCATCGCAATCTGATTGCGGGCTAACTGGGGAAAGGTTTCCCACGTCGCTTGTAGGATTCGATCGCCGAGTTGTTGAAGCTGTTCGTCTTCTCTAAAAAAAAACGTCATTGTCGAATTTCCGATCGAGATAGAAATGGTCGAACTTAACCGAGCGGCTGAATATTGCTGCGCGAGCAACCTCAACCTCTACGATTCTCCTCAGTGCGAAGCGTTGGCCACACAAGCGGCCACGGGGCGACACTTGCGAATTGTATCACTGCCGTCTGACGAAAGAGCGGCAATTCGAGTACGCTTGCGCGAAGATGATTATCCCGGTTGGCTCCATCCTGACGATATTCAAAATCTGTATCCCGCCGAAACGCTGTATTCACCGCTTCAACTCAGTCAGGCTGAAATTCGGGCGGCGATTCCTCAAGCGATCGAGTTTACCTATCGCGCGATGGCCGAACACGAATTTTATTTGTGGGGCGGGACGGTGTCGCCGAATTACGATTGTTCGGGTTTGATGCAAGCCGCGTTTGCATCGATTGGCGTGTGGCTTCCTCGCGATGCGTATTTACAAGAAGCGTTTTCGGCAAAGATTTCGATCGAGTCGTTGCAACCGGGCGATCTTGTTTTTTTTGGAACTTCAAACAAAGCGAATCACGTCGGGTTATATCTCGGAAACAATCGCTATATCCATAGTTCTGGAAGAGGTCTGGGACGCAATGGTATTGGCATTGATGAATTGTCAAAAACGAGTGGAAAAGTCGGCCGTAATTATTTTGAGATTTTACGCAGTGCGGGGCGAATTACTCACAGCTACCAGCCAGGAGAATTACTTTCATTAATGCTGTAATTTTTCCGGATTAGCTTTGTTGAATTTTATTCAAATCTCACTTTGTCGTACAGTTCAGAGAAATCGATCGAACTCTCGATCGAGCCGAATTCAAAACTCGCTTCAATTCCATCGTATTCGGAAAATAACCATTGGTTTTTGTCGGTTTTTAAATAATGCTCGACGTGGGGAATATCTTGTTCGATGAGGAGATATTCACAGAAGCCGGGAATCGTGCGATAGGCGGCAAACTTATCGCCTTTATCGTAACTTCGGGTTGAGGGCGATAAAACTTCTACGATAATCAAAGGATTGACAATTGTATCGTTGCGTCCCTCTTGAAACTGGATGTCATCGCGAACGACGATGACATCGGGATACGTATAAATTCTTTTTTGGGGAATCCAAAGCCGCTGATCGGCGATAAAGACATCGTAAGGTTGGCGTTTTAGCGTGAAATTCAAGAAGCCAGCGAGATTGAGTGCGATGCGGTTGTGGTTTGGCGTTCCTCCAGGCATTAAAACAATATCTCCATCCATGTAATCGTGGCGCTCTTCACCATCAGTTTCTAAGTCTAAATATTCTTGAGGGGTGTACTTTTTTTGTTCGATCGCAACCGTCATCGTTTTTTCTCCATTGTTCGATTGCTGTAGTTGAATTTTAACGCGATCGATCTAAAACTCCATCGGTGTCTCTAAAACGGGTTCGATCGAGTGTTGGGGAGTCCATTGCACTGCCCCCTCTCGATCGAGTCGAAAGATCGCAATCTCCCGATTCTCGAACTCGTCAATTTCCGAAGCGACAACGAGCGTCGAAGGACTCAAAACGGAGAGCAAATGCGGATCGATCGATCGTCCCCAAAAACAGAGAACGGACACCTGCGATAATTCCGCCGACTCCAACAAAATATCCTGTTCCTCTCGTGTCAGATCTCCCAAAATCAACCATTTTTCACCTGACAGTGAAAATTGCAAAACTGGAAGGTTCGAGACGATCGATCGAATTTCTAACGCCTCATCGAAAATTTCCATTCCCGGCGACAAGGCTTTCCAAGTATCTTTATCTGAAACCTCGATCGCGTCCAAACCGTAAACCTGATGGGCGGGTAACGTATCAAATAGCAACGTCCACCCTGCGCCATCTGACATCGCCACCACTGTATCGAGACGATTTACACCTTCCTGGCGCAAAAACGGTAACACCGCATATCGCGTCGTATCCTCATCGCCACTGTGAACCAGTGTCGTGTTCCATCCTTGTTGGATCGCGATCGAGGGTTGTTCTCGCGTCACCAACACCGTCACTCGCAACAAGTTTGCTTTTTCGACAACCGCCGGAACAAAAACCAACGCCCCCGCTACTGTTGCCAATAACAATAAACTGAAAGAACGCCATCTCTTCAGAAACCTCGGTTTTTCCCGTGTCGTCAACCACCACCCCGCCCCAATAACACCGTATAAACTTGCTAATTGCCACAGTTCGATTTTATCGACGGCGATCGAGCCTCCGGGGAGTTCGGCGAAGAAATTCACCATCGCCAGCAACCCCCGAACCGGATACAACAACGCTAACGCCGCCCAACTTCCCGCAGGTGGATACACCAACGCCACCATCCCACAGAGAAATCCCCCCAACGTCACCACCGACAGAAACGGCATCGTCAGCAGGTTCACAACTAAACTGTATGTGGGCGTTTGTCCGAAAACGTAAAGTTGTAGCGGAAGCGTCCAAATTATCGCAGCGATGGGAACGGCGAGTAACGGCGAAATGGTGGGCGGTAACCCGTCCATTTTTTCAACCAACGGCGGAACCGTCACCAACAATCCCAACGTCGCCAAAAAACTCAACTGAAATCCTAAATCGCGAATCCACAGCGGATTCACCAACAGCAACAGCGTCGCCGCCACCAGTAACGCCCCCACGGGATGGACGCGCCGCTGTGTCGCCAATCCCACTAACCCCGCAAATCCCATCAACGCCGCTCGCAACACCGAGGGCTGAAATCCAACTAAGCCGACATACATTAATAATGTGGCGCTACCGAGGATGAATTTCGATCGATCCCCTAAATTTCGCCTCAATCCCAGCACCGCCCCCAAAATCAGCGACACGTGAAATCCTGAAGCGGCGAGGGCGTGAGCGAGTCCGACGTTGACAAATCGATCGCGCACGTCGTCTGATAAATCTACCGCCCGCCGCCCCAACACCATCGCACTCACCACCGTTCCCTCGGGAACCCCCAGTTTTTCAACGAGCGCTTTCACAATGCGCTCTCGTAACGCCCACCATCCCCAAGAGGATGGTTCTGAGGCGGTTTCCCAATCGATGGTTTTTCCCTTCAATCCGGCGAAAACTCCCTTTCGGGCGAGATAGGCGCGAAAGTCAAAGCCGCCGGGATTTTGAGGGGGTTGGGGTTCGTACAGCCATCCGGTGACGGAAATTTCTCGATCGAGGGTTAATCCAGTTCCTTGCAGAATGGGAACGGTGACGTAGAGTTTTCCCGAGGTGGGTTTGGGGGGTTGGGTTTCGACAGATTGGGCTTCGAGAACGAACCGAACGTTTCGATCGCGATTCAACGTCGGCGTTTCGATAACAGTTCCCCGAACGGCGATTTCCTGTCCCGCATACTGACTGACATCCGTCGAACTCGGTTGGGGAACGCGGGCTTGAAAGTACAACGAGGCGAAAAAAGCGGTTAATCCTGCTGTAATCCAAAGTTCAGCTCGCGGCCCCGTGCGCCAAATCCACGGGATCGCGAAAGCGAAGATACAGCCGAGGATTAGCCAAACATAAGGGATTCCCGGCACTTCAGCAAATAACACACCGAGAATATACGCCAATAGTAAAATAAAACCCGAACTTCGCACCGCTTTTACAGTGAACAGTGAGCAGTGAACAGTGAGCAGTGAGTAGTTAAGAGAGCTTTCAGTTAATAGGTTTTCCTTATCTCCCAACTAGGGGAAATTCGAGCTTTTCCCGCTGTTCGAGGTATAGGTGGGCGACTCGTCGGGCGAGATTGCGGATGCGGGCGATGTAGCGGGTGCGTTCGGTGACGGAAATAACACCTCTTGCATCGAGGAGGTTGAAGGTGTGAGAACACTTCAAAACGTAGTCCAGGCTGGGGAGGACGAGGCCTTTTTTGGTGAGTTGCTCGGCTTCCTGTTCGTATAAGCCGAAGAGGGTGAACAGGAGTTCGGGGTTGGAAGCCTCGAAGTTATAGGTACATTGTTCGATTTCGCCTTGGAGGTGAACGTCGCCGTAGTTGACGTTGTCCGTCCATTGAATTTCGGTGATGGCTTCCACGTTTTGCAGGTACATGGCGAGCCGTTCGAGTCCGTAGGTGATTTCGATCGAAACGGGTTTGCAATCGATACCGCCGCACTGCTGGAAATAGGTAAACTGGGTGATTTCCATCCCGTCGAGCCAAACTTCCCAACCCACACCCCACGCGCCGAGGGTGGGCGATTCCCAGTTATCTTCGACGAAGCGGATGTCGTGATCTTCTGGGTGAATTCCCAAGGCTTTGAGGGAATCGAGATACACCTCTTGGATGTTGTCGGGGGAGGGTTTGATCAGGACTTGGTACTGATAGTAGTGCTGGTAGCGGTTGGGGTTTTCGCCATACCGTCCGTCGGTGGGGCGGCGACAGGGTTCGATGTAGGCGACTGACCACGGTTCGGGACCGATGGCTCGCAGGAAGGTGTGGGGACTCATGGTTCCCGCCCCTTTTTCGGTGTCGTAGGGTTGGGCGATCAGACAGCCTCGATCGCTCCAAAATTTATGCAGGGTCAGAACGACGGATTGGAAGTTCATTCAGTCGGCTTCGGCTTTGAATTCGTCTTCTCTATTGTTGCGTAAGGCGATCCTCCCCACAATCACTCGATCGATCCTGGGGCGCTTCTCAGGGACATTGCCGAATTTTGCGCCACACCTTCTCTTGGGTGTAAATTTTTATTGCAAAAACTGGGGTTTTCCGTAAAATCAAAAAATAAAGTTCGATAGATTTAGTTAATATAATATCTACTTTTTTTAAATATAAAAAAAGCATTAAATCCTAGAAATTATAATAGCAATATAGTTAAAATAAACCCTAAAGAAACAAATTAAACAACAGAAAACATAGGAGAATGTCAAAAATGATTGTCAGCTCTGGTGGTATTGACCAAAATTACCGGGTTTTAGGTTTAGTAGTTGGTTTTGCTAGTGATACCGAAGGATGTTCGGGAGGAATTGCTGTTGAAAATACCTATCAATCAGCTTTAAAGCGTTTAATGGAGAGTGCGTCTGCTCAAGGTGCTAACGGACTTCTCTATGTTAACTTCCAAAATCGCTTTGCAGCTACGGGGGGATGTAGCGGGCCCAAACAGGCTTTTGAAGTTTTTGCTTGGGGAACAGCTGTGCAGCTTGCATAAACTGTAGATGACCTACTCAAGACCAATCTAGAATCTACAATCCAATCTTTATTTAAAAATGTCTTTCTTGCAAAATCGATTAGACAATTTGCTCAAATACGTTGCGATTTTATCGATACGGTTGTACCAAATTTTTGGTCGTCCGCTATTTCGTCGCACTTGCATTTTTGAGTTAACCTGCTCAAACTATGCTCTTGCCATGCTTAAAAAGCATGGTGGAAAGCAAGGAATTCAATTGACTAGACATCGATTGTCAGAATGCCGAGGTAATTATTCCTTGCGCCTTAATTCTAAGGGAGAGGTCGAGATGATTACAAGTTCTGGAAAAGTAATTCCTGAATTAAAAATCAATCCAGTTATTCGAGATCGTCTCAAAAAATTTAAATTTGCCGTGCCGAACAATTCAAATCAAGATTAACCTATTGATTGCTTGGTGTTGAATTTTTGTATTTTTTTAGGTGAAATCATGGCTATCGATCGAGACCTTTTTTCCGGTGCTAACTTCAAAAACACAATCAAAGAGTATTGTAGTCAAATTGGCTGGAGTATTTCGGATATTAACGACAAACGAGCTGTTTTAAAATTTAATATGAATTCGGGAAATACGCAAACTCTGTTTATTCTTCGCTATGGAAGTACATTAGAATTTTCGGTTCCTAGCGGATTAAAATTTAATTCTGACGAAGATGTGCCAGGATAGTTGTCTACCATTCTTTTGGAAAAGAATGCCAACTACAAAATTAGATTTTGGTGTCTTGAAAAAATCAGCGATAGATTGGTTTATTCAGTCATGCACAATGCAGAAATTCGTCTGATAGACGTTCAATATTTCAGGAATGTTATCAACCGGCTCATTTCCGAATGTGACGATCTTGAGGAAGCTGTTGCGAAGTACTTATGATTCTTTGTCAAGTCTTTACAGTTCAAAAGTCTCGGTACGAGGAGAAATCAAATGTCTGAACAACATCCCTACGACAAAGGCAAGCCCGAAAAACCGAAATCCGAAAAAAAATGTCTGGAATGTGGAGGATGAGGTCGCCGAAAATTTTCAGGTGGGCGTCGAGAAGTAGAAGGCCCAACTTGTAAAGGAACAGGTTGGGTACAACAAAGTTGAAGGAGATCGAAAAAAATCCTAAAATTCTCAACAATTGAGGTAAGGGCGGAGTCTCCCCACCCTTGGCTTTAACGATCGATCTTGCTAGGGAAATGATTGAATTTTCAGTCAACTTCCTGGCAAGATCGAAAAATTTATACAGCGTTTCCCTGAAAAGTGTGATACACATAAACCTTGCTACATGAGGACTTCAGCTAGGAATCTGTACCTCACTTTCCAGAGAAACGCTGTAATAAGATTTGTCTTAATTTGATACAAATCTTATTATTAATTTCGAGACCAAAAAACCGAGATTCTTTAAGAACCCCGGTTTAACTCTACTCTACAAGTAAAATTTCCTATCTAACAAACCTGCGACCGCATTGCTTCAGCGTCAATGGGTTTAATCAGATACAAACGGACAAAATCGCTGAAAGTTCCAGCAGCCAAGGGCAATTTACGCAGGGACTTCAACCATTTCGGACCTTTACTTTTGTCGATCTCCGCCATCTTCGCGTTGCGTTCAGCACAGCGATGAAGCCGTTTGAAAAATTCAGGATGCTCGACGTTGAGAATTTCAGGGAACGTACGAGCCGAGGTATTATTCGTTTGACGAATCACTTCTTTATCAAACTCCACCGGGTCCATTCCCAGAGAACGGTAGAAATCTCCCCGTTCCAACACCGTCAGCGTGTGGGTCACAAAAACAGACAGCAAAAAGAAGCGCGACCACAAGCGCCCTTTCAGGGTTTTCCACATTCCCTCTTGGGAACGCAAGAGCGCTTTAAAAATATCGCCGTGGCGGTTTTCATCCTGACACCAGCTGTCAAATTTTTTGAACAGGGGATAGTAGCGATGTTCGGGATGTTTCTCTAGGTGGTGGAAGACGGTAATATAACGCCAGTAACCAATTTTTTCAGAGAGATAGACTGCGTAAATAATCCACTCAGGTTTAAAGAAGGTATAACTCCGATTTTTTGTGAGATATCCTAAATCTAAGGTAATGTTAAAATCACCCATCGCCTTGTTGAGAAATCCAGCATGGCGAGCTTCATCGCGTGCCATGAGGTGGAACATTTCAGCGAGGGGTGGGTTGCGATCTTTGAGTTTTCGCGACAGTTCTTTAAACAGAAGGAATCCAGAGAATTCGGAGGTGCAAGATCGTTCGAGAAAGTCGATGAAGTGCGCTCGAGTTTCTTCGTCGATGTGGTCCCAAGACTGCTCGAATTCTTCATCGCGGACGAAGTGATCGCGGTTGTAGTCTGCCCGCATTTCGTTTAGCATGGTCTCGATCTCCTCTTCTTGAAGAGATAAGTCCATGTTCGCGACTGCATCGAAGTCGGTGATATAAAAGCGTGGGGTTAAGAGGGTTTCCTTTGCGGGCGCTTTCACACCGGGCTTTAATTCCTCGATCGTGGGTTTCGTCACCGTGCTAGTCATATACCTTCCTTTAAACACCGAATGGTTATATTAAGTTATAACGACTCAACCGATTTCGGCTAGGGGGGAGGGCGCAAATTGTAACAATGCTTTACGGGAGAGATCGCCGGATGTCGCTTTACACCTTTGGAAAATACCTGAAACAGACGTTCGGGACATCGGTTCGCAAAATCTCGATCGATGCGGGGTTTACCTGTCCTAACCGCGATGGAACCTTGGCGAAGGGAGGTTGTATCTATTGCAACAACCGCAGCTTTAGCGAGGGAACAGCCTATCGTCGGTTGTCTGTTCGCCAGCAACTGGAAGCGGGAATCGATCGAGTGCGTCAAAGTCGCCGTCCAACCGATGCGTTTTTGGCTTACTTTCAGTCGTTCTCCAACACTTACGCTCCCCTTGACGTACTCGAAACACTGTACGACGAGGCGCTCTCGGTCGAAGGGGTTGTCGGCTTGGATATCGCAACGCGCCCCGACTGCATCCCGGACGACGTTCTCGATTTGTTGCAAACCTACGCCCAAAAAACCTGTGTTTGGCTGGAGTTAGGACTCGAAAGCAGTCACGACAGCACCCTAGAACGCATCAATCGGGGTCACACGCGGGCGCAGTTTGAAGATGCCGTTCGCCGCATGTCGGGACGGGGTCTCAATCTGTGCGTCCATGCGATCTTGGGACTTCCCGGCGAAACACCGCAGATGATGCAGGAAACGGCGAAGTGGCTGGGGGAACTGGTCATGAGTCTCGATATCCCAACGTTTGGTATTAAACTCCATCACCTCCACATTGTGAAAGGAACCGTACTCGCTCGGGAGTATAAAGCCGGAAAAGTTGAGACTTTGACACCGGACGCTTACGTTTCGCTAGTGTGCGATACGATCGAACGCCTTCCCGAAAACACAGTAATTCAGCGTTTTATGGGAGATACGTTGGGAGATACCCTCATTGCCCCGCATTGGGACGTGACGAAAGCACAGGTTTTGCAGAAGATCGAGGCAGAATTTCAACGACGCGGTAGCTGTCCTGGGTATTTTCTAGCTTCAACTATGGTTTGACTGCATTGATGAATATACCGCCTCCAAGGACTTAAACTCGCTTGTTATAGATTCATGACATAAGCGAGTCAAATCCGACATTAGTATTAAAAAAAAACAAATAACCATCTTTTTAACTTAAGATGCCAATATAGAAATTTTGCCTATCGAGTTAAGAGTTATGGCTTATCTATGCGAACTCGGCGGCAACCAGAAGGTTTATCTCGACAACCAGGGATCGCAAACCGTCGTAACCACCGTCAGCAGCAGTGCCGGACAGCAACAGCAGTCGAGTAGCGGCTTCGAGACGGGCATCTGGACTGCACCGCCGATGATGTACCGAACGCCAGGCGGCGTGGTACTCAAAATCCAAACCGATCGAGGAGATCGAATCATTCAAATCCAGGGTCAAAGTACTGCCATGTCCGTGGAAAATGCCGATCGATTGCCGGTGCGAGAGGTGGCGGACATCCCGACTGCATCGATGGAAACCATGAAGCCGATGCAACCCATGAAGCCGATGCAACCCATGAAAATGGGCGACATGGAAATGAATGCCAATCCCATGCAAATGCGGATGGGCAATATGGAAATGCAGATGGGAACGCCGCCGTCAATGGGAACGCCGCGTCGGTTCTGTACGCAGTGCGGTGCTTCTGTGAAAGCCGACGATCGATTCTGTGGCAGTTGCGGTCATCGCTTGAGTTGATTTTGTTAAATTCGACGACATTTTATTGACAAATCTCGTGAATCGTGTATCTATCCTACGTTTAAAAACGAGATCGAGTTTCCCTCCGTTCGCAGACACGCGCACGTCATCTCGTTGGCAAAAGATCGATCGGGTGGGGCATACGGTCGAAGCTCAACTGCAACATTTCGGTGTGGGCTTGACCATCGGGGGAGAACCCACCTTCGTTTCACTAACGGATTTCGAGTCTCCGCAATGGCGAACAGCTGCGCTGGGAGACGACAAACGCCGCCTAGCCGGACAGCTTTTGCAACGCTTGGCACAGCGGTTTGGAAAACCGGGGGGATTGCCGCATTACGGTTTGGGAAAATGCTATCCCGGTGAAAACGCCCCACGTTGGGCATTGGGTTACTATTGGCGGCAAGATGGTGTTCCCATTTGGAACGATCGATGCTGGCTGTCAGAAGATGGGAAATCCGACGGCTACGATCGAGACGTGGCGAGGCAATTTGTCGATCGACTGTCGCAAACTTTAGGCGTTCCCCGCTCCTGCATCCGTCCCGCCTACGAAGCCGAGTCATCGAAGATCTCAGGATATCTACTACCCTTGCTCCCTACGGTCGAAGAGAATCGCATCTCGTGGCACTCCTGTCAGTGGACGCTACCCGAGGAAAAACTGACCCTCCTCAGTGGCGATTTGGCGTTGGGGTTGCGGCTTCCTCTGAGAGATCTTCCTCCACTGAGTCATCTCCTCGATGAAGCGATCTTACCGTTGGGAGAACGGATACAACCGGCTGAAACGCCCGTCGAGTCGCCTGCCGATACAATTCGCATCGCCCTGTGTGTCGAAGTCAGATCGGGAACGCTCTACGTTTTTATGCCACCTTTGACGGGTGCGGCAAGTTTCCTCAATCTCGTCGAAGCTGTGGAAACCACCGCCGCCGAAACGGGTTTGAACGTCGCGTTGGAAGGCTATCCACCCCCCGGAAACGCTGGTATCGACGGATTTTGCATTACTCCCGATCCCGGTGTCGTCGAGGTCAACATCCATCCGGCTAAATCTTGGGACGAATTGGTCGATCGAACGACTGTTCTCTACGAAGAAGCGCGAAACTGCGGGTTAGGAACGGAAAAATTCGATCGAGACGGACGGCGAGTCAGTACCGGTGGCGGCGCACACATCACCCTCGGCGGACAAACCACGCAACGCAGCCCGCTCCTGCGTCGTCCCGATTTGCTGCGAAGTCTGCTGAGTTACTGGCAAAACCACCCCAGTCTCTCTTATTTATTTTCCGGCAAGTTCGTCGGCCCCACCAGCCAATCGCCCCGCCTCGACGAAGCCAGACACGAGAGTTTGTACGAGTTGGAAATTGCTTTCGCGCAGTTAGAACGAGATCGAGATATTTCGCCGTGGTCGATCGATCGACTGTTGCGAAATTTGCTGGTTGACATGACGGGAAACACCCATCGGACGGCGTTCTGTATCGATAAACTGTTTCCGGTGGAAAATCCGCGCCAACAGTTGGGTTTGTTGGAGTTGAGATCGATCGCGATGCCCCCAACGCAAGAGATGCGCCTGTTGCAATTGCTGCTCGTGCGGGCGTTCGTGGCGTGGTTTTGGCAAGTTCCTTACACCGAACCGCTAACTCGGTGGGGAACGACGCTACACGATCGATTCATGTTACCGCACTATCTCGAATTGGATTTTCGATCGATCCTCCAAGACTTACAAAACGCGGGTTATGCCTTTGAATTCGACTGGTTTGTGCCGTTTTTCGAGTTTCGCTTTCCCCGCTACGGTACGATGACGCGATCGAATGTCACCCTAGAAATCCGACACGCGATCGAACCGTGGAACGTCCTTGGGGAAGAGATATCGAATCAGGGAACGGCGCGATACGTTGACGATTCCATGGAACGCATCCAAGTCAAACTCTCCGGCGAGGACATTTCTCGCTACACCGTCACCTGTAACGGCTATCCCGTTCCCCTGGGGCTTGCGGGAAGTCTGGGGGAAGTCGTCGGGGGCGTTCGTTTCCGGGCGAGAACGGCTGAAGCGGTCTTACATCCTTCGATCGAACCTCACGCGCCGTTACAGTTCGAGATCGTAGATTTACAAACCCATCGATCGATCGGAGGGTGTACCTATTTTGTCACCGCACCGGATGGAACGCTGTATTCTGATTTTCCCAAAAATGCCGAAGACGCTCGATCGAGGCGTGACGAACGGTTTATCGCGCGCGATGTTCGTTCGGAACCCGTCACGGTTCCCCAAATCATCGTCGATCGCGAATTTCCTATGACGCTCGATCTGCGTCGAGTTACCCCAATCTCGCATTAATCGCGAACTTCAAAGCGCGTTCCGACGCGACATTCAAAGCATCGATCGAGCAAACGTTCCCAGAAAAACGAGATCGCCTTCGTTCCCGTGCAATGGTTCGCCCCAACGTGCTGCACTTCGTACCGAGACAGTGCGTCAACAGTCGCCTGCAACCGTTCCCGATTCGCCCGCAGCAGGTGCATTCCCCCCATCACAGCGTAAATTCGACGCACTCCCGTCAAATCGGCGATGTAATCGAGGGTGTTGATAACCCCTGAGTGAGCGCAACCGAGAACGACGACGAGACCTTTGGAGGTTTCGATAAATAACGATCGATCGTCCAACAATCGATCGATCTCCTGACGATCTCGATCGTGCCAAAACGATCCCCCCGTATCTTCCAACGGATGAGTTCGAGGAATCGTTCCCGTCAGCCACACTCCCGGAACCACTTGCATCGGTTCCGCCGTCACCACCAACCGACGCACCCGACGTTCTAACTCATCCGCATCCCGCAACGGTGCGCCAATTTCCCCACGAGGGCTGTATTTCGGCTTCAGCGTGTCGGGGTGCAAGTACAGATCGACTTCCGCGCCACACTCAGCCAGAACGTCTGACAATCCCCCCGCATGGTCGTCGTGACCGTGGCTGAGAACGATGGCTTCTGCGGCGTTCAGGGAAATATCTAGCTGCTTGGCGTTGTGTTTGAGAACGTATCCCTGTCCGGTATCGAACAGAATTCGATGTCCGTCCGCCTCAATCCACCACGCCAAACCGTGTTCGCCCAGCAAGTCTCGCCCCCAAGCGGTATTTTCAACGAGAACGGTAATTGCGAGATCTTTGACCATGATGAATTCTCTTTCGAGAGAGGGGAAGAAGGCAACGGGTGACGGGTGACGGGTGACGGGTGACGGGTGACGGGTAACTGGCGACGGGTGACTATTAACTGGCGACTGCTTCCAAGTTTTCCACCCAAGGACGCGGGCCCGTTTTTTGTCGAATTTCTTTCCAGATATTCGTCGCGGCTAACGCACCGTCACCGACTGCAATCGCGACTTGATTCAACCCGACTTTCAAATCCCCAATGGCGAAAACGCGCGGGTGTGAAGTTCTTCCCACTTTATCCGTCACCAGATTCTGACCTTGCATTTCCAGGTTCAAACTCGTCAGATAGGTGTTGTGGTAGTGCGATCCCATCGAAATCAATCCCGTGTCTAGCGGAACGACAGTTCCATCCACTAGCTTGACACCGTTCATTTGATGGTTTTCACCGAGGAATTCCGCAATCGGCGTTTCGATGATGCGATATCCCATTTTGGCGACTTTCGATCGCATTTCGTCGCTCACTTCAAACAAGCCGTGGGTGAAAATGGTGATTTTGGGTGTAAACCAACTCAAGCCAAACGCCATTTTGATGCTGTTCTCGCTACCGACGAACAAACCCGCACGTTTGTCGGTCATTTCGTACCCATCGCACACCATACAAACGTGGAGATTGTACCCGGCGTATTCGTAGACGTTTTTCATGTCGTCTAGAGGAACCAGATTGTCGATGATACCGCTGGCGGCGACGATGTATTTGGCGCGGAAGGTCGGATAAAGGCTTTGATTGCGTCCGACTTTGACGCGCACGGCGAAGGTCTCGCCTTCATCGATGACTTCTTCAACGTAGCCGTTTAACAGATCCCCGTCCACGGAGAGATAGTGGTCTTTGCCTTGTTTGAGGAGATTCCGTCCGGGGGTGTCTGACGGTAAGCCGAGATAGTTATGCAGTTCTTGCATCCAGAAGGATCTCGCTTTGCCTTTGTCGATAATTAAAGACGAAAGGTTGTAGCGTTGTAGGTAAATTCCGGCAGACAGTCCTCCCATACCGCCACCGACAACGATGACATCGTAAATTTTGTCTTGGTATTCTTCGAGGTTTTGTTTGGAGATCTGCATGATGATAGTGGTGTTTTAACCGGCAATATCGTTTTTTGACGCGCAGCGAGAAATGGGATAGAGTGATAACCCCCCTCATCCCTTGGGTAGGTGTTGAGAGTTTCTCGCGCCTACCCTCCCCCTTTCACGGCAAATCCGGCGATGTGCGGACTGACGATTGGGAATGACAGTTGAAAGTCGTGATACTGAATTTCGGTGAATCGGGATCGATCGATGGCTGCTGCGGTTTCGCGGTTGGGATGGCATCGATCGAACAGGTTCGTCCAAAGCGGCGCGACTCCATTTTGAACGTGGCGCGTCCAAGTTCCCGAACAGGCAGCGACGTGTTCGAGAAAGACGAAACGACCGTTGGGTTTGAGAACGCGCTCGATTTCGTCTAAGGCTCGATCGAGATCGCGCACCGAACAAAGAACGTGAGTGCTAACGACAGCATCGATACTGTTCTCTTCGACTTGCAGGTGTTCGGCGGTTCCCGTTTCGATGCGAACTTGCGTTAACCCGTAACGTTGAGCTTCGGCTTCCAGGTGAGGATACATGAACGGATTGGGTTCGATCCCCACCCACTCGATCTCTGGATGGTAGTATTTGAAGTTTGCGCCTGCACCGGGTCCGATTTCTAAGACGCGACCTCGCAGTTTCCCCAACAAGGACTGTTTGAGTTGTGCCAGGTTGAGAAAGTGAGGGTGACCGATCGATTGTAACGTTCGATCGTCGGCCTCGTTGGCTTTGGACATTCCCCAAGCAAACAGGCGTTTTTGAATTTGAGAGAGTGGCGAACAGTTCATCAGACGAACCTTAAGATAAGGGAATCGCGATGTTCTGCCTGCGATCCCCGTTTACACATCAGTGCGGGTACTGGTTCCCAGCAGGCGATATAAGGGGCAGAAACCCACCATTGCCGTTACGTTCGCAACGATTCCAAAGACGGTCAATGCGAGTCCGAGCTGCTCCCCAGCGTACATCGTTTGTCCTAGGTATAGTAGAATTCCGCCGAGGCTTAAGCGAACGAAGCGATCGATCTTGCCGATGTTGCTAGACATCTCAGTAAGCTCCTTTCCCTTTACATTATTTTATATTATTTTATAACCGATTAGTTAATTAGTCAACTAAAGAACGTTAAAGATCCCAGCCTGGAAGTGCCAAGCTGGGAATCTCGATCGGATAGTAGTGACCTTGAGGGGAATCGAACTCACACGAACTGTTCGACTGCGATACAAGGGAATCCGATCTACCACCCCCAAGCCAAAATGCGCGTTCCCCACTTAGACGACCTTGCGGGTAATGAAGTATCCTCGGAATCCAACGAAGACGCTTCGGATTCAGACGCTTCGACATCGCGAACCGACATCAAGAGCGAATCTTTGGCACGCACGCACATTTCACCAGCATCTAAGGCTTTACGCCACTGACGGCCGAGTTTCCAGGCCCGAAATTTCAGTGCGTCCCAACGAGGATTCATGGGATACCCAGCAAAACCCGATCTCAGTGCGGGTAAGTGACGTTCCTGAATATCAGTATGGACGTTCACGCTGTCCGACAGCCAAATCACTCGGAAGTTTTGGTTTTCCGTCATCACAGACATGGCCTCACCTCCTGTTTTACGAGCAGATCGAGTTTTGAAAAAAAAAGTTTTAAAGCAGACTCAGTCTCATTATTAAAGCGAGTTTGTCTGATATTGACAAGCGCGAACGCGAGATAATGAACTTTGAGTGTTTGCTTTATCTCTCGATCGTGAAACTTGCCGATTTAATCAGACTCGATCGAACCATTCGCGTCGTTGGGTTTGACGATGCTCCCTTCGAGCGCAACCGAGATCGAACCGTATCGATCTCGGGGATTATCTGCGGTGGAACTCGCTTTGAGGGAATGGTTTGGGGACAAATCGAAGCCGATGGATGGGACGCGACCGATACGATTTGCAACTTACTCCTCGGTGGCAAGTTTCACCCTCAGATACACCTCGTTCTTTTAGACGGAATCGGATTGGGTGGCTTTAACCTCGTCGATTTACCCGAGTTAGCCGAGCGCTTGCAGCGTCCTTGCGTTGCACTCATGCGCCGTCCGCCTAATCTGGACAAAATGCAACAGGCAATGCGTCGCCTACCGGATTTTGAAAAACGATGGGATCGGTTGCGTCGTGCGGGGCCGATTCACGCCTTTCATCCATTCTACTTCCAAACTTGCCAAGAAGCACCCGGAACGATCGCAAAAGTTCTACAAGTCCTCACCGATCGCGGTCACGTTCCCGAAGCCTTGCGCTTAGCCCATCTCATCGGTTCGGCCGTGATAACCGGTGAAAGCGGGTATCGTGCGTAGTGATTTTAGGATGACGCACGACCGAGATGATGCGACACTAGAGGCCAAGTCCTCCCAAACGGCGGCAAACAACAGAATTGACCATACAGAATTGACACTGTCGTTCGCCAAAACAGATGATTGATGATTGTCCGACTACTCTCTAAATTTTGGCACTTATTTCAGCGCAACGGTGGATTTTATCTCGCCGTCACCTCGATCGCTCTGGTTCTCGCTGTAGGAATTCACCAACTCGCCTTCAGCCAGCAACCCGTTAAAATTCGCGTGCTGATGCAGGCGTTGGAGGCGGCGCAGTGGCAACCCCTCGTCGAACAATTTGAGGCACAAAACCCCGACATCGACCTCGAAATTGTCGAAGGGCCCAACGCCACCAACCTAGTTGAAGACCTTTACACCTCCTCGTTTCTCCTCGGCGATTCGCCTTACGATCTCGTCTATATGGATATCGTTTGGACACCAAAATTCGCCGCAGCGGGGTGGTTGGTGGATTTGAGCGATCGAATCGCTGATGCAGAACTTTCAGCCTTTCTCAACGGAGATGTCAACGGCGGACGCTACAGCGATGGACTCTATCGCATTCCGTTCCGTTCCGACGCGGGAATGCTTTACTATCGTCGCGATCTCCTCGAAGCAGCAGGTTTCGATCCCCCGGAAACCGTCGAAGATTTAACGCGCATTGCCACCGCCTTGCAAGAGAGCGGACAAGTTGAATGGGGATACGTTTGGCAAGGGAAACAATACGAAGGTTTGGCGGCGATGTTCGTCGAACTCCTCGAAGGATTCGGCGGATTTTGGATCGATCCTGAAACGAAAGAAGTCGGACTCGATCGATCGGAAACCATCGAAGCGGTGGAATTCCTCAGAAGTACCCTCGAAAACGGCATTTCGCCTCCTGGTGTCACCACTTATCAAGAAGAAGAAGCCAGGCGGTTTTTCCAAAACGGCAAAGCAGCCTTCATGCGAAACTGGCCTTACGTCTGGCCGCTGGCGAACGCCGAAGATTCTCCCGTAGCGGGGAAAATTGCCATCAAACCGATGGTTCACCAAATCGGATATGACAGTGGTGCGTGTCAAGGGGGTTGGGGTCTCGGAATGGTTAAAAGCACCCGACATCCTGAAGAAGCTTGGCGCGTCATCGAATTTATCACCAGCGAAGCGTCTCAGAAACAGTTCGTTCTCGAGACGGGATACGTTCCCAGTCGTCGATCGCTCTTTAACGATCCCGACATCGTCGCTAAATACAGCCACTATCCCGAACTTTTAGCCGTGCAAGAAAGCTCTGTCTTGCGTCCCCCTATCGCTCAATACGCACAAGCTTCGGACATTCTCCAACGTTACCTCAGTGCTGCACTCACCGATCGACTGACTCCCGATCGAGCCATGCAACGGGCCGCCGAAGAAACTCGACGATTATTAGGTCGTTAACTCACCTTTCAATCACCAATTTCAAAGTACCGAAATCGTCACTTGTAGCTTGTAAATCGTCACTTGTAACTCGTAACTTGAAATGCGGACGATTCAAAACCGACAATGGCTCACGGGTTGGATATTAATGCTTCCAGCCCTTCTCATTTTACTGCTCGTTTATGCTTATCCGATCGGGCGAGCCTTTTGGCTGAGCTTGTTTACGCAAAACCTAGGAACTGAACTGCAACCCGTATTTAGTGGACTGAATAACTACGCAAGAATTTGGGGAGATGGCGCATTTTGGGAAAGTATCTGGAATACAACGTTTTTTACCGTTGTTTCCCTCATCTTAGAGCTGGTTTTGGGAATGTCGATCGCGCTCGTTCTCGATCGATCGTTTCGCGGCAGAGGAATGGTACGCACGATAGCAATTCTTCCCTGGGCGCTGCCAACAGCTATTATGGCACTGGCATGGACGTGGATTTTTAACGATCAGTATGGCGTTTTGAACGATATTTTGATGCGCTTGGGCATCATTCAAACGGGCATTAATTGGTTGGGCAATCCCACATTAGCAATGGTTTCTGTGATTACGGCAGATGTCTGGAAAACGACTTCCTTTGTCAGTATCTTGCTATTGGCAGGATTGCAATCTATTCCACAGGATCTTTACGAAGCGCATGCCATTGAAGGAGCAACACCTTGGCAAAGCTTTCGTCAAATCACACTGCCCCTATTAATGCCACAAATTTTAATTGCATCGTTGTTTCGTTTCGCACAATCGTTCGGTGTATTCGATTTAATACAAGTTATGACAGGAGGGGGGCCGGCTGGTGCAACGGAAATGGTTTCTCTCTATATTTACGACACCGTTCGTCGCTATCTCGATTTCGGTTATGGTGCGGCATTGGTCGTTGTGACGTTTATTATTCTGATTGCTGTCGTTGCTCTAGCTTTTTATGCCTTGGAAAAAGTGAGGGAGTCAGCAGGTGAAAACCCTTAAGATTTTGCACCATAAAAACAGTCCTTGTGATGTTTTGAAATTTAAGTTTTTGAGATTAAAGTGTAATGACTAAAGATCGAGCAAAGAAAAATAATTTATCTTGGAGAAATTCAATTATTCCCCTCTCCGTGTTTCTCGTTATCGCATTTAGCTTGGGGCCGATCGTTTGGCAGTTTTTAACGTCGATCAAAACCAACGAGTCGATCGTTGCCATTCCCAACGTCTACCTGCCTGGCTTCGACCAATTAACATTAAGTCACTACAGCGAACTGTTCGCTCGGCGACCGTTTTTCAACTATATGTTTAACAGCGCGTTCGTCGCTCTCACCTCCACCGTGCTGTGTTTGGGATTTGGCGCTCCTGCCGCTTATGCTCTGGCTCGCCTGCGACTTCCAGGAGAACAACTTATTTTGACGGGTGTTTTAGTCATTACTTTGTTTCCCTATATTTTGCTGTTTTTGGGATTGTTGGAGATTGTCAAAGCATTGGGGATCGGTAACAACTATTTGGCATTAATTATTCCCTATACTGCAATTAATTTACCCCTAACTATTTTGGTGATGCGAAGCTTCTTTCAGCAGCTCCCCAAAGACTTAGAAGACTCTGCGAAGGTGGATGGTTATGGAACGATTGCCATGTTGATGAAAATCGTATTACCGATGACGCTACCCGCACTGGTCACAACCGGAATTTTGGCGTTTATTTTTGCCTGGAACGAGTTTATTTTTGCGTTGACCTTCATTACAGTCGAAGAGATGAAAACGCTTCCTGTAGCCGCAGCGCAATTAGGTGGATCGTCCATTTTCGAGATTCCCTATGGAACGATTGCAGCAGCTACGGTCTTAGGAACGGTTCCGTTAGTGCTGTTGGTCTTGTTTTTCCAGCGTAAAATCGTCCAAGGTCTGACAGCAGGGGCGGTGAAAGGTTGATGGGAGAACGAGTCGCGATCGCGTTGGGGAGTAATTTGGGAAATTCCCGAGCAATATTAGACGGTGCGATCGAAATGCTCTCTCAAATGCCCGATATTGCGATAATATCGCAATCGAGGTGGTATCGCACGAAACCGGTCGGGCCGCCACAGCCAGACTATCTTAACGGTTGCATCGTCGCCTGGGTGAGTCGATCTCCAGAGGAACTGCTCGAAACGCTCTTGCAAGTCGAGTTAAGGTTCGATCGAGTTCGTCGGGAGCGCTGGGGGCCTCGAACCCTCGATTTAGATTTGGTGTTCTACGGCGATTGCGTTGTCGATACGCCAACGTTGCAAGTTCCCCACCCTCGACTGCGAGAACGTGCCTTCGTTCTCGTTCCCCTGGCGGATATCGCCCCCAATTGGATCGATCCGGTATCGGGTCAATCTGTCTCGCGATTGCTGAAAGCGGTAAACTGTTCCGACGTGCGCCCCTTATAGCTAGCGTCGCGTTTGCAGTGTCAGTAGAGAAATTCAGATGTCGCTCGGTCAAGAACTTCCACAAATTCTCCAACAACGCCTGTTTTTTTCGGGTCGTAAGTTCAATTTTGAGGTGAATCGCCTACGTCTCCCGAATGGAGTCGAGGGAGATTGGGAGTGCATTCGTCATCCCGGGGGCGCGCTAGCGGTTCCAGTCACACTGGATAGAAAACTCGTGTTGCTCCGTCAGTACCGCTTTGCTACTTGTGGTCGACTTTGGGAGTTTCCTGCTGGAACTTTGGAAACCAACGAAACGCCAGAAGAAACGATTCGTCGGGAAATTGAGGAAGAAACAGGGTATCGCGCGACGAGTTGGCAGAAGTTAGGCCAATTTCCCCTCGCACCCGGCTATTCAGACGAGATTATCTATGCGTTTTTAGCACTGGGTTTGGAAAAGCTCGAGATTCCCCCACATCAAGATGAAGACGAGGATATCGAGGTCGTTTTGATGACACCAGAGGAGCTAGAAACTGCAATTTTAGAGGGAGAACCCGTCGATGCCAAGTCGATTTCAAGCTTTTTCTTGGCCAAGCCGTTTTTAACGAGATCTGTGGGTAGTCAATCGGGCGCTTTCAACAGCTGATTGTTGAGATCGTTTCCGGTTCCGAGTAACATTTTTAACGCTCGTATCATGGCAATTGAAGAACGTTTGCCTAGAGATCTATCTGGTCTACTAAAATTTCATTCGATCTGTTAGAATAACAACAAAATGCGAACTGAATTCGGTCTACTCCACCTCCTTTAATTTTGAACGGGAGTTGGTGCTTTTAACTCGCTCTCAACTGTTTAGTTCAAGTGAACTTGATATGATATAGCCGAATGGATAAGAATGTTAGAGTCGATCGAGACTCTCAATCTCAAAGGCCCCAACACCTGATGTAACAAAGGTTTTACGATAATTGTCCTACACAGTAGTACAGCTGGAATTTCGGCAATGTACGAGCATCGGATCGGCGGATACATCAATACTTACAGAAGTTTGAAAAACGACAGACTCAAATATCAGTATTAAGCCGCAAGACTCGATAGGAATCTTAATAATAAATTCCGTATATTTACGAGCGAATAAAAATCTTAGAATCTGTTAATATAAAAAAACGATATAGTTTTGATTGCTCTCAAACATGGCAGTCAAGTCTCTTTGTTTATCCCAACATGATCGATTCGATACTTTTTTGGCATCGTCGAGACTTACGCATTTCTGATAATTTCGGTTTAGCCCGCGCGTTCGATCGAAGTTCAAAAATTGTGGGAGTGTTTTGTCTCGATCCGAATATTTTGCAGGGTAATGACGTGGCACCGGCTCGGGTGGCTTACATGATAGGTTGCTTGCAAGAGCTACAGAGCGCCTATCGCTTTGCCGGCAGCGACTTGTTGGTTTTACAGGGAAAACCCGAACGTATTATTCCCCAACTCGCTCGACATCTCGATGTAACGGCCGTGTATTGGAACCGAGATGTCGAACCCTACGCCCAACAGCGAGATCGGGCTGTTTCAAATGCCTTAAAAGAGCAAGGCATTGAAATTCAAACGTTTTGGGATCAACTGCTACACCCGCCAGGAGAAGTGCTGACCGGTTCGAGTACCATCAAGCCTTATACAGTCTATACACCCTTTTGGAAAAACTGGATTCGCCAGCCAAAAGCCAGCCCAGTGAAAACACCGAATCACTTGCAAGGGCTGACGGAAGACGAGCGAGCAGCAGCAGAAACCGTTGGAGAAATTGCGCTCCCGAGTGCAAAAGATTTAGGTTTTGTGTGGGATCGGCCGTTTGTCTTGGAGCCGGGAGAAGATGCCGCCCTGGCTCGACTCGAAACATTTTGCGATCGAACGTTGTTTGACTATCAAGAACAGCGTCACTTTCCCAGTCTCGATGGAACCTCCTGTCTCAGTCCTGCCTTGAAATTCGGCGCGATCGGCATTCGCCGCGTTTGGCAAGCCGGCGAGAACACCTGGGAGCGGTGTCGCAGTGACGAAGCACGCGACAGCGTTTACACCTGGCAGCAAGAGTTAGCTTGGCGCGAGTTCTATCAAACGGTGATGTACTTTTTCCCCGAACTCGCGGACGGGCCGTACCGTAACCCGTGGTTGAACTTCCCCTGGGATAACGACGAGAACTTTTTCCAAGCCTGGCGTGAAGGGCGAACGGGATACCCGATCGTCGACGCGGCCATGCGCCAGCTCAACGAAACGGGATGGATGCACAATCGCTGCCGCATGATCGTTGCGAGTTTTTTGGCCAAGGATCTCATTATCAATTGGCAGTGGGGCGAGCAGTACTTCATGCAAAAACTCATCGATGGCGATTTGTCTTCCAATAACGGTGGTTGGCAATGGAGTGCCTCAAGTGGCATGGACCCCAAACCCTTGCGAATTTTCAACCCCGTGAGTCAGTCCAAAAAGTACGACCCCGAAGCGGACTACATCCGTCGGTGGTTACCCGAGTTAAGCTCCCTCGACACGAAGGACTTGGTGACGAACGACATTTTGCCGGCCGATCGAGCAGTCTGCAACTATCCCGAGCCGATCGTCGATCGAAGCGTCCAGCAACGTAAGTTCAAAGCCCTGTACGCCGAGCAGAAAACCCTGTACGGAAACGGGCGCGTACAGTAAATCAGTAAATCGCGAGGGGGAGACAAGGGAGCAACAGCTCGCGGTTAACGTCTCCTCACCTCCAATTCGATCGGTTCCCCAGGGGGCGGATCGATAACTTCCGTGTTTAAGTCGTTTTGGGCGAGTAAAGTACGGAAGGTGTCTGTGGTTCCCGAAGCCCGGAGAATTGAGATTAAAAGCCCTTCAAAATCGACATCGCCTCCAGCAGCAGTGGGGAGAATATACGTCGGCTTCAACCACTTCACCACCTCCAGGGCGCTTTGCTGGCCTTTGATAAACGCACCGACCAGAGGCAGTTCGAGATTGACGATCGGTGTGATGACGACATCGATCGAGCCGATCTCTTTGAGAAACGCATCGTGATAGCCGTGAGGCTCGTAGTACAGGCGGGTTCCCGTTTGTAAGTCCGTGAGAACGTAGCCGTTTTCAACCGTCGTCGGGCCGATGGGCGAACCGGGAACCGCTTGAATTTGCAATCGATCGCCGAAGGTGTAGATTTGACGGTGAGACAACGCCGTTACGTCAGTATAACCGAGCTTTTCAACGACATTTGCTGCATTAGCCGAACCCACCACGGGTAACGATCGATTGAGTTGTTCCAAGGTCGGTGGATGGGCGTGATCTTCCAAACCCTGGGACAGTAAAATCAGATCGATATCGGTCGGAATCGATCTCGACTTGCGGCGCGTTCCCTTGAACAACCAAGGTAAATTGCCGAAAACGAGCGAACCCACTAACCACGGGTCGAGCAGCACCTTAACACCAGCAATCTCGATCGACCAGGAATTGCTATCTAAATAAGTCAGTCGCATCTTAAAACTTAATATTTTGTAACATCTAGTTGTATTGTAAACATCTAAAGCCTATACTCGCAGTCGAACGACCCAGAAACGAGCAATTTCCGATCGCTGGACAAGATAAATTCCTGTGATACGATCGAGATGGTGTTAGAATTAACAGATTTTCTGCAACCTCCTAATACCGTCGCGTTTGGGAAAGCATCTGCAGACTTTGGGACTTGCTTGACTTACACGCTATGTCACCATGACTATTCGAGAAACCAGGGAGCTAAAAAACGAAAGCTTGGAGCTGCTGTGCCAGTACCAGCGGTCTCCCTCGACCCAACTCCGCAATCGACTCGTCCAACTCAATATCGGTCTCGTTCGTAAGGAAGTCCACCATTGGTTGAACCAGTGCGGGGAGTCTTACGACGATCTCCTACAGGTTGGATGTTTGGGGCTGATTCGGGCGATCGAACGCTTCGATCTCTCCAAAGGCAACGCCTTTAGTTCGTTTGCAATGCCCTACATTCGCGGCGAGATTCAACACTACCTGCGAGATCGCAGCCCCTCGATGAAAATTCCCCGTCAGTGGCTCTCGCTACAGCGCCAAGCGAACAAAGTGGCGCAAAAACTGCACGCCCAACTCGGGCGAATGCCCACTGACACCGAGATGGCCGTCGAACTGGGAATTTCCCTCGGCGAGTGGCAGGAAGCTCAACTCAGTTGGTACAACCGATCGCCATTGAGTCTCGATGCCCCCGTCCTCGACGGCGACGAACAGGCAATTTCTTTGGGCGCAACCGTTCCCGATCGAAAATACCGGAGTTTCCAGCTCGCCCAAGAAGATCGAATCTTATTGCAACAAGCCCTCGCGAAACTCGAAGCCGGAACTTGCAAGGTTTTAGAATTCGTGTTTTTACACGACCTCACCCAAAAAGAAACGGCTGAGCGTTTAGGCATTAGCGCTGTCACCGTTTCTCGGCGAGTGAAGAAAGGACTGAGTGCACTCCAACGATTGATGAATGACGGTGATTAACCCGCAGCACTCTGAATGGCAGCACTCTGAATGTACTTGACAATAGCTGCTTTGGCAGTTGAGATCCCTCGCAAAATCGGCCCTTCAAGACGGGCGTGTTGCGAGGGCTTTTGTTTGTCGTCAGGCGGGTCAAAAGGATTTGGGAAGTGTTGATGCGCGGCGAGCGAGACGAAGCAATCGTTGCGGTGAATCGTTTCGCTGAATTCCCAGGCGTGAAATGCGATACGGCCGTTGCGTCCATCCCAACATCTGCATTCGATCGTCGTAGCGATAAGCGGATTCGTGATATTGCTTGACGAGGCGTTCGATCGATCCGTTCACTCGGTTGTAGGGATAAGCAAAGTGACGGGCGACATCTTCGCTATGGTCTAACCCGCGCACGCATTCTTGAAGCTTCTGTCGTGCTTCGGCAATATCAAATTCGATGTCGCGTTCGTTGAGTTGAGTCAAATTGACGTGTTGGAAACCCGCTGATTGAACGTCATAAAATCCAGCAGTCAATCCTTCTCGAACGCCTTCACAGGTGAGATATTTTTGAGGGCGCTTAGGATTGTTCTTGTCAAAAAAAGCAGGATTGAGAAAGAGAACGATCGGAATTTTGATATCGTACTGTCGCTCGAATTTTTCTAACAGCGGTAAAACATATGCACGAACATTTTCATATCCGTCATCAAACGTCAGCATCACGGGTTTTTGACCGATTCGTGCTGGGGGAATCGTTCGGGATCGAGTGAGAAAGTAGTCGTGAAAATCGTTGGAGTCGAGAAACCAATAATCACCTCGAATTAATGTCGTTAAAACAGTTTCCAAGTCTTGTACGGCATAATCGAGGTAAGGAGCGCGGGAGGGGAGTTCGTCGGGCGTGCGTCGATCGAAGATGCTGTGAAATCCAAAAATTGGGACTTTAAAAGCTAGAGAATCGAGAACGACATAGATCGCGAGCGCAAACCCAAATATTAGTAATAAGGTACGAATCCAGCGACGGCGAAGTTTCATAGGGACAGACTATTTCAACCAGCGATTGACAACCGGTTGTAATTTAATTTCTACGAGATAAGACAATCCAAAAAGCAAAATGAGTTTGAGTGTTGTTTCAACCCAATAATTGGGTATGTAGGAACTTAATTTAAGTTGGATTAAGATCGGATAATGGAAAACGTATATCGCATAAGAAATGGGAGCAAAAATTGCAAAGCTACCAAAGATTCGATCGAAGCCAATAAATTGATGGCGATACCAAAACCATGCAAACAAAATCAATGCTAAAACAACAACAAAATGACGAAAAACTAAAAACGGGTAAATTCCAGGCTGTAGATCTTCACCAGACAAAACGGGTGCGAAAGTTAAGCCACACATTAAAAGCAAGGATACAATAATGGGCTGTAAACTCCGAAATGTATAACGTTTTCGTTCGACAAAAATCCGAGCAGCTTCAACTCCACACCACCAAATAATAAAATACGATAAAATGAGAGAAGCTTGATTGGGAAACTGAATGTAGCTCAAATAAGCAAGAACTGAAGCCACTAAAACAATATAAATTCGACGACTAGCTTTAGCCAAAACATAATAAATCCCGATGAAAATCATATAAAACCACCACTCATAACTGAGGCTCCAAAGCGAAACATTTCCTAAAAACGGATCGAACCAAGTTCCTGGCTTGAGATAGGCAATATCTTGCAGCATAGCAAGATTGCCAAAGGTTTGCTTCCAAGAAAATTTTTGCAGAAATTGATTGTTGATTAAAAAGATAAGACTCGAAAGTAAGAGCGCGCAAAAGAACGGAAAATAAATTCGGCGAAACCGACGAATAAAGTAATAGCGAAACGTTAAATTTTCTTTGTTAGCACAGGACAAATAAATCACGAATCCGCTCATCACAAAAAACACCATCACGGCTTCTTGACCGAAAGAAAGTAGTGCTTTTCGCCAAATAGGCGGGATAAACGTCCATTGAGTACTCCAATGATGGAGGAGAACGTAAAATGCAGCGAATCCGCGAACGGCATCGAGCTTTTTGAGGTGCTTGAAGTTAGCCATAGTTACGATCGAACGACATTAGAAGCAAACGGTTCGCACCCAATATTGAGAAGTCATCCATCGAATCGGGTTCGATCGAACGAGTGCGCTCGACAAAATATTGCTTCCATCGAGCGCAGGGACAAATGTTACTGTCAGTATAAGATGCCAATCTGGAGACTGCCGATCCGGAAAAGCCCAAGCTTAACTGAGCCACACCATGGTATTGACCCCGATTGAAGATCCCAATTCCAACAACGCTGTGAGGGTATCGGGAACCTCCCCGTTACGATCGACGCTGACACCCGCAACCGGACACCAGTTGCCGACCGAGCCGCGAAGCCAGTTATAGTACAACTCTTGAACACGATCGAGGGCCAATCCCAAGCCGAGCTTACCGCTGAGGTCGACAAGCCGCTTGATTTGACGAACGCGATCGATGCTCCCCTCGAAGTCCCCAGCATGTAGGACGTGCCAGAGACTGCGCCACACCAACTGTTCGATCGACTGTTTAGCTTCCGGCACGTTCAGCTGACAGCGCATCGTCTGGGCTTCCGTCGCCACGGCTTCCAACTCCACCCAATAATCTTTTTGCAGAGGCGTTTCTGCCACGTTGTCCACCTGTTGCACCAAACCGCGCACCAATTCCAAGCAACGCTGACTCAGAGCGATATCCGCCGCCACCTGCAACTCCCGAGGAACCGATAAATTGTTGCGGTGGAAGGCTTTCAACACGCCGTAGTTGTCCCGATACACTTGCGCATACAGTCGATCGAGCCGCTTGAGAGTATCCCGTTCGATTTGGTGGATAATCCGTTCTTCTTCTTCTGCAAACAGATCGGACAAGCCAAACGTTTGCCCTTCAAAGTAGCCGTTCATCGTCAAGATCGTCTGGGCCGCACTTGCCGTCTGCAACGCCTCAAACAGCGCTTCTTCGAGTTGACGGTACGCTAAACGCCCGCCAAACGGTTGAATACAGCAGTGGAAATCTAATGCTCCCAGGTGCAGAACGGCAAAGGTCAAATGCACCGTTTCCCAAGTGATTTCCGATGTCAGGTGCAACTGACCTACTGCCAACGTCAGCGTTCCCATATGCTGTAGTTGGTAATTCAGTTGTCGGGCGTGGTAACAGTACACCCGCTGTTCGGGGTGGTAGGGCTGGAACAGGGAGCTGATGGCGTAGTGGGCTGCGATTTGCTCGAGGCTGACTTGGGCGGGTTTGACGTTGTGAGCGTAGACCCCCGCACCGTCTTTAAAAAATTCGACGTTGCTCGAGGCCAGAGCCAGCCGTTGTACGAATTCCGGCTCGAGGTCGTTACCCGTAACTTGTCCGGCCAGTTCGATGGCCCGGGCAGCGTAGCGTAAAATCTGCGTGCCTTCCGGCCGGGAAATTTCCTCAAAGAACCAGCCACAACTGGTGTACATCAGCAGACTGTGTCGCTGCATTTCCAACAGGCGCAACACGTCGATCTGCTCGGCTTCGCTAAGATGGCGGCGCTGGTGCTGGAGGAGAAATCGATCGACGTTTTCTCGAGAGCGATTGCGAACGACTTCGATGTATTCGTCCCGGGCGGCCCAGGGATCGCGCAGGAACTGACTGCACTCTCGATCGAACACTGCCACCAGTCGATCTCGCAACCAATCTAAAGTATCGCGCAGGGGCCGCCGCCATTGTTGCTGGGTGCCACCGCCGCCCCCACAACCACAGTCGTCTTGCCAGCGATCGACTCCGTGAGAGCAGCTCCAAGCCGTGATGGGTTTGAGTTCGCACTCCCAAGTCGGCGGGTTAATACTCAAGTAGTGAGCGAAGTTCGTCACCGTCCAGCCTTGGCTCGGGAATTCGTGGGTGAAGCTGTAGGCGAGACATTTTTCCGTTCCACCTTTATGGTGGCCGAAGGTTTCGCCGTCAGTCGCGACAGCGATCAGTTGTGCGGGTCGTCGATCGCCGTGAACGGCCAATCCCAAGCGTCCGGCGAAGGTGTAGGAACTTTCTAAGACATCGTTAAATCCCATATCCCGCGAGATGGGGCCGTCGTAGAAAAAGATATCGATGTAAGGGGCATTGGCATCGGGTTGTCCGTCTGCACCTTTGAGGTAGCAGCGGTAGGGACGAGTGGGATCGATCTGTCCGCCGCCGACTTCGTGCCACTCGGGATCTCGATCGTCTTCCGTAGGCTGGGGACGGCAGCGCTCGACTTGAGAGGGGGCGAGAACGATAAATTGAATCCCCTCACGGACGAGCGCTTCGAGGGTGGGATAATCGACCGCTGTTTCCGCCAACCACATCCCCTCGGGATCGCGGCCGAAGTGCGCTCTGAAGTCTTCTTTACCCCAGCGAATTTGCGTGTATTTGTCGCGCTCGCTGGCCAGGGGCATGATGATGTGATTGTAAACCTGGGCGATGGCGTTCCCGTGACCGTTGAATCGCTCGCAACTGTGCCGATCGGCTTCGAGGATTTTTTCGTACACCTCGAGGTCGTGTCGTGCGATCCAGTTCATCAAGGTCGGCCCGATATTGAAGCTGAGATATTCGTAATTGTTGACAACATCGACAACTTCTCCTCGATCGTTGAGAACGCGGGCGAAGGCGTTGGGGCGGTATGACTCGTAGTGAACGCGCTCGTTCCAATCGTGGAACGGTGCCGCACTCGGTTGTCGTTCTACAGACTCGAGGTACGGGTTTTCTCGGGGCGGTTGGTAGAAATGTCCGTGGACGGTAACGTAGATCCCTGTAGCAGTCAGCCGAGGGGTTCCCTGAGATAGGGAACTGGCCGACTCGGTGGTGGTCGGTTGAGAAATAGAAGTCATAGGAATAATCGGGAAAGTCGTTGCATGAAGTTCGGCACGTGCTTCGTAGGTTCTCAACTCACCCAATGCGATCGATTGTGGGCGTTCGAGAAACTTTAATGGCTGTTGAAACGATCTATTTTTGGCACTTGCCGCGAACTAAATTCAATCAAAAAGCAAAGTTGTATCGGTAATTTTAACTATGCGGATTCTAGCACTTCGATGGCGAGAAACCAAGTTCGTAACAAAGCGTTGCGTTATTTTACAGTTCGTCAATTGGGTTGATTTTTAGTTATTTTTTAAGATCGATCGAGCGAGATTGTAAAGCATTCGATCGAGTGAAGAAACAGTCAAATCATTGACCCTTGGCGATCCCCACGATCCCCGATCTCGAGCCAAAAATCGATCGCCGTTGCGGTGAGCAACACGGCCGAGCGCGTATGCTAGACGGTGGTATTTCGAGCCAAAGTCCAAAACAAAACCAGTATGTCCGCAAAAAACCTCATTTTTCTGCTGTTACTCGCCTTCGTTCCCATTTCGATCGTTGGCGAAGTCCTCCACTGGGGAGAGACCTGGATTTTCATCCTCGCTGCTATCGCGATCGTTCCCCTCGCGGCTTGGATGGGAACTGCCACCGAAGAACTCGCCGTGGTCGTCGGGCCGACTATCGGCGGCTTACTCAACGCCACGTTCGGCAACGCCACAGAACTCATCATTGCTCTCATCGCCCTTCGTGCGGGACTCATTGACGTTGTGAAAGCCAGCATCACGGGATCGATTTTAGGCAACCTACTCCTCGTCATGGGCTTGTCGATGTTCCTTGGCGGGTTGCGATACAAGGAACAGATGTTTCAATCCGTGATGGCGCGATTGAACGCTTCAGCCATGAACTTGGCCACCGTGGCGATTTTGATTCCGACTGCTGTTGTCGTGACCTCGAAAGGCATTCCCGAAAATACCGTTCGTCAACTCTCGAGTGCCGTAGCAGTAGTTTTAATCGTCGTGTACGGTCTCACGTTGCTGTTTTCGATGAAAACCCACGCTTACCTATGCGATGTCGGAGAAGCGGAAATCGAAACAGAAGAAGGCGAACGGGGCGAACGGCCGAATTCCTGGTTGTGGACGGGGGTATTACTCGCCTGTACTTTGGGAGTTGCCTACGAGTCCGAATTACTCGTGAATTCTCTAGAAAGTGCGACCGAGAGTTTGGGCTTGACCGCATTGTTTACCGGGGTGATTTTAGTCCCGATTATTGGGAACGCCGCCGAACACGCCACAGCCGTGACCGTGGCAATGAAAAACAAAATGGACTTGTCCATGGCAGTGGCGATGGGATCGAGTTTGCAAATCGCCTTATTTGTTGCACCCGTTCTCGTGTTAGCCGGTTGGATATTCGGTCAGCCGATGGATTTGAATTTCAATCCCTTTGAACTCGTTGCCGTCATTGTTGCCGTTGCCCTTGCCAATTCGGTCAGTTCGGACGGTCGATCGGATTGGTTAGAAGGAGCGTTATTACTCGCGACTTACATCGTTGTCGGTTTATCGTTTTTCTACCATCCCGTTTAATCGCAGCGATCGATCCGTTCGAGTTTCAAGGCCAAACCCTATCGGGGCGAGGAAACCTCGCCCTTCTCTCCAATCCCCAATCCCTCTCCGTCAATGGGTTCAGTTTTGCCATCCCCAAGTCAGGCGAATTCCCCAAACACCGATTAATAAGAGAAGTGCCACCAGATCCCAAACGTTCAGTCGAGATTCGTGCCACAGAACTCGGTGACGATCGGGACTGGTGAATCCCCGAACTTGCATCGCCGAAGAAATTTGTTTGGCACGTAATAACAAATTTTCCAGCAGTCGCTCGGCAACGATCAGCCAAATTTTCGCCGCACTGCGAAACCCAAGTTTTTTCCAGTTAATTGCGCGAGTTTGGATCGATCGAGATAGATTTTGAATTTCCTCTAACACTAACGGTAAAAATCGTAGCGAGAGCGTCAGCGTTAAGGCAATTTCCGTTACGGGCAACTTGAACCAGCGCAACGGCTGCATCAGGTCTTCAATACTATCTGTAATGGCTTCGGGTGCTGTCGTCAATAAATAGAGGTTAGTGCCGTAAATCAGCGTAAATAGAAGCGTACTGATGCGAATTGCCAAATCGATCGAGTGGCGAGTAATTTTTAACGGCCCTTGATGAAACAGAATATATTCGTAATCCGTAGGTTGGGGAAGTTGCGTTAAATCGGGAACCTTTGTTTCCTCAGTAGTCGTTTCCTCTGATGTATCCCAACGGAAGGGTGCGTACCACGGTTGACGTTGTGACGGTTCGGCTATGTCGATTTCCTGTCGATCGAAGGCCAACTCATCGGCCGGAAGGCGGGATTGTTGCGTGTCGGTGAGGCCGTCTGGCGTAATCGAACCGATCGCGAGAACGGTCAGGGAGAAAAACATCAACCATCCCATCTGTTTCCGCCACACCCGCATCGGAATCATAGCCGCTAAAGTCAGGAGAACGAGACCGGCGACGAGCGACACGCGCCAGGCGAGATTCGCCAACAAGGGTGACAGGAGAAAACTCATCAACCAACCCAGTTTCACTCTGGCATCGAGGCGGTGCAGCCAGGTGACCGGTTTTTCGAGATACAGGCCGAGAGGGAGAGAGCGTAGTAAATCCATGGAGAAATTTTAGCCGATCGAGGTGGGGCGAGGGGTCGATCGAGGGCAATCGGCCAGATCCTCGCGATCGAATTCGCCAAACTTCGTTCGAGTTCGATCGAAATCGAACTGACTGGGAATAACGCGACCCCATCAATCGTTGAAAATCTTTGCAATTAGATAAGAATCTTTGCAATAAAAATAAAACCTGAGTTGTCGTGAATAGATGTTTGTCCTGACTCGATCGACAAACATTGCATAGATAGTCTTTCAGGAGAAGAACTGTATCTCAAGTTACTGAATAGGGTATGATGGAAAACCAAATTACATCCTTGAAATTGCAACGCCCCCTAACCGGTGAGTAGTCAAACAAACTGAGCGATATTTCAAGCGCAATTGCTGTTAAAAACACTCGCTCGGGTGCGTTGTAAAATCTCTCAGTTTATCATCGCATATCGAACTGATTTTACGCAGTTCGATCGAGTCGTCTTGACAACTTTTTTTGAAAAAATATCGAGAAATTAAAAATGTCTTATACCAAGCCCCAATTCAAAGAACAATACGAAAACTATATTGGCGGGCAGTGGGTTCCCCCAATCGATGGAAAATACTTTGAAAATATTTCGCCAGTAGATGGAAGCGTGCTGGCAAAAGTCCCTCAATCCAACCGCAAAGATATCGATCGAGCCGTTGAGGCTGCCTGGAAAGCTGCTGCAACGTGGAATAAAACCTCAGTAACCGAACGCAGCCAGATCTTGCTCGCGATTGCAGATACCTTAGAACAAAACTTGGAAACTTTGGCCGTTGTCGAATCTTGGGATAACGGAAAAGCTGTTCGAGAAACCTTGGCAGCGGACTTACCGTTAAGCATCGATCACTTTCGGTATTTTGCAGGCGTCATTCGGGGCGAAGCTGGAGAAATTTCCGATCTCGATGCCAATACGGTTTCCCTAGAAGTTCACGAACCGCTTGGGGTTGTAGCACAAATTATTCCCTGGAATTTTCCAATTTTGATGGCAACTTGGAAACTCACTCCCGCTTTGGCTGCGGGCAACTGCGTGATTTTAAAACCTGCCGAACAAACTCCCCTTTCCATTCTCGTGGTGATGGAACTCATTGCCGATTTATTGCCCCCCGGAGTCGTCAACATCGTCAACGGTTTTGGCCCTGAAGCGGGTAAACCGTTAGCCTGTCATCCCAACGTGAAGAAAATTGCGTTTACCGGTGAAACGACAACGGGGCGTTTAATTATGCAATACGCTTCAGAAAATATTGTTCCTGTCACCTTAGAACTGGGTGGGAAATCACCGAACGTTTTCTGTGAGAGCGTCATGGCAAAGGACGACGAATTTCTCGACAAAGCGATCGAAGGTTTTGTGATGTTTGCCTTGAATCAAGGTGAGGTTTGCACCTGTCCCTCTCGGGCGTTGATTCAAGAGAGCATTTACGACGAATTTCTCGATCGTTGTCTCAAGCGGGTTGCGGCGATTAAACTGGGCGATCCGCTCGATTCCAATACCATGATGGGCGCACAAGCGTCCAAGGATCAATATGAAAAGATTCTCAATTATATTGACCTTGGCAAACAGGAAGGTGCCAAGGTTTTAATCGGTGGTAAGGCTTATGAAAATGCCGCTCGATCGAACGGTTATTACATCGAACCCACCGTGTTTGAAGGACATAACAAAATGCGGATTTTTCAAGAAGAAATTTTCGGCCCAGTGGTGAGCGTCACGACCTTTAAAGACGAAGCAGAAGCTTTGGAAATTGCCAACGATACGATCTACGGTTTAGGGGCAGGGGTTTGGACTCGCGACGTTCACCAAATGCAAACGTTGAGCCGTGGCATTGAAGCGGGACGAGTTTGGTGCAATTGCTATCATTTATATCCCGCTCATGCGTCATTTGGCGGTTATAAAAAGTCGGGTATCGGACGTGAAACTCACAAAATGATGCTCGATCGTTATCGCCATACGAAGAACGTGCTGATGTCTTACGATCGAAAGCCTTTAGGTTTTTTCTAAGTTTTTAGGTTTCTGTGAAATCCTCTGCTGTTTCTGCAACCGACTCAATAAGCTGGGTCGGTTGTGTGAATCTTCCTATAAACGCGATCGAAAATAGGATAATTCTATGTTTGTCGAACGAGTTTCAATTACTGAGAAAGCCAAAAAAGTTATCGATCGATTGAGAGCTGAACACGGTGAATTGATGTTCCATCAAAGTGGTGGCTGCTGTGATGGTTCCGCCCCGATGTGTTTTGCCCTGGGTGACTTCCGACTGGGTTCTAGAGATGTCTGTTTGGGAGAAATTCACGGCTGCAAATTTTATATGGCTGAAGATCAGTTTGAATACTACAAAAATATGCACGTTCGAGTTGATATAACAGAAGGAAGAGGATCGAGTTTTTCTCTGGAAATTCCGCTCGGTATTCGATTTATCGCGATCTCTCGACTGTTGACCGATGAAGAAATGCAACATCTCAGACCGATCGAAATGGCAGAGTCGTAGATCGTCGATTATCTTTGGTTTTCTTGGAATTGCGGTGGTATTGGGTTGCTTGCGACACTAATATTGTTGTCGGGGCGAACGGCCGTTCGCCCCGACGCCAAGAGTTTTAGAGTCTCATAAACTCTGCTTATCACCCTAGGCCCAACAGACCCTTATCTTTCAGCAAGCTGAGCTTAAAAATATGAGATTTTTAGTTCGTTTGGAAAATAGGAAAAGATTCTCGTTTTTCTAATATTTTAAATATCTGATATTTTTTCTAATTTTGAAACGTCTTAAAACTCTAAAACAAGACTTTCGGATAGGAAGGACATTCTGTCTCGACATCAAAGTTTTGGTCTAAAATAGCATTCCAGGTCGATATGACACTATCGATTTCTCGTTGGGGAGAATAAGCTGTCGCAATATCACGACATCGGCGGGTCAAAACTTGCAATTCCGATGGTTTTTTGAGAAATTTATCAGCAAGCGCTTCAATATGACAGACGACTTTCTGTAAATTTCCGGGTTGAATTTGTGAGTCAGATGGTAAATATTCAGTCATCGGTTCGAGACCGTAGGAAAGAGTGAGACAACCGCTTGCCATGGCTTCTAAGGGTAACAATCCAAAGCCTTCATGTAAGCTAAGAGAAACAAAAATTGCCGAGTCTTTTAAAATTTGCGTGACTTCAGACTCAGATTTTCCCTCAATCCAAACCCAATCCCAATCGAGCAAATGATTCAATCCTCGCACGGCTCTCGATCGAAGAATTTGATAGACCGACAAAATTTCCGATGCGTTTTTATTGGGATTGGCTGCAATTTGCTTCTTTTTTTCAGAAAGATCGCAAAACGAAAACCGATCTCGATCGAGTCCGCAGTAAATCCGAAATACAGGCAACTCCGGATAGGTGAAGTTTAGGATTTTTCGATTGTGTTCGGAAACAACGATTGTCGCCAAAATATCTGGACTCAAATAAGGAATACTCGATTTTGCAGACTTATCCAAGCATTTAAATCCAAAAAATAAGTTTTGATTGAAAATAACTTTTTTGCCCGGAAAAGATAATATTTTATTTCCCAAATCTTCTGGTAGTACAAAAATATCGCGACTTGGATCGTATCGCTCTTGAAACTTCGATCGATTCACCACTGCGGTTTCATTTTCAAACCACGTTATGCGAAAATTTTCAGTAAAATGTACGACATAAGCATCAAAACCAGACTGATTGAGAATATCGACGTGATGGTATATCTTTTTATTCCCGCCTGTCGGTTTATTATGACTGAAACAAAAATAGAAAATTCTCGGTGGCTGCATCGAAAGGGGTGAGCTACCATAAACGGCAATCTTAATAATACTGCGATAAATTCCGATAATTATGACCGCTACCCAAACACTTATCGACGTTGCAGAAAGCTACTTACGAGAAACCGTCGTTCCGCAAGCCAACGAGATCGATCGAAATCCCGAAGCCTTGCGTCGCGTTTTACACGGACTCGGAGATCGATCGCTTCTCGCCCTACGCAGCGACCACCCCGCACAATTTCGCCGTTTTCAAGAGATTATCTCCCGATATTCCGGGGCGCTGGCATTCCTGCAAACCCAGCATCAAAGTGCCGCCGCCCTGTTTTCAAAAAGCCCGAACAACGACCTGCGCAACGAATATTTACCCCACATGGCAACTGGCGATCGATTAGTGGGCGTGGGCTTCTCACAACTGCGCCGTCGCGGAACCCCACCCATGCGAGCCAAACCGATCGCAGGTGGCTATCAACTCGACGGTTTCGTGCCTTGGGTAACCGGGTGGAATTTCTTCGAGGAGTTCGCGATCGGGGCAATGTTGTCCGACGGACGTTCCGTTTTTGGCATCATGCCGCTCGTCAACAGCCAACAAGATCGCGGTGGCTCGATCGAATTCAGTTCACCGATGGCGATGTCAGCGTTAACGTCGACCAACACCGTGACCGCCGAAGTCCGAAACTGGCATCTCAGCGAAGATCGCGTCTTGTTCGTCAAACCGCCCCACTGGATGGAAACCAACAGCCAAACGAACGTACTTCACCATAGCTTCTTCGCCCTCGGATGCGCTCGCGCCGGATTAGATATCGTCGAACGCACGGCCCAAACCAAATCACTTCCTTGTATTCGCTCCGCTTGGACGAAGCTCGATCGAGAACTGACCGAATGTCGCGATAGAATCTTCGACGCCGAATTAGAATCCATCAAATCCTACGACGATCGATTGAAATTGCGAGCGTGGGCCATCGATTTAGCCGGACGATGCACCTACGCCGCCGTTTCCGTCTCCAGTGGTGCTGCCAACGCCAGCACGCACCCGGCCCAACGGGTCTATCGCGAAGCCCTCGTCTACGCCGTAACGGGACAAACGAGCGATGTCATGGCGGCGACACTCGATCGATTGGTGAGGGAATGAAGAGGGAATGAGATGATGAGATGAGGGAACGACAAGAAAATGAGGTAAAAGGAGAAAAAATCGTAAACTATCAACTGCTTAAATCGTAAATTGTAGATCGATCGATTGCCTATGAAGCGAGCTGTATGGTGGCCGGACGTATTAACGCTAATCGTTGCCTTTGGAATTTTGACAGCAGGATTGGGGGGATATGGACTGTACGAACCCCATGAAGGCCATTTTGCTGGCGTTGCCCGAGAAATGGTGTTGCGCGGAGATTGGATTACCCCAACCCTCAACGGCGCACCGTATTTGAACAAACCCCCTTTAGTGTATTGGTCGATCGCGACCAGCTACAGTCTATTGGGGATTCACGAATTTGCCGCACGACTTCCCCTCGCGATTGCGGCGTGGTTCGGTGTTCTCGTGTCCTGGAAGTGGGGGCGCGACTTGGCAACCCCAAGCACGGGACGAGTCGCTGCATTGATGCTGGCAACAGCGTGCGGTTGGTTTATCTTCGTTCACCAAGTTCTCATCGACGTTTTACTCGGCTCGCTGCTGTTCGCGTCGTACTATTTTCTCTGGCGACTGACGGGAAATGTCCGTCATCGAAAATGCTGGATCTCGTTATCGATCTCGCTGGGATTGTGCGTTTTGGCGAAAGGTCCGTCGATGCTGGTCTTTCCAATGTTGGCGACGTTAGCCGTCGCGGGTATGAAATCCCCCCGCCGCGTCTTCAAGGCGTTACGCCTTCCCTGGGGTCTCATCGTCTTACTATTTGTCGTGTTGCCCTGGACGATTGCCGTAGAAACGGCCAATCCGGGGTTTCTACAATATTTTCTATTCAACGAAAACTTACAACGGATTGCCGATACCCGCTTTCCCCCAGACTACGACGTGTCGAAAATTGGGGCCTTGGGCTATGTCGGTTTGACTTGGCTTTGGAGCTTTCCGTGGGCGCTCGTGTTGCCCCAAACGGTCGCGTTGGTATGGAAAGAATTCTGGCGTCACAGCACCCGTCGGGGTCGATCGTACACGACAGCGTTGACAATTTTAGCTGTTGGAACGCTGTCTCCCGTCTTGCTGTTTTTACCCCTGTCGTCTCGTCTGGTGTACTACGGTTTGCCGAGTGTTCCGCCGTTCGTTCTGTTGTGTGCGTTGTGGTGGACGCAAAGTCGACAGCAGGGCGATCGATGGGGACATCAGTTCGCTGGAATATTGTTTACAGCGTTGGGCGCGAGTTCGATCGCCGTGACGTTTAAACTTCCGGTGTGGATGAGCGCAACATACCCGGAATTGATATCGATTGCCATTTCAATCTCCTTAAGTATTGGGTTGGGATGTCTGACCGGCGGTCTGTTATTGCTCGGAAAGCGGCGTTATCAGGGGTTTGGGGCGATTGCTGCGGGGACGATCGTGGCTTACGTTGCCGTGACGCAGGGATTCGTGCAGTTTTCCGGCGATCGATCTTCACAATTCCTCATCGAAACGGCTCAAACGCGCCTGGAAGAAACCACAATTTGGACGTTTGAGGGATCGAAAGAACTCGGGGCAGCCGGTGCGATGAGTTACTATCTCGATCGAGACGGTACGGCTTTCCCTGAGACGACCGAATTACCTACGGGTTGGGTACGAGGGAAGCCAGGACTCGCGTACCCGATCGTGTTCGTCTTGACCGATGGCGGCGACAACCGCACCCCCCCAGCCTTTCCGGGTCAGCCTCCGGAATATGCCATCACGGGCGATCGATTGCAAGAACTCTGGAACGAAGATCGATCGGTGGTTTTCGTGACAGATTTCATGCGACAACCCGACGATCCGAGCGATCCGATTTCCCGCAATTTACCGGACGACGCAGGGGAACCGTTAATTTCAGTGGGGTCGCGATCGCTCTACGGGAACGCCACTGCTCGTGAAGTGTGGAATCGTCGTTAAGTTGTCGCAAATTGTGGGCTGTTTTTCCCTACACCAAGCGTTTTAGAGTCTCATCAACTCTGCCGATCGCTCTAAGTTCAACTAAGTCCAACAGACCCAGTTCCTTCTCGGTGACAAACAATCAAACGTTTGAGGAGTTTAAGATTTAATACACGATCTCGATAATAGCATTTCAACTTGAATATACTGGGAAGTAAGCCATTTATAGATCGATCGATAAAATCGTTAATTCAGACAATGGATAAAATTCAGTTTGTTATTTCTTTTATCGATCCAAATTTGGACGACGAAGATAAAGAATCCGAAACTCAAAAATTATTGAGTCAATTGCGGAACATTGAAGAAGTCGATCGAGTCGAACGAATTTCTGATACCAATCCACCGAAAAGGAATAAAGCTATCGGGGGATTTTTGCCTGGAATTTTACTAGCCGAAATAACAATCGAAAATATTAAAACTTGGTTGGCATTTCTCAACGATCGGTTATCTGGAAAAACCATTGAGTTAAAAGTTCAAGCCAACGGTAAAACATTAGAGGTAAAAGCAAGCAGTCGAGCTGAACTCGAAACCGCAATTCGCTTAGCTGAGGAATTTGTAATGGCTTAAGGAGTTAGATCGATGGTGAAGATCGCCTTGCTGGTGGGTGTTAGTCATTATGACTCGGATTTAGTACCACTTCCTTGTGCTGTCAAAGATGTTGAAGCATTGAAGGCAGTGCTGGAAGATTCAGAAAGAGGTGCTTTTGATTCGGTTAAAACTCTGATCGATCCCGATCGGCAAAGCATGGAGCAGGAAATCGAGAGTTTGTTAGCCGATCGAGAAAAAGACGATCTCGCATTGCTGTTTTTCTCCGGTCACGGAATTAAAGACGATCGAGGAAGGCTGTATTTCGCAACTCACATTACTCGTAAAACTGAAAGTGGCGAGCTTGTGAAATCGACGGCAGTTCCGGCCAGTTTTGTATTAGATATTATGAGCAACAGTCGTTGTAAGCGTCAAGTCGTCATTCTCGATTGTTGTTTTAGCGGTGCGTTTGCTGAGGGTATGACTGCCAAAGCCGATCGATCGACGTTCGTACTCAACTCGGCGGTCAAGGACGAGCAGTTTTAACATCTTCAAGCGCAATTCAGTATTCCTTTGAAGAATCCGCCTCCGATCTATCAATCTATACTCGCTATCTCGTCGAAGGCATTCGCACCGGTGTGGCGGACTTAGATGGAGATGGAGTCGTTGCCATTGACGAACTCCACGACTACGCTCACCAGAAAGTGCGCGAAACCGCTCCCGCGATGAAACCGAAAATTTTTGTCGCCGAAGAAGGATTTCGCATTTTTCTCGCGAAAGCACCCATCGACGACCCCCAACAGCGTTACCGTCGTGAAGTCAGTCAATTTGCCAGCGGCGGTACGATTTCTGAAGTCGGTCGTTTAGTCCTAAATGCGTTGCGCGAACAGTTGAATCTGAGTGTTGAGGTCACACAGCAGATCGAAGCGGAAGTTTTGGAACCCTATCGCAGATATCAACACAACCTCGAACAGTACGAACAAAC
Organism: Geitlerinema sp. BBD 1991-9; assembly: GCA_001657325.1. Classification (GTDB taxonomy): domain Bacteria; phylum Cyanobacteriota; class Cyanobacteriia; order Cyanobacteriales; family Geitlerinemataceae; genus Geitlerinema. Next base: position 41,784 of record LWRO01000001.1, on the reverse strand, counting down.
GTTTGAGAAAACGGTTCGATCGGAGTTTCCCTTAAGCGAAACGACGCAACGGGAATTAACCCGATTTCGAGAGGTTCTCGGTTTGCGTCTCGAAGATGTGGCTGAGATCGAACGACGGTTGACCCCCCAAGCTGAGACACCTGTTCCGCCATCCCCCAAGCGCTACAAGCGCTACCCCGAACCCGTTCCAACACCGTCTGTGTCGCCATCATTTCGCCGCCGTTGGCTTGTTGGGCTGGGTGTGGTGGGTTTAGTTGTCGGGGTGTCGATCGTTTGGTCTCAGTTTCCACCGACGATTCCCCCCAACGGCGAACCTTCTCCACCTCCCACACCTGCTTATACCAACGAAGAATCGCTAGGGTGGATCTTTCTCGGAACGATCGATCGTAATGCAGAATTGTCGACTGGGATGGCATTACAGCAAGGAACACAAGCTTCTATTACCATCGAACCCCCTCGCGTTCCCCATATTGGAGATACAGTGACGGTGACGCAGAATTCGCTCAACGTGCGCGGGAATTACCCACAACCGCCAGATTACGCCCCTCAAGAATGGAAAGACACGCTCAACAACGGAGATCGCGTCGTTGTCTTAGAATTGAAAGATTTCATCGAGCCTAACAGTGTAGTACCCCATAAAGTATGGGCAAGGGTGAAACGATTTTCTTCGTAACTTTCCATTGTCTTTCATTTCGTGAAGTCATTCACGGAGCCACCACCACTCGATTTCGCCCTTCAGCCTTAGCACGATAAAGCGCCGTATCAGCAGCTTGTAAAAGGACTTGTCCCGTCACGCCATGTTGGGGAAAACAGGCAACACCAAGTGATGCTGTCAAGACGTCTAACATTTTCCCCTGATAGTGAATTCTAAGCTGGCTAATCCCTTCTCGAATAGCTTCTGCTCTAGCTCGAGCGTCAACCAAAGAACACTCGGGCAATACCAACGTCATTTCTTCGCCACCGTAGCGACAAGCAATATCTGACCCGCGAACACTCTCTCTGAGTAATTTGCCGATCGATTGAAGAACGTAGTCTCCCGCTTCATGGCCGTAGGTATCGTTAAACTGCTTAAAGCGATCGACATCGAGCATAATGACGCCAATCGAATGTTGATTGCGCTGAGCGCGGGCGATCTCTTGCTGGAGGGATTCTTTCAAATAGCGACGATTGAACAATCCGGTGAGCGGATCGCGAATACTTTGGTTCTGAAGCGTTTCTCGCAAGCGTAGGTTCGCAATCGATAGGGCGATTTGTTCAGCCACCGTACAAGCCAACTGCCGCTTGGCTTCCGGTAAAGCCTCGGGCGTTTCTGCACTCAGGTAAAACAAGCCCAAGGTTTCCCCCTGAGCGATCGTGGGAATGCAAAGCGTGTCCGAGAGTTCAGCGTGGGAAGAAACGTGCTTGCAGCGCAACCCCGCTCGATGTTGTCCCACCCAGTGCAGTCGTCCCCGACGCAAGGCCCAACAATCTTGAGGCGGAAAGTCAGGTTGAGAATGCAGGTGCGCTCCCCAGGACGTCGCGTTTTCCACCCGGTTGCGAGAAGCATTGGTAATAAAAATGCCGCCCGAACAGCCTGGAAATAGAGGTTCTACAAGACTGCTAATCACCGCACAGGCTTCTTCGATGGTAAAACACGCTTGTAGAAAATCGCTCGTTTCACTTAACAGCAGCATTTCTGTATTGCGCTGTTTGAGGTCGTTCAGGTGGTCTTCAAGTTGGTGATTCGCTTGCTGGAGCGCCTGTTCTGATTGTTTGATGGCGCTAATATTACGGAAAGTTACGGCAAAGCCATCCCCAAGTTTGACCGCAATATGTTCGAACCAGCAATCAATCCCCTCGTGGTTGTAGTGAAACTGGCGTTGAATCGGTTCTCCCGATTCCACCACTCGAACGTATAAATCGAAGAGTCCTTCTTCTCGATGGGCGGGGAGTTCTTGCAACAGTCGTTGACCGATGAGGTCGTTGGCCGATCGACCGACGATCTCGCAAGCCGTCGGGTTGCTCAACAACCATTCAAAGTCAACGATTTTATCTCGATCGTTACGTACTGAGCGAAATGCCATAATACCGTCGAGAGAGCTATTCAGAATACTACTGAGCTGCATTTCCGAAGTTTTCAGCGCTTCCTGCATGGCAACCATTTGGGTCATATCGAGATGGCTGCCTATCATGCGAACGACATCGCCTCGATCGTTTTTGATATGAATGGCACGAACGAAAATATAAACCGTCGAACCATTTTTATGTCGAATTCTCTGGGTCATTGAAAAACGATCGACCTTGCCATTATTGTAATCTTCTATTAGCTGAAGTGCGGCAACCCGATCTTCTTCAAAAACGAGCGACTCCCAGGTTTCAAATGCATTTTCAAGCTCGTCGTCAGCATAGCCTAGCATTTCTTTCCAGCGAGGCGACAGATAAACTTTTCCCGTAATGAGATCCCAATCGAAAAACCCTTCAGACGTTGCTTGAATAAACAGTTCGAGTTGAGATTTGGTCGTCTTGAGTTCGATTTCGGCTTGTTTTTGCAGCGTAATATCGCGAATAACCACTAAAACTTCATCGCGCCATAAGGGAATAATCCTCGCTTCTTCATAATAGGTTTGCTCCCCCTTAACAAAATCGTACTCTTGTCGTTCGATGCTTCCGGTTTGTAAAGCAGCTTGAGCTAACCGAACGCGATCTCGATCGAGGGCAAACGGCATAATATCTGCGATCGATAGCTCGGACGATCGATCGATGTTTTCTCGAGTATGAATATCGAGAACTGCTTCTTCATTAATCACCTCTAGGGGAACACCGTCTTGACGCATCCGGATTAACACATCCGGAATGGCTTCAATGAGCGCGCGATTGGTGGCTTCGCTTTTACGTAATGTTTCTTCAGTCCGTTTTCGATCGGTGATATCGATATGGCAGCCAATCATTCGCAAAGGATTGCCCTCCGTATCCCATTCAATCACCTGACCCGAACAGATTACCCAAACGGTAGACCCATCTTTATGTCGATATCTAACCTCGATAGAATACGGGATATTTCCGTGACTTTGAACGTGACGTTCAAAACAAGTCAATGCTTCTGGCAAATCTTCAGAAAATATTAGTTTTTGCCACGTTTCAGGTGAGTTAGGCAGTTCAAAATCTTCGTATCCAAACATTTGCTTAAAGCTTGGGCTTAGATATTCCTGATTGCTTGGAATATTCCAATCCCAATAGCCTGCAAGCGTAATTTCTAAAATATTCTCCAACAGCTTCAGCTCGCCACTCACGCGATCGGCTTGTAACTGAATTGCATCCGCTCGTCTTCGCTCGTCTTCACTCCGTTTGCGATCGGTGATATCTTGAACGATATAGGAAAATTGAGGTCGATTGCTTTCAGAAAAACCCAGGAATGAAACAGTTCCTAGCAGCCAATACGTCCCAGATTCTATCTGATGTTCGTAATCAAATTGAATGGGTTTTTGCTGCTTTTGACTTTGACGATAGTGAGTTATCCAAAGTTGAATAATACCTCGAGAGACACCCAGTTCGCTCGCCCATTTGTACGTAATATCTTCAGGGCTTATACCAAAAAAGTTAAGAGTTGCCGGATTATGATAAATATGAAGGATATCATCATCTGAAAGCTCAACGACCCCCATGATTAGAGGTGACGTTTCATAAAAAATCTTGAGAACCTTTGCTTGTTCTCGTAAAAGATTTTCTACCTTACGTTGAGCGGTAATATCGTGGAAGATAGAACGGGTTGCGATTGGTGTCTCGTTTTCAACACGGACGTTAATGCTGCCTTCAAGGAGAATTTTGCATCTGTCTTTGGCGAGAAATGTGACTTCGAGGCGTTTGACCTGGCGCACTTCGCCTGACTGTAATTGCTTGAAGATACTTTGACATTGAGGGATACAGTCCGGGGCGATGAGATCGAAAACGGTCAATTCGGCAAGGTCATCGAGTTCGTAGCCTAAAGTGTTTAACCACGTGCGGTTGACGTAGAGAAATCGCCCGTTTTTCAGAGAAACACTCTGGATTAGATCGCTCGCATTGTCGAAAAAGTCTTCGAGCTGCTCCTTGCTTTCGCGAAGTTCGATGTCGGCTTGCTTTCGAGCGGTTACATCGCGGCAGACACAAATGAGATCGCTATCTCCACTCAGTGTCAGGGACACCTCTTCGTAGAAGGTGCTACCGTCTTTGCGAGTGGCAATTGCTTCCCCCTGCCAATGTCGGTTCGCCTCCAAAATCGGGAAAACTTCCTTTTGAAAGCGGGCAAGCTCTTCGGCAGAGTAAAGATACTGCCAAGACCGCCCTAGCAGTTCTTCTGCTGAGTCGTAGCCAAACATCTCAACGTGAGATGGGTTGAGATATTGATAGGCTCCTTCCCGTAAGATCGCGATGCCATCAACACTACTTTCAATGGCGAGAAGTTGTTGTTTAATTCGATCGACGGCTTGTCGGCATTCAGCTTCACCGCGTTTTCGCTCGGTGATATCAATGCCGGAGGGAATGAGATGAGTAATGTTATCGGCACTGTCTTTGAGGGGGGTTAGGGAGAAATCGACAACCCTTTGAGACCCCCCATGCACTCGTATGGGAATGTCGAAGCGCACTGACATTCCTTTCTGAGCCCGATCGATCGCCGCCTGAATTTGTGCCTTGGCCTTAGATGAGTACGACCACCAATAGGTATTGGCAAAGGGTTGACCGATTATATCTTCTCGTGTTAAACCAGCAACGACTAAGGGGGCCTGGTTGACCTCGAGTACAATGCCTTCAGGCGTTAATACGCCAACAAACGTGAAGAGGCTATCGAGTACCTGACGCAAAAAATCTTGCTGCTCAATCCCTCCAACGGTTACTGGGTGGGCGACTCGTACCGCTTCTTGAAGGGGCTTATTCGTCTGCTCTCGTTCTGGACGATCGACAGCACTCGGTGATTCGGGCTTTGCCTTAGCCGCCTGCAACTGCTCGATGAGCGATGCTTGGTGAATGGCAATGCCCACATGAACGGCAATCTCCTGTAATCCCTCGATTTCCTCAACCTTCCACTGTCGAGGCCCGTTGCAGCTATGCGCGATCGATAATCCCCAAAGCCGCTCTCCATGAAAAATTGGGACGACTAGATTCGCTTTAACCTGGAACTCGGTCAAAAGTTCAACATGGCAAAGGCTGATGTCGGCGGTGGTAATATCTTCGATCGCGGAAAATTGTCTCTTTCGATCCTCAGTCGTCCAACTCGCCTCAAAACAGGTGTCTTTCATCACCCGATCTAAGAGCGACCATTGCGGTGCTGAGACTGCTTCCACAACGACTCGACCACTGCAATCGGGTTCGAGTTGGTAGAGAAAAACGCGATCGCACCCGAGTTGCTGATAGATCTCATCTACCGTTGTTTGCAGGATTTCGCTTAACGCGATCGATTGCTGAATTTGTCGGGCAACCCTCGCGATCGATCGATGCCAAGAGATGGAGGCTCGATCGTCGCCTGACGACAAATCACCTCGGTAATTTTGGGGTCGCTCGTCCCGCGATGCCCTTGTAGCTCTCATGCTACCTTTTCCTCCTGCGTCAATCTTAGACTTCAAACGAGTGCAAAAAATCCTGTTTTCACGTTGATTTGCCGATCGGAGCTGATTTTTAACGAAAGCTCAAACCACTAAACTGTTCGGTGGAGAGGAGAGAAAGTCTGGAAGTCAGATTTTACAAGTGCTTCACTCGATCGTATGAAATCGGTCAAAAAGACTCATCCCTTTCAGCTAAACTCTTAAGATAGCTTGAATGGCAATGTAAAAAAACTATCCGAATTATACCAAACATTTTTTGGCTGGTAGAGAGCTTTGATGCAAGGCTCTAGGGTAGACGCATCCTCGATATGCAAGCCTGGCTTTGTTAAGCCACAAGATTGAGTTTAGCCTTTTTGAGAAGCATAGAGAAGTGTTTTTAGGTTTGTGGACGCTCGCAAGATAGTTTTTTGTTCGCCCAAAATCAAAATAAGCCCTACTCAATTTAATGCCATTAATTTGCGTTGATTTTAATTAATTTACATATTTTTATGTTGTTTATTTCTTTTTGTATTTAAAAAGCCTTAATTGAATTAATTGATTCAAAAAATAAAAGATCGAGATAGATTTAAATTTTTGATTTTTTTGATAGTCAAAATATATATTAGATTTGCGAAAATAAAAAATTATTACCATCACGCTAATTACATTGCAATTTTTTGTTAGCTACTCGCATTTTTTTGGTATTACATACAAGAAATATATTTCAAAAAAGTCAATCAAATTTTAATTTTTGAAAAAATTATCAAAATCACGATGTTCCTCCTTTTGTTAAATTGAAGTAAGTTCTATTACAAAAAAAATCCGAACGTTCTTTCGATCTTGGTTTTGAGAGATTGTATTAGCCAAAAGTATACAAATCACAGAATTCAGTTCCTCAAATTTCAGCTTAGCTAAGAGTCAAACAGATGCAATCGAAATAGGGTGCATCTCACTTTTGCGATCGGAACCCCACCCCTCCTCCCCTGGCTAAGGGGAGGTGCCGAAGGCGGAGGGGTCATTCTACGAAATTGAGATGCACTCTCGAAATTTTCATGCCGAGATCGATCGAAGATGGATATCTCACCCCATTGTAGTAAAACATCCGTGACTCTCTTTTGACATAGCAAGAAGATGGTTAAACCACCAACCTGAATCGGTGATGTCAATCGTCACGATTGCACCCACAACAATTCATTGGCAAGGGCTATTTCCCCAGAATATTTTCCAAGCGGTATTAACCCAGAAGCATTGACAAATTTCGGGCGGGAAACTCCCACCCGAATTGAGCTAATCGATCGATACCCGACAGGAATTTGCCCTCGAGTGGAAATCACCCCACTCCGACATTAACCCTACGCACCGCCGCGCAGTTTATCCAACACGCCACGATCTTGCAAGGTTGAAGTATCGCCCGAAATTTCCTGCCCAGAAGCCAAACTACGGAGCAAGCGACGCATGATCTTGCCCGAGCGTGTTTTCGGCAGATCGTCCGAAAAACGAATTTCTCCCGGACGAGCGATCGCGCCGATTTCTTCAACGACGTGCTGCTTCAATTCCTTGTTCAGTTCGTCCGTCGGTTCGTACTCTTCCTCTAAAATCACAAACGCCACGATACTTTCACCGCGAATCTCGTCGGGTTTGCCCACCACAGCCGCCTCAGCAACCGAGGGATGTGACACGAGAGCCGACTCGATTTCCATCGTCCCGAGACGGTGACCGGAAACATTGATCACATCATCGACGCGACCCATAATCCAGATGTAACCGTCTTCGTCCTTGCGTGCGCCGTCTCCAGCAAAATAGAAATACTGGCCGTCTTTCGGGGGAATGTGTTCCCAATAGCTGCGACGGAAACGCTCGAAGTTTTTATAAACCGTCCGCATCATACCCGGCCAGGGCTGTTTGACAACCAAATAACCCCCTTCGCTGTTACCGACGGGATTACCGTCTAAATCGACCACATCGGCCACGATGCCGGGGAAGGGAAACGTTGCCGAACCGGGTTTTGTCGGCGTGGCACCGGGAAGCGGCGTGACCATGAAGCCTCCGGTTTCTGTTTGCCACCAGGTATCGACCACGGGGCAGCGTTCGTCACCAATAACTTGGTAATACCACATCCAAGCTTTGGGATTGATCGGTTCGCCTACAGTGCCGAGCAGACGGAGGGAGGAGAGATCGCGAGCGTTAGGATGTTGGTCTCCGGCTTTAATGAACGATCGAATGGCAGTGGGAGCCGTATAGAAAATCGTCACGCCGTATTTTTCGACGACATCCCAGAAGCAACCGGGGTTAGACGGACGGGGAACGCCTTCGTACATCACCATCGTCGCACCGTTGGACAGAGGCCCGTACACGATGTAGCTGTGTCCCGTAATCCAACCCACATCGGCAGTACACCAGAAAATATCGGTCTCCTGTAAATCGAATGCCCATTTCAGGGTCATGTGGCTGTAAAGGTTGTAACCCCCCGTGGTGTGGACGACCCCTTTCGGTTTGCCCGTGCTTCCACTGGTGTAGAGGATAAACAGCATATCTTCACTGTCCAGGGGTTCGGCGGGACAGTCGGCGGAAACATTCTGACGCGCTTCGTGCCACCAAACATCGCGTCCCGGTTCCATGTGGGTTTCTTCCCCAGTGCGCTGCACCACCAGAACCTTCTGCACGCTCGGGACAGTGTTGTTCGCCAGGGCTTTATCGACTTGTTCTTTCAGGGTGATGACCTTATCCTTACGGAAACCACCATCGGCAGTAATCACGGCTTTCGCTTCGGCTCCGTTGAGTCGATCGTGGAGAGCCTCCGCGCTGAAGCCACCGAAGACGACGCTGTGAACAGCACCGATACGGGCGCAAGCCAGCATAGCAATAGCGGCTTCGGGAATCATGGGCATATAAATGCCGACCACGTCACCTTTTTGAACGCCGAGCTGTTTGAGAACGTTGGCCATTTGACACACTTCCCGGTGCAGTTGAGCGTAGGTGAGCGTACGCGAGTCGCCGGGTTCTCCTTCCCAGATGAGGGCGGCTTTGTTTTTACGCCAGGTCGTCAGGTGTCGATCGAGGCAGTTATGGGAAATGTTGAGTTTTCCGTTCACGAACCATTTCGCGACGGGGGGTTGCCAGTCTAGCACTTTGTCCCACTTCTCGAACCAGTCGAGTTCTCGTTCGGCGAGTTCTCCCCAAAAGCCTTCGGGGTCTTTCGCCGCTCGATCGTAAAGTGCTTTGTATTCGTCGAGGCTCTTTACGTGAGCGCTGGCGGCGAACTCGGCGGGCGGTTGAAAAATTCGTTCTTCGTGAAGGATAGATTCAATAGCTGTTTCAGACATGATTATTTGTTACCTACGCTACGAGTTCTCCTTCTATTTTCCCGCCAAAGTCGTACCCCGTGAAGGTGGGAAGAGCGGTTGAGGAGGCAACAAGAAGCCCGGGGAAGGGGGAGTGGCGGAAATTCTTCTTTTGAAAATCCGGTTTCAAAACAACGATTTTATTTTTTTAAAGATCTTTATTTATAAACACTCTGTGAATTTTATGATGTTGATAAAACGTGTTTGATAAATCGGATAAATTGGATATTTCATCGTCGACTGTCAATTGTAAATTTATCGTCATATTTTCATCTACCAACCCAAGATTTACAGACACAGTAGGTATTACGTCCCTCTTTCTTCGCTGCGTAGAGTGCGCAGTCGGCAGCTTTTACGAGGTCGTGAACGGATAGGTGGCCGTGAGGAACAATACTGGTCACACCGCAACTGAGAGTGACATGGGCCATGGGGGAAGCCGTGTGTTCGATCTTCAAAGCGCTAACCTGTTCGCGAACGCGCTGAGCCACTTTAATCGCGTCGTCGAGATGAGTCTCAGGAAGGACGATAGCAAACTCCTCTCCACCGTATCGCGCGACGAGATCGCTCCGACGCACAGCTTGGGAGATCGCCCAAGCAATTTGTTGTAAGCATCGATCTCCGGCTGGGTGACCGTAAGTGTCGTTATACGGTTTAAAAAAATCGACATCGCACAGAATCAGCGAGATCGCTTTCCGTTTGCGAAGACTGAGTCCCCAGGTGCGGTGTAAGTAAGCATCGAAGTAACGGCGGTTTGCCACCTGGGTTAATCCGTCAGAGGTGGCCATGCGCTGAAGTCCGTGAGTCTTTTGAGCGGCGACAACGACGATCGATCCCAAGGCAGCAGCAACGGGAGACACAGAAGGAATCCACCAACCGTTGAGAAACGCAATGTAGCCGAGGACGAGGGGACTTCCGCAGGCGAGGACAGTATAGACCCCCAACAGACACCAACCGGGGGAGGTATAGCTGCGAAATTGACTGGTGTGCCACCAATACCATCCGATCGCCATCCCGCTCGATGCCCATGTGAGAATCCAAAGCCATTCTAGGGGATTGGAGAGAAAGTGAAAGACTTGCCGACCGTCAAGAGCTGCGCTGAGGATTTGACTGGTGAGGTTGGCGTGAATCTCCAAACTCGACATTTGGGTATAGCTTTGTTGAGAGCGTTGGCTGTAGGGAGTGTTGTACAGTTCCTTGAGACTGGCAGCTACCGGCCCGATGATGACAATTCGATCGTGCATTAAACCTGGAGGAACCTTATCCGCAAGCACATCCGTCATTGAGATGTGGTGAAAAGCTTGGCGTGTGCCTCGGTAGTTGAGAAGGAGTTGATAACCACCATCATCAATGCGGACGTAACCACCGTCACTGGCTTGTAAGGGTTCGAGGGGGGTAGCACGTCCGATGCGAACGCTCCAGGGACGGTCTTCGTCAGTGTGTGCGTTGATGCCGCTGGCTTCGAGATAGTGTAAAGCCAGAGCAGCGGCGAAGGTATATCGGAGATTGCCGTTGTTGGGTTTGACGGAGATCAGACCTCGCCGCACTTTGCCGTCAGGATCGAGAACCATGTCGGCCAGGGCAACACGATCGACTCCGTTGAGTTCCTCGAGAACGGGTGGAGGTGCGACGGAATCGCCAATTAATTTCTCCATGGCGATCAGGTTCGGTGTGGTTCGCAACACTTCTGTTAAGGCCGCGTAGCCCGGTTCGACGGGAACGTCGCGATAAAGATGCAAACCGATCAGACGCGGTTGCTGCGATCGAACGCTCAGGAGCAGTTTGGCAAGGACGAGGTCGGGAAGCGGCCAACGCCCGACCTTTGTGATATCGTCCTCATCGATCGTGACGAGAACGATCCGCGGATCGGGCGGTTCGGGGGGGCGTAATTGGAAGTATCGATCGAGCGTAGCACATTCGAGCAATTGAAATATGCCGGCTAGCGTTCCTAGAATTGCGACTCCCGAAGTGCCTAACGCAGTTAGAACGGCCCCTCGCCATTTCCGAGGGCGGGGTTTTCCCGCTCCTGCGTGCTGTTTGAATCGATCGCCCAACATTGAATCGGATTTGCCCGCTGCTACTCCGACGATCGAGGGAGATAGGGCTCGATTTCACGAGAGATCGAGCAACTCGAAGAGTCGGCGGAACATTGTCTATCACAGTTTAGCGAGTTTCGTCTTCACTTCAAGGATGAGGAGACCTCGCCCTTACCGTTCGTTCCGACCTGTGAAAAAGCTATTCCCTTTTATACCTCGTTCGAGACGATCGATCCGGACAGACGATGAGGACAGTGTCAAGAGAGTTCTCAAAACCTCGTTGCGGAATTCATCCGACGGTATCTTTCGGTTGCCCTTCGTTATCGTCTCGTGGCTCGAAGGGCTGGTTTCCAAGCTCGTCTTGCCGTTCGATTCTCGATGTCGTGACAGATCCCAACGCGAACTCTTGGGTCGATCTAGCAACAGCAGTGACAGAAGGAACGTTAGGTGAGGCGTTAGACCTCGGTAAGCTTAGTAAGGTTTGGTTTGAAAAAATATCTGCCGATCCGATTGACATGACGACAATCGGCAAACTTACAAATAACTTGAATGACATTGCTGGACACCCCGACCGCTTAACACCCAATGACGATCTACTCCCTTATTGTGAGTCAGAGTCTAACATCTGTCATCCGTTATATTGCGGAGATTCGCTTCAGTATCTATCTTCCGTATTGCAGAAACTTGAGGGGCGCAACCCCTCCAGATCGAACCCCTCAAAGGTATGTTTTATGACGATTTGCGTTCAGATTCGAGGCGTTCGAGGCAGCGATCGAGATAAATTTGACTCGCTCGATCGCCGGAGTTATCAGTCCAACAATCGCGAAACAATCGAGCCGCTTCATCATAAGATTTTAAGTGATACAACATCACCGCCTGCTCGAAATCTGTTCGTCGATCGATTTTCCCCGTTTTGAGATCGCTCGGGTCAGCATCAAACACTTCAAAAACCGAAACTTTTTCGGACTTTCCTTTAACCTGAACGCGATCGATCAAGCGAATGGCGTAATGATTGGTATCGTCGAGTTGTAAAAAGGTTGAATGAGAAATCAACAGCGGCACGCCGTACACTTTCGTTAAATCCTCAATGCGAGCAGCAAGGTTGACCGCATCGCTGATGACCGTGCTGTCCATATGGTGTTTGCCGCCAATCGTGCCGAGCATGAGCGAGCCGGTATTGATGCCAACGCCGATTTGCAACGACGGTCGATCGGGGCGCGTGCGCGTGGCGTTATAGGCTGCCAGCTGTTCGAGCATGGCAATCCCCGCTTTCACGGCATCGTCTGCACTCCCCCCAAACAAAGCCATGATCGCATCGCCGATATATTTATCGATAAACCCGTTATTTTCAGCAATCGCAGGTTCCATGCGCGACAGGTAGGCGTTGATAAACCGAAAATTGTCCTCTAAACTCATCTGTTCTGAGAGCGTCGTAAAATCGCGAATGTCGGAAAACAAGACCGACATTTCCTTTTCGACTGCTTTCCCTAACTCCACGTCCACGAGACTTTCGTAACCGAGAAACGAGAGAAACTCGTGGGGGACAAAGCGTCCGGCGGCGTCGGTCAAATCGAGTTCGGCAGCCAAAGCTCGATCGAGACTTTGGTTGAGTTCGAAGAGTTCTCGCGTTGTTTGTTCCCGTTCGTCATCGGCCTTTTGACGAGCCGTAATGTCTTGAAACGCAATGACAGCAAAGGTAACGTGTCCGTCACTATCGAAAATCGGCGCGCCCCACATCTCCAACGGAACCGTGCGCTCGCCCCAACACACATCTAAAACGTTCGCCTGGGAACGCTCGCCGTTGAGGGCGCGGGTGGTCGGTAACTGGTCTTCAGGATACGGTAAGTCAGTCCCGTTGATATAAATCGCTGATGGCGTTTTCCGTTGGCACGGCGGCGACTTAACAGAGCGCGAGCCGAACGCCTGTTCGAGCGCTTCGGAGGGTGCCTCGTCGATTGCACCGGGAACGACGCCACCGCCTAAAATTTTCTCGGCCGTGTTATTGCTGTAATATACGCGACCATCAGCTTCTAACACCGAAATTCCCACAGGTAGGACTTCGAGAAACTGCAACAAACGTCGATCGCTTTCCTGCTGTCGTCTGCGAATTAAATTAGTGGTCACGAGAACAGCGGCTCCCAACACGGCTGTTGCGGGGGCGATCGCGGGCAACCACAGACCGCCGAGAAAAACCCCGTAACTGACGAGCAGAGGTAAGCTGATGGCGATCGACGTGCATCCGACGAGCAGTCCCCAGCGGATAGGCGACCCCAAGGGTTCGCGGCGACCCCGACGCCGTTGGTTTAGAAACAGGTTGGGAACAGCAGCGCCCACCCCAGCCCAACACAACGTCCAGATCCATTCGACCCAGAGCCGAACGCCCGATAGGAGCGGGCGACGATCGAGGGCAGCACTGAGGATTTGACTGACGAAGTTGGCTTGTACGACGAGGCTCGGGTCGGCGTGCGGTGTTTTCAGCCAGCCGTCGCTGTAGGGCGTGTAAGTAAAATCACTGAGGCTGGGGGCGACACTGCCCACGAGGACGACGCGATCGCGAAAGGTTTCGGGAGGTACGCGACCCGAGAGAACGTCTCGTATTGAGACCTGTAGAAATTGCTCGATCGAACCTCGGTAGTTGGCGAGAATTTGATAGCCACCGGCATTGGCCGTTGCGTAGCCGCTTTCACGACCGTTGAGGGGATAAAATACTGCTCGACCGAGACGGAGATACCGGCCGCGATCGTCGATCGATTCGAGAACGATGTCGTGTTGCTCGAGATATAGCAAGCTGAGTCGCACGGCAAAACTCAGTTGGAGCGTTCCCGTGCGGTCGGGGTGGGATAGCAACACGCGCCGCACTTTGCCGTCGCCATCGAGGACAAAATCGGCAAAGCCCACGAGATCGAGCGGTTTGAGAATCGGAGGGGGATCGACGAGGTCGCCGATAATTTTTTCGACGCCGACGAGGTTGGGGGTCGATTTCAGAGTATCGAGCCAGGCAGAGTGACCGGGTTCGACGGGTAAATCGCGATAGAGGTTTACCCCGATCGCTGCCGGGCGATCGCTGGCGATCGATCGAACGGCTTCGGACAGAACGCCATCGGGAAGCGGCCAGCGACCGAAATGCTGTAAATCCGATTCGTCAACGATGACGAGAACGATTCGATCGTCGATGGGTTCGCGAGGCCGCCTTTGAAAAAACAGATCGAGCGTTGCCCACTCTAGCAGTTGAAACCCTCCGAGCGATTCGGCAATGCAGATCGCAACTGTCACGAGCGATGCCGAAATCGCTCCGTTGTGCCAGGGTTTAATTCTGAACCATTTCGGTTTCCACATCGACAATCGCGTCTGAGGCCTATCTCAGCCCTGGATGGGTGGAGGAGACAAGAGGGGAGAGACGAGACGGTTTGAGGTCGTTCGATCGTCTCCTGCTCCAGTTATGCCATCATCAAGTCGTCCCATCCTCTTCTTACACTATATCGGGCGTTGGAGCTTGAGGTGGGGGAACGTAGATACAGTAGCGATTACGCCCTTCAGCTTTGGCGAGGTATAAAGCACGATCGGCAGCTTCGATGAGGTCGTTAGAAGAGTGGAAACGGGCGTTCGGGACAGCATTCGATGGAGCGCTCGCGCTGAAATCCAAGTCGCGTTCCGTCGAGCTGTCTCGTTCGTCGCTGGCAATACCACAGCTCAGCGTGACCACACCCAATTGAGATCGAGCGTGCGCGAGGTGTAGGGATTTGACCGTGTCGCAGATGCGCTGGGCCACGGAGGCCGCATCGTGAATTTTGGTGTTGGGGAGAATGGCAATGAATTCTTCTCCACCATAGCGGGCAACGAAATCGTTTTGGCGGACGGCACGTTGAATTGCCCGCGCGACCTCTTGCAAACAGCTATCTCCAGCTTGATGTCCGTAGGTGTCGTTGTAGTTTTTGAAAAAATCGACATCGCATAAGACGATCGAAAGGGGTTGATGGTGTTCGTGGCTGTAGTGCCATATCTGTTCGAGGAATCGATCGCAGGCGTAGCGATTGCCCACTTGGGTCAAGCTGTCGGTTGAGACGAGACCCTGTAGATAATAGCTATAGTAGGTGGTGACGGCTACCGTAGCCGCGAGCAGGGCGGTTGCTGAGGAAACGACTGGGAGCCACACCCCGTGGAGGAACGCACCGTAGCTACAAATTGCGAGTCCGCCCGTGGCGGCGACTGCGCCGAGAAAGAGAACGGTAGAGGCAAAGCGGTGTTGAACCAAAAGGTGCCAGCCCACAGACGCACTCCCCCACCCCCACAGGAGAATCCACCCCCACTCGAGGGGTTGGGGAAGGGGTTGCAACATCGGTCGATCGTCGAGTGCCGCACCGAGAATTTGGCTGACGATATTGGCATGGATGACCACACCAGAGGTTCGCTGGGCTTCGTTCGTGAAGGGAGCGCTATAGGGGGTGGAAAACAGGTCGTTCAGACTCGTGGCAGTCGAACCGATCAATACGATTCGATCGCGCACGAGATCGGGGGAGACGTGATGGTTGAGAACGTCGAGCAAGGAGACTGAATCGAAGTCCTCGAGGGTGCCGCGATAGTTGAGTAAGATTTGATAGCCTGCGGTCTGGGTGTCCGTGTAACCCCCAGCCTTTGCCATCAGGGGTTTGAAGGTCGCGCGCCCCCAGCGGAAGTATTGGCGCTCGGCATCGAGGAGTTGGAGTTCGAGGTGGAAATTTTGGAGGTAGCGCTCGCACAGGCGAACGGGGAGACTCCGTTGCAGTTCTCCGCGACGATCGAGGTGGGACAAAAGGGCGCGGCGCACTTTGCCGTCACCGTCGAGGACGAGATCGACGAAACCCACGCGATCGGTCTCGGCCAGTTGGGGGGGCGGCGCCACGGGTTCCCCAATAATCTTTTCAACGCCGATGAGGTTCGGGGTGGTGGCAACGATCCTCGACCATTCCTCGTGACCGGGTTCGACCGGGAGATCTCGGTAGATATCGAGTCCGATGGCGATGGGGCGAGATTCCTGTAAAACACCCACCGCTCGAGCGAAAATGTCATCGGGCAGCGGCCAGCGCCCGATCTCGGTCAGGTCGGTTTCATCGACTGTGACGATGAGGATGCGGGGGTCGATCGGTTCGCGCGGGCGCATCCGAAAGAAACTGTCGAGGACGGCCCACTCGAGAAGGCGAAACATTCCACCGAACGCCAAACACACGATGACCGCACTAACGCTCAGACCGATCGCGTTACCCGCACGGAGGACGATCGAAACTGGCTTTCGCCACTCTTGTAAAACTCGACGGCATCTCAATGGCATTCTAGTTCGCGATCGAGAAGCCTTCGTCAGAACCGAACGAGCGGTTGACGGGCAAGCTCGCCTAATCCAGCAGAGACGAGCAGGTCATGCCACGTTTGCGATAAGGTCGGATCGTCAGGACGCGCGACGTATTCGTCTGCCAGAACGGCGAGGGTATCGTACCAGAATCCCGCTTCACCGTACCAAGCGGCTTGCTCGACCGCCGACAAACGATCGAAATGTTGCGGTCGCTCGATCTCGGACGAATCGGGGGATACGCGGCGGACGCGACCTTCAATCCACGGCATATCGGTTTGAGCGGGTTGGCAGAGAATACCCAGTTGCCAGCGATAGGTTCGATCGACCTCGAGGGGAGGTCCGTCCGCTGGTAGCTGAACTTGGACGATGCCCGGCACGTCTCTCAGGGGGAGCATTGCTCCGTAAACCTCTCGACCGCTTTCGTCTTTTAAACTGAAGTAGGCACGCCCGGCACTCGTTTCGGGAACGTAAGCGAAAAACATCGGTCGCGCTTTAACGGTCAGACCGACTTGCTGCGCGGGCAAGACGGCAGACAGCGGCACGGCACTCGCCGGATCTTGTCGGCACTTCAGAGCAACGGGCCGGGTTGCTCCACCAGCCGAATCATCGAGGGTTCCGTCTGTCGGAGGTTGGAACGTGACCCCAGGCGACGTAACGTTCGACCGCTCAGACAGGACTGTTTCGAGTTGTGCTCTTGCCACGCTGGACGGGAGGCCACTGCTACCCGCTACAAAGATTGCAGTGACGAGGAGCTTAAAGAGGGTCGTTCTGTGTTTCTCCAACATGACGCTACCCTTGCTGATATTCGTTTCTCAAAGTCTTTTATATCTATGATACAGCATCTTTTAGAATCGATTCTGAAATTTTAAGAGTTTTTACAGTGAAAACAATCGTTAATACCTGCGTAATTCTACGCGATCTATTGGGAGATCGCCAAGCAGCACGCAGAAAAAAAACGCAAAATCAGGTCGTCTAGTCCCTTAAATATCAGCCATTCTCAAAACAGACAATCGAAAACCTACTGATACAGGAGTTACGCAGTTGAGTAAGAGAGGGGGTAAAACAGAGGAATGAATCCTCTAAAATACACAGCCATCGATTACATCAACTTCCTCATCGGGACTCAACAGGCCTATAGCTGTAGCGAAGCCGAGCGAGTGCAGCCGGTGAGCGAAAACGCGCCCTCCCACGATGCCATCACCCGTATGTTGCATCGTCTCGAGCCAAGTCCGGAAGACTTATGGCAGGAAGCGCAAGCCAAAGTCCAGCGCAAGCGGGGACTTCTCGCCCTCGATGACACGATGTTGGATAAGCTCTACGCTCAATACATAGAGCTAGTGGCTCGGCAGTGGTCGGGGAAACACAAGCGTGTCGTCAAAGGGATTAACCTCACGAGCCTGTTGTGGTCAGATGGAGATAAACACATCCGAAGTGACTATCGGCTCTACGAGAAAGCCGTCGAGGGTGCGACGAAAAACGACCACTTTCGAGCCATGTTAACGACCGCTCGAGAGAGAGAGTTTCAGCCCGAGTGCGTGATTTTCGACAGTTGGTACAGCAGCTTAGCCAATCTCAAGCTCATCGCTCAATACGGTTGGACTTGGCTGACGCGACTCAAGCGCAATCGCTCGGTCAATCCTGACGGAACGGGCAATCGAGCCATCAGTGAAGTCGAACTCTCAGAAACGGGAACCGTTGTACATCTCAAAGGCTATGGTTTCATCCAAGTGTTCAAGATCGTCGCCCCAGACGGCGACATTGAGTACTGGGCGACCAACGACTTGAAGATGTCACCTTTAAAACGGTTGCAGTGGGCGGAATGGGGATGGTCGATTGAGGAATATCACCGGGGTCTCAAGCCGTGCTGTGGCGTGGCAAAGGCTCAGGTTCGCTCCTCTCGCGCTCAGCGCAACCACATGGGTTTAGCCATTCGAGCTTTCCTACGTTTGGAGATGTATTGGTTCAATACAGGCATCAGTTGGTACGAATCTAAACGCCGCGTTATTCGCGAGGCAGTTCGCTCCTACTTATTAGCTCCCTGGGTCACTCTTTCTCCAACTGCGTAACTCCTGTGATAAATGCGATGAGATTGTCTTTCGATCGATTTCATTTGAGATTCGTTCTTCGTTTCTGATAGCGCTGGATTGACGGGATAGCACCTGAAAAAAACGTTTAAAATTTATCCGCTCGCAGCGATGCTACAGCCAATTTCCCACTAATACGAATGGCGACCAATAAAACGGATGATTGTAAGCCGAAGATCGAATCAACGCCAATTGAGCTTGACGCAGGGCTTCCGCTTTCGATCGATTGGGAAATGAGAGTAATTGCTCGTAGAAAACCGACATAAATTGTGCAGTGGATCGATCGTTGACCGACCACAGGGTTGCCAACGTGCTGCGCGCTCCCGATCTCACCGCAAACCCGGCCAACCCCAACGCGGCTTGACTATCTCCCGCCGCCGTCTGACAGGCGCTCAACACGAGCAAATCGATGGGGATTGCCGTATCTGTTTCCCGAATTCGCAACAGTCGGTCTAAATCCTTAACCTGAATGCGTCCGTCCCACGTGACCAAATACGTTTCCTCTGCCTTCGAGCTAAATTGTCCGTGGGTGGCCAAATGAATCACTGAAAACGGCTCTTCTCGAACTTCTCCTTCTACGCGATCGCGCGTGAAATCCTGATTTAATAGCGTTTGCCCCGAAAGAAACGAGGCGATTTCTTGAATTTCGACGTTGACGCCCGGTAGCGCTGCGTAGCCGTGGCGGGCTTCCGACAATCCCCCGATTAGCGCGAGCGATTCCTCCCGCCCAGTCGTCCGTTGTGGCTGTAACAGTTGCAAGCTCGGTGCGATGGCAATGCCGTAACGTTCTACCAAATAGCCTTCGCCATCGTGCAAAGCCGCCATGGGTAAGTTCCGCAGCATTCCGTCGAGAACGAAAACGAGGGTTTGCGTGTCACTATCTTCCAGCACCTCTTCCGCCCTGCGAATCAGCCAATCGTAGAGGGTTTGCGATCGATCTAACCGTAGAGTATCGGGAAAAATCGGGTTGAGGAACTGCACCCATTCCTCGAGGACTCGATCGACCTCGGCTTCAGGAATCGGGGTGGCGTAGTGATGTAAGTCTTGACCGGGCAGCGACAACACCACGGCAATGCGATCGGGCAAGATAATCGGGTAGACGACGGCAGCATTGAGATCGATTTCGTCGATCTGAACCGGTTCGGCATCGAGACAGGCTTCTCGGAAAAAGTTATCCAATTCCGCCAGTTGCAGGGCTTCAACGATCTCTCGCGCCTGTTGGAGGTTGTCTTGAGGAATGTCTCCCCCCGGCTCGGACGGCGTCAACAGTAAATCGACGAGCTGGCGGTATACAGGTTCGACACTGTCGCGGAACGAAAACTGCGCTTCCGGTGCGATCGTGGCTAAATCTCGACGTAAACCTTGCAGCGTTTCAATCGCGCTGGTATACGCCGCGATGGCGGCTTCTTTTTCGCCTTGCTGCCGCAAGACGCGCCCCAACTGCCACTGCCAGCGGGCTGCAATATCCGTCGCGTCGATCCGTTGGGCCACCGACAGCGCCTGCTCGGTCAACTGTCGAGCTTCGGGCCACTGCTGGCTTTGTTCGTACAGTTGCCCGAGCTGCCCCAGGGCGTAGGCTTCGGAACGGGAATCGTCGAGATCTTGGGCTTGGTTGACCGTAGTGGCGAGGAGTTGGGCGATTTTCAGTCGATCGATCGATCGATCGGACGGTTCGTCTAAACGCATCCAACTTTGTGTAAAGTTCACTCGCGCGTAAATGGCTCGACGACTCGGCGGTAAGTTTTCCAAGTCTCGATACAGCGAATCCAAAAGCGGACGAGCCTCTTCAAACCGCTGCTGCTCCGACAGCAGACTCAACGCATTCACCGCACTCTCCACTCGCCCCAAAGTCGTCGTCGCCATTTCCACCGACTGCAGGTAGTAGACTCGAGCTTCCTCGAAGTTGCCCTCTGCCCGTTCGGTATTGCCCAAGGCTAATAAGATGGGGCTGAGATCGAAGGGTTCGTCGAGGCGTTCGGCAATGCGAAGACTCGCTTCGAGGTTCGTCCGGGCCGTTTGACGATCGCCAAGCACGTACAGTGCGTTGCCCAACCCTAACAGTCCAGTCGCTTTGACCGCTGAATCGGGCAAATTTTCGAGGTCGGCGAGGGCTTCACCCAATAGCGCTCTCGATCGACGGTACAGCCCCAACGCTTGTAAAGCTTGCGCTCGATCGATCTGCGTTCCCAATTTACCGATCTGGTCGTTGGCGAGTTCGTACCAGGCTTCGGCCTGCTCCCAACTCGCCAAAGCTTCCTCAGCGCGACCGAGATTCAGTTGTAAATTGCCCAACGTGTTGAGGACTTGGGCGTAAACAGCACTGGCACGCTCGTTCCGTTGCTGAGGATCGATCTCGGCGAGGGCAGCGTTTACAGCTGACTCCGCCCGTTCCCACTCGCCTAAATCTTGATAGGCCAGCGAGAGATAACTTCTTCCCAAAGCGGCCTTGAGTGCGTTGCCTTGACGCTCGAACAGACGAACGGCTTCCCCCCAAGCCACAATCGCGTCAGAAAGCTGTCCGGATTCGTAGTGTCGCCGTCCCTGTTCGAGCCAATCGCTCGATAGGGTGGACGGTTCGAAACCGACTGCTATTGAAGGCTGGAGCCTGGGTTCGATCGCCCCCGTTCCGACGGCGACGGAAAGCCCCATTAAACCCAATACCGATAAAAGTTTTAAGGGTTTCATGCCAACGTCTCCACCTGGGTTTTTGGCTTTAGGGATACGACTCGATTATCGGAGATCGCCAGCTATCCGAAACCGAAAAAACACTCGCTCGACAACCACCAAGCTGACAGAGAGACTGCAAAAACACGGATGGAAACGAATTCGATGCCGGGGATACAATATAAGCACCCCTAAAGAACGCTCCGGGTGCCATCATGATTGGCCATCTACCTGGCATTGAGTCTCTTGCAAGAGCTTTTGTACGAATCCACCAAGACCAGAAAACTGGAAAACTCGTTCTCAGTCGAGGGAACGAGCCGTGGCATTATTATTTTCTCGACGGCCGTTTGCTATACGCATTTGGAGGACAGCATCGCGTTCGTCGGTGGAATCGTGCCTTGAAATGGCACTGTCCCCACTGGCGTATCGATTTTAACGCGATCGAACCGACGAGTTTATGGGAGTACCAACTGCTTCACCGTGCGGTTAAACGAAACGAACTGAGTTTACCTCAAGCCAAATCTATCATTGCAGCCGTGACCCGCGAAGTCTTGTTCGGCACGATCGATGCGTCTGAGATCGAGGGGCAGTGGGCTTCGATTGCTCGCCCGAACGCTCAAAGTGGTTCGTTTCCACTTTCGATTCCCTACGACGAGTTTAACAGCCTCTTGCAAGAAACGGTTGAATTGTGGCAGCAGTGGCAGGGCATGGGATTGGGCTACATCAGTCCCGACGAAGCGCCGAGGTGGAAGGTTGAAGCGCCACACAGCTCTCAACTCTCTCCGTCGTCTCTGTCTGTGCAGGAGTTGTCGAACGGACAGAAAACGCTGTGGGACATTGCCCAGAAGCGCAAGCAATCCCTCGCGTATTTAACGCGGACGCTCCATTATTTCATCCAGCAAGGTGCGATCGAACTGAAGGAAGTTCCGGATATGGCATCTCCCTTCGAGCAAGTTCGGCTTGCCGTCAATGCTGTCAAACCGGCCTCGACGACGATCGCCTGTATCGACGACAGCCCAACCGTCAGTGCTTGTCTCAAACAAATTTTAGAACCTCAGGGATACCGCGTTCTTACGATTCAAAATCCCTTGAAGGATATGGCAATCCTCCTGTCCGAACAGCCAGAATTGATTTTTCTGGATTTGATGATGCCGGTCGTTCACGGCTGCGATTTTTGTGCGTTTCTGCGAAAAACTTCGGTTTTTCAAGCGACACCGATTGTGATTTTAACGAGTAGCGATGGTGCGATCGATCGGGTTCGGGCAAACCTCAGCGGTGCGTCGGATTTTTTAAGCAAACCCCCTCATCCCCAAAAGGTGTTAGCTGTCGTGCGAAAACATCTCGATCGATCTCGTCAGTTCGCACTCACTTCGGTTGCAATGTACGACTCGGACAGTCCCGATATCGATTCTTCTGCGGACGATACAGAGCGCGTTCGGAGCAAATCAAAGTAGGTCGTCCGGAACTAGCAGATGGAGGATTTCGGACAGTTCGGGGTTGCAATCGAGATATAAACGCGCCACAATTTCCGCGAAAATCTCAAACGCTCGACGTGTGTGTGATGAAACTTCTTGACTCGTTCGATCGACGAGTCGTTCGGAGTCACTTGAAAACGATCGCGATAATTTGGCTTGCAAAATCGAGCCGGACTTCTCCGACCGTTTCATGTCGAAGTGATGTCGAATTGCAAAACCGTCGGTTCAAATTGACTCGTGTGAGTATCGATGGTTGAACTTCTTGTAGAATCGGCGTCGATCTCGGCGAGTTCGTTTGCAAATTCAATGAAATTACCGTATGTTCTTGTCATTGCGAGTTATGTCATGGCAGGGCGTGCAACAAGAAGCGGCTTGACGATTAAACAGTCTGCACGGAAAGCTGTAAACTTTGTTGCGATCGTTGTTTGAGTTTTGCTCGCTGAAATTTAGATGCCATTAGATGCTATTTAATTTAAATGTCGAACCGCTTAACTGAAGTAGCACGAATCTAGAATTTTGCGATGAGTCATCTCGACTTTGGCACTCCAGACGTGCGAACACCTCTCGAACGAACCGATCGAGTCGTTGTGACAGCCGAACAGATGGCTGCGATCGAATCTCGTCTGTTCGAGGCGGGAATGCCAGTCGCTGCGCTCATGGAAAAAGTGGCCGGGCGCGTGACCGAACGAGTGACCCAAATTCTCGAAAGATACAGCAAAACTGCTCAAACGAAGCATCATGTGGGCGTTCTCGTCGGACCGGGACATAATGGCGGCGATGCCCTCGTCGTTGCCCGAGAACTGCACTTTAAAGGCTTTCCCGTATCCGTCTATCGCCCCCTCGGAGACAAAGCCAAGCCGCTGACGACCCAACACGCCCAGTACCTGCAAAGTCTCGGCGTTCCCTTCGTCGACTCGATCGAAGCGTTCCAAACCTGTGACATTTTCGTCGACGGACTGTTCGGTTTCGGACAAACTCGCCCGATTGAAGGGAAATTAGCGGAGATCGTCAACTGGATAAACCAGCAACCGCAACTCAAACTCAGCATTGATATTCCTTCGGGATTGCACACCGACACGGGGGAAATTTTAGGAACGGCGATCGAAGTCGATCGAACTTTGTGTTTGGGATTGTGGAAATTGGGATTTTTCCAAGACACGGCGTTAGACGTACTCGGTGAAGTCGAACTCGTCGAATTCGACATTCCCGTAGCCGACGTTGTCGCGGTTTTGGGAGAAACACCATCACGACAACGCATCACCCGAGAAACGGCGATCGAGGCTTTACCCATTCCCCGAAGGAGATCGACTCATAAGTACAAGCAAGGTCATTTACTTCTGATTTGCGGTTCGCGCCAGTACGGCGGTGCGGCAATTCTGGCAGGATTGGGGGCGAGGGCGAGTGGTGTGGGGATGCTGTCGATAGCCGTTCCCGAAACCCTCAAACCCTTAATTCACGATCGATTACCCGAAGCGCTCGTGTTGGGTTGTCCCGAAACGCCGCAAGGATCGATCGATCGACTTCCCGAAACGTGCCATTTAGATGCTTACAACGCGATCGCCTGCGGGCCGGGTTTAACCCAGCATCGCGATACCGTCGTTCGGGCGATTCTCAAGGCTTGTTGCCCAGTTGTCCTCGATGCCGATGGATTGAATCTGTTAGCTCAATTAGACCTTTGGCAGCGAGGTAACCCGGCTGAATCTCTCCGATTTTCTGCTGAAACGCACCGATTAGGGAAAGAGAAAGCGCCTTTAATTCTCACCCCCCATCCCGGCGAATTCCGGCGGTTGTTCCCCGATATCGAATACTCTCATCCCGCGATCGCGGCAAGTGTTGCCGCCCGACAAAGTCGATCGATCGTCGTCGTCAAAGGCGCGAGAGCTGCCATCGGCTATCCTGACGGCTCGGTACGACTGAATCCTGACAGTACACCAGCCCTCGCCCGAGGGGGTTCCGGGGACGTACTGACGGGATTGATGGGAGGACTTGTCGCCACCGCGACCGCTGAAGGGAACCCCGTCGCGCCTCTTATCACCTCGTCTGTGTGGTGGCACGCCCGAGCCGGGATTCTGAGCGCAAACGAGCGCACCGAGTTAGGCGTTGATGCCTTCACACTCGCTCGCGATCTCAACCTCGTTTTAACCCGGTCTCTGTAAAATTGCTGAGTAAAGATCGGTGAATTTACTTAGCATATAGGGTTAGATCGATCGATAAAGATTACTTAAAGATTTTCTGAAAAGCTTGAATTTTCTTTAAAGAAAAGACTTTTTAACTTTTTATTAATTATTTCTTAACACGATGCTTTGTTGGATTCAGTAAATTTACGATCGGCGGCGATTTTTAACACGATTGAGTTTCCCGAAAAGTTACTTAAGCTACAAAAAAATCTACAATTCGCCTGTGATTTTTTTGTAAAACTGCGTTTTTACGACCTAGGGAAGTGATTCGTATCGCCTAAAAAATTGTGTTCGGATATGGCATTGACATTACTGTGCCAGAAAAACTGGCGCTCGACTCAGTAATGGCAATTTGTCCTTTTCTCAAGTTTGTTTAAGCCAAATTTCGCAGTTTTTTTGTCAGGTTTTACTTGCAGCCTGACAGGAATTTTGGTGTTTTTGGAACAACTCTAGCAACAAAAAATAGGTCTACCAACATGGCTATTCAACTCGATCGAATTGCTAGATTCACAACAGGAATCTTCGACGACAGTGCTGCAGAAATTCCTGCCTACGATTCTGAAAACCAGCGATTGTTTATTGTCAACGGTGCGGACAATACCATCGACGTTCTCGATGTCAGCGATCCGCAAAGCCCCATTCAACTGCCTTCAATTTCCGTAGCCGGTTTTGGCGGTGGTGTAAACAGCGTTGCTACGAAATTCGACGTGACAGCCGCTGCCATCGAAAACAACGACGCGACACAACCCGGTGTCGTCGTTCTCTTCGATATCGACGGAATTCCCACCGCACAAGTCGAAGTCGGGGTTTTACCCGATATGCTGACATTCACCCCCGACGGCAGTAAAATTCTCGTCGCCAACGAAGGCGAACCCGACGGTGGCGTCGATCCCCAAGGCTCGATTAGCATCATCGACGTTGCCACCCAAACGGTCTCGACCGCTGACTTTACCGCGTTCGACGGACAAGAAGATGCCCTGAGAAGTCAAGGCGTTCGGATTTTCCCTGGAACCAGCGTGTCCGAAGATGTCGAACCCGAATATATCGCTGTCTCTCCCGACGGAACGAAAGCGTGGGTGACACTGCAAGAAAACAACGCTGTCGCCATCGTCGATATTGCCTCAGCCACCGTTGAAAATATCGTTCCCTTGGGTTTAAAAGACCACAGCCAACCTGGAAACGGTTTAGATGCGAACGACAACGACGGCATCAACATTCAAGAATTGCCCGTGTTCGGGATGTTTATGCCCGATGCCATTGCGTCCTACAACGTCGGCGGACAAACCTACTACGTCACCGCTAATGAAGGTGACGATCGAGGCGAAGACGAGCGAGTCGGCAATTTGACCAACCTCGACACGAGTGGATTCACCACCGACGAACTCACCCAGCTCGATCGATTGGGCGTTTCGACCATCGACGGCGACACTGATGGAGACGGACAGATCGATCGACTCCAAGCCTACGGCACTCGTTCCTTCTCCATCTGGAACAGCAGCGGCAACCTCGTTTTCGACAGCGGCGACGACTTCGAGCAAATTACCGCCACCGCCTTCCCCGATAACTTCAACGCCAACAACGATGACAACGACATCGACGGACGCAGCGACAACAAAGGCCCCGAACCCGAAGGCGTTGTCGTTGGAGAAGTCGACGGACGCACCTACGCCTTTGTCGGACTCGAGCGCATCGGCGGTGTCATGGTCTACGACGTTACCGAACCTGCCAACGCCGAATTTGTCGAGTACGTCAACAACCGCGACTTCAGCATCGACCCGGGAACGGGAGATGCTGGCGATCTCGGCCCCGAAGGCTTAGCCTTCGTTTCCGCTGCTGACAGTCCCAACGGCGTTCCGTTACTCATCGTCGCCAACGAAGTCAGCGGCAGCACCAGCATCTACGAAATTCAACCTCAAGCCACGACGAGTACAAACGTTTTCGTTAACGAAATCCACTACGACAACACCGGAACCGATACCGGCGAATTTATCGAGTTGGCTGGTGAAGCTGGAACCCGCTTAGACGGCTGGAGCCTCGTCCTCTACAACGGCACGGCCAGCCAACGCTCTCCCTACAACACGATCGACCTGACCGGAAATACCTTCTCCGACCAAAGTAGCGGCTTTGGCTTCGTCACGCTCGACTTTCCCTCGAACGGCATCCAAAACGGCGCCCCCGACGGCTTGGCACTCGTCGATGCAGCCGGTGACGTGGTGCAGTTCCTCAGCTACGAAGGAACCTTTGAAGCCGCTAGCGGCCCCGCTGCAGGTCTGACCAGCACCGACATCGGTGTTGCTGAGAGTAGCAGCACACCCGTCGGCTTCTCCCTGCAACTGACTGGTAATGGAACCCAAGCTTCTGACTTCACATGGGCAGCTCCCGCAGACGACACCCCCGGCGCAGTCAACAACGGCCAAACCTTTGGCAGCACCGGCGGCGGTGGCGGCGGTGGCGGCGGTGGGGTCTTCACCCTGCAACTGCTGCACGCCGCCGACCAAGAAGCAGCTATCCCAGCCTTAGACGACGCACCGCGCTTCTCCGCCGTTTTGAACGCCCTCGCTGACGAGGATCGAAACGGAGACGGCCAGGCGGACTTCCCCAACACCTTGCGCCTGTCCTCCGGCGATGCGTACATCCCCGGCTTGTTCCTCGATGCCGCCGCCGATCCTTCTCTCGCCCCCCTGTTAGGCGTAGAAGGTCGCGGACGCGCAGACATCGTAATTCAAAACGAACTGGGTTTCGAGGCGATCTCCTTTGGCAACCACGAGTTCGACCTCGGAACCGCGTTCGTCGCATCAGTTCTCGCCCCCGACGGAGCTTATCCCGGTGCGGCGTTCCCCTACCTGAGCGCTAACCTCGACTTCAGCACGGACAGCAATCTCGCACCTTTCGTAACGACAGACGGCCAAGAAGCCAGCACGATTCCCGGTCAGATTGCGGGCAACACCATCGTGACCGTCAACGGCGAGAAAATCGGGGTTGTCGGTGCGACAACTCCCACGCTGCCGGAGATTTCCAGCCCCGGTGACGTAACTGTAAATCCCCTCGACTTCGACAGCAACCCGACCGACGCGCAACTAGACGCTCTGGCCGCCGAAATTCAAACCTCGGTTGACAGTCTGCTCGCCGCCAACCCCGACCTCAACAAAGTGGTCTTGCTGGCCCACATGCAGCAGATCGGCATCGAACAAGCCCTCTCTACGCGCCTGCAAAACGTAGACATCATCGTAGCTGGCGGCTCCAACACGCGCCTGTTCGACAGTAACGATCGACCCCGTCCAGGCGATACGGCACAAGGGCCCTACCCGATCTTCAACACCGACGCAGCGGGCGACCCCGTGGCGATCGTCAACACTGACGGAAACTACCGATACGTCGGTCGTTTGGTCGTGGACTTCGATGCCGACGGTAAAGTCATTCCCGGCAGCTACGATCCCGACGTGAGCGGTGCTTATGCCACAGACGACCAAGGGGTAGCGGACGTGAACGGCACGCCTGACCCCGAAATCGTTGCTATTACCGACGCACTGCGGGATGTCATCACCACCCAAGACGGCAACTTCTTCGGTATCACCACCGAATTCCTGAACAGCCGACGCTCCGGTGGCGGTCTGGACGGCGTTCGCAACCAGGAAACGAACCTGGGCAACTTGACGGCAGATGCCAACCTCGCTTTAGCCCAGCAAGTAGACACGAGCGGTCTCCCGATTATCTCGCTAAAGAACGGTGGCGGCATCCGCAACGATATCGGTCGCATCGAGACTCCGCCAGGAGCCGTGGAACCGGAACGCCTGCCCCCCGCTGGCAACCCCCTGAGCGGACGGCCCGAAGGCGGTATCTCGCAAATTGATATCGTCAACACGTTGAGCTTCAACAACGGTCTCAGCCTGGTTACGGTAACGGCAACCGAACTGCAAGCCATTATCGAACACGGGGTTGGCAGCGATATCGATGCCAACGGTGACGGCATCCTCCAATCGGACGAGCTAGACGGCAGTTATGGCGGTCGGTTCCCGCAAGTGAGCGGTCTGTCCTTCAGCTTCGACCCGAGCTTGTCTGCCGGCAATCGCGTCCTTTCGCTGGCGATCGAGGACGAAGCGGGGAACGATTTAGATGTCGTCATTCAGAACGGTCAATTGGTGGGCGACCCCAACCGCGCCTTCCGCCTCATGACGCTGGACTTCCTCGCGGACGGTGGAAGCGGCTACCCGATTCCCTTAACCGATCGCGTTGACCTCGTCCAGGATCCTACGGCACCTAGCACGGGTGTTGCAGATTTCGCCCCCGACGGCAGCGAACAAGATGCTCTTGCAGAGTACCTGGCCGCCAACTTCAGCACTACGCCATTCTCCGATGCAGATACGCCTCGGGAAGAAGACCTGCGGATTCAAAACGTGCTGTTCCGTGACGACACGGTCATCGACAACCCACAGGTTGACATCACCCCCATTTACGAGATCCAAGGAGCCGGTCAGACCTCTCCGTTTGTAACGGTCGATTTCAGCAACCTACCCTCTGGCTCGAGTATTTCGGGCGATACGGTGACGACACAAGGTATCGTCACTGCCGTGGATTCCAGCGGTTTCTACCTGCAAGACGCAACGGGTGACGGCGACATTGCTACATCTGACGCGATCTTCGTATTCACTGGCAGCAGCCCCAGTGTTAGCGTCGGCGACGAACTGGAAGTCTCTGGTACGGTGTCTGAGTTCTTCCCCGGTGGAACTTCTAACCGCAACTTGCCCACCACGCAAATCGGCGGTAGCCCCTCGATCGAAACCCTCAGCACGGGTAATACACTTCCCGCCGCTCAGATTATCGGTCAAGGCGGCCGCGTTCCTCCCAGCGAGAACATCGACGACGATGCATTCGGTAGCTTCGATGCGGAAACCGACGGTATCGACTTCTTCGAGTCCCTCGAAGCCATGCGCGTCACGGCTCAGGATGCGGTAGCCGTTGCCGGAACCAATCGTTTCGGTGAAATCTTCGCCGTGGCAGACAACGGTGCAGATGCAACGGGTATCAGCGCTCGCGGTACGCTGAACATCAGCCCCGACGACTTCAACCCCGAGAAGATTCAAATTGACGAAGACTCTGGTGTCTTCAACTTTGACTTCCCGAGCGTGAGCGTTGGTGATTTCCTGGGCGATGTAACTGGTGTTGTTGGCTATGGCTTCGGCAACTTCGAGATTATCCCCACGGAAGATTTCACGGGAAATATTGTTGCCAACGGACTGCAACCGGAAACCACCGATCTGACGGGCGACAAAGATGCGATTTCGATCGCGAGCTACAACGTCCTCAACCTCGATCCGAACGATGGAGACGGCGATACGGATGTGGCAAACGGCCGCTTCGACGCAATCGCCCAACAGATCGTTAGCAGCCTGAACGCGCCCGACGTTCTCGGCTTGCAGGAAGTTCAGGATAACAGCGGTTCTGTCGATGACGGTACGGTGGCAGCTGACGAAACGCTGCAAGCTTTAGTCGATGCCATTGCAGCAGCAGGCGGTCCGACTTACCAATTCATCGACAACACCTTCATCGGCAACAATCTCAGCGGCGGTCAACCCGGTGGCAACATCCGCACGGCCTTCCTGTACAACGCCGATCGCGTTAGCTTGGTTGACGGCTCGGTTCAAACGATTGGCGGACAAGGGGCAGGTGAAGCGTTTGCAGGCGCTCGCTTGCCACTCGTGGCAACTTTCGAGTTCAACGGCGAAGATGTCACGGTGGTGAACAACCACTTCTCCTCGAAAGGTGGTAGCGCACCTATTCTCGGTATCGAACAACCCTTCGATGCTCGCCAGGAAGACGTAACCGTCAACGGCAGCTTAGACGAGCGCCAAGCTCAGTCTGAGGCTGTTCAGGCTTATGTCTCTGGTATTCTGAGTGCGAACAGCGATGCCAATGCTGTAGTCTTGGGCGACCTGAACGAGTTCGAGTTCATCTCTCCGGTCACTGGTCTTGAAAGTGTCGGACTCACCAATTTGGTGAATACTCTAGATGCTGACGAGCGCTACAGCTTCATCTTCCAAGGCAATTCTCAAGAGCTAGACCACATTCTCGTCAGCGATAGTCTGCTGGATACGGCAGAATTCGATATCGTTCACACGAATGTGGAGTTTGCGGAAACGTCGTCACGTGCCAGCGATCACGATCCGTTAGTGGCTCGCTTCGATCTGACTCCCGACAACGGCGGCGGCTCGGATGATGAGGAAGAGGAACCCAACGGAACGGGTGAAGACTTGGAAGAGGGTACGGGCAATAATACCGGAGAGGAATCTGGTGAATCCGGCGAAGCTGCATCGGAAGATGTTGAAGACTCCGGCGAAGCTGCATCGGAAGATGTTGAAGACTCCGGCGAAGCGAATCCCGAATCGGCGGAGAACGTTGAAACATCTGAGATTGCCGGAACGACGATCGAAGGAACGGATGAATTTGACGTCTTGACGGGAACCGCAGGCGACGACGAAATTAGCGGAGGTGAAGGTAGCGACATCCTCGCCGGTGGTGAAGGACGCGACACCTTCGTTTACGATTCGATCGAGGATAGTATCGATCTCCTCACTGACTACCAAGTTGGTGAAGATCGTTTGGATGTCTCTCAAATCTTCGACAATGCCGAAATCGCGGCTAGCTCGATCGATTTCTGGGAAATTGCCCAAGGAACAGTCGTTCTCTTTGACGATGGCTCGGAAACTCGTCCTCTGGCCTTAGTTTTGGGCGTGACCGAAACCGAGTTGGATCGTCCTGAAAACTTTATCGTGTAAGACCAAATGCGTGAAATTACGGATATTTTCGTAATTTCTTGAATTGCTGCTTGACGGAGGTTCCAAGGAGAAGTGCGCTTAATCCTTGGAACCTTCCTTATTTTTTTTCGTCTCTAAACTAAGCGTTTTTACGCAAAAAATACAAATATCCGCTTGCGTAAAAGCACTGATAAATTTCAACAGCCGTGTAAAAAAGTTAACATTTTCTTGCGTGTCGATCGAGTGGGTCCGAACGCTCTGACTCACTCGATCGTTGTAAAAAAGACGTTCGTTCCGTTGCCCGAGCGCGTATCTGTCGAGGCAAAGCCTCGTTCTTATCTGTCCTCTGCGCAGTAGATGTCTAAATCTAGAGGAATTGCCCTATGAACTCGTCGCTCGTAACGACAACTAATTCCAGCGTTTCCACAGTTAGCCTGCTAGCCCCGAACGCCGTTCCGCTCGAGGGTAGCTCGCTGCCGTACACCGTAACCGTAAGCTACCATGGCGACTACGCCCTCGAGCCAGCTTCCATCGACGATGGAGACTTACTCGTCACCGATAGTCAAGGGGTCGAACTCTCCGTTTCTGACGTTCGCATTTACAACGATCCAAACGGTACGCCCCAAAACGTCACTTACGCGATTGCACCCCCCGGTGGCACGTGGGACGCTGGCGACAGCGGCCCGTACACCGTCACGCTACAAGCCAACGCCGTTCGCGATATCGACTTTAACTTCTATCCTAGCGGTAGCCTCGGTACGTTCGACTTCAACGTTGCGGCCAACGTCCCCACTGAAAACATCGTCTTTCCAGACGACGCAGGGGTTATCGATATCACCACCTACGGCGCACTCCCCGACGACGGAATCGACGATACGGCGGCCATTCAACAAGCCCTCGACGAGAATCCCTCTGGAAACAAAATCTTCTACTTCCCCAACGGCGTTTACGATATCAGCGACCAACTCGTTTACGCTGGAACCCAACGACGAAATATTTTACAGGGCCAAAGTCGCGACGGCACGATCCTAAAACTTCAAGATAATTCGGGACTCGATACCGCTGTCATTTCGACGGGAAGCCCTCCTGCTCAACGCTTTCGTAACAGTATTCGCGACTTAACGGTAGATATCGGAGTGGGTAATCCCGACGCTTCCGGTATTAGCTTCATTGCCAACAACCAAGGGACAGTCAGCAACGTTAAAATCGTCTCTCGCGACGGTCAGGGACAATTCGGACTCGATCTCGCCCCCGATGAAAACGGCCCGGCATTGATTCGAGATGTAGAAGTTGTCGGTTTCGATGTAGGGATTCGAACCTTCAATCCGACAGCGAGTTTGACGTTTGAAAACATACGTCTCGAAAATCAAAATCTGTACGGGTGGACGAACTTCAACCAAACTGTTTTCGTTCGGGGTTTGGAAAGTATTAACGCCGTTCCAGCATTTTGGAACCAACCCGACGGCGCGAACAGTGCAGTGATTATCGATGCCAATTTAACGGGAATTGGCGCTGCGTCTACGGCTCCAGCGATTCTCAATCAAGAGCAGCTTTACATCCGCAACCTCACGACATCCGGTTACGATCTCGCGATCCTACAGGACGATCGAGGGCGGGGCAATCCTTCGCAACCCGACGGCTTTGTAGAAGAGTGGATCGCGCGGGGTGAGTTCGAGACACTGTTCGACAGTCCCAAACAATCGCTCGGTTTAGAGATTCGCGAAACGCCGGAAGTGCCTTGGGACCCCTTAACGCAGTGGGTGAGTCCGCTCGGTTTCGGTGGAGTCCCCAGCGATGGCATTGACGATACAGCGGCGATTCAAGCGGCGATCGATTCTGGAGCGACTACCGTGTATCTCCCCAACGGTACTTGGCAACTCGAGGGTGACATCGAGCTGCGAGGTAACGTGCGCCGCTTTGTGGGAACGGAGGCTCTGTTACAAACCAGTGCGGACGGTTCTGTGACGCTGGGAGATGGTCGCGCGTCAACGGTGGTGTTCGATCGAATCGAATCGGGTGGCATTGATTTCATTCACGATAGCGATCGAACCTGGGTGCTTTCTAATCTGTTCGTCAGCAGCTATCGCAACACGGCCAACGGAACTGGAGATTTGTTTATCCAGGACGTAACCGGCGGCCCGTGGGAGTTTACCAATCAAGATGTTTGGGCGCGACAACTCAACCCGGAAGTCAATCGGGGTGGGGTTCGCGTTAAAAACGACGGCGGTAATCTCTGGATTCTCGGGTATAAAACCGAGGACGAGGGAACGCTCATCGAAACGGTGAACGGGGGACAGACGGAACTCATTGGCGCGTATTTGCTCAATGGGGATTTCAGCTCGATTCCCGCGTTGATTAATACTGAATCATCGGTGAGTGCTGTGGGCGTAAGTTTCCGCGATTTTGCAGGCGGAACCATTCCGGTTGGTATTGTGGAAACTCGCAATGGGGAAACGCGATCGAGTGACGGGCTGCCCGGCTTCTATTCTGGATTTGTACAAGCACCAACGCCAACGCCAACGCCAACGCCAACGCCGACGCCAACGCCGACGCCAACGCCGACGCCAACGCCAACGCCGACGCCAACCCCCAGCCCCGATCCGGTCACGGGTGATGACGGAATGGAAGAACCCATTGACGATCGAATCGACTTTGACGAGGGGTTCGAGGACGATGGTTCGATCGACTTTGACGATGAATTCGGGGAAGGTGGCTCGATCGATCCGATGGTGAATCCCGATCCGCTTGACAACCCGGTTGAAATCGTGGGCGATCTGTTCTTCCGCGACGGCCAATCCATTTCGGGACTCTCCATTTCACCGGATTTCGATCTCACTCCTGAATGGTTAGTGAGTTGACTCGTCCGAGGTGTTGCGAGAACCGCGATGTCGAGTCTTAAAGCCGTCGATCGCGGTATGTAACGTCAGATAAATTCGATCGGGGCCGATTTTGCCCAACAGATGCGATCGCTCCAGTTGTGCGTGCAGGTCTTGTTTGACGCGAGCCATGGCAAAGACGATTCCTCTGGCTGCCAGTTCGCCGTGCAATTCTTCGAGCATCTCGGCGGCTGTCATGTCGATCTCGGGAATGGCTTCAGTATTCAAGACAAACCACTCAACAGGAGTCGATTCGGCCTCGATCGAGGCGAACGCTCGCTGCTTGAAGTTTTCCGCATTCGCAAAACACAGCGGTGCGTCGTAGCGATAAATCAGCAATCCCGGTATCGTTTGCGCCCCCGGCCAGTCTTCGATATCGTGCAATCCCGGCAAATGAGGCACGTTTCCCAAAACGGCATCGTGAGGTCGTGCCATTCGAGCCAACAAATCGATAACGGACAGCCCTACAGAAACGGCCACGCCAACTAAAATATCCGTCACTAACACCCCAACCGTCGCGCTCAACGCCAGAGCGAACTCGCTCCACCGAAATCGCTGGAGTTTGCGAAATTCTGGAACGTCGATCAGTTTGAGGGCAGCAAAGATCACGATCGCTCCCAACGCAGCCTTGGGAAACTGAGCCAAGAGCGGACGCAGAAATAACAACACGCAAACGACAATCATAGCGGCGACGAGCGAGAATGCCTGTGTTTTACTGCCTAACGTGTCTCCAATGACGGTGCGACTGCCACTACTACTGATCGGAAATCCCTGCATCATACCGTTTCCGAGGTTAGAAACCCCCAAGGCCAAAAGCTCTTGGTTGGCATCGATTTTATAGCGGTTGCGATTGGCAAATGCCCGTGCCGTGAGAACGTTATCGGAATAACCGACTAACGCGATACCTACCGCTGAAGCCACCATCGGCTGCCAAGTTCCCCCGGAAAGATCGGGCAATGCGAAACTGGGCAAACCGGCTGGAATCGTTCCCACAACAGCGACCCCTTCTCGATCGAGGTGAAACACCATCACGGCTAAAGTTGCCAACAACACGGCCAACAACGGGCCCGGTGCTTTGGGAAAACGACGTTGAACGGCAAACAAGAAGACTAAAACCAGCGCAGACACTAAAAGCGTCGGCCAGTGAATTCGATCGAGGCTCGATACAAATCCCGAGACTTCACCCAGAACGGTATTGGCGTCGATCGAGATCCCGCTCACCGTTCCCAGTTGCCCCGCAATCATAATCAGTGCGACTCCGGCCATGTATCCCACCAAGATGGGTTTGGATAGCAAATTCGCCAAAAAACCCAGTCTCGCCCCGTAACCGGCTAAGCAAACCAAACCCACCATCAATGCCATGAGGGAGGCCAGACTGGCGTAGTTACTGCCATCGGCTGACGCTATGGGCGCGATCGTGGCCGCTGTCATCACGGCGGTCGTCGATTCCGGTCCCACGGAAAGCTGAGGTGACGATCCGAAGACGGTGTAAAGAACCATGGGGGGTAAGATTGCCCACAATCCCACCACTGGATCGACACCGGCTAACTCGCCATAGGCCATACACTGGGGAACGAGATAAGCAGCCACCGTCACACCAGCAAGGATATCTCCCCGCAACCAGCGGTGTTGGTACGACCGTAATTTTTTCAGGTTGGGGAAGAGGGACAACGTACTGAGTTTCATTGGGTTTGGCGAACGTCAAAAAACATTTGTTTGATTTTGCACAATTCATTGAGTTCGATCGCATTGCGATCGATCGAAGCGTATCGAGTTTTTAAAACCCGTACCTGCTATGGCAATTCCCAATCCCTTGTAAACGGCGTTGCAGCCAGAATGCTGGTGCTACGCGGTTCGATTTCAGTTTCGTTAAAGTTTCGTTGAAGGATTCGCGAATCATCGGGACTGGCTCGATCGGTTTTATCTCTCAGAGGGAGTGGTAAATTGGCGGGAGACCGTTACGCTATAACAAGTAAAGATATCAAACGCCTCTCAACGTTTTTCGTGGGGTTGAAGCGATCGCCCCTCATCGATCTTAACGATGTTCGATCCCTATCAAGTCGGCGGTAGTCTCGTCGCGAACGCGCCTACCTATATCGAACGGCCGTCGGATAAACAGTTGTTCGAGGCACTCGAGCGCGGTGAGTTCTGTTACGTTCTCAACTGTCGCCAAATGGGAAAATCTTCGCTGTTGGTACAAACACGCTACCACCTCGAACAGAAAGGGTTTCACTGTGTCACGATCGATCTCACGCAACTCGGAAGCGAACGAGTCACGCCGCTTCAGTGGTACAAGGGCTTCGTAACGGAACTCTGGCGCGGCTTGGGCTTAGTTGGTGAATTGAATTTAAAGGCTTGGTGGCAAGATGTCGAGGATTTGTCGCTCGTCCAGCGGCTGAGTCAATTTTTTGAGTGTTTGTTACATTGGCCGTCGATCGATCGTCGCTTGTTCGTGTTTGTCGATGAAATCGATAGCGTGTTGAGCTTGCCGTTTTCTGTCGATGACTTTTTCGCCGTCGTGCGCTACTGCTACAACCAACGCACGATCGATCCGGCTTACAATCGTCTCGCATTCGCGATTTTCGGCGTGGCGACACCTTCAGATCTCATCGGCGATCGAAAACGCACGCCGTTTAATATTGGTACCGCCATCGACCTATCCTGTTTTGCGGTCGAGACGCTATCGCCCCTCGAAGTAGGATTGAATTTAGGCCGGGGAAATGCGAAAGCTGTATTGCGGGAAATTTTTTATTGGACGAACGGACAGCCGTTTTTAACGCAAAAACTCTGTCAGATCGTGCGGAAGCAACTGCTTTTTGCCGATGCTGAGGTTGAAGCGAACGGTCGCGACCCTCGACCGGGTCACGAAGCCGCTTGGGTCGCCGAGATCGTCGATCGATACATCGTTCGTCATTGGGAAACGCAAGACGAACCGGAACATCTCAAAACCATTCGCAACCGCTTGTTACACGATGGCAATCGCGCCGGCGTCTTGCTCGGCTTGTATCAAAAACTTTTACAAGGAGAAACGATTCGCCGCAACGACAGTCGCGCTCACATGGAGTTGTTGTTGTCGGGATTAGTCCTCGATCGACGGGGTTGGTTAGAAATTAAGACTCCCATCTATCGATCGGTGTTCGATCTCGACTGGGTCGCGCGACAACTCAGTACGCTACGACCGTATTCGGAAGCGCTAGACGCTTGGATTGCTTCTCAGAAAATCGACGACTCCCGTCTGTTAAGGGGTCAAGCGTTACGAGACGCGCGAACTTGGGCCAGTGATAAGAGCCTCAGCGATTGCGACTATCAGTTCTTGGCCGCCAGTGTCGATCGAGATCGACGAGAAACGGAACGCCGACTGGAAGCGGAACGTATGGCCGCTATTGAAGAAAAGCTCGCGGCGGAACGTCTCAATGCTAAACGCCAGAAAATGTTTAACTTCACGTTGAGCGGTGCGTTAGTTGTCTCGATCGGATTGGGGATAACGGCATTGCGACAGTCCGATCGAGCGTTTCAGAGCGAGCAAGGGGCGAGAGTTCGGGAAATTCAAGCCCTCGTCGCGTCGTCAGACGGACTGTTTGCGTCTCACCAACGCCTCGATGCGACCCTCGCCGCCATTAAAGCCAGTCATCAGTTCGAGTGTATCGATCGAGTCGGGCGGGAAAGCTGTCCGGCGGAACTCAAGGCTGAGATCGATCGGGTGTTGCGACAAGCTATCTTCAGCACTCAGGAAACGAACCGCTTGGAAGGACATCGTGGTTGGGTGCTGGTGGTTAAAGCGAGTCCAGACGGCCAGACGATCGCGACGGGAAGCAACGATCGAACGGTGAAGCTTTGGCAACCTGACGGTACGCTCCTCAATACGCTGCCCCACAGCGACACGGTTCACGGTCTCAACTTCAGCCCCGACAGTCAAACCCTCGTCACTTCGAGTTTGGACGGCAACATTTACCTCTGGACTCGGGACGGTCGGTTGTTGCACCAGTTTCGAGGACACGACAGTGCAATTTGGGATCTCGCGTTCAGTCCCGATGGCACTCAGATCGCCTCGGCGGGAGGAGACGGGACGGTTCGATTGTGGAATCGCAACGGCGATCGATTGGCGACGTTGAGCGAAAGTGAGACGGCGGTATGGGGTGTGAGCTTCGATCTCCAGGGTCGATCGATCGTTGCGAACTATCGAAGCGGTTCGATCGTCATCTGGAATGCAGACGGCACGTTAGAACAGACGTTCACTCCACACACTGGGGCGGTGTGGGATTTAGAGATCGCTCGACTCGAGATCGATGGCAATCGCGAAACGATTGTCGCTTCTGCGAGTGGCGATGGAACGGTCAAGCTTTCGCGTCTCGACGGTACGCTCTTGAAAACCCTCGAAGGTCACGAAGCGGAGGTGTTCGAGGTGGCCGTGAGTCCAGCGGGAGATGCAATCGCGGCGAGTGGCGGAGATCGAACGGTTCGCGTGTGGCGACCTGATGGGACGCTTCTGTCTGTTTTGCGAGGACATCGATCGGCGATTCGGGGATTGGCGTTCGTTCCCGATACTTCTCTCCTCATCTCCGCCAGTGATGACAATACGGCGCACTTGTGGAAACTCGACAACCCTTTTACAAAAGTTCTGCAGGGACACGATCGAACCATTTGGGATGTCGATTTCAGTCCTGACGGACAACAGATCCTGACGACTGGAGACACGGCGAAGGTCTGGTCGCGAGACGGTCGGTTATTGACATCGGTGGCTGACATCTTGAGACTTCGAGAATCTGTGTTTGTGGACAAGGCTCACTTCCAAGCGCCTCTGCAAGCTCGAGTTGCAAGGGGAACGCCGCGCGAACAGCAACTCTTCTTCTTCTCAGCTTCGAGACTCGGACAGATCTCACTTTGGAACGCAGATGGAACGTTGTTCGGAGAGTTTGACGGCCATACGGGTGGCGTTTGGGATACGACGCTCAGTCCCGACGGTCGACTGTTAGTCTCTGCTGGCGACGATAATACGATTAAACTCTGGGATCTCGATGGAACCTTACGACACGTACTACACGACCATCGATCGCGGGTCTACGATGTGGACTTTAGCCCCGATGGTACTTATCTCGGGTCGGTCAGTGAAGATGGGTATTTGAAGTTTTGGACGCTTGACGGTCAGCTGTTATCTTCAACGGCGAGTCACGACAATGGCGTGTGGGAATTGGCGTTCAGCCCCGACGGTCGATCGATCGCCACAGCAAGTTTAGACGATACGGTCAAATTCTGGACTCCTGAGGGGGAACACCTGCAAACCCTTACCGGCCACAACGGCGGGATGACTTCAGTTGAGTTCAGTCCTGACGGTCAATTCGTCGTGGGTGGGGGTGCGTTCGGTCGGTTGCAACTGTGGCGATCGGATGGTACGGAATTAATGACGTTAGCGGCTCACGACAGTGTTGTCTGGGATGTGGCGTTCAGTCCTGATAGTCGATCGATCGTTTCAGGGGGTGACGATCGAACGGCTATTCTCTGGGATTGGGAAAAAATTCAGCAGACTGACCCGCTAGAGTATGCGTGCGATCTGGTTCGGGATTACTTGGCGACGAATCCCAATCTCACTGAGGACGAACGGCATTTGTGTGATGACGTGAAGTGATAGATGGAACGTCGAAGGTCGAGATCTCACGGCGTGTGACAAACGTAATCTAAATATGCTAAAATCGAACGAACGAACACTCTCGACGTTCAGATAAAAATTTTAGAATTTTAAGGATCGAGAGGCGACGTATCAAAATAAAACCGATCGAGATCGAAGGGTTTGGCATCGTCAAATCCCCGACCTCCTCGTGTCGTCAAAATCTGAATGGGTGTTGAGAGCTGAGATCGAATGGGAATCACATTATGTCTGTCGAGCGGCTATCGATCGAAGTCACAAACCAATGTAGCAAACACTGCAATTTTTGCTATAACAACAGTCGATCGACCGGTGAGACGATGTGGACACCGGACGAACTCGTGACATTGGTTTCAGATTGTGTCGAGTCGGGAACTCAAGCCGTTTCTTTCGGGGGTGGAGAACCGCTCGAGTATCCTGGATTATTTGAAGTTTTAGAGCGTTTAGAAGGTCTCGTCTTTCGATCGATTACCAGTAACGGCTTACTCTTGCGGGGTCGTTGCTTGGACGATTTAGTGGCCGCTCGTCCAGACAAAGTTCATCTATCGATTCATTTTCCAGATAAGGTAGCTGAAGTCGATCGTGTCATTCTTCAAGTCCAAGCGTTAGCAAAACTCGGAATTCGCAGTGGTATCAACTTACTCGTCGATCGATCGAACTTAACGGCAGCGATACAAGCGGCTCAAAAAATTCGCGAGGCTGGCATTGGGAACGATCGAATTGTTTATTTACCCATGCGTAAATCGAATACTCCCACACCTCAAGATATTTTACGAGTCGCAAACGGTCAACCGTTTCAATCGATGAGTTGCTTGACAAACTGTCATCGCAGTCCTCGATTTTGTTCGATTTCTTGGGACAAAAAAGTGGCGTGGTGTTCTTACACTGTCGCACGTCGTCCGCTCTCCTCTTTAACGGCCCGTGGATTGAACAAAGCACTTCAAAATTTGCCGTTAATCTTTTGCAAAAATTCTCCAGAAGCGACACAAGCTTAACAAAGATCTCATCAATTTAAATAAGGAGTAGAACGATCGTGAAAGATTTTCCAGCCGCACATAGTATGGATACACATTGGTTTGCTGTCGATGCAAACGGTCATATTGGCTATTTTGATTCGAGTGAAGGGGGAGCAGTTCCTCAAACATGGAATCAAACATTTCAAGAAACTAAAATTGAATATGGTGAAGAATTTTTGAGCGCATGGAATCAACATTTACCGTCAAATATTATTGAGATAGAAACGTCTGAAACAGTCATATTCAATATGCTTGACTTGTCTGAAATTACAGAGAGTATCAATCGTGCTAACAGCGATTACAGGATGGTTCTAAGACAACTAGAACAAAAAATTCAAGAAACCATCAAAGAAAAGTGGATGCAAATCGTCGATCTTTTGATGCTAAAAAGTTACCAAATATTTGATTGCTGGAGTTTTAAATTTATTTCTGACGAAGCTTTCCAGGCATTATTCAAAGTTTTTGAATTTTCGAGGTATGATGTACCTGTGATTTACCTCAAGAGTATAAAAGACACCATGGTTATTGCCGATCAAAATCTTGTCAAGCGCAACATCGATCTCTTTAGAAAATCAATATTTTCTGGAGATATTGTAAGCGCCAAGAAAATCAATCACTGTTTTTGGGAAAAAGGAAGTTATTTCCCAATTGTTGGCTTATTTGTATATTCACAAGATAGCCAAGAACCGATACCTTATGAAAAGATAGAAGAGCCAATTGTACCCTTGCATATCGACGATCTACCCGAAGCTTTTCGAGATTCAATTAATCGGACGCGGTTCGATCGAGTTCGGTTTTCAGAGACCCAGCTCTTGCAACCCATCGAGCATATGGCTTGTAGCACTTGGGGAATGAAAGAATGGTGGAT
>LWRO01000069.1 GCA_001657325.1 Geitlerinema sp. BBD 1991-9 | reverse complement strand
AGCATCGCAATCAGGGCAATGAGGCATGGGGGGGGTTCCGTCGCTTCCTGAACATCTTAACAAATCCATCATTACTTCTAGAGTTCTACCTAATTTTTTAACTCGCTCTTGAATCAATTGCGGTAAATCAGGTGGTTCCGACTGCACCAGGCTTTGGCGCACGTCTCGCATTCGCATCAATACTGGAATCCGTTTCGGCGCGTTGTATTTGCCGTGTTTTTTCAGCGCGTAAATCAGGGTAATGTGTTGCAGCAGCGTCGTTTTTCCCGAACCCGGTGGCGCGAGAACTGCAATGCGGCGGTAGCTTCTGGTTTTCTGGCTTTTCCTCAAAAAATCCCAAAGTTGCTGAGTTTCGCCTTCACCTTGGAGGGTGACAGCGTGTTGCCTCACCACACCTCCCGGTACGTTTCGCGAGATTTCCTGCGCCACTCGCAACGGTACGAACACGTCCTCCAAATCCAACAGAGGAAACCCGACGTTAAAGCCCTCGGTTTTCAGTTCGCAATGGGAATCGATGAGGCTGTTGTAATACTTCCCGAGAAATCCCGACAGCTTCCATTTCAGTTTTCCGGGGAGCGTGTCGGTGGCGATGAGTAACCGTTCCGCTGTATTTCCTCCTCGTTCGTTCAGCCCTTCGTTCATTTTTTCCATAAAGCCTTTGCTGAAACTCGCCCAGAGCGAACCCGCAGCAGCGATCGAAGTCGAAATCAGAGCATCTCGGATGTTGCCCGCCATTGCAGAGTGAACGGCTAAACCCCCAAACAAACCAGAGGGAAACCACTGAACGAGAATTTGAGCGGGTTTGGGAAGTTGAACCATCGTCGGGAATCGTTCGGGTGTGGCGATAGTCCTAATTTAGCCGAACGAGATCGAGTCTCCATCGATATATTAAATCGATTGTTAAGAGAACGTTTTCGCGCTTCCGTCCGACAACGCAGGAACTACCATAGAAGATAGCAGCGATGTCACGAGCCGAGTTCCCGCGAACCTTTCCGCTGCTCAACCCACGCCTCAATCTCAACCCTCAAGCGTCACTTGCAATGAATCGAAACCGCGAACTCCTATCAGTATTAGGGGAGACGTTTTCCGCCTTCGACGCAGCCCTCGCCGACTACCACCCCGAACTGCACCCCCGCGAGGTGGGCATCGTCAAATCGGTGTCAAGCGGAATTGCCAAAGTCGCCGGACTCCCCAACGTCAAATCCGACGAATTGGTTTACCTCGGCGACAACATCCCCGGAATTGCCTTTAACTTGGAAGCGGATGAAGTGGGGGTGATTCTCCTCGGCGAGAGCGATCGACTCGAAGCAGGGTCGAAAGTCCGGCGAACGGGACGTGTCACCGATGTTCCAGTCGGCGGCGATCTCCTCGGTCGCGTCGTCGATCCCACGGGAAAACCCCTCGACGGTGGCGCAGAACTGGCCTCGATCGAGCGTCGTCCCATCGAACGAGAAGCCCCGGCCATCATGGATCGCGCCCCAGTGACGGTTCCGCTACAAACGGGGTTGAAGGTTATCGATGCCCTCATTCCCATCGGTCGCGGCCAGCGAGAACTCATCGTGGGCGATCGACAAACAGGAAAAAGCGCGATCGCCATCGACACCATCATCAACCAACAGGATCAAAACGTCATTTGTCTCTATTGCGCCATCGGTCAGCGATCGTCCTCCGTCGCCAAAACCATCGCCACCCTGCGCGATCGAGGGGCAATGGACTATAGCATCGTCGTCGCCTGTGCGGGAGAAGACCCCCCAGGCTTGCGTTACATCGCCCCCTACGCCGCCACGACCATGGCCGAATATTTCATGGAACGGGGTCGAGACGTACTCATTGTGTACGACGATCTGACCCGTCACGCCTGGGCGTATCGCGAACTGTCGCTGTTATTGCGCCGTCCCCCCGGCCGCGAAGCCTATCCCGGCGATATTTTCTACCTCCACTCGCGGATGTTGGAACGA
The DNA here is from genome assembly GCA_001657325.1 of Geitlerinema sp. BBD 1991-9. Classification (GTDB taxonomy): domain Bacteria; phylum Cyanobacteriota; class Cyanobacteriia; order Cyanobacteriales; family Geitlerinemataceae; genus Geitlerinema. The sequence goes on along the minus strand of LWRO01000069.1, from coordinate 22,470 downwards.
TCGACCCATCTGCGAGAAGAACTCGGCGGCGGTTCCCTGACAGCACTTCCCATCGTAGAAACCCAAGCGCAAAACATTTCCGCCTACATTCCCACCAACATCATTTCGATTACCGACGGTCAAATTTACCTGTCGCCGGATTTATTTCAAAAAGCTATTCTACCCGCTGTCGATGTGGGAAAATCCGTGTCGCGGGTGGGGGGAAAAACGCAACTTCCCGCCTACCGGGACATTTCGGGACATTTACGCCTGTCCTACGCTCAATTTCAGGAAGTGGAAGTTTTCTCGCGATTCGGAACGCAACTCGACGAAGACACCGTACAAACCCTCGATCGAGGTCGCCACGTTCGAGAAATCCTCAAACAACCCGAAGGCCGACCGATTCCCGTGGCCGAACAGATTGCAGTATTGTACGCCGTCAACGAAGGCATTTTCGACGAAGTACCGTTAAAACAAGTCCAATCCGCCGCCCTCACCGTTCGCCAAGCCACGATCGATCGAATTCCCGACATTTGCGATCGAATCCAATCCGGCGACCAACTCTCCCCCGAAGATCGCCAACATCTCCTCGAAGTCTGTCGCGATGCGGTTCGAGATTTTGTGAGATGAGGGAGACTTTACAGTAAGGCAACTGCTCACTGCTCACTGCTCACTGTTCACTGTAAAAGGAGACCCGGAGGAAACTGTTAACTGAAAACTATCTTCACTGCTCACTGCTCACTGCTCACTGCTCACTGTAAAAGGAGACCCGGAGGAAACTGTTAACTGAAAACTGTTTTCACGGGTGACTGAAAACTGTCTTCACTGCTCACTGCTCACTGCTCACTGTTCACTGTAAAAGGAGACCCGGAGGAAACTGTTAACTGAAAACTGTCTTCACTGCTCACTGCTCACTGCTCACTGTTCACTGTAAAGCCATGACCATCGAAGCCCTAAAAGCCCAAATTCATAGCGTTCGCGACTTGCAATCCGTCGTGAAAACGATGAAAGCACTGGCGGCGGTGAGTATTCGCCAGTACGAGCGTGCAGTCGAATCCCTGGCGGACTACAATCAAACCGTCGAAACGGGGTTTCAAATTTTGCTGAAATACCGGGACGAGATCGACGATTGGGGCATTGCATTCTCGACGAGACCCGACGAACCGAAACTTGGTGCGATCGTCTTCGGGTCAGACCAGGGACTCTGCGGACAATTTAACGAACAGATCGCCACCCACGCTTTGCAATTTCTCGAAAACTGCGGCGTTCCCCAAAACCGCCAGAAACTCGCCGCAGTGGGGGCGCGAGTCGTTCCCTCCTTTGAAGTCCACCGTCGCACGTTTAGCGAACAGTTTTCCGTTCCCAGTTCGGTGTTAGCGATTACAGAACGAGTACAAGGTTTGTTGGTAGAAATCGAACGCTGGCAAGCTGAAGAACAGGTCGATCGAGTCTTTTTGTTTTACAATCGATCGAAATCGGGGTCGCGTTACAAACCCTATACGCAACAACTGTTTCCTCTGGACACCCAGTGGTTACAAAGGTTAGAAAAGCAGCCTTGGAACGGTCGAACGCTGCCAATGTTCTCGATGGACGCACCCCAATTATTTTCGGCATTGATTCGCCAATATCTATTTGTCTCTCTCTATCGCGCTTTCGCCGAATCTCTCGCCAGTGAAAACGCCAGTCGTCTCGCATCCATGCAGTCGGCGGAAAAGAACATTCAAGAGCGACTCGACGAACTCAACGCCGAGTATCGCCGACAACGTCAGAGTGCCATCACTGGGGAACTTCTCGACATCGTCGCCGGATTCGAGGCACTTAGGGACTAATGAATTGACGATTTACGCTTTTCCTCCACTCCCTTGTCCCCCTTTACAGTGAACAGTGAGCAGTGAGCAGTGAGCAGTGAGGACAGTTTTCAGTTCGCCGTTTCCCCTTGTCCTCCTTGTCTCCCTTATCTTCACTGTTCACTGCTCACTGCTCACTGTTGACTGTATAGCTGTCCGGCTTTGGGATCGCAACGTTAGAAAAGTGTAAGAGTATGGCAAGAGAACCCAACTGTTCCGTGCAAGAGCAAACCCAACCCGAGCAAAGGAACGATAGTGCTTCTTCGCACTGTTGGCACAAACAACCCGCGTTCCGTGGTGACGAGAGGACATCCATTGAGAAGACACCGATTCCACATCAAGAGCGATCTCCGTTGAATTTACTCGATCGAGTTAGGCGATGGCGCTTTAAACAGTGGCTGCGACAACATCGCCCGCGACAAACGCCACGCCGTCAAGATCGTTACCTTCCCGTTCGTCTGAGCGCGATTGTCGGGTTAGGCTGTTCGGCGATCGCTGCACTGCTCGTGTGGAAGGTGGAACGAGGGCGAACGGAGTACGATTTTCAGAAACGAGTTGACGAGTTGACGGCGGCGATTCAACAACGAACCAATAGCTACCTGGAAGTTCCCGACACCTTGGGAACGTTTTACGAGGCCGTCGATCGGGTCAAACCCCAAAACTTTCAACTGTTATCGGAATCGTTTCTAGATCGTTACCCCGCCATTGAAAGCCTCGCCTGGGTCAATCGAGTGGATGCTGGAGAACGGGAGGTTTACGAACGCACCCTCGCCGCACAGTTTCGACAGCGTCTTTCGTTGGAGAAGTCAGAACCTTTTCCCATTTGGGAATTCGACGATCTCGATCTCGTGATTCCCGCACGACCTCGCCCTCAATATTGGCCGGTGACGTACATCGAACCGCTATCTCAATATCGATCGAGGTTGGGATACAACTGGCTGGAAGAGGATTTGGAACAATTGTCTCCGACTCGACCGCGAGAGGTCGCCATCGCCGATGTGGAAGACGAGACACCATCAAAATTCCAGGCTTTGCGAGCTGTGTACCGTCCCGAACGAACGCCGTCGGGATTTATTGTCGTGGAATACGCGCTCGATCGATTGCTTGCAGAGATCGTTGACGGAGTCGATATCAATCTCGAGCATTTGAATTTTGAGTTGGTGGAAGGTGTCCCGCGTCTGGAGACGGAAACCGTGGGGTCAGAGGTCGTTCGCAGTCGCGAGGTGGTGTACGATCGATATCGGTTTTTGACTTACAAGGCCGAAGGTGAGGAGATCGCAACGTCCTTTCGCCAGGACGGCCTGCAAGGTATTGTCTGTCCGGTTTTTCCGCAATGCACGCGCGAAATTTCCGTCGCCGATCGCGAATGGGTGTTAGTCGTCCGTCCGCAACCCGGTTATCGATCTCACAGTTTGAAAGTCGAGGCGACGTTGGCGGTGGGCGTGGTTTTGACGGCGTTGGTGGTGGCGTACCTGTGGATGTCAATTCAGCGCACGATCTTGTTGGAACGTGCGAAACAGGCTTTGGAACGATCGAAGGACAAGCTAAAAGAACAAGCGCAATGGGAACGATCGATCGATCGACTGGCTTCGCAAGTCCGCAATTCCCTTGATATCGATACCATTCTCGATACAGTCGTTCGCGAATTGAGAAAGCTACTGTCGGTCGATCGATGCAGTTTTTGTTGGTATTGGGAGGATGACGGTTTAGCGCGTTGGGATGTCGTGGCTGAATCTCACGATCCGACGATCCTCAGCCAACTGGGTCAATCTTACCCCGTGCGTTTAGTCGGGTTGACGGAAGAAATCGCCCGCCACTTAACGTCTTGTCGCGTCGATCGCATCGGTGAAATTTCCAGCGAAGCCTATCAGCAATTTTTACAAGCGATGGATAGCGCCTCTTGTTTGACACTTCCCATCCAAACCCAATCGGGTGCTTTAGGGTTAGTGGTTTTGGTCGATCGAGCGTCTCGCGATTGGAGCGATCGAGAACTCGACTCGATCGAAACAGTCGGAACTCAACTGGCCATCGCGTTCAATCAAGCGGAACTCTACCGTCAGTCTCAACAGAAAGCCGAACAACTCGCTCGCACCGTCGAAAAGTTACAAAAAACGCAATCTCAATTGGTGCAAACTGAAAAAATGTCAGGGTTGGGACAGTTAGCCGCAGGTATTGCCCATGAAATCAACAATCCCGTCAATTTTATTTACGGCAATCTCAGTCATGTGGAAAATTACGCCAACAGCTTGCTAGAACTGCTACAACGTTATGGAAATTCTTATCCCGATCCACCCATTGTTTTACAAGATTATATTGAAGAAATCGACCTGGAATTTCTTCAATATGATTTTCCCAAAATTTTAACGTCAATGAAAGTGGGAACCGAACGCATTCAAGAAATCGTTCGATCGATGCGGACGTTTTCTCGAATTGACGAAGCCGATATGAAAGCCGTCGATATTCATACCGGAATTGAAAGTACGCTTACGATTCTTCAAAGTCGCATCAAAGCCACGAAAAATCGCCCTGCCATCTCAATTCTGAAATTCTACGGGAATTTACCCGAGCGCGTCACCTGTTACGCCGGACAACTCAATCAGGTGTTTATGAACGTTCTCAGTAACAGTATCGATGCGTTAGACAGCCAGTACAACGGCGATATGCCGACCATTTGGATCGAGACGGAACTCGATCTCGAAAACCGCGTGACTGTCCGAATGCGCGACAACGGCCCGGGAATTCCCAACGAACAGATCGATCGACTGTTCGAGCCGTTTTTTACCACGAAACCCATCGGACGAGGAACGGGGTTAGGACTTTCGATCGGTTATCAAATTATTGTAGAAAAACACAGGGGTGATTTTTATTGTAAATCTCAAGTCGGACGAGGAACAGAGTTTACGATTGTTTTACCGCCTCGCTGTATTGAAATGAGTCTGAAAAAAGAATGAACTAAAAACTCGTCTGGAGATCGACAACCTCCTCCGGATCGTGATGTCATTTGCCCGCGATCTCATCATCGTATTTCCGCAGTGCACCCACCATGACCGGCTTTCCATAGAACTGAGTGCGAGCGCCATACATTTCGACTTCGATCGAACTCCCGTCTTTGCATTTTCCAAGAAACTGACAAGAAATATGTGAAACTTGTCCACGAACGCACTTATAAATCTTTTCGGAAATAATATTGTAATGCGTATCTGAAATCAAATAAAACATCGTTTTTAACGATGCTAATTCATGGGTTTTATACCCAAAGATTTCTGCGAGTTGTTGGTTGGCATACAGGATTTTTCCATCCCAAACAACAATATACAAGCCTAATTTCGATAAATTGCTAATGGGAACGGACTGAACCGTGGGGGGATACGTGCGAGCGGGTAGCGGTGGAAGCGTTCGGGGTGCAGGAGGAATCGTGCGCGGTGGCGGTGGCGGAAATTTCGATCGAATGGGTTGAACAGGAGGAGATGTGGTCGTGGTCGTTGTTTTAGGTTGAGGCGCTCGATCGTCCGTATAGGCATAAGCGACGCTGAGAACGAGAGCGATCGATTTCGCGATCGCCTCCATCCTGCGAACCATATCGCCGCGAAAATAGGACGTTTCCGGGTGCATGAGGGTGAGAATCCCCAAGACTTTCTGTCGGCGCAAAATGGGAACGCACAACGCCGATCGAACCGTATAAGGTTGGCCGGGAAGCTGTATCCAACGCTCGTCCGTCGCGGTGTCCGAAACGAGACCCGTGTGGCGTTCGCGCTTGACCCAACCGGCGAGTCCTTTTTCGAGGACTTGACCGACCAGTGACTGTTTCTGCATCCGAATCGTCGCGCCTCGAGCTAAAACACTTTCAATGACGACCCCCGCTTCGTTCACTAAAAACAAGCTGCTTTCCGACACCTCGATCGTGTGGTTGGCGATCTCCAAAACTTGCTTGGCGATCGATTTCAGAACCAGCGATCGAGTCGGTTTGTCTCCTAATGCCACTAGGGTTTGTAACAGCTCGGCTTGAACGTTGCTCGCTATTTGTTCGAGACGCAGTTCTGCGAGTTCCCGTTGGGCTTGGCTGAGTTCGCGATGCAATTGTTCTGCTGTTGGCTCTCGCTTTTCCACGATCGATAAGATCCGTAACAAAAAGGATCGACACTCTGATCGACTGTTCCCTTTATACTGCCATGGGGCAGGAGAATCGGCGGTAAAATCAAGTCAATTCACAAAGGCCAGAGGACGGATGGGTCAGTTAATTTTGGTAACGGGGCCAGCTCGATCGGGAAAAAGCGAGCTGGCCGAGCAGTTGGCGCCTATCTAGAGTTTGAGGCACTGCGATCGTCGTTGCAGAAGAAACAAACGGGATGGGGGGTCGTTCCCGCCTATCCCCTCGGGCGCAAGTTTCGCGATCGCTTGGGTTCCGTCACGCGCACGGTCGGCTCGATCGCCGATGCCGCCTATCTCGTGGTTGCCGGTCACATGCTCGATCTCAGGCAATTGGGAACGCCACTTTTCACTCAGGCTGAGATTCAAGCTTAATGGTATATACAAATTTGTACGGGTTCGATCGAATTCATTCGATCTAGCATAGAGCTAGACGAGCGACTGTTGAAAAGCATTTCCTATGGCATCCGAAACCCAAGTCAAAGATTACCTAGCACATTGGTTTCAGCTAGGCAAAAAAATCGTCATTGGCAATATGGGCGAGTCTCGATTGCCCGAGCCGATTTTTGAAGGAAATCGCTACAGTCAAGCCTTTGAAGACTGCTGGCAACTCTGTCTGTCCCCGGAATCTGGCGACTGTTACCTCGAAGGAACGCTGAAGACCGTCGCCGATCTCCTCGCGTCGAACTGGGAAATCGTGGCTTGTGCGCGCTGTCAAATGCCCGTACCGATGCCCTTACAAGGGTTGTCCTGCCTTGAATGCCCCTGCCACGACCTACCCTCCTGGCCGAACGAGGACTTGCCGAAACCTCGTCTTCCTATCAATACTCAAGTGAGCCTTCGGGAAATTTGCAGTCGCCTCATCGAACTCGACGACGAAGACTAGCGAGAGAGCGCGACGGCTTGAGGTTTGGGGACGTTGTAACAGAAAAAGTCGTAGGCGAGATCGGTATTGGGAAAAATCGCACGGGCTTCTGCAAGTAAGTCCTCGAGTCCGATATCGTTACCGGGAGCGTAACGCGGGCTGAAGTGAGTCATGAGTAACTTATCAACTCCTGCACCGAGAGCCACCTGAGCCGCCATGGTCGAAGTGGCGTGTAGCCGTTGTTCGGCCATATCCGCATCGCAATGAGAAAACGTCGCTTCGTGAACCAGCACGTCTGCCCCCGAGGCCAGCTTGACGGCATTTTCGCAATAAATCGTATCAGTGCAGTAAACAAATTTGCGTCCCGGTTGCGGAGGGCCGCACAGTTGCCGGCCGTCGATTTCGCGTCCGTCTGCCAACGTCACGCGCCCGCCTTGCTTGAGTTGACCGTAGAGTGGACCGGGCGGAATACCCAGGGTTTTCGCTCGTTCGACATCAAACCTTCCCGGCCGGTCTTTTTCTACGACGCGATAGCCGTAAGCCGTAACCCGATGGTCGAGTCGTTCGCAGGATACGAGATAGTCGTCATCCTCGTAAATCACGCCGGGATGGTGTTTGTGAATGCGAATCGGATAAGACAGGTGAGTATGGGAATAGCGAGCGCAAGCCTGGAGGTAGTCTTCGAGTTGTGGGGGGCCGTAGATATCGATACGGTCGGGATTTCCGGCTAATCCGATGCTCGCGAGTAAGCCCATCAAGCCGAAAACGTGATCGCCATGCATGTGGGTGATAAAAATTCGGCGAATTCGACCGATTTTTAAATCGCTGCGTAGGAGTTGGTGTTGCGTTCCTTCGCCACAGTCGAACAGCCAAACTTCACCCCGTTCCGTCAGGCGCAGGGCTACGCTGGAAACGTTCCGAGATCGAGTTGGAACTCCCGAACTCGTTCCTAAAAACGTAATTTGCACGCGATCGAATCTCTTAAAAATTAACGTTCAGTTCTCAACTTGAGAGAGTTCTCCGAGCGATCTACACCGTGGTGAGTGCATCCATCGGTCTAAACTCCTGTGCTATTCTAGCATCGACGAGGTCTGAGATCGATAGACTTCAACAATGGTGAGGAGAACGGAACGAATGCTGCGCTCGAAAACCACGGAGTCTCTAGAAGCTCAATTTATTCGATCGATCGATCGGAGATCGCGACAAACTCAAGTTAAACGGCGCGATCGACTGCCAGCCAGGCAGGTGAGATCGATTTCAACGTCTCTGCTGAAAAAGTGGTGGATTGCCTTTTTGTTATGGTCCCTTGCTCTCGTTCCCGCATCGGCCTTAGAGCTGCGGGTTGCTGTTGAAGAAGACACGAGCGAGGTAACCGTTGGCAGTTCCACATCTGCCCGAGTTCGCAACAGTCAGGGTGAAGTTTTAGGAAGTTTGACGGGAATGCATGCGTTTCTCGCCCGCACGTCGGGAAACAGCATTGCACTCGATCGATGGCAAGGGCGACGGTTGTGGCTCGAACCCACAGATGGGGGCTACGTGTATATCGGCAACCGTTGGTATCGCGGCAAGGTTTTACTCGCCCCGACACGCTACGGATTGACGGCGGTGAACTATGTCGATCTCGAAGCTTATCTTTACAGCGTTCTCGGGGCAGAAATGAGTCCCGGCTGGCATCCCGAAGCCCTCAAGGCGCAAGCTGTGGCCGCTCGATCGTATGTTCTCTACCAACGCCATCGCTACGGCAACGAAGTCTACGACGTGGGAGACAATACATCCTGGCAAGTTTATCGGGGTATGGAAAAAGAAGCAACGTCTACCCATACCGCTGTGAACGCCACCCGAGGACAAGTCTTGAGCTATTCCGGACAAGTCATCGAAGCGGTGTTTCACGCCTCCTCAGGCGGTCACACCGAGGACGTGGAAAACGTTTGGGACGAGGTGAAACCCTATCTTCGCGGCGTTCCCGATTTCGATCGAGAGTCTCCTTACTATCATTGGACGGAATCGTTTTCTCAGTGGGAGCTAGATCGACGGCTCACGGGAGTCGGCAGCGTCCGACAACTCGTTCCCGAACGACAGTCTCATACTGGGCGCACTATCTCGATGAAAGTGATTGGGGACGGGGGAACGGCGATCGTCGATGGAGACGATATTCGATCGGCGCTCAATTTACCCAGTACGCTGTTTACAGTAACGTCTTACGGCGACTCGTTCTCGATCTCGGGACGGGGTTTCGGTCACGGTGTTGGGATGAGTCAGTGGGGCGCGAAAGCGATGGCCGAACGGGGGAACAATTACCGCCAAATTCTCTCGCACTACTATCGCGGTACGCAGTTGTCCCAAATTCGCGTGCAGTAGTGTCGTCGCGACGACCTCCGTGCTGAACCTTGGCGTGTTTTGCGATCGTTCTGTCAGGAGCAGCGATCGATGCTAGAGGACATAGCCCGTATGGGAGTTGTCCGTGTCTAATACCTGATACAACGAGGGAACGATCGACGTATCGATCGTTCCCTCGTTGGTGTTGTTTGCCGTGCAAATTTAACGCCCAAGCCAGTGGAGAAACTGAAAGCAAAATTCAGGGTTGCGATCGCGAGTTTGGCTTCTGGGTTGAGATGGTCTGCGATCGAAATGGTTGCAGTAGCAATGAGTTTTAAGATGGTGCGGGATTTGTCAGTGGTGAGGCTGGAACCGATAAGGAAGTGTAAATCGGGACAGGTGAGAATGAGAGAATGTTGGCTTGCGAGAAATCGATCGAGTTGAGGATAGCGTCCGGTGTGAAATACGGTCATTGAGAAGCTTTTGAATTTGACGCTTTTAGCTTCTCGGAATTGCCCCGGACAAGACTCGACACCAGGGGACTGTCCGGAAATGTCCAGTTTTGTCCGTTGGGAAAGTTTCTTGCTACGATTGTGAAAGAGTTAGGAAAACCTTATAAAATGAATCCTATCGTTCAGTCCGCTTTACGCATCGAAGCCAAAGTTTTACCGGGTCATAAAATCGAAATCGAGTTACCGCCTGATGCTCGATCGAATGCAATTGGAGAAACGATCGATATTATTTTGCTTTTACCCAATCGATCCGTAAGTTCTCAAAATGAATCGATTCAAGATATCTTGTCCGAAATACACGCCCAGCGTCCCGAAAATCGAAGTGTTGAAGAGATCGATCGAGATTTTCAACTGGAGCGAGAGGCATGGAGCAGCTAAATTGGGTAAATTTAGCCCGAGTTTACATCGATAGTGTTTTTTTATCTATGCCGTCGAGCAAGCCCCAGTTTACGGAGAATTACTATCTGAATTATGGATCAAAGCTCAATCTAGAAACATCTAAATCCTGAGTAGTGAGTTAATTTGGCTGAAAGTTTTAGTGATGCCTATCCGCAATTCAGACCAATTTTGAATCGATGCGTATCACCGGCTATTACAGTCTTCTCAAATACAATTAATACCCATCGATCGAGATATCTTAAAAGAAGCGGCCAAACTTCGGGCGCTTACACTTTCCCTCAGACCTCCAGATTCCATTCATATCGCAACGGCAAAAAAATCGGAATGCAATTATTTTTTAACCAACGATAAAAGACTACAAAACATCTCCAGTTTATCTGTTATCAGATTAGATGATAAGCGAAAAATGTAAACAGTAGATAGCCGTTCCTATTTGAGTCGATCGTCCGCTTTCATTTGTGGCAAGGCTTTTAAAATTTCGGCTTTCGTCATATTCGAGGTTTTGCAACGTCGATTCGATCTGAATGAAGAATAAATGGGTCTGTTGGAGTTAGGGTGATAAACCGAGTTTATGAAATTCCAAAACCGTTGGTGTAGGGGCGTCATGGCAATGCGCCCTGACAATGATATCAATCTAGTAAGTCTAACTGATTCGTGAAATCCTATAAGAATCAAACCCTTGTGGTGTAAGAATTCTAGCCTGCAAATCCGTTCACAGCTCAAATTGGATTACCCTATCATAGGCAATCCAATACCACCGCAATTCTAACAGACCCAAACATAAGTTTTTCGGGTACATCTCAATGATGCAGCCCTCTCCCTAAATCCCTCTCCCAATCTTGGGAGAGGAACTTTAATATTGACGATGCCTGACAACCCACGACAGCTCGAATTTACAAGTGAATTTAAGTGCAATATCCGAACACTGGTCAAACGCGATCGTAAAATTCCTCAAGATGTAGACCCTTTGCTCGATCGCTTGCAAGCGGGAGAAATTCTTGGCGATCTCGTTTCTGGAATGGGTTATGAAATCTATAAGGTTCGCCTAAAAAATAGCGATGTTTGGAAAGGCAAAAGCGGCGTTTATCGCTTAATTGACTATGTCAAACTGCCTACAGCTATTGTACTGGTCACAATATACTCGAAGTCCGATCGTAGTGATATTTCTGCTAAAAAAATTGCAGAAATTGTTAAACGTCACGACAACGATCGATGCTCGACGGGTCTGTTGGAATTGCGGTGTAATTTGATTGCGTATGATACAAAAATCTTTGTAGGGCGGGGGCGCATTGCCATGACGCCCCTACGTGACGCCCCTACACCAACGGTTTCGGAGATTCATAAACTTTGCTTATCACCCTAACTCCAACAGACCCCGCTCAACTTAAAACCACTCGATAAAACAATCGGGTGGGCAAGACTGCCCACCCAACAAATCCCCTAATAATTGCTTCCCGATTTACGATGGTGAACGGCAGTTTTCATATCCGCATCAAAAACGTTACCCACCTCAACCGTTGCGTAAACCAGCCAGTGATCGCCGCATTCCATCCGGTTCTTAACCGTACATTCTAGGTAGGAAATCGAATCTTTCAAAATCGGAGATCCGTTATTCGCCTCCTCCGTTTCAACTGAGGCAAAGCGATCTTCTCCCGGCTTAAACGGCTTGAGAAAATGCTTCATCAATCCCAAACTTTTTCCATCACCCAGGATATTTAAAACAAAAGGACTCTCGTTGTGTAAAAGCGACTCGATCGCCCGCTCTTTCGCCACCGCAATCGTTAAACCCGGTGGCGAAAATGTCGCCTGAGATACCCAAGACGCTAACATTGCGCTTGACAAATCACCCTGTTTTGTGGTAAGCACGCACAAAGAACCGACAATCCGACCCACCGCTTGCTCGACGTTACTAGCTGGTTGGCGCGGCGTGCGGACTTTCTTGGCTTTCTTCAAGGTTTGGGCAAAGTCCGTTCCGATTTCCTCGCAGGTTTTCAGCGTCACGTCCGTGGGCTTGAACTTGACGCGAATCGGGTCGAAGCCAAATTTATAACCTGCGTTGCGGAGCTTGCTTTCAAGGAGATCGATCGCTTCGCCACTCCAACCAAACGACCCGAATACCCCAGCTAAAGCTGTTTTGGGAACGCTAGACAGGACGATTCCCAGCGCGGTTTGAATTTGCGTCGGCGCGTGTCCGCCCAAGGTGGGAGACCCGATGATGAAGCCCGAACACTTTTCAACGATCGATTGAATGTCCTCTGGTGCAGCGGCTTCGCAGTTCACTGACTCGACGCGAACCCCGGCTTTCGTCAGTCCCCGCGCGATCGCCTGGCCGATCGTCGCCGTGTTTCCGTAAGCGGAGGCGAACAGCAACGCCACAGTGATGTCTTTTCCTTTCTGTTCTTGACTCCACTGGCGATAGGAATCCGTGAGCTCTTTCATCCCGTCGCGGACGATCGGGCCGTGTCCCGGTGCGTAAAAACGGATAGGGGGAAGCGAAGCGATTTTGTCGAGGGTGGTTTCGACTTGACGGGCGTGAGGTGCCATCAGACAGTCGAAGTAGTAGCGTCGATCGTTGCTGTAAACCGACCAACCTTCGTCAAACACTTGATCGCCGCAAACGTGGGCCCCGAAGAATTTGTCGGTATAGAGAATTTGCGTTTTGGTGTCGTAGGTGGCGAGTCCGTCGGGCCAGCGAGGCGTTGGAATTGGGGTAAACAGCAGACGGTGACCGTTCCCGAGGTTGAGGGTTTCTTCGCCGCGCATCGCCTTGATTTTGACTTTGCGATCTTCCATGAAGGAACGCAGGGCGATCGAACCGGGATTAGAACAGACGAAAGTGATTTGCGGCGCGATATCGAGGAGCGCTTTCAGGGTCACGACGCGGTTGGGGTTGACGTGGCCGAGAACGACGTAATCGATCGTCGTCACGTCGATGCGCTCTTGAAGAACCTTCAGGAACACTTCGGTAAAAGATTCCCCGGGAGGGTCGAATAAGGCGATTTTATTGCTACGAATCAGATACGAATTAGCGGTGGTTCCCCGTTGCAAGGCGTATTCGATCTCGAATCGTAACCGTCCCCAACTTCTCGATCGAACGATCGTCGTATTCTCAGCAATAGGTAAAACGCGAACGTCTCTGGGTTTCTCGATCGCGCTATCGGAACGCAGGTCTTTTGCGGTAGTCATCATCGCAATTTCTCGAATATAGAGACAAGAGAGACTTTGCAGTGAGCAGTGAGCAGTGAGCAGTGAGTAGTGAGCAGTTACCACTGTTCACTTGTTGGCTGTTGACTGCTCGCCGAACGTCTCACGGGTGACTGGTGACTGTTAACTGGCGACTGTTAATAGTGATTACCGACTTTGCGGTGGTGAACGGCGGTCAGGGCTTCCGGTTTAGAGACGCGACCTTCATCGACGGTGCTGTAAACAATCCAATGATCGGGACAGTCCATGCGACTGACGACCGTGCATTCGAGATAGGCTAGTGCATCCGTGAGGATGGGAGACCCGTGATTCGCAGGTTGAGTTTTAACGCCTTCAAATCGATCGGCCCCAGGTGCAAATCGTTTGAGGAAGTGCTTCATTAAATGCTGGTAGTTTCCTTCTTCCAGCACGTTGAGGACGAATCGATCGCCGACTTGCATTAAAGATTCGATCGCCCGATCTTTCGCAACAGCAATCGTCAAACCGAGGGGCTTGAAACTGGCTTGAGATACCCAAGACGCTAACATTCCACTGGCGACTTCCCCTTTTTGGGCGGTGATAATGTAGAGTCCACCGGACAAGCGACCGAGGGCTTTGTCGAGATCGCTGTCGAGGGCTTTCATTTTCTTGATGGCATCTTTGCGGGTTAGCAATTGTGCCATGTCCGTCCCCGACTCTTCACAGAGTTGATAAGTGGCTTCCGTTGGATCTTCGGTGATGCGAATCGGGGCGAAACCGTTTTTGATTCCCAAATCGCGGAACTTGGCCACGAGGGGATCGATGGGTTCGTCGTCACCGCCGTAGCACTCGAAAATTCCGACGAGTTGTTTGTCTTTAGCGGCGGCGAAAATAGTGCTGATTGCATCGAGAGTGGCTTTGGCGATCTCGCCAGATGCGGGAGGCGTTCCGATGACGATTCCCGCACTTCGGGCGACGATTTCGTGAACTTCTTGGGGATCGGCGACTTTGAGATCGGTCATTTCAACGCCAACCCCGGCTTTGGTGATTCCATGGGCGATGGCTTGGGAGAGTCGATCGCTATAGCCGTAATCGGAAATATAGAAGACGGCTACGGTGGTTTCAGCTTTGGCTTTTTCGCTACTCCAATTCCAGTAACGCCCGGTGAGTTCGCCGACGTGATAGTGCAGCAGCGGCCCGTGTCCGGTCGCGATCGTGGTGATGTCGCCGAGTTGCTTCATGCGCTTCATGGCGGAGATGACGGAACGGGCGTTCGGGGCCATCAAACATTCGTAGTAGAAGCGGAAGTCGGGTTCGATTTTGCTGAGGTCTTCGTCGTAGGTTGCATCGGAACAGTAGTGCATCCCGAATGCATCGCAGGTGAAGAGGACTTGGGTGTGGCGATCGTAGCTGAAGATGGTGTCGGGCCAGTGGAGGTTCGGGGCGTTGATGAATTCGAGGACGTGACCGTTTCCGAGATCGAGGGTGTCGCTGTTTTTAACGACGAGTCGATCGAAGGGGTGGTGAACGAGGTTTTCTAAGAATTGAATCGCAACTTTCGCCCCGACAACGGTAATGTTCGGTGCGAGTTCGAGGAGATCGCGAACTAATCCACTGTGATCGGGTTCGGTGTGACTGATAACGACGTAGTCGATTTCAGCGGGATCGATAAGTCCCTTGAGGGTGTCGAAATAGAGTTGGCGGAATTTTTCGTGGGAGGTATCGACGAGGGCAATTTTTTCGCCGCGAACGAGGAAAGAGTTGTAGGTCGTGCCGTTTTGTAAACCGAATTCGATATCGAATCGATCTCGATCCCAGTCTAGGGAACGAATAGCTGTGGTATCGGCGGCAATGTCTTCAACTGCCATCGTGAGGCGTTTTGGGGCTACAGGAGCGGTTGCGACAACCATGCGATGACCTCCCTTGCTGATAGGTTTCTCCTTGGATGGCTCCTATTGTTACATATTTTTAACATTTAATTTCCTTTAAAAAACATATTTGTTGTATAAGTTGCTATTAAGACGGTTCAAATGCAGATGGTCAGGCGGTTTGACAAGACAACAAAAACCGAAGAATTGGTTAAAACTGAGAATCTCAGCCTCTCTAAGAAACTCGGATTCTGTTGATTCGCAATCGATCGATATAACTATAAAAGCATCAAAGAATTGGATGTAGGGTTTCGGGAACCTCGTCATCTACGCCAGTCACCTCGATCGATTCCTCCAAACGCCCCGACATTAACGCGGCTGCTTCGTCGCGAATCGCCGCCTCTAAGGCGACGCTGTCTTCTTCAGTCTCGGAAATGATGGGTGATAACCCACTCGAAATGCGTCCGAGATCGCCGTCTAGCATTTCGTCTGGTGGTTGTCGGTCTTCGAGAAGCGGAAAAACAGGTGTCGTGTCCTCCCTGTCTCCTGTGAGAGTCGGGCGATACAGATAAGGTGAATCTTCGGGTTTTTCGGTGGTAGTGGGATCGAGAAAAACGGGATCGTCTTCTATGGCAGGTGGAAGGGTTTCTTTGTTCTTTGTCATCGAGATCGAATGGGTTTAGAGGGAAAGCCAGAAACGTTTGATTTTGTGATTTTTTAATATTTCAGTGAAATTTTGGATAATTTGGATACAGTTTTTCGGTCGATTTCGATCGGGTTTCAGGCTATTTTGCCTTCATGCTATCTCGTTTCTATGAATTCAACGAAAGCGTGAAACAATCTGTAACGAAAAAGAGATCGAGCGATTGGGCGATCCCCGTCACGGTGTAAAGTTTTATGCAATTCAGTTGACAAAGCAGGATCTGGAAGTCAGCGTAAAAATAGTGATAGTTTGTAGGCGATCGTATGGAGATTTATAGCAGTCGTCGCCAAAATTCCTCGCCCGACGAAAAGCGTGACTTTTCGGCATTGGTCGAAAAAGCAAGACGCGCTCTTGAAGATGGTGTCGTTTCTCGAGACGAACGAGATAGTATTGTTGCCGCCATCTATGCTGATGGAAAAGTCTCTGTTGAAGAATGCGAGCTTTTTCGCACGATTCAAGAAAAAATTTGGCAAGGGGAAATCCTCATTGCCGATTGAGTCATATCAAGCTGAATCCTTGCCGATCGAGTCAGACTTTATTTGTAAAAACAGCGAGATCGATAAGATTGAGATTTGAACTTTTAGGGGTATCTACACTTGGGTGAAATTCAGAGCGATCGAGATAAGACACGACATCGTAGAACACTGAATCGTAGAATTCTGTAACAGTGCGTCTCTACAATAAAAGGGTCGATCGATTATCGCATCAGGAGCTTATCACCTTGGCTGAAACTCTTCTCGCTCGAATTTCCGAAACCCAAGAATGGGATCTCCGAGATCTTTACGCAGGCTTTGACGATCCGCAGTTTGAAGATGACTTAAGAGAATTGCAGCAACGGGCGCAGGCCTTTCGAGAACAGTACCGTGGAACAGTATCGCAACTGTCCCCCGGTAAAATTTCCGCCGGTCTGCGGGAACTCGAAGCGATAAACCAGAAGTCTGGTTATCTCTACGCCTTTCCTTCCCTCCAATTTGCTGCCGATACTCGCAACAGCCAAGCCAAACAGTTTGAAGATCGAGTGCTAGAAGCCCTCACACAGATCGAAAACCAACTGCTGTTTTTTAACCTGGAATTACAAGCGTTGGAGGAAGCGCAGTTTACTAAACTGCAAGCTGCACCCGAACTCGAGGCTTACCGTCATTATCTCGATCGAATGGCGGAGTTTCGACCGCACCAACGCTCTGAGGAAGTCGAACAAACCCGCAACCAAGATATGTTGACGGGACGAGAGGCCTTCGTCAAGTTGCGTTCCGTTCACCTGGGAGAACAGGAGTACGATTGTGTCACCACGCCTGAGGGAAAAACTGCCAGTACCGAAGCTGAATTGAGTGCGTTACTGTTCCATCCCCACGCTGACACGCGCTTCCAGGCTTACCAGTCGGTGCGTCGTATCCTCAAACAGCACAACTCTCTCTACGGCTACATTCTCAACGCCGTGACGCAAGATCACCGCATCGAAAGCCAGATGCGATCGTACAAATCCACTTTACACAAACAACTCGTTGCTGACGAAGTTGCCGAACCCGTGTTTCGTGCCATTATGGACGGGATGCAGAGTCGCTTCGATCTGTTCCACCGCTACTACCGCTTAAAAGGGAAAGCGTTAGGACAGAAAATTCGCATTTGCGACATTTACGCCCCTTGGACGACGGAACCCCAACCCCCAATCGATTACAAAACTGGCGTGACAACGTTATTAGAAGCATTGGAACAGTTCGACACGAATTACGCTCGACGGGCAGAAGAATTTTTCCTCAACAATTGGGTCGATGCCAAATTACGCCCTGGTAAGCGCGGTGGTGCGTTCTGTGCGTACTTCCATGGAAAACATAGTTATTTACTGCTGTCGTACACGGAAGATTACAACTCGCTGTTTACGTTAGCCCACGAAATGGGTCACGGATTGCATTTCGATTGGATCGATCGAAAACAGTCTTATTTCAACAGCAATCCACCGCTGGTTTTAGCAGAAGTCGCTTCGATCTTTAATGAGTTATTGTTACTCGATCGACTGTTGGACAATGCCGGAAACGATGTGAACCTACGCCGTGCGTTACTGACTCGTCAGTTGGAAGATCAGTTTAGCTTGCTGTTCCGTCAAAGTACGATTAGTCGTCTCGAATTGGCGATTCACGAACGCGCTGAAGAGGGAAGTTTCGACCAGAAGTTTTTGAACGAAACTTGGATGAATTTGTATCGTAAGCTCTGTGGAGATTCGGTGGAGCTACTCGACGAGCATCAGTACGACTGGGCGCGGATCGGCCACATCTTCTTTAAGCCGTTCTATTGCTATCAGTATACTGCCTCAACACTGGTGAGCTTGGCCTGCTACCAGAAATATCGGGAAGTCGGACGAGAGTTCGTCCCCGGCTATCTGGAATTGCTGGCTTCGGGAAGTCAGTGGAACCAGATTGAGGCATTACGCCATTTCGTCGGTGTGGACTTAGAAGATGCAGCGACGATTCGTCATGCGTTGGAGTACGTTGAAGGTTTAGTCGATCGGTTGGAATCAACGTTGTAACAACGCTCGATCGAACCCATCAAAACAGTCGATCGATGCACCGGTTTGCACGAGGGAGAGGTCAGGTTTTGGGGCCAACCCTCCCTCAGCCTTTTTAGTCGTCTGGGCCTTGAAGCGACAACTCGAAAGCATCGATTCGTTCTTCATTTTAGGATTGTTGGTCGAAGGATTGAGATTTAGCCTGCGTAAAAATTTGATAATCTTCTAAGTTCGATTTGGAAGGAACACCAGAGGTGTTCTTTCTCTTGACTAAGCTGTATTCGATATCGCCAAAACCGATCGATATTGCAATCTTAAGAATTTCAAACAGTGGAATGATGCGATCGATCTCCGATTCGAGTTGTTGTTCGTAGTATTCAAGGAGGGCAGCAATGCAAATATCTAATTGCCCCAAAGAGTCTGGTGAAATCAAAAGAATCTTACTTAAAATTGATACGAGCGTTAAAAACTTACCTCGGCTCACTGCTAATTGAAAAAGTTGTGAGGGAGATTCTCCATCTTCGGTAGTAAAGAGCTTAATCGCTTGATTGCAAGTCGCTAGTCGTAAAATATCGTTAACCGATCGATCGTTTTGAGAGGGATATAAAAGCGACATTTTTTGTGCGAAATGCAGTTCAAATGCCATGACGAGATCGCTGTTTCCCGTTGAAGAGATCGAGTATTTTTGCAGCAATTTTTTAAAGCGCTGATAGTTGACATCGCCAAGCGTTCGGTTGAACACGCGCGCCCGCTGTCTGTGCTGCTGGCTTACTGCACTGGCAACGATCGTTTTTAAGACACGAAGAAAATCGTTCCCGAAAATTGTCGGGTTGGTCTGCGGTTGACTCGTATTCGACTGAGACCGGGCGACGTACAGAGCTAAGTCGAGCTTAAATTGATGTCGAATACGATTGGCGAGCTTTAACACTAATTCTTGCTGTTGGTGGCAGTTTTGAGTGTTGAGATGGACGGACATCAGCCAAGAATCGACATAGCGATCGCTCCAAGAACCCTCGTCAGACGTTTGGGTTTTAAATTGAATATAAGCAGCGACAAATCGTTTGAGATCCCAATATGCTTGAGAGTTGGTAATGGTCGCAATCCAGTGTTGTAGGTAGCACGGTAATGACTCGAACGATTCGGCGGGTTGAAGTTGTCGATCGAGACAGGCGACGAACTGTTGATACGCGGCTACGTCCTGGCAATTGTCCCACGCATTCAAGATGAGATAGATCGATTGCCAAAAGCTCGGCCACAGCATCTCGAAATCCTGCTGTCGGAGGGTATCGCGTATGACTCGGTTAGCCGGTGGCGCGAGCGGGGCGGGTTGCGGAAACCACAACTTTTCAAAGGCTTCGACGATCTCGCTAATCGAGTGACTGGGTAAAAGTGCGAGAAAATAGTTGCAAACCATTTCCCGAATCGTGATGTCGCGAGAGATTAAACGGTCTGAATCGTTGAACTTGGATTGTTGACGCATTTGCTCCACTCCGAATTTGGCCTCTGACGATCGTTCGCACCCCTGACGTTTCGATGAGTGCAACTGGCAACCCTCGATCGACATCGATCGGCGAGCTTTCCAATAAGGTGTTCGCCGCAACATCCGTAAAAATTCGGGGTTTGATACGTTTATTTACAAAAATTCATATCAACTGGGAAAACTGTGCGATCTAGCCTGGGTCAGCGATTCGATCGAGTATTTGTCAGGCCGTGTGGATTTGAGATCTCATTAAGATTTCGATAGCATCTCGATTTTTTATTAATCGCTACAAAACGCTTTAAAGATAAATTGATTTCTGATTTGACTCGGGACGAACAGCGACCGATCGAGGGAGTGTGGAATTTATTTCGATCGAGCGACTGCTCCAAGAGATAGTTTTGATTGCATAACGGAATCTAAATTTGACCGACTAGATCGTCAATCGATCGTTCGATCTAACATCCATAAGTGGCGATCGAAGAAGATTCTTTCTCTCATTCAGAATATTACCCAAACCTCCTATGGAATTGACTTTAATACCATTTCTCGATAATCCTGCTAGAGATCCTCGGCTGAACTTGGGCGAACACCGTTCGCCCCTACAGATATCTATGGCATGAATTTTTAAAAATGGTATAACAGCCCCATCACTCTCAAATGACAATCCATTTGAGAGTGATGGGGCTGTTATTAATTTACGTCGGTCGTCAAGTCAATTGCAGCTCAAACCTCCTTCAATCGATCTGCATAACTCTTTTCAAATGCAAACGACTAGATAGCAAATGAGTTCTTCAAAAAGCTTGTATTAGATTCCGTTTTTCTGGATCTATACAGCATTCATCCATCTTCCAAGATAGGTTTTTTAACGATGTCAGTGACAGCATTTACCAATTACGAGTTCTCAATGAAGAACAATTTTCGGCACTTTTCCAACACGTCAAAGAGCTGTTGGACAGACCTCCAAACCTCGAACTCAAGGTCGAACGAGTCTCAGCTATCCTCGAACTCGCCGTCAAAACGATCGACTCGGCGCAATCCAGGCGTTTCTTTGTCGAATCCCTCCGCTCGGAATGGATAACACTCCAGCGTTACACGTTCGAGACAATTTGAGGGGTGTCACCCCTAAAGGGACGACGACACTCGGTTTAACGCCTCGATCGAAGTCATTTTACGGACACTTGCGTAAGTGTAATTACAGGCGATTTCTCTCGACACAAAACGAGAGACCGTAAAAACACGGACACATGACTTCGGGTGAAACCTGTGCTCAGTTATTGTCTCAATCTCAACTTGACCCGGAAACACAGATAGAGCGCTCATTTCGATTTTTCTCAAAATTTCGATCGAGCAAATGTCGTTTCCAAAACCAACATCTCGACACCTGAACCTTTTCAGCATCGGGAATGAAGGGGCTTTTTGTCTCAAAAAATCGAACTGATTCTGAAAACCTTGCCAATGAGGTTATCATGCTTGTTCAATCCGTTCAAATCTCGGTTGTTGTTGGCGTAGAAATCGTTTGCTTGGCCGCCAATCCAGTCCTTACATTCTGGCAATCTCACGATATTGTCAGTCGTACATTTTCCGAAAACACCTCCGAACCCTTACCAAAAGGAGAGCCGATTCCTGGGACTCCCGGCTGGGAGGAAATCAAGTCGTGAAGCCGTGAAGCGAAAAGAAACCACAATCGACCCTTTACGCTTCGCGCTTCACAGTTAAAAGGCTGGTTCCCACCACGGCCAGCATAGAAGGGACGAGCGGGAGCCAGCCCCCCCCCACAAAAACAAACGCACAAGTTTGATACAAGACTCCGAACACGATCGCGATCGAGCCAAAACGAAGCAGAGGCGATCGATCGGCCAACGCGATAACACATCCACCCGCCAAACACGACCCCACACAGACCCACAAAAAAGTACCCCACAGCGGCAGCACCCAAACCGACGGCCGTCCGTCGAGAACTGCACTCAGGAGATGGCTGACCGCGTGGGCGTGAATCCAAACGGAGGGTTGCACGCCGTAAGGCGTATCGAATAACTTGGCTCGATCGCCTGCCACGTAACCCACCAAAACGACCTTATCCTGAATGGCATCTCGCAACAGGTTCTCGTCAAATTCGTCCCCGAGTACCTGTCGCAAGGTCAAGCGTTGACCCGGCGGATTGGCGCGGTAACGCAAGAGAATTTGATTGCTCAAGCCCCGCAAACTCTGGTAGCCGCCAAACCTCGCACCGAGCATGGGAAAGGCGACATCACCGAGTTGCCATTCTTGACGGTCGTTCACCGTTGCGGCCACGCCGTGGCGCTCCAACGCCCGAACGGCGAGCTGCCACGCCAGACTGTACGGAGTCGAACACACTGACAGTTCGGGGGATTTGCTCGGCATATAAGACAACAAATATCGTCGGACAACCCCCCGATCGTTGCTTTCATATCGCGCCCACCAATCCCCAGGACTGTAAAAATTACGGAACAAACCCCGCTCTTGAAACGCCAGGCGATCGCGGGTGAGATTGCTAAACCCCATTTGACGATCGATTCGATCGTGGGGCATTTCCGAAGGAGGATTGTAAGCCTCATCGACCGGACCGTAAGCACAAGCGACCAGTGAACTACCACTCATCATCGCGAGGCGATTGATGAGTGGCTTCCAGCTTCAAAGGGAATCGCCTCGGAAAGCGTCGAACGAATTCGACC
>LWRO01000068.1 GCA_001657325.1 Geitlerinema sp. BBD 1991-9 | reverse complement strand
AGCCAGTTGGGAACAGAGCTTTTGGAGATCGTTGCGCGTGACCCCTTTATTGTCGCTCCAGTGGCGAAGACATTGGTTCCGAACGA
Organism: Geitlerinema sp. BBD 1991-9; assembly: GCA_001657325.1. Classification (GTDB taxonomy): domain Bacteria; phylum Cyanobacteriota; class Cyanobacteriia; order Cyanobacteriales; family Geitlerinemataceae; genus Geitlerinema. Next base: position 21,649 of record LWRO01000068.1, on the reverse strand, counting down.
ATTGTACTGTTCGGATCGCTTCGTCTAATTTGGCGTACTGGGATGCCGTTCCCTTCAGTTTGGCTTCGATGACTAACATTCTGCCATCTTAATATACTTTACCCATTGTTGGGAACTCTATAAGGATTCGCGGCGCTCAGTTGCCTTCTTTCGACATTTAAGGTAAGGACGGTTGCGTACATCGAAACGTCGCACGCGATTTTCCTGCGATTTTCCTACGGTGAATTTGCCAAAACCCATCGATCGAGATCTTCGGGAAGCGGTTGTCGTCGGCGTTTTTGAGCGTCGATGCAAGCGTGGCGCGTGGTGGCACGGGCGATCGATCGATCTTCCCCAGACTTGACGATATTGTAAGTCACTGAAAATTCACTCTCGCTGAGCCGTTGCGAGGTCAGTTTGACGACGATCGTATCGCCGCAAAAAACCGGCCGGAAAAACTCGATATCGGCGTGAAGAATGGGAACAGCAGTACTCGATGCTGAAAAAAACGACCGTAAATCGATGCCAGATGCTGCGATCGAGGCTTCGTAAGCTTCGTGACAGACAGACAAGAGATTGGCGAAATACACGACACCCGCAGCATCGGTATCGGCAAATCGGATCGTGCGGCGATACTCCACGAGCGGTTAAACTGAACTAACAGATTCGAGTCTCGATCTCGGAGGTGTTCCAACGAGTTGCGGGACGTGATGAGTCGATCGATCCGTTTGCCGTTAGCAATTTCCGCAATCCCACCCATTTGAGCGAGTGCGATGGTTCGAGCTGAAATTTTTGCCCAAGCCCAGCAAGGCAACCCCAATGCGATCGCGACGTTAATGAACGAATCGCTTCGATCGAAGCAGATTGCAGTTAACGTCAGCGTCAAGGGTAACACGCTATCGGCCATCGCTACGGCCTCCGAACCGCCCCAACGCGATTTTCTGGTGAATTTCGTCTGTACGGGGTTGCGGAAACTCGGTGCGACTTCAATTCAACGAGTCACGATCGTGGCTTACGTCAGGGGAGGAACGACTCCCCTTTGGCAAGAAACCATCCTGTTACAGGGTGAATCCAACGGTCAAATGTCGTCCCACAGTGCGATAACAGCGGACGATGCCCGCCTCGCCATCGATCGATCGATCGATGGCGGACCACTCGTTTCGACGATTGCCCGCCCTCCTGTCCGCAAACGCACGGCAACAGCCAAACGTCGCCGCAAACAGACCCCGACCCTACTCGATCGCGTGAAAACGGTCGTGGGTTTTGTTGCGTTTTTTGCCATTTCTTTACTGTCAGTTAGCCTCGCGTCAACCTCGAAGTTATTTACAACGTTGTTGGCAGAAAATTCGCTCTATCAAATTCAATTTTTTGGCGATTTAATGCGAGGCATTGAAATCGCTGAAATTTTCAACATCTTGGTATTTGCCATTCTCGGCTTGGGGTTGGGCGTGGCGACGGCATTCGTTCCGCGTCGGTTTGGAATTCGATTTAATGCCGCTATTGCGATTGTCCTACTGCCGATTTTGTTGAGCTTTGGAACGGTCGTTCGTTACGAGAACTGGATTAAAGAATTTGCCGAGAACGAAACGATTTCGGAAGTTGAAGCGTATCAAAAAACGGACGAGTATCTTCAATCTAAAGTCGATGTTTCGGGCGTTTTGGGGTTTTACTTACATACGGCGAAATATCCGGGTTTGCCCGTTCGCACCGTTCAAATGGACGAAGTCGATATTCTCGAAGCAAAAGTCGTCGATCGCGTAGAAAATACCGTCGGAATTTCTCCAGAAGATTTGTCCCTCTCGTTTGCGATTTGTATGTGGGGCATTCGTATTTTTTACTTCCTCGTTTCAGGGGTGACGGTTATCGCTCACTTCGGACAAGGAGTCGGTTTAGGCGACCGCATTGCGAATCGTTCGACACTGCCATAATTCTCAGCGTTCGAGGCTGTCGTACAAACGAGGTCGCACCCGTATTTTGCCGATCTAAAGTTTTTCAACAGCCAAATTGCGATCGAAAGTCAACTCGCATTTTTCGGAACGTTTACTGCTCTGTGAGTTCTTGCAATTGGGTGATGATACGATCTCCGAACGCTCGATCGGTATTGGCTAAGGCTAGGAGTTGCAGATAGTCCGACGGCGTCAATCCAACCTCGGCAACGATCTCGAAAATTTCGGCTTCGAGTTCTCGCTCTAAACGCTGAAATTCCGCCGCTGTTTCAGCATCTTGGAGTTCGCTTCCCCGCCGATCGAGCAAATCGAGAATTTGTAAATACGCACTGACAAATTGACTGACTTGTTCTGAGGAAATCGTACTCGAATCGATCGTTGGTGGAACGACAACTTCAGGAATGGCTTCTACTTGACTGTCGCTCGCGGGTAAGTTGTCAGCCAAAGCAACGGCATGGATGCTAAAACTCAAAACAAACGCACTGAGAATCCAAGCGAAAAGGGTACGCATTAATTTTAAGAGTGTGGAAGAAGGCGTTTCTATGATATCAGTGAGTCGATCGAGGCGTCGAAAACGAGGTTTATCCGGTTTATACAAGCGATGTTATGACGATCGATCGTCGAGTTCGGACCAAAAACTATACTGTGCGAGTCTAGTAATCGAGTGTAAGGCTAATACGAGTTTCGCCTTGTCTCGCGACGCGATGGCAATATCGACCACCTCAAACAGTCGTCGAAAATTGCCTTGACGGGGGTTTGCAGATCGATCGAGGTAGTCCATCCACACGTCTCGCTTTGCCTTGATTTTGGCTGATATGACTGGCTCCCGAGCTTTAAAATCGTCGTGTTGGCCGCGTTCGAGATCGGCAAGTTCTAGATATTCGGTATAAGCCGACATTAACTCGTTGAAACACGCAGACGGAGCGATCGTACCCAAATCGAGAGTGGGGTTTCGTTTAGTCATGTTATGATGCCTTTTTTCTGTTCGTTCGAACACCAACGGCAACCAGCCTTCATAGAAGTTGGCTGTTACGCTGATGTCATTCGGTTTCAGCGCGACACGCTTCTGCACAGCCATCGCTCTGGGATGACTGCACTTTTCAAACGTATTCGTTTCAATCCTGAGACCGATCTACAGAATCAAATCCCTGATAGCTGTCAAAACTTTACCTGTTAAGTTGTCGGTTGAAAATTCGAGGATTTACGGATTTTTCATAAAAGTTTACAAGTGTCGAGATCGACATTCGCATTCTGACAAACGCTTCGTTATCGAGTGCGAGTTCCCGGCGCCAACCCGGAACGCTCTCTCGGCACGATCGACCTACCACGATTGCCAATTTCAACCACGCCGCATCTAAGCGATGTAGCAATCGCACGATCGATCCCACGATTTTTTCTTCTTCGGGTACCCTATCCGCCTCGACCGTCACGCAAATTTGGTGTCCTTCCACCTCAGCCGTCACGTTTAGATCTCCATGCCATCCCATCACGCCCAAAAACTGCGACATGGCCTCCGAATCCCCTTGTTTCGCTCGTTCCCAAACACTTTGTGGGATGAGGGCAGTGGCCCTCGATTCGATCGAATCGAGGGCTTCGAGTTCGCGGACGGACAGCGGAAACTCAAAGGCTTCTTCCCAAGACGGTACGGCATCACTGGCTTGCTTCCCCCATACGGTCACTTGGTGAATCGAGCTGGGGTTGAGATGTGCGAGTCCCAAACGCAGCCACCGCACGAGTTTCGCACGATCGGGTGTCTCGATCGATTCAAACACGACTTGCAAACAGTCTTGCTGCCGTTTGACATGGACTGTAATTCCTTGCAAACGGAGCTGGTGGTTCATCAGCGCCGCGATCGCAGTGGGGTTACCACTTTTCGCGAGCTGTAGGGCTTGGGCTTGCATCATACCGCCAACTCCTGTTCCGCTTTTCGGGGCTTTAGTTCCAATCTATCCAATTTCATACGCCAGCGCGATCCGTGTATTTACTTGTTTTTGTCAACAAACTTTACATTTCGTGCCAGATATGGCTTTGATTTGACAAACCAGAGGCCAAATCGAGGATCGGTACGGATACATCCTGTGAATTTCACGAAAAAACTGCGTAAAAATACAGAAAAATTAAGATTGCGCGAGCAATTGGACGACGTGCTGGATGATTTGTGGGTAATAGGTCAACAGATAATCGAGTCGATCGACTAACAAACTGAGGATTAAATCCTCGTATCCCATCCCGTATTCGCGCAAACCCTGTATGACTAGACTGGTTTCCTCACCTTTCGGACGCCGAAGATCCGGTTTGGGATTGGCTTCGAGGACGTACAAGTTGCCATCCTCGTCCATACGTAAATCGATCCGAACGAGTGCGTTCAAGCCAAAGTCCCAATAGACTTGTTTCCCTAACGCAACTAATGCTCCTGTAATTTCTTCGTCCTCAGATGCGAGCGCCCGCAAGCGGCTTGCTGTAATGGCTTTGCGATCCATCGACGTAAAAATTCGCTCGTCGGTTTCCAACACGCGCTCGATGCTTGAAAAGGCGAACGGTTCTGAGTTTTTTCGTAAAACGCCCCCTCGGGACGTCACATAACCGCACACGGAAACGCAAAATTCCCGTCCGGGCAAATAGATTTCGATGAGTGCCGTATTGTGAGTCAAACGGTGAATCTCAGCCACCGCATCAGCCAGATCGTCAAGCGTATCCACTACGGCAATATTTAACGACGCTCGTCCCGATACGGGCTTAACGACAAACGGCCCGCGATAGTGTTTGAAAGTCGTTAAAAAGCGAGGATTCGTGTGAGGATTGAGGATGCCTTGCATTGGGTGCCACGTCATAAACGGAGCCGTCCGAATGCCTAGCGCTTGGAGTTCCCGTTTGAAAACGTGCTTGTTGTCGAGCGTGGAGCTGTTGAGGGGATCGTGTCCGATGTAAGGAACGCCAAGCATTTCTAAGATCGCTGGCGTGTGGCACACCGGATCGTATCCCTGTACGCCACCCGTATTCAGCCACGCGAGGTGAATGCCTTTGTATCGGAGTCGCTCTGGGAGGGTCATGTCGTCCGCCATGACGCTAACGTGCTGAAATCCGAGGTTTGTCAGAGAATCAGCAATATCGCGAGCGACTTTTTCGTAGGTTTTGCTCGATCGAGGGTTGTGAGTTTTGTAGATGACTGCTCCATCGCGGTTCTTATCGCCCCCGTGAACGACGGCAATTCGGAGTTTCGCGCGCAGACGATCGAGGTATTCGGGAAATCGATCGAACGTGTAAGCCATGGTCAGTGAACAGTGAACAGTGAACAGTGAAAACAGTTGCCAGTCGCCAGTTGCCAGTCGCCAGTGACCGGTCGGTGCAAACCCTGGCGATCGTCTAGAAAACAGTTTTCAATTGACTCATCATCTCATCATCACCTCATCTCCTCACCCCTTCACCCGACGAACTGCGGCTCGATCGAGCGAAGTAAATGCCGACGAGTACCACAAAGAAAGCAACCCAGTTATCGAAGTCTAACGCTTCACTGAAAATTACCCAAGCGAAAATAGCTGTCAATAAAGGTTCCAACAACAGAAGGACAGCCACGAATCCCGATGACAACGTTTTGAGGCTGTGAACCAGCAGTCCCTGACCCAAAGCCTGACAGACAACCGCTAACGCGATGACGGCAAACCATGCCTCCCACGTTTGCGGCAAGATGCGATCTTCTGAAAACCATGCCACTGGAAAAATGAGGGCCGCCCCAACACTGCATCGCCAGAGCAAAATTGTCGTCGCCGGGTATTTCGATCGCAAGCCTTCGACGAGAAGCAAGTTTGCGCCGTATAACACTGCCGAGAGTAGTGCGAGTCCGTCCCCGAGGAGGTGTTCTGCAGCCAAGTTAAAATCGTCAAAACTGATGAATGCTGCCCCACTCACCGCAATCGCAGTTCCGAGAATAAAGCGTCGATCGAAATGCTGTCCGAGTAACAGCCATCCACCCAAGCTGGTAAAAATTGGGGTCAAATTGCGCAACAGCGTCGAGTTGGCAACGCTCGTTTGCGTTAGCGACCAAGCCCACAGCGTCACCGACAGGGTCGAAACCAACGCGACAGATACCAACCGCACGATATCGTTCGCCGTGTAAGGCGTGTTCGGCGGGGTGAGGGCAAAATCGCCGCTATCGTTCGATCGATGCTGTCGGAGTGCGTCGAGTCCCCAAAAAACCACGGTCGCGATAACCAAACGGCTGAAAATCGTGGCGTTGGGGCCGATATCCCGTTCGGCGATGCGGATAAAAATTGCCGCACAGGAAACAGCAACGAGGGCGATGGAGAGGGTGAGGACGCTTAAGAGTTCAGCCGGCCAGGGAATGATAGATTTGTGTCGAACTTCCAACGGCTTGGTCATATTGTCAATTGAGAGTACACCACAATTTGCAGGATATCGAGTTTTTGGAAAGGTTGATGAGAAAATGGGAAGGGGCGAGCTTGTCTCGCTGGCTTTCCCTCAGTTCAACGTTTGTTTACAGTTTCGGTATTATGGCTCGAATTGCGGTCGTCGATTACGACATGGGCAACTTGCACTCGGCGTGTAAGGGCTTGGAAAATGCGGGTGCGACACCGCAGGTGACAGATTCGCCCCAAGTCATTCTCGAGGCTGATGCTGTGGTGCTTCCAGGGGTGGGATCGTTCGATCCAGCCGTGCAGCACCTGCGATCGAGAAATCTCGTCGCCCCCATCAAAGCCGCCATCGAGAGTGGAAAGCCGTTCTTAGGCATTTGCTTGGGATTGCAAATCCTGTTCGATCGATCCGAGGAAGGAACCGAACCTGGACTTGGCATCGTTCCGGGTGTAGTGCGTCGCTTCACCTCGGAACCTGGAATTACCATTCCTCACATGGGTTGGAACGCCCTCGAATTCACCCAAAGCGATCTTCCCCTGTGGCAAGGTCTCCCCGATCCAGCTTGGATGTATTTCGTGCATTCCTACTACGTCGATCCCGTCGATCGAACGGTCAACGCTGCCACGGTCAGCCACGGTTCGCAAACGGTCACTGCGGCGATCGCCCGCGACAATCTCATGGCGGTTCAGTTTCACCCAGAGAAATCCTCAGACGGCGGCTTGAAAATTCTCGCGAATTTCGTCAGTTTGGCGAAACGATCGGCTTTCGCGGTCAGCAGCTAGACCGAACGGCCAGACGTTATCTTCGACCCGAGCCGGTTGATGAGAAAGCGTCCTGCTCTTCCTTCTCCCTTTTGTCCCTATCCCTCTGATTGCCCCCATAACACCCGCCCTTGACTTTACGCATTTACGGCAACCGTCCGCTCAAAACGTTACCGGGACAGGAAACGCGTCCAACCCCCGCACGGGTTCGAGAGGCGATCTTCAATATTTGGCAAGGCGACATTTCAGGATGTCGTTGGCTCGATCTATGCTCGGGGAGTGGAGCCATGGGAGCCGAGGCCTTGTGTCGCGGCGCGTCTCTCGTGGTGGGAATCGAACAAATGGGAAAAGCCTGTGCGATCGTGCGTCAAAACTGGCAGTCTGTGGCGAAATCGGGCCAGGAATTTCGTGTCGTGCGAGGGGACGTTGTGAAGCGGTTGGCGAGTTTGACGGAGACGGCGTTCGATCGAATCTATTTCGATCCGCCCTACGCCAGCGATCTCTACGAACCGGTCTTGAGATCGATCGTTGAATACCAACTCCTCGCCCCCGATGGAGAGTTTGCCGTCGAACACGATCCCAAGCAGTGGACGGCGACGGAACCCCCTGAGTTAGAGCGGATTCGGGAAAAAGTCTATGGCAATACAGCGGTGCGCTTTTATCGGTGGGCGTAGGCGGAAGGGTTACGGGGAAACGCCCCCAAACCTTCCACCGCCCGAATCGATCGCTTAACCGCCGAGTTGGTTGCCGCGACGATATTGCAGATAAGCCGCAACGAACAAACCCGCGAGGGTGATGGGGATCAAACCCAGAACGATACCGGAAAGCAGCGGTTCTACCACGATCTTGCTCCTTGACGCGAATCGAATTACTCGATTAACCATCGTATCAGGATTAGTCAGTGTACCGACCTCGATCTCGTGAGACGCATCACAGATGAGAGCCAGTCGATCGTGTTAGAGATCTTTAGCACACTGCCCCAACGACCTTCGACTTTCCAAAGCAGGGAGTGTCAACTTATATTAAAGATGAATAACTTTCTGTAACTTGACCTGACTGATTCGAGCGACAGCCCTTGAAAACGCCCGTTATCCACCTCGATGTCGATCGTCTGATCCAGCGGATTGCCTTATGTGTCCTTGCGGGGCTGTTGGCGATCGGACTCGGCGTGCTAGTTTTCCATCAGTGGCAGATGTCCGACCCTTACATACGTGAAGTTCTCTCGATCGAGGGCAACGTTTCTCAAGGCTATGCTATCTTTCAAATGAACTGCGCGGGCTGTCACGGCGAAAACGGCGATGGCTTGGTCGGGCCGAGTCTACACGAAATTTCCCTGCATAAGTCTCGCATCAGTTTGATTCGTCAGGTTGTTGGCGGAAAAACGCCCCCAATGCCCCAGTTTCAGCCAAACCCCCAAACGATGGCAGATTTGTTGGAGTATCTGGAAACGCTTTGACAGTGAAGCGCGAAGCGTGGAAGCTGTTTTCAGATCGTTATCATTCACCCATCATACCAAATCCAATTCCGGAAGGGTGTTTTTGTCCGTTCGCCTGAAACCCCGTAGAGCCCTTGCATGCAAGGACTCTACGGGAGCAATTTTATTCGCTGATTTGAGAAGTGGATTTCGGATTGCTCCCTGACGAGCGGATCTTCAGCCACAGCGATCGATATTGCTCGATCGTCGTCTCATCGGTGAAAGGTTTGATGAATTCGCTGCGCTTCACGATGGTGGCATCGGGGAGGAGAATGGAGTTGTTTTGTAGCGATTCGGGGAGATCGCTACGATGTTCGATCGAAATCGCAGGAGACAGGGCAAACGTTAACAGAGACAGTTGACGGGCAATCTGGGGAGTCCAGCAAAAATCGAGCCATCGATCGACTAACTCGGAGGTTTCAGCGTTGGCTGGACGCACCCACAAATCCGCCCACAGTGCTGTACCCGATTCAGGAACGACTGCTGCGATTTGCTTCCCGTACTGAGGCATTGCCAAAATATCTCGCGACGATCCCACAACGGCCCAAACATCTCCCCTTTGTAGCGGTTGCTGATAGGCAGTGGACGAATAGAATTTGGCTTGCTGGTGTAGCGAAGACAGTTCGCGATCTAAGCCGGGAACGGCATTTAAATCGGGACAGTTATAAGAATTACCGAGTTTTTTCAAGGTCAAGCCGATCGTTTGACGGGGACTGTCGGGAAGGGCAATACGTTGGCGCAACTCGGGACTCCACAAATCTGCCCAGTCTGTCGGCGTCCATCCCAGCGATCGAAATTTATCGATGCGGTAGGCGATGACGGTACTTCCCCAACGGTAAGGAACCCCCCACACGAGATCGTTTTGGGTGACGAAATGGTGCCATTCGATCGGTTGTTGTGGAAGATCCTTCCACTGCGTCCACGGTTGAGGATCGAACCCTTGAATCAATTCTGCGGAAATCGCCTTCGACAACCAATAATCGCCGATCAGGGCGAGATTGGGAATTTTAGACTTTTGAGACTTAAAGAACGGAAAATTGAGAACATTGTCCCCGGATGATTCTTCTCGAACGACAGGCTTCCACTGACGGAGTAAATCGAACAAGTCTGACAGTTGGGGTTCAGAAGAAAAATCGAGACGAACCGCTCGCTCGATCGTGCGTCGAAATTCTCCTAACATCGCTGCGGGAACAGCATCTTCGAGGAATTTCACGCTCAGGGCAAGACTCTCAGAGGTTTGGCATCCAATCGCCAGTTGACTGCAAACGAGGGCAATTGTACCTGTGAGAAACGATCGACGACGGACGGACAAAGTCTTGACTCCCACCACTTCACTTCGTTTTTCAGCATATCGCAATCGATGAAGATTGGAGATCGCCCCAATTCAGACGACGTGAGGACTGAGAAGTTACATCTCAGTTGTGTCTCGATCGTTGGATGTTACATCCCTGAGTTAAGAACTGTATCATGCGTGTTTTGACGATTGCAGACGCTTGATTCTCAAAAGGCTAGCGGTATGATTTTTGCGAAACAAAAGTCCGTTAGCGATCCTTCAAGCAGACACTCCTGCAACTATTAAGCAGTTTAAAGAAGTGTTTTACAAAGAAAAGCTTAAATTGTCAGCCGGACGACAAATTTCGCAAAAGTTAAATAATCTAGAGATAAATTATGGTTTTGTATATTTGTCTTTAAGATCGAGAAAGAGAAGGTTATTGTAGTTAGGATTTGGTATGGACGCGCTGAAAACACAGATATTCACATTGAACCAAAAAGTCGATCGACTTTACGAACTGGTCGATCGACTGAGCGAAAAAATTTCCGTAGCGTTATCGGACTATCCCGTGCGGAGCGAGTCGAGCCAAACGTCAATCCCGCAGGGGGTGGCATTGCGAGAAAACTATCTTCTCCCTGGAGAAACGGAAGAATTACACCTTCTCATGGATCACAAAGACGTGCTGGGCGACGAAACTCACATCGAGATCGGTGGCTCAAACACTGAAAACCCGCTCACGCCGGAAATCCAAATCCAACGGTTGACTGCTCAACTCACAGCAGCTTACAACCGCATTGCAGCCTTAGAAGAACAACTGTTATCGCGTACCGATGCGAGTTCTCTCAGCACCCAACGGGAGCGGTTACGAATCGCCAGTCAACATGACACGAACGAACCTTAAAGCGGAATTGGCGATTGACGATTGCCGATCGGATTTCCCCACCGATCGCTAAAAACTGTTTCCCACGCTTCACTCTTCACTGTAAACGACCTTTTCGATCGACCTCGATCGATCGAGTCGATCGAACGTCGCATCAACGACATCGAGCAGTCGTGCCTCACTCCAGTCGTGCAAAGAAGCAGCAATGGCACAACCTCCTGCTCCAACGCCTTCTTTCACATACCCCCGTTCGTAGGCTTGCAATTGGGGATAGCGAGATGCGGACAAATTCAATTGCGTAGCGACTAACGGCACGTTACCCACCAAACGTGCTAACTGCACCGTATGACCCGTCGGATCTTCGACCACCCAGCGCGTCGTTCCCACCACCACCTGTTCTGGATACCACGTTAGCTGTCGCTCTCGCGCGATGGCCCGAGCGAGAGCATAAACAGCAAGCATCTGAGTTCCCCCAGCCAACAGAACGCCACCGTGACGACTGAGGGAGATCGTCATTCCCGCAACGACAACCTGCATGGGATCGCCCAAGGCAGCAACCACCGCAAGCGCTGACGAGCCGATTTTTCCATCAGCATCGCATCGTTCGCGCCAACGCTGCAATCCTCGACGCACCACCGTTCGCTTGCGTTCGTGGTTGCACTCGGGATAGCTGCTGTTGACATAACCGTCCGCCTCAAATCCCAAGCCCAACAGAACCGCGAGGGCCGTTGTCGTTCCCCCCACCACACACTCACCCAGGATTGCATAATCTCCCGAACGAGCTAATCGATCGCCCCACAGCAAGCCCAACTCGAGCAAACGTTCGGTTGTCTCGTATTCCATCGCGCTGCCAGTCATCAAACACTGCGCGGGCGTTCCTTCAAGATCGATCGTCTCGAACCTCGATGATTTCTGCGTCAGTTTGGGAATGGGTTCGGGCAATCCCGCATCGAATAAATAAGTCGGCATGGCCAAACCCGTCACCACCGCTCGAGAAATCACCGCAGGAGACGCGCCAGCCGCCAAAGGAGGGAGGGGATAGCGAGGAAGGGGTTTCGGTCCGTCGAGCAAATATTCCGCGTCAGCTAATGCGGTTTTTCGTCGGTCTTCTGGGGTGCGTCCAGCCGCAGAAATACCCGGTAGCGTTCCCGTTTCCGTGAAACCGAACACGCAGGCGAACAGGGGCGATTTACCGCGATAAGAATGCAACCATTGATATCCTCGATCGATTTGAGTGTAAACGCGAATCATGGAAAGGAAGGTGAGGGAATGAGAAGGTGAGGCGATGAGGAGATGAGGTGAAACCTTCTAACGGGTGACTGGCGACTGGTGACTGGTGACTGTTAACTGAAACAGCTCACTGCTCGCTGTTTGCAGTCAAAGCTTCGTCATCGTCGTAATCGACATCAAAAATGACCTGAATCCATTTCGGGGGGCGAGGAATCGGATTTCCCAATCGATCGAGTAACAGCAGCGCCCCCAAATGAACCACCAGCATATAAAAAGCACTGTTCGCCAAAATCATTACTACCGCGAACGACTGAACCACCGGCAAACTCGGTTGTACCAACCACCCCAATTTCTCAAACACCCAGTCGAGTAATTCTGTCACCTGCACCGTGAAATATACCCACAAATCTTGACCTAGGAGTACAGACAACAGCCAGACCTTGAAAAACACGCCGAACGCACCGATCAGCATCCCCAGGAAGATCGCTGTCCCCCAGCGGGCGCGTCGCCGCCAGAGGAAACCCAACAACACTCCTTGCAGAGCGTAGGGGACGATAAACAAAATACTGCGCGTCGGGCCCATCAAAACGGATAACAACAACCCCGATACCAACGCCGACATCCAAGAAGCCCGTTTTCCCCAACGTAGATAGGCCAGCGCGATGGGAATCGGAAAAAAGATTCGCAGCAGCGGACCGAGGGGAAAATAGTAGTTAATCAGCCAAATCAAACTCGCCGTACTCGCGAAAAATGCCGTTTCCACCATTGCTAACGGCGAACTGGTCGGTTTACTCATCAGGGTGAACGTTAAGTCAGCATCCGCTCTAGAGCATACACGTCGGGAATACGAATCGTTTCGCGGTCTCGCTCGATCAAGTTCTTTTTCTCTAACTTGCTCAAAACCCGCGTCACCGTTTCCCGTGCGAGTCCACTCAAACTACTCAATTCTCGATGGGGCAAGTTGGGGATTTCCATGCCACCTGTTTGGTCGGATTTACCCTGACCTTCCGCGAGGAACAGCAAAATATCGGCGACGCGCGAGGTACTGTCAGACTCCCGCAGGCGCAACCGTCGGTTGACTTGGCGCAGGCGCCGTCCCATCAGTTGAGCGAGGCGAATTCCCGCAAGCGGTTCCGTTTTGACGAGATGCACGAAGTCTTGCGCCGGCATATTACCGATCGTGGTGGGAGCGAGGGTAATCGCATCCATCGATCGAGGAACCTCATCCAAAGCCGCCATTTCGCCAAAAATTTCGTTGCTGCCCAAAATATTTAACGTGACTTCTTTGCCGTCCAAGTTATACGTGCGAATCTTGACCCAGCCTTCGAGGATGAAATACACCGAACTCCCCCAGTCGTTTTCCAACAAGATCACTTGGTTGGAGGGGTGCTTCCGCGTCACGACGTGCGCGAGTGCTTCATCCACCGCGCGTTCGGGCAACCCCGCAAAAAACGGAGCCGAGCGGAGTTTTTGTTCGAGTTCGGGATTCTGATGCGCTTCGCGAGGGTGATACCGGTCTTCCATGAGGTCGTCATGTATCGCTAGATCTTACGTATTGCTTCAGGGCAGCTCGGTCGGCAGTCGATCGTGGCTCCCCCAACGGGCGTTTGGTGTGTTGTCCGGCAGGATGGTTACCGCTCCCTGTGAATTTCAGTCCATGCGAACGCCCCGGTCGGTAAGTTTAATTCTACTCTGTTTACACAAATGCGGAAATTTTAATGTCTCTCGTAAGGTTGTTGCGGGTTAAGCTAAGTCCTAGAGGGCGTTTCCTCTATACATCGAACATTTCGACTCGTAGGCGTGTCGCCGGACCACCATCCTCGTGACTCGAACAGAAGGGAGAGGGCATCAATCATGAGTTTTCGTTCCGTTCCACCTGAAGCACTCCTGTCTGAAATCGATCGACTGCTGCAAGAACTCGACTCGCTACAGCTCGATAGCGCGGCCGAAACCACTCATCTTACCCGTCAAACCTTATCGCGAGTGCGCGATTACTTGCAAGCGGAAGCGGTTTCAGAAGTCTCTCAGCCCGAGCGAGTGCCTGTCGAGTCACACGTCGAGCAATCGATCTCGCAACTGCACGCCAGTTTAACGCACCTCGACACGGAACTCGATACTCTGAAATCTCGCCGCGATCGATTGGCGGAAGAAGTCCAGCAACTCGAACGGGATCGATCGTTCCAACTGCAAGCCCCCCAACAACGGGAAATTTCTGACGTCGCCATGCAGGCGTTGAGGGACGAACTGCGCTTGCAGTTGCGAGAAATGCTCTCCCAGGAAATGGAACAGATTGTCCGTTCGATCGAAGCGCGACGCTTGGAATCATCGGAGGAACTGTCCCTGCTTCCGGATAACGCTGAAACGGTTTCTCCCTTACTGCATCCCGAGCAGCGACTTCAGCGACTGCAACAGCTACAATTGGAGTCCGATCGAATGTTACTGACCCTCGATTCGACCTTGCGGGTCGTGTTCGAGGCGCTCCTGTCAAACCTTCAGAGTTATCAAGATTCTCTTTCTCACAGCGTTGAGAAGATGTACAACCTCAGCCAGCAAGGAGAAGCGATCGTTTCATCCTTCGTTCGCCAACTCGCGCAACGTTTAGAACGAGAACTGACACTCGGATCGATCGCACAGGACTCGCTACCGGCTGCCACAGAACCTGAAGACTTCGAGACAACGGTGGATGCGGAATCCATTGCAGAAGTGGAGGAAGACCTCGAATCTGTCGCTCTCGAACCGGAAGTGGAGGAAGACCTCGAATCCGCAAAGTTTGAACCGGAAGCTGAGTCTACACCGTTGGTTGCGTTGGAAGAGGAAGTTCCCACAGCTGTGGCAATTCCCCTCGATGCCGATCTCGCGTTAAACTTCGACGAGCCGTCGAATCAGCCCGACATCCCCGATATCACTGAGGAACCATCCGTTGTAGAACCGTCGATCGTAGAGATGTCCGCCACGGAGGAATTATCAGATAGGGCGACGGACGAGGACGAAACAACGATCGCGCGCACGCCACCCGCACCTCTAGTCGAGGAACGGTCGGAGTCGGAACCCCCATCGTCTGAAAGTACCCGTGAAGGTGCGAGTTTTTGGATGGCTGCAGATCCTTGGGAAGAAGAGGATTTACCGGAGCCGATGACCCTAGAACCCGAGGACACGGTTGAAGCCGTTGAAGAGAAAAGGGTAGAAACCCCAGTGGAGGAAGGGAATACCGTTCGATCGACATTGGAATCCCCTTCGTCTGAAGGTGCGAGTGAAGGTGCGAGTTTGTGGGTCGAAACCGATCTTTGGACAGAAGAGGATTTGCCAGAACCGATGACCCTAGAACCCGAGGACACGGCTGAAGCCGTTGAAGAGAAAAGGGTAGAAACCCCAGTGGAGGAAGGGAATACCGTTCGATCGACATCGGAGTCCCCTTCGTCTGAAGGTGCGAGTGAAGGTGCGAGTTTGTGGGTCAAAACCGATCTTTGGACAGAAGAGGATTTGCCAGAACCGATGACCCTAGAACCCGAGAGTACGATTGAGGACGAAGACGATTTTCAGGACATCCCAAACGAGACTTTTAAAACATTAGAACAAAACGAATTTGAAGGGATTGAAAAACAAAAACTTGAATCTCTTGACGCTCTAAAAAATATTGAAACGCAGGATTTCGAGGACGATTTTGACGTTGAAGCGGATATCGAACATTTTCTTCATCATGCGAATTCCGAAGAACAATCACAGCCTGAAGCTGCAGATTTGCTCGAATTGCAACCCTCGATCGATCCCTCACAATTGGACAAGGAATTTACAACACCTCCTCATATTGCAACTGATGCACTTGAAACGCTCGATTCCGATGAGATCGATCTCGATCTAGAGTCTGATATTGACGTATTTTTGCACGATCGAGATCGATCTCATCCCGAAGTCGAGGAGCCAAAGCGCCACGATTCCGCCGAAAAAATCGAAGACCTCTCCAGTGATAGCGATATCGAAGCTTTAGATGTTCGAGATAGATCGACCGAGGAGCGTTCGAGTTTTTTAGACTCGGAATCTGAGTCTCGAGAATTCGGATTGAGTCCGCTCGAAATAGATGCTGAGACGGCCGATCGAGCTGAAGAACGAACAGAAATAGAAAACGCGAGCCATCCTCAGCAACAGGACGAAAGCGAAAGTGTAAGCGAGCAGTCAGAGGCGTTACAACCGATCGATCGAGAAAACATCGAAGAGAAAATCGAAGTCGCCACAACCGTCCAACCTGAGACCTCGAGCGAATCGCTAGACCTATCATCTACAATCAATGACAGCAACGATCGTGTCGAAACGAGAGAACACCATTTTCAAATCGATCGACACCCAAAAGCGAGCGAAAACACACTAGAGTTAGAAGAAGAATTCTCCCCATCGTCAATTCCTCAAGGCAACGATGATTTAGCCTTAGCGTTAAACGAGAGTGTATCTCCGATGTCTTCCTCTCCAGTTCCCGATCCCGAATCGTTAATTCCCACGCAGCAAAGCACTGAAGATGCTTCGAGCCAATTGCTGGAGAGTCTTCAGAGCGAAGCCGCTTCCTCAGAAGCGTTGGCTGAGTCAGAAGAATCGATCGAGTGGTTTGAAATCGACGACCAGCCCTTGAGTTGGTCGGAAGACGAAGCCGCCGCCGCTCTCGAACAGGAGTTAGATCGATCGGTTCAACAGTCGATGGCGCAGTCGAAACTGGAATCGCAAACGCTCGATCGACAGATCGAAGGATTTTATGCGAGCTTGGGCATTTCGGAATCGGACACGGGCGCTCCCACTGACGATGACGACGGTGCAGAAGAAGACGACGAAAGTTCGAGGTTTAAGGCTTCTAGTCGCGGCGATCCGAGTCCTCCAACACGACAACGTGACCCCGAACGGAGTCCGGAAGCAGCAGCAGTCGCCCCCCCTTTAAATCGTTCTGCTGCGGAAACGGTTGATGATAACCTTTCTGAAGTCGTTACGCGAGAATTAGAAAAGACAGACGCAGAAATCGAAGCAGAACTGGCTGCGTTTGCAGCGTCTATGGTCGACGTGAGTGAAGGTGAGGTTTCAGACGTTGAAGCAACTGAAGAAGCAACTGAAGCTGTAGCGCTCGATCGAGAGACCCCATCCGACGAACCGGTAGCGGAAGAAGTCTCGGAAGCTACTCCCGTCGTGATTCCCGAAGCGTCTTCGTTAGAACCCCCCGAACTCGAAACCGCAGAACCGGTAGCGGAAGACCTCGATCTCACCGCCGTTGAAGATCGATCGAAAATTGACGAGCCGGTAGCGGAAGACCTCGACCTCAGTGCTTTTGAAGAAGGTGCGGAAATTGACGAACCGGTAGCGGAAGACCTCGAGCTGGGAGAAGATCGATCGGAAATTGACGAGCCGGTAGCAGAAGACCTCGACCTCAGTGCTTTTGAAGAAGGTGCGGAAATTGACGAACCGGTAGCGGAAGACCTCGAGCTGGGAGAAGATCGATCGAAAATTGACGAACCGGTAGCGGAAGACCTCGACCTCAGTGCTTTTGAAGAAGGTGCGGAAATTGACGAACCGGTAGCGGAAGATCTCGAGCTGGGAGAAGATCGATCGAAAACTGACGAACCTGAAACTGACGAATTCCTGAAAGTATCTGACGACGAAGTTGCCGCTGCCGCCTTGGCTGCATTTATGTTGCCCGAGGAATCGGAGGATCGGGAATTTTTCCCGTCACCAGAAACTGATACCATTACGGCTTTAACTGAGCTTGTGGGTGGTGCGCTGTCTGATGACACCCCCGACATAAGCGAAGAGAGCGAGATCGATCGATCTGCAATTGCGGTAGAACCGACAGATTCCATCGAAGACTATCAGCGTCTCCTCGCTCCCGATGAAGACGTTTTACTCCCCGAAGAACGTTCTGAAATCGTTGACTCGAAGCTCGAACTCGATACCGAAACGCGACGGCAGCTTGAAGCTGACCTTCAGGATCTCGAACTGGCTGAATCGGCCATTGCCTGGGCGGTCGATGCCGACGAAACCATCACGCCAGTGGCTGAAGAATCACAGGAAAGGGATTCTTCAGCCACTGGCGCCCTCCAAGAGGAACGATTGTCGTCCCCAGAATTGGCTGACGAACTCGAAGAGGCGTTCGACGAACTGGCCGAGGCTTTCTTTGATGAAGACGACGAAGACGATGAAGTCTTTGTCAATCCCTTCGCATCCTCGATCGATTTACTCGAAACGTCTCCCCCACTTCCACCGCCGCCACCACCGCCTCCGAGACGGCCGAGCGTTCCCCCACCCATCTGGCTGGAAAATGCCAACCATCGAAACTGGTATTTGGGCATCGACTGGGGTGCAACGGGATTCTCGGCGACGCTGTTCGATCGAAATACAGGATCGCTGTATCCCCTGGCCTGGGAGCGAGAAGGCGATCGCGTACCCCGTTTTTCCCTCCCGGCGGTTGCCGTCCGCACGAGCGACACCAACCCAGAAACGGGTGAAGTATCTTGGTTAGTGGGATTTGAAGCGGCGCGAGAATCCTTTGATACGGCCGAAATCCGGTTGGAAGACTTCAAACCCTGTCTCGATATTTCGCTGCCCCGAACCGGCGAAGACGAAACCTCTCAACCCGTCGTGCAGTGGTCGGAACGTGTCGCGTTGCCCCTCGCCGATCTCCGCAGCGCCCTCCAGCAACTGTTGGAGCAGGTGAAGGACGCTCAGCCTTACGAACTGTCCGGACAAACCCGTGCCGAATCTATTCCCGATCTGGCAGTTCTACTACCCCAACTCGGCGGCATCATTCTCAATAACGGCTTTCCCTTTGACGTAAGAGCGGAATGGGATACAAGCGTTACGCCACCGTTTGCCGGCCATACTGCCTATCAATTTAACGTTCGAGAGGCTGTGTTGAGGGCAGGGTTAATCGCCCGTCCCGATCGCGTCTTTTTCTTAGACGATTCGATCGCCGCAACGCTCTCGATGTTGCCCCATCCCGAAACGGGTCAGCCTTGGGACGAAATGCAGACGGTAGATTGGTCGGCGGGCGAAACCGTTCTAACCGTTGCGGCGGGTGCGAGTGCCATCAGTTTAATCTTGATGAGGCTGTCGCGAGTCGGAGACAGCATCACGCCCGAACTGTTGGGTTCGACGAGCTGGCCTTACGGTGGAACGGCGATTGATAGCGATATCGTGGCCAGTTTGTTGCTCGAAGACCATCCTGAATTGCGAGATCGACTCGATGTTTCCGAACTCGTTCGACTCCCCACTCCAGGCGTCCCCGATCTCGAATCGCGAATCGCATTTCAACAATGGATCGATGCGTCACCGTCGCGCCGTACCTTGCTCGATCTCGCTCGCCACGTCAAAACTGCCCTGTCCAGCCGAGATCGCGTTGAAATCGAGTTTGCAGGCCATCGCTATCGCCTCGACCGTCAAACGTTAGAACGAAAGGTTCTCAACTGTGCAGTGGAGGGTCTCAATCGAACATTGAACCGCCTTTTGAGTGAAACGGGCGTGTCGGTAGAGGGCATCGATCGAGCGATCGGTTTGGGGGGAACGATGCGCTTAGATGCTCTGTCTGACTGGTTGCGGCAAAAATTACCGAATGCAGTTCTGCTCGATCGATCCCGTCCGGGGACGATAGCCAGTGCGGTCGCCTGTGGTTTAGCTTTATTGCCTCTATATCCCAGCCTGCTCGAGGAAGACCGCCAGCATTACGGCGATTTGTTTCTCCTGAACGAGTTATTACAAGTGTTTTCCGATAGCCCTGCGGGATCGTCTTTGCCGTTTGAGGAAATTCTCAAACAGCTCGAACGACGCGGTATCCATAGTAGTTGGGCGGCCGGTCGAATCGTACGTTTTCTCGACGGGGAACTCCCCTCGGGGTTGTTACCGACCCCTCCCCTCGATCGATGGCTGGTAGATGCATCCCGAAACCACAGCTTCTACCAACAACTGCGTTCTACGCCGTTGTTCGAGCGAGAGGCTGACGACACCTATCGTGCGAATCCCCAACAGTCTCGCCTGTTGAAACAGTACCTCCAACAAGTGACCGCTGAAACCCGCCAAACGTTGCGCGAACCTTTAAGTGCGAGTTTGGGTTGACGGTGGAAGATCGGGGTGGCTGTTGCGTTCTCAGTTACAAGACGTGACGATAACGCGATTCCCAGCCACCCATCCCGTTCCGTTGGGTGGGTTGATGACGACGCGATACCAACCATCCTGTTCTTCAACGATGGCGACCTGGCTGCCGTTATTCAGTTGTACGAGAATCCGAAAATTGGTTCCTGGTCCGCTGCGAACATTGAGCGGTGGTTCGGGATCGTTGACGACAGCACAGGTTCGTTGAGCAATCGTTGCAACGTTTAGATCGCTGGGTTGTCTCTGAGATGCATTGACCTGTAGGGATATTGCGATTCCCGATATAACGAAAAGTGAGAGCGTTGCGATCTGTATCAGTTTCATCTGTTAGCTCTCCGTATTTCTATTGAACGTATACTATGATATTTTTATAAAGTTCGTCAGCAATAAATTGTAAAGTCAATGCGACAAAATTTAAGAAAAATAGATGTTTTTTGAAAAAGGATAATATTTTAAAATTGGAGTCGATCGATCTCGTTCAGCACTTGTTAATATCAAACTGGCTTTTATCCTCGAAGATCGTCGATTGAATATTCTTGTGGGTTGAGGTATTCACTCGAATTCAAAAATCGATCGATTGATAGCTCGACCGAATTACAGTCGTTTTTAAAACAGCTTTTCGATAGCACACAATCGCTGGTTTGTCAAGCTCCAAAAACGCGATTGCCGCCAATTTAATCCGGAATGACTCGATCGAATCCCGTATCCTTCTCAAGACGTTAAAACACGTTCGAACTCATGTCGCACTACCACACTGTTACTGGAATCACTATCGGGTTAGCCCTCTTGTGTGCGGGCTGTCAGGGAACAGAGATCGCGGAGGACGAAACATCGGGTACGATCGCCCACGCTTCAACCGTCGATCGAGTCGATCGAACCAACTCCCCACCCACAAATTCGATCGATTGTAGCAATCCCCAAACCTCGATCGAAATGAACGACTGTGCCGCTCACAAGTACGATCGAGCCGACGCTCGACTCAATCGCACCTACGACGAACTCATCGCCCGCCTCGACAAAACCAACCGAGAAAAACTGATCGACTCCCAACTCACTTGGTTGCAATTTCGCGATGCCAACTGTGAATGGGAAGCCTCTGATTACAACGGCGACCCCCTTCAAACCTCCGTTCGTCTCGGTTGTCTCGAACGTTTAACGCAGCAACGCAACCAGGATTTGGAAAATGCGGATGAAGTGAGGGGGAGATAAAGAGATTGGGAGAGGATGAGGTTGGAAAATCTCAGGTTATCGCGTCATCACCTCACCTCATCTCCCCCAATTTTCACGCAATAGGTCGGGAGATTTTCATCCCCGTCTCTGAAGAGACGGGGATGAAAATCGACTCGAGCGGCTTCAGCCGCCGACATTTGATAAAATTTGCTCGGGCCGAAATAGCTAAAGGCACTGTTGTTAGCTACGCAGAAACGGTTAATGCAGTAGGCAAGTGTTGACGCGAAACACGCTAACTGTAGCCTTGGGGACGTGCGGGGGGACTCGCTTGTAGAAACAAGATTGGGGGTTTGAGTCTCCCAGAGACTCAAGGGGAATCCCAAACGTAAGCCGTCCCCAAAACTCGGCTTGGGTATCAGTCCCGCCGTCAAGGCGAAGGGATGCCAAAGCTAG
>LWRO01000067.1 GCA_001657325.1 Geitlerinema sp. BBD 1991-9 | reverse complement strand
GAATACGGGCGATCGTTTCGGCGGCTTGTTTGAGTTGTTGACGTTAGACCTCCTGCATAAATATTGCTGACCCCACCTCAACCCTCCCCTTCACAAGGGGAGGGAGCGAGTTTCCCCCCTTGTAAAGGGGGGATGAAGGGGGGTGAATTTGATTCATGCAGGAGGTCTGTTCTTTTGGAGTCATCGACTGTCCGGGAGGGTTTTTCTCTCTATTCTCGAACCCCGGTCAATGTGTATTTCTACTCATTGCATTAACTAGATGCTCCCCCTTCAAACGCTGTCCGAGCAACTCCACATTTGGTATTTTGCCGATGATGTCTGTGAGATCGATCCGGATAGCATACTCGTCCAATGAGCTAAGCGATCGACGTATCAACTGTGTTAATTTTATTTAAGAAAAGTATCGATCGAGAGCTGTCAATCAATTGAGTTAATCGAAATATATTTAAAGTGATTCAAAAAAGTAAAATTCACCAAAAAGTAACCCTATAAAATTTTATTTTTTCAAGACCGATCGATCGAGCATTTTTTGTAGAATGTAGAGATTAGGTGTAGAGATTGAATTTCACGATCCCACAAAAAATCCGTATTTGTAGCGAGATCGACTCGCATGGTCGATTAAAACAATATTTTTTGCGTGGTTTCGCGTAAAAATAAAATTGGTTGATATATAGCTTTAATCGCTATCATTGATGTAAATATCTCGATTCTTCACGTTCTCTTAAAAATTCTGTAACGATGACAGCTGACTTGCTTCCCGAGCTTCCTGGATACCGTTTTGTTGAGTCCCTTTTTACCGGAATCCGAACTGTTGTCTTCCGGGCATGGCAGGACGATGCACGACAGGACAATACAAACAGTGAGAGCAGTACTCCCCTCGAGCAAAAGTCTCAATCTGTCATCGTTAAGCTTCTCGTAGACGACTACCCAAGCCGTCGCGATCTCCTACACTTCCGCAACCAATACACGATCGCCAAAAACCTAGATATTGCCGGAATTGTGCGTCCCTACAGTCTCGAGCCTTGCGGCAATAGTTACGCCTTGGTGATGGAAGATTTCGGCGGTATATCCTTGGATCGGTACGTTCGAGGTCGATCGTTGTCCTGGCATGAAGGACTCGAAATTGCCGTCCAGCTTGCTGGTATTCTCTACGACTTGCACCGCAACCGCATTATCCATAAAGACATCAAACCCGCCAATATCCTAATTCATCCCGAGTCGAAGCAAGTTAAGCTCATCGACTTCAGCATTGCCTCGTTACTGCCTAAAGAAACACAAGTTCTCAAAAATCCGAAAGAACTTGAAGGAACGTTGGCGTATATCGCCCCCGAGCAAACGGGACGGATGAATCGGAGCATCGACTATCGTGCCGACTTTTACGCCCTCGGTATCACGCTCTTTGAATTATTGACCGGACAGTTACCGTTCCAATCTGACGATCCGATGGAGTTAGTGCATTGCCATCTGGCTCGGCAACCGTACCCGCTGTATCAGCTCGATCGAACGATTCCCGAGATCGTTTCAGATATCGTACTGAAATTGATGGCCAAGAACGCGGAAGAACGCTATCAAAGTGCACTCGGACTTCAAGCCGATCTCGAACTTTGCCTGAAGCAATGGCAAGAAACGGGTCAAGTCAAGTCCTTTAAACTCGGATTACAAGATCGCTGCGATCGATTTACCATTCCCGAACAACTCTACGGGCGCGAACGTGAAGTGCAAGACCTGCTCGAAGCGTTCGATCGTGTGGCCCGTGGAACCACTGAAATGATATTAGTTGCAGGGTTTTCAGGGATTGGGAAAACGGCAGTCATTAACGAAGTTCACAAGCCCATCGTCCAGCAACGAGGCTACTTCATTAAAGGGAAGTTCGATCAGTTCAATCGAAATATTCCGTTGTCTGCCTTCGTTCAAGCCCTTCAAGACTTGATGGAGCAGTTGCTCGGCGAGTCAGATGCTGAATTAGCCGGTTGGAAGTCCGCGATTCTAGAAGCCTTGGGCGAAAGCGGACAAGTCATTACCGAGGTCATTCCCGAGCTAGAACGTATGATTGGCAAACAGCCTCCAGTTCCCGAACTATCTGGAAGTGCCGCACAAAATCGCTTTAATTTGTTATTCGGAAAGTTCGTTCGCGTCTTCGCCACCCAAGACCATCCCCTAACGGTTTTCCTCGATGACTTACAATGGGCAGATTCCGCCTCGTTGAGCTTGCTCGAGCTGCTAATGGATGAGTCGGAAACTCGTTATCTACTCGTCTTAGGTGCTTGTCGAGATAATGAAGTTTTTTCGACGCATCCATTGATTCTCACTCTCGAAAAAATACAGGAGCAGACTGCGAACGTTCGCACACTCACATTGCTGCCGTTGAGCGAGAGAGATATCACCTGCTTAATTGCTGATACCTTGTTGTGTTCGATC
This sequence comes from Geitlerinema sp. BBD 1991-9, assembly GCA_001657325.1. Taxonomy (GTDB): domain Bacteria; phylum Cyanobacteriota; class Cyanobacteriia; order Cyanobacteriales; family Geitlerinemataceae; genus Geitlerinema. Next base: position 20,179 of record LWRO01000067.1, on the reverse strand, counting down.
GAAGTTGCAACGCCATTATCTCAATTTGTCTATCAAAAAACCCAAGGAAATCCATTTTTTACCACTCAGTTTTTAAAGGGATTATACGAGGATGGCTGTATTACATTCGATCTCGAGGTGGGTGCTTGGCAGTGCAATTTAGCACAGGTAAAGCAGTTATCTTTGACTGATAATGTCGTGACGTTTTTAGTCGAGCAATTGCTTAAGCTACCTGAGACGACGCAAGAAATTTTGAAACTTGCTGCGTGTCTTGGAAACCGATTCGATCTCAATACATTGGCAGTGGTCTGTGAGTCCAGCCAAGACTGTGTTGCAACGCATCTTTGGCAAGCTTTACAAGAGGGATTTATTCTCCCAGAGAGTGATACTTATAAGTTTTTTCAGCAAGAAGATTGTGAAGACAACAATGTCATTGATGTCGTCGTGAGATATCGTTTTCTACACGATCGCGTTCAACAAGCGGCTTACTCACTGATTTCAGAAAGCCAAAAGTCCACAACGCATTATCGCGTCGGTCAACTCTTGCTCGATAATTTTTCCAAGTGCGAACAAAACGAAATTCTGTTTGATATCGTCAATCACCTAAATTTTGGTCGATCTATATTGACTCAAAAAAGCGATCGAGAAACGTTGGTAAAACTCAATTTGTCTGCCGGACAAAAAGCAATTTCTTCGATTGCTTATGAAGCTGCAATTCAATACTTTAAATCAGGAATCGACTTGATTGGAGAAGAAGGCTGGTTCGATCGATATCAATTGAGGCTTGACTTACAGCTAGGATTGGCAGAAGCACAGCTAAGTCATTCAGATTACGAGCAACTTAAAACAACGATCGAACTTGCATTAGATCGTATTCCTTGTCCGATCGATCGAGCGAGCTTTTATACCTTAAAATGCATTACTTTTACACTACAAGGTAGATTCAAAGAGGCTATTCAAGCTGGCTTGACTGGATTAAAAGATCTGGAAATTGAAATTCAACAACAACAACTCAAAGAATTGATTGATGAGGAGTCATCGGCGATCGATCGAAGCTTGGGAGATTCATCGATCGCCTCTCTGATCGATTTGCCAATTGCGACCGATTCAATGACGAAGAGCGTCATAAAACTCTTAACTGCAATTGCTCCACCTGCCTATGTTATAGGAGATATGTATCTATGTGGCTTTGTTGCATCAAAAGCAGTCAATCTCTCCATTCAGCATGGAAACATCCCTGAATCTGTCAAAGCTTATGCCAACTATGCCTATTTTACGAGTGTAACCGATCGACAATATCAAAAAGGTTATGAATGGGGAAAATTAGCCGTACAGCTGAGTTACAAACTCAACAACAAATCTCAAGAATCTAATGCAAAGCTCGCACTTGCTAACTGGCTTCATGTTTGGGTTAAACCTATAGCTGAAGCCGTTAAAATCAATCATGAAGGATATCTTGCTGGACTAGAGTCTGGAGAAACTCAATTCGCAGCTTACAATATACTGGGATATATTTTTAGTCGCTTATTTAAAGGCGACAATTTAGAGACAATTTTAGGCGAAATTGAAAAATATTGGTCGATTGCCAAAAAACTTCAAGACGAGCTGTTGTGGGTGGCACTGGCAGGAGCCAAATTTTATACAACAAAGCTCTGCTCGGAAGATGACGAACAAGCGCGAGAGCATTCGCTCGCTGAAGTTAGAGACATTATCTGTCGTGGAGAAGCCTCAAAAGCAGACTTTTCGGTTGGCCTTTATTACATCCTTAATATGCATATTTGCTGCTTGATGTCTGATGTTAAGGAAGGGGTGAACTACGCACTTAAAGCCAGAAAAATACTCAGCTCAGTGACAGGATTTACAACCTACAGTTATTATTACTACTGTGACTCTTTGCTTTTACTCGATCTCTATCCCAGCTTGCCTGCACAAGACCAGAGAGAAGCTTTAGAGCAAATTCACACCCATCAAGAACACCTCAAGCTATGGGCTGATAGTTGTCCGGAGAACTTTCTACATAAGTATCTTTTAGTTGAAGCAGAACGCTGTCGAGTCGAGGGAAACAAAGCTTCAGCGATCGAACTCTACGATCGATCGATCGCTGAAGCGAAAGCCAATCGATACCTCCAAGAGGAGGCGTTAGCCAACGAACTCGCCGCCAAGTTTTATCTTGACTGGGGACGAGAAAAAGTTGCCGCAGATTACCTACAATCGGCCTATTACTGCTACAGCCGATGGGGGGCAACAGCAAAAACCAAGCAACTCCTCGCATCCTATCCCCAACTGCTCCAACCGATTGTTGTCAAAGCAGATGGCCAACTCAAAGAAACCGTTACCGTTCCAGCTTTTTCCTCGAGCCAGACATCTCACCACTCAAGCCACAGCACGACCTCCCAAGCGCTCGATGCGGCCAGTCTCCTCAAAACCTGCCACATCATCTCTAGCGAACTCCAACACGATCGACTGATTGCTAAACTCGTTGATGTTTTGATGGAAAATGCCGGTGCGACCAAATGCGCCCTGATTTTACTCAACGATGCTGACTGGTGTGTTGAAGCCCTTGCGTCCTTAAAAGAGCAACAATCATTTTCCAAACACCCCCTCACGACGAGTTCCGATGTTCCCATTTCGCTCGTTCGTTACGTTCGTAACATCGCCAAACCGCTGACCTTTGACGATCTGACTCAAGAAGAACGATGGAATCGCGATCGCTACCTTTCCCAAAATCAACCGAAAAGCATCTTGTGTTTACCCGTTCTCAAACACGACAACTTGCTGGGAATTCTCTACTTTGAAAACGATCGAACGGCCGCGGCCTTTCCCCCTCGCCTGCAAGAAATCCTGAAACTTCTCACCGCTCAAGTGGCCGTAGCGATTGAAAATGCAACGCTTTACCACAACTTAGAACAATCTCGCCAAGAACTCGAAATCTATTCCCGCACCCTCGAATGCAAAGTCGAAGAACGCACCATCGAACTCCAGAAAGCTAAAGAAGCCGCCGATGCCGCTAACCAGGCGAAAAGCGAATTTCTCTCCAACATGAGCCACGAGTTGAGAACTCCCCTCAACGGCATCCTCGGCTACGCTCAAATCCTCCAGCGAGATCGAAACCTCAGTCTCCGCTTTCGAGAAGGGTTGAACGTCATCCGGCAAAGCGGAAACCACTTGCTGACTTTAATTAACGACATCCTCGACTTGTCCAAAATTGAAGCCCGCAAGATGGAACTGTACCCCGCCGAGGTGAAATTATCGACGGTTCTCGATACGGTTGTTGGCATTATCCATATGCGAGCGCTCGAAAAAGATATCCAGTTTGAATGCGAAACGGACTCGGATTTACCCCTTGGCATTCAAGCAGACGAAAAACGCCTGCGCCAGATCCTCCTCAACCTTCTGGGTAACGCGGTCAAATTCACCGACCAGGGGAAAGTGACGCTGCGAGTGTCCCAAACGGCTCGCGAAGACGCCACTGCTACCCTTCACTTTGAAGTTATCGATACGGGAGTGGGCATGAGTTGCGACCAACTCGAGAAAATTTTCCAACCCTTCGAGCAAGTGGGGGACGATCGGCGTCGGTTGTTGGGAACGGGTTTGGGGTTAACCATCTCGCGGCAACTCGTGGACTTGATGGGAGGTCAACTGCACGTCACCAGCGAACTCGGTCGCGGTTCGACCTTCAGGTTCGAGGCCACGTTTAAGGTGGTCGCGGCCAAAGCGTCAGCGCTATCGTCGAAGGTCAGTCACATCACGGGTTACCAAGGCCGACGCCGCCGCATTTTGGTCGCTGACGATCGATCGGACAGCCGCCTAGTTTTGCTGAATCTGCTCGAACCCTTGGGCTTTGAGGTGATGTTAGCCGAGAACGGTCAGCAGGTAGTGCTTTTGGCTCGCCAACAGCGACCCGATGCAATTATCACAGCTTGGGTGATGCCAGTGATGACGGGTTTTGAGGCGGTGCAAGAGATTCGTCGCCTCCCGGAACTTCAGGGCGTGCCGATCGTGGCGATCTCCGCCCGTTTACTCGACGCGGAGGAGCGGAATCAGCTTGCCCATTGTGATGCTGTTATCCCCAAACCCATCAATAAGGAGTCGTTACTGACTGTCCTCGGAGAACATTTACAGTTGGCATGGGTGTACGAGTCAGCCTCCGAGTTTGTACTATCTCAAGGTCAGGTGGCTGATAAGACCTCGAGCGGGCCCCTAATTCCACCACCGCCTGAAGAGATCGAAGTGCTTTACGACCTGGCAATGATGGGTAGCATGAAACGAATTCGCGCTCGTGCCACTGACCTCGAGCAACTCGAAGATCGATATCGTCCCTTTGCTCGAAAACTTCAAAATTTCGCTCGGAGGTTTGAAGACCGCGCTCTGTTGTCCTTCATTCAACAATATCGAACTGGGGAGCAACAGCCTTGAACATATCGACTCGTCAGGATTCTGGATCGATCGAGTTGGCCGACCTAAGACGGGTTACTTATTCGATCGAGCCGAGACGTTCCAATTGTTGTTGAATTTCAGGGTTGTAGAGCCGTAAATAATTCCAATAATTGCCCATGACCGAACTGACATAACCTTTCGTTTCGGGAAACGGAATCTGAGACACGAAGATATCGGGATCGGATAGGCTAAATCGAGAAAGCCAATCATCCACGTTGCCGGGGCCCGCATTGTAACTCGCGAGGGCTAACATCGTATTGTTGTTGTACTCCTCATGCGTGTAATCGAGATATAAGGTTCCCAAACGAATATTGTCATCGGGATCGGTGAGGTTTTTCGGACTCGGTTCGTCCCGTTTTGCCGCAATCCAGTCTCCAGTTTCGGGTAACACCTGCATCAAACCGACAGCATCGGCACTCGATCGAATTCCCGGCATAAACCGCGATTCTTGACGAATTAAGGCAACGGTTAAGAGCGGATCGAGTTGTCGCTGTTTCGACCACGCCTCGATCGAAGCTTCAAACGGAAACGGATACAGTGCGTACCAATAGGCTGGATTCGATTTCAATTCCCGATAACGGGCCAGTTCCTCAGCATCGTCGCGCCATCCCAAGCTTTCCAACATGAAAAGACTATCGATGTAATCCCCAACGCTCTGACGTAAAATTCCATCCGTATACTGTGCGTCTACTGTGGGTTCTACCGGATCGACAAATTCTACTTGCCACCGCATCCACGCCGTTCGATCGAACCCTAAAGCGTACAGTTCCTTCGTCACCTCCGAACCATCGGGAAGGACGGCGCGTTGGCTGAGATCGGCGATTTCGGGCATCAGCCATCGAACTGTCGTAAAATCTCCCACGTTCCAACCCAACATCGAAGCCGAGCGCCAAGCGTAATAGGATTCGGGATACCGCCGCAACACGTACTCGAACGCCGTCCGCGCGTCGTCGGGGCGATTGAGCTTCTGCGCCCATTTCCCCACCCAAAACGCCGCTTCTGGGGCGTACTCGCTCTCGGGATTTTCCGTGACGATCTGACGCGCCCAATCCCACGCCCTCTGAGACGATCCCGCTTTCACCTGTTCCAGGGCGTTTTCCCAGCGAATCTGCGCCGCAGCATCGGAGTCGCTGTACTGGCTGAGAACGGACTGGCGGGCTTGCTGTGCCGAAGTGGGGCTGTTGAGTTGTTGCAAAACCTTCGATCGATCGAGCAACGCCTCGGCGGCTTTGTCGGAAAACTGGGCGATGACCGTGTCGAGTAGGGGAATTGCATCTTCCGCCCGGACGATCCGAGAGAGACGCAACAGCCCCTCACCCGTTTCCTTGGCTTCGGGGAAGGTGGCGATGAGTTGCCGATAGGCTTGACGGGCTTCGGCTTTATAACCGCCCAGTTGTAGCCCCCGGGCCGCACGGTAGAGGTTGAGCGGCGTTTGCGGTGCTTTCACGTAAGCTTTCCCAGCTTTTCCGTAGATGGTTTTTTCCCAATAGCCAAATGCGATCGTTTCCCAATCTTCCGGCGTGAGTTGGGAGCTGTGATTTTCGACGAGTCGATCGAGCAATTCGGTAATATTTTGAAAGTATAGGTGCGTCGACAGCCGTTTCAACAGCTCGAAATTGTTCGGATCGCGTTCGAGGCGCTTGAGGGCAATTTCTCCGCTGCGGGGATGTTTGGGAAATTCTGCCAACGCACGATTCCAATATTGCGAGTCAGACTGTCCCAGTTCGTAAAGGGCTTCCGCTGCGACGGCATCGTCGGGGAATTCAGAGGCGATCGATTGCCAAAGGTTCGCGGCTTCCGTGGCGTTTCCTGCCAGTTGTTGCGCCCTTCCCCGCTGCAATCTCACGTATCCCGCCATCAGGGGATAGTCCGCTTCTAAATTTTCCAAATACGTCAGCGCTATTCCAGCGTTTCCCGCCTCGATCGATTCGACCGCTAACCAATACCGAGCGCGAGATCGATCGATTCCCGTTCCCGTCTCCGCCAAGGCTTCTAGCTTCGCCCGCCGTTCGCTCCGGGGAAGCGATAGTGCCTCGATCGTTGGCGAATTTTCCAATTCGATCGCCTCGATCTGTCCCGTTTGAGGATTGGGCAGACGAATCCCGGACACCACCGCCCCCATCAACAACGCCCCCAATCCTACTCCGAAAACGAGAACCCATCGATTTGTCAGACCTTTGCCCATCGATCGACCTTACCCAGACCACATCTCGAAAATTGTAGCAATTGCCTCCTCTGTTCGGCGCGACCTTCACGACTCGATCTCGAAGCGCCTCAGACCAAAAATCGTCAGTCTCCGTCAAACCCGACCTTGCAATTCCTAGTACATTAGACAGGGTATGTCGTGCAAAATACAGGTTCGATTCTGAATAAAAGATGACGTTATCACCCCCATTGAATTCTCTAATTCATGTGGGCGAATTGCCCACCCTCCTCGCCACAGCCACCGAAGCAACTGCCGATAGTTCGACGGTTTTAGGTGGTGTACTTTTAAGTTTGGTCGTCATTTATCTCGCCAGCAAACTCGGCGGCGAAATTTGCGCCCGTCTCAACCTCCCACCCGTTCTCGGCGATCTCGTTGGTGGTGTCGTGGTTGGCGTTTCCGTGTTCAACCTGATCGTCTTTCCCGAAAGTGGAGCTGAAGCCAGTGACTCGCTGATTTTCCGCTTCATCCAAGGCGTTAGCGATCTCACCCCGGAAACCCTCGCCGCTTCCTTCCATGCCGAAAGCGAGGTGATTAACATCCTTTCGGAACTCGGGGTGATTATTCTCCTGTTTGAAATTGGTTTGGAATCCGATCTCGGCGAACTCCTCAAGTACGGGCCGCAAGCGGCGATCGTCGCCGTTGTCGGAGTCGTGGCCCCCTTTGCTATGGGAACTGCCGGACTCATTACACTCTTTAACGTTCCCACGATTCCGGCGATTTTTGCCGGGGCTGCACTCACCGCCACGAGTATTGGAATTACAGCCAAAGTTCTCGCAGAAATTAACAAGCTCAACTCGAAAGAAGGCCAAATTATCATTGGGGCTGCCGTTCTCGATGATATTTTGGGGATTATCGTCCTCGCCGTCGTCGCCAGCTTGGTCAAAAATGGCGAAGTGGAAGTCACGAACATCGTGTATCTGACGATTAGTGCGGGGGTATTTCTGATCGGCGCGATTCTCTTGGGTCGTCTGCTCGCACCTTACTTCATGGCTTTAGTTGACGAACTGAAAACTCGCGGGCCGCTCTTGATCGCATCGCTGATTGTGGTGTTCTTGCTCTCCTATACCGCCGCCGCCATTCACCTAGAAGCGATTTTGGGGGCTTTCGCCGCTGGGTTGATTCTCGGAGAAACGGAGAAAGAAGGAGAGCTGGAAAAACAGGTGATTCCCATTGCGGATATGTTGGTTCCCGTGTTCTTCGTCGTTGTCGGTGCGCGCACGGATTTAGCCGTTCTCAATCCTGCTGTTCCCAGTAACCGTGAAGGGCTGATTATTGCAGCGTTTTTGATCGTTGTCGCCATTATCGGTAAGGTCATTACTGGATTTACCATTGTCGGCCAACCTGAGACGAACAAACTGGCAATCGGTGTTGGGATGATTCCGCGAGGTGAAGTGGGCTTGGTCTTTGCGGGAGTCGGTGCTGCTAGTGGCGTATTATCAGAAGCCTTGGAAGCGGCGATTATCATGATGGTCATCCTCACAACCTTCGTCGCACCACCGCTGTTACGGATCGTCCTCGAACGAGGGCAGAAGACGGTCGAAGAAGTACAAGGTTGATACCGAGTTGAGGAGGTAAGGAGACAACTGGACGGGGAGATGACCGGAAGAGAAAATACGAATGACTTTCCCCATCTCCCCATCTCCTCATCTCCCCAACGTCTCACCCGACTTCCACTTCTGATGTATCGACGTCTGTCGCCCCTTCGACTTGACTAGCAATGCTGATGAGTTTTTCGAGATCTGCTTGAGAAGGTGCTTTACCTTTGAGAACGACTTTGCTACCGAGTTGCGCCACCCAGATGGTTTCGATATCGTCGGTGTCGGGATCTCGATCGAACTCCCGCACCACCCGCTTGGCTAAACCGCTTTGGTCGTATTTTCCATCGAGTCCCACTCGTTCGGGGGGAATGGGTGCGTCTTCGGATGAGGGTTCGCTTTCCCCGGCTGCGGACATCGCGGCTTCGGCGAGGGTTCCACCGGCTCTCTCAACGGCTTCTTTGATGGGCATCGGTGGAAACTCGTAAGCTTTTTGTTCTTCTTCCTGACCGAAAATTCGATTTAACCAACCCATAAAAATTTCTCCTAAAATTTGCGAATTCTGTCGAACAAATATGATACAAGTATCGATCCAGGCTCTATGGCATTCTTAAACAAAAAATCATGAAACACACGCTCTCAGTTTTAGTGGAAGACGAGGCGGGGGTGCTGACCCGAATTGCTGGTTTGTTTGCCCGTCGGGGCTTCAATATTGAAAGTCTTGCGGTGGGATCGGCAGAACAGGGAGGAATTTCGCGGATTACAATGGTTGTTAATGGAAACGACCAGGTGATCGAGCAGATTACGAAGCAACTCTACAAGCTGATCAACGTGATCAAGGTTCAGGACATCACAGAAGTTCCTTGTGTCGAACGGGAGCTGATGTTGATTAAAGTGAGCGCTACGAGTACGACACGGTCGGAAATTGTGGAGCTGGCAAAGATTTTTCGGGCGCGGATTGTCGATGTGGCTGACGATTCGCTGATTGTGGAAGTCGTCGGCGATCCCGGCAAAATGGTCGCCTTCGTGCAAGTGTTGCAGAAGTTTGGGATTCGCGAGATAGCTAGAACTGGGAAGATTTCTCTAACTCGGGAATCTGGGGTTAATACGGAGTTTCTTCGTTTATCGGAAGCCAAAGCTTAACAAGTTTTTAGGGATGGGTACTGTCTCGTCCTTTCGTCAGAAGCCTGGTTTCTTCAAAGAAACTGGGTTTCTTTGTCGAAATGTGACGATTTTTGAGGAGGGGTTGACGTTCGATCGATTGTAAAAGATAATAACCACACAATAAAGAATTTTTGTTTAACTAAAATATTGAATAAAAGATCAACTTCAATAAGTCAAGCAAACACCTCGCACTCAACAGGCGAGAGCGCCAGTGCGTTAGATTGAAATCAATTACGATAAGTAGGTATAGCTGCGAAGGCTGCGTTCGTAGTGTTGTAGCAACAACTGAGATTCCTCGATCGAGATGTTTCCAGCCTGCAATGCTGCCTCAGTCGATTGGCGAAGACTTTCGATTAAATCCTCCGCATCGTATTCCACATATTTCAACACCTCCGTCATCGTATCCCCTTTCACTAAATGCTCGATTTGATAGCCGTTGGGGGTCAAATGAATGTGAACCGCGTTAGTATCACCGAACAAATTGTGTAAGTTTCCCATGATTTCTTGATAGGCGCCCACGAGAAACATTCCGAGATAGTAGGGGTGTCCTGGATTGAGATCGTGAAGCTCCAGAATCGATTTAACATTGAGTCGATCGATAAATCGATCGATCTTCCCATCGCTATCACAAGTCAAATCGGCCAGCGTTGCGCGGTGTGTTGGTTCTTCATTGAGGCGGTGAATCGGAAGCATGGGAAAAAGCTGATCGATCGCCCAACTATCCGGTGCAGATTGGAAGATCGACAGATTCATATAATAAATCGAAGCCAAGGTTTTTTCGAGATCTTCCAATTCCTTGGGAACGTCTTCTCGCTGTTTGACAATCCCGTAAACCTTCCGACAACAAGCCCAATACAACTGTTCCGCTTTTGCTCGTTCTGTGATGCTCAAATAACCAAAGCCAAACAAACTCGCGGCTTCTTCCTTAAACTGAATCGCATCGTGATAGGTTTCTTGGAAATTCTCTTCGTCGATCGAGTCGTAAGTTTCCCGTAAATTTCGTAAAATTAAATGTTCCTTCTCCTCACCCAGTGAGGGAACATCAGCAGGTGCATCACTACTCCCTAACACATCAAAAATCAACACCGAATGATGAGAAGCAATCGCACGTCCACTTTCACTGATCAGGGTCGGAACGGGTTGATTTTTCTCTTCACACGCTTCTTTGACTTCCGCGACAATATCGTTCGCGTAGTTTTGCATATTGTAGTTTTTCGAGGCGTAAAAATTAGTTTTAGACCCGTCGTAGTCTACTGCCAAACCGCCGCCTACATCCAAATATTGCATATTGGCACCCAGCCGTGCCAACTCTGCATAAATTTGACTGGCTTCGCGAATCGCCTCTTTAATGGCGCTAATGCAGGAAATCTGCGAACCAATATGATAGTGAAGCAGTTGCAAACAATCGAGCATTTCTGCCGCTCTCAACTGCTCGACAGCGTGAATAACTTCGGGAATATTGAGTCCGAATTTCGCGAGATCGCCACTCGAGCCACCCCAACGTCCGATCCCTTTCGCACTGAGTTTTGCCCGAATGCCGACGATAGGTTTAATGTCTAATTGTCGAGCGAGTTCGATGACGAGATGGACTTCTTCAAGTTGTTCGAGAACGACGATCGATCGATGTCCTAATCGCGTCGCCAACATCGCCGTTTCAATGTAGCCGCGATCTTTATACCCGTTACAAATCAGCAAAGCGCCAGGTGTTTTGAGCGTGGCTAGGGCGATCAGCAGTTCCGGCTTTGAACCCGCTTCCAAGCCGAACTGATAAGGCGTTCCAAACTTAACCAAATCTTCGACAACGTGCCGTTGTTGGTTGCACTTGACGGGGAACACGCCGCGATAAACGCCAGGGTAGTTGTAGCGAGCGATGGCTTTCGCAAAACAGGCGTTCAAGCGTTCGATGCGATCGGCGAGGATATCGGGAAAGCGAATGAGGAGTGGAAGTTCGAGGTTACGCTGCTTGAGCGCTCGGACGAGTTCGTATAAATCGAGAGATCCCCCGCGATCGCCTTGGGGTGAAACGGTGACGTGTCCGGCGGCGTTAATTCCAAAATAAGGCTCGCCCCAACCGCGAATTCTGTAGAGTTCTTCGCTCTGTTCGATCGACCATTTCTCGTCACGCCGTCCGTTTTCAGAAAACGTCTCACCCACAACCCCCGGCATTGACTCGACCATCTGCCATGTCCTCACAAACCTGTCGAGTCAACAGTGTATCGCAATTCTACAATTCCCTCCGTTCTCGTCCTTCTCACGTTAACAATTGCGTCGGTGTCGGTTGCGGCGACACGCCGTTCCGCCGTTTTTGAACCGCTGCTAAGTAGTGATTCCAGAACAGATGAACCGTACTCGGGTTGACACCGACCAGTTGCGCGATCGACTCGTGAGGAATTTTTCGCATCTCGCCGTAGGAGAGCCATTGAGACAGGTGACGTAGAATTTTGTAGGCACGGCGAAATGAAGACGGATCGCTGATAATATCCTGCAGTTGTGAGATTTGCGACATTCGCAATTGAAGCGATTTCGATCGATCTGCCTTGCTTTCCGGAGCATAGAAGCGAATTTTTCCCGCAACGTACACGCGGCCACAGTCGATGTCGTAACATCCCCCCACGAGTGCTCCTGGCGGAATCCAATCCGCGTAAAAGCTTTTTTGAAGAATGAGTCCACCTTTCGAGTCAGGTGTTAGTGCGAGAATCTGTCCGCTTCGCAAGAACGACAGCGGGAGGCTAATGGACAACGCCCGTTGTTCTTTTGCTGAAGAGTTATTGGAGTTCTCTTGCATAGCCGCCTACCTACTGCCCGACTCGTCTGTAGTTCTACTTGTTTTGTACCCCATTTTCGGCTGAATGGGAGGTAGAGCGCACCCACCCGAGGGCCGATAACAGCCTCCGATCGACTGTAAGTCTACGGAAAATATTCCCAAACCGGCCGGTTTTCTGCGATCGAAAGGTGCTTAAAAGATTGAGTCAATTTTACGGGCTACGGACACAACGCATTCTTTCACTGTGACAATTCCCAAACAGCCCCGAGAAATAGACGAGAATTTCAGTAGATTTGTGGAATGCCCCTAACTCAGATCGTGCCACGAGCCATGGTAGTCCCCTGTCGATCGATAGTCTCTGGAATACAGAGAGTCGAGAGCGGTGTGACGCACAACGAAAGCCCGAGATTTGCGATAACAGACGTTCGCTGTCGAACTCGACGAGCGTAAGAGAACGCACAGAAACCGAGCGCGCCCGAATCGCGTCCGATCGAATCACCCCTACCTGCACGGTTCTTGGCTTTCCGAGCTGTGCGATCGAAACTTCCGCAACCGTCGGTAACACGCTACCCGAAGATTCAAAATCGCTACCGGAATTTGAGAAAACACTCTACTTTCATTCTACTTCGACTCGTCTTCGATCGAAAGCCCCCTTGTCGTTGGGATTGCCCGAGTTGAAGTCATAAACATCGCAATTTTTCCGCAAAAATAGACTCAAAACAGCGAAATTAATTTTTTGGACTGACTAAAATTTGACTTACCAAAAAATATGATTGAGACAGTAGCGAAACAACTTCAATCCGTCTGGTTCGCGATAAGTTTTGGAAAGTAACGACTCAAACGAAGCTTCGATCGACTCCGTCAACGCCTGAATTTGTCGCGATTTCGGACGTTTGGTCGGGGAAACCGGTAGGGGCTGGCCGAAGCGAACGGTTAGCGTTTTGCGAAGATAGAGATCTTTCGTACCGATTAGCGCAACGGGAACGATCGGAACGCCCGCCCGCAGTGCGTAAATTGCCATGCCCCGCTTGAGCGGAAGCAATTTGCCTTCCTCCGTTCCCAACTTTCCTTCAGGAAACAACAATAACGAATCGCCGTTTTGAAAAACCGTCTGTACCGATCGATCGAGTTGACGTAACATCTCGATCGAACTGCCATCGGGAACGTCTCGTCGGATGTTTTCCGCCAATTCCATCAAGTCCTTGCGTCCCGATTTCGCCCCTTCCAGAACCGCTTTTTCTTCTTTCCACCATCGATCGAGCGGTAGAACCCCTTGCGCCCACTGTAAAATTGCCCGTTTCCATTTCGTATTGTAGAGCGATCGAGAATCTCCGATGACGTAACAATACGGAGATGCGGGAAGTTCGGCTAACACCAACAACGGATCGATATGATTGAGGTGATTCGCCACCAGTAAAAACGGTTGTTTGGGTAGCACGTGGGCGTTTTCCACGTTCACCCGAAACAACATTCGCACCATCGCCCTGAGCAGCCAGCGTCTCAGCGTACCGTTCACGCGGCGCGGTGGCCTCGAGTCCGTTGCTTGCAGCGTGTCGAAAGCGAGTTGAGAAGACTTTCGCACCGATCGATCTCGTGCAAACTCCCACCCTTCCCGCGCCCGTTGAATCGTCTCTGGCGTGAGCGGTGGCAGCGATTCAGGTTCAGACGGCTTGAGTTGAGGGCGTTTCACAGTTGCAATCATGGTGTTTTCTCTCGCAGTACAGCCCTAGCTTAGAAGGGATCTGCCCCCCCAAACCCCGTAATTTCACACAGTTACCCGAGTGTCACGCCTCAAAACGCCTCGATCGAACCGTCTTTCATCAGGGGGAGTAGACAGTTGTATCAGTGTCACGCTTCGCCTTCTCCGTTCCCTGACGTTCCATCTCCACACCATTCCATCTCCACACCAACGCTTTAAAGTCTCACAACTCGCGACGAGCGCTAACATAGGATCTTGTCTTCACCGCATCGCACCACACACCGGGAATCGTCTATGTCTTTCGTCGGCCTCCACATCCACAGCGACTACAGCCTTCTCGACGGCGCGAGTCAACTGCATCCCCTGATCGATCGAGCACTCGAACTTGAAATGCCTGCCATCGCCCTCACCGATCACGGCGTGATGTACGGTGCGGCGCAACTGGTCAAAATCTGTCGCGGGAAGGGGATTAAACCCATCATCGGTAACGAGATGTACGTCATCAACGGCGACATCACCAAACAAGAACGCCGCCCTCGCTACCACCAAGTCGTTCTCGCCAAAAACGATCGAGGCTACAAAAACCTCGTCAAACTCACGACGATTTCCCACCTCGAAGGATATCAAGGCAAAGGCATTTTCGCCCGGCCTTGCATTAACAAACAATTCCTCGAACAGTACAAAGACGGCCTCATCGTCACTAGCGCTTGCTTGGGGGGCGAAGTTCCCCAAGCCATCCTGAAAAACAAACCCGATGTCGCTCGCCGTATTGCTCAATGGTATAAAGACGTATTTGGCGACGACTACTATCTCGAAATTCAAGACCACGGTTCTCAAGAAGACCGCGTCGTCAACGTCGAAATCGTCAAAATTGCGAGAGAACTCGATATCAAACTGATTGCAACCAACGATTCTCACTATATTTCCTGTAACGATGTCGAAGCTCACGACGCACTATTATGTATTCAAACCGGTAAAGTTATCACCGAAGACAAGCGGTTGCGATATAGCGGTACTGAATATCTCAAAACGGCTGAAGAAATGGCGCAACTGTTTCGCGATCACCTCAGCGACGACGTGATTCAGGAAGCTATTACCAACACCTTGGAAGTTGCCGAAAAAGTTCACCCCTACAATCTGTTTGGCGATACGCGAATTCCTGATTTTCCTATCCCTTCCGGTCATACCGCCGACACGTATTTAGAAGAAGTCGCTTGGACTGGCTTGCTCGATCGACTCCATGCCAAATCCCACGCCGAACTCAAAAGTGAATATAAAGAACGGCTCGAATACGAGCTAAAAATGATGCAGCAAATGGGATTTTCCACCTATTTTCTCGTCGTGTGGGACTACATCAAATTTGCCCGAGATCGTCATATCCCAGTCGGACCTGGACGCGGTTCGGCGGCGGGATCTTTAGTCGCATATTCCCTCAGAATTACCAACATCGATCCCGTCCACCACGGCTTACTGTTCGAGCGATTTTTGAACCCCGAACGGAAATCGATGCCCGATATCGATACCGATTTCTGTATCGAACGCCGGGACGAAATGATTCAGTACGTCACGCAGAAATACGGGAAAGACAAAGTCGCGCAAATTGTGACGTTTAACCGCATGACATCTAAAGCCGTTTTGAAAGACGTGGCGCGCGTGCTAGATATTCCCTACAAACAAGCCGATGTCATGGCAAAAATGATTCCGGTGTCGCGGGGAAAACCGGAAAAACTAAAAGTCATGATTTCCGATGACACCCCCGAACCCGAGTTTAAAAAAGCCTACGATACCGATCCGGTGGTCAAGCGATGGATCGACATGGCAATTTGTATCGAGGGAACCAACAAATCAACGGGGGTTCACGCCGCTGGTGTCATTATTTCTGCCGATTCGATCGACGAAATCGTACCGCTTCAATATAACAAAGACGGCGGTGTAACAACACAGTATCCCATGGAAGATTTAGAGTCGATGGGAATGCTGAAAATGGACTTTTTGGGTCTCAAAAACTTGACGATGATCCAAAAAACATTGGATTTAATCGAACAAACCCAAGGTCAGCGTATCGACCCCGACGATTTAGCCATTCAGGAACGCAAAGCACAATCGATCGCCGCTCGTAGCGAAGACCACAAATTGCCGAAAGATATTCAAAAAACGTATCGGCTATTAGCCGAAGGAAAATTAGAAGGGATTTTTCAGCTCGAATCCTCGGGAATGCGTCAAGTCGTGCGCGATCTGAAGCCGTCTTGCATTGACGATATTTCTTCGATTTTGGCGTTGTATCGTCCGGGGCCGTTAGATGCAGGGCTAATCCCGAAATTCATCAACCGCAAACACGGTTTAGAGGCGATCGAATACGACCACCCCATGCTCGAATCGATTCTTAAAGAAACCTACGCCGTCATGGTGTATCAAGAGCAGATTATGAAAATCGCTCAAGATATGGCGGGTTACTCTTTAGGAGAAGCCGACTTACTCCGCCGAGCCATGGGGAAGAAAAAAATGGCGGAAATGCAGAAGCATCGAGGGATTTTTATCGATGGTTCGGCCAAGAACGGGGTGAATAAAAACATCGCCGAAGCCTTGTTCGAGCAGATGGTGAAGTTCGCAGAATACTGCTTGGCCTACGAAACCGAAATTTTCACCGTTGAATACGGTTTACTTCCTATTGGTAAAATTGTGGGAGAGCGTATCGCGTGTACGGTTTACAGTGTCGATCGAAACGGTTACGTTTACACGCAATCGATCGAACAATGGCACGATCGAGGCGAGCGTGAGATTTACGAGTACGCCCTCGAAGACGGTTCCACCATTCGCGCGACCCCCGACCATAAATTCATGACTGACAGCGGCGAAATGCTACCGATCGATGAAATCTTCGATCGCGGTCTCGATTTAAAACGAATTGAGGGATTACCATCCTGGGAATATTCGATCGCTAGTTATACCATTTCTCGATAATCCTGCTAGAGATCTTCGGCTGAACTGGGGCGAACGGTGTTCGCCCCGACAGACATCTATGGCATGAATTTTAAAAAATGGTATTAATTGCCAATCGCGGTTCTAACCTCGCTCTCTTACCCAAAAACTTCTCCCTTATCTCCCTTGTCTCCCTGAAAATGCTTCATTCTTCACGTTTCATTCTTCACGCTTCACGTTAAAAGGGCCAGCTGGAAGTACGCGATCTCGTCCAGCAGCCTTGGCTCGATACAACGCCTCGTCCGCTGCTCGGTACAGGGTGGGTAAGTCTCTTCCATCTTCGGGATATTGTGCCACCCCCGCACTGAACGTCACCCGAAACGCAACTTCATCGTCTAGAGAAAACGTTTGACTGCGCCACGCTGACAAGACTGAAGCCAAACGGCGCACGCCATCGTCTCTTGCCATATCAGCCATCGCGACGACGAATTCTTCCCCACCCCAACGCCCTACAATATCTTGGGGGCGAAACGACGTTCGCAACACTTCACCGAACCGATGCAATACTAAATCCCCAGTGGCGTGGCCGTAGGTATCGTTGACTTGTTTGAATCGATCGATGTCTAACAGTGCCAGCGACAATACCCGCTGTTCGCGGGTACAAGTCCGCAACAAATGCATGATATCGTAACTGGACTTGCGACGGTTGGCGACACCCGTCAACGTATCGAGTTCGGCAAGGTTTTGCAGGAGTTGCGTGCGCTCCAAGCGGTTAAACAATCGCGCGATCAATTCCGGCCCGGCAATCGGCTTGTTTACGTAGTCATCGGCACCCGCTCGGAAAATTCGATCGATCGTCTCGGCATCTGTATGGGCGGTGAGAAACAAAACCGGAAGTTTGCGCCACAACGGTTCGTTGCGGACGACCTGACACAATTCAATACCACTGTAGTAAGGCATCTCCAAATCCAACACCAGCAAATCCGGGGCGTAGGTTTCCAAAACCCGCCAAAACTGTCGGGGATCTTCCAACGTTTCCACCTGGAGCCGCCAGGGTTGTAAGAGTGCTTTCAACAATGCCAACTCTTGCGTGTCGTCATCGACAACCAACACCTTCGCTGTGGGATTGGCTCGTTGTACCACCTCGACAATGACTTCCAAAATTTGGGTAGTCGGGAGCGGTTTTTGCAAAAACGCCTGGCTACCCAACCGCGAAACCGCCAGCCGATCTTGAAAGCTGTCGCGCACGGTCAACACCACCACCGGAATTTCCGGACGGGTTCGAGCGAGATCCTCGAGTAACACCAAGCCGTCTTCATCAGACTCGGGAAAGTTCAGATCGAGCAGGATCGCGCTGGGGGGATTCTCGACAACAGCAGTACGGGCTTGACGTACGGTTGACACGATTTGAACGTCCAATCCCCAAGTTCGCGCGTCTTCGGCAATTGTTTCAGCTAACACGCGATCGTCGTCGACGACGAGCAAGTGTCTGCGCTCGAGGTTTGGCGTTGGGGGGGGATCGATGGGGATGGGTTCGGGTTCTCGATCGAGCTGTTGGCGCAGTTCGGCAATACTTTGCCACAATCGCGTTAGCTCGTCCTCCAACAGTGGAGCGTCTCCCGTCAGCAACTGCTCGATCGCCCGGGCGAGTTGCGAACCGTAGCGATAGCCAAAGGTTCCTAGAGAACCCGCGAGTTTGTGGGCTTCAGTGCGGGCCATTCGCCGCTGCTCGGGATTGTTACCATCGCTTACTGCATTCGCGCCTTGCTCGATCGTCTCGATGCGCTGGAGCGCCTTTGGCTTGACACGCCGCCAAACTTGATAGATCGCATCCAGTGTCGAACGGGAAGAAACCGGCGGACAATTCGCTGAGTTGATGAGTGGAAGCTGCATATCGTCTAGAGGTTTGAGGCGGTAGCCGACCCCGTAAACGGTTTCGATCGTATCGGCGGGAGCGCCAGCAGCTTTGAACTTCGTTCGCAACCCTTTCACGTGTGCGCGCAGCGTGTTTTCCATGGGCAGCTCTTCGAGAGACCACAGACGAGCAATAATCGTCTCTCGATCGAAGACGCGCGACGGGTGACGCAAAAATAACTCGAGCAGGGCGTATTCTTTCGGTGTTAGAGCAAGGGGTAGATCTCGATAGGTCACTTCGCAAGTAGACGGATCGAGACGGATTTCACCCCAAACTAAAATGGGGGGGCGAGCGTATCGTCCCCGGCGCAGCAGAGCGCGAATTCGCGCGAGAAGTTCTTCGAGTCCGACCGGTTTGACCACGTAATCGTCTGCACCCGCATCGAGTCCGCTGACCTTGTCGTCACTGCTATCGAGGGCAGTCAGCAGCAAAATTGGCATTTGGTAGTGCTGGGCGCGAAGATAGCGACATAGGCTGATCCCATCAAGTTCGGGCAACACGACATCGAGGATGAGGAGATCGTAATCGAAGGTGCGAGCGTAGTTCAAACCCGTCTGTCCGTCTGTCGCAACGTCGACAATATAGTTGCGCTCTCCGAGATATTCACTCAGTAGTTGTGTTAGGGCCCTGTCGTCCTCAACGAGTAGAATTTTCACGAGTTAGTTTGAAAGCACCAGAATTCTCTTACTTTTAGTTTAGGAGTTAAATTCTGTCATCACACTCTACCAAACCACAAGACAAATTCTTCAGGAGGGCGAGTTGGGATACAACGGCTTTGGGGATTTCTCCATATCTGCCTTTTCCTAGACACCTTACCTGCAACTCGGTCTGTTTCTTGCCGTTTTACAAGGTCAAGGTTTCGGAACTCCAAAACGAGATGATACCTGGATATCCAGTAGCTGGTCTTACTGGAAATTGCAGAATCGGATGAAAGAGATTCTGAGCCTTGATGCGAAACTCAACCTCGATCGATCTCGTTGGGTTGAAATCTCGGCGATCGAAAGTGCCGGAAGATCGATCGCCGCACGCAGCGCATACGCTCCCGATTGCACGGTTTTTGAAGCAGAGGTTACATCTCGATCGATGAAATTTCAAACAAAATTCTATATTTCCGTTACCATCAACATCTGTTAGAAATAAAACGGAAAAATTTTAGAGACTCGATCTTGAAGACTCTTAAAGATACGAAAATTTGGTTGATTTTTAATTTTTAATGCTTTATAATATAAAAAAATTCTATCGTCTGCATCGATCTATGAAATTGTAAAAGTATTGCCAATCTATTAATATTTGATTCTTTGATTTTGATGCGATCGAGATATTATCAGTATTGTAATACAGCGTTTCCCTAGAGCGCCAGTACAGAAGTAATGGTCGGGTGTGTGACCGTCACCAGTCACCTTTTACAGTGAACAGTGAGCAGTGAACAGTGAGCAGTGGGGGCAGTGAACAGTCACCTTTTACAGTGAGCAGTGAACAGTGAGCAGTGAACAGTGAGCAGTGGGGGCAGTGAACAGTCACCTTTTACAGTGAACAGTGAGCAGTGAACAGTGAGCAGTGG
>LWRO01000066.1 GCA_001657325.1 Geitlerinema sp. BBD 1991-9 | reverse complement strand
AGATGAAGATGTACTCGAATATCTCTGGACATTTCTAGATCTCAAAGAGTATCCTGAGCAATCGCGCGTTCACGATCCAGACTTTGCCCAGCTATTGGAATCAGATCCCCAAACTCGTATTGTTTTTGCCAACAGTTGGTTGGATGGGGTGTTAATGGTATGGAAAACCATTAAAGAGCAAGTCGATCCCAGTCAATATCAGCCCAATTTCGATTGAGTCCTGAAGTTAGTGTTCGTTGCCCACCTTTTTCTAGCTGAATGAAGTGGAACTAGATTCAGGTGGGCATTTAGGTGAGCAAAGCACCTGGAGTACTTGAGTTCTAACGCAGGAGATGGGTCTGTTGGAGTTAGTGCGTTCGCGAAGCGTCTCGGAACGAGAATCGCACCGAGTTGATGAAGTTCCGAAACCGTTGGCGTCGGGGCGGGGGCGCATTGCCATGACGCCCCTACAAGACAACGAATTGTGAAGAACGGAACCGCCTCATTGAAGAGTCAACTCTCTTGACAGCGATACCTGTACCGTGAGGGCGGCAAGCGGTTCGATCGACCCACGGACACCCCCATGGCAAGATTCAAGCCTTAACGTCCCTGGGATTTTTCAACCAACTCTTGGAAAATGCCATACATATCGTTGGCGAACTTCGTCGGATTCCATAACGGCGCAAGCGTATCCGGCGTTTTCCCCTGAGCCAGTTGGTCTCGCATCTGCTGGCGCAAAGCCTCATCGCGACCCAGACGAATCGACCAATCGATATACTCTTGCCAATTCCACGCAATCCCTATGTCCGTTCCCGCCGCCTTCATCAGCGAATAAGCCTGACGACCGAAGGATTGCTGAGACACCAACGCCACCACAGGCATCTCGAACCATAGCGCTTCGACGACGTGGGTTGCACCGCTGTAAGGGTAGGAATCGATGAGAACGTCCGCAAATTGGTAAATTAAGCGATGTTCTTCCTCGGTTCGCGTGCGAGGTAAGATGCGGATACGGTTCGTTCGCACCCCCTGGCGCATACATTCTTCTTTATAAATGCGCTCGATCGCGACTAAATCGCCGACGCGACCTTTGTAGAACAGCAGGCTATCTGGCACGCCCGCTAAAATCTTAATCTGCGCTTCTACCAATTCGGGGCAGAATTTGTTCCCCGTCGCTACGCAGAGGAACGCCACTTGATTCGGTGCCACGCGCATCGATCGACGTAAGATCGATCGATCGACTTCTTTAATCGGAAGTCCCCGTGTCGCTGCAAAGGAGTCGGGAAGTCGCACCACTTGTTCCACGTAATGCTCTTCTACGCCAGAGGGGTGAGTTTGCCAATCTCCCAAATAGTAATTTTTCTCGGTCAAGTACGGTGCGTCGAAACCCAACCAAGACACGCAAACGTGTGCCGGACTGTGATAAAACACCTCGGTATTCGGCATCACCGTTACCGAATCCATATCGACTAAAACGTCGAGTTGGTCTTTGGCAATTTCCTCTAAAATCGCCTTCGCCTGCGCTCCCGCTGGACGACTGAATTTTTCTGCTGCGTTCTCAAACCGTTTGGTCAGTTCGTCGCGTCCCATATCCCCCGTGACGTACAAGAAAATATGAGGTGTGATTTTCGACAAGGCTTCGATAATATCGACACTCAACCAACCAACGGAATGGCGACGGAAGTGCTTCGAGAGAAACCCAATTCGTAGCGGATGGCTGGGATTAGAACGCAGTTGAATGGGTATATCTCTGTGCTTCTCGGTGTTCGATTTCGCTTCTAAATATTTCAGATAGAATTGCGAGAGTGTTTTACACAATTTGGCGTTTGCAGGAACGTCGTCCCGCAAATGGGGCATATCGAACGCGATATTGAGATACAGTCGAACGATCTCTTGATACGTAAGCGTTTGTTGAATCCGTTCGTAAATTTTCGGCTCTATTTCTTTAAACTTGGCAATTGCGATGTCGCTGACCCCAGAATTTAAATGGGATTTGATGGCAGCGAGTAAGGCCATAACCTCGTCTTTCCCTTTGATATTTTCGCAGAACTGCAAAGAGATCGATCGAGCTGCTGCTGGATTGTGCATATTGTAAATTTCGCACAAGCTCCAGTAAGCTTCACTCGCATCTGGCTTCAGTTCGATCGCTTTATGATATAGCTTAATTGCTTTTTCCTTATCGTTTTTGGCATAGTATTTATTCGCTAAAAGTCGATAGGATTCACCGCCACCAAATTCTGAATCGAGTTCTAACGCGCGCTTCCAGCAGTTAATATTTTCGTCGATTTTACCCAATCGCTCGTAAACTTTGCCGAGATTCCAATGAATTCCCGGAAGCTTGTCGTTAAAGGAAAGTGCTTTTTGATAGAGTTGTAGAGACTGTTCTACCTGGTTTTGGAAGAAATAAATACTGGCAACGTTAGAATACACTTCAGCGTAATCGGGTTTAATCGCGATCGCGCGCTGATAGGCATTCATCGCCGCTGCACCGTTTTGCTGACCTAAAAATGCATTTCCTAGAGTTTTATAAGCTTCTGCGTAGTCTGGCTTTGATTGAATCGCTTGACGTGCAGCATTAATGGCGGAAATAAAGCTTTTTTCTTCTAAATAAATTTCAGCCAATGTATAGTGAACTTCAGCGAATTCTGGTTTGATTTGAACCGCTTTTTGGTAATATCTTAGTGCATTTTTAATACGTCCGGTCTGTTCTTTGACGAAGTTTCCGATTTGAAACTCGTACTGAGCGACGAGATTGTAATTTTCGAGATCGTAATTCCATTGAATGAGATACTCGTAATACCGTAAAAAATACTCGATAATTCGATTGAAGTTTTCTTGTATTTCTTCATTTTCTGGTTCGAGTTCCAGGGCTTTTTGGAAGTGTTCTAATGCTTTTTGGGGAACGCTATGGAGTTCGCACGCCAACCCTAAAGCATTTTGATACGAAGCGTTTTGGGGTTCGAGTTCGACGGCTTTTTGTAAATCGACTACCGCCTGATAACTTTGGTGGTGATGGTAGGCGATGCGACCGAGTCCGTCGTAAGCAGCAGCGTTTTGGGGATCGCCTTCGAGGAGTTTTTTATACAGAACGACCGCTTGTTTGTATTCTTCTTGGCGGTGGAACATTTGTGCGAGAAGCAGTAATTCCCGCTTCCACGCTTCGAGGTTGCTTTGACGGAGATATTGGAGGAGGAGGTTGAGTTGCTGGCGCGGTTGTTCTAAATTCGGATCGAGTTCGATCGAGCGTCGGTAGCAAGCCGCTGCTTCGGCGGACTGATGCTTGGCTTGGTAGGTGACTCCCAGGTTGTGATGGTAACTGGGATTTTCGGAACTTCGATCGATCGCCTGTTGGAAATATTCGATCGCGCGATCGAACTGATTTTGCTGATACGCTAACGTTCCCAACCCATCTAACCCGTCGGGATGGTTCGGTTCTCGATCGAGCAGTTGTCGATATAAGTTTCCCGCTTGTTTGAAATTTCCCGCGCGATGGTACTGACGCGCCATCTGAATCAGATGCGTTAGCGCCGACGATCGATCGATCGCCAGCAAATCGAACCAAGCGCGCGAGAGATTGGCTTGTAGCGTGGAACTGTTCGCGTCGATCGCCAACCCCTTGCGATAGCTGATAACGGCGGCTTCCGCAGCACCCTTCGCGCGATAAGCCATTCCCAGCGTGTTGTAAAACACGGGATTGCGACTGTCGAGAGCGATCGATCTTTCTATGTATTCAATTGCTCGATCGAAGTCTCCCCGCTGATACGCCAGCGCCCCCAGACCGTGTAACGCCTCTGCTCGTTCCGGTTCGCGGGCTAAAATATCTCGATACAGGCGATCGGCCGTTTCTAAATTCCCCGCTCGATGCGATCGAACCGCCGTCTCTAACGCTTCCGCAACACTCACGCTTCTCTTTCCTCGTCTTACCAATACTCGATCGAACTACTGCGCCACTAATTCCCGCTTGGCTTCCCTCGAAATCTGAGGTTGCGGTTCGGGAAAATCGCCACTCGCCACTTGCTTCATTAAATCGATGTGCTTTGGAAGTAAAGCCGAGTGCGAATATTGCTCGAGTACCGTCTTGCGTGCGTTTTCCCGAATATGTGCCATTTTCGTTGGATGGTTTAACACGTCGTTCACGCGATCGGCGATTTGTTTCGGTGAGAAGAAATCCACCAAAAAGCCGTTTTCCCCATCGCGAATCACTTCGCGAACGGGAGGTGTATCGGAACCGACCACAACGCAACCCGCCGCCATCGACTCGATCGCCGACCAGGACAACACGAACGGCCGTGTCAAATAAATATGTGCGTCTGACGCTTGAATGACTTTTAAATATTGACCGTAAGGAAGTGTTCCCACGAAATGCACGCGCGACAGATCGAGAGGAACTTTTTCGAGCATATGTTCCTTGTAACTCTTTCCGTTCGGAAGAGATTTTCCGTAGCAAACCCGTTCCGCCGCCACAACGACAACGTGACAGTTCGGCCGTTTTTCTTGAAGGTAGGCGATCGACTCGATAAATTCTGGAAAACCACGATAGGGTTCCATCCCCCGCGACACGTAAGTAACAATTTCTTCGGCGTGGGATAAATCCAAATTAGGAAGTACTAATTTCGCACCGGGATTGGGTTTGAAAAACTCCGTATCGACTCCATCGTGCATCGCCGAGATTTTCGACTGAAACTCTTGAGGAAACTGTGCTTTTTGCCACTTTGTCGGCGAGAGTCCCCAATCGCAAGCGTATAAATCCATTAAAATCGGTGCGTTTTTCACCCGGATTTTAGCCTCGTCGTCCGGCGAAAGCGGTTCTGCGGGGTCGAAGTCTGCGTCGGAACCGTGGGCCCAATAGAACCACTCGAAATAACACATCAACTTCGCCTCGGGATACACGTCCTTGACGAACAAAGTCGGGCCCCAACCGGAGTGTCCGTAAACCAAATCGGGAACGAAGCCTTTATTTTTTAAATCGATCAGCGTTCGATAAACCGCTTGTCCGTGTAATACCGCACTTTCGAGGGGTCGAACGTAGTGATGGGTTTCCGGTCTCGGGTCGCGACTCGGGGTAAACAAGGCCTTCTTCACGCCGTTAATTTTCCACTCGGGCCGTTCGTTCTTCGTCCCGAAGATCAGTTCGTTTTCGGGATCTCGACCTAAAATTGTGGCGACGTGGCGAAACTGAGCGGGAAAGTTCGGGTGTAAGAATAGAACACGCATGTCGGCTAAATCCGGAACTGGCGATTGGAACGCAAACGGGCGATGCCAAGTCTGATATGGTATCGCAAATCGGCTCGTCTGAGGTACTGGCAGGATATCACGAAGAGATCGTTACCATCCCCAGTTTTGCTGCAATTCGTCAAACAGCGCGCGGTTAAACGGTGAAAAATACGTCTGCAACTGCTGTTTGAGTGACTCGCTGACGGTGGAATAGTTCCCGCTGTTGAGACTGGGATAGGTTTCTAACTCAAGGGTGGGAAGGTTGAGGAAGGAAAACACTTGGCTGAGGGTGGCTTGAGGATTGTAAAAAAATGCCTCGCTGTTGAGTACGAGAACTCGATTTCGGGGAAAGTACGTCCACCACTGTTGAAGTTGTTCGAGATATCGTCCTCGTGCGAGATAGCTGTGATGCTGGTAACTATAACTTTGATAGTTGAGGTCGTTCCGGAGTTTTTCGGCTTCTCCCGCGAGGCGTTGTGGTTCTTCTTGAAACGCGCGTTCGATCGATAAATCCTCGAATTGGTGTTTGACTTCGTGGAAGTATTGCGAGATGGCTCGATCGACGGGATTTCTCAGCAGCGCGATAATTTTGGTGTTGGGAAACAGTTCGTACACGCGCCGAGGAACGTCCGGGTGAAAGATATAGTACGGACTCGCTTCACCGGAGAGCGTGTGAGATTCGATCGAAGCTTGGGTAAATTGAGATAAATACCATTCAACGCCGAGGTGATATTGCAGGTCGAAAAAATGAACTTCTTTCTGAGGCGCCACTCGTACCATCGGATGATGGCTGAGATAGTAAAATAGAGAAGTCGTTCCGCTTTTTTGTGCGCCGATAATGAGAAAGTCTGACATTATTGATGGGGGCGATCGAGATGAGATGTTAGTTTGCGATTTCAGTTTTAGCGTTTAGTCTCGCGAGCCGATCGACAAACGCTTTAATGCATCGAAGATTTTAAAACCGAAACTCGCATTCCTTTGAGTTTGTTAACTTGTCGGCACACTGCATCTAAATTTGAATTTCTGCCGTGCAAAATTTTGACATTTCCAGAGGCAAACGTTGGATAAATAAAGCGAAAATTATACTCTGGCGTTAGGGTTGACACGCGAAGAAAACTGTGGTATATAGCATCGCGAAAAGTCGGCTGATCGGGGGGAAAGTCTCCAAACTTTTCTCGTCCCGATCGTTCTCGATCGAGCTTATAGCGTTCTCGCCAATCTAGGAAAAAATCCCATACGTCAGGTGTTTTCCGAAAGACGATTACCCCAGTATTAAACTCGGGAAAACTATCGGGAACACCTTCAACCCGATATGCAAATCGAGAAGGCGCGTGAGCTGCGGCTAAATCGAATCGATCGAGCAAATCAAAGAGTTCCCGGAAGTCGTGACAGATATAGGTGTCCGTGTCGAGAAAGACGGTTCGATCGTAGGGTGTTTTCGGAA
This sequence comes from Geitlerinema sp. BBD 1991-9, assembly GCA_001657325.1. Lineage (GTDB taxonomy): Bacteria > Cyanobacteriota > Cyanobacteriia > Cyanobacteriales > Geitlerinemataceae > Geitlerinema. Next base: position 18,989 of record LWRO01000066.1, on the reverse strand, counting down.
TGTAGAGAACTTTGTCGAAATAACTATAATGCGGATGTTCGATCCGTTCGATCCGATCGAAACCGGGGAGCTTTCCCACAAAATCCGTAAATAGCGTTACGTGGAGATCGGGCATTTTCACTTTCAGTGACACGACCGATCGACAAGCTTCTCGTAGATGCAAACCCCCCGTTGCGACGTAAACCACGCCCCTTGACATCGATTAATACGCTTAATGAAGATAAAGTCGATTGTATCCTAAAAGTTGCCCCTTGAAAATCGATCGTAAATCCTAAAATCGCTTGGCGGTTTGGGCGATCGCATCGAACTCGAATCGTTGTGAGTAATCTGTCTTTCCGTAAAGGTTAAACGAGACGGTGGGGGTGTCTCCCAACGCTTCGATACAGTGAATCGCCTCGGGGGTAAATCCGATCGATTCCCCCACCTCGAGGACGATCGATTCGGTTTGTTCGACGGCTTCCCCCTCAGTTCGTCGCCAAAATGTATTTTTCTCCGCACCGTCTAACATCGTGACAATTCCCCAGGCGGCATGGTTGTGAATCGGCGACGTACTTCCCGGCATCCACGCCACCATCTGCACAGTTAGGGGATAATCCGGTTCGTCGTAGAGTTTCGACACCGACCAACCTTTTTTCGGATCGGGTGGAATATAGTAGGCTTCGAGCCATTGTGCGTCCGTGAGGAACTGGTGGACTCGCGGACAGATGCGTTGCAGTCGATCGATCTCGTTCTCGTATTCCGCCACGATATCTTCTAAATCCGTCAGCAGACGGTACAGCCGATAGGGAGAACGCAGCGTTTCATCGATGTCGGCGTTCAGGGGTTGATGCAGTCCAGTTTCTGTAACGAGCCAGTCCATAGTGAAGTTTTAGGAAATCAGTCAACAGTCCGTCGATCGAGCGAGTTTGGATTTATCCGCAATCCGGAAACCCTCAGTCTGTTGTATGAAAATTGCATTCCGGCGTGTTCTGCCAGTGTCGCACGAGCTTCCCGTCTGCGAACATCGTACCCCTGAAAATCGAGATCGAAGCGATCTCGATCGAGATGCAAAAGTTGCATTTTGTTTTCATACTAATCTAAAAAGCAATCTCGTTCGTATAAAGCACGAAAGTCACAATTCGGATACGACTTTAACGATGAAAGTTCGATATTTGACTACGCTTGCTACTGTTTCCGTGCTGAGCTTGGGGTTTGCCTTCGGTTGCTCGAATCCCTGTGCAGCGAAGGAAAAACCCGCTTCCAACGGTGCCGAGACTTCCGTTGAATCCGAAAAAGAAAATCCCTGTGCGAGTGATAATCCTTGCGCGGCGAAGGACGAAAACCCTTGCGCTGGAGACAATCCCTGTGCGGCGAAGGATGAAAACCCTTGCGCCGGAGACAATCCCTGTGCAGCGAAGGACGAAAACCCTTGTGCAGCCAATTAACGCTTTGCAACTTCAGCCATTGCCATCCGGATTCTTTGACACAGAGAATCCGGTCTTTGAGAATCTGTTGAGATTAAACCGATCGGCCGAGGTTGTAGAAATCTGACTCGCGATTTTCCGCAGACGAGGCATGAGAAGCGGACAATTCAAAAATTCGATCGACACTCAATCCCGTCACCGCAGAAATTTGCTCGATACTCATGTCGATCGATAGCAAATTCAGGGCAACATTTTCTTTTTCCAGATGGGGTGCGTCTCAATTTCATAGAATGACCCCTCCGCCTTCGGCACCTCCCCTCATCCAGGGGAGGTGCCGAAGGCGGAGGGGTTCCGATCGCAAAAGTGAGATGCATCTTGCTGAATACCTTGCTCGATACTTTCTCGAACCGCCCGTTCTCGATCTTGTTGATACAAAGGTGCTAAACGCATGATTAACTCTTGCGCTTCTTCTGATTTTGGATCGATCGATAAATTTTGCCGTAAGTTATACAACAATTTTAGCACCGCTGTTCGATAAAGCGAGTCTTCCGGTCAGTCCTCAAATTCATCCTCCCCAATCGGCTTTTAACTGCGCTCCAAATCGGTTGAGAATTGCATCGGAAGCCGTCGGCGTGAGAATCCACAAATAAGGGCGATCTCAATCGTTCAAAGGGAGTATCTCACTTTGGCAATCTACCCGATTCCTCATGCCCTCATCCCCCAACCCCTTCTCCCAAGATTGGGAGAAGGGGAGCCGTTTTCAAGTCCCTCTCCCTACCCCCCTTTCAAAGGGGGGTAGGGGGGATGGAGAACGAATGCGATCGCGCTTGGCTTATCGTCGTAATTGTCCGTCGAGTTCGAGTAATTTCAACAGACCATCTCGAATTTCATTATCGGTAACGGGGTTGTGAAATGGCTCGAAAATTGCCGCCGTGACGGACATTTTTCCTGAAATTCCCAAGGGAGAGCGATCGACAAAATTTTCGGAAGGAACAAACGCCACGTCAATCTGTCGAGCTTCCCCAGAAACCCGTTTGGGCGCTTCAATTTTTTCGAGAGGTGATAAGAGTTCTTCGAGATAGTCTTTAGCGAATTTGTCGTGAACGAATCGAGTCATATGGGTCTTCTGGGGTTAAGGTGAAAATCTGATTTTATACACCTTAATATCAGAAGACCCGTTAAACCGCAGGTTTGACTCTGGAATTACCAGATACCCAATCCAGTCAGTTTAACCTCGCTAAACCGCAGCAAAACGCTCCGAAGAAAGCGAACTTACGTTGACACCTTCCAGGGTGGCCAATAACTCATCGCCAAACGAAATCGTCACATCGTTCCCCTGTTGAAAAGCCGTCAACTGCTCGACAGTTAACCCCTGGGATAAACCCAAGACATCGCCAGAGTCAAAATCAGCAACGACATCGCTGCCAAAACCCACCCGCAACACGAAAACATCGCTGCCGTCACCGCCGATTAAACTGTCGCTGCCTTCATCGCCGTACAGAACATCGTCGCCAGCACCCCCCATCAACGTATCGTTTTCCTTACCACCCCAGAGGCTATCGTCGCCGTCGTCACCCCGGAGTCCGTCCGCTCCCGTATTGCCGAAGAGCCAATCGTTTCCGGCATCGCCGCGCAAACAATCGCCACCGAGTTCCCCCAGGAGGATGTCGTTGCCTTCGCCGCCAAGGACTCGATCTCCGTCTGCGCCACCGTGTAGGATATCCTCACCGGAACCGCCGTCGAGATAGTCCGCTCCGGCATTGCCGAAAACGAGATCGTCGTCGTCGTTGCCTTCGAGGAAGTCGTCGCCGAAATTCCCAGCAATGCTGTCGTTGCCGCTACCGCCGCGAACGCCGTCGCCATCCTTACCAGACCAAATCAAATCGTTGCCGATACCGCCGTCAATAACGTCGGTTCCTTCGTTGCCGCAGAGGGTATCGTCGCCGTCGCTGCCTTCGAGATGGTCGTCTCCCGCCAAAGCCGCCGCGAAATCCTGTCCGCCGAAAACGGAAATTGTTTCTCCTTCGTTCGTTCCCACGACGAAATCGTCGGTATCGTCACCTTCAATGGCGGGAGCGGTGGGATTGTTAGAGGGGAATTCTGAGGGAGCGTTGACAAAGCGACAGGTTTCTGATTCGGTTTCTTGGGAATTTTCGGTCGAAGTGGAAGGGAACAAATCGGTGAAACTACCGCTGTTGGCAGCGGGAGATGGTGAAGTTGAACCTGAACCGGAACTGGAATCGGGTTCGGAGGTTTCTGCTTCCAAGACGGTGATGGCAACGGTATCGGTATCGGAGAGGGAACCGTCGCGGGTGGTGAGGTTGAGGCTGGCATCTCCCGTAAAGTCGGAGGTGGGGGTAAAGCTCAGGCTCGATAACGCTGCGTTGAGATTGGCGATGGAACCGGAGAAGCTGAGGGTGGGGTCGTCGGTGCCGTCGCCAGTGGTGAAACTGAGTCCGGTGATTTCGCTCAGGGTTAGGGTTCCGTTGGTGGCGGCAAGGGTGACGTCTAATGTACCGCCGTCGGCATCGGAGACGGCAATGCCGGAGAGGTTGAGAGCGGTGTTGGTTTCGGTTTCTAAGGCATCGCTGGGAACGGTGTTTTTGGGGGCGGAATTGGCGGGAGTGGGATTGCTGACGGTGGCGGAAATGTCGAAGTTGTAGGGGTTTTCGTCGGCATCGTTGTTGTTGAAGGACAGGGTTCCGCTAAAGGTTCCCAATGCACTGGCATCGAGTTGAACGTCGAAGGTGGTCGTTTCCCCAAAGGCGAGGGTGTTGGCGGTAAACGTCGTACTGGACAGCGACAGTTCTGTATCTCCCGTTAGCGAGATGGGGTCGGTAAGGGTGAGGTCTTTGAAACCTTCGTTGCGAACGGTGAGGGTGACGGTGAGGTCGCTCCCCTTGGTGGTGTTGAGGGTGAGGGTTCCGTCATCGGGGATGCTGGTGGTTCCTTTGAGAACGTCGATTTCTTGCTGAGCTTCGTAGGCTCCGATGTCGCGGGTTCCTGCGGCGGCAAATCCCCGTTGGTCGTTGGCAGTGGCACCGCTGCCGGATGCGTCGAGGGCGGGAGAGCCGGAGACGAGGGCGTGGGTGAGGGTGGCACCGCCGTTGTCGGCGAGGGTGGTGTTGAGAACGTCGGTAATTGTTTTTCCGCTGGTGTCGAGGACGAGGTCTGACCCGGTGCCGAGAGAGCCGGAACCGCTGCCAGTCTTGGTTCCCAGGATATTGTTATTGTTGCCGTTGATGTTGTCGCCGGATACGTCGGGGGCTTCTCCACCTGTATCGGTGTTCCCGGCGATGATGCTGTTGAGAATGGTGAAGGTACCGCCTTGACGGTAAATGCCGCCGCCGTTCCCGCTACCGTCGCTGTCGGCATCGGCGACGTTTTGGGTGATGGTGGAGTTTTTTATTTCGCCGCCGTTGCCATAAATGCCGCCGCCGTCGTCGTCGCTGGAATTACCGGAGACGGTGGAGTCGGTGAGGCTGACGGCTCCCCAGCTGAAAATGCCACTGCCGACATCGCCACTAGAATTGCCGGAAACGGTGGAGTGGGCTAGGGTGACAGTGTTATCGCTGAAAATGCCGCCGCCCTCGCCGCCGCTGGAATTGCCGGAGATGCTGGAGTGGGTTAGGGTCACATCGTGAAAGCTGAAAATTCCGCCGCCGCCGCCGTCGCTGGAATTGCCGGATACGGTGGAGCGGGTTAGGATCACATCGCCATAAATGCCGCCGCCCTCGCCGCCGCTGGAATTGCCGGAGATGCTGGAGTCGGTGAGGGTTGCATGGCCTCTAATCCCGCCGCCGCCACCGCCGCTGGAATTGCCGGAGACGGTGGAGTTGGTGAGGCTGACATCTCCCTCACTGTAAATGCCGCCGCCGGCCTCGCCGCTGGAATTACCGGAGACGGTGGAGTTGGTGAGGGTGACATTTCCCTTGCTGTAAATGCCGCCACCATACTCCCCGAAAGCGGCAGAATTACCGGAGACGGTGGAGTCAGTGAGGGTGACGGCTCCCTTGCTGAAAATGCCGCCGCCATCGGAACTGGTGTAATTGTTGGAAATGGAGGAGTTGTCTAGACTGACGGTACCTTGGCTGTAAATGCCGCCGCCGTCCTCATAGTCAGTAGAATTACCGGAGACGGTGGAGTTGGTGAGGGTTACATCTCCCTTGCTGAAAATGCCGCCGCCAGTGTCGCCGCTGGAATTGTCCTCGACGGTGGAGTCGGTGAGGGTGACGGTTTCATCGCTGGCAATGCCGCCGCCGGCCTCGTCGCTGGAATTGCCCTCGACGGTGGAGTCGGTGAGGGTGACGGCTCCCTTGCTGAAAATGCCGCCGCCAGTGTCGCCGCTGGAATTGCCCTCGACGGTGGAGTCGGTGAGGGTGACGGCTCCAACGCTGTTAATGCCGCCGCCGTCGTCGTTGCTGGAATTACCGGAGACGGTGGAGTCGGTGAGGCTGACGGCTCCACTGCTGAGTATGCCGCCGCCGTCGCCGCTGCTGGAATTGCCGGAGACGGTGGAGTCGGTGAGGCTGACATCTCCACTGCTGAGTATGCCGCCGCCGATGTTGGTGCTGGAATTGCCCTCGACGGTGGAGTCGGTGAGGGTGACGGCTCCATTGCTGTTAATGCCACCGCCGATGTTGGCGCTGGAATTGCCCTCGACGGTGGAGTGGGTGAGGCTGACGGCTCCCCCGCTGCTAATGCCGCCGCCGTTGGAGTTGCTGGAATTGCCGGAGACGGTGGAGTGGGTGAGGCTGACGGCTCCATCGCTGTTAATGCCGCCGCCGTTGGAGTTGCTGGAATTGCCCTCGACGGTGGAGTGGGTGAGGCTGACGGCTCCATCGCTGTTAATTCCCGCTCCCTTATCTGACCCTGTCGTCTTTCCCCCAGTTAACTTCAGACCTTCCACCGTCAGGGGAACGTCCGCCGTCACGTTAATCACGCGAAAGCTCCCACCTGCATCAATGGTGAGGTCTGTCGCTCCCGGTCCTTTGAGGGTCAGGTCTTCGGAAATTGAGAGTTCTCCCATGTTCAGGGTAAGGGTTCCCGTTAATCCCGAATCAAACTCAATGGTGTCGGCTCCCGAACCGGCTACCGAGCCATCAACTGATGTATCGGTGTTGGCGGCTTGAATCGCCTCCCGTAGCGTAATGAAGCTATCTCCAGATGTAGTGTTGTCGTCCAGGGAGGTAACGATGATGGTAGCCATACTCTGTCTCCTTGAGAATGAATTGGATAAGCGTCGCTCTCTATAGCCAGTCCATTGCAGCGAGTCGGGATTGAGGTTCTTCTCAGCCTCGAACGGGGGGAGAAGCCGTCCAGGTTTCACTCTTGAAATGGAGTCGCCATATATCAACTGAGCTTGATGGAATAGTTCGGTTTCCTACGAAGTGAGATTCGCCAAAGCGAAGCTTAACGATAAAGCGATGATGGCTTGATACGATAATAACCTACAAAAATTCAGCGTTGTTTAAATTGTTTGTGATTTTTCGGTGAAGTTGGGCGAAAGTTTATCGTTTGCACCCCATAAAAACTATGGACAAACTCCGCTTAAATCTCGGCTGTGGCTCGAAGTATTTACTGGGCTATCTCAACGTCGATAAATTTGGAAATCCCGATTTACAATTTGACCTCGAAACGTTTCCCTGGCCGTGGGAAAACGATAGTGTAATCGAGATTCAATTGGTTCACGTTCTGGAACATTTGGGTCAACAAACTGACGTTTATCTCAAAATTATTCAGGAGATGTATCGCATCTGTTCTGATGGTGCAACGGTGCGAATTGTGGTTCCCCATCCCCGTCACGATAACTTCCTTCACGATCCTACTCATGTGAGAGCGATTACACCGATGGGGTTGACAATGTTCTCGCGCCGTGCTAATCAAGTGTGGCAAAAACAGGGTCGATCGAACACGCCGCTGGCGTTGTATCTCGATGTAGATTTCGAGTTAGTGAAAACGAATTTTGTTGCCAGTCAATTGTGGTTCGATCGATATCCAAACCGTTCTTCGGATTTACAGCTACTTTTGCAGGAAAGCGCTCTTTATAATAATTTAATTGAAGAGATAGAAATGGTTTTGAAAGTGATTAAAGCAAGCTCTTAAAGCGCAGTAAATTAGGCATCACCCACCCTGTTAAAAATGCTTGAAAGAAAAGTAGGGTGGGCATCGCCCACCCTGTTGAAAATACTTGAAGTTCAGAACACTGGAAGTCAAAATACTTTTAATTAACTTGAAAGAGTTGGTAGGCGATGCTCACCCTACTTTCGATAAAGCTGTTGGTGGTGTTGTAGAATCGAAGAGAACGATCGACTAACGAAATGCGAGTCTGAAACCCTCATGGATCGATGGTTGAGTTTGTTAATACAATTTGCGATTCCGGTTCTTCGATCGATCGTCCGTACTCAAACGATCGATAAGTTCAATCAGTTATCCTTGGAAGACAAGCCTTCAACGTTTTTGGCTTTACCCCCTGGCGATCTCGAATCACAAAGCGATTCGCTTGAGATCGATCGAACCCCATCGTCAATTCGCCAAGTTTTCAACACGCAAACCCTCGAACTCGTGCAAATGTTTCTCGAAAGCAATGCGTGGGACTTTTGGGATTTTTCAAAAGAAGAAAAAAGCGTTTCGGCTTGGGAACTCCAACAGGAACAATTTATCCAAGCGAAAAAACTCCAGCAAAACTGGATTGAAAATCAACGTCAAATTTTATTAGAACTCGCCGATCGACAGAGAGAAACTACCCTCAAACTTCCCGAAGTTCGTCAAATTTTAGAACACTGGCCGTTACGCCTGTTTCCGTCGCAACTCCTCGATAGTCAACGGAATGCTGGTATAACACCGCTGCGGATTTTATTAGCACCTCCCAACATTCAATACGATCGACTTTGTGAATTGTCCGTAAAAATACCATCTCTCGAACTCCAGTTAGCTCAAGGAATGCGGGAATTTATTAGTCAGTATTACCCTTTACATAGTTCTACTCGATCGACCGAATTTTTAGGTGGAGCTTGGGAAAGCAAGCGGTTTCATAGTGAATCGAGTATTAAAGCGTTATTCCATTTTTTATCTTCGGAACCAACGCTAATTTTAGAATCAGAAACTGACGGCGATCGATTGATATTTCGGATTGCCTATTGGGGGTTAGAACAGAAAACTTATTACTATCGATCGTTGTTGAGTCTTTCGTATCGGCAATTTTTAGAAGAATCAGCAAAAACTCGCGCACTCAAATGGAAGCTGACGCGAGAGAAACTGTTGAATTTGGGCAAGAGCCGCGAAGAGATCGATCGACTAAGCGGTGACAACAGTTATAACTTGCAGGTTCTCGAAGAAGCCAGTCAATTACAAGAAGCAGGAATCGATCCCGCAGATCTCAATTTAAATTATAAATTGAACGATAAAGACTTTGAAGCGCTGTCTCGCTTTTTGACCACTTGCCATTACTTGGTAGCGGGATGGGTTGCAGACATTTATCATTTCATTCGTGCCGACGTACCGCCGCTGTTGCCGACGATTTTACCCGAGATTCTCCGAGACTTCGGAGATCGAGCCGCCATCGACTCGTTTTTAGACATCAGCGTTGCCATTTATCGAGATGTTTTAAAGCTTTTGACGCTCGATCGACCCTACTGGCAACCAGAACTGACCTTAAAACTTGCCTTGAGTTTTAGCGAGTTGCCAGATAAACCTCATGCCAAAACTCAAATTGAAGATTCGATCGAAATTTGGCTCAAACAGCGCCACGTTTCCCTCGATTTGGGTTTAGATTCTGTCTTAGATTCGACGTCAGACTCAATCCTCGATCGGCTCAATGCCATGCGCGACCTCGTCACCGCCGCAGACGAGGCTTACCTGCGGATGTTGCAAACCTGTTTCCAAGCCATCGGGGACGACGGCGGACTCCGCGTGACGGAGGAGTTATTGCAATCGATCGTCGCGTCCAAACCTCAACCTGGCGAAATTAACTTTACGATCGATCGAACTCTATCGGAATTACCGGAAGCCGTCGAAGCCATCGCCTTGAGTCCCGATGGACAAACCGTTTACAGCAGTTGCAGTCATCACAGCGAAATTCGGGTTTACTCGCTAGAGTCAGAACACCCCGAACGTCCCCAACGCAACTTGAGCGGTCATCCCGGCGGTGTCTTAACCCTGGCGCTCAGCGGCGACGGACGCTTTCTCGCCAGCAGCGATCGATCGAAACATCGCAGTTACATCCGCATTTGGGATGTCGCCACCGGAAAACTGCAACGCACCCTCTTCGGACATCGCAAAAGCATTTACGCACTCGCCATCGCTCCCGACGGACGAACCCTCGCCAGCGGTAGCCATAAGGTTAAACTTTGGCATATCGAAACTGGCGAACCATTTCGGACGCTGTTCGGCCATCAAAAATGGGTGTACGCTTTAGCCATCTCGCCGGACGGTCGTACCGTTGTCAGCGGGAGTGAAGATAGCAGCCTGCGCGTGTGGGATATCCCGACGGGGGACTTGCGCTATACCCTCAAAGGCCACGGCGATCGCGTTCGGTCAGTAGCCGTCAGTCCCGACGGACAAACGATCGCCAGCGGAAGCGACGATCGATCGATTCGCCTGTGGGATTTAGAAACGGGTCAGTTTTTGGACGAGTTGCGCGACCATAGCCACAGCGTTCGTTCCCTAACATTTTGTTCCGACGGCCGGTATCTTATCAGCAGCAGCCAGGATAAAACTGTGAAAATTTGGCATCTCGATCGCCGCCAAGTCGTCCAAACTCTCATCGGTCATGAGGGAAGCGTTAACTCGATCGCTCTAACGCCAAACGGTCGAACTTTGGTCAGCGGTAGTGAGGATCGATCGATCCGAATTTGGCAGGCGCGGTCGGTATCGGCGACAAGCTAGACTTCGATCGTTCGCAAACGATCGAGAAAAGGAGGTAATTCTATCAGATAAAGAGGCAATTGCAAAGGAACACGATACGAAATTCAGTAATCAGCACGAATCTACATATCTCAAAACACCTGACTGAAAAGGGCTATTGCGGATTTTAGATGAAATGTAAATTTTTACAAAAAAACAGTTCTTTCTATCCCATTTTGTCTTAACCTATTCTTAACTAAAGATGCAACCGACTTCCACTTCAGTTGTTGGTTCGGTTGTGGTGGAGTCGTATGACTTGAGTGAACGAACAATGGCTAACATTGGGGGACATCACCAAGCTCGCGAAATAGGCGACAAGATTGGCGATGTAGAAATCGTTTCAGCAGTATCCGGTCGAGTCCGGTTGCGAGTCAAAGACCAGACAAGCCCAAAACTCCTAGACGCGCTGGCTCGACATTTTCAAGGACAAACAGGGCTCGACGAGGTTCGGACGAATCCCGACACGGGCAGTTTAACCGTTCGCTTCGATCCCGATCTCACGACGATTTCCCAACTCTTAGAGCCACTGCAACTTCCAGAGTTCGGCAATTTACCGGCTATCGAAGCTCGAGCCGATGGCGTTCCTGCAATTCGTCCCCAAGACATCGAAACCGCGCTCGATCGACTTCAGTCGTTCGTGCCACCGCTTTTGGGACTTGCCATCGTTCGCGCCTTACGCCTTTACGGATGGACTGCAATTCCTGCGTACTTACTAGCAACGGGACTCACGCGCCAAGCTGTCAAACAAATCGATTTCGACCTATCCGCTTTGTTCCTCGATCGAGACGATACGGTATTCACGAACACGGCCTTGACAAACTCCCTCGAACCGAGTCGTAAACCAGAGACCCTTGCCTTAGCGGAGATTGTGGTTCACGACGTACCGGGTCGTCTTCGACTGCGCCTCCCTCGCGTTGCCGAAGATGCCGCGTATGTCAAGCGATTGGAACGATTGGCAACTGCCGAAGATAGCATTACGAGCGTGCGGATTAACCCCGCCAGTTCGTCCGTCACTGTGACCTATCCTTCGGAAACGCCTTCCTCGGAAATGCGATTGCGGATGTCCCGATTACTGATTGCGGCGGAAATGCCGAAGTCGCTATCGATGCTCCCAAAATCCAACATTTCCAGCTCTGACGATTCCCAAGATGACACAGACGATCGCAACGGTCGATCGAGGCTCGATCGAGATCGCGACATCGGGGAATCCAACCACAACCGCAGCGACAACAGCCCGTCCTCGATCGATCTCGAAAACGCCAGCAACGTGTTATCGAAATCGGACTTGTTCGCCTTAGCCGATTTACCCGAGGACAATACACCGAAGAGTTCGTGGTCGCAGTTTAAATCCTCTGCGATGTCCGTGTTTCTCAACTGGATGGCGCAGACGCCTATCGGAGCCGTCTAATCCGAGCCATCTAAATTAAAGCAATCCAAAATAAAACGATTGCATCTACCCATCATCCTCAGGAGGGCATGGAATGGTTCAAGTCCTCACCAAACCCGAACGGGTGTCCCGTCAGGGAGATGCGTACAACTATAAAAAAACATCTGTTCTCAAACACAAGCGTCGCCCCAAACGACATAATAGTGTTCCCTATTGCGTTGTCCATGCCATTGCGGGGCGCATCCGGTTTCGGGTTCCCAAAATTTTGCAAGATGCCCAGTACGCCCGACACCTGCAAGCCTTAATCGAACTCGACGAGCGTTTCGATCGCGTGCGGGTCGATCGAGCAGCCGCTTGCATCGTCATTCTCTACCAGCCAAACGGCGACGAGCGAGAAATTCGCGATCGACTGGCCAATTTAATCCAGCTTGCCAACGAAAGCGTCGTTCCCCTGAGAGTTCAACGAAAACTCTCCCAACCGCCCCCACCCAAAGATTCGTGGTCGTCGTTGCGATTTCCCGTCCTCGCAACCAGTCTATCGTTACTCGGCGGTTCGTTGGGGTTGCCGGTTCCGACGCTGTTAACCCAAGGTGCCATCGCTGTCGCCGCCTTACCCGTTGCCAAACGAGCCTTGGCCAGCATTTTCGGGAAAGGGCGTTTAAACGTCGATTTTCTCGATCTCAGCGCCCTGGCCATTACCACCGCTCAGGGACATTTCGTCGCCTCCTCGAGCATGGTGGCTTTGATCGAACTCGGAGAATCCATCCGCGATCGAACTGCTCGCGCCTATCACAACCGAACTTCAGATTTACTCAGCCTCCTCGATCGACTCGTGTGGGTCGAACGAGAGGGAAGCAAACACCAAATCCCCATCGAAAAATTGCGACGGGGTGACACCGTCATCGTCTATCCCGGCGAACAAATTCCCGCAGACGGCACGATTCTACGAGGTCGATCGACCATTGACGAGCAGAAATTAACCGGTGAATCCATGCCCGTTTTGCGCGGACAAGGAGAAACGGTTTACGCTTCGACTCTCGTGCGCGAAGGCCAAATTTACATCCGCGCCGAATATTTAGGGGCCGACACCCGCGCCGGACGAACCTTGCAACTGCTGCAAGATGCCCCCATTCAAGACACGCGCATCGAAAATTACGCCGCCAAACTGGCCGATCGAGCTGTCTTACCCACCTTAATCCTCGGCGGAACCCTTCTTTGCACGACCCACAACGCTGCTCGCGCCGCCTCCATTTTCACCCTCGACTTTGCCACGGGAATTCGCGTTTCCATTCCCACGACAGTCATGGCCGCTTTGAGTGCCGCCGCGCGACGGGGGATTCTCATCAAAAGCGGACGCGCCCTCCAACAAATTGCCTGCGTCGATGCCATCGTCTTCGACAAAACGGGGACGCTGACTCAAGGTGACGTGGCAATCGTGGGCGTTCGAACCACCGACGACTCGATCGATCCCCGGTACGTTCTCCAAATGGCGGCGGCGGCCGAACAGCGCATTACCCATCCCGTCGCCGAAGCCATTATGGCCTATGCCAAGGCGCAAGGGGTCATAATTCTGCCGCGCAAACAATGGAACTATTGCGTCGGGTTGGGTATTCAAGCCCAAATTGACGGAACCTCAGTCCTCGTCGGTAGCGAACGGTTCATGGTCAGCGAAGGTGTGAATTTAGATACACTCTACGAACGCCATCGAGACCTCCGACGCGCCCACTATCCCACGATTTACGTCGCCAGCAACGGTGAAATGCTCGGCACGATTCAATATAGCGATCCCGTGCGCCCGGAAAGTCCTACGGTGGTCGATCGACTTCGCAACGATATCGGTGCCGAACTGCATATGCTCACCGGGGACAACCGCCAGCGAGCGCGAGCTGTCGCCGCAGAATTGGGCATTCCTTTCGATCGAACCCATGCCGAAGCGTTTCCCGAACATAAGGCGAAAGTCGTGCAGCAACTGCACGCCGAAGGTAAAACGGTGGCCTTTGTGGGCGACGGCTTAAACGATTCGGCAGCGTTGGCCTATGCCGACGTGTCCGTGTCGTTCCGTGACGGGTCAGATATCGCCCGCGAAACAGCCGACGTGGTGCTGATGGAAAACGATTTACACGGTTTAGTCGAAGCGATTTCGATCGCCCGTCATGCCATGGGAATCGTCAATCAAAATACCCGTTTCGTGGCCGCGTCCAACTTAACCGGACTGGCTGTTGCCGCGACGGTGGGACTCAATCCCATTGCCGCCACGTTAATTAACAACGGGTCGAGTGCCATTGTCGGCGCGAATGGTTTGCGTCCTGTTTTAAACGGTTGTCCGTTACCCGAGCGAACGACCGATCGACCTGTTTCTATTCCTTCGTTTTAAGTTCTAAAAGGAGGTGAGCCATCTCATGGATTTAGACCTCGACCTCAGCGACTTTGTGGAAGATGTCGGTCTTCCCGGTCTAGTTTTAGGTGTTGGCGTTCTCGTTCTCGCACCATTCTTCGGCTCGGCATTAGCAAAAGTCGGAAAACCACTGGCAAAAGCAACGATTAAAGGCGGTCTCATTGCTTATGAAAAAGGTAAGGTGGTATTGTCTGAAGCTCGTGAAGCTTTTCAGCAAGTCCTTGAAGAAAGTAAAGCCGAACTAGAGCGCTCTGAAGCCGGTCAAGCGATTGATTCTGTTAAAACTGTTTCGATTTCGTCTGCTTCTGTGGAAGATTAGAGAGAAATTAGGTGCATCTCACCTTTTGCGATCGGAATCCCACCCATCCTCCCCTGGCTAAGGGGAAGTGCCGTTCGCGGTAGCGGGACGGAGTCCTTAGGCGGAGGGGTCATTCTACGAAATTGAGATGCGCCCGAGAAACGATTTGACGTTTTGAAATGAATTGAGAATCAAATGGAGAACAGAAAGCAAAGACTTAAGATCGATCGAACGTACTCTTTCTCGAGCGAAGACGATCGTTTTTTGGTTTTCTTTAAGTATGGTAGATCGATCGTGTTGTAATTTTTTCTGTTTTCTATTTTACTATTTTGTTGTTTTGTTGAGTATGGAGGATCGATTTGATGGCATTTCATTTTGAAGATTTACTGGAAGATTTAGGCGCACCTGGCATCGCTGCCGGAGTTGGCTTAGTCGTCCTCGCACCGTTTGCAATTAAAGCAGCAAAACCCATTGCGAAAACACTCGTGAAAGGGGGGATTGTTGCCTATGAAAAAACCAAAGGTTTGTTCGCCGAAACAGGTGAAGTGTTTGAAGATATCGTCGCTGAAGCGAGAGCGGAATTAGCTGAAGAACACACCCAAAAAGTTCTGAGTGCTTCTGCTGAAACTCAACCCGAAAGCAGTTAAGGCTGGAGTTTGGATAGCGAAGTCTGAAAGACTGTCCCTCGACGATAACAGGTTACGAGAGAGGGGGGCGAGACGAAACCGTCCCTCTCCGATTCGATTGCGAACAGGAGGCATGGCGAAACGATGTTGGTTGAAAACCTCGGGCGAGGAAGCTTCGCCTCGATTGAAGCGAAAAACAACAGTAAAGTCGCACTCCCTTCAATGATTTCGGCTCGATTGATGAGTCATACACCCGGACGGTTGCGGTTTCGCGTCGCCTCTGTCCATCGCCACCCCTCGACGATGGCGCAGATCGCACAGATATTGCAAGTTGGCCCCGTGGAACGGGTTCGTATAAATCCGTGTAACGGGGGCGTGACAATTTATTACGATCGAGATCGAGCCGGGATCGATCGAATCGAAGCCACGTTACAAGAATTACCGATCGCCTTCAAAACGTCGATCTCGGATCGATCGGAAGCCGCAACACACCTCACCGACACGATCGCAGCGGTGAACCGTCAGGTCGATCGGGCCACAGAAGGGGAAATCGATTTGCGCTTCCTGGTTCCCCTCGGTTTTGGAACGCTGGCACTGCGGCAACTCATGGTTGAAGGCTTACAGCTTGAAGTGATTCCGTGGTATGCCTTGGCGTGGTATGCGTTTGACAGTTTTATCAAACTTCACTACACGCTTTGAGGTATCTGCTGACTGATATTAAACGGAATTCAGACAGAATCCAGCTTGAAGAGTTCTGTTATAAATAGAAACCCCCCAAAGCGGCGTGACAGACAACCGAGCTTCGGGGGGTTTGGCATTCGCGACGTGGAACAGATGTTCGATCGCGTTCAAAGGGTTTATCGTGACCAGATGGTGTATTAAAGCGAAATTTCAAGGTCAAAATCGCGAAAACGTTTCCAAAAAGAGATGCTAACTAGGACAGGTGAACGCCGCTGTAGTGAACGTGACCCACGGGAACTTTTTGTCCGCGATAGTTCATATCTACCCAGCATTGAGGCAGGGTTTCGCCAGAGGGAAAGATGAGATCGGATTTGGGATACACTTCGGGATCTTGCATTTCCTCTCCTGCGTGCAACCGTCCTTCAACGTCGTCACTGCCAGGGTTGTACAGTCGATCGAGAGTTAACACTTCGACCAAATTGCCACTGAGTTTGTGTTTGAGAAACATAAATCCTCCACGCACTCTCTTTATTGCTATTTCTATTATAGAAACGGCTTTGAATTGACGAAAATACGCTCGATATCCAGAAATTCGAGATTTTTTCCGAACTTTACATATTTTGAATGGCGTTTGAATGGCTGCGATCGGACGATCGGTTGACAAAGCCTGACGTGGGGCAAGTTTCAAGCCCCGGACGTTGCTGAGAACGAGAGATCGATCGTCCGGTCGTAAACTCTCGTTAATATTGAACGAAAATCTAAAAAAAATTTTTGAGATCGATCGAATCTTCAAACCCTTGCCATAAAAGCACTTGCAGGATTGTTGCGATCTCGATCGCCATGGCACAGCGATCGACGTCACCTTTACACTTTTTTACAATCTGTTATATTTGTTTACAGATACAGGAAAGCAAGAGTTTCGGAGGATTCACTCATGACTCTCATCATCTCCATCATCGTCATCGGTTGGGCTGCTGCTGCACTTCTGGGAACTCAGGCATACTTCCGAGGCGAACAAAGCAAACCGATTCACGAACGCAACTGGAACAACGAAGAATTCGATCGACTGGCTGAGTCCTTTGTCGGCAGCCAAACCGACTATTCCGAGCGCATTCCTGCTTACGAAATGGACTCGTTCGCCAGCCGTAACCTGGGCTGCTAATCGTCCGTAACTTCTCTCAGCTCACAGTCCGAACACACAAAAGGAGTCAAGACAATGCAAACGGTTAGTAACGAAGGCTTGCTCAACAACTACGCAACTGAGCCGCAAATGTACTACGCAGAGTACCCCTCTCTCTGGGAACAACGTCGCTACGCATGGCAAGGAGCGCTGGCTACTCTGTTTGTCTCGACAGTGTTGTTCGTGGCTCTGAGTGTGAGCTAAGCCAACACGGGTCAATCTTGTTCCATAAGTCTCTCTCTCAAATCTCTCTCAGAACCTCGGCTGTCGCCGGGGTTTTTTCTTGGCAACAATTCATTTCGAGAGCGTTCGATATTAATGGATTCGAGATTTATCGATCGAGCAGTTTACAAATGAGCTCTCCAGCCCCGCCTTTTTCAAAGGGAACGACTTTCCCATTGTGCTGAATTCGGACTTGATGGCGACAGTCATATTTTTGTAACGGTTGCCGTTGACTGTCGATACTGACGACTGCGCGATATTCCCAATAGTATTTCGCACTGCGTTTGATATCGAGAATGCAAATATCTCGATCGAAGTACTTCCGACAAGTGGCAGCGTTTGTCGGTAGAGCCACGATCCAAATTGCAATCGTCAAGCAAACGACCGAAAAAAATCGACGCACGAGAAATTCCGCGATTATAACAACGGATGGGGGCGTGGAAACAACACCCCCTAGAGCAGCGGTACAAAAGTGCTGAGTGCGTGACGAGGAAATCTCATGAACTGGATTTTCAACCCATTTTTCGTCCACGTAACACACCCTACCATTACTTCTGTACTGGCGCTCTAGGATACATTAAACGATCGACTTATACCATTTCTCGATAATCCTGCTAGAGATCTTCGGCTGAACTTGGGCGAACACCGTTCGCCCCTACAGACATCTATGGCATGAATTTTTAAAAATGGTATTAAACGGTCAACTACGCGATGTCCAAAACCCAAGCCTGTATCGACTCGTTGACGACATCGGGAACTTCATCGTGGGGACAGTGACCGGCGTTGACATAGTATTCCGTCAAACTGGGGTAGTACTGGCGGAATTTCGCGCCGCGTTCTCGCGCGTTCATCCAGGGATCGCCTTCTCCCCACAGCATCAGCAGTGGTTTTTCGAGTTGCTGTAACAGCTCGTCGATCGAAGCACCCCGAGGCGTTTTGAACACCGAAGCAAATACCTTCGCCGCGCCTCGATCGCAAGACGGACGATAAATATCTTCCACCAATCGATCGGTCACAGCCGTTTTATCGACGTAGACTTTTTCTAAGGTTTTGCGAATAATCGATCGACGGCGCGTATTTTGGAAAATCAGGAACGCTACCCAATCCTGTAGCGCAAACCAGCGTACCACCCGAGCGATTGGATTCGGTTTCGCGGGTTGGCTGTCGCTAAAGGGCCCAGCACTGTTAAGGAGAACGACACCTTTTGCCGATTCCGGCTTTTGCGCGGCGACACAGAGGGATACGTAGCCCCCGAGGGAATTGCCCGCAATGACAGCCGGTTTGCCGACGACCTCTGTAATAAAATCGTGCAGTTGATCGCGCCACAACTGACCGCTGTAGGGCAAATTGGGTTTTCCCGATCGACCGAATCCCAAGAGATCGATCGCCCACACCTCAAAATTATCTTGCAATCCCGAGATATTCTTGCGCCAGTGATCGGTCGATGCGCCGAAACCGTGAACCAAAAGGAGCGGCGGGCGATCGTCGCGGCGTTGTCCAGCGCGAACGTAATAAATCGATTCGTTGCGCCACGTCCAATACTGTCCGGGGATCGTATCGCGATCTCGTTCGAGGGCAGGTGTTGTTTGCATGGCGTGCCGTGAAATCCGTTAAATGAGAACTTTGTTAAGTATTGTATCGATTTTATCGAGAGATGGGGAGTGTGGTGTCTGCGGTTTGCCATTGGCGACGATCGATCCAGCAACCTGCCGAAAGGTCACGTTACCTTAAATGTCGAAAGAAGGCTCCCGTTAGACCGGGACGATTAGCGGTGAGATGAATTTCGCCCCAAAAAGGCAACTGAGCGCCGCCAATCCTTATAGAGTCTCCAGAAATGGGTACAGTCTGTTCAGATGGCATGATGTTAGTCATCGAAGCCAAACTGAAGGGAAC
>LWRO01000065.1 GCA_001657325.1 Geitlerinema sp. BBD 1991-9 | reverse complement strand
CGATCGATCGGTTTGCCCGCCACTTTGTCGCCTCGGCTTTCCCGGCCGCCACTCACGCTTCTCCTAGAGTGCGGGGCTTCCCGCCGAGGGAACTAACAGATAACAATCGAGCATCCTCGCTCAGCGGTGCAATTGGCATCTCAGACGGCACGTTTTGCAGTTTGAGTAATGCCAGATCGGCGGATTCTGATAATCGATCGATCTCTATCTCTGTCTCTTCTAACTCGCATCCCTGCCAGAACACGCGAATCGGCGCGTTCTCCGCCTCTCGAACCACGTGAGCGCAGGTGAGAATCCGGCCGGGTGCGACGCAAAACCCCGTTCCCGACTAACGTCCCACCTGCAATGTTACCGTGTATCGCTTTAGGTTTTCTGGATTCACCATCCCGCCACGTTACCGACCCCTCAATCTTTATTTACCCCACTGGAACGTAATTTTCAGATTGCTTTTACCCGAACCTTCAACCCAGAGCGTCGTCAACTTCCCTGACTTTACCGCCACTTCCAAACCAAACTCCACAGTGGCTTTGTCGGGTTTGACCGTGTTGAGGGTGCTGGCGAGAGACTTGGCGATCGCTTCGATGGTTTTCGTTACGTCTTAAAACTCCAGTATCTTGCTTGACACCTCCTGTTCGCCACTCAGCGATCGAGCTTCGATGAAAATCGTTACGTCTTCGTCGATTTTGACTGGAACCGTCTGTTTTCGAGCTTCCATCAATAATTTTGCTTTCTCTAACTTACAGTACGGTTTTTGCAGATCGTCTCATTTTCCAAAACCGATAGACCTCTTGCATAAATATTTCTGACCCCACCCCAACCCTCCCCTTCACAAGGGGAGGGAGCGAGTTTCCCCACTTCACAAGGGGAGATGAAGGGGGGTCACTTTGACTCATGTCGGCGGTCTGATAAATAAACATTAGACCTCTTGCATAAATATTTCTGACCCCACCCCAACCCTCCCCTTCACAAGGAGAGGGAGCGAGTTTCCCCACTTCACAAGGGGGGATTAAGGGGGGTCACTTTGATTTATGTCGGCGGTCTGATAAATAAACATTGAGAACTCTCGGCCACAACCCCTATAACCCCTTAAACTAAAGATTTGTCCCGTCACCGCAAATCGAAACTCGATGAGTGCATCCGCACGCGACCCCCGACGCACCGCCCACGACATTAACCAAATTCCCAACGCAGACTATCGGCAAGTGAACTTCGACGATCTCACGCCGATGATGCAGCACTACGTCGAAACCAAAAAACAGCACCAGAGCGCCCTGGTGCTGTATCGCGTCGGAGACTTTTTCGAGTGCTTTTTTCAAGATGCGCTCACGGTTTCCCAGGAACTCGAACTCGTTCTCACCAGTAAAGACAGCGGCAAAAAAGTCGGCCGGGTTCCCATGACAGGCGTTCCCCACCACGCCCTCGATCGATATACGGCGATGTTGGTGGAAAAAGGATTCGCCATCGTAGTCTGCGATCAAGTCGAAGATGCTGCCGATGCCGCGTCGGAACGGCGCATGGTGGAACGCCAAATTACCCGCATCATCACTCCCGGAACCGTCATTGAGGAGGGAATGCTCAACGCCAACCGCAATAACTTTCTGGCGGCGGTGGTGGTGGCGAAAGATAATTGGGGACTGGCGTACACGGATATTTCGACGGGGGAATTCTACACGACGCAAGCGCAACATCTCGATCGACTCGCTCAGGAGTTGCTGCGATTGCAACCGTCGGAAATTCTGTTTCCCACGAACGCCCCCAATCCCGGAAGTCTGATTCGTCCCGGCGAATTGTCTCAGGAGTTGCCGCCGGAGTTGCCCGCGCAGTTTTGTTATGCTTTACGTCCGCAACAGTCCTTCGGTTCTGCGGAAGCGCGTCAGCGGTTGATGCAACGGTTTAGATTGCGATCGCTGGAGGGCTTGGGTTGCGATCGATTGCCTTTAGCCATTCGAGCGGCGGGCGGTTTGTTGGACTATTTGGAAAACACCTTCGAGCAAGAGTTTAACGATCGGCGCAGTGGTGAAGCGCTCGAGTCGCGCCAAATCCCGCTGCAACGGTTGAAAACTTATGCCATTGCGGACTATCTCGTCCTCGACGCGCAAACGCGGCGTAATTTGGAAATTTTGGAAACGGTACGGGATGGTACGCGCCAAGGATCGCTGTTGTGGGCCCTCGATCGAACGCGCACGGCCATGGGAGCGCGAGCGTTGCGTCGCTGGCTGTTGCAACCGTTACTTGCGAGTCGGGGGATTCAGGCGCGACAGGATTCGATCGAGGAACTGGTTGCCAGTCCCACACTGCGAGAAGCGCTACAAACGCTACTCCGTCAGATTTACGATCTCGAACGACTCGCCGGACGAGCCGGTTCGGGAACTGCCAACGCGAGAGATTTAAAGGCGATCGCCGATTCGATCGTCAAACTTCCCGAACTGTCGGAACTCGTCACCAACGCTCGATCGCCTTATTTGACCGCCGTTCAGCACGTTCCCCCGGAACTCGAAGAACTCGGACGCACGTTACACGCCCAATTGGTGGAGTCGCCGCCGCTACACCTGAAAGAGGGGAATTTGATTCGAGTGGGGGTGAACGAACAACTCGATGAAATGCGCGAGTTAGTGGGTGGCGATCGACAGTGGATTGCCAATTTGGAAGCCAGCGAACGGGAACGAACGGGGATTTCAAATCTGAAGGTCGGCTTTAACAAAACCTTCGGCTATTACATCAGTCTGCCTCGATCGAAAAGCGATCTCGCTCCCGATAACTACATCCGCAAACAAACGCTTACCAACGAGGAACGCTACATCACCCCCGATCTCAAGGAACGGGAAGCCCGCATTTTGACGGCTCAAGACGATCTCAACCGCCTCGAATACGAACTGTTCGTTCAGTTGCGCGTAGATGTGGGTCAGTTGTCCGATCGAATTCGGAGCGTCGCCCGAGCCGTAGCTGCTTTAGACGTGCTGTGCGGGTTTGCCGAACTCGCCACGGAACAGGGCTATTGTCGGCCGCAAATGGTGGAATCGCGGGAAATCTCGATCGAAAACGGTCGCCATGCGGTGGTGGAGCAGTCTCTTCCGCCAGGGTTTTTCGTGCCGAACGCTTCTCATTTAGGCAGTGATGACAACGGTATCGATCGACCGGATTTGATCGTTCTCACCGGCCCCAACGCCAGTGGAAAAAGTTGCTACTTGCGACAAGTCGGATTGATTCAACTGATGGCACAAACGGGAAGTTTCGTTCCCGCAGACTCGGCGACGTTGGGCATTTGCGATCGAATCTTCACGCGGGTTGGCGCAGTGGACGATTTAGCCACGGGGCAATCCACGTTTATGGTGGAAATGAACGAAACGGCCAACATTCTCAACCACGCTACGCCGAAGTCTCTGGTTCTGCTCGACGAAATCGGCCGGGGAACGGCAACGTTTGACGGACTCTCGATCGCCTGGGCAGTGGCAGAACATCTCGCCAGCGATCTCAACGCCCGCACAATTTTCGCCACCCACTACCACGAACTCAACGAACTGGCCTCGATTTTAACCAACGTTGCCAATTATCAAGTGACGGTGAAGGAACTTCCCGACGAAATCGTATTTCTCCACCAAGTTCGTCCTGGGGGAGCCGATCGATCTTATGGAATTGAAGCGGGACGGTTGGCGGGTTTGCCTTCGTCGGTGATCGATCGAGCGCGACAGGTTATGCGTCAGATCGAAAAACACAGTAAGATTGCCTTGGGGTTGCGCAAGGGGGTGTCTCGGGGACGTGCCAGCGATCGACATGGAAAATATACAGTGTCTGAAGCGCCCTTTGCGGAACAATTAGATATTTTTGGCAACTAGATCGATAGGGGCTTTTCCCATTGCCCCCGGTCGCCAGCCAGGTTTTCCCATGAACGTGCATCGTTTGACGACATCGCTTTTTTCAAACTCGCTCGTCCGAACTGGGGGAAGAAAAGGAAGGGGTTTGTTTTACCTCCTCCTGTCCGGGGTTCTGACGCTCGCAACGCCTGCCGTCGCAACTGAATACCAACCGCCCGATCGGGGAACGCCGGGACGTTTGGAAGGGGCAGGGACTCGCGTCCTCGAACCGGAAGATTTTCAACCGCCTTCGGAAACCTATCCCGAAGTGACGCGAGGTGCTTGTATTTTCGATCTTGACGAGACGGGCAGGCCGTTAACGCCGTTAGTTCCTGAAAATGCTTTTGGTGTAACGCTTCAAGGCTATCCGACGTTCTTCGTGTACGTACCCGCGTTACCTGAAGACGCTCAGTTAGAGTTTGTGGTGACGGAGTGGGAATTGACCGAAACCGACGTGCGCGATCGAGACGTTTACGCCACGACGTTCAACGCTCCCGAGACAGCGGGAATCTTGCCGATAACAATGCCCCCCCGGGACGACGAGGGAAATTCGATCGAGCCGTTGCAGGTGGAAAAAGATTATACGTGGTTCGTCCGTATCGTTTGCGATCCTGAAAATCCCATGCGCTACGGCCCGGATATTTGGGTTGAAGCCTGGGCAAAACGGTTTAACGCGAGTGCGGATTTTGCGGCGACTCTCGAAGCGGCAACTCCGTTTCAACGTTACGATTTCTATGCCAACACGGGGGTTTGGTACGAAGCGCTACAAACCTTAGCGACATTGCGCCGAGAATCGGATACGCCGGAACTCCAGCGGGCCTGGCGCGAGTTGCTAGAGTCTGTCGAGTTGGACGATTTTGTTGACGAGCCGCTATTAGATTAAATAGCCAAAATAAATGGCAAAAACTCCTCCAAACTTAAGTTGGAGGAGTCGATCGTGTAACACTCAAACGAAGCTTGAAAGCTGTCGGTTGCTGTGTGTTTTCTTATGCAGCGCGTTCGCGGCGTTTCAGGAGACCTAAACCGCCCAACATCAGAAGACCGAAGGTCGAAGCGGGTTCGGGAACGCTTTCCGATGTCGGAGGTTCGACGGGTTCAAACGTACTAGAAATAGCTACACCGTCGTTAATGCACTCTGCGAACAAGTGCGCGGTGAAGTCGCCGTCGGGGAATAAGGCTCGATCGAAGCTAAAGCCAATGGTCTTGCTCCCGGTCGCGTTGAAATGACCGAAGTCTAAACCGAGACTGCCCAAAGCACTGCCGTCTAGCATGGAAATATCGCCAACTTGAGTTCCCGAGTCGATCGAGTTCGACACGGCGTTCCCGCCTTGTTGGAAGTAGCTGTCGGATTCACTCAAATCGCCCATGGAAGCATTACTTCCGGCTTTATTGGCGTGAGCGCTCATGCTCGAGAAGCCATTGTTGATTCCAGCAACGTTTTTTCCGGTTACGTTACTGTAAACGCCCAGTTCGGAAACACCAGAGTCATTGCTCGAAGCAAAGCGGATCGCATACAAGCTTCCGTTTGCATCGTCTAAGTTTTGACCGGAAAAATTGAAAAACAGATCGCCGTAGCTGATCGTACCGTTCTCAGCTCCATTTGAAGCTTTTCCTTCTAGCCCCAAGTTGGCATTAATCGCAACGTAAATTTGGTCTGCTGTTTCTCTAACGGCTAGACCGTAGAATTCATAGGCGCTGTTCGATCCACTGGTGTTCCCACTGAAACCGTCATTAAAAGAATCGATCGCGTAGTCCCAGCCATTGTGCATCGTACCGGCAGCAGCAGGTGCAATCCCCAAATTCAGAGAGGATAAGACGACGCCTGCTACACATAGGGAAGCTTTTGTAAAGAATTTCATTGGTGTCAACCTCAAGTCGCGTTCGCATTATTATCAGCAGACGCTTACCCTGCTGCTATTAACCAGCTTGCCGTTAATTCTCTTAGAATTCAATAGATGTTGTTCAGTCTTGTTTGAATCTTTAATAACTGAGTTTGGATCTTAAAAGTCTGTCAGCTAAAAAAATTTTTGCTAGAATAAATATTACGAGAAAGCACTGGCTTATACTCGAAGTTATTTCAGGAAACACCTAAAAACAAGTCCTCTGATTAAGCGTTAATACTGAATAAAGGCTCGAAATCACTAAGATTACATTTTTACTTCAGTGTTTTTTCGGATGAGTTTTAGGGGTTATGCTGACGTTAGGGGTATAAGCCAAAATTTAAAGCGATCCGCAACAATTGCTGTAAAGGTTAACGACATCCCCACTGCAATCGCTGTGACGAAGTGACCACCGCTCCTGTTCCAGCGCCAGCAGAATCGATGGTAGATGGACGATTTTATACAACAATTAAATTTGAGGGATTGAGGTTTCACCTTTAACGGCGAACAGTCATTTGATATCTGATTTGCAATAAGCTGCCACACATCTCCTTTTGAGATTTGCTGAGAGTTCTGATACTTCAGGATGTACCAGGGGGCTGGTGTTGGCATTAGAAAGTCGATCTCGACTCGATGCGCCGTGAGATGCACCTGGCTTAAGACAAAACCTTAAAAAGGTCTAAAAGCCGATCGATAAACCGTAGTTTTCAGTTCGATCGGCCGTACAATCGATCGTATTCATTCCATCAACGTCTCGCTGAGCTTGGCTTATGACTCTGCAACTAGGAGATACTGTCCCCAACTTTACGCAAGACTCCTCCGAAGGATCGATCGATTTCTACGACTGGGCGGGTGATAGCTGGGTGGTGTTGTTCTCGCACCCCGCAGACTACACCCCGGTTTGCACCACCGAACTGGGTGAAGTCTCGAAACTCAAGGGTGAATTCGAGCAGCGCAACGCCAAAGTCATCGCCTTGAGTATCGACGATGCGGACTCTCACCAAGGTTGGATTGGCGATATCAACGAAACCCAAAGCACCACGGTGAACTATCCCATCCTCGCTGATGTCGATCGAAAAGTTTCCGATCTCTACGGGATGATTCACCCCAAAGCCGATCCGAACGTGACGGTTCGCACAGTGTTTGTCATCGATCCGGCGAAAAAACTCCGTTTGACGATTACCTATCCGCCGAGTACTGGACGCAACTTCCAAGAAATCCTGCGTGTCATCGACTCGTTACAACTGACGGATAACTATAAAGTCGCAACTCCCGTCAACTGGCAAGATGGAGACGATTGTGTCGTCGTCCCATCGATCTCTACGGAAGATGCGAAGCAACAGTTCCCGAAAGGGGTTGAGGAAATCAAACCCTATCTACGGATGACCCCACAGCCGAATCAGTGATTAGGGGGTGAGGGGGTGATGAGGTATTTACAGTGAAGAGTGAAGAATGAAGAATGAGGAAATTGAACGTTGAGCGTTCACACTTCCTCATCATCCTCCTATCTTCTCATTTCTCCACCGCCTCATCTCCCCATCTCCTCATCTACATTTCGCGAACGTTGGGTTTTCCGTCTACGATTTCGCCAATTAAAACGACATCTGCGACATCGACAAACAGGCCGTTTTCTAAAACGCCAGGGATGTTATTCAGGGTTTTTTCGAGGTCGGCGGGATTGTCGATTCCGTTTTCAAACTTCACGTCAATGACTAAGTTTCCTTGGTCGGTGACGACGGGGCCAGCTTTTTTAACCCCCATACGAAGCGTTGTTTTTCCACCGAGTTGTTCGATCGCCCGCATTACAGGAGTCATCGCCATCGGTAACACTTCCACCGGAAGCAGGAAATTCAGATTTAATTTCTCGACCATTTTCGACGCATCGACAACTACGACGAACTGTTCGGCGAGAGAGTCTACGATTTTTTCTTGGGTGTGGGCTGCACCACCGCCTTTAATGAGTTGTTTTTGAGGATCGACTTCGTCCGCCCCATCAATGGCGATATCGATTCGATCGACTTCATCTAACGTCGTCAGGGGAATTCCGTATTCTTTGGCTAACACCGTTGCTTGGAACGAGGTGGGAATTCCTTTAATATCTGTGAGATCGCCAGATTTGAGGCGTTCGCCGATGTATTGAATCGCATAAGCGGTCGTCGAACCCGTTCCCAATCCAACGATCGATCCGGATTTGACCAAGTCGGCGGCGGCTTTCCCCACCTGTTGTTTCATGAGTTTCACTGGATCGTCGCTCATTGTCGCTCCTCCTTGCGTTGACACGTTAAAGACACACGGTTTAGCGCGTCTCTAGAACACTTTACCCTGTTGTGGGACAGTCGCTTAGATTCTTAATTCGTCGGGGGGATTATCGATCGAATTTCGGATACATTTGAGGGAGGACAATTGTGTTAAAAATTGTGAGTATTAGCTTTCGCTATTTTCAGTCTAATTTATAAAAATAAAGGGGTGTATCTCACTTTTGCAAAAATATTTATTTATGTAGGTTGGGTAGAGCGATAGTGAAACCCAACCCTAAGGGCTAACCGCCATTCTCCCCGACTCATCTTCAATAAATTTACAGTTTTGAGATGCACCCTGTAGTTTAACTTAAGATAATCGATCGTGAATCCATTGTGTCAAATCGGCTAAACTTTCAAAGTTTAGATATTGAACGGCGAGACCTTGAAGTAACGGGCTAGGGAGGGCGCGAATTTCACCTTCAAGGGTACTCGGAATTTCACCGAACTGCTTGCGAATTTGTAATAAAATCAAGTCGCTCGGAGAATCGTCGCTGTATGTAAACCCCAAGCGTCGTTGAAAATTTCGCTCGTTCCCGATGCAGTCATTTAACGGATCTAAAATTCCTTTGCGGATCGATCGATCGATCGAATATTTCCGGTCTCGATGCTTGAAATGCGATAAAAGATGTGCGAGATAGCTTGCCGCTTCATAAACAATTTTCAAGTCGTGTAGTGTTTCTGAATGAGCGATCGAGATCGATAAACTTCGCAATTCACAAGAAACGATTTTTACCTGTTCTTCGTTTAAACCGTGGTCGGGATAATAATAATTGATTGAATCCGCCATCCATTGCCCGTGTTTGGAGGCATTTTGCATGACTTTCTGTGCCTTTTCGACGGGGTTGAGCAGTCGATCGAGATAAAGTTGTCTGGCATATTCGTCGCGAACATTTGAGTTAGCAATAAGTTGCAATTCCGCCATTTTTCGCTCGTGTTTTCGCTGTTTAGACGCATTGACAGACGCGACAAATCGATCGAAAACACCCAAAACTAAACTCGTAGTTCCAATTCCTAAGTTTTCCAACATAATTTAACTTTATCGCTTCCTAGATATCCGTTTTTCAAGCACTCATTAAAACACAAAGAAGGGCGGGGAATTCGCCCACCCTTTCACAGCATCAAACCGGGTACATCTCACTTTTGCAATCTACCCGATTCCTCATGCCCTCATCCCCCAACCCCTTCTCCCAATATTGGGAGAAGGGGAGCCGTTTTCAAGTCCCTCTTCCAAGCTTGGGAGAGGGATTTAGGGTGAGTGTTGCATTTTTGAGATGTACCCATCAAACCTATACCGTTGCCAACTCTGCCGGAAGTCGTTTAAACGACAGACGCTCGTTTTCCGTATCGACGAAAATCGTATCGCCCTCGCCGAACTGACCCCGCAAAATACCTTTCGCAATTTGCGTTTCCAACTCCCGCTGAATCGCTCGTTTGAGCGGACGTGCACCGTACACCGGATCGTATCCCACCTCTGCTAAGAAATCGATAGCTGCCTCAGACAGTTTGAGCGCCATTTTCTTCTCTTCGAGGCGTTTTTCTAAACGAATCACTTGCAACTTCACGATGTCGCGCAACTGAGCTTTTTCTAACCCGTGGAAAATAATCGTGTCGTCGATACGATTGAGAAATTCAGGACGGAACTTCTCCCGTAAAGCCTCTAATACCCGCGATTTCATTTCCTCGTAGCGAGACTCGTCTCCCGCTAAATCGAGAATGTATTGCGACCCGATATTACTGGTCATAATCAGGATAGAATTTTTAAAGTCCACCGTATGACCTTGTGCGTCCGTCACCCGTCCGTCATCGAGAACTTGAAGCAGAACGTTAAATACATCGGGATGGGCTTTTTCCACCTCGTCGAAGAGAATCACTGCATAGGGACGACGGCGAATGGCTTCCGTAAGTTGTCCCCCTTCGTCGTATCCCACATATCCCGGCGGCGCACCGATGAGGCGAGAAACGGCGTGTTTCTCCATGTACTCGGACATATCGATGCGAACCATCGCGTCTTCGGTGTCGAAGAGATACGCGGCGAGGGCTTTCGCCAGTTCTGTTTTACCGACACCCGTGGGCCCGAGGAACAGGAAGCTCGCAACGGGACGGTTGGGGTCAGCTAAACCCGCGCGGGAACGCTGAATTGCATCGGCGACAGCGGTTACAGCCTCGTCTTGTCCGATGACGCGATGGTGTAACTCGTCTTCGAGGTGCAAGAGTTTTTCTTTCTCAGACTCGACGAGTTTACTAATCGGAATTCCCGTCCATTTGGAGATGATTTCGGCGATGTCGGCTTCGGTGACTTCTTCGCGCAATAGGGATTCGCCGCTTTGTTGAGCGGTGGAAAACTTCGATTCGGTTTCTGCGAGTTGTTTTTGCAGTTCTGGAAGTTTGCTGTATTTGAGCTCGGCGGCGCGGTTGAGGTCGTAGTTACGTTCAGCTTCTTCGATTTCGACGTGTATTTTATCGAGTTCTTCTTTTAATCCTTTACGTCGATCGAGGATTTCTTTTTCAGCTTGCCATTGGGCGTTGAGATGGGATTGTTCTTCTTTACAATCGGCGAGTTCTTTTTCGAGCTTTTGTAATCGTTCTTTGGAGGCTTCGTCGCTTTCTTTTTGCAACGAGAGTTTCTCCATTTCGAGCTGCAAAATGCGTCGATCGATCTCGTCGAGTTCTTCCGGTTTGGAGGTACTTTCCATCTTCAGTTTCGCCGCTGCTTCATCCACGAGGTCGATGGCTTTGTCGGGAAGGAATCGATCGCTGATGTACCGCGTGGAAAGCGTCGCCGCCGCCACTAACGCGCTGTCGGCTATTTTGACATTGTGGTGGGTTTCGTAGCGGTCTTTGAGTCCCCGCAGGATCGAGATCGTGTCTTCAACGCTGGGTTGATCGATGTAAACCTGTTGAAAACGCCGTTCGAGGGCTGCGTCTTTTTCGATGTATTTGCGGTACTCGTCGAGGGTGGTAGCACCAATACACCGCAATTCACCGCGAGCTAACATGGGTTTGAGGAGGTTTCCCGCGTCCATTGCGCCTTGGGTTGCACCCGCACCGACAACGGTGTGAATTTCGTCGATAAATAAGACGATTTGTCCGTTGGAAGCGGTGACTTCTTTGAGGACGGCTTTGAGGCGTTCTTCAAATTCACCGCGATATTTAGCTCCGGCGATGAGAGACCCCATGTCGAGGGCGATGAGTTTCCGATCGTGCAGGGACTCAGGAACGTCGCCTTTGACAATCCGCTGCGCTAAACCTTCAGCGATTGCAGTTTTTCCAACGCCAGGTTCGCCAATCAGAACGGGGTTGTTTTTGGTGCGCCGCGAAAGGATTTGAATGGTTCGCCGAATTTCGTCGTCTCGACCGATCACGGGGTCGAGTTGGCCTTTTTTCGCGGCTTCGGTTAAGTCGCGCCCGTATTTTTCGAGGGCGTTATATTTTCCTTCGGGATTTTGATCGGTCACTTTTTGGGTTCCGCGAATTTGAGTGATGGTTTCCTTGAGTTTCTTTTCGGTGAGTCCGAGGGTTTTGAAAGTATCTTTTCCGAAGCGATCGTCTTTGAGATAACCGAGAATGATGTGTTCGATCGAGATGTATTCGTCACTGTATTCTTTTCGATAAGCGTCCGCTCGATCGAGTAGACTGTCGAGACTCCGCCCGAGATAGACCGAGGTGTTACTTCCACTTACTTTAGGTTGTTTTTGAATAAATTCTCGGATTTTTTCTTGTAAGGCGGGTACGGACACCCCAAGTCGGTTAAAGATACTGCTGGCGAGTCCTTCCTCGTCGAGAAGCGCTTGCATGAGGTGTTCGCTCTCGATTTGTTGGTGGTTGGCTTGTTTGGCCACGTCCGGTGTGCGGGCGATTGCTTCCCAAGCTTTTTCGGTAAATTGATTGGGGTTGGTTGGTTGCATAGATGTTGCGATTCTTCGTTGAGTCGATGCTTCGATCCGTTGTTTCATCCTTATTGTAGGCAGTGATCGGGGTTCGATCGGATCGGTGTTTGCGGTATGTGGAGTCTAAATCTCCCCCCAACGGGTTAATTGTTGGAAAATCCAAAGACTTGACAAATTGGCAATTTTGTGATATAAAAAACTTCTTCGGGGATTGAAAAAAGATTTTGAGTCTTCAATCTCCAAAAATCGAACGATAGAAATTAGTTTAAATCGCTAACAAATTCGATCGATTCTAAAGTTTAAATCCCAAGATCGAGGGCGATTAGCTCAACGGTAGAGCATCGGACTCTTAATCCGCTGGTTCGGGGTTCAAATCCCCGATCGCCCATTGTTTAATGGCTCGATCGAATCTCTAAAAACAACTGTATTACATACAAAGGGTTTCTTGTTTATCGCGATATTCTAAAATTGGGTCGAGCACACGGTTAGAACGAGAAGAGAGTCAAACGAGATCGAGAGGTTATCTACTTCGCCATTTTAAACTTCCAGAGCTTAACTCAAATACCCTGATTTGTTCGACGATCTCTCGATCGATCGTTCCCAATTTTTCTTTGATATTTAATGCACCGAACGCCATCCGAAAGAGTTTCGCTGACGTTCCCATTTCCTCGGCAAAATTCTGGACATATTCTTCCTCAAACTCTTCTCATGGAATTCTGCCAACTCTTTTCAACTTTTTGCAGTCCATGCCAACGTTGTCATCTTGTGAACCTAAAAATGAAAAATTTGATGGAGGAAAACGATGCTCATCCGAGTTGCTCGATCGAACGATATTAAGACCCTCTTTGACATTCGCACCAGCGTTACTGAAAACCACCAATCTCGAGAAGAGATTGCGACACTGGGCATCACACCGGAGTCCATAGCAGAAATGTTGGCAACAGACTGTTGTGCTTGGGTGGCTGAGTTCGATCGGCAGCCCGTTGGATTTGCAATTGCTAACGCGACCGAAGCCACTATTTTTGGTATCTTCGTTCGGCCAGCATTTGAAGGAAAAGGGGTTGGCCGAGCGCTCATGCAAGCGGCTGAAACATGGTTATGGGCAAAGAACCATGAAGAAATTTGGTTGCTGACCGGTAACGATCCAACCCTGAGAGCCTATGGCTTCTACCTACACCTCGATTGGATTCCTACCGGGGTCGTATCTGATGGCGACTTTGCAGGAGAAATGAAATTTATTAAACGGCGCAGTCATCAAGGATTAGCCAGCTAGGCTGACTCAAGAGCTGCAATTCAGATGAAAACGACCTACAGCGTTTCTCAACCTGATGAGACAGGAGTTACGCAGTCGAGCAGGAGAGGAACTAATCGTCAAAATCGGGATACTGCGGCGGACTTGCCCCTTCCCGCACCGTAATCCTGGGATATTTACCTTTGGGCGCTTTCTCAGAAATCGACACGACATTAACTTGATGCCACCAACTATCGCCAAAGTCGAACCAGTAGCCAAACACATCGTCAACTGACAAGTTTAGTGAGGCGATCGTTGTCGTCTTTACATCACTGACCTTGTCCCCGTCGTCAAACATCGGCAGTCAAAAGTCATGCTTGATGCCGTACCGTTTCGCATTAGGGTCGCTCGGTCTTTTTCCGTGGAATTGAAACTCGTAGAGGTGTTCGTCTTCTCGATCGAACGCTTCAAAAATGATCTCGTGAAGATTCGCTAACGTACTGCTCCCTTCAATCTCGATCGTCCGAGCAATGACGGGATTTTTCTTGACAAATTCTTCCGTCAGCAAGCCTTCAAAGATGAAAACCTCGAAAACGTATAGTGCGTCAGGTGACGAGATAACTGCTTGTTTCGGAAGTTTCGACGTTTCTTCGACTTCCGGCGATTTGTCTTCTGGAGCGCGATCGGCTGGAATATAGGGAATTAACCCCTCTTTATAGGCTCGCTCTTGAACTTCTCGGGATGCCGTTCTGACATCGAGTATTTTGCCATCGATCTCAACGATCCAAGTGAGTCGGTTGTCATCGAGCTAACTGGGTAAATACCAATCCGGTTCCATCAGAGACATACCCAATGTATCTCTAACGACTTTTGACTTGGATTGTCCCGTGCTAGCACTTACGCCAAACCCCTGGTAAAGATCTTTCGGAGTCATATGAATCTTTTGCTGAGACTTAAAGAGGAAATTAACGGTTCCCAGTGCGTGCGTAATCCCGCAAGCCCAAGTTTTTTCACGACCGCGCAGCAGGGGAGAGGGATTTTCTCGACAAAGGGCTACTGTGGCAAATCGGATTAATTGGGCGTACTCGTCGTTTAGGTGTTGCTTGCAAAATTCGTCCGTGATGGCAACAATTCGATCGAACCTTTCTTGCATTGCCTCGGGGACGTTTTCGGATTTTGCCGTTTGCGTCACGATCGATCTTCCCCTGCTGCTAATTCAAATTTCCCTTGACCCAATTCAATTTTCTCATTCAGCCCGAGTATTTTAAAGCGAACTCTAATGACGAAACGATCGAGACAACGTTCGATCGATCTCGTCTGAACCCACTGGCTGAAATGCCGTTAGCGTGGTGAAAAGGAGAGCAGCGCGGTATCGTATGTAGGGGCGTGCCGTTGCGATCGCCCATTGTTGTCATGTTTCCCTGTTCGATCGAAATCCATGAGTACTGAAAC
This sequence comes from Geitlerinema sp. BBD 1991-9, assembly GCA_001657325.1. Classification (GTDB taxonomy): domain Bacteria; phylum Cyanobacteriota; class Cyanobacteriia; order Cyanobacteriales; family Geitlerinemataceae; genus Geitlerinema. The sequence continues at coordinate 11,710 of LWRO01000065.1, read as the reverse complement.
CGCTAACGAACGAGAGCCGAAAATCTATCGCCCCGAGCCCGCTTTGGGTTGGACTGCTTACGCCGAGCAAATTAACGGACGCTTTGCCATGATCGGCTTTATTGGATTGCTGATTTTAGAAATCCTAACTGGAAAAGGTCTGTTGACGTGGATGGGAATTCTCTAAAATATCCCAGTTGGGGCGAACCGACGTTCGCCCTTCCAGGTTTCAACTAAGCCATGACCATGCCACCATCGACGTTCATCGTCTGACCCGTAATATAAGCCGCCGCAGGGTCAGCCGCGAGGAAACGAATCAAACCCGCCACCTCTTCAGCTTTTCCATACCGTCCGAGGGGGATAAACTTGAGAATCTCCTCAGCTTGTAAACCCTCCGTCATATCCGTTTCGATGAATCCCGGTGCGACGGCGTTAACGGTCACGCCGCGACTGGCTAACTCTTTCGCCACAGTTTTCGTAAAGCCGATGACCCCAGCTTTCGCCGCACTGTAGTTCGCCTGGCCGGGATTTCCCATCTGTCCGGCAACTGAGGCGATGTTGATAATACGGCCGGTTTTCTTCTTCAGCATCAGTTTACTGACGGCACGAGTGCAGAGAAACACACCCGTCAAGTTTAAATCGATGACCGCTTGCCAATCTTCCGGCTTCATCCGCAGTAACAGCGTATCGCGGGTGATTCCGGCGTTGTTCACCAACACGTCAATTTGTCCCCATTTGTCCGTTGTCGCTTTGATGAGGGCATCGACTTGGTCTGCTTTCGACACGTCTGCTTGGACGGCGATGGCTTCGCCACCCATGTCTTGAATTTGTTGGACGACTTCCTCTGCCGCCGTACTCGAACTCGCGTAGTTGACGACGACCTTCGCACCTTCTGCAGCTAAAGCCAGGACGGTGGCACGTCCGATACCGCGAGATCCCCCCGTGACAATCGCCACTTTCTCTTTAAGTCGTTGCAAGTTTTCCGGTAATGCCTCCATTTCCACTTTCCTTCGTAACATCACAGATTGACTATTTTATGACGAGGTGGTGATGGGGTGACTCAAAATCCAGTTTGAAAAAACATTTTTTTAATTTCCCCATAGAGTCCTTTCACACAAAGACTTTATGAGATTGGGTCTGTTGGAATTGCAGTGGAATTTGATTGCCTATGATACCAAGACTCTTGTCGGGGCGAACGGCCGTTCGCCCCGACGACAACGGTTTCGGAATTTCATAAACTCTGCGCGATTCTCGTTCCGAGACGCTTCGCGAACGCACTAACTCCAACAGACCCATGAGATTTTAAGCGGGTGCTTCATATGAGGTTTGAAGCGATTGTGTAAAACGTGTCTCTGGCATTAGATTGGGTATTAGATGTAACCACCGATCGCTTTAAAACCTCACCAATCTTTCCCGTTCGATCGATATCTTAAGGCTCTATCCCTGAATCAGAAAAGCGTCTAGGTCTGTTGTCACCCTTTCGACTTCACGATTCTTCAACTCACCCCCGAAAGCGATCTCGGTTCGAGACTGAATTACCTCGCCCCGAACGAACAAAACTCACACAACTGACTCGAGCTGTGTGAGTTAACGAGCGACGTCTACTCGATCGATACAAATGCTGTGTCAACACAAATTCTGTACCAACCACATTCAGTGGGATACAACACCGAGCAGATCCACACCTCAGCGATTTCTACGGTTCCGCATCCGGCGGCGCTCCCGATGCCGTGCCATTTCTTTGCGCTTGTGCTTTTGTGCGGGAGTTTCAAAACAGCGATTTTTCTTCATATCCGCAAATAGCCCCGCTCTAGAGACTTTTTGCTTGAACCGACGAAGCGCAGACTCGAGCAGTTCGTCTTCACCCAGAATGACTTGGGCCATGCAATTTTCTCCCCGTTGAATTTCAGTTCAAAAAAAGAGAGAATCGGGCATTACTCCGATCCTCTCCTTTGGTCGGACAATTCAGTTGGATTTCGTGCTTAAAAGTCAATTACCTAGGAACTGAGCCAGCTCGATCGATGGTTAAGACCTCAGCATTCTCTTACCAGATTCCCAGAAATTCAGCCTCTGAACCTGTCCGATGTGTGTATGGCTTAATAGCGTCCGGAAAAATTCCGATTTTTGCCCCAATCGCCACGGCTAGACCGAGGCTTGTTTTCCCGAGGTTTAGCAGGATTGACTTTGAGGACGCGATTCATCCACTCAGCCCCATCTAGTGCCTCGATCGCTGCTGCTTCGTCACTTTCCTGGCGCATTTCGACGAAGGCAAAGCCGCGAACACGACCGGTTTCGCGGTCGGTGGGGAGATAAACTCGTTCGATCTCCCCATATTCAGAAAAAACTTCGGCAATATCTTCTGAGGTGACCTCATAAGACAGATTACCTACGTAAATCGACATAATTGTCTCCCAAATCAGAAATGGTGTAGAGGGCGAGATTTCGGAGAGAAGCTTGTCGATACCAAACGGGAAAAACCAGTCAATACCAAAAACAAACGTTGTCACCGATTTTGATTCTCTGCACTCATCCTAACACATCGGGTTTTATTTCCCGTGATAGCCGATCGTTCTCGCGAAAATTCTCGAGATTTTTGCGGGAAGGACAAACACGCCTCATTGTGTCCCGATCTCTCTCAGTAGAGAATTCTCCAATTATCCGTTTCCGACAGCTTGACGATAGTACTCCACACCGCTTACACGATCGAACGATCTATCGTTGAAATAGGGAATTTCAGAGACGACCCGACCGTTACCTTCGACCCAAACGAGTGTTGTATCTGTGACTCGACCGTTTTCAAGGGTTACGATCGAGAAATTACTCGCGACGCGACCCTCGCGTTCGATCGATCTCGGCACGCAAGCAGCATTGAGATAAACGGTTCCCGTTTCGTCCTCGTGAATCGATCGTCGCAGCCGCGTTTTCGTGTGACGAAGACTGTGGTGCATATGACCGAACGCGACCAGGGGAATCGCTTTTCCAGAGCGGCGAACTTCGACAAGGGCAGCGGTGAGGTCGGGATCGCCAAAGTCGCCGCCGAGGGGATGCCAATCCCGGCCGCAGGGATCTTCCGGGGCATCCCCCAAACCCGCCGGACCACTATGTCCGAGAAACACGAGAGTATTGCTGGCGGCCTGACGAGCTGCATCGACGATGCGCTGCGCAGACGCTTCAAAACCGCTGACTCCAAATCGAGTTTGGTAAAAATCGCCGTATTTCCAGGTTGCTCCCCCCCAGCTACAGGGACGACTTCCGACAACCGACAGACCCAATTCGGGGAAGTCGAGGACGTTATAACCGACGTGGGTGTGGCCCAACAGGTCGAGTTGTTGTTGAAAGCGATCTTCGCGAGTTCGATCGTAAGGGCATTTACGCCGTCCCCACTCCGTAGCCGTGTACCAAGCATCGTGATTGCCCAAGATAACCGCCTTGGGAAGGTCGAGTTCGGCAATTCGGCGCACGACATCGACGGATTCGTTGCCGAAATCGCCGACAAACAGGGCTAGACGAACGTCTAAGTGTTGGAGTGCTGCTGCATCGGCATCGTCCCATCGATCGTGAACGTCACCAATAACAGCAATTCGGATCGGCGGCAAGGTCATCGGGGATTCGCTCTTCTTCGGAGGTTGTTCACTGTCTTCATTGTGACTGACAAGGGGCGAACGAACGACGGTGTTCGGGCGAAACGCCAAAATCCTGTAAGGCCTGGCGGTGCTTCGCCGTCCCGTATCCTTTGTTTCGAGCGAGGTCGTATTGAGGATAGCGTTCGGCGAGTCGGACGATTTCGGCATCGCGCCATACCTTGGCGACGATGCTCGCGGCTGCGATGGCCGGTTCGCGACTGTCTCCCCCGATGACAGTACGTTGGGGAAGTTGGAGATCGGGAACGGCACGATTGCCGTCGATCAGACACAGTTCGGGCTGAGGGGTTAGCGCTTCGATCGAGCGTTTCATGGCCAGCAATGTAGCTTGTAGGATGTTGAGTCGATCGATCTCTTCGACGGTGGCGACGCCAATTTGAGTGTCGTCCGCAATCTGTCGCACTCGTTCGGCGAGGTATTCTCGTCGCTTGGGGCTGAGTTTCTTGCTATCGGCGACACCGATTTCTCGTAACTGACGCAGTCGATCGGGGAAGACGAGGACAGCCGCAGCAACGACTGGGCCGAACAGCGCTCCGCGCCCTACTTCGTCAACGCCAGCAAGATAGCTCGAGTCTTGGGAAACGTTCACGAATCGTCCGATGTCGCAGAAGAACGACGGCGGCGGCGACGTGTGGCACCGGCGCGGATTTTAGCAACCGATTGTTTTTGGCTTTTTTCAGTGGGTTCGACCGCGACTTCGTCGTCCGCGTCCGTCTCTTCGGGAAGTGGAAGTTGCTCGTTCGTGGTTTCAGCCGGTGTCGGAGTCGGTCGATCTTCCTCAGATAAAAAGCCGTTTGCCGAACTCGGATGACTCGTCCCGTTAGCCTCTCCTTCGCGTTTTTCTCCGGGGATAACGATCGAAATCATGGCAGATTTGGGATTTTTGACGGGTCGATCGAGTTTCACCAGCGGCGAAATTCCCATCAAAGCGTACACGTTCTGTTCTTCGGGGGTCATCTCGACCGTGACGACCTCAGGGGTTTCCTCCACCTTGCTCTCTCGTGGAGAGATCGATCTCGCTCTCGGGAGTTTTTCCGGTGTTTCGGGTTCCCCTTCCGATACGCTCTCGCTTTCGAGATCGGGGGACGCACTCGCCAGACTCGGACGCAGCTCGATCGATCGACTACTTTGAAGAACCGGTTCTTCCTTCGAGGGCATTTTAGCGGCCGGATCGGTATAGGGTTTGACCTCAGCGCCGGTGAATCGGCGGCGGCGGCGACGGCGACTGCCACCGTCTCCGAGTTCTTGATAGCTCGGATGGTGGATTAAATCGAGCTCTTGTCCCTCGCTGGCCGGATCGAATTCGGTATCGTTCAAGGCTTCGCGAAGCGGCTCGAGCGCTTTAGGCAGACGGCTTCGATCTCGCGTGCGGGGTTGTGGACTGGGAGGCGCTGGAGCATCGCTGATGCGGGGTGCGGCAGCGGCCGGAGCGCTTTCGACTTCTGGAGATGGCACGGTTGCCGGTTCTCCGGGAAGCCGCACGGCATGACCGAGACCGCCACAAGCTGGGCAGGGATGGCTGAACAGTTCGTAAATGTTCTGTCCTTGGCGCTTGCGCGTGAGTTCGACCAGTCCGAGTTCGGACAGCTGAGCGATTTGCGGCCGGGCTTTGTCCGTGCTGAGGGCTTTTGTAAAGTGTTCGAGGACTTGCAACTGGTCGCGTCGAGAATCCATATCGATGAAATCGACGACGATCACGCCGGCAATATTCCGCAAGCGTAGCTGTCGGGCGATTTCGGTGGCGGCTTCGCAGTTCGTCCACAGTACTGTTTCGCGAGAGGTGGCCGATCGCGTGAAGGAACCCGAGTTCACATCGATGACCGTTAAGGCCTCGGTCGGCTCGATGATAATGTAACCGCCGGAGGGTAAATCGACTCTCGGCTTGAGGGCTTCGCGCACGGCGGCGTTCACGCGGAAGTATTCGAGGATGGACAGGGCTTCACGATGGTGGTCGATCGAAACCCCTTGCGGCAGTTTGCCGTTGTTCCAGTTGGTCAGTTGTTGTTTGACCCGCTTCAATCCGGTGTGGGAATCGACGACGATGCGGTTGACATCGCCACTGTACATATCTCGCAAGACACGCTGGATGAAGTCGTCATCGCGGTTGAGCAGGGTCGCGTCTTTCGTCGTGTTGTACTCTTCTTGAACGGTTTCCCACTGCCGCTGTAAGACTTCTAAGTCTTCCATGATGGCATCTTCGCTAACGCCTTCGGCCTCCGTTCGCACCAACAATCCCATGCCTGCGGGTTTGACGAGAATAGCTAGAGCGCGCAGGCGATTGCGTTCGGCTTCGCGAAGAATTCGCCGAGAGAGGTGTACGCCTTTGCCAAAGGGCATTAAGACGAGGTAACGACCGGGCAGAGTAATATTGCCCGTCAAACGCGGTCCCTTGTTGCCGGTGGGTTCTTTCATCACCTGCACCAACACTTTTTGTTGGGGGGTGAGCAGTTCGGTAATCGCACCGGCCGACCGTTTCAAGCGCAACGGACCGAGATCGGTCACGTGCATAAATCCGTTGCGCTCTGGATCGCCGATGTTGACGAAGGCTGCATCGATACCGGGAATGACATTTTCGACGACCCCCACGTAAATATCGCTAACTTGGTGGGTTCCGGTGGCAACGACGAGTTCCTGAATCCGATCTTCAAAAAAGACAGCAGCGATCCGATGTTGCTCGGCAATGATAATTTGCTTGGGCATTCAATTTCCTCAAAACTTTAATGACGGTTTAGGAGGTCTGGCGGTTGAGGTGCAGCCCTCCAGTTCGCGTGTGTTGTTGTCGCTTCGGGATATCGAGGTTCGTTCGCGTAAGCGGTGCGGAGCACTTTCGTCGCGACACCTCGCTGCGATCTCGCCGGCTACTTCCTTCCCCCCTGCCACCCGTAGAAACGTCGAGAGACGGGAGTGGAAAGCACGCTGGCTTCGGGAAAAGACTGGCTCGAAACTCCTGCGATCGAATTGGGGGCAAACGGTCGATCGATTGCGGTCGGGGGGATGTCGCATCTTCTCAACCTCCCCCCCGAGAATTTCGACCTGAATTTGCGTTCGGTATACCTGGGAAATCACTTGAGAGAACGATTGCCGCTTTGCACGTTCGCACCGAACCGCATCTCGATCGCTTCGGGGTCCCCGCTTTCGCTCGCACGACCGGGCACTTCGCACGGACTCGTACGCGCACCCCAAACGTTTGAGTTGGCTCCCGTACTGTTTAACCTAAACAATTCCGTACAATAGTACTTTACCTCTCACTTTATCACGTTTTGAGGCGATCGCGTGTCGGTCTCGGGATCTTTTCGAGGGGGTGGATTGTCGGGGGATGCCGCCAAAATTAGCTGCTGGCGATGGACGTGGAGCAGATGGAGTTCGAGACCCGATATCTGTTCGAGTGTTGCGACGACTTGGTTCGGCCGCAGCAGATTGCCGTCGTTACGGCAATTACCAACATAGCGCACGACGGCTTCGCGGTTTGAATGTCGTATTTCTAACAGTTCTAACTCGAACAACCGTTCCCGTAGGTTCACGCGCCGTGTTTTGCCCGATTTGGTCGTGTGTTCGCTCCAGATTTCGCTGCGATCGAGGACGCATTCGACCCAGCTTTGCCAGGTTGCCTCGCGGTCGGGACACTCCAACGTCAACTCCAACGTCAGGAAATACTCGGCTCGATCGAGAATTCGCGTCGCCGCCATCCCGTTGGCGGGAACGTCTTCAACTCGATACAGGGGAACGTTTTCAGGCAACTGTTCGGACAAACGAGATCGGAACGCTTCGATGTCGATCGACTCCGTCAAGTCGAACTCGACAATCTCCCCGCTACTCGTAGCTCCCAACTGCAAGGCGTTGGCTGGCGAAATGCGCGGCATGGGATGGAAGCCTCCCGTAAACGCAATCGGCAGCGTAGCACGGCGCACGGCTCGATCGAGCAATCGAGCAAAATCCAAATGTCCGATGAACGCCATATCGCCCAGTTTGCCCATCCAAACGCGCAGCCGTTGCGCTCGAGTCGTGTTCGGTTTGAAATGACCTTCAAACGGTGGAATGGGTAGCGGCGATACCACCACGTTATGACCGAAGTCGGGGGTGCAAATGCCGCAATGAGAACAGCCCTCGAAGGAACAGTCGGGAACCGTCGCCGCTGCTAACGCTCGCTGTAAATCCTGTTTGAGCCAGTTTTTATCGATGCCCGTGTTCAGATAATCCCACGGCAACGGCGCATCGAGGGATTTGGTCGCGTCGAAATGGCCGTCTTCGTCTTTAAAAACGTTCCATTCGCCGCTTTCAACTTGGCGGTACTTCCAACTCAAGCCAGCTTCGTCAATGGCATTTTGCCACGCTTGAAAGGCTCGATCGAGACTTTCCCACCACGAATCCATTCCTGCCCCCAGTTCCCAAGCCCGTTGCACGACGGAACTCAAGCGTCGATCGCCGCGTCCGACGAAATCTTCCATGGCCGAAATTCGCACGTCGGTAAAGTTCGCCTTCACACCGCGCATCCGCCAAAATTCCTGGCGCAGCATCTCCTGTTTCCGCAAAAATTCCGCTGTCGAAACGGAGTGCCACTGAAACGGCGTATGGGGTTTCGGCGTAAAGTTAGAAATCGTTAAGTTAACGCTCAGGCGCTTGCGGCCTTTCCCTCGGCATTCCTGCTGTAACCAACGCACGGTTTCGGCAATTCCCAACACGTCGGCATCTGTTTCGCCGGGAAGCCCGATCATAAAATACAGCTTGACCTTTTCCCACCCCTGTTCGTAAGCCGTTTTGACCCCGCGCAAGAGTTCTTCGTTCGTCAGTCCTTTATTGATGATGTCGCGCAGACGTTGGGTTCCGGCTTCCGGGGCGAACGTCAAACCCGATTGGCGAGTCCCGCCAATAATGTTGGCGATGTTTTCGTCAAATCGATCGACACGTTGACTCGGAAGCGAGAGGGAAATGTTATGGTCTTTCAATCGATTTTTCACCGCCATCCCTACAGCGGGAAGAGCCAGATAATCCGAACAGCTGAGGGACAACAGGGAAAATTCGTTGTATCCCGTTGCCAGCATTCCCTTTTCAAGGGTATCGACCACGTCTTCAGGATCGACATCTCGCGCCGGACGAGTCAGCATTCCCGGTTGACAAAACCGACAACCTCGGGTACAGCCGCGACGGATTTCGACGGTGAGTCGATCGTGGACGGTTTCCACAAACGGCACTAATCCAATCGAGTAAGCCGGCATCGGCGGCGCAACGCGGCGTAAAATCTGTTCGGGAACGTCGGGACGGTTGGGATGCACGGAGCCGTCTTCGGCCATGTCGTAGAACATGGGAACGTAAACGCCTGGGACTTGCGCTAAATCTAGCAAGAGTTGCTCTCGCGTGAGTCCGTCGCGTTTTCCTTCTTCGATGACTAGACCGATTTCGGGAAGCAATTCTTCGCCGTCTCCCAAAGCGACGAAGTCTAAAAAGTCGGCGTAAGGTTCGGGATTGGAGGTTGCAGTCTGGCCACCTGCAAAAATCAGCGGGTCTTGGAAACCTCGATCGCGATCGAGCCGGTCTTTCCAGGTTAGGGGAATTCCTGCTAAATCCAACATTTCGAGAATGTTGGTTGCTCCGAGTTCGTAGCTGAGGCTAAAACCGAGAATGTCAAAGTCCGTCAAGGTACGACGAGATTCCACGGCGAACAGGGAGGTGTGGGTGTCTCGTAGCTTTTGGGAGAGATCGGGTGCGGGAAGGTAAGCTCGATCGCACAGTTGGCGCGGTTGGGCGTTGAGAATGCTGTAGAGGATGATATGTCCGAGGTTTGACGCACCCACTTCGTAAACTTCAGGATACGTCAGCACCCAACGCACCTCGGCTGCGTTCCAAGGTTTACGAACTGCGCCGAGTTCGTTGCCGAGATAGCGAGCGGGTCGCGAGATGTCTGGCGTGAGTAGTTTGTCAACTGCAACCGCCACCATGAAATTTCTCCTGTCTTTTCGCTTCGATCGACTTAACGATCTGAGTTCTGTGATGCTAAATTCTTTAGAAGTCCGATTCTTTAATATAACTGATGCTTGGGAAAGGCGATCGAGCAGTATTGTCAGGCTAAAAGCCGTGTTCGATCGAGTTTCGACTCGTGCCATCGCCGTTTCCAGGGATGAATTTCGATCTCGAGCCTCCTGATTACCGGTGAGTCGCTGCTCGTGGGTTGACCGGATGTCTGCGCTCCAAAAAGCAGTCCCGTTTGAGCTATCTGAAACTCGAACGATGCGTTTCCGAGTCCTCCTGCTATATAGCTGAAAATTGCATTTAATCAAAACTCTAAAAAAATCCTCACCTGCTGAAACAGATGAGGAGAGAGTGGTAAGACTGATGATATCAGCCTCCAAAACAAGCTTTGAATGGGTGCATCGTAGAATGACCCCTCCGCCTAAGGACTCCGTCCCGCTACCCCACCCCTCCTCCCCTGGCTCAGGGGAGGAGGGGTGGGGTTTCGATCGCAAAAGTGAGATGCACCCCTTTGACTTTCAAGACTAGCTTTCGATTTTGACTTTGATAGATTTGTGGCGTTCTTCCTCCAGTTTTGGCATTGTAAGTGTCAACAAACCATCGCGATAAGTCGCTTCAACTTTTGCATTGTCAACATGAGATGGGAGAGACAAAGTGCGACGGAATTGACCGTATTGGAACTCGCTGCGCGTTACGCCATTTTCTTCCGTCTTAGTTTCTTGCTTGCGCTCACCCCGAATTGAAACGACATCCCGAGTTACTTCGATATCGAGAGCGTTTGGATCGATTCCGGGAACTTCCAGTTTCAGGATAACGGCTTCGTCTGTTTCATGAAGTTCTGCAGGAGGAACGAAGCCGAGTTCGAGATCGGATGTTAACCGCGTGGGTGCAAACGCATCGAACAGACGGTTCATTTCACGGTGCAGTGCGTCGATTTCACGAGCTGGATTCCAATGAACCAACGACATAAGTGCAATCCTCCTTTATGCTCGGCTGATTTGCCTGTTTCTTTACCTATAATGCTACGCAAAATATTTGCTATTGAAAATGGGGTTTAACGACCCAATTTTTCGAGATTTCTACACATCTCGATCGATGACTCTACCGTTCGCAAAACCGATCTATTTGTAGAGACAGCCGAACCAATTTACAAAAAGCAACAATTGAGGGTACGCTAAACCCATCCCTTACCGAACAGTATCAGTGCTATGCCCAAACCCGAAGATTTCAACATCTGGCAGTACAAACCCTGGTGGTGTCAGCCATGGTCGATTCTGCTAACGGGAACAACTGTCATCGCAGGAAGTTGGTTTGTCTTTCACCGATTTTGGCTGACAGGACTCGTCGCCTTCCCCATTTTGGCGTGGATGGGATATTTTCTGTTGCTATTTCCGAAACTCGTCGTCAAATATAGTGATTTGATGGAGGAATTCGACAAGTGATTCGGTACTGGCTGATAAAATCCGAACCCGACGACTACAGCATTGACGATTTGCAACGGGACACAACGGCAATCTGGGACGGTGTCCGCAACTATCAAGCACGAAATTTCCTACGTCAGATGCAAGTGGGTGACTTGGCATTTTTCTATCACTCCAACGTCAAGCCACCTGCGATTGTCGGATTGGCAAAAATTATTGAAAGTCAAGTCATCGACCCGACACAATTCGATCCTCAAAGCAAGTATTTCGACCCGAAAGCAACTCCAGACAATCCTCGATGGCAAACGGCGAGCGTGGCGTTTGTCGAAAAGTTTGCCGAAGCCATTTCGCTATCACAGTTGAAAGAGAAGTTTCAACCCGAGGAGTTGTGGGTGGTCAAGCGAGGCAATCGACTTTCTGTGATGCCAGTCGAAGAAACCGTAGCCCAAAAAATTTTAGCTCCCTCGGCGGGAAGCCCCGCACTCTAGGAGAAGCGTGAGTGTCGGGATGAAAGCCGAGGCGACAAAGTGGCGGGCAAACCGATCGATCGGCTAGACTGAGTTTAACACGATTGTTAATGGCACTAATGAAAGTCGTCAAGCTGAGAATCTATCCCACTCAAGCGCAGGAAGTTGCCCTAGCGAAAGCCTTTGGCTGCTGCCGTTTCGTGTGGAACCGTTCTCTGCAACTGACGACCGAAGCCTA
>LWRO01000064.1 GCA_001657325.1 Geitlerinema sp. BBD 1991-9 | reverse complement strand
GCGATAAGTGAGAGCTTATCGAGTAAGTTAGCTCGTTGAAGGAGGAACCCCGCACTGTACCCGGAACGGGTCGGTGTCGGGAGGATGTCAGACGCGCACAGTGCCACGGAAGTCGATCTCGTCGCGCATTCGGCGGGGGGATGGATTTCTCGAATTTATTTGGGAGAGAAGCCCTATTGCGTTCACGGCGACGTAACGGAGGATACGCCGGGATTGTGGAACGCGCGATCGAAGGTTCGATCGTTGGTGTGTCTCGGAACACCACATATCAGTCAGGAATATTGGACGAAGCGTAATTTGTCGTTCGTCAACGATAACTATCCCGGTGCGTTTTACGCGGACGTTCGTTATATCTGCGTTGCGGGCAAAGCTGTGTTTGGCAAGCGGCGATTGGGTGGGGGCAGTGGTTAGCGTACAACAGCTACAAACTCACCTGTGGTGAAGCGAACCTTTGGGGCGATGGCATTACGCCGATTGCGGCGGCACATCTCGAGGGTGCCGAGAGCGTCACGATCGAGGCAGTTTGGCATTCTCCGCGATCTCCGGGGTGTTGGTACGGTTCGCCGGAGGTGGTATCGCAGTGGAGTTCGTATCTCTTTCCCTAACGGGGGTGTCGCGTTGGCAATCGAGATCGCTTGAGAGGTTGAGTCTAATACCTATAATCGTAATTATCGGTATTAGACTGGATAAGCCACACTAAGCTTGAGTTGGCTTGGATGCCTCGGAACACAAGTGTGGAAATAGACGCCGCGATCGACAAGCGATCGATCTCGAATCGTAACGAGCTTTGACGAGCGTAGGGCTGCCATCTCAACTGTGGAAGATCGGGGATTTCAGTGATCGCCTAGTGCCGAAAGTGTTAACAAAAGTATCCAAATTTAAATCTTGATTGCAATTTCAGGCATCAGAAGCGGCTCGATCGAATTCCGATGATACCTTGAAACAACTGAAATCGTTTTGACAAAAACTTCGTTGGCGAGTCTTTGCAATATGTACGATAAAAACACGCAAAAAGATCCCTGGGTTGCCGCTGTAACAGCAGCTTTAGGGGCAGGTGTCGCGACGTCCTTCGCGGTCAGTCAAGGACAAAGCCCTTGGATAGCGCTGGGAATCACCGTTTTTGCAGCTGTGGTCGCGCTTTTTATCGATCGAACCGGATTGATTTGAGTTCCAACTGAGGTGAGTCGGCCTCAACAACCCCGAGCGCCATGCCATACTATTGGGGGTTCCGCGCGAAATCCCGAGTGTGGCTGTTTTTTTTGGCAGGTTTCACGAACGACAATATGGTTGCTTTCGCTAACTTAACGTCTAACCGACGCACCGACCGATCTCGTTTCGATCGAAGTTGGTATTGGGGCGCGTTGGTTGTCTCGATCGTAACAGTGGGGCGTGCGGACATCGCGTTGTCTGCAACACCTGCTGTTTCAGGGGAAACGACAGAAACCGAACGTCTGGCCCAAATTGGCTCTCGATCGTTAGGGTTTGGCGATCGCGGCCCGGACGTGGTCGAACTTCAATTGCGATTGCGAGATTTGGACTATTTCAAGGAACAAGTCACGGGCTTTTTCGGCGTCGTGACTGAAGCGGCTGTGCGCCAGTTCCAACAACAATATAATTTGCCAGCAGACGGTGTCGTCGGGTCAGACACCTGGATCGTTTTGTTTGAGGTGTCGCCTCCCCCTCGCGAACGTCCAGTTTTTCCACCTCCAACGTGGCTGTATTTCGAGAATCCAACGTTACGACCGGGAGATCGAGGCGATTTCGTGCTGACTTTACAATCGGCACTCAATGAAATTGGCTTTGGCCCGATTCGCGAAGATCGCTTTTACGGTCTACAAACGGAGAGCGCCGTCCGCAATTTTCAGCGATTTTATCGAGTTCCGGCCTCCATTCCCGGTCAAGTGGACGACCTCACGGCTGAGGTTCTCGAAGGGGTTCTCGACGGCTCGATCGCCATTGTCGGTTTACCCTACGAAGTGACGCTCAGGCGGGGTGACGAGGGCTTTGAGGTGTTGGAGTTGCAGCGGGTGTTGGCGGAAACGCCGAAGAAGAATGACGACGACGAGTTTTATTACGACGGCGAGCCGAACGGCGTGTTCGATCGAAAAACGGAACGAGCCGTTCGCGAATACCAGCGAGATCGCGATCTCGCACAAACGGGAGAAGCCAACGAGCGAACTCTCCGAAGCCTGTTTTCTCAATACCGTTACGTTGTCATCGTTCCCCTTCGATCGAATACTTCGGTTTCGGAATATATCAACTACGTGCGTGGCGCGATCGAATCGGTGGACGACTTAAACGATCTCGAAGCTCAAGATTTGCGATTTTACGACGATCGACGCGGGCCGTACATCGATGTGGGTTGGTATCGAGATCGATCCTCTGCGCAATCGCGAGCGAACGATCTTCGTCGTGAGGGTTTACCGAACGTTCGCGTGGCGTACTTCGACGATCCGTTCGATCGCGTGCGCTTGTCGCGAGCTGAGTTAGAGGCAAGGTATTGATCTCGGATCGCACGTTCGCGTTAAAATCTAGTCTTGCTCCTCATCTTTTAGGCCGCTGTATCTATGTTTGCCGATCCTAATCCTGCCATGCCAACTCGAGGTGCAGAAGCGGTCGAAGCGGCTATTGCCCGAGGAGTCGATTTAGAGGGCTCTCCCATTCCACCCAAACAGTTGGAATTGTACCGAACTGTGATGGAGCTTGAAGCCGAACGCCCTCATAGCGGCGTGACGAATACATTGCGAGATCGGATCGTTCGTATTGGTTCTCGGCACTTTCCCCAAAGCGAACTCGATCGATGGTTATCGGAAACTGGATTCGAGCCGCTATCCTCAAAAGAAATTGCATTTTTCTACGGTGAGGATGAGACCGAAGCGCAAAGCGATCGACAAAGGGGAATGGGAAATGGAGAGCGCGGCGAGATCGGAGATTGAAGCACTTCTGCGAGATTACATTTTTGAGGGTGCATCTTTCGATCGATCTTCGTTCGGAAGCTAAAATTCAGTAAAAAGTTGATTTTTTGCCAAAATTGCGAAGATTTACGGTAACGCGAATCGGTCAAAATCGCTACACTTGACCTAAAGGGTTCGAGAAGATCGAACCAATCGCTTCGTTGTGTCCCACGTCGGACAGATTTTCGGATGAGTGTGCTATCGAGTTTGACCGTCGATCGAGCGGGATTGTTCCGAGCCGGACTCTCGATTTCGATCGTGAGTATCGTCGTTTCGATCGATCCCCTTCCCGCAGAAGCCATCGTTCTCGCACATCGGGGGGGATCGCTCGACTTCAACACCCAATCGGGAGATTTCCAAATTCTCGGCGGCAGTGTCGCCAACGATGTCGTCACCCTCTATCAAAACGTCACCGGCCCCAATTTCGACTTAACCCTCAGTATTGACGGCTTACCGAGTTTACAGCCGTATACTTTACTTGACGAGTTTGGCATGCCGGTCGGGAGCATTCGAGGCTTTTGGTTTCAATCCGTTCTCACCAACAGTACTCAGGGGGTTTGGGAATTCTTCGACCACGAACTCCAAGAAGCGTTTGGCACGCCCAGTACGAACGGTGATGGCTTGTCCTTCGGGCAAGGTTTAAACATTCCTCCACCAACATCCGATCGATTTTCCACCGTCGAACAAACCACTGACGTTCGCGATTTCCTGAACTTCTCAAACGGAACGGTCAATCCAGGTGAAACCGTCACGTTCACCTACTTTATCTCTGACACCAGCCCGACTTCACGGTTTTTCCTGCGTCAGCGTCCGAACTTTCAACCTGGAAATCCACAGCCCACACCCATACCCACGCCAACAGCCACACCGACACCAGACCCGGCAAACGTTCCCGAACCCAATCTCGTCCTCGGAATTTTAGCACTCGGAAGCTTTGCCTCTCTGCAGCAGTTTCGCCGACGCAAGGTCGATTAATCGGAGTGCTTCAGATTTGCAGCTGCGTTTCGCCGCCACATCCAAGGTTTAATACGTCGCAACGCCGAAGCCCGAAACTGACGATCCCAATCTGACTCAGATAACTTCGCCAATTCCGACAGCTTCACGTCTCGGTTTTCCGGATAGGGTTGAAATTCAGATACGTCGGTTTCCTTGGCAAACCGTTGGTTCCAGGGACAGACTTCTTGGCAAATATCGCAACCCGCCACCCAACCCTGAAGGTGATTCTCGATGTCGCTGGGAAGGGTTTCAGCGCGATTTTCAATGGTGTGGTAGGCAATACAACGATTGGCATCGACGACAAAGGGACGAACGATCGCCTGTGTGGGACACGCTTCGAGGCAGCGGGTACAACTGCCACAATGTTGCGTGTGGGGTCGATCGACCTCCAACTCTAAATTGGTCAGAATTTCCCCGAGAAACACCCAAGAGCCGTAATTGCGCGTGATGAGGTTGCCGTTTTTCGCAATCCAACCGATTCCCGCCCGTTGCGCCCACACTTTATCCTGTACTGGCCCGGTGTCGGCATAGTAGCGCACGCGAACCCCTTCACCTCGTTCTTCCAGCCACTGGGCAAGGGTTTTGAGTTTTTTGTGCAGGACGCGGTGATAGTCCCGTCCCCAAGCGTAGCGGGAAATTTTGGCTCGATCGATTTCCGTGGGTTGAGGATGAGACGTGTAATAGTTCAAGGCGACAGAAATCACCGACTTCGCATCGGCCAAACACGCTCTCACATCTTCTCGCTTGGGATTGCTCATCCAATCCATATCTGCGTGATACCCCTGTTGTAGCCAATTTCGCAAATGTCGAACCGATTCGTCGTCGGGTTCGACAGACGCAATTCCCACGAGATGGAATCCTAACTCGATCGCTTTTTCTTTAACGCGATCGCTAGAAGTTTGCTGCATCGTTAGATAGATAGAGGAGAGAAAAGGAAAAACACGCGAAATTTGCCCGATAAAGTCATCGAAATCGATCGAAGTGTTCGTTCGCGCCATGAGATGAGATCGATATCCATGCTAGAATACCGCCGTTTGCTACAGTCCTTTTGCAAAAAAGATCGGTGAAGGACTGTGAAGAACGGGTACTTCGTGGTGAGAGTAGTTGAGAAAGAATATGTCAATCGTATTGGTGACTGGTTCGGCTGGACTCATCGGTTCCGAGTCCGTTCGTTTTTTTTGCGATAAAGGATTTACCGTTGTTGGCATCGACAACAATATGCGAGAAAGCTTTTTCGGTGAAGGCGCTTCGACAATTTGGAATCGAGATCGCCTAATCGAGAAATATGGCGATAAATACATTCATCACAATAGCGATATTCGAGATCGAGACGGAATCTCTGAGATTTTTCAAACCTATGCGGACGAAATCGAATTAATTATTCACACCGCCGCGCAACCATCCCACGACTGGGCCGCTCGCGATCCGTTTACCGATTTCACCGTCAACGCCAACGGTACCCTCAACCTTCTCGAAAATACCCGCCAGCACTGTCCCAAAGCCGTTTTTATTTTCTGCTCGACTAACAAAGTTTACGGCGACAATCCCAATTTCTTACCCCTCGTCGAACTCGAAACCCGTTGGGAGATCGATGAAAGCCATCCCTTCTACGAGGGTATCGACGAAACCATGAGTATCGATCGATGCAAACACTCTCTCTTCGGTGCGTCGAAAGTCGCAGCGGACGTATTAGTACAAGAGTACGGCCGCTATTTCGATATGAAAACGGCTTGCTTCCGAGGGGGGTGTTTGACGGGACCGAGCCATTCTGGTGCGGAATTACATGGCTTTCTGTCGTATTTGATGAAATGTACGGTTACTGGCAAGTCCTATAACATTTACGGTTACAAAGGAAAACAGGTTCGCGACAACATTCACAGTTACGACCTCGTGAATGCCTTCTACCACTTCTATCAAAATCCTCGTGTCGCAGAAATTTATAACATTGGTGGTGGACGCGAAAGTAACTGTTCGATGCTTGAAGCAATTCAACAGTGCGAAGAGATTTCTGACAAAAAACTGAATTGGGAATATAAAGAAAGCAATCGAATTGGCGATCATATTTGGTGGATCGGGAGTTTGAAAAGCTTTAAAGAACACTATCCCGAGTGGAAGCTCACTTATGGAATTCGCGATATCCTCCAAGAGATCTACAGCCAGAATATCGATCGATGGTAAGCTAGTTTGCGGCTTTTGATTGACGCTTGGCAAATTTTCAAGATTCGAGAATGGCAAGCTTTCATGAATCAATTTGTAAGATTTGGAGATTCTTTTTGCGATCTCTAGATCTTGCAATATCGATGTTGTCAATACACACAAAATCATCCGGATGCTAGAGATGTTTTTCAGTTAAAAAAACAAGGAAAATTGACTTAAAATGGCGATTTTAAAAAAAACCTTTCAAAAACGAACGATTCGATTTCTGTTCGGCGGTGGGGTGGCTGCGGCGTTCAACCTATTGTTGATGTTCTTGTTGGTCAAAGTGGGAGGATGGGATACCCCAGTCTTACGGAACTCGGCGAACGTTATATCGATCGAACTGTCGCTGTTACTCAGCTTCTTTATTTACCGAATTTGGGTATGGCCGGGAGGAACCTGGCGCATCAGTGAAGTTCTCGTGCGTCAGCTTCCCCTCTATCATTTTTCCGCTGGTAGCGCAGTCGCATTGAGGGTTTTCGCCATTTTTCCTCTACTCGACTGGCTGGGCGTTAGTTACGCCGTCAACACTCTACTCGGTGCTTTAGTGAGTGCGACGATCAACTATATCCTCAGCGATCGATTGGTTTTCCGTTCCAACTGTCCCGAACTATATCGTCCCGAAGGTTTAGAACCCGCGTTCGCACGTGCAGAAGAACGAGAACGCCAGCCAAAATACGATACCTCTCGTCCTCTTTCGCTGTTTTCGATCGTGATTCCCGCTTATAACGAGGAAGGCTCAATTACGGAAACGGTTGCAGCGATTACAAACTTGCTCGATCGTGAAAAGATTCGCTACGAAATTCTTATTGTTAACGATAACAGCCGAGATCGAACGGAAGAAATCCTACAAACAATTAGCGATAAAAACCCTCGCGTTCGTTATGTTAACAACCACTATCCCAACGGATTTGGGTTCGCCGTTCGCTGTGGCTTGGAACAATTCCAAGGCGATGCTGTTGCTGTCGTGATGGCAGATGGCTCGGACGCGCCAGAAGATATTCTCAAATACTACTACCTCCTCCAAGAAGGTTACGATTGTGTCTTTGGATCGCGGTTCGTGTGCGGTGGAAAAGTGATTGACTATCCCAGTCACAAACTCTTCGTCAACCGCCTTGCAAACTTATTCGTTCAAGTTTTGTTTGGCTTGCGCTACAACGATGCAACCAATGCTTTCAAAGCCTATCGTCGAGAAGTAATTGAAGGAATCGAGCCGATTCTATCGCACCATTTCAACTTGACCGTCGAACTTCCTTTGAAATCGATTGTTCGCGGTTACACTTATATCGTTACGCCGATTAGTTGGCGCAATCGTAAAGCCGGTGTTTCTAAATTAAAAATTAAAGAAATGGGGAGTCGCTACCTGTTTATCGTGCTTTACATCTTGCTCGAACGTTGGCTGTCTCGTGGCGACTACGTCCGAAAAACACCTCAACCTCAGCCAAGTCAAGTTCGTGTTGGTGTTAGCTCTCAGGATGCTTGATTCCTTCGATCGATCTCCCAAAATCGAAAATCGTAAACTGTAAATCGTAAATCGAATGTCTCAGCGCGTTTTAATCACAGGTGGTGCAGGGTTTGTTGGGAGTTCTCTCGGATTGGGACTCGCGCAACGTTATCCCGATTGGCAGATCGTTGCACTCGATAATCTCAAACGTCGCGGTTCGGAATTCAATCTTCCCCGTCTCAAAGAAGCTGGAATCGAGTTCGTCCACGGCGACGTTCGCAATTCCGAAGATCTCGATCCGAAAGTTCTCGAACCCACTGTAATTTTAGAATGTTCGGCGGAACCCTCCGTTTTAGCTGGATACGGTTCGCCAGGATATTTATTACAAACGAATTTGGTCGGAACGATTAACTGTTTGGAGTTAGCGCGACAAACACAGGCTGATTTCGTGTTTCTCTCGACAAGTCGCGTTTATCCCATTGCGTATCTCAGTCAGCTTAACTACATCGAAACCGAAACGCGCTTTCAACTCCTCGACGAACAGCCGTTTCCCGGTGCGTCACAATATGGAATTGCTGAAGACTTTCCCCTCGATCGATCTCGATCGCTTTACGGTACGACGAAACTCGCGTCGGAATTGCTCATCGCTGAATACGCCGATGCGTACAACCTCAGAACCTTAGTCAACCGCTGCGGGGTTTTGACTGGGCCTTGGCAAATGGGAAAAGTCGATCAAGGCGTTTTTGCACTTTGGGTAGCGCGACATTATTTCCAAAAGCCGTTGAAATATATTGGCTACGGTGGAACGGGAAAACAAGTTCGCGACTTCTTACACGTCGCTGATTTGCTCGACCTAATCGATTTACAACTCCAGCAATTCAGCGATTTAAAAGGTGAAACCTTTAACGTCGGTGGTGGTGCTGAAAATCAAGTTTCTTTATACGAAACAACACAGATTTGTCAGGCGGTAACCGGAAACTCGATCGAAATTTCTTCCGTCTCTGAAAACCGACCGGGTGATATTCCCATTTTTGTTACGGATTCTCGAAAAGTAATGTCACGAACGGGATGGGAGCCAAAACGCGATATTCGCATGACGTTGACGGATATTTACAATTGGATGGTTCGAGAACATAAAACCATTCGGCAGATTTTTGCATGAAACAGTAGCGTCAAGATTCAAAGCCTCCATTTTAGTGAAGGCCTTGCTATAGCTTGTCAACGCTGACAACTTGACACTATAATCCACGATCGAGCGTGCATATTCTCGAACAAATATCAATTTTCATCGAATTACAATAATCTCTGAGGACAGATAAAAATTGCGGCAAGAAAAAAAGTATTTCTTCAAAAATCTTTTGTCGATTGTTCAGCCTTGAAAAAAACCGACACGAATCTTCAACTTAGAATCACCATTGAATTCGCATACGTGTCAAGAATTTGATGTTTAATATAATGTTAAAGAGAACTACCACCAAACATGGATAGAGTCGATTTAGATTTATTGAAGAAAGCCTCAAAGTTTCTGATTAAATTTTATGTATTGTTTTACATTTTTCCAATTTTTGCTGTTTTAACGTTTGTCGCAAAATTTGGTGTAGATGTTCCTTTTTTTGATTCGTTCGCGCTTGTAGATTTGTTTTATAAAATCCATCTCGGAGATGCCAGCTTGGCAGACTTTTGGCAACCTCACAACGAGCATCGAATTTTTTTTCCAAGGTTCATTGCATCGAGCCTAGCATTCTTGACAAACTGGAATGCAAAAGTCGAGCAATATTTTAGTGTTTTACTCGCTACTATATCTTTTGGCATTTTGTGCTGGATTCCCAGTCAAGGGAAATGGTCGAAATCAAGTCATCTGAGTGCCATTACCACAGGCATTGTACTGTTTTCTTTAATCCAATATGAAAATTGGCTTTGGGGATTTCAAATCGCATGGTTTTGGATTAATACCTGCTTGGTACTAGCCATTGCTTTGCTAGTCCATCCTTCTGAGGAAAAGACCCCGATCGATCGAGGCTTTGTCTTAGCAGCGTTGTGTTGTGGTTTGGCGAGTTTTTCTTCTGCTCACGGCCTACTCGTTTGGCTTGCCGTTTTTCCTAGTGTGTGGGTCAAAAGTCAAAATTTTAGATATCCAAGACTTCAAAAAATTGTTTGGTTTGGATTGTTTTTTGGCTCGACTTTACTCTATGCAAGCGACTATCGAGAATCAACGAGTGTTGCCGATCGAGCCTATATTTTAAAACATCCTCTCGAAGGTTTTAAATTCTTTTTTGCTCTTATTGGACGATCGATCTCCCAAGAGGTTTCAGAGGCGATTGTATGGGGAATTATCGTCTCGATCGCTTGTGTCGGATGTTTGTGGCTACTCTATCGAGATCGAGAGCGTCGCGCTTCGATCTCGCCCTGGGTATCACTCATGCTGTTTCCCCTAGCATTTGCAGCCATAACAACGATTGGACGAGCATCGTTAGGCGTTGGTGCTGGGTTAGCATCTCGCTACACCACCGTAAGTTTACTGTCGATCGTCGCTTTGATTCAAGTCGGACAATGCTATGCAAAGTCTTGCAATCCAATGTTTCGCTTTAGCTATCGATCGATCGTATCCTTGTTGGCAGTTTTTATGATTGTCACGTCTCTATCGAGCTGGGAAAAGGGTCGAGCATTTCGTGACTATCGACTAATTGGGCAAACCTGTTTGTCTCTATCTGAGTATATGGAAAACTCAGAAAGTAGTTGTTTGCGGCGCATCTTTCCCGATGTTTATATTATTAAGCAGTGGTCTAAAAAACTCGATCGATTAGGATTTTTTGGATTTGTTAAAGATGCCAAATTTGCTGAAAATCCTCAAACATCTTGTGGTTCGATTGATATCTCAAATTCTCCAAGAACTGCTCGGTTGTCTGATGAAGAGCGAATTACATTGTCGGGTAATGTTAGATTAGATGCGTGTGCGGGCGTTTTGCCAATTGTCTTTGTGTCTGAGAACGCTCGAAATGAAATGTTGACTGGAAATGCTATTCAAGATTTCGGGAGACAGCAGCGAAGTCAAGAGGCTTGGACGATCGATATTGTAGCTCGAGATCTGGAAATCGGCGAAACTGCTATTCGTGCATGGGTTTACAATCCAGAGCGCTCCACCTTTATCCCGTTGGATAATATATTCGAGGTGAGAGTTGCCGAAGAAGAAAAAAATTGATTGCAACCAGAAACCCCAAAATTTAAATCGGTGGGATTAACATCGAGGCTGTTTGGCTTATAATCGATCGATGGCATATAGCAAATCCGACTGAGCTGTGAAATCCCCAAAACAAAAATTTCTGTACAAGCTCGAATCCTGCAACTCTATTCATTACTCAACTAGGATTGCCATTTGAGTCATATGCCAAGAGGGCGTACTAATCATCAAAAAGGAGTCAATGTGAAAATCGATCGTTTCAGAATCAACGATCTTTAGAATAATCCAAAGCGTTTCGATCGAAAAGATATTCTGTTATTTTCAAAACCACTGAATCGATATCCGGGTCTGTTGGAGTTAGAGTGATAATCCGAGTTCATGAAATTCCGAAACCGTTGGCGTAGGGGCGAACGGCCGTTCGCCCCTACTACAAGGGTCTTGGTATCATAGACAATCCAATACCACCGCAATTCCAACAGACCCCGACATCCTATCGAGATCGAATCGAAGCCGTATTTTTTAGTCAACCCTCAAAAGAAAAGATCGCAACAAATCTAAAACCAAATGAAGATTCGCATTCCTAGAAATAGAGATTTACTCATTTTTTTGTCCGTTATTTTTACTGGATGTATGGCCGCATCCATCTTAAACTTCGGTGTTAACTTTCCAATTTGGGATCAGTGGGATACACCTGGATTGATGTTCGTCAAAATCCAAGATGGAAGCATCGATGTAAGTAACGGACAATGGAACTGGGGGTACTGGACTGCACAACACAACGAAAGTCGAAAACTCTTTCCAAGACTCATCTTGGTGAGCTTGGCATCACTGACCAACTGGAATGTCAAAGTTGAAATGTTTTTCATTCTGGGATTCATCGTTCTCATTGCGATCGAACTCTACATCCTCAGTCGTTTGACACTCAAAAACACTGTTCTAAGTCGTATTGACGGACTTGCAATCGTTGCAAATCTCCTCATTTTTTCACTCATCCAATACGATAACTTTCTTTTCGGTTTGCAGGTTTGCGTATTGCTGTCCCTCACGGGAATCGTGACGGGATTACTCATCGCACAAACCCGATTTTCCTTGTGGCTTAAAACAACGATCGGCGTACTACTGTGTCTCGTCAGTACCTACTCGTTTTCCAACGGTTTACTCAGTTGGTTCGTCGTGTTTCCCGCAATGTTTTTTCCCGACGAACTCCGTTGGCGTTCGATCGTCCGGCGGATTCCTGGAATGCTGGTTTGGGGAATGGCAACAATCTCGACCCTATGGGTATACTTTCGCTACTACGTGAAACCGCCCGGCCATCCGGGTTTGGAAGAGGCAATCTTACACCCCATTAAAGCGATTCATTATTTTCTTGTTTTCTTAGGTTCTCCCCTCGGTTTTCAACGTATTGAAATCGCAACGATCGTCGGTGCGATCGTCCTGGCGATCTGGCTATCACTTTGGGTTAGTCTCCTCTGGAAAAGCCGTCGTGATTTTTCGTATTTAGTTCGTGCCAAAAGCTGGATAATGTTGGGAGGATATTCCATTATCAGCGGTCTCGTCGCAGCACTCGGTCGCGTGGGATTTGGAATCGAACAGGCGATTGCACCGCGATACACGACGTTTTCACTATACGCAATCGTCTCAGCCATTTACCTGGGGGCTGTACTCGTCGAAGGCGAAACCACACTCGATACTCCTCAACCCCGCCGAAGATGGCTTTCAAGCGCCGCTTATACCTTGCTCGGTATCGGCCTCGTGTTGCATTTTAAAACGACTGCCTTTGCGATCGAGGGAATGCGGATGCGTCAAACGGATACGCGACACGCTCAAGCTTGTACGCTCGCGATCGAAATTCTGCGAGACGACGACTGTTTGAGTCGATATGTCTATCCCGATACCGATCGACTCTACGAACACGCTACGGCCATTAATGCCCTGGGGTATCTCACACCGCCGCTTCTGACCTCTGACGACTTACAAGATATTGCGGTTGCCTCCGAATTATCTTCCGAACGCGACACCTGGGGCGCTTTTGAGTCCCTCAAATCCACGTCGAACGATCTCTACCAAGTGCGGGGTTGGTCTGAATTACCCGAACGTCATACGTCCGCTGATATCGTTTTGTTGACTTATACAACGGCATCGGGGTCAGAAAAACCCTTTACCATTATTGACGAACGCGAATCTCGTCCTGACGTTCTGCGTTCGGGTCTCCCGAAAAACAGCCAACTTGGATGGTTGGGAGAATTTTCTCGATCGAGTTTGCCCAGTACGAGACTGGTTGTCAAAGCTTGGGCGTTCGACGCGACAATAGCTCGAGCTTATCTCTTACCGGGAACGTTCGAGTTGCCCCCTACGCCATCTACTTCTCCAGAGTAATACTGTGGAGGCTTCGATCGACAAACGATCGATAAATCGATCGATCGAATGAATCGGTTTCTCCTCACCCCTTCCCCTCGATGTCCCAACCGCTCGATCTCCTCATTCTCTCCAACGGCCCCGGCGAAGTCACCACCTGGGTGCGTCCAGTGGTGCGAGAAGTGCGGCGACAGTTCGAGAACGTTCGTATCTCCGTCGTCTTGTCCCCTTGTCCCCACGCCAGCGGACGAGAAGCGGAGATCGTTGCATCTTACCCAGAAGTCGATCGCATCCAAGGTGCTGAAGCGTTCTGGGATTTTCTGCTGTGGGGGAAAACGTCTGAAAAGTGGGATTGGTTCGATCGAGGAATCGTTTTGTTCCTCGGAGGAGATCGACTGTTTCCCGTTGTCATCGGAAAACGCCTGGGCTACCGAATTGTGATGTATGCCGAATGGGAAGCTCAATGGTATCGTTGGGTCGATCGATTCGGTGTCGCCACCCAAGCCGCCATCGACAAAGCCCCGAAGCGATACGCCCACAAACTCAGCATTGTCGGAAACCTCATGGCGGATGCGGGGCGAGAAGAGGGGGTTACGCCAATTCGATCGCAAAACCTTATCGGATTTCTTCCCGGTTCTAAACCACTCAAACTTACCCTCGGCGTACCGTTAAGCTTGACACTCGCCGAACGCATTCACCAACAACGTCCCGACGTTCAGTTCGTCGTTCCCGTCGCCCCCACCGTCGATCTCGACACCTTAGCCCGATACGCCAATCCTCAATTCAATCGATCGATTTCATCTTTAAATTGGACAGGTGGCGAGCTGATGTTCGACGACGAAGTCCCCTATCTCGTCACGCCATCTGGGGTCAAACTGCGCCTGTGGACGAAAACCCCAGCTTACGACATCCTGCAACAGTGTGCCTTGTGCATCACGACCGTCGGCGCGAATACTGCAGAACTCGCGGCTCTCGCCATTCCCATGTTGGTGTTACTTCCCACCCATCGCCTCGATGTCATGCGGGCGTGGGACGGAATTCCAGGGCTGTTGGCACATCTACCCCTTGTCGGAGATCGATTTACTCAGTTATTTACGTGGATCGCGTGGAAATGGCTCGATCGAATGGCGGGCGGTTCTCGTCTAGCCTGGCCGAACATCTGGGCGAACGAACAAATCGTCCCCGAGTTTGTCGGTCAATTTCCCCCTGAAACGATCGCCCAACACGCGATCGATCTTCTCAAAAATCCCACGGAGTTAGAGCAAATGCGCCGCGAACTCGATCGAGTTCGCGGCGAACCCAACGCCGCCGAAGCGCTCGTGAGACTTTTGAGGTTCGATGAGGAAGACAAGCAGAATAACTGAAAACTGTCTTCACTGCTCACTGCTCACTGCTCACTGTTCACTGTAAAAGGTGGTAAGCTAAGCGATGGCAATCAGAAAAACAGTTTTAAGGAAACGTTATAATGACGGGTTCTCCCCAGATTCCCTATTTGTTGAGAGCCGCACGCGGTGAAGTGCTAGACCGTCCGCCCGTGTGGATGATGCGGCAAGCAGGGCGGTATATGAAAGCTTATCGAGACTTGCGCGAAAAGTATCCGAGCTTCCGCGAACGCTCTGAAATTCCAGAAGTAGCGATCGAGGTTTCGCTACAGCCTTGGCGAGCCTTCAAACCCGACGGTGTAATTTTGTTCTCCGACATCGTCACCCCATTACCGGGAATGGGAATCGAGATGGACATCGCCGAAGGAAAAGGGCCGATTATCGATCCGCCGATTCGATCGATGGAACAAGTCGATCGACTTCATCCGCTCGATCCCGACACGTCTCTGCCGTTTATCAAACCGATTTTGACGGCACTGCGCGAGGAAGTCAAAAACGAAGCGGCCGTTCTCGGATTTGTTGGCGCACCTTGGACGTTAGCCGCTTATGCAGTGGAAGGAAAAGGCTCTAAAACCTATTCCATCATTAAAAACATGGCGTTTTCCGAACCGACCATGTTGCACAAACTGCTCGCAAAACTGTCCGATTCGATCGCAACTTACATTCGCTATCAAATCGATTGCGGCGCACAAGTCGTGCAAATGTTCGATTCCTGGGCGGGTCAACTGAGTCCCCAAGATTACGAAACATTTGCGCTCCCCTATCAAAAGCGGGTCTTCGAGCAAGTCCGACAAACTCACCCCGACACGCCGTTAATTCTGCTCGTCAGCGGAAGTGCAGGGCTGTTGGAACGGATGGCGCAAGCGGAACCCGATATTATTAGCGTCGATTGGACGGTGGACATGGCCGACGCACGCCAGCGTCTCGGCCCGGACATGAAAGTACAAGGAAATCTCGATCCCGGTGTTCTCTTCGGTTCCAAGGAATTCATCCGCGATCGAATTCTCGACACCATCCGTAAAGCCGGTAATCAAGGCCACATCCTCAACCTCGGACACGGTGTTTTACCCAGTACACCGGAAGAGAACGTGGCTTTCTTCTTTGAAACTGCCAAAAACGCCGATAAACTCCTGGCCGCCGTGTAGTTTGAGATGATGAGATGGGGAGATGACCAGATGGGAAGATCGGAAAATTTCATGGTTTCCTCATCCCCTGACCTCCTTATCACCTCATCACCTCATCCCCTCACCTCCTCAAATTGATGAAACGAGTTTTCCTAACGGGTGCGAGTGGTTGTATCGGTCATTACATCGCCGAGACGCTAATCGCACAAACCGATTGTGAGTTATATATGCTCGTTCGCGATCCGGCTAAACTCCAGATCGATACGAACGCACGGCCGGGAATTCACGTTCTCCACGGCGACTTGCGCGACATTCACCAATATGGAGAACTGCTATCGACAATCCACTGCGCGATATTGACAGCGGCAGCTTGGGGAGGACAACAGGAGACGTTCGATATCAACGTCACGAAAACCTGTATGTTGATGAACCTACTGAATCCCAAGGTGTGCGAACAGGTCGTTTACTTTTCAACAGCTAGTTTGCTCGATCGAGAAGGTAACCGGTTAAAAGCAGCAGCCCACATGGGAACGGACTACATTCGATCGAAATACGATTGTCTCAGTCAGATGCACCGAATGCCCGTTGCCAAACGCATTACCGTCCTGTTCCCCACCATCGTCCTCGGCGGTGACGAAACCAAGCCCTACTCTCACGTCTCGGCTGGATTACCCGAGGTGCAAAAGTGGGCGAACTTCGCGCGGTTTTTCAGCTTGAGCGGGAGTTTCCACTTTATCCACGCCCGCGACATTGCCGAAGTGGTAAGCTATCTCGTCGAGCATCCCCCTGGCGAACCTCGTCAGTACGTTCTCGGAACACAACCTTACACGGTCGATCGAGCCGTCAGCGAGTTGTGTAAATATCTGAACAAGCAGACGTACTTCCGAATACCCTTGCCGAAATGGGCAGTCAACTTGGCAATCGTCTTGTTTAACGTGCAAATGTCCCCCTGGGATCGGTTTTGCTTAGAGTACCGTCATTTTACCTATGCTGATGCCGTTACACCCGCAGCATTCGATCGACCCGTTTACTGCGAAACCCTCTCAGATGCTCTCCAAGAACGCGGTATCGTCCCGAAGTCAAATGTATCCTTGTCTTCAGACCACACTTGACGAAGCAACAGATCGATCGATCGGGATCTTTTACAAGCATCCCATTCAAAGTGCTAACTGAGAAATATTTGTGTTAGCCTGACGAAAATGCGTGAGGAACTCTGTATTTTATGCAGGTTTTACTTCTATATCCTCGATTTCCAAAGAGTTTTTGGTCTTTTGATAAGGCGATGGAATTGGTCGATCGCAAAGCGGTCTTACCTCCTCTCGGATTAATTACCGTTGCCGCAATTCTGCCCCAGACGTGGAGTTTAAAACTCGTCGATCTCAACGTTCGCGAGGTCGATGAAGCAGAATGGGCGTGGGCCGATCTCGTCATCCTCTCCGGAATGATCGTCCAAAAAGATGACATGATAGCCAAAATTCACGAAGCGAAACGTCGCGGTAAACCCGTCGCCGTTGGCGGCCCCTATCCCACCTCACTCCCAGATGAATTGCACGAAGCTGGTGCGAACTATCTCGTTCTCGACGAAGGGGAAATTACGCTTCCGATGTTCGTCGAAGCTGTCGAACGAGGAGAAACAAGCGGCATCTTCCGCGCCACAGAAAAACCTGACGTAACGCAGACCCCCATTCCTCGATACGACCTATTGGAAATGGGCGCTTACGACAATATGTCCGTCCAATTTTCCCGAGGTTGTCCCTTCCAGTGTGAATTTTGCGACATTATCGTCCTCTACGGGCGCAAATCTCGCACCAAAACCCCCGAACAGTTACTCAAGGAGTTCGACACACTCTACGATCTTGGATGGCGCGGATCGGTGTTTCTCGTAGACGATAACTTCATCGGCAACAAGCGCAACGTCAAGTTGCTGTTACGGGCTATCAAACCCTGGATGAAAGAACACCAGTATCCCTTTCACCTAAGCACTGAAGCATCCGTCGATCTCGCTCAAGACCCAGAATTGATGGATTTAATGTCGGATTGCCACTTCAACAGCGTTTTCCTAGGCATTGAAACCCCAGACTCTGACAGTCTCGCCCTCACCAAAAAGTTTCAAAATACACGTGACCCTCTGACTGAGGCCGTACACGCCATCAACGCTGCCGGAATGCGTGTTATGGCAGGATTTATCATCGGCTTCGACGGCGAAAAACCAGGAGCGGGCGATCGAATCGTCGAGTTCGTCGAACAAACATCAATTCCTCAAGCCATGGTGAGTATGTTGCAAGTTCTCCCCAACACGGCCTTGATGGAACGCTTAAGAAAAGAAGACCGTCTTCTCGAGCAAGTCGGTGGGGGAAACCAAACCACCTTGATGAACTTCATTCCCACTCGTCCGATCGAGGACATCGCCAACGAATACGTCAATGCGTTTTATCAACTCTACGACCCCGTTCGCTACCTCAATCGGGTTTACCGTCACTATCTCAGTATGGGAGAACCGCGTCACGCCGCTGTGAAGCGCGGAAAAGTGACCTGGAAAGACGTTCGTGCTTTGTTGACGATCGCGTGGCGACAAGGAATCGTTCGTCCGACTCGTTGGATGTTCTGGTGGTATCTAGCGAACATTTATTTCAAGAAACCTCGCTTAGTGATTAGCTACCTTGCAACTTGCGCTTTGAGCGAACATTTTGTGGAATATCGAGAGGTCGTTCGACATCAGATTGAAACTCAACTTTCGGCCTATTTATCCGCTCAGTTAGAACAAGAAGAAAAGTCTCGAGCCAATCGAGTTATTGGGGTTGGCGCTCAACGTTAAGGCCGTCACTTATCGATCGATCGAGGGAAGAGAGTAAATGCGTCCTCAAGTCGATGTTGCTCTCCAAATTTCTAAAACGCCAATTCAGATCTTCTAAAAAATTTGTTTTTGGTAATTCACGCCATCAAATTTCAGAAACTTTAGAAAGCTGAAATCTAAGCGGATAGACCGAATCGCAAATACTGTATTGGTGTTTTAAATACATTTAAAGTTCCTTCGATCGAAGGCTCTAATTCAAGTCACACCTAGAGTGTGTCATCAATTTAAGAGACTGACAAAAAGAAGTCGAGCTAGAGCGTTAGCTGGGTACGCACTCAAATCTCTGAAAAATACATCACTTGGAAGGCTATCCTGAAATCCGAGTACAGTACAACTTGCAGATTAGAGGTCGGAGCCAAAGTCGGTCTCAGTTGTCTAGATGCGCTCAGTTGCCAATCGCCCAGACGCGATCGTGTTTGTAGATCGTGCTGATTTGTCAACTCATCTGTATTTGATGATAATTTGATGATGCACCCTAGGTGTGAAACAGGAAGCTCGGACAACATTTAAGCCATCAACGAAGTCGGGTGAGCTGTACGCGGTAGCGTTGTTTTTTTGTGGTTGCCACTTCACCCACTTCTAAGCGTCCTTTACCGCGAAGGGCGATGAGATCGCCAGATTTCACCGTATAACTGGCTTGGTTGACTTCTTTCCAGTTCACGCGCACGTCACCACCGCTAATTAAGGCGGACATTTTGCTGCGAGACATTCCAAACCCCGCCGAGGCGATCGCATCGAGACGCATCGAGGCTTCCACGGTCGTCATTTCTTTTTTCTTGGGCGGTTGAACTCGCAACTCTGAGCGTTCGATACGTCGAGTTTTGACGGGAACCGATCGAACTTGCGTTAGATTCGTCTCCAGAAATTCCACTAACTCCGGTACGACAATGACTTGCGCCCCTCGTTCCCCCAAAACGAGGATATCGCCCGTTTTTTCTCGCACGATGCCCGTTCCCAAAAGCGCACCGAGAAAGTCGCGATGAGTTGCCGTGTCAAAGAGAAAATTACCTGCGACTTCTAATGCCGTCACGGCAACGAGGGACGTGTCGAGGGGAAGTTCCGAACGAGCGATCGCCAATCGTTGCCGTTCGGCTTGAGGGTATCCCCCCCAGGATATTGCTTGCACTTCGGTCAACCGGGAAAACATTTCCCGAGCTTCTGCGAGTTCGGGCGGGGAAAGAAAATCCGTTGGGGTTATTTCCCAAGTGCGCAGGGCGTCTTCCGCTCGATCGAGAATTCGTGCCAGCGTCTCTCGATTTTCACAGGTTTTTAGGAGTTCGTCTCTCGGTAGCATAATTTATTCTGTTCGATCGACTTCATGTCAATCGTCCCTACATCAATCTAATCTTCGCTGCTATAGCCTTGTAAACTTTCCGGCCGGAACGAACGCAAAATTGACGTTGCGTCTCGAACCTGGAACCGCGAACCCCTGACCACCACGAGATATTTTCCCTGTCGCAATCGGTTGCGGTATGGAAGGGCATCTCCAGCACCGATGAGGGCCCCGATCCCCCCGCCGACAAACAAACCGCCCATCGCCCCAGCAATGGCACCGAGAAAGCCGCCGATAATCTGATTTCCGAGAACGCCTACCGGGAACGTCTGCAATCCCGTGATGCGATCGAAGACCACTCCCCCAAGAAAACCAAACGGAACGAGCCACGTCATCATCTGAAGCGCTCGTTTTTTGGCGGTTTCGTTGGGGTCGGCCAAGCCGAACTCGTCGGCACTTTGATAGCCCGAACCGAGAATCGCAAGGGTTTCAGAGGGCAATTCTGCTTTTTCTAAGGCAGTGTAAGCGGCTTCGGCTTGGATGCGATCGGGTAAAACGGCAACTAAATACTCCATCGATTTTCGAGTGAACGGTGAAACCTCCAGCAGATCCAGCGTAGCAGTTTGCGCCCTCATGCAATCGCCCTCGTACAATGAATGATGAGAGCGGAGAATAGGGAGTCAGGAATGAGCGAACTCGATCGAAATCTCGATACGGCGCTCGATTTCGTGCGCGATCTCGAAAAAAGACAGTCGGGCAAATCGGCGTTTGAAATTGCCAATTTGATGCGCCGCCACACGCGCCCGTCCTATACGGAAACACTATTCGATCTCGCGACGTTGTCCCAACAACCTCACCTCGACAACGCTCTGGATTTGACGGTGTCTTTGGCCGGACAGGTGACGGATTTCGCACATTTTGTCGCGTCTCTGTCCGATCGATTACGCTTACCGTCTTGGGTTCAATGGTTCGATGCTGCGACGCGGTGGACAGGGAAACACAGTTCGTGGGCGGGAGATTTGGGTCAGGCGGTGATGGATTACCGCAATCGCAAGTTTCCGACACTCGAGACCGCATTGGCAGCCGATGCCTCGTTTCCCGACTTGGTAGCGGACGTGGCAGCGGTGCAGGTGGGGGCAGAACTGAATCGAAATTCTCGATTGCAGGTGTCGGAATCGATCGAGCAATTTAACGATCGATCCTACGAGGTGAGTATTCGCCAGTTCGTACAGGGAGAATTACACGGCGATCTCCGAGGACGGGTGATGTTTAATTACAACGATATCCTCGGAACAGTCTGCGAGAGTGTCGCGGAATTTTTGATGTTTGTTGAGTTGAAAAATATTGCCAAAAAACGCCGTGTCGATGCTAATTTATTAAAATTATCTGAGGTTTATCATCCCGACGTCGAGCAGGCTGCAAGCTATTTTGTAGAGTATATTCGCAAAAATGGAAATCTAATTTAATTTTTAAAATACATTTTTTTGTGTAAAGAAAACACAACAAAAAACTCAACGTAAGTCGTTTATAGTTCCTTCGCAGTGTGTTCTTCATCTCCTTTGTTTCATTGTGGTTGGCTTTCGCGATCTCGCTCCTCCTATTCTTGGGAGGATGTCACGATCGAAACCCGTCCGAAGCACAATTACCTCCACCAAACCGTACAATCGAATCGGTCGCCGTTCCCAAGCTCGAGAAAAACGACGACACGTTCGCCGAAAGCGTCCCGATTGCCCTCAAAAATCCCCCTCAAGTCAACGGCGAGCGCCTGTTCGCCCACGTCCAAGCCCTCGCCTTTCCCCGCAACGACGAGATCGATCGATCTCGGGCGCGACAGTACCTAATCGACACCCTAGTCGAAGCCGGATGGACCCCGAAACTGCAAGCATTCGAGGGCGGCGTCAACGTCATCGCCGAGCATCCCGGCACAGATTCAGAGGCCGGATCGATCGTCGTCGCTGCCCATTACGATACCGTTGCCAACGCACCCGGTGCCGATGATAACGCCAGCGGAGTGGCGACGGTGTTAGAACTAGCGCAACTGTTTCGCGACCTTCCCACACCACGCACCTTAACACTCGTGCTGTTCGATCGAGAAGAAGACGGTTTACTCGGAAGTTTCGCCTACGTCAACAGCGCCGATCTCAAAACCCTTCGCGGGGCGATCGTTCTGGAAACGATCGGATACACCTGTCGCGAACCCGGCTGTCAAACTTATCCAGTCGGGCTTTCCGGAACGTTTCCCGATACGGGCGACTTCCTCGGCGTTCTCGGCGATACGAAACATCCGGAACTCATCGAGGCATTCGTTCGCGCGAGCCGTGAAGAACTCGATCGAAGCCAAGCCTCCGATTTACCCGAAGTCGTAACCTTAGCGGTTCCTGTCGGAGGATTGATGTTGCCAGACTTGTTGCGAAGCGACCACGCCCCCTTTTGGTTCGTCGGAATCGGTGCGGTGATGGTGACAGATACGGCCGAATTTCGCAACCCCAACTATCATCGTTCCAGCGATCTCCCCGAAACACTCGATCGATCGTTTTTGAGTGGAAGCGCTCAACTTGTCGTCAACGCGACCCACATTGTACTCAACCGTACCGAATCTAGAAACGAACATTGATTGCAGACTCGCTAATATCCGTCAGCACCGTTTCGTGGAAGTGAAGAATTTCAGTATCATAAGAAAAGTGGACACGACGTTGTGGAGTCCGCACGAGCATTGCTTTTTCTGACAATTTCCTAATGAATACCGATCGAGTGCGAGAGATCGGAGATCGAACCGAAGCTCCCCCATCCGTGTCTGATGATGCAATGCGATATCTCGCTATTCTCGACACTCAACCGGACTATATCTGTCGGTTCACGGCTGACTGCACGCTTACGTTTGTCAACCTCGCCTACTGTCGCTACTTCGGGAAATCTCGCGAAGAGTTGATTGGAAAAAACTTCCGAGAACTCATTCCCGACCGAGATCGAGTCGCCATCGATCGAATGTTACAGGCCATCGACAGCGACAATCCAATCTACACCCACGAACACCAAGTTATCGACGCGAACAACACGGTTCGTTGGTTGCAGTGGTCGAATCAGGGAATTTTCGATCGCCACAATCAACTTCTCGAATATCA
The DNA here is from genome assembly GCA_001657325.1 of Geitlerinema sp. BBD 1991-9. Taxonomy (GTDB): domain Bacteria; phylum Cyanobacteriota; class Cyanobacteriia; order Cyanobacteriales; family Geitlerinemataceae; genus Geitlerinema. Next base: position 3,550 of record LWRO01000064.1, on the reverse strand, counting down.
AGCCGTCGGACGAGATATCACCGATCGAAAATCTGTCGAAAAGCAATTGTACGCCAGCGAAAACTACCTCCGCTCGGTCGTGGTAGAGATGCCGGGCGTGGCAGTCTACACCCTCGATCTCGACGGCCGCATCGTCAGTTGGAATGCTGGGGCAACAGCCGTTTACGGCTATCACGAACCGGAAATTCTCGATCGATCGCTGTCCCAATTGTTTGCTGACCCCGCTCTAGCCAGTCAACTGCTCCAACAAGCACGACGAGCGGAGAAGGGCGAAGTGGAAAGTTGGCAGGTGTGCGAGGACAGCTCTCGGTTCTGGGCCCAAAGCCTTCTCAAGTGCCTCGACGACGAACTCGGCAATCTCCGAGGCTTCATCCACATCGTCATCGATCGCAGTACCGAACGCCAAGCCGAACTCACCCAGCAACAACTCACCGCTTCCCTAGCCCGGAGCGAACGCCTGCTGCGAACGACGATCGATCTCGTTCCCCATGCCATTTTTGCCAAAGATCTCGACGGCCGCTACATTCTCGCCAACCAAGCAACCGCCGAGATTTTCGGAATTTCCGTCGAACGACTCCTGGGCAAATGGGACATCGAAATTGCCCAGTTTCGAGAAATTGCCGAAGAATTCCGCCGCGAAGACCTTCAAGTGCTGGAACAGGGGGGAACGAAACAGGTATTCCGCAACGAGATCGTCAGTGCTGACGGACAGCAGCTCATTTTTGAAACGACGAAACTTCCGTTAAACCTTGACGGCAAAATTTCAGGCATTCTCGGCATTGCCATCGATATCACCCAACGCCAGCAAGTTCTCCAAGCGCTACGAGAAAGCGAAGAACGCTTTCGACAGATGGCCGAAAACGTCAGCGACGTGTTTTTTCTCTACTCGCCCGATCTACACGAGGCAATTTACGTCAGTCCCAACTGTCAAGCCATCTGGGGCTATTCCCCCAAAGACTTTTACGAACGCCCCGATTTGTGGCTCGATCGAGTTTATGAAGACGATCGAGCCGCAGTTGTGGCACAGCTCCAAGTCGTCTCCCAACGAGAAGTCGTCGCTGAATACCGTGTCGTTCGCCCGGATGATTCTCTGCGCTGGCTGCGAAGCCGCACTTTTCCCGTGCGAGATTCCCAGGGGCGCACGTACCGAATTGTCGGCATTATAGAAGATATTACGGAACGCCAAATTGCTAACGTTGCCCTCAATCAAGCTTACGAAGCCTTGCGAGATCGAGAAGCACGTTACCGCACCCTGACCAACCATGCCCCCGTCGGAATTTTCCAGACGGACGAGAGAGGATCGATCGATTTTGTCAACCAGCGTTGGTGCGAGATTACTGGAATTCCCCTAGTTGCCGCCTATCGCGAGTGTTGGCAATCTGCCGTTCACCCAGACGATCGATCGATGTTTTTCGACTGTTGGGAACGGGCCCGAACCGACATCATCTCCTGGGAAGGTCGCATCGTATCTCCAGGCGGTCGCGTTGCCTGGGTTCTCGCCCGCAGTGCCCCGCTAAGAGACCGTCACGGTCAGAGTTGCGGAACAGTGGGAACGTTACTCGACATCACCGCTCGCAAGCAAACTGAAGCGCAATTACAACAACTGTCTGGTGCGTTAGAACAGTCAGCCGACAATGTCATCATCACCGATCGCCAAGGCACGATCGTCTACGTGAACGCCGAGTTCGAGCGTCTGACGGGATATACCAAGGACGAAGCGATCGGTCGCCAACCGTCCTTGCTGAAATCCGGGATTCACGATGCTGCCTTTTACCAAGGATTGTGGAGCATCATTACGAGCGGACACGTCTTTCACGCCGTTTTCACCAATCGCAAAAAATCGGGCGAACTATTCCACGAGCAAAAAACGATCTCGCCGTTGCGGGACGAGGGAGGTCACATCACGCATTTTATTTCGACGGGGAAAGACGTAACCGAACGTCAGCGTGCTGAAGCCCGCCTCGAACGAATCAATCAGTGCTTTTTGGACTTCGGAAACGATCCGACCGATAATGTGCGTCGTCTGGCAGCCCTGTGCGGCGAACTCTTGGAGCCATCGCGGGTGTCGTACCGCCGCTGGCAACAGGAACAGCTCCAACCGACGTGTCAGTGGTTTGCCTCCCCTGAAACGGGACGGGTGAAAGAGGGGAACGCGGCCGTGGCGGCACTGCTCGCAGGACGAGAGGAATGGTTCGAGCGAGAAATAGAGGGCGATCGAACAGAATGGGGAAAGGTGGTGCGCTCTCAAAATCGCGAGATCGGGGTGCTGTGCTTGGTCTATCGCGGTGCGTTCGCACCGTGTGCCGACGATCGCCGAGTGCTGGGAATTATCACGTCAGCCATTGCGGTGGAAGAAGATCAATACCGGGTTCAGGAAGCACTGCGGCGACAAATGGAACGAGAACGAGCGGTCAGTACCATTGCTCGTCACATTCATTGCTCTCTGGAACTACCGGAAATTTTAAAAACGGCTGTTGATGAAATCCGACACTTTTTACAGTGCGATCGAGTCGCAGTCTGTCAGTTCGAGGCCGATTGGCAGGGGAAAATCGTCGCACAATCTTGGTCTGCGAGTTGTGAGAAGTTGCAACGATGGCTTTTCAAAGCGGGATCGCAGCGTCCGTACTTACTACGGTTCGACAAAGCCTGCCTGCAAGCTTACAGTCAAGGGGAAATTCAGCTGATGAGCCAGACTAAACACTGTTCGATCGAACACTCGAATTGTCCGGCGTTTCGAGAATTTAACGTTTGCGCTCAAATTGCCGTGCCGATTTTGCAAGGCGAGCAGTTGTGGGGGTTGCTGTTGGTGCAGCAGTACCACGAGTCTCGCCAGTGGGAAACTTCAGATGTGGAGTTCGTGCGGCAACTGGCCACGCAACTCGGGATCGCGACGCAACAATCGCAACTCTACCAGCAGTTGCGGGCGGCCAACGATGAATTAAAGCGCCTTGCCAGTATTGACGGCTTGACGCAGGTGGCCAATCGGCGACAGTTCGACGAGTTTTTTCGGCAGGCGTGGCATCGATCGAAAACGCAGCAAACTTCCCTCGCACTCGTGTTGTGCGATATCGATTTTTTCAAAGCGTACAACGATACTTACGGCCATCAGGCCGGTGACGATTGTTTGAAGCGGGTGGCCCAGTCGATCGAATCAGCCGTTAGCGGCACTCAAACACTCGTGGCTCGTTACGGAGGAGAGGAATTTGCTGTCGTGATGTTGGAGACGGATGCTGAGGCAACGATGGCAATTGTGGCAGCTGTTAACCGCGCTGTGATAGGGTTGGAAATTCCTCATTCTCGCTCTTTAGCGAGTTCTTGGGTGACCGTCAGCTTGGGCGGTGCAAGCATCGTGCCAGAAGATGGCTCGACCCCGGAAATGCTTCTGCGTCGTGCCGATCTCGCATTGTATCGCGCCAAGCAAAACGGGCGAAACCGTTATTATCTCCAACGAGAAGACAATTGACATACTCCCGCCACTAAACGCTTCGCGTTCTAGTGGGGGATTCCTGTAGTTCTACAGTTCTCAGTTCCACGAGCCGACTTAGATGGC
>LWRO01000063.1 GCA_001657325.1 Geitlerinema sp. BBD 1991-9 | reverse complement strand
CGGCACCTCCCCTTAAGTCAGGAGAGGAGGGGTGGGGTTCCGATCTCAAACGTGAGATGCACTCTCAAGATTTTCAGACAAAAGGATCTAATGCAATGGTTTTTAATCGAATTATCGACCATCTCGGCAATATCAATCCTCAACTTTTTCGAGAATTAAAAGGGCGACTTCAACCACGCAACGTTCTCATTGCAATTGGTGGTTCTCTACTCACCCAAGCCATGCTTTTTCTAGTTTTCTGGAGTAGTCTTCCAAACGATACAGGATTGACGAATAACATCCGAAGTCAGTATTGTGTTTCTGCTAAAATTCCAGAATTCAATGCTTACGGATGTTTGAGAGATTCCTTCGATCGATTGATAATTGATTGGGAGCATTGGTGGTGGAATCTCTGCCTCGTACTCAGTGCGGTTATTGTTTCCGGACTGATACTCGCTAATTTATTTCTGATTGTTGGAGACCTTTCCAAAGAACAGCGGCGAGGAACGATCGATTTTATTCGTTTGAGTCCTCAATCTGCACGTACCTTTTTAATCGGGAAGCTGATCGGCGTTCCGTCTTTAGTATATCTCGCTGTTTTATCCGCACTTCCGCTTCACGCAATCTCTGCTTTAAAAAGTGGAAGCTTACCGAACGATCTCGCCATATTCTATGTCGTTATTTGTGCCAGTTGTTGTGCATTTTATAGCTTAGCTGCTTTGTTTTCGTTGCTCTTCGGGAAACAGCCTTGGTTGGGCTTTACCTTGAGTGGGGCTTTGACTTACATTTACGTTTGGATTTTGCACGGTCTCTTTGTTTACAATATCGACTCACTCAATCGATACTGGCGTTTCAGAAATGATATGTATTACCATGAAATTCACGATTTATCGTGGTGGTTTTTGCCGACCGGCAACATTCCAGTTTTAACACAGCTTTTATTTAGCTTGGGTTGTGCCGTGGTTGCGTATTGGGCATGGATTGCCTTAGAAAGACGCTATCAAAACCCTAAGTCAACTCTTTTAACAAAAGGACAAAGCTATGCCTTAAATTGGTCGATATCGTTTTGCTTGTTAGGGTTTGGCGTATCTGCTTGGAGGCGAGATGAAGCAGTAACTTGGGTTCGTCAAAATGGATTGTCTTATACCCAGCCTGTTATTTTTTTAATCGTCAACTTGCTCTTGGTTTTAGCCTTGACGATTCTGATTACGCCCTCCCGTCAAGCCCTGCACGATTGGGCGCGTTACCGTCATCTCGATCGAAGATATTCTAGAATTCAGGATTTACTCTGGGGTAAAAAGAGTCCGGCAACACTTGCAACGATCGTTCACGTCAGTTTAATTACGTTCGTTTGGTCGATTTGGATACTGTTGCTAAATCACAACTTTACAGGCAAAGCCAATCCCAATTTCGACGACTCCTATCTGGTTTATCACGGCGCGAGCAAATTTCAAATCTTTGCATCGCTGTTGCTCGTTGCTGGGTTGTTGCTACTTTACAGTACGGTGATTCAGTGGTTGCTCTTTCTCAAACATCCCAAACGCGGAATGTTTGCGGCGATGAGTTTGCTTTTGATGCTTGGCGCGCCTTTACTGAGTTTAGCGTTCTCGATCGGTTGGTTCGATCGATTGACTTGGGCTTGGACGTTTTCCGTGTTCGGTGCGAGTATTTTCTTGGCATCGAAGGTATCCTTACTTCACCTCGGTCTGAGCTTTATATCGCAACTCGCGATTGCGACAGCCGCAATGTTTGGATTTTTCCACCATTTAAATCGAGTTGGCACATCGGATGTCAAGCAATTAATGGCGAAAGACACACCAATTCAAGACTGAAATCGCAGTGTCTAAAGACCCTCCGGAGCGACATTGACTTCCGGAACGTTCGGTTTTCGCCCTCGAGAAAACACGACCGACCCGGATACGGTTTGCCCCAATGCAAGGCAGGTTCGAGCTGCCTACGATGGAGGCATCGAACAGATTGACTCGATCGAAAATGAACGCTTACCTTCACCTCCGCCCTCCCGTAGAATTCGATCGGACAAACGACACCAAGCCCGATCGATCTTCACCTCCCCCGCCAACGGTTTCCGTTCCCGTGGAGGTGCGCGACACCGAAACGGAGATCGAACTGTACACCCTCTTACCCGGTGTCGAAGCTGAAAACCTCAATGTATGCGTCACGCAAAACAGCGTCACCCTCAGCGGAACGGGTTTGTACGTTCTCCTCGATCGACCCCGACAACACGTGCGCGACGGCCATCGTACTTACACTGAATTCCAAACGAGTGCCTTTCACCGTCAAATCAACCTTCTAGTAGACATCGATCGACATCACACCCACGCTCGCTTGCGCGATGGTCGGCTAACGCTGACGCTCCCCAAACAGGCGAAGTCTCCTGTCGTCAAAGTGCGCGTGTCCGCACCATCGGAAACAACCGTTACCCGTGATTCCGAATTTACACGCGACTTGTGGTCGGACGACGCCCCCGTTTCCCTGTAAACGACACCTTCAACAACCCGTTTTCGCAACAAACCGTCCTGGTACAGGTTCGGAAAACACGCCTTCAAGGGATGAGCCAACCGCGTTCAGTATAGAAAAGAAAGAACGACGAACGATGCGCGATTTCAGCTAGTCCGGTCGCACGAGTGCGAGCCTCACCCGGAAGCGATACCAGGACGGGACGGATGCGATCCTTCACAATCGGTCATCGCGACCGCTTCGCGAAAAGTTTCGACAGAACCTTACTTATCGTTGTAGAGACACACAGGATATACCCATGGCAAAAGTCGTTGGAATTGACCTTGGAACGACCAACTCCTGCGTCGCCGTGATGGAAGGGGGTAAACCCACCGTCATCGCGAACGCAGAAGGGTTCCGTACCACGCCCTCCGTTGTGGCTTACGCGAAAAACGGCGATCGCCTTGTCGGCCAGATCGCCAAACGCCAAGCCGTGATGAACCCCACCAACACCTTCTATTCGGTCAAACGGTTCATCGGTCGCCGCCAGGACGAAGTCACCCACGAAACCAGCGAAGTCACTTATAAAGTTCTCACGGTTAACGGGAACGTCAAACTGGACTGTCCGCAAGCGGGTAAGCAATTCGCACCGGAAGAAATTTCGGCTCAAGTGCTGCGGAAGCTGGCTGAAGATGCAAGCAAATACCTCGGCGAAACGGTGACTCAAGCGGTGATTACCGTTCCCGCCTATTTCAACGACTCTCAGCGTCAAGCGACGAAAGACGCTGGGAAAATTGCTGGATTGGAAGTCCTGCGCATTATCAACGAACCCACGGCTGCATCGCTGGCTTACGGTCTCGATAAGAAAAGCAACGAAACGATCCTCGTGTTCGACCTCGGGGGTGGAACCTTCGACGTGTCCATCCTGGAAGTTGGCGACGGCGTGTTTGAAGTGATGGCCACTTCGGGTGACACCCACCTCGGCGGCGACGACTTCGACAAACAAATCGTCGATTACATCGCGGCTGAATTTCAGAAAACGGAAGGAATCGACCTTCGTAAAGACAAGCAAGCCCTCCAACGTCTCACGGAAGCGGCTGAAAAAGCAAAAATCGAACTGTCCAGCGTTACGCAAGCGGACATCAACCTACCGTTTATTACGGCAACGCAAGACGGCCCGAAACACGTCGATATGACGCTGACGCGAGCCAAGTTCGAGGAAATTTGTGCGAACTTGATCGATCGATGCCGCATCCCCGTCGAAAATGCGCTCAAAGATGCCAAACTCAACAAAGGCGATATCGACGAAGTGGTGCTGGTTGGCGGTTCGACTCGGATTCCGGCCGTACAGAAACTCGTAGAAGACGTACTCGGAAAAGCGCCGAACCAAAGCGTGAACCCGGATGAGGTGGTCGCTGTCGGTGCTGCGATTCAGGGCGGCGTTCTCGCCGGTGAAGTGAAAGATATCCTGCTGTTAGACGTTACGCCGTTGTCTCTGGGTGTGGAAACCCTCGGTGGCGTGATGACTAAGTTGATTCCGCGCAACACGACAATTCCCACGAAGAAATCGGAAACCTTCTCGACGGCGGTTGACGGTCAAACCAACGTGGAAATTCACGTTCTGCAAGGGGAGCGTGAAATGGCTGGAAACAACAAGAGTCTCGGCCATTTCCGACTCGATGGAATTCCCCCGGCACCTCGTGGCGTTCCTCAAATCGAAGTGACCTTCGATATCGACGCGAACGGAATCCTCAACGTGACCGCGAAAGATAAAGGATCGGGTAAAGAACAGTCGATCAGTATTACGGGTGCGTCCACGCTGTCTGAAAACGAAGTCGAACAGATGGTGAAAGATGCGGAAGCAAACGCGGAAGAGGACAAAGAACGCCGCGAACGCATCGAGCGGAAAAACCAAGCGGATACCCTAGCTTATCAAGCCGAGAAGCAAATCGAAGAACTCGGCGATAAGGTTCCGGCCGACGATAAGACGAAGATCGAAGGCTTGATTAAGGAACTGAAGGAAGCGGTCGGTCAGGACGACGACGACGCGATTAAAGCGAAGACGGAAGAGTTGCAACAAGCACTCTATGCCGTTAGCACGAATCTCTACCAGCAAGCGGGTGCTGAAGCGGGTGCTGAAGCGGGTGGTGCAGCCCCTGGTGGCGGTGATGCGTCTTCGAGTTCGTCGTCTGACGACGGTGGCGACGATGTCATCGATGCAGAGTTCTCTGAAACGAAGTAAGGTTTAATTCCATTTTTGGAATGCGTGTCGGGTGGGTCTTGGCTCACCCGATTTTTTTAGCTCGATCGCGTCGTGGCGAACTGCAAAAAAATACGCAACGGCAGATCGGCCGTTACGTAGAACTATGCAAACGTCAAATGCAAAACCTTAAATGCAAGTGGTAATCCACTCGATCGATACGCTCGCTGACTATCGATCGACTGAACCCATAATGACGTCGATGCTACCTAGAATGGCCACGATATCGGCAACCTTCGCACCTTTGAGAATATGGGGGAAAACTTGCAAATTGTTGAAATCCGCCGCGCGAATCTTAAAGCGCCAGGGGAACACTGTATCGTCACCGATAATAAACACGCCGACTTCACCTTTCCCCGACTCCAACCGCACGTAATGTTCCCCTTCAGGAATCTTAAACGTCGGCGGAATTCGCTTCGCCATAAACTGATAGTCGAAATCGTTCCACTGAGACTTCGGACCTTCGAGCATCCGACGCGCTTCCAAATTCTCAAAAGGACCGCCGGGAAGTTGCTTCAACGCCTGACGGATGATTTTCACCGACTCGCGCATTTCGCGAATCCGCACCACGTAACGGGCTAAACAATCGCCTTCCGTGGCCCAGTGAACTTCCCAATCGAGTTCGTCGTAGCACTCGTAACTATCGACTTTCCGCAAATCCCATTTCACCCCAGATGCACGTAACACCGGGCCGGACAACCCCCAGTTAATCGCTTCCTCGCGGCTGATATAGCCAATGCCTTCAACGCGACGGCGGAAAATCGGATTGTTGGTAATCAGTTTCTCGTACTCGTCAACTTTCGGATCGAAATAGTCGCAGAAATCTTCGCACTTCTCGACCCAACCGTAAGGCAAATCCGCCGCAACACCGCCGATTCGGAAATAGTTGTTATTGATCAAACGCTGACCCGTGGCGGCTTCCCACAGGTCGTAAATCATTTCCCGTTCGCGGAAAATATAAAAGAATGGTGTTTGAGCGCCGACATCAGCCAAGAAGGGGCCGAGCCAGAGCAGGTGGTTGGCGATGCGGTTCAACTCCAGCATGATGACGCGGATGTAGCTGGCGCGTTTGGGAACCTCGATTCCTGCCAATTGCTCCGGTGCGTTGACCGTAATCGCCTCGTTGAACATCCCCGCCGCGTAATCCCAGCGGCTGACGTAGGGGACGAACATGATATTAGTGCGGCTTTCGGCGATTTTCTCCATGCCTCGGTGTAGATAGCCGATGACGGGTTCGCAATCGACGACATCTTCCCCGTCGAGGGTCACGATCAGGCGCAAAACGCCGTGCATGGAGGGGTGGTGCGGCCCCATGTTCAGCACCATGGGTTCAGTTCGGGTTTCGATCTTAGGCATTGCAGCTATTGGTTATTCCGTGGTGGTGCGTTGTCGAAAAAAGCTGTTAGCTTAGTGACAGAATATGTATTTTTGTTTCGCCATTGATTCATTATAGGGAGATTGGGTTGGCTGAGATCGAAAGATTGACGGAAGCGTTAGAGACGAACGTTCGTTTTGCGCACGTTCCCGTTTTAGGCCGGGAAACGATCGAGCTTCTCGCTGTGCGAGCGGGAGGACGCTATCTCGATGCCACTGTCGGCGCGGGAGGACATACGCGGCTGATTTTAGAAGCTGCACCCGGTACCCACGTCACGGCGATCGATCGAGACGATATGGCTCTAGCCAACGCCAAAGAAAATTTAGCTGAATACGGCGATCGCGTCACCTTCTGGCGGGGAAATTTCGCCGAATTTCCCGATGAAGACGCGCAGTTTGATGGGATATTAGCGGATTTGGGAGTCAGTTCCGGCCAGTTCGATGTCGCCGAGCGGGGGTTTAGTTTTCGCCACGATGCGCCCCTCGATATGCGAATGGACCGCCGGGAGTCGCTGACGGCTGAAGAGATCGTCAATCACTGGGATGAAGTGGAGCTGGCAGATATTTTCTACCATTACGGCGAAGAACGCCTTTCGCGGCGAATTGCGCGGCAAATCGTTCGACAGCGTCCGTTTCGGACAACGCTCGAACTCGCCGAGTCTGTGGCGCAGTGTGTCCCGCGTCGAGTTCGATATGGTAGAATTCACCCGGCAACCCGCGTGTTTCAAGCGTTGCGGATTGCGGTAAACCGAGAGTTAGACAGTTTACAAGCGTGGCTCGATCGATCGCCACGATCCTTAAACGTCGGGGGGCGAATCGCAACGATCTCGTTTCACAGTTTGGAGGATCGTATCGTCAAACACCATTTTCGGAATTGTCCGCAGCTAAAGGTTTTGACAAAAAAGCCAATCGTTCCCCAAGCTGACGAACGAACGACCAACCCTCGATCTCGTTCTGCCAAACTGCGAGGTGCCGAGTGCACCAGCGATCGAATATCGGCGGAAAAATCGGGGTGAATACGGTCGCCGTTTGAAAAATACTGGGGTACGATGGCTAGGATGCGATCGCCGCGAGGAACCCCCTCAACTTCACGACTAGCGTCTAACCTACGAATTAGCCCGCGCATTGGAGACGGCATGAGTCGGGGAAAACGAAAAAAACTTAAACTCTTAGTGGTTGACGACGAAACGGACAACCTAGATTTGCTCTATCGGACGTTTCGCCGGGATTTTCAGGTTTATAAAGCCGAGAGTGCCATGGCGGCGTTGCAGGTGCTCGAGGAAGAAGGGGAAATGGCCATCATCATCTCCGACCAACGGATGCCGGAGATGAACGGGACGGAATTTCTCAGTAAAACGGTCGATCGATATCCCGATACCATCCGTATCCTGCTAACGGGCTACACCGACGTTGAAGACCTCGTCGAAGCAATCAACTCCGGTCAGGTCTTCAAATACATCACGAAGCCCTGGAACCCGGAAGAACTCAAAGCAGTCGTCCAACAAGCTGCGGAAACGTACAAGGTCGTCAAACAGCGGACGAACGAACTCAACCGCGTTCTGAGACGGGAATCGTTGCTCAATGCCATGATGAGTGCGGTTCGGGAATCTCTCGACTACGAAAGTATGCTCGCGACCATCGCCGATACCGCTGGACGGAATTTGGAAGCTATGGGTGCGAAGCTCTATCTCGTCGAAGGGGACAAACTTCGCAATTCTGACTCGTTTGCTTACAGCGCGAACTCGACGGGAGAACTCGACGTGTCTCCCTACGATGAAGCCCTCGTGCAGACGGTGGTCGCGCAACGGGAAAGTCAACTGGTTCAGGACGAAGATGCGAGCGCCACTCATCTGGTCGTTCCTCTGTTGTACCAGCAGGAACTCCTGGCGGTTCTCGCGCTGTACCAGACAGCCAGTGAAACACCCTGGACGAGCGAAGACGTGCAGCTGATCGAGTTGGTCGCCGAACAAGCAGCACTGGCACTGTCCCAAGCTCGGTTGTACCAACGGACGCAGGAACAGGCGCAGAAAATGCTGGCCGAACTGGACGTGGCACGACAAATTCAGTCGAACTTGCTGCGCCAGAGTCTCCCCGAGTCGGATACAGAAAAGGTGCAAGCCTGTTGCTATCCGGCCCGAGGGGTGGGGGGCGACTTTTTTGAGGTGTTCGTCCATCCCCAAGGGGATTTTTGGTTGGCGTTGGGTGACGTTTCGGGAAAAGGGGTACCAGCAGCGCTGTTTATGGCTAGTGCTATGTCCGTGATGCGGCGCGAATTGTCTCAGGACAATCCCTCTGACCCGGCTGAGGTCATGCAAAATTTGAATCACAGCTTGGCTGACGATCTGATCGGTAACAACTGTTTTATTACGATGGTGTTGGCTCGGTACACGCCATCGACGCGCCAGTTAGTGTACGCGAACGCCGGACATATCTACCCCCTGGTATGGCCCCATCGAGCGGTTGTCGAAACCGTTCAGAACGGCGAAGCGGTGACGGTGGAACCGAACTTTCTAAAAACGCGGGGGATTCCTTTGGGGATTCTTCCGGTTTGGAAAGCGAAATCGGGTTCGATCGATTTGCAACCCGGCGACGTGTTTTTGTTGACCAGCGACGGCATTACCGAAGCCAGTGTCACTCAAGTCGATAGTAACGGACGAGAAACGACGACCATGCTCCAACAAGAAGGTCTCTGGACACTCCTCCAGCACGAGGGTTCCCCCCTAGATCTCTCGCATTTGCTCGATCGCGTTCGCGGGAACACGCAAGAGCAGGAAGACGACCAAACCATTCTCTCTCTGGAGGTTCTGTAATCCATGAAGACGGAGCTGCACGTTCCCAGCGAATTGAGATTTTTGAACATCGTCGAGAACTGGCTGCTGGGGTGTTTGGAAATGGATTTAGGAGAAAATGCAGACTGGCCCCGACAGTCGAACCGCTTGCGGTTGGTGTTGGCGGAAGCGTTCTCGAACGTCGTTCGCCACGCTCACCGAGATCGACCTCATCTTCCCGTTTTAGTGAGATTAGAGTTAAGGGAAGAGGATATTTGTTTGGAAGTGTGGGATTACGGCCGGGGATACAACCTCGACGAGTACATGGCACCGACCCCGGAAGCGATGCAGGAAGGGGGATACGGTTGGTTGATTATGAACCGCTTGATGGATCGGGTGGAGTACAGTTTGCAGGTGGATATGGAAGGTCGCAACTGCCTGAAACTCGAAGCAACCCTCACCGAGAAGAGCAAGGTTCGGTAAAGCCAACGGTGAGCGACTTTTACTCGCGTTTGAGATCTGCTTCGAGATCGTCTAGATCTTCGACTAACACGATCGAGAGTTGACCGATAACGGGATCGACGCCATCTCGTTCGGTTATCTCGATCCAATAGCCAAATCGCTCGCCGCGCAACAACACTCCACGATAAGCATCTTGCTGTCCGGCGGGATTGACGTAATCGTAGATGACTTCAGCGGCTTGATAATCGCGATATAGGTCGAGTCCGTAGATCGATCGAAGGGTTGAAACGAGACGCTCTCGCGTTACGCCGTTTTCGTAGTCCAAGACTTCAATCCGTTCGCTGCGGATTCGATCGCTGCTGACGACTAGACGAGCGTCGGTGGGTCGCGTCTTGGAAGCGCTGAAGGTGAATCGCTGTCCGGGAATGTCGCTGCGACTGACACGCAAACTTCCAGCGCGTCCTCTGGGTAATAGAGGATTGGTTTGAATCCAAGTTCTGACTTCCTCGACGGTTTGCCCGGGCAATGCTTCACTCGGTGAGATGTTTAGGAGGAATCCCACGCTACATCCTAAGAGGATTCGCCAAACTTTCATAAGTGTCGTTTTCTCAATCGTGCTGTCTTATTTTATCGAGATGCTCCCCGCAAGGGGCCTGAATCCGACTGAATACCTTTTTTGGGATGTCCCCCCGTGAAGTCCTTGTCTGTAGCGACTTCACGGGGGGATAGCGATTTGAGGATCGAACAGAATTCGGACGAAATCTGACATTCGGTTGAAATTGTACGTGCGGATTGTCGAGGGGTCTGCTATACTACTATTCGCAACACTATTGAACATTATTCTCAATAGTGAACGCTATTGCACCCGCTGGTTTGCTGTTGGCGATAGCAAAACATAAACCAATCAATTTGTTGTTTTTTTATCGATATTGAACTGTCATGGCTGTTATTCCCGATGTTGTTTGGTTGAATCCCAATCCCAGTTGGCAGCGGTTTCATCGCCCGTTAATGAAATATCTTTCGCAAGAAATGGATTTGATTGAATGGGAATACCGCCAAACCCCGGACGAACCGAGTTCGTTCGATGCAGCGATCGATCTCCTTCATCAATATTTAGGCGAGTTCGATCGACCGATTCGCCTGATCGGTCACAGCACGGGAGGACTTCTGGGTTTGCTGTACGCTCGCCGTTATCCCGAACGGGTGAAATCCCTAGCGTTACTGGCCGTGGGTTGCCACCCTGCCATCGACTGGCAAGCACATTACTACGTCCAACGACAGCTTCTTCCCTGCAGTCGTCAAATTGTTTTAGCGCAGATGGTTCGATCGATCGTCGGCTCGTGTCCGCCTCAGTTGACTCGAGCTTACGTTCGTTGGCTAGAAACCGATTTAGAGCTTTCCCCTTCAGGACATTCCCTGTGGCGACAGGATCGCATCGTGCCAGGGGGCGTTTCCGTTCCGCTCTTTGTTGCAGGAAGCCGTCGAGATGCCATTGTCGATCGCAGTCAGCTTCAGGGATGGGTGCCGTGGCTCAAACCGGGCGATTGTCTGTGGGAACATCCCGACGGATCCCATGTCTTTCATTATTTCGATCCTCAATCCGTCGGCGATCGAATCTTGAAATTTTGGCAAACGTCCCGCGAACGAATGCCGGTTTGTCAAGCACTCGTTTAATACGATTGTCGATCGAAGCGTCAGACCGGAGAAAACAGCTTCCAAGGGGCGCGATTGAAACCGCCCCTTCGCTGCTCCGATCTCACGGCAGACATCAAAACCTATATTCTCCAAACCGAAGAAGATAGGTTAGAAAATTCGCCACCCTACCAATTCATTCAAAGACGACGGATAAGATGTCAATCGACAACATCGGTCGCAGAAAATTTCCATAAAAACAAGCCCGTGACGAGGATTGAACTCGTGACCTCACCCTTACCAAGGGTGTGCTCTACCACTGAGCTACACGGGCATCTGAAGGAATGGGCCGGGCTGGATTCGAACCAGCGTAGGCGTAGCCAGTGGATTTACAGTCCACCCCCATTAACCACTCGGGCACCGACCCTCATTTCTTCAGTCTGTTGTGACGAGAACGTTTTGTTTGCGTCACAGATTTACATCATAGCACATCCATTTCAAAGTGCAACCCCTTCAACAAAGTTTTTTGAATTTCCGGCGCTGACTCGATCGAAAGATCGGGCTGAGGTTGAGGCTTCCTAGGGGGTAAACGTCTCGTCTGCACTGGCGCTTGGCGGCGGCCGGCGCTTTACTTTAGGGCGTTTCGAGCCTTTTGACCCAATCCTCGCAATATTGAAGTAACACCCAGCGAGTAGCAAACTACTAAATCCCAGCCGAGCGATCGACTTCCACACCCCTAACTTCGATTGCTCCTTCGCCTGCTTGCTGCGATCTTGAAGTTGTTCGACGACACTGCTGCGGAGAGCTTGAATCTGTCGATCGAGTGCTTGAGGGTTATCGCGAAACTCTTGTAGCCGAGCCAACTGCTCTTCCGTTAGCGGTTCGTCACCCACTAAATCCTCGATCGCCACCGTTGGCTCGGTCGAACTCTCCAACAACTTCGCATATAGCTTCTTCTGTTGCTGAAGCTGAACTTCAACCTGTTCGAGTTGTGCTGCAACCTTATCATCAATTTCTTGAATGGCTTGCTTGTTTGCAGCAACTGCCGTCAGTGCGTGGATGGGAACGACCAGAGCAAAAATCACGGCCAGAACAGCGGAGAAACGAAACGCCAAAGTTTTGGTCGATTTCACCCACTTATCGCTTTCCTTAGCACTTCCGATAACTGTTTCAAAACCAATCCCACCAAAAATCAAGCCAATTCCTAACAATGGAACGATGCCTTGCTCGACGATTTGCGTTGTAAACCTCAGCCACCAAGTTACCTCACCTAAATTCAACGGAACGAGCAACAATACGTAATTGAGCAGCGATATAACAATTAACGTTATGCCCGCCAGTTTTAACGCACGGGCTGATTGGGCCAGTGTTGTCTTACGATCTTGTACTTTCATGCTTAATTTTGAGTTGAGAATGTTGAGTCAAGAAAACATTTGCGAGATCGATCTTCTATTCAATAAAACTCAACCAGCTTTACAAAAACTGCACAAACTCGAATCCAAGCTTCACCATTTCTTTACAGCTTATCAAATTGACGCGATGGTTTGGCTCGGTTAACATAGAGTCAACCGGAATAGTTTTCTATACATTCATAACAAAAACTCGATCGATTGTCAGTATTTTATCTGCGTAAAAATCGCGATAAATTTTACGACAACGATACACGAGTTCCGTATAAACCCACAAGCCCGAACCATACCGATCGTGAACAAGCAACTTGCCGCCCTAACTTCAACTGCCTTACTCGTGTTTGGGGCTTTTGCAAGCGCCCCAGCACAAGCGCTCCCCATTTTTGGAACAGAGAGCGATCACGACCTCCAAATGATTTTGGACAAGGAGGTCGAACTTGATTTCGACCAACAAAACGTCTTATACGGTCTTTCGGGTTACTTAGCGCTCTCGCCCGATTCGCTACTCCAAGATCCGACTCAAATGAGCAGCCTCTACGCCGGCACGTCCGTCGATTCGAGCAGTCCGCCGACGGGTGGCATGGTGCTGTCGAAAGAGGGATGTTCGGTCGAGGCTGGATGTGCTTTAAAAGCCATCGGCCTGGTCAATAGTTTGAAGTGTGCGTCCTCGGGAATGGACCCGGAATCTTGGGCGAAGTGCTTGCGAGATACCGACTACGATTCCTACCTCGCTGCTGCCGCTTGTACTTGGGGAAGTTGTCCGGGATTCTCGGCCGTTCCAGGTGAAGGTTTGTATGCCTGTGCCGATTCTGACACCCTTGGGGTGTTTGCATCGTCTACTCAACTCAGCGATTCGATTTCGATCGACTAAAGCTCTCCTTAACGTTCAGATGCCTTGCGACTTTGAGTGTAAAACGTCCTCTCCATGGGAAGGGCGTTTTTTTCAATCGCGTTTTTTTCGGCGCGAGGAATGCACTAGACTCGATCCATCTACGCCCAAGATTGCCAGAGGAAAATCTATGTCCCTCCTATCTAAATTCGTCGTTCGCTGGAGTGTCGTGACGATGGTTGTGCTGTTACCGATGGGATGCGGGTCGAACAGCAATAACACTTCCGATGAAGCGTCAGAACCATCAGAACCGTCGGAAGCCATCGTAGAAACGACAGCAGAAGACGAGACAGACTCCCCAGAAAACGTAGCGACAGAACCTGAAACCGGAACCGATCGACCCCAAACATCCGCTCTCGATCTCACGTCCGCATCAACCTATCAACTCGGCGAGACGATCGAGTACGAAGACACCCTGGGCAGCAATGGCAAACTCTCCGTGACGGGAATGCGAGAGTTCGCCGGAGAAGGAATGTTCGAGCAACCGGAAGATGGCAGTCGATGGCTCGCGGTGACAGTTTCCATTGAAAACAACGGCGAACGCGATTACATCGTGACCTTTCAGGAGATGATGTTGGCGGACGGTGACGGCACGCTTTACGGCCAGGATTTGCGGGCTGCATCGGTGCTGGAAACTGATTTAGAGGCTGTTCCGGCTGGAGAAGCAGGAGAAGGAGACTTGGCGTTTGAAGTGCCTCAAGATGTAGAGATTGCGAAGTTGGTTTACGATCCGAGTAATGGTGCTTGCGAAGAAGAAGACTCGGTGCTGGCGGATGCTTATCCCTGCGATCGTTTGCCGATTGTCGTCGAACTTCAGTAGCGTTTGTTTCACCACAAGGCACCTTTGGGAACACCACCAACGATCTCGACACTCGATCGAGCTGCATTCACCAACCGTGCCATATCATATGAGACGGACGTTTTGTTTGAAGGAGTTTCGATGGACGTTAAAACTATCTTACTGGCGATAACGCCGGTTTTCGTGTTAGCCTGCTTGTTCTTTGGAACGCAAAACGGATTTTACAACACGGATAACTATCACGGAAACGGCTCGGCACACTAGGCAAAATCCAGTTGCCAATTTGTTTTCTCATCTCGATCGATTTTGAAAACACCTGCTGCGGCAGGTGTTTTGTCATGAAGTTCAGATAAATTCAGGGAATAGATTGACAGTTTAAACTTCAAACTGTAATAATTAATACAGACAAGAACGAAATCGTTCATCTTTCCCATCCCTTCCAAAGCTATTTCATGGAAGTGCGAGAAAGACGGAAGTAAGGAGAAATCCTGAAGGAACGCGCCTCATCGTATCGAAACCGACACGTAACGGAGGCGAACCATGAAACTTTGCTATCGCGGTATTTCCTACGACTACAATCCTCCCAAGGTAGAATCCACTTCGAGCGATCTCGCGGGTAAATACCGGGGAGTTGACGTGCGATTCCGCAATCCCAAGAAACCTTTGGTGTTGCAACCGACTCTCGATTTAAAATATCGCGGTGTCGCTTATCGCACTAATGCAGCAATCCCAGCTGAAGCCGAACGGCAAACTGCTCGGCCAGAACCGACACCCGTTCCCGAAACTGTTGCACCCGCTCCGACGTTTTCGTTGCAGCAACGGATGCGCGAATTGATGTTCCAAAACGAAGTTGCAATCCGCAAGCGTCAACAAACCATGTTGAATCGTCTAACCACTGAAGTGGGTTTGCACGTTGATGTTGATGAATACTGGCGGCAATTCCATCGCTTCGTGGAACCGGGCGATCGGGCCACTTACGCGCCGAGTACCGCAGCGGTCAGCTAATGCATACTACGAACTGATTTTCGTCTAGCGAGTTACAACACATTCTCATGACAGTGTACCCGAGCTGTTTTAAAAGACACTCGGGTACTTTTTCAAAGCACTCGATCGAAATGCACTTGGTCAAGTAGACCCCAAAAAAGTTGAACGTTGGCAAACATCCCAGTTTCTTGATGAAACTGGGATGTTTAAAATTGAAGCGCTGATTGTTTTTGGAAAGTTGGGTCTGTTGGAGTTAGGGTGATAAGTCGAGTTGATGAAATTCCGAAACCGTTGGCGTAGTATAGGCGAACGGCCGTTCGCCTATACAAGGGTTTTGGTATCATAGACAATCAAATTACACCGCAATTCCAACAGACCCGGAAAGTTGAATATAGAGTCTTTATTTCAACTCACAAGAGGGAGTTTTTAAATCACCGGAAATTTTCAGGGTTTAACCGGGGATTGCCCGATGCAGGTGTTGTAGAGTCTGTGGATGTTTCTGTCAGTTGCGCACCCGTTCCACCGTCAGACGGGTCGAGGAACGGCCGCAAATCGACCCAAGCCGAACTCCGGATCGATCGATTCGACGAAACCCCGTCCGGCAATTCGAGGCCGAGTAAATCTTCAACGATCTCGAGATCGTCCCCGCGACCCGTTAGCGTCGTCACTGCATCCGTAGACGTACCGCTATCTGCGAGAACGATGTTTTCAAAAACTAAATCGCGAGTTTGCTGCGGACTTTGACCGGGCGGAACCGTTAACACGATCCGACAGCTCGGATTGGCTTGCGTCGTCACGCAGACGATGTCGTAACCGTTTTCAACACCCGTTCCCAATTCCAACAATCCATCCGGACGATACGACTCCAAACGTCTGCTAATTTCCTCACAGCGACGTTCTGGAGTCCAACCACCTCCGAGCGCCGTTGGGGTCGCCCAAGGGTAACGCTGTCCCGGTTGACTTTCCGGAGCGTACATCACCGTGTATTGTCCGTCGATCGACTCACAGGTAAAGCGAGGCGAGAGCGTTGAAGTCGGTTCCGCTGGTGGCGTTTCCGACTCCGACGAGGGTGGAAGTTCTGGAAGTTGTGCCGAAGCAGCACTTCCGAAAAGATAGGCGAGGCCACAAGCAAGGAAGGTTCTCAGGACGATCGATCTTAAAGGAAGGTGTGACATGGCAACTCCGTTCGGAACAACAACGCAGACGACCCCAACGAACCGGAGAAGGTCGAGCAGTCCGCTCGTTACATTCAGACGCATTTCATCTCGAAAAGTTGCTAAAATGCCCCTTCGATCGAACGATCCTGTGTCCTGCTTGACAAAACTTTATCTTTCCCTGCTACCATCTGAAAGTTAATTGTCCGCGATCGTCGTTAACCATCAAGAGCATATGACCGCGACTGCTTCAGAGTCGAAGCCCGTTACCGCAGTTCCCAAAGAGTTTTTAGGGCCCCCCGAAGCGTTAATCAATCCCACCGTTTTACTCATGTTGGGCGCAACGGGTTTAGTTGTTTTATCAGTCCTGGGTTACTGGGTTTGGGACTTTCCCCACTGGAGTTGCTTCCTCATGGACGTGACGGCCTTGCACATGGCGGGAACCGTCATTCACGATGCCTCTCACAACGTCGCCCATAAAAACAAGCTGGCAAACGCCGTCCTCGGACATAGTAGCGCGCTGATGCTCGGCTTTGCGTTCCCAGTCTTTACGCGAGTCCATATGCAACACCACGCCAACGTCAACGATCCGGACAACGACCCGGATCATTTTGTTTCGACAGGCGGACCGCTTTGGATGATTGCGGCCAGATTCTTCTATCACGAAATTTTCTTCTTCAAACGGAAACTCTGGCGAAACAACGAACTCCTCGAATGGTTCCTCAGTCGCTTGTTTCTGTTCGCCGTCGTCGGCGTTTCGATTTACTACGGCTTCGTCGGCTATATTTTGAATTACTGGTTTTCGGCGGCGTTGGTGGTCGGCCTCGCGCTCGGTCTGTTTTTCGACTATTTGCCCCATCGCCCCTTCAAAGAGCGCGATCGATGGAAAAATGCGAGAGTTTATCCCGGTCGTCTCCTCAATATTTTGATTTTGGGGCAAAACTACCACCTCATCCATCATTTGTGGCCGTCGATTCCCTGGTACGGCTATCAAGGCGCGTATTACGCAACGAAGCCGCTTCTCGATGAAAAAGGCTGCGAACAGTCTCTCGGCATCTTCAAAGGCGGTAAAAACTTCTTTAGCTTCATCTACGACGTGTTTTTGGGGATTCGGTTGCACCACGGAAAGCCAAAAGCGGATTGATACAGCTCGATCGAGCGTTTGAAAACCTCAAATTCGCAAACCTCGAAATCGACATCAAAGCTGCCATCGAAGACGGGTTAACGCGAAGACATTGTTACCGAGAGATTGTTACAATGTATTAAGCGATCTCATCTCGGTGGCAGATTTTTTATGGATGTCAAAACCGTCACACCGCCCAAACCGTCGATCGAAACCGATTTCAACTCGACTCAAACCGTTGAATTGCGTCCGGGTCGAGACTTTCAAGAATCGATCGATCGTTCCGACGATTTCGACAACGACGATCGAGGACTCCGATACGATCCCGATGTCGTCTCCCATCGCTACCGCAAACAAGTTTTTCGCGTTTTGCGTCGGTTCGTTGAAATTGTCGGGTCGTTTCTACTGTTCTTCCTCAATCTGTGGTGGGATCGCCGTACCGGTAACGCGACGAAAAACGAAGCCAAACGCGCCGTTCAACTGCGGGAAACGCTCACCAACCTCGGCCCGGCGTACATCAAAATTGGACAAGCCCTCTCGACGCGGCCTGACTTAGTTCCGCCGCTGTATTTAGAAGAACTGGGAAAACTGCAAGACCAGCTTCCACCATTTCCCAACGAGGTGGCCTATCACTTTATCGAAGAGGAACTCGGCGCGCCGCCTCATGAAATCTACGCCGAGTTATCTGAAAATCCCGTAGCAGCGGCATCCTTAGGGCAAGTTTACAAAGGGAAGCTGAAAACGGGTGAAACTGTGGCGGTGAAGGTACAGCGTCCTGACTTGCTCGAACGGGTTGCACTCGATATCTATTTGCTGAGAACGCTGGCACAGTGGGCGCAAAATAATATTAAGCGGCTTCGGAGCGACTTGGTAGCCATTATGGACGAGTTCGCCACCCGAATTTTTGAAGAGTTAGACTACAGCCACGAAGCTCGCAATGCCGAGCGATTCGCCGACCTCTACAGTCATATCCCCGGAATTTACGTTCCTTGCATTTACGAAGACTATACCCGTCGTCGCGTGTTGACGATGGAATGGATTACGGGAACGAAACTTACGAATATTGAAGCGTTGCGCGAGCAGGGCATCGACGCAAAACATATCATTGAAATTGGCGTTCAGTGTTCGCTGCGGCAACTGCTCGAACACGGCTTTTTCCACGCCGACCCCCACCCCGGTAACTTACTGGCGATGCCGGACGGACGCTTGGCTTATCTCGACTTCGGTATGATGAGCGAAGTCAAGACGTACCAGCGATACGGCCTCATCGAAGCGGTGGTTCACTTGGTTAACCGAGATTTCGACGGGTTGGCACAAGATTACGTGAAGTTGGAGTTTCTCACGCCAGAAACTGACCTCTCGCCGATTATTCCCGCACTAGCGGCAGTGTTTAACGATGCCTTGGGTGCGAGTGTGGCGGAGTTGAACTTTAAGAGTATCACCGACCAACTTTCGGCGTTGATGTACGAGTATCCGTTCCGAGTCCCGGCGTATTATGCGTTGATCATTCGATCTTTGGTGACGCTGGAAGGGATTGCGATTAACGTCGATCCCAATTTTAAGGTGTTGAGTAAGGCATATCCTTACATTGCCAAGCGCTTGCTGACCGATTCTGCACCGGAATTGCGCTCGTCGTTGCGAGAGTTGCTGTTTAAGGAGGGAAGTTTCCGGTGGAATCGTTTGGAAAACCTCCTCAAAAATGCTAAAGACAGCGACGATTACGATTTGGCGAACGCGCTGAATCAAGCGATCGATTTTCTATTTTCGGAACGCGGCGAGTTCATTCGCGATCGAATTGTCCAAGAAGTGGTACAAAACGTCGATCTGCTGTCGCAAGAAGCCGTGAACAATACGAATGCGGTTTTGAGTGAATGGTTGGGACTCGATCGAAACGGTAAAACCGTTGCAGTTAAAGCGACGAACGGGGATCGAGAAAATCTCGATCGGGTCAAACGGATTTGGAGTATTTTGCAGGATACGCCGGGATTCGATCCGATACAGCTCGTTCCGATCGTTCCCAAACTGTTGACGAAACCCGAAACTCAAAAGATGGGTCAACAAATCGTCAGTAACTTGGCGCAGCGTGCGGCGGCCCGCTTGATTCGCAACGTGTTTTTATCAGAAGAAACACAGTCGAAAAACGGAGGGCGCGTGTTGACAGATCGCATTTTAGCGCCTGCTCGATCGCGGTAGGGGAAATCCTGAAATTATTGGAGAGATGGTGCGTTGCGGCGATGTTCGTTGTCTTGTGGCGCACGAAAATTGATTTCTGCCGCAACGCACCTTACCGATTTCCTCGTCAATCTTTGAGTCGTCTGGATCGATCGACTGGGTGCATCTCACTTTTGCGATCGAAACCCTACCCCTCCTCCCCTGACTAAGGGGAGGTGCCGAAGGCGGAGGGGTCATTCTACGAAATTGCGATGCACCCGATCGACTTCGGCTAAGACTTAGGTTTCTGTCGGTCTGGAAACGAGCATTCAACGGAAACTTTGATGTTGCCTTTCGCCGTCGAATTGGCAATGTAGGGAATTCCAACGCCACCACCAACTTCGACCCCAAATTCGAGCTTGACTTTATCGACGTTCGCGTGAGCAACCTTTTGGAAAGCGTTTAACACAAAATCGACGTATTGGCAAATTGTTTCTTCAACAGAAAGCGCTCTGGCTCGATCGTCGGATGTGTCTGGCGGAGTATCGATCGAGCGAGGAAACGTATAGGCTAATCCCTCAAAGACCATATCATCTTTTCCGAGATCCTCTCGCGTCAGTTCCCGTTCTGTGGTCGGCGATGTGTTCCCCGGTTTGACTGAAGGTTCTTCCTCTCGATCGCTCGCCTCTAGATAGATGATTGCGCCGTTTTCCAGTTCTAGCCGTTGGAACTTTGCCATTGATGAGAGATCCTGTTGCTACGTCCGACTTTTCTAGCTTACGCTGGGGTTAGGTTGTTTGAGTAGATGCGACGAGAATGGGGCGAGACGCGCTGATCGTTGGTATTAACACTTATCACTTTGCGAACGATCTGACCAGTCCGTCTGAGAACGCCGAAGCAGTTGCAGGGCTTCTCAAGGACTGGGGTGGTTTTGATACTGTGCAGCGTTTACCCGAGGCGATCGATAGAACAACACGAGAGCCATACGTCGGAGGAAAGCTAGACGTTACGATGGTAATGCTGGAAAAAGCCATCGAACAACTATTTTTACCAAACGACGAACGGCAAGCCCCAGAGACTGCTCTATTCTATTTTTCCGGTCATGGGTGGGTCGAACCGAGTGGATTGAAAAGAGGCTTTCTCACGACAAGCGATACCAATCCAAAGTGTGGAAATAAAGGAATATCTTTACAGTGGTTGCAAGAGGTATTAGTCAAAAGTCCTATCAAACAACAAATTGTTATTCTAGATTGTTGTTACAGTGGTGCAATTCTTAATTTAAAGAAATTCGATCTCGAACATGCTAGAAGTCGGTGTATTCTTGCGGCTTCGCGTTCGTTTGAAACGGCAAAGCAAGATCTAAAAAGTGATTATAGTATCTTTTCTGCTGCGTTACAAAAAGCTCTCGATCCCCGCAACAGCGCCAACGGTCGAGTAACCAACGAATCCCTGATTGTTTCTCTGCGAAATAAGCTGGAAGGTCAATATCAAATACCTGTAGCCTCTAATCAAGGGGAGCCGATCTTAATAACGCAATGTGCTAAAGAAGATGTCATTGATAGTGGTTGGGAGGAAGAAGAGCAACCGTTATGGAAATGTGTAGAAAACTTACTCTATGAATTCGATCGTCGTGACTGTACGATTCGATATGCTGCTCTAATTCGCAAATTCAACAACGTGCTAAGCGTTCAGGTGCAGTTAAGTTCAGACCAAAGATTGAGTTTCTACTGGTTATTGCATTGTTTGCTAAAGTCGTCATTCCAAGCCGAAAAAATTGTTTGTAAAGACTTCAATCTTGCGGATGGCTGGACGTTGCGAGGTATTGGTGATTTGCGAGACGCGCTTTTCGAGCGATTACAGTTGAAAGGTGGCGCTCACGATCGACAGTCTACTCAGCAAGTTGTTAGAGCCATTTGCAAGAAGATCGATCGAGAGGGAATCGACCTTTGCTTAACGTTACGAGGGATCGATCGATGGCCCCCCGAAGAACGACAAAAACTCCTAGATACCTTCTGGAAACCTCTCGTGAAGGAATATCGATCGAAATCCCGAAAATCGAAGCTTTTGGTATGTTGGGTCGAATCGAGATCGATCGATACCAAAGATCCGATATATTGTCCGTTTCAAGGGGGAAATCCAAAGAGTTGGCAACCGGAACAAATCTACGAGATGCCAGTGACACGATGCTTTAAACCCGTTCACCTGCGAGACTGGTTGCGTCGTAACGATGTCAGTTCGCCGATCGCGTCAGTTTGTTTTGAGGCGGTGGCGGACGATGACGCGATCGAACAAACAGTCGAGAAAATTTGGCAATGTTGTCAAGGCGATCCGCACAAAACCCTCGCTGAAATTTATAAACTCTTTGGTTTAAAGTGGGAGGACTATCAAGATCGATGGATGAAACTTTAAATCCTCAATCGAAGAACTCAGAAAGTTTGGATTTCAAAAATCCAGAATTTATCGGAGATTCTGAGTACCAACCCAAACCGAGAGAATGCAATTTAGAAAGAAACGAAGAACTCTATCCTTACTTGGCCAACGTGAGTGAAGGCTTAGTGGAAGCGGTCAACTTGGCGATTCGGCTCAAACGTCCGCTACTCCTCGAAGGAGAACCCGGATGCGGAAAAACCAAACTGGCGCGTGCAGTGGCTTACGAACTGGGTAAACGCTATCTTCAAGCTGATAACTGGCCCTATTTCGAGTGGTCGGTGAAATCTACCGATCGATCTCGCGACGGACTCTACACTTACGATGCCGTGCGACGATTGTACGACGCACAAATCCCGACGACCAACCCCGAAGAATGCGATGCCATTCACCAACGCTTGAACGATCCCAAACACAAAGCTTACCGTCAATGGGGGGCGCTCGGTCTTGCGTTTCGGGAATCGAACGACGGGAAAAACCCCAAACGTGCAGTGGTTCTCATCGACGAAATCGATAAAGCCGACCCCGATTTTCCTAACGATTTACTACTGGAAATTGAGGAAAAGCGGTTCGTCGTGACGCAAACCGGTGAAGAAGTTCGCGCCAATCCCGATTATGCGCCGATCGTCTTCGTCACCAGTAACGCTCAGAAACAACTTCCCGATGCGTTCCTGCGACGCTGTCTGTACCACTACATCGAGTTTCCCTCGATCGAAGCTTTGCAGGAAATCGTCATCGCTCGGTTTGGTAAGCTTTGGAAAATGGATTTGCTCGATCGAACCCTTCGCCGTTTTCTCAAACTGCGTCGGTTGATGGAAGCAGAGAAGGGAGAATTCGGTAAAAAAGTGAGTACGAGCGAACTTCTCGACTGGATAGAAGCGCTTAGACTGTACGCATCGGATGACGAAGACCTCGATCGATTGCTCGGAAAAAACCAACTTCCTTACGCCAACACCTTGATTAAAACGAAGGACGATCGAGAACTCGTTAAATATATGGAAGAAGAAGGTACAGACGATGACGACTGAAACCGATCTTCCTCTAAGGTTGCTGTTCGATCGACTCCGAAAAGCCGGGTTTCCGCTGGGAACGGCGGACTATCTCCTGTTGTTCGACGCGCTCAAAACTCAAGTTTACCCACCGACGAAAGATAGTTTTCGACAACTCTGTCAAACCCTCTGGGTGAAATCAGCTTCGCAACGACAACAGTTCGAGTCCATCTTTGACGATGTATTCGTGTTTCCCGAGATCGAAACGTCACAGAAACGACCCTCGCGGAAACCGAAACACCAACGACCCGAACTCGAACGGGAACCTGACGAAGAACCCTCGATCGATCGAATCCCACCCGCCGACACGACAACGGACACTGAGGAAGATACGAACGAATACTATATATTTCCTCCTTCGACTCAGCCTTCCATCCAACTGTCAAACCAACCGGTTTTTGACGAAGACCTCGTGAGTGCAGTTCGCCAAGGTCGATCGCGAGAGTGGACTTCGTTTCAACCCTGCGGAATCGAGGACGAATACTTACCCGCCACGGCGGCGGATTTTACGCGCAGTTGGTACACTTTGCGACAGACTGCCGACGACGATACCGCCACGGAACTCGACATCGCCGCCACCATCGACAGTACCCGAGAACGCGGTAAGTTCGTGGTTCCCGTTCTCAAACCCCGTCGCGTGAAACTGCGTCCCCTGGTGCTTCTCCTCGATTGGGGTGGGTCGATGCAGCCATTTCACGTGTTGGCGCGTCAGTTGGTCGCTACGGCAACTCAGACGGGTTGTCTCGCACCCGAGGGACAGTATTATTTTCACAATGTCCCCAACGGTTGGCTGTCGATGGATTCGGAGTTTCAAACGGACGTTCCCCTCGATCGAGTGACGGTTTCTTGGCATCCCGAACGAACCACGGTGCTGATTTTCAGTGATGCAGGAGCGGGACGGCGCGATTTTCAGTCCTGGCGGGTTCGGGAAACGCGGACGGCCATCGCAACGCTGCGAACTCGTGCGAAAACGGTGGTTTGGCTAAGTCCGTTTCCGAAAGCGGATTGGCGCGAAACCACGGCGGAAGCGATCGCGGCGACGGCGGGACTGTCGATGTTTTCGATCGATCGATCGGGGTTTCAGGCGGCGGTGCGTGCGTTGCGAGGAGGTCGGCCGTGACGGAGAATCAACGCAACCCCCGAATGCAGGAAGCCATCGATCGCGTGGAATCGTTTCGACGGCGATTTTCTGACGGACATTTCGACTTAGCCTGTCACGCGGCGTTTCCTTTGGCGTTGACCCCAGATTTACTCTATCGTTTGCGGGATTATCCCTTCGAGCCGCGATTGTGCGTTCCCTGGCGAGCCGTGGCGGATTTGCTGCTGTCGGATTTGTGCGATGAGGTGCGCGACGAACTCTATGAAATCGATCGATGGGTGCGTTGGGTGTTGCTCGATCGCCTGACGCGAGATCTCCGTTATGGGGAAAGGGGAGAAAAACGCTTGCGGCAACTCTCGCAGTTTTTGTTGACCTACCTCCAGCGACATTTTCAGACAGACGTGCGCGGGTTGAAGTGGGGACAGCGTTGGACGGCGTTGGCGTATTTGGAACCGGGACGAACGGCGGAGGAACTGGCGAAAACCCTGCGAAAATCAATTCAGTCTCAGCGTTCTTCCGATGGGTTGCGCGTTACGTCCTTAGTGGAAACCCTGGCCGATCCTTTGGTGAAAGCGGGGTTCGAGCCGTTGCTGACCCTCTCTCGCGGCATGGGATACGCTTTGCGCGGGGACGCACTGACGGCGGAAAAGCAGTTTGAACCGCTGCGCTCTGATGGAAATACAGTTGCGGTGGCAGGGGTCGAGATTGCGCTGCCGCCTAAACCGATTCCGAAAAAACGCTTTCAGTTTGAGGTGGTGACGGTCGATCGAAAGGGGAAAGTCATCGAGCGAGAACAGCACTCGGCGTGGTACTTCACGGAAATGTTGGACAGTGCCGTCATGCTAGACATGGTTGAAATCCCCGGTGGAACTTTTGTGATGGGTGCGCCGGAAGGAGAAGAAGAAACTTGGGACGCTGAACAACCGCAGCAGGACGTGACGGTTCCCTCGTTCTACATGGGGAAATATCCTGTAACTCAAGCGCAATGGCGAGCGGTGGCGCGGTTACCGAAGGCCGATCGAGACCTCAAACTCGATCGCTCACGTTTCAAAGGTGACGATCGACCTGTCGAGAACGTGAATTGGTTCGACGCGCAAGAGTTTTGCAAACGGCTCTCGATTTCCACAGGACGCGATTACCGACTTCCCAGTGAAGCAGAGTGGGAATATGCTTGTCGAGCGGGAACGATAACACCGTTTTACTTTGGTGGAACGATAACCACGAAACTCGCGAACTACGACGGAGACTATACTTATGCTCACGCGCCGAAGGGAAAATCTCCGAATGAAACAACTCCTGTAGGCCGTTTCCCCCCGAACCGCTTTGGCTTGTACGATCTGCACGGTAACGTGTGGGAGTGGTGCGAAGATGACTGGCACAGCA
This sequence comes from Geitlerinema sp. BBD 1991-9, assembly GCA_001657325.1. Taxonomy (GTDB): domain Bacteria; phylum Cyanobacteriota; class Cyanobacteriia; order Cyanobacteriales; family Geitlerinemataceae; genus Geitlerinema. Next base: position 1,217 of record LWRO01000063.1, on the reverse strand, counting down.
ATTACACCGGAGCGCCAACGGATGGGAGTGCTTGGATAGAAAATAATAATCGTACAGAAATCGGAAGTGATTTAGATAAACGTACAAAAATCGAAAGAAGCGAAGATGAATATTTAGATAGTGATACAGAAAGTGAAGAGGAAAATGTCGATCGTGTGCAAAACTTAAAAGTCCTGCGCGGCGGTTCTTGGGACGACGGGCCGGGGGGCTGTCGCTCGGCTTATCGTAACGGGGGCAATCCCGCTTACTTCATCCTCATTAGGGGTTTTCGGGTGGCGTGCGGCGTGGCGAGGACTCTCTAGCCCTTGGCTCTCTTCCCCTTTTACCCTTTACCCTAAGCGAGCGAAGCGAGCTTTTAAAAATTTTTTTTTAAATCACCCTTTGGTAAATCTTTATTTAATAAGAGAGTTAATTGGAGAAATCAAAAATATGCTACTCGAATTAAGACAATTAAAAATCCAGCCCGGCCATCAATTATTACTCGAAGATATTGACTGGAAGCAATTTAAAAATATCCTCTCCGAACTCGGAGAACATCGCGCTGCCAGACTTTCCTACAGTAACGGTTTACTAGAAATTATGGTTCCCTTGCCCGAACATGAAAAAGCAAAAGAAATTATTGGAGATATTATCAAAATTCTATTAAACGCTCAAGGTTTAAATTACGAATCCTTGGGTTCGACCACTTTAAAAAACGAACGCACGACTCGAGCCGTAGAACCGGATGCCTGTTTTTACATTCAAAATCAAGCCGCAGTCATCGGTAAAAATCGTCTCGACCTCAGAACCGATCCGCCGCCAGATTTAGCCGTCGAAATCGATATCACCTCCCGAACGCAGTTCGACAATTACCAAGTTCTCGGCGTTCCAGAACTCTGGCGATACTCCCGAGAGGGTTTACAGATTAGTCTTTTGCAAGACGGACAATACATCGAATCAAATTCGAGTTTCATTTTTCCAGATATTCCCATTATCGAGTTAGTGAATCGCTACATCCAGCAAAGCCAAGTGTCTGGCAGCAGTCAAGCCATTCAAGACTTTAGAAATTGGGTGCAGGAAAATCTATAATTGAGGACGAGATAACTCACGATCGAATTAGGACTCAAAGACACAAGACCTCCTGCATAAATATTTCTGACCCCACCCCAACCCTCCCCTTGAGAAGGGGAGGGAGCGAGTTTCCCCCCTTGTGAAGGGGGGATGAGGGGGGGATGCAG
>LWRO01000062.1 GCA_001657325.1 Geitlerinema sp. BBD 1991-9 | reverse complement strand
CCAAGGCTACAGTTAGCGTGTTTCGCGTCAACACTTGCCTACTGCATTAACCGTTTCTGCGTAGCTAACAGTGCCTTTAGCTATTTCGGCCCGAGCAAATTTTATCAAATGTCGGCGGCTGAAGCCGCTCGAGTCGATTTTCATCCCTGTCTCTTCAGAACGGGGATGAAAATCTCCCGACCTATTGTGTGACGTGCGAGCTGCAAGCTATCCTCACGAGAACGTCGATTCGCCAATCCTCAGTAATGGGTATCGAACGATCGAGCAATTGGGGTTGTCGATCGTTCGTCTGAGATAGTTTTCCCCGTGTCTCGATGCTGGTCGTTTTCATTTTGACATAAGTTCGATCGAGATAGATCGCGCTCGATCTGGTTACGATAGTCATTTTTTGGAAATACCCAAATAGACTGTCTTACCCAGACAAAATCTCGATTGAAAAACTATTTTTGGAAACCGGATATCGGATCGCGCTCGAGACGCTGGCAAACCTCGCCGATCGGGTCTGCCAGCTAAGAAATCGACAACTTCTCCAGCCACTCCCAATCGCCCATTTGCGTCAGCGTCGATCGACAGACGAGCTTGGCTTGGAGTGGCGTAATTGTAATGTAATTCTGAGCGACTGCCATCGCATCAATGGGAAGTGAGTGATTGCCCGGTTCGTCGTCGATTTCCTCGAGAACTTCTCCCGCCAGCCAATAATAAGTTTTCCCGCGCGGATCGATGCGCTTTTGAAACACGTCCGTATAGCGGCGAACGCCCTGTCTTGCCAGGGTCACCCCTGCAATGCGATCGATGGGGACGGGAGGAATGTTGACGTTGAGTAACATCGGCTCTCGAGGCGGTCGATCGCTCAACTGCTTCATCATCAGCTTCGCGAACGTCACCGCCGGAGCGAAATCTCGTAACGTAAAACTCGCCAAGCTAAACGCCACACTGGGAATCCCTTCAATATAGCCTTCCATCGCCGCTGACACCGTTCCCGAATAAAGGATATCCGTGCCGATATTCGAGCCGTGATTGATCCCTGCCAAGACAAAATCGGGCATTCGATCGACGAGGGCCCCGAGGGCGAGTTTAATACAATCTGACGGCGTTCCCGAACAAGACCAGGCTTTAATTGCCGGGTGAAACATCGACTCGACCGCTTCCGCACGAATCGGTTGGTGCATCGTTAAACTGTGGCCGGTCGCCGAGCGCTCTCGATCGGGACAAACCACCGTCACCTCATACCCATCTTCCGCGAGGGCGTTTGCCAAACTCCGCACGCCTTGCGAAAAAATACCGTCGTCGTTACCGATTAGGATTCTCATAAAAACTCGATCGGGGTGAAAACCCTCTCAACACCGTTGGTATCGCATTCCCGGCAATTGAGACACCAACCCCATCAATTCTAACTGTAACAGCGCACCGGACACGAAACTGGTCTCCTCATCCAACTGATGTACGATGAGGTCGAGGGGAACGGGTTCGGGGGGAACTGCCGAAAACACGCGATCGAGATGGGGATCGAGATCGGGTTGGGGCGTCGATTTGGGTTCGGACTGGGGTGGTGGTTCCACTGGCGTTTGAGAACTGGCTGCCGTATCGAGACCGGGCATATCGCACAGCATTTCCAGAAAGTGGGCTTCGTCGAACACCAGCGTTGCCCCTCGAGAAATTAAACCCAAACAGCCGTGTGAATTCAGGTTGTCGAGAGACCCGGGAATGGCGTACACATCCCGTCCGAAGTCGTTAGCCACATAAGCCGTAATTAGTGCCCCGGACTTTTTCGGGGCTTCTGTGACGAGGGTTGCGCGACTCAACCCTGCAATAATGCGATTGCGTTGGGGAAAGTGCTTTCGATCGGGCTGTGTTCCAGCGGGATATTCGCTCACCGCCCAACCCGATTCGAGAATTCGTTCGTAGAGCGATCGATTTTGAGTCGGATAAACCACGTCAACCCCCGTTCCAAACACCGCAATCGTCCGTCCGCCAGCCGCCAAGCACGCTCGATGGGCTTCCGTATCGATGCCAGCGGCGAGTCCAGAGACGACCGTTACGCCCCGTCGGGCCAGCGCGCCACTGAGGCGATTCGTCCATCGCCGACCGTATTCTGTCGGTTGGCGCGTTCCGACAATCGCGACGGTCGGTGTAATACCTTGGAGTTCGTCGAGATCGGGAGCGCCACGGTAGTAGAGAATCGCCGGCGGATTGGGAATTTCTCGGAGAAGCCGTGGGTAATCGGCCTCGAAAATCGTCCAGAACTGGGGATTTCGTTCGGCGTGTTGTTGAAAAAGCGCTGTAGGATCGAGTTTGGAGCGCTGTTCGACGATCGAAGCGACTTTTTGTTTTCCCAAACCTTCCACCGTCGCCAAATCCACAGCCGACGCACCCCAAGCGGTTGCGAGGGAGTCGAATCGAGCCTGAAGACGGCGCAGCAGGATCGAACCGATCCCGTACACTTGCAACCAAGCCACACAGTAAACTCGTTCGTCCATCACGCCTCTGAAGTCGGAGATCGATCGCTTTGGCGGAAATGCTCGAATACACTTTTATCGCCAATATCAGAGGGAATCGACTGGGGAATTTTACGGGCGGCGAATACAAAAAACAAGACAGCCCACACGCCCAGTAAAATCGGTTTTCCCTCCTCGGGTAGCCATCCCGTCAGATGTCCCAAAAGCAATAGGGGAACGAGGGGCGTGAGGAGCTTCGTTTCAAATCGATCGAAACAAAACGCCTCTTTGAAGAAAATTCCCGTGAGGGCGGCGAACGTAAAGCCAACGCCCCAAAGAGTATTGGGTTGATGGTAAAGGGCGAGGGCGAGCGGTTCGCTCCCTTGCAACAGGAGATCGACGGCCGAGGCAAACCCCACGAGCCAAAATGCTTGTAACAAGCGGTGGAGGGAAGCCATATAGATGTGAATCGTTAAGAGACTCACGCCGAGGGCGAGACAGAATGCGAGGTAGAGGGGAGTTAGGGCATTAATCACCCAAGGAATATTGCCATACTGCAAAATTAAACCGCTTCCCCCAGCAAAACAGAGGGCGGCGACGAGCAACCCAGCACGATAAATCCGAACTTCCCATCGATCTCGATCGGTAATTTGATAAGTTCCGAACTGTCCGAAATAGATTTCCGGTTCTAAGTGAGTGTCGTTCATAGTGGAGAAAAGAATGAGGGAACGAGCGGGTGCATCTCAATTTCGTAGAATAACCCCTCCGCCTTCGGCGGAGGGGTTCCCCAGCATCAGGAAAAAGGCTAGAGAACGTTTGGTGAAGCTCGATCGAGCCGTGGAGGTGTGATGGACGAAATACCGGACGTACCCGATGAGACATGACCCATGACTTCATTAATTTAACAAACGATTTTCAAGGGCAAAGCGTACCAATTCCGATCGATTCGCCGTATCCGTTTTTCGTAATAGGTTACTGACGTATTTTTCGATCGTGCGGGGACTCAAGTAAATTCGATCGCCGATTTGCGCGTTCGACAGTCCTTGTGTTAGAAGTTCGAGGACTTCTCGTTCTCGAGGGGTCAAATCAATTTCAGGTGTGGACGGCAACGTTTCGATCGATCCCTCCCCCGCATCGAGCGCGAGCGACGACCGTTGAGACCGCTGCGTTTGAGAGACATAGCCCATCATCACGTAGCGATCTAAAAAATTTCGCACCACCGCACCGAGTTCTTCTAACTCGAACGGCTTGGGCATATACAAATCGATGCCCAACTGATAGCCGCGAATTCGATCTTTGACCTCGTTCCGCGCTGTTAAAAAAACCACGGGAAGCAGCCGAAAAGCAGGTTGCACGCGCACGCGGCGAACTAACTCGTACCCATCCATGTTCGGCATAATGGCATCCGTAATCAGGAGATGGGGTTGATAGCGTTCGACGAGTTGTAAAGCTTCACGACCGTCGGCCGCCGGAACGGCCGAGTAACCCAACAGTTCGAGGTAGTCGACGATCGACAGGCGCGTTCCCGGATCGTCGTCTACAACTAAAATCGTCAATGGCATGAGAGAGGAATGTGGTGCAACTGAGGCGAAGCCGCCTCAGAGATAGTCGGCGAACCGTTCAAACGATTGACACTTGTAAACTCTTCGGCCGGCCGGGATTACCAACTAGCGTAATTCCACGTCGATTGGCGTGCAAGTGACGCAAGATTTTATAGATCGTCTCGATGTCTTCCGGTCGATCGATTTCCCGTGCCAGATCGTCTAAGGTCATGGGACGGCCCGCCGTATGAAGTGCGTCGATCGCTTTTTTCTGCAATTCCAGCACCGCAGCCGCTGCTTTTTTCCCCGCTTCAACCCCCGGTTGATGGTAAGCGTTGACGTTCACCAAAGAGGCGTAGAGTCCCACTGCACGTTCGTACAAGGCGATCAGCGCACCAACGGTATGCGGATCGACTCGAGGAACGGTAATGGTAATCGAGGCGCGGTTGTTTTCAAAAAGCGCTTGGCGCGTTCCTTGAATGAAGCCCGATAGATAATCTCCCGCCGTAATACTGGGATCGATATCCGGGGAGTCTCCCTGGCGATCTTCGAGAACTTCGATAAACGTCGCGAAAAAGTTGGGAATGCCTTCGCGCAGTTGCTGGACGTAAGCGTGCTGGTCGGTAGAGCCTTTGTTCCCGTAAACGGCAATGCCTTGATAGACCGGATTTCCATCGAGGTCTTTTTCCTTCCCGAGGGATTCCATCACCAGTTGTTGTAGGTAGCGACTGAACAGCAGGAGAGAATCTTTGTAGGGGAGGATCACCATATCCTTTTCGCCCTTCCCGTTTCCGGCATAGTACCAAGACAACGCCAACAGCGCCGCTGGATTCGTGGCAATATCAGGAATGCGGGTTGCTGCGTCCATCGTCTTCGCTCCAGCGAGGAAGGCGCGAATATCGATGCCCTGTAAGGCGGCGGCCGGAAGTCCCACTGATGAGAGTTCCGAGGTGCGTCCGCCCACCCAATCCGCCATGGGGAACGTGGTAATCCAGCCTTCAGTTTTGGCAATTCGATCGAGTTTGCTATCGACTCCCGTAATGGCAACGGCTTGTTTGGCAAAATCGAGATGGCGTTGGGCGAAGGCGTGTTGCACCTCTAGCATTCCGTTGCGGGTTTCTGGGGTACCGCCTGACTTGGAAATGACAATGACCAAGGTTCGATCGAGTCGGTCTTTCAACCGATGCAACACGCGATCGATACCTGCGGGGTCGGTGTTGTCGATGAAATGAATGTCGAGAGGAGCGTCTTGCGGTGCGAGTGCATCGGCGACGAACTCCGGGCCGAGTGCCGAACCGCCAATGCCGATCGATAAGATATCCGTAAATCGATCGGCATTGGGGGGGGAAATTTTGCCGGTGTGAACTTTCGCGACAAAGGCCTCGATTTGTTCGAGGGTGTCGGTAATCTCGTCTTTGATTTCGGGGGTTGGTGCTAAATCTGGATCGCGCAGCCAGTAATGACCCACCATCCGATTTTCGTCCGGATTGGCAACGGCACCGCTTTCGAGGGCGGCCATATCCCGAAACGCTTTATCGAATTTGGGTTTCATTCGATCGACCCATTCGGTATCGAAGCCCATCCGACTGACATCGACGTACAAGTTCAGTTCTTCGTGATAGTAAAGCCAGTGTTGATAACGTTCCCAGAGCGTGGCGGCATCCATAACGACTCTATACCTCGATGACTCTCTTCTGACGTTTCCTTGGGGTGCGACTGTTTCTGCGTTGCGAGCGGTCTGTAACGCAACGACCGCAGCTGTTTTGAGTCGCGACCTCTAACAATCTCCCTTAGCGTATCACGGTCTTTTGACGTGCCGTCCGAAAAAAAACGACCGATACGGAAATTGTGAAATTCCCTCGATCGTCGCCATTCCTGGTCTCATACGTCACAACAAGGCAGAAGCATTTTGGTAGAATCTAGGGATGTGGCTGAGCGGCCACCGGCACCGATCCATTGCGCCCGTCAAAACCAAACAGTCGTCGATCGGCTTCGGAGGCGGAAAATACCCAAGGTGGCGGGAATGCCGTGTCAGTCTGTGGAGCGAGCGTAAAACTCAAAAGGCATTCGTCCTGGAGAGCTGCTGCGAAAAACCCCTTCCGCGTTGTCGAAGGGGAAAAAACAGAAACCTAAATCGTGAGGCTTCCACCATGAGCGCCAGCGGCTCGATGGCTCGACGGCCTGGGTTTCGAGCGGTTTGGAAATTCCCGGCCGAGCATCAAATCGGGTCGGGGGAGACGTTCGAGGATATCGCGTTTGAAGATATCGCTTTAGATGTCGCAGTTCCGATTGGCAAACGCGACGTGTATATTAGGAGTGCCGGCTCAGTCTCTGGACATGGTTTTGGGTCAAGCGTCACCATCGCAGCCAGATCGAGCGACGCGCACCGCGTGCGTCGAATCCTATCGGGAAACAAACTCCTAGAGCTGAGCGGAACACGACAGCAGAGAAACGGTGCGAACAAATGCGAGCGCGAGCGACCCACCCGGTCACGGGAGTCCGTGCGATATCTGAACGTTCCACCTGTCGTCCGTTAACCTCAGTTTCTCGAAAGAGCGACGCTTCGCTTCCACGAACGAGCGCCCTTTGTTCCGATCTTCTCAATTCGCGTTCCTATGACACTAGAAACCAAAACCGATCGTCCTCAAGAAATCGAGACATTCGATGTCTTCGATCTTCGCCCTGAAATTTTAGAAGGAATTCGCGAGGCTGGGTTCCGAGCGCCTAGCCCGATTCAACAAGAGGCGATCCCTCTGATTTTGGCCGGTCGAGACGTTATCGCTCGGGCGCAAACGGGAACGGGTAAAACCGCTGCTTTTGGGCTTCCGGCGATGAGTTTGGTGAAGCGTACGGGCAGCGTTGACGTACTCGTCATCGTTCCCACTCGCGAGTTAGCCTCGCAGGTCAGCGACGAACTCTATCGCCTCGGTCGTTATGCTGGAATTCGCACGGTCGCGGTGTACGGCGGACAGTCGATCGAACGTCAAGTCACGCTCATTCGACGCGGGGCCCAGGTCGTGACGGCGACGCCGGGACGTTTGCTCGATCACCTCAAGTCGCAGCGTTTGGAGGGGTTTGCACCTTCGATCGTGATCCTCGACGAAGCCGATGAAATGCTCGATATGGGCTTTCTCGACGATATCGAGCAAATTTTTAAATATTTGCCGGAAGCGCGTCAAACGCTTCTGTTTTCTGCGACGTTGCCTCCAGCAATCCGTCAGTTATCGAAAAAAATCCTCAAAGATCCGATTTCGATCGACGTTACCCCGAAAGGCGGGGCCAAGACGAACATCGACATCACGCAACGGTATTACGTCTTGGAAGAACGGGAACGGGAAGAAGCGTTGGTGCGGCTGATCGACACTGAATCTCCGACGAAGGCGTTGATTTTCTGTCGCACGAAAAAAGAAACGGATATGCTCTGTACGACGCTCGTATCGCGGGGCTATGCGGCGAGTTCCCTCCACGGCGATATGCAGCAGCGCCAGCGCAACGAAGCGATCGATAGTTTTAAGAAAGGACGAATCGACTTACTGATTGCGACGGACGTTGCCGCACGCGGTCTCGATATCAACGATGTGACTCACGTGTTTAACTACCACATTCCCTTCGATACTGAGAGCTACGTTCACCGTATCGGACGTACCGGTCGCGCTGGCCGCAAAGGAACGGCGATTACCCTCGTGACACCGTTGGAGTTTAAAAAGCTCACCCGCATCATGCACGTTTCCGGTGCGCCGCTCGTTTACGAGGAAATACCTACCATAAACGAGGCAAAACGTCAATACCAAAACGAACTGATGGGGAAATTGCAGCACCAGCACATTCAGGAAGAGGCGGTTGAGTTGTTGCAACGACTAGAGGAAGAGGTCGATCTGCCGCAGATTGCTTGTAAAGCGCTGTCGATGCTACTCGATCGACAGCCCGTTGGCGGACCGAGTCGCATCGGTTTCAGTACCCAGGAAGTCGAGCGGATGTTACATCGATCGAAGCGGCGCAAGGGGGGCGGCGGCGGTGTCAAACGTCGCAGCTACCGTCCCCCTCGCACGCGCCACCACAAGCGATCGAGCAGCAACTAGGCGATTTGATACAGCGAACCTTCCAATTTGCGGCACTCTTTTAAGCCCAAGTTGGGGTTTGCGCGATAGCCGTCTTCGGGAATCCACACGCTCACCTGGCGTTCGGCGGAAATCCAGTACAGGTAGTCGACATCTCGATCGTAGTTCAGCCCCACTCGCAAATTCGAGAAGTCGTCTTCGCAGATCTCAAACCCAAATCGCACGAGGACTTGGGCTAACAAACATTCGGGGGTGTGTCGGTGTTCGCCTGCTGTCTCCCGTTCGTCCCAAAACTTTTCGAGAAAGCGATTGAGTTTGGGTAGCACCTTATCTGGCGCACCGTTGCGGCTGGCGTACATGATTGCTGGATTTCCTTCAACTAAAATGTGGAAGGTGGTATTCATTAAAACTTCTCCTTTCCTAACGGGTGATTTAAAACGCACGGGGACAGAACGTTCCTTACATTTATTATTCGCTCGATCGCTATCGAGTGCCAATCTTTACTGTGAAGCGTGAAGCGTGAAAAGTGAACTGTAGGTGTGGGGTCTCCCCGCCCACACCGTGTGTTCTCCCGACCGCTCCATCTCCCGATCACGTCTCGGGAAGCTGGTATTGGCTGACAATTCGTTTCGCAAACTCGGGAACGTGAGCTTCGAGTTTTTCAGGGTGGTTGCGTTGGACGTAAAGGTAATTGCGCGTGAAGTGGGAGTCGATCGAGAAACGAGCGTACTCCAGTCCTTTCGGACCGAAGCGTTCGATGACAACTCCCATTAATTTCGCCGCCCACATGGGAAGCGTCACGCCCTTGTCGTAAGCGGGAATACTTTGTTGGACAGCTTGATGTCGATCGCCTTGTGAGGAAACCGGTTGCGTGTCGAGTTGCGGCATCACCAAATCCAGCATTTCCTGCCCGATATCGTTGCGAACGACGAGCCATTGCCAGTTAAACGGTGCGCCCATGTAACCGACGACCAGATCGGCTAAGCCGTTGACGTAGTCGAAACAACTCATGCAAGATGGGGCGAAGACATCTTTGAGTTCTTTCGTGTTCAACCCGAAAAACGGAACCGTTTCGATCGATCCGTCTTCGTGCTTGAAATGCACGCGAAAATCTTGCATGAACTCGTAATACACCACCGTTTCTGGAGATCGGCTAGTGGTATCGAGGAATTTTTGCAAGCCCGCCCGCGTGACGTTATCGACGCAGGGCGTACCGAGGACGTAGAGTTTTTCTAAACCGAGTTTGTCTTGAACCGCTCGCAATGCTTGGATTTGACAGCCCACCCCGATAACCAACAGTCGCTTCATCCCCGACTGTTCGATTTGTTCGAGTACCGATAAATTCGGCGAGAGCGTCGGTTTATTGACGCGGGCGGCGAGAACCTCTTCCGGCGTGCGTGCGATAACGGGCATCGGTTGAAATCGATCGTCGGGGGAGTTCTGCACGCAAACGACACCCTCGACTTTGCCCGCATTCAACATTTCACAGGCGATGGTGCTGACAATTCCCGTCCATTGTGCGCCTTCGATCGGCTCCTTTTTACGCGCCGCCATCATATCGTGGTGAACGCCGAAATAGGTTTCTCGATCGTTGTCGAGATGGCGGGTGCGTCCGTGACTTTGGACTTCGAGGTTGTCGAACTGTTGGTTGATAAAAGCGCAGGCTTCTTTAACGTAGTGGATGTAATAGGTGTCGCACAGCCCGCATTCGCTGCACAGTTCTTTGGCGGGGCGACGGCTACCCGGTTTGAGCGCTTTGGCTTTACGATGCTTGGGCGAGTTAATCGCAGTCATGTTTTAAAGTCAGTCGATCGAGCGTGTTTTTTTATTTAAGGTAATCGAAAATTGGGAATGGCGGATTTTCACCGCGAGCGAAGATTCCTCGCCCCGACTTCATCATCTCATTCCCTCATCATCTCATCATCATTCGATCTGGCCGTTCCAGCGAAGGGTTTGTTCGGCTTGATGACTGACGAACTGACGAACGGCGGTAATTTTGAGTTCGACACCGATGCCCGATCGAAGATAGCGTTCCTCAATGGGTAATCCCGAGAGATCGATCGTAAAGCGGTTGAAATCTTGCGTCACGAGTTCTGGCGGAATTTCGCCGTCGTAGCGGGTGCGAGTGCGACGATTTTCGTTGAAGTGAACGCTCGATCGTGTCGATCGATACTGAATCTGAAATTGAGTTGAAATGAGATGGGACTGTTGCGCTAAATCGACTAAGGCTAACTGAACGCGGCCGTTTTCTGCAACGATATTTGCAATATTGAGTTGGGTCGCTTCGCTGGCGCGGATCGCATGGTTTACCGTATACGTAGTCGAATCAGGCGTTTGCTCGGCCGTTCCGTCGATCCATAAATCTTCCGAAAAGTCAGCCTTGACGAATCCGTCCTCTTGTAACGAGAGCGTGACGGGAACGTCGCCAAACTCCGCAATCGATCGATCGGCGTTCCAAACCACAACGACGGATTTTTCCAACCGTTCGACGAACTCCCGATAGTCGTCTGAAACGATCGAACCCGCAGCGAGTAGCGATGTTGCCCCACGCCGCACCGTCCAAATATCTTTCGAGAGGTCGAAGGTTGCGTTTTCCATCCGTGACAACCGCGTTTCGATCGACGGTTGTTCTGGGGGCAGGACTTCGAGTCCTTCAACGATACTCAACTGTCCCAGTTGTCCGTCTCGTCCGTCTCGTCCGTCGTAGCCCCGTCGCCCCGATCGTCCGTCCTCGCAGTAATAGCGTCGATCGTTGACCTTATATTGCATATTTTAGAAAAGCAAGTTATCGAACGTTACTCACCGCCCAAAAATGGCGTGGCAAACTACGTCGATCGATCGTTGCATAGAGAACGATTAAATATCAAACGTGAGAAGAGACTTCAATTCGTATCGATCGCTTACCCGAAAATATTACGAGTATCGAAATTCAGATCGACTTTATTCAACAGTTTGAATCGATCGAGTATTCTTGAAATGAGTAATAAAATCACTATTTTGAAGATCGTCATTTTGATGAAATAGTTTGAAGTAAAGCTTCGCAAGAGAACCCAGTTCATACGGTAACAGACCATAACGAAACCGTTAGCGGACAGCAAAGATCTCACACAAAAGCTTTAAAAAATAAGAAAAGGGTGCATCTCAATTTCGTAGAAAGACCTCTCCGCCTAAGGACTCCGTCCCGCTACCGCGAACGGCACCTCCCCTTAGCCAGAGGAGGAGGGATGGGGTTCCGATTGCAAAAGTGAGATGCACCAAAAAAACTAAAAAACGCACTAATTCAAGAATATTAAAAAAATAAAGTATGTCAAAATAAAATTTATTAAACGATTTTTGCCTTGTTTTATTCGGGATAATAAGCTGAATTTATAAAGTCCTAAAATGAAGAAGCTAGGCTCAAACAATCCTCGATCGAGTACCCTCAGAAAGCAGTTCGATCGGAACGCTTCGGATTTATTTTTAAGCTTAGATGAAAGTTAGGAACAGATCTCATGAACTCTGACCCATCCCTCTCTAATTACAAGAGTGGGGTATTATCAGTCTGTTGTTAGACCAGACGAGGACGAAATCGATGGGAGGACTCGGTTCCGCTTTTGGTAAAGCCATTCGCAAAGAAAGCATTCTTTCCCTCTACGAACACCACCGCCCCCAAATGAAAACGGGAGATATCATTGCCTTTTCCGGGAACACCGGCTTTTCTCAAATTATCAAATGGGGAACCGGTTCGGCGTACTCTCACGTGGGTATGATTTTAAAGCTCGGATTGAGCGGCGGTTTCGGCGATAGTGTCATGGTGGTGGAATCGACCACCGAAACCCGCCATCAAGACGCATCCCCCACCGAACTCATCAAAGGCGTTCAAATGAACTGGCTGTCCAAACGGATGCTGATGTACGACGGTGCCGTGTGGTGGGTTCCCCTCAAACATCCCCTAGCGCCCGAAAAACAAACGGCCGTCGAAGCGTGGCTGCGCGACACGCACAACCAGCGCGTACGTTACGACATGATTCAGGTGATGGGAGCCGGTCTCGATATGTTCGATCGAGTGGGATTGGGAAACTCCGAAGACATATCGCAGCTGTTCTGCTCCGAACTGGCAACGAAAGCGCTCAAACTCGGAGGTGTTGTCGCATCTGATATCAATGCGTCCGAGCAAACCCCCGCTGATGTCGTCAATTTCCGCTGTTTGGGCGAACCCGTCTCGATCAAAGATAACTCCGACCCGATCGAGTGACGGTCGATCGAGGGGGGAAAACTCTATTCCACGCCCGGTGCGCCGTGCTAAACAGCAGTGGTACGATTAACATAATTAACATCTCGTTTCAATCAATCCCCTTCAGACACGACGGGAACTCATCTGGGTTCTCGATCGAGTCGCAGACGGTACGACAAACGCTTTCTCTATCCGGCTATGCTTAAACGACTGCTCGGCGACCCCAACACCCGCAAGCTGAAAAAGCTTCAACCCTTCGTGGCTGAAGTGAAGCTTTTTGAAGAAGACCTTCAAGGCCTTTCCGACGAGGAACTCGCGGGAAAAACAACTCAGTTCAAACAGCAGCTCGACGAAGCCCAATCGGACGAAGAACTCAAGGAGATCCTCGACGAGATTCTCCCCGAAGCCTTTGCAGTCGTGCGAGAAGCCTCCCGGCGGGTTTTGGGAATGCGTCACTTCGACGTGCAGGTTCTCGGCGGTATCGTGCTACACCAGGGAGAAATTGCCGAAATGAAAACCGGGGAAGGAAAAACCCTGGTCTCGACCTTACCCGCCTATCTCAATGCCCTCTCGGGGAGAGGGGTTCACATCGTCACGGTGAACGATTACCTCGCCCGTCGGGATGCGGAATGGATGGGACAGGTGCATCGTTTCTTGGGGCTGTCGGTCGGACTGATTCAGCAAGGAATGACCCCCGACGAACGGCGCAGAAACTACGCCTGTGACATTACCTACTGCACGAACTCCGAATTAGGGTTTGATTATCTGCGGGATAACATGGCCACCTCGATCGACGAAGTGGTACAGCGGCCCTTTAACTACTGTGTCATTGACGAAGTAGATTCCGTCCTGGTCGATGAAGCCCGCACGCCGCTGATTATTTCGGGGCAGGTAGAACGTCCGAGTGAAAAATATCGAAGAGCTGCTGAAGTCGCTGCTCAATTGGTACGGGGAACGGATGAAGAAGATCCCCAAGATTACGAAGTGGACGAAAAAGCGCGCAACGTTCTCCTATCGGACGAGGGGTTCGGTCGCGCGGAAGAATTACTCAATGTGGGCGACCTGTACGATCCGAAAGATCCTTGGGCACACTATATCTTTAATGCAGTTAAAGCGAAAGAACTATTTATCAAAGACGTGAACTACATCGTCCGTAACGGCGAGGTGACGATCGTCGATGAGTTTACAGGACGGGTAATGCCGGGTCGCCGTTGGAGCGACGGTTTGCACCAAGCGATCGAAGCGAAGGAAGGGCTAGAAATTCAACCGGAAACGCAAACCCTGGCCACGATTACCTATCAAAACTTCTTCCTGCTCTATCCTAAACTGGCCGGGATGACGGGAACGGCAAAAACGGAAGAAGCGGAGTTCGAGAAAATCTACAAACTACAAGTGACGGTGGTTCCGACGAACCGTCCGCTCCGCCGGAAAGATTTGTCTGACATGGTGTATAAAACCGAACGGGCGAAGTGGAGCGCGGTGTCGCAAGAGTGCGCCGAAATGCACGAAAGAGGTCGTCCGGTGTTGGTGGGAACGACCAGTGTTGAAAAATCAGAGATTCTCTCGCGCCTGTTGAGTCAGTTGAACGTTCCCCACAACTTGCTGAACGCCAAACCGGAAAATGTGGAACGAGAAGCGGAAATCGTCGCGCAAGCCGGACGGAAGGGAACGGTGACGATTGCCACGAATATGGCAGGACGTGGAACGGACATTATTTTAGGTGGTAATGCCGAGTATATGGCGCGGCTGAAAGTTCGCGAATATTTAATGCCTCGCTTGGTACAGCCGGAAGACGAGGGGAGTTTCGCCGCGCAAAAGGTGCCTGCTGTTAAAGGACGGCGCAAGGCAAAAGGCTTCGATACGGCGACGAAACCGAAAACCTGGAAGGCTTCCGCACAAATTTTCCCAGCTCAGTTAACCCCGCAGTTGGAACAGCAACTCAAAGCGTCGGTAGATTTTGCGGTGAAGGAGTACGGCGAACGCAGTTTACCGGAGTTGGAAGCTGAAGATCGCATTGCGGTGGCAGCGGAGAAAGCCCCGACTGACGATCCGGTCGTGCAGAAGTTGCGCGACGTGTACAATGCAGTTCGCGATTGTTACGAAGAGTACACGACTCGGGAACACGAAGAGGTCATCAATTTTGGTGGGTTGCACGTGATCGGGACGGAACGCCACGAGTCTCGCCGCATTGACAACCAACTGCGGGGACGTGCGGGGCGACAAGGCGACCCCGGTTCGACGCGGTTCTTCTTGAGTTTGGAAGATAATCTGCTGCGGATTTTCGGCGGCGATCGAGTGGCGGGTTTGATGAACGCCTTCCGAGTCGAGGAGGATATGCCGATCGAGTCGGGAATGTTAACTCGATCGCTCGAGGGGGCGCAGAAAAAGGTCGAGACGTATTATTACGACATTCGGAAGCAGGTGTTCGAGTACGACGAGGTGATGAACAACCAACGTCGTGCGATCTACGCAGAACGTCGCCGCGTGTTGGAAGGACAAGATTTGAAAGAGCGGGTTATTGAATACGCCGAGATGACGATGGACGATATCGTCGATGCGTACATCAACCCGGAACTGCCCTCGGAAGAGTGGAACCTCGATAAGTTGGTGGATAAGGTCAAGCAGTTCGTGTATTTGCTGGAAGAGATGCAGCCGAGTCAGCTCGAGAATTTGGCGGTTGAGGAGATTAAAACATTCCTCCACGAGCAGGTGCGGATTGCCTACGATCTTAAGGAAGCCCAGGTCGATCGAATTCAGGCGGGATTGATGCGTCAGGCGGAGCGGTTCTTTATTCTGCAACGGATCGATACACTCTGGCGGGAACACTTGCAACAAATGGACGCACTGCGGGAGTCGGTGGGTTTACGCAGTTACGGACAAAAAGACCCACTCATCGAGTACAAGAGCGAGGGATACGAGCTGTTCTTGGAGATGATGATTGACATTCGCCGCGATGTCGTCTACTCGCTGTTCCAGTTCCAACCCCAAATGCAGCAGTCCGTCCAAACTCCGTCTACGTCATAGGTTGAGGAGATGAGGTGGTGAGGAAATGGGGCGGTGAGGCGGTGGGGAGCGTCATTCGTTTCTCGTCATCCGGTCGTCCCATCACCCGGTTATTTCATCCCCCGGTCAACTGGTCATTCCATTATCATGACGATCTCAGGTAAAACGAAACTTCTCGGTGTCATCGGACATCCCATCGAACATACCCTTTCGCCGGCGATGCACAATGCGGCGATCGAACAGATGGGTTTAGATTACGTCTATCTGCCGTTTCCGATTCCGCCCGATCGATTGGGAGCGGCGGTGGAAGGGTTTGCGGCGTTCGGCTTGGTGGGATTTAGCGTCACGATTCCTCACAAACAGGCGATTTTACCGCTGTTGTCGGAGGTGACACCGGAAGCGCAAGCCGTGGGAGCTGTGAATACGGTTTGGCGAACGGAAAACGGCTGGAAAGGGACGAACACAGACGTGGCGGGTTTTATCGCTCCGTTACAAAATTACTCAGATTGGAGCGATCGAATGGCGGTCGTGTTGGGAAACGGCGGCGCAGCTCGAGCGGTTGTGGCGGGATTAACGCAGCTCGGCTGTGCGGAAATTCACCTCGTCGGACGGACTCCGAAAAAGTTAGAGACGTTCGTTCGCCACTGGAAAAACTCACCGATGAGGGTGAATTTGAAGGTACATACTTGGGATACACTCCCGAATTTAATCAGTCGGGCGAATTTGTTGGTCAATACGACCCCGGTGGGGATGTCACCCCACGTCGATCGATCGCCCATCGAACCGGAACTGTTTGATAAGTTACCGCCGAACAGCATTGCTTACGATCTGATTTATACGCCCAATCCGACGCAGTTTCTCAAGCTGGCGTGGGAACGGGGGGCGACGGCGATCGACGGTTTGGAAATGCTGGTGCGTCAAGGGGCGATCGCCTTGGAAATTTGGGTCGGACAGACGGTTCCGGTGGACGTGATGCGTCAGCGTCTCAAGCAACATTTGGGACTCGATCGATAGTCAATTTCGGGATTTGAGAGAATTAGAAAGCCGGAGAGATGAGAATTTCGGTTGTATTTTGGATGGTAAATTGAATATTTAAACAACGCCGTTCGACAGCTCGATCGGATCGAGATTGAGTTCTAAGTCAAGCGTTAGTTGAATAAAGTTCTGCGAATTTTGCGAAAAACTGGTCGTTCGATCGTAGTAACTCTTGTAATTGAAATAAGGCTGAATGGGTCAGTCAAACCGACTCGATCGCGATAGCGGTGCTTAGCACTATCGTAGCCCAATAATTCGCATATAGCACCATTATACGAGTCACTTCCCATCCAGCGCTACATCTTTTGGAGGACGAAAGATGCTCGATCTTGATGGCTTTTTATCAGACAGTCCAGTTAATTTCGATACTGGCTTATCTGAAAACGATCTAATTGTAATGCCACCCAGCCGCTTCAACGCGAACCTTCCGATTACAGGTGGTCTAGGCCCCGACGAACTGTTTGCGATGGGAGGCGATCTCGTCGTGGGAGGCGATGGAGACGACATCCTCGATGCCACCGACAGTGGAGGTCGTAACCGCCTCTACGGAGGCCGAGATGACGACGAACTGTTTGCCAGTACTGACGATCGACTGTTTGGTGAAAGTGGTGACGATACCCTCGACGCGACAACTGGCGACGGTGGAAATCGACTGTATGGCGGCGAAGACAACGATCTGTTGATTGGGGGACACGACGATCGACTGTTTGGCAGCGATGGCAGTGATGTTGTGGTTGCGGGGAGCGGCAACAACCGAATCAGTGGCGGCGAAGGAGTCGATGGTTTCTGGATTGCGATCGCGGCTTATCCCGACACGTTCAATACGATCGTCGATTTTCGCGTTGACGAGGAGAAAATCGGTGTTGCCGGACTGCCAGGAATCGCGCGATTTGAAGACCTGACGCTGCTTCCCATTAATGGGGACACGATGATTCAAGCAACCGGATGCGACCTCGCACTGCTGAAAAACGTTACCGCAGGAGCGCTAACTCCTGAGAATTTCGTTATTATTCCAGGCGATCAGAGTTCGGATGGTGGTTGCCATGAAGAACCTGGAGAACCTGGAGAACCTGGAGAACCTGGAGAACCTGGAGAACCTGGAGAGCCTGGAGAACCTGGAGAACCTGGAGAGCCTGGAGAACCTGGAGAGCCTGGAGAACCTGGAGAACCTGGAGAGCCTGGAGAACCTGGAGAACCTGGAGAACCTGGAGAACCTGGAGAACCTGGAGAGCCTGGAAATCCCGGCAATCTTCGACGCATTGAAGACGACCAAAGTATCACTGAGACGCTAGACCCCGTTGGCGATATCGATCAGTATATTTTCGATACGCTGTCTGGAGAAATCATCACCCTCTTTACCGACAACTTGACCAACGGTGGAGTCGAACTCACTTTGTTCGATCCCAATGGTGTCGAAATCGCGTCAGATTTCTCGTTACTAGGCGGATTTGACACTGCAATTCGCGACTTTACATTGCCACTTTCAGGGACTTATACCATTACTGTAGAAGGCCGAGGCGATGCAACGGGAGAGTATATCCTGGGTTATACCAACTTCAACGAAGGTGCAGTGTCTTTTAACGACAACGAAAGCCTTGCGACAGGTTTAGACTTCGGTGGAGATGGAGAAGGTTTCTTCTTTGATGCAGAAGCAGGAGACATTATTACTGCCTTTGCAGATAATTTCTCAGATGGTGGAATGCAAATCACTCTAGTCGATCCTAACGGTGCAAAAATCACCTCAGATTTCTCATTGTTAGGCAACTTTGACGCTGAAATTCGCGATTTTGTCTTGCCAGAATCGGGAACGTATCTCTTCCTTGTTGAAGGGCATGATAAAGATGATGCCATGGGGGATTATACGTTCGGCTTTACGAACTTCACGCAGATTGCAACACCAATCTCTGACAATCAAAGTGTAGCAACGCGCTTAGATTTTGCCGGTGATGGTCAAGCCTTCACGTTTGAAGCAGAGTCAGGAGATATCATCAAAGCTTTTGACGATAACTTCACAGATGGCGGAATGCAAATTCATATCCTCGATCCCAATGGTGTAGAAGTCGGATCGGATTTCTCTTTGCTCGGAGGATTTGATGCTGAGGTTCGCGACTTGTCGTTGTCTGAAACGGGAACGTATCTCGTTTTAGTGGAAGGCTACGGAGATGCGATTGGCGATCATACCTTTGGCTTCACGAATTTCACTCAAAATCCGCGATCGATTTCGATCGGTCAAGCTTTGAACGATACCCTTGAATTTGCAGGAGACGGAGAAGCTTATCAGTTTAACGGAACTGCGGGAACCTTGGTGAAGGCATTTGCCGATAATTTCGCGACGGGTGGACTCCAGATGGCGATTTTCGATCCGAACGGAGATCGAATTGCCTCAACGTTCTCTCTATTGGGAGGTTTTGACGCAACCATTACCGATTTGAATTTGCCTGTTGATGGAACGTACACCTTGTTCTTAGAAGGATATGGAGATTCAACTGGAAACTATACGATTTCAGTGACGGCGTAACGTCAAAATCGATCGACTCTGTTTATCGTGATAGAGTCGATCGATCTCGTTATCTCCTCGAAAATCTGTATCGATCGATACAGAATAGCAAGATTCTTAACATTCGCAAGTAATAAATTTGCGTATAATTGTTTAGAAAGGTAAAAGTGAGCTAATCAGCGATCGATCGATTCAAAGCTTGAAAAAACGAGTATTTCGAGGAAATAAAAGAAAAATCTCTAGTCCTCGGAAAAACTGTTTTTCCGCAAAAACACAGAAAATGTTCGGATCGTAGAATTTCCCGAATTGTCGATCGACCATCTCGTTCGGCGATCGATTGGAAGTGTGTCAGCATCAAAAAATTTGCCCGACTCGATCGAACTACCAGCAGTACGACGTTCGATCGGTCTACAAACCCCAAACCCTTGCACTACCCAAGATTTGCCTGGGGGCATCATGAACCAGCCAGAATCTACCTCTGCTGTTGAAGTCCCATCCAGCAGTACTCGCAGCATCGTATTCGTCGATTCCTCGATCGAAAATCGCGAAACCTTCACCAGCAGTGTCATTCCTAACACGCAAATCGTAACCCTCGATCGATCGCGAGACGGAGTCGAACAAATCACAGAAGTCCTGAGTCAACATCGCGATCTCGAAGCCGTTCACATCGTATCCCACGGCGGAGAAGGTAGCTTACAACTCGGTTCGAGCCAACTCAACACCGAGAGCCTCAACACCTACGACGATGAATTGCAACAGTGGCGATCGGCCTTAACCGAACACGCCGATCTCGTGCTTTACGGTTGCAACATCGCCAGCGGAAACGCGGGAATTCACTTTCTCGAGCAACTCAGCCAGCAAACCGGGGCCGACATCGCCGCCTCCGATGACCTGACTGGGAATGCAACCTTGGGAGGCGACGGAGTGCTAGAAGTCGAAATCGGCTCGATCGAAGCACCCCTCGCTTTTTCCACCGAAACCCTCGAAACCTACAGCAGCCTCCTCGCCGAATTTGAAGTCAGTTCCTTTGAAGAACTGCAAGCGGCCATCGAAACCGCGAACGACAACGGCGAAGACGATTCGATTGCATTCCTCAGCAACATCACCCTTGAAGCCGAATTACCCATCATTGAAAGTACCATCGACTTCATCGGGAACGATCGCACCATCAGCGGCGCAAACAGCTTCCGCGTCTTCTTCGTCCGAGATGCAACGGTCAACTTTTCCGATCTCACCATTGCCAACGGGAGAGCAAGAGGTGGAAACGGGGGTGATGGGGGTAGTGGGGGGGGCGGTGCTGCTGGAGTAGGCGGTGGACTTTTCCTACTGGGCAGCACAGCAACTCTAAACAACGTGACGTTTTCCAACAACCACGCTATTGGTGGCAATGGTGGACGAGGTTTAGGAAGTCCTTTCGGTGCGGGCGGTGGCGGCGGTATTGGTGGCGATGGTGGAGACGGTTCTGCTGAAGGTTTCGGTGGCGGTGGTGGTGGAACAGGGGGCCCGGGCAGTGATGCAACAGCAACCCAAGGTGGCGACGGCGGAGACGGTGGCATCTTCGGTGGCGTAGGTGGAATGGGAGGCGTGAACAGTAGTGGTGAAGATGGCATCGATGGCGGAGGAGGCGGTGGTGGAGGGGTTGGCTCTTCCAATCCAACTGCCGGCGGTGTTGCAGAAAATTTTGGGGCAGGCGGTGGCGGTTTTGGAAATGGAGGAGGTGGTTCAGGTGCGAGTGGTGGAATTTTAGGTGGTACAGGTGGCGCTTCGAGTAGCAGCGAGCGCCTTGGCGAGGGTCTTGGAGACGGAGGTGGTAGGGAATTTAGTGGCAAAGGGATCGTAACAGCGACGACAACAAACACCACTTTCGGAGGAGGAGGAGGAGCAGGTCTTGGCGGTGCCGTTTTGGTTTTGAGGAGTTCCTTAACTGCACTCGATGTCAGCTTTGAAAACAACTCAGCTGAAGGAGGTCGAGGTGGTTCGGGTCTCGATATCGATGGAACCGACGGACAGGGAAAAGGCGGGGCCCTGTTTATCATTGGGTCGAGTACGGTGACGGGAGGCGATCTCGAGTTCAGCGGCAATAGTGCCAGCGACGATGAGGACAGCGAAACCGATAATGACGATGTCTTCGGCGAAATCGAACCCATCGAACCCCAAGTCATCGTGACTGAATCCGACGGCAACACCGCTGTAACAGAAGATGGGGAAATCGATACGTATGAAATTGCCCTAACGACGACACCTACAGGATCGATCGAAATTACTGCCACCGCAGACGATCAAAGCCTCATCAGTGTCGATGGAGTGGTATTTGACACGACGCAAACTCTCACGTTTAGCGATCGAACGCCTCAAACGGTGACGGTTCGGGCGATCGACGATCCCATCGTCGAAAACGACCACCAAAGCTCGATCGAACATAACATCACCGCCAGTAACGATCCCAATTTCCTCGTCAACCTCAGTTTAGAGAGCGTCATCGCCTCGATCGCCGACAACGATACGGTTGGTGTCACCATCACTGAATCCAACGACAGCACCGAAGTGGCAGAAGGCGGTTTCACAGATTCCTACCGAATTGCCCTTAATACCCCACCCAGAGAACCTGTCGTTATTCTCATCACCGCCGACGAGCAAACCATATTGAGTTTCGACGGGGAAAACTTCGCTCCCATCTTGGAATTATGGGCTTTCGACACTAGCGACACCGTCATTACCGTCCAAGCGATCGACGATCTCGCCGTTGAAGGAAACCACACCAGCACCCTGAGTCACCAAATTACTAGCGGCGATCTCGATTATTTCCTCTCTGTAGAAATTCCGGATCTCGAAGTCTCCGTCATCGACAACGACAGTGTCAGGTGTAGCTTCGACCTCGATCGACCGGATTTATCAGCGTTGAATCTCTTTGACGGCTTGAATGGCGAATTTGAAGACGAATTTGAGAGTGAATCTGACGGCGAATTGGATGGCGAATTCGAGAGTGAATTTGACAGCGAATTCGAGAGCAACTTTGAAATTGGCCGTTCGATCGTCGGTACGGATGGAACTGATACTCTCATCGGTGGTACCGAACCCCTCGACGACGTGCAGTTAGGTGAAGGAAACACCGATTTCGTCAACGGCAATCGCGGCAACGATCGAATCTCTGGCGGCGACAGCGACGACTGGGTGAGAGGCGGAAAAAACGACGATTTCGTGTTTGGCGATGCTGGAAACGATCTCGTTTTTGGCGATCTCGGTAACGATACGATCGATGGCGGCGAGGGCAACGATACAGTCATCGGCAGTAACGGCATTCCCAACACGGAAGAAAATCCGGACGGCGGCGATTGGATGCAGGGTGGAAGCGGCGACGATTTTCTCGATGGCAATTCAGGGAACGATACAGTTTTCGGCGACGAGGGAACCGACACGGTACGCGGTGGAAAAAACGACGATCTCGTTTTTGGCGATCTCGGCGACGATTGGGTTTTCGGCGATGCGGGAAACGACACGATGTTGGGGAGTGAAGGCAACGACATTTTAGTAGGAGGTAATGGCAATCCCCTCAGTGCCGAAGATGGCAACGATTTGATGTGTGGCGGGGAAGGCAACGACCTCGTGTTTGGCAATCGAGGCAACGACGAGTTAGGCGGAAGTGTGGGTGACGACACGCTGTTAGGCGGACAAGAGGGGGACAAAATTGAGGGGGGTGCAGGTGACGACGTAATCGCCGGAGATTGGGGTGACGACACGCTGACGGGAGGCGAGGGCAGCGATCGATTTTTCTTAATTTCCGGTCACGGCATCGACTTCATTACCGATTTTGAAGATGGTGTCGATTCGATCGTGTTTCCCGCCGATTTCGATTGTGAGATCGAGGTATCTCAGATTGAAACTTTGACAATTCTTGTCTGTCCCGCTGGCGAGGGCGAAGTGTTGGCGATTTTGAATAACGTCGAAGCCAGTTCGATTTCAGATGAAGATTTTTTGTTCGTTTAAACGGGGAGAGTGAATTAGAAATACTTTATTAGCTATGAATTTCTGAGATCGATCGTGTTGATTCAATATTTGGGCGATCGAAACACAATTTAGCATTACTGTTACAAAGTAAGGAGTGATAATCATGGAAAATATCCCTGGAACCCCAAACCCCGATTTGCTAGTTGGAACTGAATTTGATGACACGATCGATGGTTTTGAAGGAAACGATACAATCGATGGTCTTTTAGGTAACGATTCTATTGAAGGTGGACTCGACGGTGATATCGTTCTCGGAGGAGCGGGGGATGACACGATTTCGGATTCGGAAGGCGACGACACGATTGCCGGTGGCGGGAATAACGATTTAATTGTCAGTGGTATTGGCAACGATATTGTGTTTGGCAATCAGGGAGATGATAGCCTTATTGGAGAAGACGGAAACGACACGATGGCTGGTGGACAAGATAACGATGCCATTGTGGGAGACCTAGATAATCGGGCCACTGGAGATGATATTATTTTTGGCAATTTAGGCTCAGATATTATCTACAGTGGACGGGGAAACGATACGCTGTTTGGCGGACAAGACGACGACTATTTAACGGGTGGAGAAGGAGACGATCTACTTTCTGGAGATCGGGGAGGTGATATTCTCGTTGGCATCGATCTGATCGATGAGAGTTTCCTCGGTTTAGTTGAAGAACAGACTCCTATTCCCCCCGATCTCGACATTGACTTTGGATCTGATTTTGGGGCTGGAGAAATCGATACTTTGATTGGTGGAGACGGTGTTGATTTGTTTGTCTTGGGATTTGGGAGTTTAATGGCGAATGCGTTAGGAATCGATCCTCGAGATTTTTATATCGGCTCTGGTGATTCCGACTTTGCTGTAATTCAAGATTTCAATCCAGGGTTGGACTTAATCATAGCCCGTGATGCCAGCGATCTTAGATTAGAAAATCGATCGATCGATGGACTGGGAGCAGGGGTTGCAGTTGTGGTTGACAGTCAGAGTGAACTGATTGCTTTTATTCCCAGTTTGACCTCAGATCAGATCGCTCTGGGTATCAATATTATCTCCGGCTAATTTTTGAAAGGGGCGAATGGTTATTCGCCCCTACTGGCATGAGTACATTGACGAAATTTGGATGCGATCTATTGTTCTCAATTGGGATTGAGAAGATGTTTAGTAGTTCTAAGTATAGCGATACAAGCTCAAATTTAAATCCTGAATTACTTGAAAGGTATTTTATACGAAGAATTGTTCGAATTTCACAAAAACAAAATTGGATTTTAGCAATTTTGTCATTTTTAATTTTTGCTATCGATTCAGATTGCATCTTAGCTCAACTTATTCCTGACGATACATTGGGTGCAGAAAGTTCTGTAGTGACTTCGATCGATCCATTGGTCGATCGAATCGATGGTGGAGCCATTCGTGGCGAAAATTTATTCCACAGTTTTCAAGAATTCAATATTGAAGAAGGTCATACCGTTAACTTTAGCGATCCAGGATCGATCGAAAATATTTTAACGCGCGTTACAGGAAACAATCCATCCAATATTCTCGGAACGTTAGGAACGCTCGGAAATGCTAACTTCTTTTTAATCAATCCCAACGGCATCGTATTCGGGCCGAACGCTCAGTTAAATGTCGGTGGATCGTTTTTAGCAAGTACTGCCAACAGCCTCGTTTTTGCTAACGGATACCAGTTTAGTGCAACGAATCCAGCCACTCCACCATTACTCACCATTGACATTCCCCTTGGCGTACAATTTGGAACCAATCCAGGGAGTATCGTCAATCAATCTAAAATAACTGAAAATTCCATTGGACTTCAAGGAAAAATGGGAGAAACATTAGGCTTTTTGGGTGGACAGATTGTCTTAGAAGGCGGTGAAGTTGCTGTTGAAGGTGGACGAGTTGAAATCGGAAGTGTTGCGAGTTTTAGCACAGTCAACCTTACCCCAACAGATACAGGCTATGTTTTAAATTACGAAGACGTTCGAGATTTTCAAGATATTCAGCTATCGGAAGCTTCAATAATTGATGTCAGTGGAGAAGGAAGCGGCGATCTTCAGCTTCAAGGAAATCGAATTATTCTAACTGAAGCATCTGGAATCATTGCAAATACAACAGGAGCGCAACCCGGAGGAACCTTGTTCGTTCGAGGGGTTGAGTCCGTAGAATTGAATGATAGTGTGATTTTTTCTAATGTAGAACTAGATGCGATCGAACGAGGTGCAGATATAGAGATCGAAACTGGAAGATTGTCGATCGATGATGGATGGGTTGTTGCCCAAACTGTTGGTTCTGGCGATGCCGGAAATTTAACAGTCCGAGCAACCGAATCGATAGAGGTTATCGGGGTTGTTCCCCGTATTCAAAGACCTAGCGAACTGACTGCTGTTGCTCGATCGAATGCAATGGGAAACAGTGGTAACGTACTCCTTGAAACACCGTACTTATTAATACTCGATGGCGCTCAAGTATCCTCCGCAAGTTTTGGCGAAGGTAATGCTGGTAATTTAACTGTAAGGTCTTCCAATGTAGAGCTAATTGGAACCACCGAAGACGGTGAAATTTCCAGTAGCTTGACTGCTAGTAGTCGCTCTGGAATTGGTGGTCGTTTAACCATCGATACTGAAAGACTCCTAATTCGTGATGGAGCGCAAGTTTTTACAGGTACTTCTGGTGCTGGAAATGGAGGAAGTTTAACCGTCAATGCTTCAGACATTCAAATTATTAGTGGAGCAGTTAATGGAGATCGAGCGCCCAGTGGATTGAGAACGGATACTTCCGGATTGGAAAACGCTGGAGATTTAATAATTAATACTCAGACTTTACTACTTTCTAACGGAGCGCAAAGTGGAACGGGAACCTTTGGAGATGGGAACGGAGGAAACCTGACGGTAACTGCTTCAGAATCTGTTGAAGTGGTTGGATATGGCGAGGGTGCTGGCAGTAGTATTTTATCGACTCAATCCGATGGCAATGCAACGGGCAATGCAGGCAATTTAACAATTAATACGCCACAATTGCGCGTGACCGATGGCGGACGAATTTTCGCAGGTACGTTTGGTTCTGGTAATGGAGGACGTTTAACCGTTAACGCTTCTGAATCTATCCATATAACAGGTATTGCAGAAGCAGGTAACGCTGTCAGCTTATTATCTTCTGGAACGAGAGGATCTGGCAAAGCTGGCGATGTGGAAATCATCACACCGCAACTGTCTGTAATTGATGGCGGACGGATTACAGCAGATACTATTAATTCAGGGAATGGTGGACAGTTAAATATATATGCTTCCGAATTCGTCCACGCGATCGGTAGCTCGGCAGACAATCAATTTGCAAGTTTGTTGAGTACCCAAACGAATGCAACGGGAAATGCCGGAAATTTAACCATAGAAACGCAACAGCTACTCGTCCGAGATGGCGCACAAATTGGGGCAGGAACGTTTGGAGAAGGAAACGGTGGAAATCTATCGATCGCTGCAACTGATTGGGTGCGAGGGATTGGAACCTCAACCAACGGTCAAAGCGTGAGTTTGATATTTACGACATCTGAGGGAACAAGGGAAGCCGGAAATTTAACGATTAATACGTCCCAGTTCCTGCTTCAAGATGGGGCGCAAGTATCAGCGGCAACCTCGAACGCAGGTGCAGGGGGACGTTTAACCGTCAACGCGATCGAGTCTGTTCAACTCCTTGGAATCTCATCAAACGACCAGTTTCCCAGTGCGCTTTTAACCGCAAGTAACGGAACCGGAAATGCGGGCAACGTAACCGTTACAACGCCGGAGTTAATTATCGGAAACAACGCACAAATTTCAGCTAGTGTTTCGGGAACGGGGCGTGGTGGCGACATCTCGATTAACGCAGCAGCATCAGTTGAGATATTTGGCCCCGCCAACAGCGATCGATTGAATGGAATCTTTGCCGTCTCTGAAGGAAATGGAGATGCGGGTAACGTGCATATCGAAACCGATCGACTGACGCTTCGAGATCGATCGGGACTTTCCGTCAGTGGTGTTTTCTCAGGCTCAGCAGGCGATCTCACGGTTCGCGCAAATTCGATCGATCTCGACAACCAAAGCAGTTTCCAAGCCGAAACCGCCGCCGGAACTCAGGGCAACATCGATTTAACATCCAACGATCTCGTCCTCCGTCGCAACAGCAACATTACCACCAACGCTACGGGAACTGCGACAGGCGGCAACATCACCATCGATACCGGCGTTCTCGCCGCCCTCGAAAACAGCGATATTTCTGCCAACGCCGAAGCCAGTTTTGGCG
>LWRO01000061.1 GCA_001657325.1 Geitlerinema sp. BBD 1991-9 | reverse complement strand
TCGAACGGCTTACCCGCCACTTTGCCGCCGCGATTCATCGGCGCTTCAATCGGAGATTAGAAACGCAGGATTCTCGCGGGATTGCTAAAACGGACGGGGAGCGACCGTAAGACTACTTCGGTAGCACGTTGCGTCGAACCGTCAAGAATCACGCCCGGCTTCAGCCCGGTGAGTATGTCAACAGTTTTATTCGATCGAAGGTGGTGTACTTGTGTACGTCACCTTCATTTTTGGCTGCTGTTTGGCTAACCCTGCGAATCGAACCGTGGGGGGTTGGTTGGATGACTGGCCACGGCGGGGAACTCCTCACGTGCTTGCCATCGTATCCTCATGAGACTGTCCGTCCTCGAGAGGACTTGCCTAAGTTAAAATCGGCAAGACAGTTCAAAATAAACCAGTAACCGGCCGGCTACGTTGTCCTCAAGTTTCTGGCAACCGACAAGCGGTAGTTGATTGCTGTAACGCCCGGATCGATATCAACCCACTTGCCAACGTGGATGTCAAGAAAGTGCAACCCGTGCGCTTATTCTACAATCTCATGACAAATACCCTCGTTTGTCGACGTTCCGAGGTCACCCCGAAAATTCAGGTTCGCGTCGAAGATCGCGAGCGAGGATGGCGTTTTGAAACTTCAGACAACAAAATTTCAGACAACAGTATCCGCATCGCTCCCTCCGACTACGATCGAATTGTTAAAATCTCTCAACGATTGCACCATCGACATCGCGTTCCTAGTACGGGAATCGATTTAGCGATCTACCAGCACATCGCTAAAATCCACCACAGTAACAGTGAGGTCGAGTTAGAGCTAGATCGAGGTATGACATTTTACTGGACACTTCCTAAAATTCCCGATCGATCGTGAACCGGCAATGAACGAAACCGTCTTACAGGTGTTGCTAGTGGAAGACAATCCCGCCGATGCAACCTTAATTCGCAAACTGATCGATCGAGGGGCAAGATGTGCGTATCAGCTCGTCGCGGTCGAAACCCTCGCCGAAGCGGTCGCAGCCGTCACACGAGAAACGTTTTCCACTATTTTGCTCGATCTGACCCTTCCTGACAGCTGCGGTCTCGACACTCTGCGCCGACTGAAAGCCGTTGCGCCTAACGCACCCATTATCATTTTGACGGGGATCGACGACGAAGACCTAGCCGTAGCCGCGCTCCGAGACGGTGCCCAGGACTATTCTCTGAAAGGCCACATTCAAGCTGAAACGCTAGTTCGCTCGATGCGTTATGCCATCGAGCGCCAACAGATTCTCCAACAGCTACAGCGATCTGAAGCGGCTCTACAGCAACAGTTATTGCGCGAACGACTCCTCAGCGAAGTTACCGATTGCATCCATCGATCGTTCGATCTTGCCGAAATTCTACAAACGACCGTCGATAAAGTGCGATTGATGTTTACCTGCGATCGCGTATTAGTCCAGCGTTGTGCTGACGACGGTCGTGTGACTGTCGTCGTCGAGTCCCACCATCCTGACTGCGATCCTGCTATCGGATGGCATATTGGCAACCCCTACCCTCTCATTTTCAGCGATTTAGACGGATTTCCGACCGATTCGCCCCCTTTCGATTTGTGGTCTGAAGACTTGTGCCGCATTTTCAACGTTCGATCGAGACTGACCGCACCCATTTGGATCGACAACTGTTCTTCCAAGAAGGGCAATGTTTCCAAACCCAAGCTGTGGGGCATACTGAGCGTCCATCACTGTCAATCCCAGCGGCTTTGGCAAACAATGGAGCGCGATCTCTTCGAGCAGATTGCTCACCAACTCGCGATTGCAATTCGGCAAGTGCAGCTATATCAGACTCTGGAAGCAGCCAATCAGGAGCTTCAACGCCTCGCCTCTCTCGACGGGTTGACGCAATTGGCGAACCGACGACATTTCAATACCTGCCTCGATCGGGAGTGGCGACGTTGTGCGAGGGGCCACCGGCCGCTTTCCCTAATTTTGTGCGATATCGACTTTTTCAAAGCCTACAACGATCGATACGGACATCTGGCTGGGGACGAATGCCTCCAGGAAGTTGCGCGGGCAATTCACAGTGTTATCAAGCGCTCGAGTGACGTCGTCGCCCGGTACGGTGGCGAGGAGTTCGCGGCTATTTTGCCCGAAACCGAGGCGACAGCAGCATTTTACCTAGCTGAGTCCATCCGGGAGCAGGTCGCAACCTTAAGAATTCCCCACGCTCGATCGGCGGTGAGTTCCGTCGTGACCTTGAGCGTGGGGATTGCGACGCGCGTTCCCAATCCTCAGATCGACTCGGCAACCATTGTTGCCGAAGCTGACATCGCCTTGTACGACGCAAAGGCGCGAGGAAGAAATTGTGTCGTGTTGGGAGAAAGACAGGGGAACAGCGCGCACTAAAGCCTAGAGTCAAGTACAATGAAGGGTTGGCATATAGCAAAGAACGCGGGTCTATGACAGCATTGGAGTGGTTAGAAATCGGTCGCATCGTCGCCCCCCAAGGGTTGCGA
The DNA here is from genome assembly GCA_001657325.1 of Geitlerinema sp. BBD 1991-9. Taxonomy (GTDB): domain Bacteria; phylum Cyanobacteriota; class Cyanobacteriia; order Cyanobacteriales; family Geitlerinemataceae; genus Geitlerinema. Next base: position 25,071 of record LWRO01000061.1, on the reverse strand, counting down.
GGTGAAGTGCGTGTCTATCCCAACACAGATTTTCCCGAGCGATTCCTCGTACCGGGTACCCGCTGGCTGCGGCGTAAGGGCGAACGAGAGCCTCAACCGGTGGAACTGCTTGGCGGTCGGGATATTCCCGGTAAAGGACTGTACGTTGTCGCACTTGACGGAATCGAGACACGAGAGGCCGCTGAAGCGCTCCGAGATGCCGTTTTCCTCGTTACATCAGACGATCGACCGGAATTAGAAGAAGACGAATATCACGTCATGGATTTGATCGCCTTGGAAGTGTTCGATCGATCGACAGGGGAACGTTTGGGAATCGTCACCGATGTGTTGTCTGCGGGAAACGACTTGCTTGAAGTACAACTCGATCGACCCTCGATTTCCGTAAATTCCCCGACCCAACGCTACCCATCCAAACGTCAGAAACCTCCCAAGCCGCCGACCGTGTTAATTCCTTTCGTCAAAGCGATCGTTCCCGTGGTGGATTTGGCTGCCAAACGCCTCGAAATAACACCACCGCCAGGGTTGTTAGATCTTTAGTCCTCGGTGTTACATACCACCAGTTACCAGTCACCAGTCACCAGTCGCCAGTTGCTAGAGCGTCGGTACAGAAGTAATGGTCGGGTGGGTGGCGCGGTCAAAAAATGGCCTTGAAATCCAGTCAATGAGATTTCCGCGTCACGCACCGACCCCTCACCTCATCCAACCGGTTGACTTTTGTACCGCTGCTCTAGTTAACCAGATACTCGATCGAACGGATACGCCTGATGTCCGTCTTTCCATAGCTTTACAGACCTTGACATTAGGCAAATTGTCGGCTAACTTAAAAGCAACTAAAATCTACGTATTTACACGCAAAAAAATACTAAGTATTGATACTCAACCGCCGAATATACGGAGAGAGAGAATCGATCGAGAGGAAGAAGGGCCAGTTCGGCCAGCCATTTACCGGGAACATAGAAATTATGAAGGGTCATCAAACAGAAACCAACACTTCTTCTGAATGGTTGGCGCTCACACTAATCAGTCTATTGTTATGTGGGGCAGTCGCTTCGCCCATGATCGAAGAGATTGCTTCGAGCCAAGCCAACAGCCAAACAAACATCCGAACTTATAATTTTCGTTAACTGGCATTGGAGTTTTCAAGTGTTCAGACCGTTGGAATTCCCCTAAGAGCGACAACACGCAAAAGTAGGGGAAGGAGTTTATAAAGTTGAAGATTTCAAAATGAAGCGGCTCCTTTGTTCGTTAAAGGAGCCACTTTGTGTTAGCGATAATTGTCCTAAATTACCCTAGCCCATTGCATCTTTTAGAGCGTTTTTCGTCATCGCTGCGATCGTCTGGTCGCTGGCTTTCGGCAGGTGGTAATACGTTCCTCCCGCGTGTTTGGCCAACTCCTTCGCAAATCCCGTTGAAACGAACTTGCTTTCCGTATCGATCACTAAAAGTTGAATGCCAAGGACGCGGAGTTTTCCGGCAATTTCCAGTAATTCCTGTTTGATATCCGGCTTTTCACCCGGTTCTATTGGCTCACCCAACGATCGAGCCAACGGAATATTACCGCGTCCGTCCGTAATCGCCACGATCGCCGTTTGTCCGACATCCCCAGACTGTTTCGCGTTCAAACACACGCGCACCGCTTGGGTTAACCCGTGAGCCAACGGCGAACCACCGCCACAGGGCAAACGTTCCAGTCGTCGCCGAGCCTGAGTAATCGATCGAGTCGGGGGCAACAATACATCCGCTTGTTCCCCCCGAAACGGAATTAACGCAACCTGGTCGCGACTTTGATAGGCCTCCGTCAGCAATTGCATCACTGCACCCTTAGCCGACTGCATGCGGTTGAGTGCCATCGAACCCGACGCATCGACCACGAACACCACCAACGAACCGGCCTTCCGAACGAGGCGTTTTGCTCTTAAATCCGCCTGTTCCACGATGACGCGGCGGCCGGGTTCGCGCAACCGTCGCGCTTTTTGATAGGGGGCTGCAGCTCTGAGAGTGGCATCGACCGCGACGCGCCGAACTTTCCCCTGTGGGAAAATCGGTTTGATATACCGGCCCCGTTCCTCCGAAATAATTAAACTGCGACTTCCCGATTTCCCAGCTCGCTGCATCGTTTGCGAAAAATACAGCACTTCTGGGTCGAGAATCACCCCTTCTGGGTCGAAAATAAACTCTTCGGGAATTTCTGGGGTTTCATCTTCCGGCTCGTCCGGTTCGTCCTCATCGTCCTCCGGTTCGTCCGGTTGCTCGGGCTGTTCGGCTTCGGGGGGAGGCGGAGGTGGCGGCGGAGCCTCTGTTTCTTCCGGTGGCGTTTGAATAACTGTTGCCCGGGGAACGATGGCCAACTCGACAGCGTGGCGGAGATCGTCGGCGTTGACGTTGGTGCGTCCGTCTAAGGCCGCCGCCGCCTTCGCCACCCGAACCGCGAACAGCTCCGCACGATGGCCTTCCACTACACCGCGAACCGCTTCTCCCACGAGATATTCAATTTGTTCCGGCTTAATCTCTACATCTTTGAGCCATTCCCGCGCGAGCAGGATTTGCGTTTTCAAACCATCGAGGTCTTCCGAAAACTGATGGAGGAACGTTTGAGGGGATTTCGCGTAATCCAAAACTCGATCGACTGCTGCCACGCGCATATCTAACCCCAGCACTTGGTCGGCGGATAGCGTAATGGCAATTCGATCGAGTAAGTGTTCCCGCAACGGCCCTTCGTCCGGATTGTACGTAGCAATCAACAACGGCTGACAGGGGTGTTGAAAACTGATACCTTCCCGCTCGATTTGGTTGCGGCCTTCCGTGAGGACGTTGAGCAGAAGGTTCGCGATTTGGTCGTCGAGCAAGTTAATTTCATCAACGTACAACACACCGCGATGTGCCTGCGCTAGCAGTCCCGGTTGAAACACGGGCATTCCCTGTTTGACCGACTGTTCGACGTCCACCGAACCCAACAGCCGATCTTCTGTGACGTTGAGAGGAATTTGTACGAAGGGTGCGGGGATGACGTGGGTGGGTATCTCCGACATCTCGATACCACTGCCGTTTGAGCGGTTTCCATATAACTCGAGCGTTTTATCGTCCCACGTATCCGGTCGATGGGGTTCGCAGTTGCTCAGGGAGCCATCAACGACTTCGATGGGTGGAAGCAAAGCGTGAATTGCCCGCGCCATGACAGATTTCGCCGTACCTCGGCGCCCCGAAATAGCGACTCCTCCTAAACCGGGATCGACGGCAGAGAGCAACAAAGCGAGTTTAATGGCTTCTTGGCCGATGATGGCCGTTAGCGGAAAAGAAGTCGGTATCGGTGCGATGGAAGTCGCTGACATGAGCAGTTGCGATCGAAGTTTATCAAACAGTTTTTTTCGATCGTACACCGTTGTGGGAAGAGATGGGAGGTGAGGAGATGGGGAAATGAATGCGTTGCACCTCACCCGATCGCCTCATCTAAAAATTAGGGCTTGCGATCTCAGCATTTTATGATAGATTTTATTCAATGCTTTTTTGCTTAACCATAGGCTTGGATATATGAAATGAGGTCGCTGATTTTTACATAGACGCTCGAGTCACCCGAGTCAAGCTAGCATTTACGGCAGGGTTAGGGCCCGCACAAGTGCTGCAACGCTTCCCTAACCCGCTAATAGATTTTTATCTATCTGCGTCGATCGGGGTTTAATTCGTTGAGTTAGGAGGTCTAGTCTTGCAACTGACCAATAGAATTCACTTTCGCAACCTACGCGGCGACCTCTTTGGAGGAGTTACCGCCGCTATCATCGCGTTGCCAATGGCTCTGGCCTTCGGGGTAGCCTCTGGAGCTGGTGCCGCTGCTGGACTGTGGGGGGCAGTTTTAGTCGGCTTTTTTGCGGCTTTGTTTGGAGGGACTCCCACCCTAATTTCCGAACCCACCGGGCCGATGACGGTGGTGATGACGGCTGTGATTGCCAACTTGACCGCTGCCAATCCTGAGAATGGCATGGCCATGGCCTTTACAGTGGTGATGATGGCTGGAGTCTTCCAAATCGTTTTTGGAACCCTGCGGCTTGGTAAATACGTCACGATGATGCCCTATACCGTCATTTCCGGCTTTATGTCGGGAATCGGCATCATCCTAGTGATTTTGCAAATTGCTCCCTTTCTCGGTCAAGCCAGTCCCAAGGGGGGCGTGGTGGGAACGTTGCAAGCCATTCCCGAATTGTTGGCGAACGTTCGACCTGCTGAAACCCTATTAGCTGCTGTGACCGTGGCTATCATCTGGTTTATGCCGTCGAAGTTTAAGCGCATCGTCCCGCCCCAACTGGTGGCTCTGATCGTCGGTACGGTGTTGTCCCTAGTGTTGTTTCCAAACATAGATGATATTCGACGGATTGGAGAAATTCCCACGGGCTTCCCGGCGATACAGATGCCGATGTTTAGTGCCACTGAGATCCAAGTCATGTTCGTGGATGCGGCAGTATTGGGGATGCTCGGCTGCATTGATGCTCTACTGACATCGGTGATCGCCGATAGTCTGACTCGGACGGAACACGACTCGAATAAAGAGTTGATCGGTCAAGGTTTGGGAAACTTGATATCGGGTTTGTTTGGGGGGATTGCCGGGGCTGGAGCAACCATGGGTACGGTGGTTAACATTCAGTCTGGCGGTCGAACTGCCCTTTCGGGGTTGACTCGGGCGGGCGTGTTGCTGGTGGTGATTTTAGGCGCCGCAAATCTGACGGCAACCATTCCCTTGGCCGTACTGGCGGGGATTGCTTTAAAAGTCGGGATTGACATCATCGATTGGAGCTTCCTGAAACGAGCCCATGAGATCTCGATCAAAGGTGCCCTCATTATGTATGGCGTGATTGCGCTGACGGTTTTGGTCGATTTGATTGCAGCAGTGGGTATTGGTGTATTCATTGCCAATATTCTGACGATCGATCGAATGAGTCAGTTACAGTCCGAATCCGTAATGACCATTGCCGATGCAGACGACACTATTTTGCTCAATGCGGAGGAAAAGCGCTGGCTGGATAAAGCCAACGGTCGTTTGTTGCTGTTCAAGTTGAGCGGCCCCATGATCTTCGGCGTTGCCAAGGCGATCGCCCGAGAACACAATGCCATACAGAGCTGTGATGCCATTATTTTCGATCTCAGCGACGTTCCTCACTTGGGAGTGACAGCTTCCCTCGCCTTGGAAAATGCCATTGCGGAGGCAGCAGAGAAAGGGCGGCAGGTATTCGTCGTGGGAGCGGCCGGACAAACCAAGCGCCGCCTCGAAAAGCTGAAGGTCTTTACACTCATGCCGCCAGATCGACTCTACATGGATCGATCGGAAGCCTTGAAACATGCAGTGGCAACACTCGTCCCAGTCCCGAGCTTTGAATAGCGATCGATATTCGCAAAATCTTGGCATCTCGGTCAAACCCGATCGAAACCCATATCGTCCATTGCACTCACGATCTCGATCGATGTCTATCTTAGAAGCCTGCATTTTTGCCACAGCCCTCTGCGGTTTTTTCGGCATCATTTGGAAACAGAACCTCATGATGAAAATCCTGGCGATGGATGTCATGAGTACTGGGGTCATTGCCTGGTACGTGTTGGTGGCATCGCGAGATGGTTGGTTAGCACCGATCGATATAGGGCGCGACGCCGATTATGCCGACCCAGTTCCCCAGGCGGTGATTCTGACGGCAATTGTCATCGGCTTTTCCATCCAAGCCTTGATTCTGGTCGGAGCGATGAAGCTGTCGCGGGATACTCCGACTCTGGAGATTCGTGAAATTGAGAAAAACAACACGCCATGACTGCGATCTCCATTACCTGGATTGCCTTACCGTTTTTAGTCGGTTTTAGCATCTATCTGTTACCGAAACTGTCTCGCTACCTGGCCTTGGGAGTCTCCTTAGTGTCCCTGAGTTATGGGATGGCGCAGTTGCTGCGGTCGTCTCCCCTGACCCTCCAGCTACTGGACAATTTTGGCGTAACGCTGACGATCGATTCCCTCAGCGGTTTCTTCATCCTGACCAATGCCCTAGTGACGCTAGCCGTCATTCTCTACTGTTGGCATAGCGGTCGATCGGCCTTCTTTTTTACCCAAATTATCCTCCTCCACGGCAGCGTCAATTCAGCCTTCATCTGCGCTGACTTCATCAGCCTGTATGTCGCTCTGGAAGTCATCGGCATCGCGGCCTTTCTGATGATTACGTATCCCCGTAGCGATCGATCGATTTGGGTCGGCCTGCGCTACCTGTTCGTCAGCAACACCGCAATGCTGTTCTATCTCATTGGTGCAGCACTGGTCTATCAAAGCAACCATTCCTTTGCCTTCTCTGGATTAGGGCAAGCCCCAACCGAGGCGACCGCCTTGATTTTTTTAGGGTTGCTGACAAAAGGAGGAATCTTTGTTTCGGGGTTGTGGCTGCCCCTGACCCATTCCGAATCCGATACACCCGTATCGGCCATGCTATCGGGAATCGCGGTTAAAGCTGGAGTCTTTCCCCTCGTTCGATGTGCGCTGCTGATTGAGGAGATAGATCCCCTAGTGCGGCTGTTTGGGGTGGGTGCCGCCTTGCTGGGGGTGGGATATACCGTGTTGGAACAAGACACCAAGCGAATGCTGGCCTTCTCCACCGTGTCCCAGTTGGGCTTTGTACTGGCGGCTCCCGAAGTAGCGGGCTTTTATGCCCTCACCCACGGGTTGGTGAAATCAGCTCTCTTTCTGATTGCTGGAAACTTGCCCAGTCGTAACCTCAAGACACTTCGCCATCAGCCTATTGCAACCCCGATCTGGTTCGCTCTAGCTGTCGCCAGCTTTTCTATTTCTGGCTTTCCCTTACTCTCCGGGTTTGGAGCAAAGGTACTGACGATGAAAAATCTTCTACCCTGGCAAGTCGTCGCCATGAATATTGCGGCTCTGGGAACCGCAATTTCCTTTGCCAAATTTATTTTTCTACCCCACGAATCTCAACCCGAGCAGACCGCTAAACCGGGATTTTGGACGGCTGTTTTAGTACTGTTGGCGGGATTGTTCGCGGCCAACGGCGTGTATTACGAAGCTTATAGTCTGACGAACATCGTCAAGCCCTTAATCACGATCGTCCTCGGATGGCTGGCCTACGGGCTGATTTTTCGGCGATCGTTGATACAACTCCCCCGAATGTTAGAGGAATTCGAACATTTAATCGGAGTGATGAGTTTAGTGTTAGTCGCTCTGTTTTGGATGGTTTTAGCATGATTGGCTATCTAGATTTACTCCTGCGACTGGCGATCTGGTTTTTACTCACTGCCGACCTCAGCCCAGCCAATATTCTGATTGGGGTGGGGGTGGCCTTGCTCTTACCGCGCAGTTCGACAGCGCCTGCAATACTCAAAGACTGGCTACACGTTCTATGGGAAATCCTCCAGGCCGTCCCCAAAGCTTATATTGAAGCCCTAGAACTCATCTTTCGCCCTCACACTCAAGAAGACCTGACACGGGAACGGGTTAAACCCAATCGCACGCCGGGGCTGATTTTTCTCGATATTTTTCTCATCACTTTTACACCTAAGACCATTGTTTTGAAATATCAAGAAGACGGCTGGTATAAAGTTCACTGGGTACGTCGGCGGAGACGCGAACTGACGAGAATACGGGAGCGTGGAGTCAAGGAGGCCCCATGATGGATGGAATATTGCTCGCGACGATCGCGGCCTTACTCATTCCCATTTACGAAGCTTGGCAAGATAACGATATCTGGCAAAAAATGCTCGCCTTTGCCAGCATTGCGACGAAGACTTCCATCTTAATTCTGGTGGTTTCGATTTTGCGAGACGATTGGACGATCGGGGTTGTCGGAGTGTTGATTTTAAGTGTTGGTAATGCGGCGTTAATGCTGTTAGCCCACGTTCTCAGACGGATGAACGAATTATGATAGATGTTTTAAGTAACGGATTGATGGGGGTGGGCGTTGCCTTCTGGTTTTGGGGGACTTGGCCGCTTTTAGGCAATCGATCGGTACTTTTTAAGCTTCATAGCCTCTCGGTGTCGGATACTTTGGGATCTATGGCGATCGTTGTCGGCTTGCTGCTTAGAATTCCTCGGGAATGGCCGCTGCTGGTTTTGGCACTAATTTCTTTAGCAATCTGGAATACAGTTCTGGGCTACGTACTGGCCTACTGTTCGGCGGAGGGAAGACGCGATGACTGAGGATTGGTACGTTGTGGCAATTGTCGTCCTGTTGCCTTTAACCGCAGGAATGTTAGTCACACAAGTTAACCCTTATCATGCTTTGGTGATTCGCGGTATTTTGGGGGCGGTGGCAGCTCTTGTTTACGCTCTGTTTGGGGCGGCGGATGTGGCTTTGACAGAGGCACTTGTCGGCACGATGCTGTCGATTACGTTATACGCGATCGCGGTGCGTTCTTCTTTGAGTATGCGGGTGGGAATTGTTGGCGAGGAGTCACACCTCAGTTCCGCAGATGGCGAACGCCCCAATCCTGCGACTCCAGTTCTCTCAGCTCTTCGGCATGCTTTGGACAAGTATTATATGCGACTCGAACTCGTTGTTTACCCCAACGCTCCCGCGTTGAAAACTGCTCTAACAGCGAAGGACGTGCATACCATTTGGGTAAACTTGGATGAAACGTTGGAGTCAGATCGATCGACACGGCCTTTATCGACCGCCGATTTCGATTCACCACCGATTTATCAGATTCAAACTCGCGTGCAGCGGCTCTATGAAATTCTACAGGGGGAGCTGCCTCATACGGCTCAACTAGTTTATATCGATCCAGCGGAGTCTCGGGAATCTGAGGCGGCTGTACGGGAAGTTGGAATACCGGACTCAGCGGAGGTGCAGTGATGAAGTGGGTTTATCTGGCGGCTGGTATAGCCTTGTATCTGAAAATGCTGTTCTTTCCCGAGCCGGAAATCGACCTAGCGGACATGTCGATCGTCGATATCGTCGTGCAGGACAGCGGAGTCCCGAATGCAGTATCGGGCATTATTTTCAGAAATCGCCTCTACGACACCATTTTTGAGGTGGTGGTTTTCTCCCTGTCTATCCTGGGCGTGCGCTTTTTGCTGGCAGACGAACGACCTTCTTGTACCGTCTACCAATTTAACGACGATCCCTCGATCTTGTTAGCGCGCTTGGGTGCGACGATCTCGGCCCTGGTCAGTATCGAGCTGGCGATTCGGGGACATCTCAGTCCTGGCGGTGGGTTTGCGGCCGGAGTGGCTGGCGGAACGGCGATCGGACTCGTGGCGATTACGTCTTCTCCTCAATGGATGGAGGCGATTTACCAACGCTGGCACGCGGCAACTTGGGAGAAAATTTCGGTTCTCATCTTTATCGTATTGGCAGTGCTGTCTTTAGTGGGGTTGGAGCTGCCTCGCGGCGAGCTGGGAACCTTAATCAGCGGCGGTTGGATCCCTTTGCTGAACGTCTTGGTGGCTGTTAAGGTGGCGTTGGGATCTTGGGCTGCTATTTTGCTGTTTATCCGCTATCGAGGGCTGCTGTGAATTGGAAGAGAGACGAACGCAGCAGATTACTCCAAAGGCAGGAAAATTGTTAGCACTTCCCCTTGTTGTCGACGTTTGCGAACGATCAGTTTTCCGCCGAGGGCTTGAAATAGGTTTTTCGTTACCGAAAGATTGAGGCTGATGTTACCGGTTTCGGGCTGGAACGTCAGCAGTTGACCGATCGATTTGAGAGGAGAGATCGAGACGGGGTTAGCAGGACTTTTTTCACAAGCATGGGCTTTGAGTTGCAGCTTGAGCTGATGTCCGGCGGGCATCACCTTCACCTGTACGTCGCTCCCGAGGGGGAGTCCGCTGATGAATCGATCGAAGGCTCCCGTTAGCACGCGATCGAGTAAATTCGGATCGCTGACCACTTGAGGCATTTGTGGCGGAAGCAATACGTCGAGTTTGAGGTTGCGACGGCCCGCTTGTTTCTGCCAGCGAGGAATGCAACTGTTGACCACGTCTGCCAGGGAAGTCCGCGTCAGGTGAACTGACGAGCGCTTGGTTTCGCAGGTTTCGAGTTCGACAGCTTTGAAAATCAATCCGAATCGATCGATCTGTTCGCTACATTCTCGATCGATCTGTTGCAACCAGCGTTGTACGTCTGAGGCTAAATCTTTCCGTTTGAGTAACATCTTCGTCAGGGTGCGAATCGTACTTAAAGGTGTACGGACTTCGTGGGCGAGGGCTTGTAATAGTTCCACGTCGGGGGCCGATTGCGAGGTTCGATCTGAGGGAACTTCGACGTGTAAGGTCGTTTGGAAAGAGGTCCAATCCTTAGATTGGATGCGAGATTTGATGCGATGGTTGGGGGTGGAATCTGTCGCCGCCGGGTCGGGTAAGGTTTGTAAAACGGCCTGGCTGAACCGAACGACGGTCGTGTAGTGAGGGGCAATGGGGGGAAACTGTCGGACGAGGCGATCGATCGCCGCAACGGTTTGGGGGTGACGATCGAGCAGGCGATCTCGCAACACTTGCCACGCCCGATCGACGATCTGCGGCTCGAAGGAAAACTGAAACGCCGGACAACCGGACAAGTCGGTTCCCCGTACCATCAGTACGCTGAATTGCGCTGTAAACGCCAGACAAAATAGTTCGCCGATGAGAGGATCGTCGTCCGGTAACGAGAGCGTTCCGACGTGTGAAGACAGGTGAGTGTCGTCCGTCGGTGTCGCGCTGGGCAAACAATAGCTCGATCGACCGCGACGGTTATTGTCGGATGTTGGAGAAATCGTCCACGTCGCCAATCGATCGAGCGTGCTGACATCGCTCAAAATCGGTGTGGGCGCGGACAGGACGAGACCTGACGGATGGCTGCCGTCGGTGGTTGAATGGGTAGTGTTCTGATTTAAGGTCCGATCTAAAAGGATGTTGAGCGCATCAACGGCCGATCGCCACTGTCGATCGGCATGACGGATGCTGCGACAAGCCGGTTGGCCGAGACCGAGGTGTTCGGCATGGCTCAACAATTGGCTCAACGTCGGGAGGCGGGACAACTGCACGACAAATCCCCTAAGAAATGACTAGCGTCGATTGAATAAAGTCAGTAATGTCGAGATTCCTGATATTACTAGGGTATCGGGAACCGGCATTTCAATACGTCGCACCAACCGAACCAAAACAAGCGCGATATCCGCAATTTAAGAACGGAAGCACGAAAAGATCGATCGTTCGACCTTCTACATCCTCGAATGGCTCGCCACCCCAAATCGATCGATTGCCATCAGTCAAGCCGTTATAATGGCGTTATCTTGGCCGTAAGCTTGCCAGGCCAGATCGATTAAACTGTTGAGAACCGCTACAGCAACGACTGCGGAACCTTTGCGCCCAGCACTACGGATGTGAGGGACGCGGGAATCGTTCAACCGCTCTTTGATCACGTCAACTCCCGTAAATCCCGCTGGCGTGCTAACGACCAACGCCGGACGAATCGCTTCTCCCTCAATTAATTCTACGAGCGACGCTAAGGCCGTTTGAGACTGGCCGATAACGAAAATTCCTTCGGGATACCGACGCGCTAGCGTTTCAACCCCCCACGCCGCCCGCGTTTTCTCTTTCTGAGGACGGGTAAGGGCATCCATGCTGCAATAGACGGGGTTGGCAAACGTATCCATAATATTGGGCGTAATGCCCACTTGCACCATTGGCTCGTCTACAACGATGGTCGTTCGAGCCGCTAAAGCCGCCGCCCCTTCTTGAAGAGCCGTTTCGGAAAATCTAATGAGGTGTTTATAGTCGAAATCAGCGGTCTCGTAGACGACCTGGCGGACAATGTGGTACTCCGCCGGTGAGAACTCTCGATCTCCGAATTCTCGATCGACGATACCGAGTCCTTGGGCTTCAGTGATATGCAGCTCCATAGAAGTTGGGGCGTAACGCAACTCGAATTCGATACTTCCTTGAGAGAAGTTGTTTTCAGCTTATCAGTTCGAGTTGAGTCGTTGCGACGTTTGCGGGAGAAACGTTAAGTTTCTGAAGTCGAGGAGCGACTGACAATCGGCGTGAGATATGCGACGAGAGCGCCGAGGACGAAACCGAGGATGTTTCGCACCAAGGGCAGCCAATCTGACGTGCGGCTGATCACGGGTCCGATCCCAAAGGCAACGAATAAAATACCCCACAGCGGCGAGAAGATCAGCGCCCACTGCCACGCTACGATCTTGCCATCTCGGGGTTGAGCGGCAAACCCACAGACGAACCCTCCGATAACTGAGGTGACGAGGGTGAGAATCCACTGTTCGCGAGGTAACCCTGGTACGACGCGACAACCGCCTTGGCGCAGGCAAGATTCTACCGATTGGAGCGATTGCAAGATCGATTGATCTTCACCGTTATCCCGCACGAAAAACTGGTTGCCGTAGCGGGTTTGAAGCTCGATCCAAAACGTTCTCGGAAGCAGGGCGTACACGGCTTCTCCGACGTTAAAACCGAGTAGATTCCCCCCACGAGCATCGGCAATGAGCAATACGCTTTTGTCGTCGAGTTTCCAGAAGTCTTTAACAGCTCGCCCGGGCGTTCGATCGAATTGGGTTAGGACTCGAAGTTTGTAGCCCGTTTCGGCCTCGAACTGCTCTAAGTCTGTGACAAGTTGTTTCTCTTGAACGCTGGTGAGCGTGTCGGCGAGATCGATAATGGGCGTTTGGATATCTGGCAGTAGGTCGGGATTGTCAAAAGCATAGGCAGCCGGTGCCATCGACCAAGATAGGACGGTTAAGCCGGCCGCAGCTAGACATACCGCGATTCGTTTGAAAACAAAATGCTGCATGGGACTTTCTGTTCGAGGCTGAGGGTAAAGAGCGTTTCTTATATCAATGAGTTTGTGTATTTTAACGTAACGTTCATAATCTTTACATTACTTTACTATACTGTGTTACAAAATCCTAACGGACGTTCGATCGACAACAACAGCGCCCCGAATCCGTTTAAGATAGGGCATGGCGCATTTCGATCGAGGCTCGATCGAGCTGCTGCCCCCGACACGCCACAGATAGACTCATGCCGCATTCCGATTTCGCCGACGATCTTCAGTGGACAGACGAAGCCACCGCAAAATTCAAGAACATCCCCTTTTTCGTGCGTTCCCAAGCTCGACAGCGCATCGAACAACTCGCCCGCGACTTGGAAGCCGGAATCGTGACAGCCGATCTCGTCGAACAAGCACGGGTGGAATTCGGTCAATAGTATTGGGCGATTGAATTTTCCCAAGTCGATCGAGACGGTTCGATCGTGAAATCTCGATCGACAAAGAGGAGCTAACATCGCTCGAAATTGCGAAGGAGTCTTAAAAATGGATTGGCGGGACGCTCCCGATCGAGTGGTGGTATCGCCATCAGAGGTTCACATTTGGCGGATAAGCTTAGCAGAGTACCCCCAAGCGTTCTCAGAACTTTGGCAGCGACTTTCTCCAGACGAGCGAGAACGGGCCAATCGATATCACTTCGATCGAGATCGCCGTCGTTTTATCATCGCTCGATCGGCCTTACGTTTCATTCTCAGTCGCTATCTCGACATCCCACCGGAACGCCTGCAATTCCAATATGCCGAACGTGGAAAACCGTTTTTAAACGATACAGCCTTGACGTTCAATCTTTCTCACTCCCACGAACTCGCCCTATATGTCGTCGCACTCGATCGAGCGGTGGGAATTGATATTGAATATCGCCGAGATGTTGACTATGCAGCTTTAGCCCAAAGGTTTTTCAGCCCCCGCGAAGCCGCAACGTTAAACGAAATTTCTCTCGAACGAAAACAATCGGTATTTTTCGACTATTGGACGTGTAAAGAAGCTTATCTCAAAGCGACAGGAGAAGGAATCGTCGGATTGCAAAATATCGAAGTCGAGTTTCCCGAGAACGCTCTCCCCAAGCTATGTGGAAATTTCGATCGATCTTGGACGCTCGATCGACTCGAACCTCACCCAGATTACACAGCGGCGTTAGTTGTAGAAGGTGAAATCGAAGCGCGAGTTCTCTACAACAACCTTAATTTAAATTAATTTAAATTCGGGTTTGTCAAAATTCAAAAACTCGATCTCGCTCAGAGAAAGGATCGCTCAAAACTCCAAATCCAAATCGTCATCGATCGAGACTACATCGCCGTTAAAAAATTGCGCGAATTGGTTCGTAACTTTCGCCAACTCCTCCTCATCCCAAGCACGAGTTGAGTCAGGCGGTTCTGTAGGCGCTGCGGGTTCCTCAGTGGGCGTTACCGATTCGGTTGCCGGTTTCTCAATCGGCGCGTCCACAGAAGGTACGTCCACAGGAGAGGCGGCGACTTTGGGGGGAGATTGTGGCGGGGGTGTTGCTTGGGGAAGAGGGGATGGTGCGACCGGATGCGGAGACGAGGCGTGTAACCGCTGTGCCGCTGGTTGCATTGAATGGGGGGCAGGGCGAGCGGGATGTGTAGGCGCGCTGCTGGCGATATCGAGTTTAACGCGCACCGCTCGTTGAAACGCCCGTTGAAAGGCTGCTTCAATATCGGGAACTTTGCTCTCGGTCAATTTCATCAAACTCGCACTCATCACACCAATACGAGCGCTCGAACCGTCAAACGCGATGAGTTGCCCCTGTTGGCGTAATAATTCCTGGGTTGCCCGCATGGCAATGTTTTCGAGAACCTTTTGCCATATCTGTGGGAGGTTATAAACCTCCGATTCGTTGGAAACTTCGGATGTAGAAACGGCTTGAGGTTCGGGGGTGGGTGTAACCGCTGGAACGTCTGCGGGTGGTGTAGGCTGAGGGATGGGTTGAGAGGTGGGTACCGGAGCCTCAATTTCCGGTGTCGGTTGTGGTGTGGGTGCTGGTGTAACGGCGGCTTGAGTGCTTTGAGCAACCGGCGAAGCGGGAATATGGGTTGACATCGGCGCAACCGCCGGACGATTTGGCGGGGCAGCTTGCGATGTAGCGGCAGCTGGACGGTTCAACGCCGACGGTAATAATCCCAGTAAACTGACTTCCAACCACAATCGAGGTTGAGTCGTGTTTTTAATTTGAGGCTCGCACGCTCGCAAGTGTTGCGAACCCGCGAGAATCACATCTGTGTCCAACTGTTGGACGAATTCACACAACTTTTCCCACGTCGGCGGAGTCACGGCGACGAGGTCGTTGCGCTGAGGGGCAGTTTTGGCGACGAGCAGATCCCGATAAAATCCTGCCAGGTTCTGCACGACGATGGGGGGTTCCCGTCCGCGATCGAGTAAATGACGACATCGATCGAGAACAGCTTGGGGATTGTCATCGGCGATGGCTTCGCACAGCAAGAGTAAGTCTCGTTCGGGGACGGCTCCGACTAAATCCCAAACCCGATCGACCGTGATTTGTTCGGGTAATAAGCTCAACTGATCGAGCAAACTTTCTGCATCTCGCAATCCCCCTTGTGCGATTTGTGCCACGAGAGAAACAGCATCGTCTGCAATATCGATCGACTCTTTTTCTGCAATGGTTTTTAAATGGTTCACCATCGCGTCGAGGGGAATGCGCCGGTAATCGAAGCGCTGACATCGCGAGATAATCGTCGGTAACACCCGTTGGGGGTCGGTGGTGGCGAGGATAAAGACCACGTGGGCGGGCGGTTCTTCCAACGTCTTCAGCAACGAGTTAAACGCTGCCGTACTGAGCATATGGCACTCGTCGATGATGTAGACCTTATAACGACACTGCACCGGGGCAAATTGCGCCCGTTCGATGAGTTCGCGGATATTATCGACCCCCGTATTGCTGGCTGCGTCGATTTCCACCACGTCCAACGCCGACCCTCGGGCGATCGATCGACACACTTCACAAGTGCCGCAAGGGGTTTCCGTCGGTCGATCGAACGACAGACAGTTGAGAGATTTTGCCACAATGCGAGCGCTGGAGGTTTTGCCCGTTCCCCGAGGTCCTGCAAACAGGTACGCCGGCGCGATACGAGACCGTCGAATGGCATTGGTCAGCGTGCTGGCAATCGCCTCTTGTCCCACTAAATCGGCAAATGTCGCGGGACGATATTTGTGGTGTAGGGGTTCGTAAACCATCGACATCCACAAGGATGAGTTGCTAGTCAATCGATCGAAGGACGGTTTTAAAACTTGTTTTTTGAATTTTCCAGGGTTGGCGTTCGCTTTCTTTTAAATTTTAAATTTGCCCAAAAAATCTGTCCAAAAATTGCTTTTTATAGTTTTAAAAAGGAACGGCAAAGGGTGCATCTCAATTTCGTAGAAAGACCCCTCCGCCTTCGGCACCTCTCCTTAGCCAGGGGAGGATGGGTGGGGTTGCGATCGCAAAAGTGAGATGCACCCACAGCAAATTTGTGAAGAGAACGTTTGAAACGTAAGACCTAACCCGATCTTGACACAACACAGTCGAACCTGTCTAGCGCGGGCATCTGCCGGTCTGACTCGCTCGTGCAGGCGAGAGGTTAACGCTGTGACGATTCAAGATTGCTTCAAACTTTTCAAATATCCTCCAAAAACACCTCCCTCGATCGAACCCGGGACGAGTCGATCGAGGAGGATTGCTAATTATAGACGAAAAGTAGACATTTCAGCGAACGTACCGAGATCGCTATCAGTCGATATTGAGCTTAATTTGCTTGTTTTGAAGCTGTTCTTGAAGCCACTGGGTAAAAAATCGCTCGTCGAGTTGGCGTTTGAGATTACCTTCCAAGACAGCAGGAAGCCACTGTTCGACCCGCAGGAGCGTATAGCGTCCTTCAACCTCAACGGGTCCGACGAGATTGCCAGGATCGCGACCGCGTAACTGTTCGCGAATTGGCGGCGGAAGCTGTCCGAGTTGAATCGCTCCCATCAAACCGTTGAGGTTGCTGTCGTTAGTCACAGAATGTTGCTTGGCCAGCGATTCAAATGTTGCCGTTCTCGCCTCGACTTGCTTTCGGATATCGTCCGCCAACGCACCCGCCAGAACCACGATCCGAGACAACACCACGCGATCGAGCTGTTCTTTATTCTCGTTAAAGTAAGCTTGAACCTTCTCCGAGACGACTTCCTGTTTGATCTTTTCAGCCCGTAGGGAAGCCTCTGCTCGATCGCGAAACACCTCGTAAGTCAGGTTTTGAGATTTGAGCCACTGTTCGAACTGTCCCGGTTCAGACAGTCGGTTCTGGACTCGAAAATTCACAACCGCCTGTTCGACCTGTTGCGGGTCTGCCTGAACATCCGGACGATCTTGCAGGTGCTGTTCGAGGACGTGGCGGTGCAAGATGCGCTGGATGAAATTCGGCAAATCTCCCGTCGCATTGAGATAGGAGATCGCCTTTTTCAGCGAAATCGCACTGTCATCGATGGTAATAAAGTTGTCACTACTCACGATAGTTTGATGATACTCACGATCCAACGCCGTCATTGTGGCATTTTCCGATCGACACCGACTAGGGGTAACGTTTAAAAGACGACGATCGACTGTTGAAGCTCGAACAGCGAGAGTAGTTCAATGCCCGGGGTCACGGCGATTAAAGTTTGAGGTGTCGCACCGCTACCATCGGAATCGTAGAACAACAGACCGTTTGCCCTATCGAAAATAAATCGATCGTCGCTGTCAAATGCCGTCGCACCAAAGGCGATCTGGTTACTGGGTAAGACACCCGGCGTTAAACCGCCCCCAAAGCCGCTGGCAGACACAAAGATTCGATCGACCACTCCACCCAATAGCGTTTCCCCAAAATCAACGAGCGTATCAACCCCCTGGTTGGGGTTGTCGAATTGGAAAATATCCTCACCCAATCCTCCAGATAGAAAGTCGTTCCCATTACCGCCAACGAGAACGTCGTTTCCCGAATTGCCAGAAACGGTGTCGTCACCTCCACCACTAACAAGCGTCTCGTCTCCAACGTTTCCAGCAATCAGATCGAAGCCATCTCCCGTCACGAAAACTTCTACATCGTCGGGAACGACTCGGACGTTACTTTGAGTTCCTTCTATAACGACCGTATCGATTCCCACGCCACCCGAGAACGTATCGAACTCGTCTGCAATGAAGATATCGTCTCCTGCACCGCCCTCGAGCGTATCGATACCGCTGCCACCTCGCAAGCTATCATCTCCCTCTTCACCGAATAGGACGTTGGGGTTGTCGTCGCCACCGAGGGTATCGTTTTCTGGCGAACCGATAACGTTTTCAAATCCGAGAACGACGAGGGTGTCGTTTGGGGTTTGGTCGTTGGTTTGACTTAAATCGACAGCTAACGATCCGCTTAATACTAAAACGTCGTTTCCCGCCCTCGCGTCTTGGACGACGGGATCGGTATCGAGAACTGTCACCGTTGCTGAGGCGGTTCCGCCGTTCCCATCGTCGATGGTGTAGCCAAACTGTCCCGAACCCGTCGAGAAGAAGGTATCGTCGGGCGTAAATGTCGTTTCGCCGAGTAGGGAGTCTCGGGAAGCAGAACCGCCAACGATGGGACTTGTTATCGCGACGACTTGTAACGGATCGTTGTCGGGATCGCTATCGTTGGCGAGGAGGGTGCTATCGGGAATGGAAAGTCGATCGAGATTTCCGTAGAAGAGGGTATCGTCGCCGAGCGTCCCCAAAATCGAATCGGTGTTTACCGTATCGTCGATGGCGATTGGAGGATCTTGAGCGTTTGTCAACTCGACGGTAAATGCTTCGTCGAAACTCAGCCCACCCGGATCGCTCACGCGGATGGTAATCCCGATACTCGGGACAGTTTCAAAGTCCAGTAAAGCACTGTTGGCGACGACGAGTTGATTTCCATTGATGCTGAAACGTCCGCCGCCGTTGTCAATGAGGCTGAAAACAAGGGGCGTATCGTTGTCGGGATCGATCGCGTCGAGCGTTGCAATAACGGTGTTGTCGGGACTGTTTTCGGCGAGGCTGAGCAGGGGGGGATCGATGAGAATATCGATGGGGGCGTTATTGGGAAGGGTTTCGTCAACGTCTTCAACTTGCACGACAAAGCTGCTACTGAGGCTGAGTCCCCCCGAGTCAGTGGTTTGAACGACGATGGTGTGACTGGAGGCCGTCTCGAAATCCAGTAAAGTTCCATCTGCTACGACCACTCGATCGCCGTCAAGAGCAAAACGCCCGCTGGCATCGTCGAGTAGCGTGTAGGTGTGAGTATCGCCCACATTGGGATCGACAGTTGAAACAACGCCGATGAGGGTATTGGTGGGGCTGTTTTCGGGAACAGACGGGTTAATCAGGTTAATCGCAATGGGGGGATTGTTGGCTGTGGCAAAATTGAGGGTTAAATCGAAATCTTCAATGCCGAGTTGGTTGGCGAAACTGCCGATCGAGATCGATCGAGCGTCGCCGCTAAAGTCGATCGTCTGCGTTTGAAAGGTTCCAAATTCACCATCTACGCCGCCAGCAAAGTTCGGCGGTGTTTTAGGCAGGTTGACGGTATTGAGGAGGTTCCCGTTTCCATCGCGAATCTCGATTCGATGGCTGATGTGGGGAGAGGTGTAACTGAGGGTCAGTTGACCGGATACGATATTTGGGAGACTGTTGACAAGTCCGACTTCGATGACATCGCCGTCAGCGTAAGTCATTAGGGTTCGATCGATCTCCGCGCCGAAATTGCCCCGACCTCCTGCATTGCGAGCGATTAAACCGATGGCATTGTTGGAGAAGGTCAAGCCTTCGTTGACATATCGATCGCCAAGAGGTGAAAAATCGTCGAGTTCCGAAAAATCTGGTCGAACGTTCATCGTTGAGAATGAAAACGCAGTTTAGGGTTGAAGTGTTGCCAACAGCAGTGCGTTATCTCCTATGCCCTACTATATTCGATCGGCTTTGCGTTATCGCGATTTCATTCTTTTCAAGACACTCTTGCCCAGACAAAGTTTTCAAGACAGCATGAAATTTTATGGTGTGAAAATTTCTGTCAAATCCAACTCAAACCCCAGTAAAACCTCATCCCCCGACAACTGAGTCGGTGCATCCAAGATCGCCACAGATTCGTTCGATCGATATACTTCAACCTGCTTGCGCGTCACGTCGAGCAGCCAACCCAAGCGACAACCACACTCGATGTATTCCACCATTTTCTCTTGCAAGAGCTGTAAGCGATCCGAGGTCGATCGTAATTCCACTACGAAATCCGGGCAAATCGGCGCGAATTTCTCGCGTTCCTCGGCACTGAGCGCTTCCCATCGATCGCGGGCAATCCAAGACGCATCAGGCGATCGAATCGCACCGTTGGGTAACTTAAATCCCGTTGACGAGTCGAATACATAACCGGGTTTTTTCTGCTGATTCCACAGCCAAAGTTGACCGCTGATGCTGACATTACGGTTTCCGGTTTCACTTCCGGTGGGAGACATAACAATTAAATCGCCGTTAGCCGTGCGCTCGAATCGGAGATCGCGGTTGTTGCGGCAAATCTCGGCCAACTGAGTGTCCGTGAGGGTCAGCGTGGGTGCAAGTTCGATCTCGAGTGTTGTCACGATCGCTATTGGAAGATCTGGGGTTCGATCGTGATTTTAGCAAATACGGCGGAAACAGTAAGAACAGAAGCGTTGAATGATACGAAAAATAGACAAATGTCACTCGAATAATTTCTAATTGTAGAGAAAAATATACTTAAGTGTCTGACAGTAATAATGAAATCTAATTTTCTCGAAATTGTCAAACAGTTTATAAGGCGAGCAAAGAACAAGACTTCAAAGTGTTTATTCAATTGTTTGAAAAACTTAAAGCCCAAGCTATTCAGAAGCTCAATCTCTCTGAAAGGTTGATTTTATTTTCAGTAGATTCAACAGTAATTTACCATAGCAACTAAGTTGTTATGGTAAAAAATATCATCGAGTTAAGCTTTTTGCGGGAACGAGCAACGAGCGAGAAGTTATTGATAGAGTTTACATTCACTTTGGGTAAAGTCATGACAGTCAGCATGGAAATAAAACGATAGAAATCACGTCCGAAAACTCAATTTTTATAATGGATAGAGGGTTTGCTAGTTCTGAGCAAGTTAAAGAACTTATGTAACAAAAAAACAAGCACTTTGTTCTAAGAATTAATAAAAATAATACCACATTAAAAATGTAAGAAGATGAGACTTTTAAAGCTTGGAGTAGCCAGCGAGAAGTAAAAGTTCGTCTTGTGACTTATTCAGATTTATACCATTTTTCGAAAGGCTTGAAAGTGTTGCTGGTGGACAATCCCCGCTATACAAGGCGATTTGCTGCTCATGTATAGCATGAGTTTTGAAAATTGGTATTAGAAACGGGTACAGAGTTTTGATGAGTTACGAATTTACTTGAGTCAGGAGAACTCTCATATACAAATGAAGAGATTCACAAATGAAGCGATTGGAAAAAATTATCATAGAAAATGGCAAATTGAATGGCTGTGGGAATTTTTAAAAATGCATTTAAAACTGGCAAATTTAATTACTAAAAATAAAAACGGAATTCGCATTCAAATTTATGCAGCTCTAATCGCTTATTTAATTCTTCAGCTTGTCGAAATTCCCCGAAAATTTGGAAAAACATTGTTAGATAAACTCAGGTATTTACAAGTGTTTGTTTTAAAAAAAATTAGTTATGTACATTGGCTAAAAGAACGGGTTGTTTGTTGCTAAATTTGGCGTTTTATAGGATTCGTGGATCTATTTTTAGAAGATTGTGCAACAATCTATTCAACACTTCTAGGTGAAAGAATAAAGGCAAATTGATAAATATTTCTGAATCAATTCCTTCTAACTTCGGTAAAGAAAAACTTCATGCTCTACACTTGAATTATTCATTAATTTTCGATGAGTGTATGTCATGTTAAAACATAATTTGAAATTCTCATTCATCCATCGTAAAATTTTTACTCTACGTTTATCTTCAGAATGATTAGTTAAATTGAATAGAATATAAGCATTCTTTGATAATATCTGAAGATAATTTTGATAATCATGTATATCCAAATGATTAGCAGCTGCACTAAAAATTATACAATTAAATTCATATTTTTTGAATCGATCGCTGTTGTATTGTTCGACCAGATAAGTTTGGTCATAAATATGAGGATTATCTCGCTTTAATGCTGTAAGTGCTGCCGGTAAAATGTCTATACCAACTAATAACTCAATTTCAATTGAACTCCGTTTTTTTAAATATTTACCCATGAGTCCACTACCACAGGCAACATCTAGTATTCGCCATTGCTTGGTATTCTTAACTTGTGAGAATAATGTCTCAAAGGCCGAATAAACATTACATTCTAATTGTTCGACAATTAATTTTTCATATAATTTAGGGTATTGATATAAGGCAGTATAGTCCCAAATATTGATTATTTTTGTTTGTCCGTCTTCAAGTTCCAACTGAAAAAATTCCTGACCTTGTTGAAAACCGTAGAGTTTTTTGATAGTATACATTGATTTCTGATTTGACTGATTATAAATTAATATTATTTTGACTTAAAAATTCACGATCGTAGATTTTAGATAAATATTTAATTCCACTATCACAAAGTATAGTTACGACTACATCACTTGGAGTCAGTCGATCGGCAGTAATTTTCGCAGCAAATACATTCAACCCACTGCTTCCACCCACCAACAATCCTTCTTTTTGTAGCAATTCATGACAACAAAGAATTGCATCTCGATCTGATATTTTTACAACTCGATCGACGATCGAGAAATCCAGACATTTTGTAGGTTTATATTTGCCTGCACCTTCGATTATATACGACTTGTTTTTATCAGCAGAGTAAGTATGGTTATTTTTTTTATAACCATTATAATAATAATCGTAAATATTAGAATGCAAAGGATCGGCTAAAATCACTTTGATTTTTGGATTTTTTTCTTTGAGGAATTTGGCTGTACCAGTAATACAACCAAATGTAGAACCAGTCATTACAAAATGGGTGATTTTTCCATTCGTTTGTTTCCATATTTCAGGGCCTAGAGTTTTATAATATGTTTCTGGATTATAAGGATTGTTATATTGATCGACTGCAAAATAACCATTCTCATTAGCTAATCTTTGAGCATACTCCATATAATCAGATTTATCGTCTACAATTATTAACTTTGCCTTTAAAGCACGAATATGGTTCTGCTTTTCAATACTACATTTTTTAGAGGTAACAACAATAATAGAATAACCCTTGATACTTCCTAACATAGCAAAACTACATCCTGTATTTCCACTCGAAGCACAAACAATAGTATCCCCTTTTTTAATCTTTCCTGTCATTTGCACTTGACTGAGAATATATTCTGCGATACGGTCTTTCATACTACATCCAGGATTCAGAAATTCGCATTTTGCATACAACTTTGCCGAATTTTTATTCACTAAATTTCCTAAATTAACCAAAGGAGTATTGCCAATAAGTTGGCTGAATTTGGCAGGTTTTGTCTCATTCATGCTTCGATCGAAAATTAATTTGCAACAAGTTAAAACGCATTTCAAATGAGTTTTATAGCAGGTCTAATTGGCTTGTACAAAAGCATCAAATTTTTCCAGGCCAGGAAAACTGAACAGTTTCAAATCTGCAAACAGCTGAAAAAATTGATTCATGATTTTGAATTGGCGCATTTTTATTGGACTTGCAATAGAAAGGCAACAGACAAAAATCAAAAGGATATTAGAATACATAGCCATGTATTAAATTTTAGGGATATATCGTTCAAATGTACAACAGCTCGATCGGCTTGGTTTAAGATTTACTCCTGAATTGCAAAACATAAATATTCTTATAAAAAACATTATTGTTTATTGTGATTTCTCTTTCATTTTGTTCTGTTTCTGACATTTTTTTTGCAACAGGATACAAAATTTTACGAAGCGGCACTTTTTTTCTGTATTTCTTGATTCCAGACAAATTAAACTGTTTTTCTGTAGTTTCCAAAAAAGAATCAATCTTCAACAAAGAGGAAATACCCAATTGAACCGTGACTTCATGTATTGGCTGTCTTGACAACCATTGAAAAAAGTTATTAATGACTTTTTTTCCGGTCTTTCCTCCATCTCTAAAAATTTTCTCACTGTCTTCTTTAAAAATATTCATACTTACCCAATCAGTAGAAAGTTGGGGAGGGTTGAACGTAATCAAATCAATAGAGTATTGAGATAAATCAATAGATTCAAATGAACCTTCAATAAATTCATATTTCTTTTTAGGAATGCCCTGTTGCTGAAGATTGTATTTGGTTAACTGAATGCAATTCGGTTGAATATCATTAAAATAGACAAAAGGAATTTGATTCAAAAGGCTATAAATGCCAATAATACCACTACCACACCCAATATCTAATAAAACTTTATATTGATGAATATCAATACTTTCACACATTGTTTCACTAAAGGGCGTTTTTGCTGAAATTCCAGCTTGACTTGCTAAGTTTATGTTATCTACTGGATAGATGTTTTTTTTAGTCATCACTGAGCAGGATAGGGAAAAATAATTAAAGCAACATGGGGCTTTAGAGGATAAAACTAGCAATTCAGATTTTTTCGATCGAACCCCCGCTAATCCTAAAATAAAGGGATTTGAAAAAGCTGAGCAAAAACCAATCTAAGATATTATTAAAGTATTTTCTACCCGCTTGCAAGTTTTCTTGATAAATTTTAATAAACTTAAATTTTTCAGAGTCTACCGAATAGCTCTCCCGTACTTATGATACCACTGGTGAAAGTAATCTTTAATGTAATTAGGGCTTACTGAAAAGAAGTGAAAAGCTTACGACATAAGGCTTAGAGGCGTCTGTTTATAGCGTCGAGAACCTGAAAAAAAAGGTAAAATCGGGAATTCTCGTGCATCCCGAAAGAGAAAATGTATCGAAAACTACAAAATCCTGACTTGCCCGACGAAGCCCTTGAACTTCTCTTTGAGGTAAAGTTGTGTGAAGAAAATCGTTGGGTCATTCTGGCGAACCTAATTCCTTGGTCAGAATTTGAGGAAGAATACGCCCAGAATTTTTCCGAGGAAATGGGAGCGCCAGCGAAATCGTTTCGGATGGCACTGGGAGCCTTAATTATTAAAGAAAAATTGGGAATCAGCGACCGAGAAACTGTCGAACAAATTAAGGAAAACCCTGACTTACAGTATTTTATTGGAGAAAAGAGTTATCGGAACGAAGCGCCTTTCGACGCTTCAATGATAGTTCATTTTCGGCCAAGAATT
>LWRO01000060.1 GCA_001657325.1 Geitlerinema sp. BBD 1991-9 | reverse complement strand
CGTTGTCTAAGGCTTGTCCGCCTCCCCGCTGACGCTCGATGGCGGCTTCGATTTCTGGAGCGACTTCGGTGTGACCCTCACCTTGTCGAGCTAGTTCGACGACTCGCTGCACGTAGCGATTTCCGTATTGTCGCTGGAGTTGCTGCAGGGCTTGACGCGCTAGGGGCGATCGAGCGGCTTGCAAGCGATGAATCGTATTCGCATGGGTTTTCGCCGTGGCGGAAATCTGCGTGCGCGCTCCCGTTCGGGCCAAAATGTCGAACTGAGGTGGTGTTTCTTGAGGCTTTGGCGTTCGATCGAATCGCTTGGGTTGGGGTGGCGACTCAAAACGCTGGGATTTTTGTTTGGCTTCAAATATTCGATCTCCCATGATTTTGTCCTCGAGTTTATTAAATGACTGTTGATTTGTGAAATCTCGCCAGAACCTAACTAAATCAACTCGGCATATTTGCCAAACTCTTCTTCTCGCAAGACTTTGCCCATTTTCTGATATTCCCGCTGCGTGGCGCGAATCAGATGGTTCATCGTCATCTCGCTGTTGTCTTCTGCGGCGAGAAATGCGGCTGTTAACGCGATATTTCGGATATTTCCACCAGCTAACTCAAACTGGCGGGCCATAAACGCCAAGTCTAAATTCTCGCTACGGGGTAATTCTTCGGGTAAGATGCGATCCCAAATGAGACGGCGCTCTTTTTCTGCGGGTAATGGAAAATCGACGGTAAAGTTGAGCCGTCTTAAGAAAGCGTCGTCCATATTGCGGCGGAAGTTCGTTGCCAGGATGACGATACCTTCGTACTCTTCCAGCCGTTGAAGTAGATAGCTCACCTCAAGATTGGCATATCGATCGCGAGCGTCGCTGACCTGGGTTCGTTTGCCAAACAGAGCATCGGCCTCGTCGAAAAAGAGAATTGCGTTGCTCGCCTCACCCGCCTCGAAGATACGACTGAGATGCTTTTCTGTTTCGCCGATATACTTGCTGACGACGCTGGATAGATCGATTTTATACAGCTCTAACCTGAGATCGCCAGCCAAAACTTCAGCGGTCATCGTCTTCCCCGTTCCCGGTGCGCCTGAGAAAAGGGCGGTCAATCCCTTACCTGACGAGAGCTTACGGTCAAATCCCCACTGCTCGTAAACTCGAGTACGATATTTAACATAACTACAAATTTCTTTAAGCTGTTGGTTTCGATCGTCGGGAAGAACGAGATCGAACCACTGGCGACGCGGAACGATGGGGTGAGCCAGCGATTCGAGGTGAACGCTCGACTGTAACCGACAGGCTTCATAGAGATCGTCTTTGGTAATTTTAGGATCGGCGGCGTTGCGCCAATTGGCGAGATGACTGGCTTCAATTGCAGCTTTGTGGATTTGTCCTCGTTGAAAGCGAAATTTACTGGCAATTACTGGAAGTTCTCGATCGAGTTCGGGTGAAATGCGATCTTGTAGCAGGTTTTTCCAAACTTGTAGTCGTTCGATCGATGCCAATTTGGGAATCTGTATTCTCATTAAAGCTTGTGGTACGGTAATCGCACTCGAATCCCAGGCTTTGACGCCAGATAGAAACAAAAAGATTGGATATCTTGCCAACAGTCGATCGAGTACCATTGCATATTTTGAGTATCGATCGTCAAATACCATATCGAAGTTATCGATCGATACAGCAGCTCGATCGAGCTTGGCATCTCTTAATAATAAATTCGTGTTTTGCTCGAATTCGTGAATGTCTACATCCAAAAACGCTTGAAAATCAATTTCAGCTAAATTCAAATCAAATTCGTGACAGACTAAATAAATTAGTCGTTTCTTCTCTAAGGGACAATTTCCCTGTAAATAAAAAATCCATCCTCGATCGAATAGTTTTTTGTTTAAAAACATAGATTTTAGATTTTGTTTCGATCGATCCAATAGATAAATTTCATCGATC
The DNA here is from genome assembly GCA_001657325.1 of Geitlerinema sp. BBD 1991-9. GTDB lineage: Bacteria > Cyanobacteriota > Cyanobacteriia > Cyanobacteriales > Geitlerinemataceae > Geitlerinema. Next base: position 25,801 of record LWRO01000060.1, on the reverse strand, counting down.
TCAACTTTAGGCAATCGATCGAGATTTGAAATGCGATCTCCGCGAAAAGAATCGAGGTTTTCTAATAGGTAATCGACGATCGATCGATTAACCTTTACACCGACACTCAAAATGCTGTTCTCGATCTTTGAATTATCTTCAATTCGATCTAAAATTTGATATTTAAATAAAGACTTGAATTGAGAAAAAAATTGACGCGATGTCATCTTTTCATTCAAGGATGACGCAAGCAAATCTAAGATTAAATCGATGCTTGGATACTTTTGAGTTGCGTCATCTTGTAGATAGGCATAAAGTCGATCGTACTCGAGATCGATTTCGGGAATCAGGCAGGTCAAAATGATATCTAATTCGATTTGGCTTAAATTAAAAGATGTTACTAATTCGTGAAGTCGAAGGGATATTCCACGTTCTAAACTTGCATTTTTATATTGAAAAATACGCTCTGATGCTCTCCGTATTTCTTCGTCGCTCGCGCTTAAGTCTTCTCTCATCGCTCGAGTTCGACCATCGTTTAACCCAATCAAACCTGATAACAAAGTATCAATCTCGAGATTTGAAATATATAAGCCTTGAAAAGCGCTGCTCGTTTCTGCATTCGATCGAGTTTTACAGATCTGCTTTTGAAGAATCAGTCCAATCCGACTTAACTCTGCAAAAAGATGGTCTAGAGAACTTTGATAGTAATTTTTCATTGCCAATGGAAGCTCCCAATCTTAGCAAGACTTTTTCGTAGAGCTGGGGTCAAAATCGGAAATGCGTCGAACCCCATTTGACGATAACCAGCTCGTAAGGTTCGTCCCTGTGAGCGTTGGTTAAGTGTCGATCGATCCTAAAGCCAACTACCAATAATCAGAAACGGCGACCAAACTCCAGGGTGATTGTTTTCGAGACTGTTAATCGCTTTCAATTGCGCTTGACGCAATGCTTCAGCTTTCGTTATCCCCGGTTTTTCCAGTTGGCGGTAAAATTCCTCAACCAGGGGAACGGTCGATTCGTCATTGATAAACCACAAACTCGCCAGAGCACTTTTCGCGCCAGCACGCACCGCAACCCCAGCAATGCCTAGTGCGGCGCGGTTGTCTCCCGCTGCTGTTTGACAGGCACTGAGAACCAGTAAATCGAGGGGGGTTCGTCGCCCACTACTGGAAATGCGGCGAGATCGCAGCAATCGATCGATCTCCTCAATCGTAATTCGATCGTCGTAAGCCAGGAGAAACGTACTGTCTGCATCGACACCGAACTGGCCGTGGGTTGCCATGTGAACGATCGAGTAACTGTTGTCGTTCAGTTCCGCCTCGAAATTTTCGACTGTAAACGCTTCGTCGAGTAACGCCGTCCCGCCAACAATCTCTTTCACACGCTCGACTTCCCTCGCGACATTGTTCAACGCTGCAAACGGCGGGACTTCCACCGTCAACCCGACGATCAAAGCGTTCGTTCGTTCGACCTCGTTGCTTGAAGCCGTCGTCAGCGTCAAACTCGGAGTCGTTGCGAGGGCGTATTTTTCCACGAGAAACTGTTTACCGTCGTGGAGGGCAGCGACCGGAGTTTTCCGCAACACGCCATCTTGCACGAACACGAGCGTTTGCGGGTTAATTTGAGCCAACTCGCTTTGAATGGGACGAATCAAAAGGTCGTATAATCGGGTCGATTCCACTAAATATTCGTTCGTGCCTCGTTTTTCGAGGAGACTGCGGAATCGATCGACTTCTTCTTGTAACACTTCTGCTGAAATCGCCACACTTCGATCGAACAACGTTCCATCCGCTTTTTGCAAAACGATCGCCGTCCGATCGTTCAAAATAATCGTGTACACCACCACGGCGTTCGCATCCGCGAGTTGTCCGTCTTCGGCCACGATCGATCGAGCCACCTCAACGCACTCGTCTCCAAAAAAGTTTTGCAACTCTGCCAACTTGAGCAATTCCAACACTTCAAGAACTTCTTCGAGTTTCTGTTGGCGTTCTCCGGGAGTGTTGGGATTCAACAGCAAGTCGATGGTTTCCCGATAAACCGGTTCTACCGAATCGCGAAAATCAAACTGGACGTCTTGACTGGTGGCGATAATGTCGCTGCGGATGCTTTGTAACGTGGCGATGGCGTTGCGATAGGCCACGAGGGCCTCAGACGATTGACTCATCACCTTGTAAATTCGTCCAGCTTGCCATTGCCAACGATAGAGACTGTCGGAAGCGTTGACTTGTTGGGCCGCAAACTGGGCTTGTCGCGTCAGGTCGAGGGCGATATCGTATTGTCGGTTTTGTTCGTAAACTCGTCCGAGTGCGCCCAAACCAAAGGATTCAGCCCGTCGATCGCCGATATCGCGAGAAATTTGAATCGCTCGTTCCAGCAGATAAGCTTTGAGAACGAGATCGTCGGTAAGGTTGACTGCAAAATCGATCGTTGCAAAGACTTTATCGCGAGAGTTGGGTTCGGCGGACAAGAGGGCGCGAATTTGGTTGTGAAGTGCCGTTAACTCGCTCGGTTCGGGATCGCCAAACTCCTGTAACACGCGATCGAAATTCAGTAGCGCTCGTACCTGCGTTATACCCCCCACATCGCGGGCCGTCTCGACACTTTGACGCACGACATCCAACAATCGATCGATATCCGCTTCGATGGCAGCGTTGAGGCGAGCTTCTTCATCGAACTCCCCTTCCGATCTCGCCACCTTGGCTTGATAGCGGTGGCGGCGAATGCGACTGGTGTAAACGTTTCCCAAATTGTTCGATGCCGTTGCCGCAAACGTATCGAGATCGAGTTCCCGAGCGATCTCTAGCGCTTCGTTGTGAGCGGCGATGGCTTCTTCGTATCGCCCCAACGCCCAGTACGAGTTTCCCAATCCGCCGTAAGCTGCGGCTTCAGTGGCGCGATCTCCCATACCGATCGAGCGAGCGAGCGCTTCTTCGAGCAATCGAATCGCTCGCTGGTGTTGTCCCATCGAATCGTAAGCTTGGGCTTGTTCGGTGAGGATGGGGCCGATGTAACGATCGCTGTCTGCTCGATCGCGATAAAATTCCAGCACCTGTTCCCAGTACGCCACAGCTTCTTCTACTCGTCCCAATCGCTGGTAAGCCGTAGCTAAGTTACTGTAGACGATCGTGAGATCGCCCGGACTGAGGGGATGTTGGAGTGCTTCCATCCAAATCTCGATCGCCCCGGGAAAGTCTCCGATGCGGTAAAGTTCTAATCCTCGATCGACCAAATCGCGGGTTGAGTTAGCAATGGCTTGAGGGCGAACTCGGGAAGACTGCCCCGCCTCAACTGGAAATGGAAATCCCCACGCCAGAAAACCGGCGAGGGGAACGATGAAGGAAACACAAGCTTTACGGGGGAAGCGCCACATTGCGATCGAAATTTAACTCGTTAGTTATCTTCAATTCTAGTGGATGCAACTTTCATAGCAGCGACCCCCAAACAAACGCAGCTTCAGGAGTTACACTCTCCCAAGCTGCGTTTTACAAACTGGCTTCGATCGATATCGATCGATACGATCGCTGAAAAAACTTATCGACGGCTAGAAGCAGATATTAGACCACAAAATCGCTGGCGTTTAGGGCTTCAGCGCTAATACCGCTGACGGTCGCCAAAATTTGTCCGTTGAAGTTAATTGCCGCACCCCCATCGCTGGGAACGATCGACAATTGTTCGTAAGAAAGACTGCCTTTGAGCAAGAAGGTATCCACACCATCTTCAAAGTCAGTAATCGTGTCGGTTCCGTCCATCGTTTGCAGAATGAAGCGATCGGCCCCCGCACCGCCAGTGAGGAGATCGTCGCCCATCTCGCCGGACAGATCGTCGTCACCCACATCGCCGAGCAGCGTGTCGTTGCCTTGGCCGCCATAGAGATTGTCGTTGCCCTCTTGACCCTCTAATCGATCGTCTCCACCGTTACCGTAGATTCGATCGTTCCCCGCATCAGCATATAACTCGTCGCCGAGATCGTTACGACCAGCACTGAACCCGCCAATCACGGCATCATCGCCAGCCGTTCCCGACAGCACGTTAGCGTTCCCATCGCCATTAACCTGATTGAAGCGATCGACAAAGTTCCGCTTCACCGCCATCAAGTCGTCGATTTTATCGATGAGTTCTCCCTTGGTGCTGTAAAGTTCCATGGAAATTTTTTCAGCATCCGCGTTCAGGATGACGTAACTTTCCTGAGAACTGTACTTGAAACCCTCTTCAGGATTGGGTTGGCTTTTCCAGTATTCCTGCCAAGGGCTTTGCTCTTCTGAATAGTAGGGCGCACCTGCAGAACCGGCAGTGATGTACCACACTGGATTTTCCAGATCGCTCAACGGCGACAGCATTTCCCCATTGTCACCCACGATATTGTTCCCGTTCGCATCATCGCGAGTGACATCGCCGACGGGTACGCGAGGATCGATTAAAACACGGTGATAAGCGTGTTCGTCACCGGTCATAACTGCGGCGACTTTGTCGTGTTCGGCCACCATACGGGTAAACTGGTCGCGAACTTCCAGAATCCCCTTCTCCTCAGGAACCAATTTCTCGCCGTTGTGGATGTAAGCCCGAACGTTGTTATCTCCTTCGAGTTCGGGTGTACTTTTGTCTGTGTACCACATGGCATCGTCCACGTGACCGCCACTGGGGAAAACGGGTTCTTGGGCGTACAGCACGACGTACCGAACGGACGGATCGCTTTCTGCCCCATCGAGTTCCCGTTCGATCCAGTTCAGTTGATCTTGGAACATATAGCCTTCTGGATTGCCACCCACTTCAGCAGAGGCGTAGGAAACCCAATAGTTGTTGTTGAAAGCAATAAATTTTGTCAGACCGTACTGGAACGAGTAAAGGTTTTCAGTGTAGGTCGGACGTGCCGGATCGGATGGTTGCGGCCCGTTTTGGGGATTGACAAATTCGGCGGCAAAAGCAGCCTCGGAACTTTCGGTCGCGTAGCTGCCATTTGCGTCAAAGCGATCGACGCTGATGCCGTATCTCGAACTGTTATCGTAGTTCCGCAACAAGGATTCGTGGTTCCCCATCGCTGGGTAAACTGGACGTTCGGCTTGAAAGGGTGCGACCGTTTGTTTCCAAGCCTCGAGCTGGGTACTGAAGTCTTCCGGAGAAACGGTGTAGCCGTTGACCAAGTCGCCGCCGAAAATCATCACGTCAGCGCCCTTCGTGTAACCGCCGTAGACACCCTGAGATAAGGTGCCTGCGTTGGTTCCCATGAAGGCTTCTAAGCCTTCTTCTGGAACGCCTTCGCGGCTGTCGCTCATAAACAGAACGCCCACTTTGCCGTCATTGCGAGGCAACTGTCCCGGTAGCGGGGCCGTGGTGAAGTGGTTGGAAGGAACGGTGATGGCGGTTTCCTCAGAACCCACTGTGACACGGTACTCGTACTTGGTGTCGGGTGCTAGGCCGTTAATGGGGATTTCGTGGTGAGTCGCCGTTCCGGAGGAAAACGTACCGATGCCGACCACTTCAACGGCTGCGGGAACTGGACTCGCTGTCTCTAAGCTGATGACCGCACTGCCGGGAGCATCGCTGCGAATCATATTGACAGCTGGGGGTTCGATGAAGGATGCGAGTTTGCGTGTGGTGTCTCCTTCAAGACGAAACGCCGCAAATGTGTCGTAGGTGCTGACGTTATCTCCTAAAACGCGGTCTTGTCCGTCTCGTTCCTCGAGGAGCGTGAGGCGAACGGCGACGGTTCCTTGGTTCGTCCAACCTTCGCTGTTGTGGTCGCCTTGGGTGAGACGGGTGGTTTCGATCGTCGCTCGACCCGCTTCGATGCGGTCGCTTTCCCGAAACCGTTTGTAGTTGAGGTCGGTTTCTTCGCTCTCAAAGGGGTACGGTCCGACGAAAACCGTCCCGTAGATGGTCTGGGGATTGATGGTGGAACCATCCAGAAGGGTGATGAGTCCTGTGTTAGAGTCGGCAATACGATTGAGGTCGAACGTTAAGCCTTCACGATCGCCATCGGCGATCGCAGTTTGTAGCTGTTCTAGGCTAAAGAGATTGCGAATTCCGTAATCCGATCGTTCGGGATACTGGGATAGCGCTTCGATGTCTAAGAGATTACTCATGGTTATCCTGTGTTGGCGATGTTGCTGGTCAGCCAATCAAATACCCGGATCTCAACCAACTCGTACTTTGACTGTTGGCAAGATCGATTTTAGACAATAAAACCATATGGCGATGTCTTGATAGAAACCTATCGCAAATTCAAGACAACCACATTAATAGAAGGTTATCTATTTATCAAAAAATGCTTAAAGATAAACCTTAAAAAAAACTAAAGTAAATTGCGAGATCTCAATCTCGATGCATCTACATCAATTGCAAAAGCCAGATATCGATTCGCATCAGCAAGGCGAATCGCTGTCACGTTGGAAAGGTTATCGAAATCCGAGTTGGAGAGGAAACCATCGTCTATGAATCGATCGAAATTATCTTCTAAAACATCTCGATCGAGGGAAACGGTTTCAAACACCACATCGTCAGCAGTCAAACCATCAGTCAAAAGGATACGATCTTGCCGTTCCACATCGACGAGCCAATCGGCGTATTCGGGACGAGAGCGACGCTCGTCTTCGAGAGCGACGTTTCCCCGTAAGACGAAAACATCGGAACCGTCTCCACCTTCCAATCGATTCGCACCTCGATCGCCCGTTAGCGTATCGTCACCCTCTCCTCCTTCGAGGAGATCGTTATCCTGTCCGCCAAAGAGCAGATCTTCGTCTTCGTTTCCTAGGATTCGATCGTCACCGAGGTTTCCGTTGAGGAGATCGTCGTTGTCGTCTCCGAAGAGATTATCGTCATCTCGTCCCCCGAGAATCGTATCGTCGTCGTTACCGCCATAGACGATATCGTCGTCGCGATTTCCATAGATTAAATCGTCGCCATTGCGTCCCCGCAGGGTATCGTCGCCACCGAATCCCGCGATCGTGTCGCCGCGATCCGTTCCCCTCACGTTGTTTGAGCTTGAATCGCCGGCGAACACGCGAGTGTCGGTATCGACAAACTCGACGTTCGGCTCCTCAATAATAATGACAATTTCGTCGTCAAAGGGATCGTTAGAAATCGTCGTGATGGGTTGAAACACTCGATCGATCGGTGAATCGGGATGGAAATAGTCGTTCTGGGAATCGATGACGAAGACGACTTCAGCGTCACCGTAGGGACTGGGGATGATGGGAGGTGTGACAAAGCTGTTGGTGATAGTGGTGCGACTGGGGGGATGTACGCCACCAACATTAATGGTCAGCGCACCGCCATCGACAGAAACGAACAGGTCGTCGCTTCCAAAGGAAAAGCTGGATCGGGATACGCGCATGGTTCGAGGGAGGCGAACTCTCTATCTCTCTATATCTATTGTAGGAAGCGATCTTCAGGATGTGAGGGTCGATCGATCCGGATATTTCTTGTAAAGAAATATATTTTTTTCGACGATCGCCACGATCTATGCGAAAAAATACAGAGAGACTTGGAAAAGAATTTTGTTTTTAAAAATTAAAATTTTTCAAAAATTTGAAAGTTTTATTGGATGTATTTGGTAAAACTTTCTCGTCAACCAACTCGATCGAATTTGGATATGACTGCCTTCGATACAACGCGCCGTCATCTTCTCAAAGGCCTTGTTTTTACAACCCTCAGCTATCTCGCTCAAGATTATCTCTCGATCGCTCCGGCTCTCGCTGGAGACATTGCCTTCAGCGATTCTACGGATTTTAAAGAGATCTATCACGTGTTTGTTCCTTACGTTCCCGCGAGGCGCGGAGGAAAACAAACCCTTACTCTGCGTTCTGGAGGCAAAACGCAAATCAAAATTCCTTCCCGAACAGAAGAAGGACGAGAGCTTGTCTTATCTAACGCAGGATTAGAGGGCAACGATATTACAATTGTTTGCCACACCCTCTACGATCGAGAAATACGAATTGCCGATCGAATTTACGAGGAAATTGAGAACACGTCGTTTGTGCAAGATGCCAGTAAAGCTAAGTGCAAAATGGTGTACGAGCAGATCGAGGAAGCTCGTTACATCAGCGATTTAACAGCTCTTGGATTACTCGACTACGTCATCGAATCGTCGAAACTGGAAGACGAAGTTAAAGAGCGCTACTCACTGGCGAGTACGAATTCACGATTGTTGGGGATTCAGCAGGAGATCGAAGCGACTCTCGAATCCTCCAAGCTTTCTAACAAAGACAAAGAGATGTTACTGGGAACCTTTGCCTATGTTCGTGCAGGAGATCCCATTCCAGACTTCAAAGCTCTCAACGATTTAGATTCGATCGTTGCCACTTCAACTTTACCCAGTGAACTCAAAGAGTTTTATACAATTTCCAGTGCAAAATCTAGGAAAGTTACAGTCGATATTATCATCATCGATCCGATCGCATCAACATCAAGCCTGAGCGAACTTGAGAAACAATATTATCTAATGATTTATCAAGAAGTTCGCGATAGCAAACCCATTTCTAATGAAGAAGCTTTACCAGATATCGACTCGTTGATTCTCAATTCCAAGATCCCCCAAAATGCTAAAGCAGTCTATGCTTTCACTCGCAAAGGTAATGTCAGCGACGGCCAAGATTTAGCCGAAAATATCCTGAGTTTTTTACAAGATGTGCAAGATATACAAGATTTAAAAGACGACATTGACGACACCTACGCAGCGGGTGCCAACATTGTTCCCCAAGCAACACGTCTCCTGTCAAGTGTCGGGGCAGAAACAGCAACCGGAGTTAGTTTGAGTAGTTTGTCGGGTGCGGCGGCAACCAATGCCACTTTAGCTGCTCTTGGAGGTGGTTCTGTCGCGGCTGGCGGCTTAGGAATGTTGGGTGGGTTAGCCGTTGCTACGGGAGGTGCGGCGCTGATTGGAGCAGCAGGATTAGTTTCGATCGCTCTGGTTTCCGAAATGGATGCCGAAGATCGCTGGAATTTAGGAATTTCGGTAGGTTCAGGGACTCTGGCGGGGGCTGCATCTGTCTTGGCTGCGTGGACAGCGGCGAGTACCTTGGGTGTTGCAGGAAGTGTTTCCGGTGCTGCTGCCATTAGCGCAACTCTTTCAGCACTCGGTGGTTTGAGCGTTCTCACGGGTGGTGCGGCATTGGTCGCATCGGGAACCGCTTTTCTGATTTGGTCGTTCCTTAAAGGCCATAAAAAGCGAGATAAAGGGACGTTAAAGCAGCTTGAAACTCGAATTTATACACCGACAGAAAATCCCGAACGGGGTTCTTTAGGGGAGTTTTTAGCATTGAATGTTGACTCTGAGTACACATACGATGAGGGATTTTCAGCCCCTAATATTCCACTCGATAAACTTTCTAATGCTTTGTCAAGTTGGCTATGCGTTTATCCCAACGAGCAAATCTTAGCGTTTGTAGATACGAGTCTGTGGGATGATGGCAAGGAAGGGGTAGCATTTACTGAGGAACGAGTAATTTGGAAAAACTCGGGAACATTTGATTACATGACTTACGATCGCCTCTCATCGTTGTTTGATTCGGGTGTTTCTCAGATGCTTTCCAGTGACAACAATCGACACGCTCTACACCGAGTGTTGGAAATTTCTGAAATTCTCGATAATTCAGATGAAGATCGATGGATCGAACTTCTGGAAGAAATTGGAAACACTTATTCTGTGGCTTCTTAAAATTTCGATCGAGCATTTCAAGAATTTATCTCTGTCGTGTGTTAGCGAAAGCATAACGAACCCTGTCAATCTACTCGAAACATCGTGAGATTAGAACATGAAAACTCGATTCTTTCAATAAGTCTGACGACTATTTTAGGGGCTAATTTCGGCTTTTTTGTGCTTCCGACAATTCTGAATTTCCATCATTCCAGCATCGTTTTCGCCTCGGAATCTCATCCCGTCATAGACAATAACGACGATTATCATCCCTCCAATCAAAATGAATCATATATGCCTTGGGCGTGGGAAGTTGTCGATCCCGATCCCAATGGCTTGAATTGTCGCTATTTAAATCGAAGTGAAGGTTCCCCAACAGGTAGCAACGATATTTATAACTATCCTGTTTCTAACACTCTCATGCGGGGAGAAGCATTTAACTCACCTCGAATCATCTATGACGATCGGAACTTACCTTGGCTGTGGGTGGGAAGCTCATCGACAAATCATATTTGCTTCGTTCGAGCTAATTCGAGTTACGTTCGCCCCGTTCGAGCGTTAGACTTCAATTTATAAGGGTATCCTGAGATTACGGTGTAATTTGTTGAACTGAATACAAAATTTGGGTAGGGGCGAACGGCCGTTCGCCCCTACAGCACGGGTCTTGACCGGGTATAAAATCAGCTTATCACCTCAAACTCAGAAGTATAAACGCCGTTTTTTTATGAAATTCGCCATAACCCCGGCATCTTGAAAATACCGGGGTTCTCCAAATTAGACCCAAAAGGAGGCTGACGTGCTGCCGATCGAGCTACAAGAGGCACAGGTCAAATTAGAATTGAGAAAAACCGAGGATGAAAATAGGTTCGTACCCAAGAGTGGATCGCATGAAGATACGACCCGAAGACACGACGGACGTAAGCGTCATATCCGAAATACACTACACTGCATTCAAAAATCACCCCCAACACGAGCCGGGCGCGGAACCCGTCGAGCATCGCATCGTGGAGCGGCTCCGAGACTCCGGCGAACTGGCACTTTCCCTCGTTGCAGAGATTAACGGCAATGCGATCGGCATATTGCCTTGTCCCCCGCCGTTGTAGGAGAGGAAGACGAGGGTTGGTTCCTGCTCGGACCGATCGGGGTTTTACCCGCCCATCAAAAGAAAGGGGTGGGTTCCGCCCTAGTCCAAGCTGCAATGGATCGTATGCGGGAGCAAGGAACATTGGGAATCGTCCTTGTGGGGCCTCCAGAGTATTACGGTCGCTTCGGCTTCAAGAGCCTGGAATCGTTGACCTATCCGGGGGTGCCGTCACAATACGTTCTTGCCGTGTCTTTTGGTGGCACAGCCCCAGGAGGGGACATCAAAGCTCACGATGCTTTCGGTTAACGTCGTCATTCGTTATGAATCATTCAAGGCTCCGCTAACCGTTTACCCGCGAGGGGACAGAAACCTTAGATTAAGTCGAGTATCGATCTCCCCACCTCATCACGTCCCCACAAGGTGCTTTGGATCGCAGAATTTGATAGGATGCGATCTGTATTGCAGATCCCAGGAATCCCAAAGATCGCTCACAACTCGTTATCAGACCCCCGAGAAACCTAAATGTCTCTATTCGATTGGTTTGCAGATCGCCGCAAATTGAATTCGATCGGTCAAAAACAACCCGAACGGGAAATCGCCGAAGGACTGTGGACGAAATGCGAGTCCTGTGGCGTACTCACCTACACCAAAGACCTGGGCGCAAACCAAATGGTTTGTCCCGATTGCGGTCATCACGTTCGGATTTTTAGCGACGATCGCGTTCGGCAACTGATCGATCGAGGCACCTGGCAACCCCTGAACGAACACCTGCGACCGAGCGATCCCCTCCACTTCCACGACCGCAAAGCTTACCGCGATCGCATCAACGAATACCAAAGCAAAACTCAACTCAACGATGCCGTCCAAACCGGACTCGGCGAAATCGACGATCGGCCCGTAGCCCTTGGAGTGATGGATTTCCGCTTCATGGGTGGCAGCATGGGGTCAGTCGTCGGAGAAAAACTAACCCGCCTCATCGAACGCGGTACTCAAGAACGCTGCGCCGTCGTCATCGTTTGCGCGTCTGGGGGGGCGCGGATGCAAGAAGGAATGCTCAGCCTCATGCAAATGGCCAAAATCTCCGGTGCCTTGCAGCGACACCGAGAAGCCCGACTGCTTTACATCCCCGTCTTGACTCACCCCACCACAGGCGGCGTAACTGCCAGCTTTGCTATGCTCGGCGACGTAATCCTCGCCGAACCGAACGCAACCATCGGTTTTGCCGGACGGCGCGTCATCGAACAAACCTTACGTCAAAAGCTGCCAGACAACTTCCAAACCGCCGAAGACCTGCAACAACACGGCTTCGTCGATGCTATTGTCCCCCGTCCCCAACTCAAAGCCACTCTCGCCCAACTCATCCGCCTACACGCGCCCACCTTGACGAGCAGTCACACACGCCCAACCTCTCAAGCCTCCGTCCTTTCCACTTCCCCATCTCCCGTGGTAAATCCCTAAGACTGACCGCTCGAAAGTTGCCGGACTCTGGCATGATATTCATATTGACAGAAGGCTCGTTACATCGAGCGTCCCATGGAGTTTCCGTGGGAGCCGGTCAACAAGTTTTAGAGGAAAATCATGCTAAAAAGATTCTTTTGGCTCGCCGTGGCCACGGTGTTCTTTGCATTTCAAATATTTGTCAATAGTGCGACCGCGTTAGAACTCGACGCACCAACTCGCACCGTCCCACTCAACGAAGCTGGCGATCCCGTCACCTTATCTCTCAAACAAACAGTACGGGGCAAGCGCTTGTTCGGTGATATCTGCGCCCAGTGCCACCCCCAAGGCATCACGAAAACGAATCCCAACGTGAAACTCGGGCTAGAAGATCTCGCTTTGGCAACGCCCCCTCGCGATAACATCGAAGGCCTGGTGGATTACATGAAGCACCCCACCACCTTCGACGGTGAAACGGATATTTCCGAACTGCACCCTTCGATGTCGAGTGCGGACATTTTCCCCGAGATGAGAAACCTTACCGACGAAGACTTGTTCGATATTGCCGGTCACATCCTCATTCAGCCGAAACTGCGCGGTGTGATGTGGGGTGGCGGTAAAGTCTACAACTGACGCTCGATCGATGTCTTTCACCTCCCGGCGTTCCGTTGTGAAGGCCGGGAAACTGCGTTTTTAAGCGCATTTTTAAAAATAATTTTCAATCGTTATCGTCATGGTTTTCCCATCGTTTAAAGCTTCGATCGAACGACTGATTTCGATCGTCTGCGTCTTGTGTGTTGTTTGGTGTTCGATCGTCCCCGCCGCACGCGCTGAAGCCATCAATCCCGATGTCAAGCGCTATCTCGCCCCGGAAGGCACGGCTGCTGTAAAACTCGACGATCGCGGGAACACCCGAGAATTTTCAGCCGAAGCCCTGACGCGGGGACGGGCGCTGTTCATGGAAAACTGCGCTTACTGCCACGCCAACGGTTTGACTCTGCCGTTTCCCGCTGTGTCGTTAACCCGAGAAGACCTGGCTGGTGCAACGCCCCCTCGGGACAACATCCAAGCTTTCGTCGCCTATCTCCGCTATCCCATGACTTACGACGGTAGCGAAGAAACCTTTTGGTGTCGGGAAGTTCCGGAAAGTTGGCTCTCCCGCGAACAAATCGAAGAACTCGCAGCCTTTACCCTCCAATCCGCCGAAAAAATACCCGGTTGGGGAACCGTTCCGTCTCGGTTTTAACCGCCCAGAAACGGCTAAGATATGCGAGAGTCAAAGGGAGCCGGTGCTTCCTCCTCAGATTCGCGGTGCGATTCAGGTTCTGACGGGAATTCCCGGAACAGGTCGATCGACTCGTCCATTTCTTCCATTTCTTCCTCGTGAGGTAGCAGCGGCAGTTCGATCGAAATTTCCGCATCGTTGACGACTGCTCCCAACACGCGCAAGCTGTCCTCCGCCTCTTCCAACATTTCCGCATATTCCGCCAGCAACCCACTTTCCGTAAAGGCCGGCCGCGCCACGAGAATCAATCCATCCGTATGCGGCTCCAGCAACAGCGCGTCGTTACAGGAACTCAGAGACGGCGCGTCCACGACCACGAAATCAAACCGCACTCGCGCCTGTGCCAACAACTGCCGCATTTCACTCGATTCGACGATGGCAGCGGGATGGGGTTGCGGCCCCGGCGAAGTCATCACGTAGAGGTTGGGAACTGGTGGAACGAAACGCGCTCCCTCATCGAAATTGCCATAATGACGCAACGGTTCGGCGATACTGTTCGGATCGACCGCGACCTTCAACGAAGCTGCCTGAGACGGCGATCGTAAATCCGCCTCGACGAGTAACGTTCGTTTGCCCGCACGAGCCGAAGCGATCGCTAAGTTATAAGCCGTAAACGTCTTCCCTTCGAGGGCCCCCGCACTCGTCACTAACACCACTTTCGGAGGCGCTTCACCTTCAACGCGCCGCAAGTTACTGCGCAGGCGCTCGTAGTACGGTAAGTACGGCGAGTCCGGTGCGAGGATCGCTGGCATTTGAACGGGTTCGATCGACTCGAAGGAAACCACGTGTGGAATCGTCCCTAAAATCGGTAAATCGCGCTCCTGTAAGGCACTTCGGACTTCTTCCATCGTATAGAACTTACCTTCAAGGGCCGACAGCAAGAAGATCGATGCACCGCCAGCCGCCAATCCCACTCCACTCCCCAACAGCAGCAACATGGCAACATTGGGTGCTTCTTCCCGCTGCTCCTTCACCTCCGGTTCTTGGGCAATACTCAAATTACTCACCGTTTCTGCCCTCGCCGCTTCCGTATCAACTCGTCGCGCCTGGAGCTGATCGTACAGCGCCTTGGTCAGCGCGACTTCCTGCGCCAATCGCTGCCGTTCCAATTGCAGATCGGGCAAGCTCATATAAGTTGCCTTAAATTCCCGCTCGAGTCGTTGAGCTTGTACGAAACCTTCTTGTAGCGTATCTTTCTGCGTTTTCAGTGCTAACAGTCGAGCGGCCATTTCCTGGCGTGTGGGGTCGAGGCTACTAGCGCGACGAATGCGCTGGCTGTCAACGAACGGTGTCGCAACACCCTCGCCTCCGAGAACCTCTTGCGCCCGTTGAGTGAGGAGGCCTTCCAAGCCGCTCAGCTGACGTTGCAGCTCGACCATTTGCGGGTGATCGGGACGTAACGTTTGCCCGAGGAGCGCCTGTTGGGTTTCCACCTGATAAATTTGACCTTGCAGGTTTTTCACGATCGGGTCGCGGCTCAACGCCGAGGCACTGTAAGCTTCATCGATGCTCAAGCCGAGTTGTCCCTCCAGGCTTCGCATTTGCGCGTTGATTTCTTCGAGTTTCAGACGCAGCTGTTCCTGCTGTTGGATAGCCGATTGAATCTTGCCGACTAACACGCCATTTTGCGCCATGATAATCGCTGCACCTTCAACGCGATCGAACTGGACTAAACGGTCTTCGACTTCTCGCAGTTCTTGCTGTACCTCTGGCAAGCGTTGGTCGATGGCATAGATCAGGGCATCCAATCGCGATTGGTTGAGTTGTCGACTTTGCTCGATCGCACCTTGCATGAGCAACTTCACGACCGCTTCAGCTCGCTCGGGTGTCGAATCTTTAAAGCTGACCTTATACAACGGGGGTTCGTCTTCAGAAGGTGTTTTTAAATAAGCGGATTTCAAAATCCTCGGATCGAGACCCACCTGTTCGCCAACTGCTTTTAGCACCGGCTCGGCGAGGAGAAACTCTCGAGACAGGGCTTGACGGCCCGCTTCTTGAATGTTCGGCCCCGTTTCCGACAGCGTGAGTGGCAGCGAGTTCAAGCCCATTACTCCCGTCGCCTGGTAAACTGGCGGGGGTGGTTCTTGCAACCCCATCAAGCCTGAAACACCGACAGCTAGGGCAAAGATACCGAAACCGACAGTTTTGTATTTACCAAAAGCGATGAGATATCGTTTGACGATGGAGGGAGCCACGATGGATGTACCTGCGCTCGACTACTCTTATCTTAAGCGAGTGAAACGAATGCACCGAAGAATCGACTAAGTAAACCAAAGACTGCAAACCCATTCGTTGCGGGTGTATCTCACTTTTGCGATCGAAACCTCACCCCTCCTCCCCTGAGCCAGGGGAAGTGCCGTTCGCGGTAGCGGGACGGAGTCCTTAGGCGGAGGGGTCATTCTACGAAATTGAGATGCACCCTTCGTTGCAATTGTTAATTATCATTACTTCCTGTCGGACGGAACAGATTATCAGCACTGTCCGAGAGTTGGTCGAAAAACAATAAAAAGCCGAGAACGTCGCGGAACGGTTGCGTGAAGTTGTTTAAGAAATTGCCCAAGGCGGCGATGAAATTGCGACCGATCACCACGACATCTTTATCTTGAAGGAGCGGGTTTTCGTCGGGATTGCCGAGAATTGCCTCTCGTCCGTTGAAATAGTACGTCACCGCTTCTCCGAGATCTTCGTCAAAGCGAATGACAGCCACGCGACTCAACCGGGCTGCATTAATCGGAACACCCGTCAGAACGTCTGCGAGGGTGCTACCGTTGGGCAAGACTTGACGGCCGACGGAGTTACTCGGATAACTTAAGACGCGCACGACAATTTGATTTTGCGCCAAGCTCGATCGAGCGGCCAGTTCCAAATTGTAAGCTTCCCGTTCTTCAGCCGTGAGTTCCGGAACGATCACGACATCGCCATCTTCGAGGAGAACCTTCGGCAGCGGATCGCCGAGCAGTAGCGGCGAAAATAAATCGACTTCTCGATCGATCGTCGAACCGTCTCCGAGGGTACGGCGCACGACAATCTGACGCAAGTTTGCCGAAACTCTGGCGCCTTGGGCGGCGAGGATAGCCGTATCGAGTTCGGGGGGTGGAACGGGATTTAAGTCGTAATACCCCGGCCGGGCAACCGCACCGACCACTGTGATGGCGATGGGTTCTTGTTGCGTTCCCCGCAGTGCCGCTCGATCGAGCAACCTTCGATCGTAAGCGTCTTCAAAGCCGCGCGGTCGTTGAGGAATGAGGATGACATCGCCATCGCGCACGCGCAAATCGGGCGCTGGCGTTCCCGAGGCCAGAGGAGTATAGAGATCGATCGTTTGCGTAACCGTGGTGTCGTCTGGAAACTGACGCGAGATCGTCACCTGCCGCAAATCTGCATCAGAGGTGACCCCCCCAGCGGCCAGCAAGGCTTGAACCAATGGTGCATTGGGAGCAATGGGGAAAAATCCCGGTCGCACCACTTCTCCCGTCACCGTAATTTGAGCCGGACGGGGAGTTGCTAAAACGACTTCCACCTCGGGATTGACAACGTAACGATTGAGATCTCGTCGCAATTTCTGCATGGCTTCATCGAGGGTCAATCCTTCCAAAGGCACCGCTCCCAACAGCGGCACGAACAGCGTTCCCTGCAACGAAATCGAGCCACTGGTGCTGAGTTCTTGAAACGGCGGTTGTACGACCACGGAAATCGAATCCCCAGCGCCCAGGCGATAGGCCGACCAATCCGCTTCACTCACTGCCAAAGGAGGCGGTTCTTCCGGGAGGAGCGATGACAAATCGGGCAGTTCGGTGGGTTGGGGGTCGAGGCGTTGGCGTAACCACTGCTCTAAATACCGCACCATTTGCCGGTGTTGTACTTCCCCCGACAGTTCCAGGCGCGACCAAACGGGTATGTCTTGGGGGATAGTGTCGAGATCGGGATCGGCGCTCGTTTGCGCCAGGGCGATGCCGACGGGCAGCTCCGAAACCACGAACAGGACAGTGCCTGAAACGCCTGCCACGATCGATCGATAACACTGTTTGAACTTCATCAGTTAGCAGTTTTCAGTCATCAGTCACCCGTTACCCGTTTTCAGTGACCCAGACGAGCCAACACGAGCGACGGTTTGCAAGGGATGGGAACTCAAGCTAAGGTGAGGCAGTAAATCCGTCTTCCATTAAAGCCAATTGCACTCTTGACGAGAGACTTTCCAAGAGCGGCTGGGCATTTTTGATATCGCCCAGGGGTTCGATGGGGGCGATCAGACAGACGGCAACCCAGGGTTTGCGTTCTCCAGCCAGTCGCGCCGATCGATCGACCCAAAACCAGTTTGTCAAATTGGGATGGCCGCCCGTGTCCCAAGCGTACCACTGCACGATGGCATAGGTTTGTTGGGGAGTCCAACCTCGAAAAAAGCGAGCGCTGACCTCAGCGGTTCGGTTGTCTTCTGTCTCGACCTCAAATTGAAGTCTTTGGTGTGAGTCTTCGTTCCAATCTCCTTGAGCGTTTCCGAGGCCGCGCACGTCCGTCCATTCCATTTGAGGTTGCGATCTCGTTCCTGTTGCGCCTTGTTGGGCGTGAAGTAAAACCGTTGCCCGACCGGGTTTTTCAGCTGGACTGGCCGGATCGTCCCACATCAGGGTCTGCATCACCCACTGGCCCGATCCGAGGTTGACGGTCATGAGGTCTACCGTCGTCCACCCGGATAAGGACAATCCGGTTTCCTCTAAATTTTTCAGTCCTTGCAAATTGACTTGGGGCGGTTCGCGGGCGGGTAATTGTCCGGATAGATAGTTCGGAACTGCGCCGACGAGGAGAACGAGGAGTAAAAAGACGACGGCCGCTACAGCAAAGGGTGACGAACGGCGAAGAATTTTGGGAAGCGAGGCAGATTTGTCCACGGTTGGGAATCGGTGACTTGGGACGATATGGCTCGATATGGCTTTAAACGGATTCGGTGGTACCGGTTCCGGAAAGGGCATCACGCAGCCGCTCGATCGCCATTAAGGTGGGAACCAGGGCCAACAACATGAGGGCAGAAACGAAATCGCCGCCCCATCCTTCGTGCATCCAATGGAACAGCGCGTCGCGGCCGGTTCCGTGAAATAGGGTTAAGAAGGTGTTCCGAAGAATGTTGGTGACAACGCTGATAATGACAGCACAGAAGAGAAATACCACCGTTGTTTTGCGGGATTTCAACGCCCCCGTCCAGTACAGTAACATCAGGGAGACGTACAGGGTGGTAAACAGCATTTTGAATCCAGCACAGTGGGGCGCGACTTCGACGACGCGGCCGCCGACGAGGAGAAAAATTTCTTGAACCTCAACTTCTAACCCCCACTGTGTCAGGATAAAGCCTGCCGTACCCGCGATAAAGCTTTGGATCGGTAAGGAAAACGGTGCGACGAGATAGGGAATGTCAGTGGGTGTTGCGAGAAACACCAGTAGCCACGGAAAGGCCATGAGTTGAAAACCGGGACGGCCTTTTAAACCCAAACACAACCCAGCGAGAATGATGGGAAACGATAGGTTGACGAAGTCAGACATTTGGCTGAGGTACAACACACCTCCCAACCCGACGAGAATGGCACCGAGGGGGTTAAATCGATCGTCGAGTTTTTGCCATTGATGGCGTTGCGTCCAGATGATATAGGCGGCGAAGGGTAAGCCAATGATGCCGTGACTGAAGTATTCGTGTTCGAGGCTGATGTTTTTGTTAATCCAGCCGTCGTACCAGTGGACGATCGTGGGAACGTACATCAGCGCCAAGACGACGGTGAAGAGGAGTTCCACGGGATGACGATCGAACGTGGATTTGAAGGAGGTTGTCAACTTCATAGGATTTGTTCGTGAACGATCGACACGTAGCAGATTTTGAAACTTGTTCGGGATGAGGTGATGGAGGGTAACGCACCGCCGATGGCCGGATCGAACAGAAGGGAATTTAGTTTGAAAGGCCGTCGATCGTTTGACAAGGCGGCCTGTTAGGCATCATATCGGATTGCTGGAGCAGATTGGAGCTTTGAGATTTCGAACGCTCGTTTATGCGGGGGTTTCTGAGGCGAGGGGAGGACAAACAGCTGCCTCGATCGAGGTGACAACTTGCTGGATTTGTGCTTCGCTCAAACTGGGATACATGGGAAGAGAGAGGATGCAGGCGCAGAGGGTTTCAGTGTTGGGAAAACTGCCTTCACCGTCGCCGAAACTACGATAGGCCGGTTGCAGGTGGCAAGGGATGGGATAGTGAATGCCCGTTTGAATTCCAACACGCCCGAGTTCTCGGGCGAGGACGTTTCGATCGTACCCTGCGGTATCGTCGACGCGCACGATATAGAGGTGGTAGACGTGGCCGAGATCGCATTCGTTTCGCAGGGGAACGATCCCTCGATTTTGCAAGGGGGCGAGCAGTCGATCGTAAGTGCGAGCGGCTTCGTTGCGCTGGCGGTTCCAGGTTTCGAGGTGGGGAAGCTTGACGTTGAGGACGGCCGCTTGCAGGCTGTCGAGTCGGCTGTTCGTCCCGCGATAGGTGTGAACGTATTTTTGGGGGGCGCCGTAGTTTCGCAGCGCTCGTAGCCGCTCGGCTACGTTTTCGTCTCGGGTCACGACGATGCCCCCGTTTCCCGCTGCTCCTAAGTTTTTACTGGGGTAGAAGCTAAAGGCGGCTGCAATGCCCACCGATCCGGCGGTATGGCCTTCCCGTCGCGCCAGGTGAGCTTGTGCGGCATCTTCAAAAATCAGAACGCCGTGTCGCTCGGCGATTTCCTGCAACCGAGACGGTGAAACCATCTGTCCGTAGAGGTGAACGGGAAGGATAGCTTTGGTTTGGGGGGTGATGGCTCGATCGACGGCATCGAGGTCGATGAGTGCGGTGTCGGCCTCGCAATCGACGAGTACTGGGGTTGCACCGGCGTGTAACACGCCGATAATCGTGGCGATGAAGGTGTTCGCGGGAACGATGACTTCGTCTCCGACTCCAATTCCACAGGCTTGCAAGCCCAGGGCAATCGCATCGGTACCGCAAGCAACGCCAATACCGTGTTCGACACCACAGGCACGGGCAAAGTCACTTTCAAAGTTTCGCACAGCCTGCCCCAGGATAAAATCACCTCGATCGATCGCTTGGCGAACGGCTTGTTGGATCTCTTCTTGGAGTGGAGCGTGAAGGGCGTGCAAATCGACAAACGGGACAGAGGTGGATGATTGAAGCATAAGGAATCGTTTCAATGAGTGTGAATCGTCTTCTCACAACTGTAGCTCGGGGTTTTGGGCGATCGTCCACCGTTTGGGGTAAATTTACACGAACTTTAATTTTTTTTGAGGTTTAAAAATCTTCATGCTTTGATGTTTTCAAGCAAAACATTCGTACAGTCAAACAGGTGTACGTTCAACTGTGTCAGACCCGCAAACATCATATGATTCAGTTTCAAAAAATGCTTTTATTTATCATCAAAAAAATAGATTATGTTAGAAAAATCAAAATTCAAGAAATTATTTTAAAGCTAAAAAATACAGTCTATCATAAAAAATAAAACAATCAAAATAGGGTTAAGTAAACTAACATATATATTTTTTAATAAAGCTTATTTTCGTTTACGCGAGCTTCTAAATATAATAGTGAGCTGAGTGGAAGAAATGAAAAAATCGGTTCGTTTACATCTCAAAGTAAAAAACTAAAAAATTATACGGAATCCGATTCCGAAAAGGTGTTTTTGTCTGTTCGCCTGAAACCTCGTAGAGTAGAGTCCTTGCATGCAAGGACTCTACTCTACGAGACCAATTTTATTCGCTGATTTGAGAAGTGAATTTCGTCTTATTTGTAACTTTGTTGGATTTATAAAAATTGGCAGAGTTGATGAAGTTCTGCAATTGTTAGTATCGGGTCGAGCTACTCACTCCAAGAACGATCTTGGTCTTGTAAGTCACCCCATTACAGCACAATTTTGAGAGAACCCGATTTTCTGCTAAACAAGCTTTCGATGCGCCCCTTCCGATCGATTCGATCGTAGATCTTTTAATAGATAACACAATCCACGATCTTCTGAGTGTTGTTTGAGTCAATCAAACCATCAAATAACTACAATTCTTGTTGTAAATAAGAAACGACATGAATCGTTGAAAACTAAACATAAACGCCAGATTTTAACGATGTCAAGATGCTCAGTTTTTTTACATTTGTTCCAGTTTTTAAAATGAAGGGAGACACAACTCACACACGACTACACCAACCATAAAATTTGGTTAAACTGCACTTTTTTGTTTTTTATTTCGTTTTCGTTCCAACTGCTTCTGTTTCTGCTTCTCTCGCTTCTGATGGCGCTTGAGTTCCTCCGCTTTTTTCTTCGCTTCCAACTCCGCCTTGACTCGTGTTTCTTCTTTCTTATCTAAGTAGTAGTGATAGTCACCATTATAAAGATGAAACTCACCATTTTCAATTTCGACGATCTTGTTGGCCACTTGAGAAATAAAGTATCGATCGTGAGAGACGATTAAGGCTGTACCATCGTATTCCTTCAGTGCCGTTTCTAGCATTTCCTTGGCGGGAATGTCGAGGTGGTTCGTCGGCTCGTCGAGAATCATTAAATTCGCCGGACGCAATAGCATTTTGGCTAAGGCTAAGCGAGCCTTTTCACCACCACTCAAAGCCGAAACAGCTTTAAAAACCGTTTCTCCAGTAAATAAAAACCGTCCCAACAACGTGCGGACTTCTTCGTTTTTCCAGTCGGGAACTTCTCTGTGAATGGTTTCCATAACCGTTAAACTCAAGTCCAAGGCTTCGGCTTGGTTCTGCTCGAAGTAGCCTGGGATAACATTGTGCTTACCCAATTCGACTTTGCCTTCACTGACGAGATCGATACCCATAATGAGGCGCAACAGGGTTGATTTTCCGCAACCGTTGGGGCCGAGAAATGCAATGCGATCGCCCCGTTCGACAAATAAGTTAGCCCCTAAAAATAAAATATCGTCCCCGTAGGTGTGGGTTAAATCTTCAATTGTGACCACTTCTCGACCGCTGCGGGGTGCGGGGGGAAAGTGAAATTTTAAACTTTTGATACTGCCGGTTGGCGCTTCGACGAGTTCGACTTTTTCGAGTTGTTTTTCGCGGCTTTTTGCTTGAGTGCTGCGAGTGGCACTGGCGCGGAATCGCTCGATAAAGGCCTGTTGTTTTCCGAGTTCTTTTTGTTGTCGTTCGTAGGTCGCTTGTTGAGAGAGTTGATTTTCGGCTTTTTGCTGGAGATATGTACTATAGTTGCCGAGATAGCTTGTGGAAACCCCCCGTTCGGTTTCGACGATTTGGGTACAGAGTCGATCGAGGAATTCTCGGTCGTGGGAAACGATGACCATGGGGGTGTTAATCCCTTTGAGATAGTTCTCCAACCATTCGATGGTTTCGAGATCGAGGTGGTTCGTCGGTTCGTCGAGGAGGAGAATATCGGGATCTTGGAGGAGGATTTTTCCTAAACTCATCCGCATCTGCCACCCTCCGCTGAAGTCGCTGACGAGTCGATCGCCGTCGCTGACGGCAAATCCAACTTCGGGAAGGATTTTTTCGATTTGAGACTCTAGGCTGTAGCCGTCGAGGGCTTCAAATTGCCGTTGGGCACGATCGAGTTCGTGAATGAGTCGATCGAGGTCGTCGGGAGATGCGGTTTCCATCGCCTCGGTTACCGAGGCGATTTTTTCCTGTACGCAGTTAGCTTCTTCAAACACCGTCCAGAATTCAGTCCGGACGGTTCGCGTGGGTTCGACGTCAAACTCTTGGGTGAGATAAGCAATTTTTAAACTCGCCGGACGAATCACATCTCCAGAGGTCGGTTCGAGTTCGCCAGCTACAATTTTGAGCTGGGTGGATTTTCCCGCCCCGTTCGCCCCAACGAGTCCAATGCGATCGCCGGGTTTGACTTCCCAGGTCACGTCTTTGAGAACTTCAATGCCACCGGGATAGATTTTGCTGATGCGTTCGAGTCTGAGCATAAAGTACCGTGTGAGGGCGATCGCGTCGGTCGTTGAGATGGATTGAGGGCGAGATCGAAACGATCGAACGACGTCGATCGAAACGCCTCGGCATTCTGTTTTACTGTAACAAACCGTAACAAAAATCCCAATAGGTAAACCCTCGATCGAACCGTTTATTTATGGCCGTTCTGGTGGTTGTTTTCGTCAGCCAGTTGTTCGCGAAAGTACAATCGATCGAGTTGACAACTCGGTAACGCGCGATTGCCCTCTAGTCGGATCGCACCGAGGCTTTCGAGTTTATAAGCCGTCGTCGCCTCGAGTTCGACGCTATCGCTCGCCGTAACAACGCTATAGAGTGCTTGGGAGAGGTTTACATCGCCGCGTAAGGTTGCCAGTCGTTCCCGGAGGTATTGGCTGTAAATACCGCCTTGGGTTGGGGCCGTCTTCAAAAGCGTGTCGAGAGAGAGGTTGTCTTGAGAGAGGTGATACAGCGCGACGTTGACGAGGTAGGGATGTCCGCCCACCATAGCCATCAATCGATCGAGCGAACGAGCGTTTGCCTCGTCGTCTTCCCAACGCAAGCCGTAGCGCCAGGCCAGTTCCCGCACTTGGACGCGGTTAAAGACCGGCAAACAAACGCACAATCCCACGTTGAACGGCGATCGATCGAGTTTGAGGGGAACGTACATTTCGGTGGTGTAGACCGTGACGAGACGCAGATTTTGCCATCGCTCGACGACTCGCGCCTGTTCGTGCCAAAACCGTAACATCGCTAGAAAGTCTAAGGCGATTTCGGGATAGTCGAACAAACGGTGGACTTCGTTGAGGACGAGAACACACGGTCGATCGAGTTCTGGGAGGAGATAGCCCTCAAAGTAAAGCTTGCAACTGACTTTGCTTCCCATATCGCTGTCCCAGTACTCATCGAGACGAGGCGGGACTTCTAACAAACGGCTGACGTTCGCACAAAACCAACGCAGCAATCGATCGAGCGACGACATGGTAGAAGCATCGGCTTCTTGGAAGTCGATCGAGACTGTGCGATAGCCTAACTCGGACACGCGATCGAACAGACGGTTGAGCAGGGAGCTTTTGCCCATTTTACGAGGGGCTTTGATACAAATCGCACACCCAGGCTGTTCGACTTCCTTGTAGACGAGGTTTTCAATGGGCGGGCGTTCGACGTACAGAGGCGAATCAGTTGTTAGCGGCCCGCTGGGCATTTCAATCGGAACGTTTGCGATATCAGGAGGTAGAGACAAGGCGAAACAGCCTCGATCGGTTTCCGAGTCGGTGTCGAACTGCCCAAAAACGAGATGTAGGTTCTTTTTCGTAACTTTTTCGCCGAGTCCGTCTGACAGTCCCTGCCACAATTGGGAACCGACTTGTTTGACATACACGTTATCGTAGCCCGATACGCGAGCAATTTCGTTGTACGTCCGTCCATCCCATGACTGAGAGAGGATAAACCGTTCGATGGGACTCAGAGATCGAGACAACACCTGATGTTCGGCCACTTCAATGAGCTGGTTTAAATTCATTCCCTATCGAAATATCCGTAATTACACGTACTAATTCAGATTTATATCGATAATACTCCGTATTTTTTCTGATATACAGGAATCGTGTAGGGTCAGACCCGCTACCCTCCAGGGATTGGGGAATTTTTGCGGTCGATCGGTACGGAACCGTAACGTCTCCAGTCAGTCATCAGGGGAGCGCTGAGAACCGAGACAGCCAATTTCAGCGAGCCATCGACGTTCTAAGGTTAGATTGAAACGTTTGCCTACATTGTCATTTCTAACCGAACGATACTTGGTTTCGCAAAAATACTCAGTATCTGCCCGATGGAATCTCGGCTTGGCGTAAGTACAAATACGGATTAAATACCCGAATAAACTCAATCTTTAACAAAGTTTTATCGAAGTGAAGTCATTCCTTACGATTTCTTTACCTAACGCTAAAACGTTCCTCTTACCGTAGAAAGAGTAAGGCTTTGCAAGATTCGAGAAGTCTTTGCGATCGAGAATTCTACACGGAATGGTTATGTCTGACATTCGTTTGAATCCCTTCAATCCGATCGATCGATGGTTTGCCTCTTTCAACGTTGAAGATCCAAAAATCGCTCGAACTATTTTGCGCCTCGTTCCAGCACAATGTCCCTTCGAGCGAGATATCGTATTTTTCGGGCGCTGTCTGTTTCACATCCCCCCCCTTTGCAAACTCAATCCCCTCTACGATCGATTGGTCGAACTCCGTTTTCGCGCCCTCTGTTATCTCGTCGATACTTGCGGTTACGATTTAGAAGCTTTGGGCAATGGCTGAGGTGGGACGATGGGAGACGCAGGACGAGGGTTTGACATCCTCTCCACGCAAATCAAAGATTATGCGTGGAGATTCCTTGGGTCGCCCCAAAGATTTCCTGCTTCACAGCCAGCCAGCTAGA
>LWRO01000059.1 GCA_001657325.1 Geitlerinema sp. BBD 1991-9 | reverse complement strand
CTCATCCCCCAACCCCTTCTCCCAATGATGGGAGAAGGGGAGACCAAGAGAAGTCCCTCTCCCAATATTGGGAGAGGGATTTAGGGAGAGGGCTACAGCCATTGAGATGCTTCCAGTCAGAGACTTCCTAAAACATGAGTCCATGAACTGCTACTACACTGTTCTTTTCGCTCTCAGTATCGTCCTTATCCATCCTTGGGGAGATAGCCGCAGCGAAATTTGGACGCAACCCCAAGTCGCAGTTCTCGGACTCATTGTCTTCTCGAATTTCTGGAATTTGGCGATTGACTTTTGGCAAAACGATTACCAAGTGTTGGAAAATCCAACTCGGTTTGTGGCTGTTGTTCCTCGCAGCCGGACTTTTTTCGACTTTTAATAGTCCCTTTCCCGATCGCTCTTTTTTCGGACAACCTGAAATGGGAGATGGTTGGCTGTACTGGTGTCTGATTGTAGCGTTCACCCTATCCAATAGCCTACTGCTGAAACAATCTCCTCAACTCGTTCGATCGCTTGCGATCGGTTTACTCATCGGTGGCGTTCTCCTCGCCATCGCAAGCCTGCCACAACTGGTGAACTGGAAAATCGATTATACTTCGACATCTAGACAACTTCTTCAAAGCCATATTCTTGTCAGTACGATTTTTAAGAATCACCAACCGATTGGATTCTATTCTCATCGCGGTCATGCTTCGGTGGTTCTGGCCATGAGCGCCGCCTTAGCACTCGCTTTATGGCAGCAACACAGATTGAAACGCAGAGACTTCATTCTTTCGTTCAGTCTACTCGTTTTGGCGCTGCTTTTCAATGGAACTCGTATGGCAATCTTAGCACTTTTGGTATCGTTGGTTTATCAATTTGGACAAAAGTATTACAAACAAATTGCAATTGCAGGTTTACTTGGATTACTCGTCGTGGGAGTTCAAACGAGCAACAAACAAATTTCAGGACTTTCGATTGTCAAATAAGTAACCTCAGAACGAGTTTATTTGTGGGAGATGAAACTTCGAGGAATCCAGAAAAAACCTTGGTTTGGATGGGGGTTCGATGGTTTTGGCGTGGCGTTTATTCATGTCAAGAAAATACCTGGACTGATAGAAATAGTAAGTATCGATGATTTTAAATTCACCTATCGTCACCGAGATAGAAGTTTGCGGCAGGATTTAGTTCGATCGAGTAAGGGACACAATATTATTTTAGATTCTATTGTTTCTGTTGGAATTCTAGGTGCATCTATATATTCAATATTATGGATTTTTTACTTAAATAGATTATTCAAATCGAGGCATAATCGACTTGCAATAGCTGCCATGGTCTACCTCATATTTACCCTGACTTGGTTCGAGTGCGCTCAGTACACTCATTTAGCATGGTGGACATTGAGTTGTTCGGATTTTCAAAAATAAAACTGAAATTTAAATCCAGTTCTAAAATTTTCGGGACTGTTGGAATTGCGGTGGTATTTGATTCCATATGATACCAAAATCCTTGTAGGGCGGGGGCGCATTGCCATGACGCCCCTACGTGACGCCCCTACGCCAACGGTTTCGGAACTTCATAAACTTTGCTTATCACCCGAACTCCAACAGACCCAAATTTCCCCCAAAAACCTTTACAAAAAACAGAATCCTTGCCCTGGAGATCGCGATTCCGTTAACCTAGAAAAACAACTTGGGGGAGTTTCCAAAAGGATCGATCGTCGATGAAACAATTCCTACGCCGCCTCAGCAACTGGCTGGAAACTCACTGGGTGAAACCCGCCTATGGGGGAGCGCTCTGTCTCGGACTGTCGTTGTTCTACTTCGCCTCGGCGACGAACACGATGTCGGGTTGGCTGTACGCCATTAGCGGTACGAGTTTTGCGTTGCTCGGTATTGCGGCGGTGTTACCGGTTCGATCGATCCGCCCTTTAAAAATTTACCGCCACCCCATCGAACCTGTGAGTATGGGGGAACGCCTCACGGTGATTCTCGATATCGAAAACCCACAGTCGCAACCCAAACTGTTGCTACAAGTCCGCGACATCATCCCTCATCGCTTGGGGGGAGTTCCCAAAACGTCGATCGAAATCGTCCCCGCTCGCGATCGCCACCGTTGGATTTACACCCAGATCGCTCGTCGTCGCGGCGTTTACTATTGGAGAGACGTGCAACTGCGAACCGCTGCACCGCTGGGATTGTTTTGGTGTCGTCGATCGCGCAACGCTCCCGCCAAAGCAATCGTTTATCCAACTGTACTCACCTTAACGCGCTGTCCTCTCATCGACGGTATCGGCCAGGATGAAAACCCCCTCTTCGCCACCGACGATCGACAAATTCAAGCCGCTTCCGAAGGACTGACTCGAACGTTGCGGCCTTACCGTTTCGGCGATCCGATGCGGTTAATTCACTGGCGAACCAGCGCTCGTTACGGCGAGTTGCGCGTGCGAGAAATGGAGATGTTTCAAAGTGGTCTCGATCTCGTCATTGCCCTCGACACGGCGGGTTCTTGGCAACCCGAGGATTTCGAGCAAGCGGCGATCGCAGCGGCATCGCTCTATTTTTACGCCAGTCGCCGACAACTGAACGTCAAGTTTTGGAGTGCCAAGACGGGAGAAGTGCAAGGCCATCGCGTCGTCCTCGAAGCCCTCGCAGCTGCAAACTTTAACGAAACAGTTGCTGACCGTTCGCTTCCCCATCGACCGACCGTTTGGCTGACCAGTTCGTCCCACCCCATTAACGATCTTCCGAAGAACAGTCGTTGGGTTTTGTGGTCGGAAACGCCCCCTTCAGGATTGGACTATCGAGGCATTTCGATCGATGCTCATAGCGATCTCCAGCACCAGCTTCAATCCCTGTTACACTAAAATCGTAATTCGTAAATGGCTTGATGAATTTTCCCGAACAATTCTGGCAAGGAGTTCGCCAATTCAACGAGGGTCAGTTTTACGCCTGTCACGATACTCTCGAAGCCATTTGGCTCGAATCGATCGATCCCAACAAAACCTTTTTTCAAGGAATCCTCCAAATCGCAGTCGGTTACTACCACCTCAGCAACCACAACTGGCGCGGGAGCGTCGTTCTCCTCGGAGAAGGGACGAATCGCTTGCGTCGCTACCGTCCCAGTTACGGTGACATCGACGTCGACGCGATCTTTCTGAGCGCTCTCGAAACCCTGCAAACCCTACAAGAAGCCGGGGAAGAGCGAGTCGCTGAATTTGCCGAGAAATACGGCTTGAACGGTCGAGATCCCGTGTTGCCCGTACCTCGTATTCGATCGATCGATCGGCAAGAATAGGACAATTGCAGACTGGCTGTCCCGACCGTGAATCGGTTCAAACAGTTGATACCATAAAAATAGGAACCGATCGCGTTTCCTGTCGTTCTTATTGACTATCGAGTCGAGCCGCTGTATCTATGAAATTTTCCGCACTGGCAAAATGGCGTTTCCTGCTGGCGCTTTCCCTACCGGTGGCACTCGGTGGCGCGATCGCCGCACCGACTTATTCTCAAGGGATGAGTGGAACACCGTTGACCGTGCGTGCTGACACGCAGGAAGCCGACGCTCGCACGGGTATCGTCACGGCACGGGGAAACGTTCAAATTAACTATCCCGCGCGGAACATTCAAGCAACATCCAATCAAGCACAATATTTCAGTAACGAGCGCCGTCTCGTTTTGATGGGAAACGTGTACGTGTTGCAGGAAGGAAATAGTATTCGCGGTGAGGTGGTGACGTATCTCATCGATGAAGGTATATTCGTCGCTCAACCGCTTCCCGACCGTCAAGTCGAGTCGATTTACCTGATCCCAGAAAACACACAACCCGAACGTCCGTCCGCGCCTTCTCCACCACCGATCCAGCGATAAGCGCGTTTTCCGGTACATTAGGTGGGTAAATACGGGTAAACATAGGTGAGTCGTCGCTTCAGGTCAAGCGGCTTCTGACTCGATCTTGACAGCATGAGAATCGTCCTCGAAAACATCCACAAGTCCTATAGCAAGCGCCCTGTCGTCAGCCGCGTCAATTTATCAGTGAGTCAAGGTGAAGTCGTGGGGTTGTTAGGCCCCAACGGTGCGGGGAAAACGACGACGTTTTGCGTGGTGACGGGATTGGTGAAACCCGATCGAGGACGAGTTTGGCTCGACGATCGAGACATTACAAAGCTGCCGATGCACCAGCGCGCCCGGATGGGAATCGGCTATCTCGCCCAGGAACCGAGCGTATTTCGCCATCTCTCGATTCGGGATAACTTGCTGTTGGTGTTCGAGCAGACGGGGGTTCCCCGGCGGCTTTGGAGCAAGCGTTTAAACGATTTACTGGCGGAGTTCCATTTGGAAAAGGTGGCTGCAACCCTGGGCGGCCAAGTTTCCGGGGGAGAACGGCGACGGACAGAAATCGCTCGATCGTTGTCCACCGGTTACGGCGATCCGGTTTTCCTGCTCCTCGACGAACCGTTTGCAGGTATCGATCCCATTGCAGTCGAAGATATTCAACAGCTCATCGCGCGATTGCGCGATCGAAATATCGGCATCTTAATCACCGATCACAACGTTCGCGAAACCCTCGAAATCACCGATCGCGCCTACATCATGCGGGAAGGGGAAATTTTAGCCTCGGGTAGCCCCGACGAACTCTACGACAATCCCCTCGTGCGACAGTATTATCTCGGCGAGCGGTTTCAATGGTAGTCTTCGTTCGCTGGGCATCGTCTACCTCACAGCAGATATAGGTCATTTCAGATGCGATCCGAGCGGAGGCAGAGCCGGTTGAGAAAGAAAGGCTGTCAATCGAATTGACCCCCCTGAATCCCCCCGGGTCGAGGGGGGATATTGGCTCTCTCCCCTTAGAAAGGGGAGGGTTGGGGTGGGGTCAAAAATATTCACCTAGGAGGTCTAGTTTCAGCCTTTCTTTCTGATTTTTCCAGACCGTCGAATTCACGCGAACGGTTCTAGCGAACGAACTGGGGCATGACCTCTGCGGCGGTGAACAGTCCGTGAATGCCGCGACGGTGTAAGGCGATTCCCGCTTTCAAGTAGCCGAAGGCAGGGCCACAGACGTTGGCGGCCATACTCGTTTCGTCACCGAGGGTAAAGGTGTGGCTCGACATCTTCCCTTCAAAGGTGCGTCCGGTGACGCGAACGTTCGTGCTGAGGGGTTTCTTCGGATTGCGCGTATCGACGATACCGCCAACGGTCACGCGATCTCGCGAGACGATCCCCGCTCGTTCGAGCATGATGTCGTCTGCGTGTTCCATGTTTTCCAGTTTTAGGATGCCGTTGGTTCGATCGAGCAGGGCTTCGACTTCCGCATCGGTCATCGCTCGCGCCTTATCGACGTCGTATCCGGGCATATGGGCGATGTCTTCGCGGATGGTGGCGCGGTAGCTCTCCCAGTTGGCAATACCCACGCCGAAAGTAATCTCTACACGGTGGATTTCGGCGTAACTTTGAGCGGCTAAGGCGGCGGCCGCTGTTAACAATCCAGGGGTCGCCCCACATCCGCTCATGTAGGTAATGCCGGCTTCTTGCAATTCGTTTTGGAGATCGAGCAGTTGTTCGACGGCACTCGTGCGTTTGAGGGCGTCGACGAGAACCCCTTTCCAAC
This sequence comes from Geitlerinema sp. BBD 1991-9, assembly GCA_001657325.1. GTDB lineage: Bacteria > Cyanobacteriota > Cyanobacteriia > Cyanobacteriales > Geitlerinemataceae > Geitlerinema. The sequence continues at coordinate 22,540 of LWRO01000059.1, read as the reverse complement.
CCGACTCGATAAATTGACGAGCTACGGATGCCATGAAGGTGTTGGGGAGGTTGGGGAGGGCGAGGAAGTAGCCGTCTACGTCGGGGGCTCGATCGAGCAGGTCGCCGATGCTTTCATCGCTGAGAACGCCGTGGGTGTCGAGATGCCCAACCGATCCGCGATCGACATAGGTGGCAATACAGCGATCGGCATCTAAGCCGTTTCGATCGTAGGCGTAACCGTGACGGTCGGCAACGGCAACCCAACGCATTTCTCCTTTGGGGGCGAGAACGCGACTGGCCGCTTGACCCAACCCGCCAAATCCCAGAACACCCACACGCAGGGGAGCTTTGACGGCGGGAGATTGGTTAGCACTCATAGCAGATTCAAATCTAAAAACAGACTAACTTTCCATTATCTCGTCTTCTGGGTCTTGGGAATCGATCGATTTCGCCGGTCTTCCGGAGAATGTAGGGGCTTGGAGCGCCCGAATCTTGAAATTGCAAGAATTTTGCAACTGTCGAACGAAGGTGACTTGACGGCTCGGGAAAGTTGGGGGAAACTTATTAATTATTAGAGCGAGTGAGTCGCATTTGGCGAAGTAATATTAAGCTTTGGCATTTTTGAATTCATTTTATTAAGATTTTATTCAACTCGAACTGAGTTTGATTTCCGTTCTTCAGTCTCGATCGAACGGATTGCATAGCACAAGTCTCCAGTTTTTTCAACCCCCTTCGCGGTTAAATCAGCTTATGGAAACCTTGGAATTCGTCATTTACCCAGACGGCAGAGTTGTCGAAAAGGTAACAGGCATTGTCGGAGCTTCTTGTGCAGAAGTGACGGCAGCCATTGAGGAACAACTCGGTATCGTGCTGCACCAAGAGCAAACGTCCGAGTATTACGCCCAACAGCAGGACGCTCAGGCGACGACTCAGGCACAAACGACCTCGTTTAGCGAGTGGTAAGTGTTTTCTGCACGTTCAAATTTTCAATCGTTCCATTTCATTGATTTACCATGTCTCACTTTAGCCATATCAAAACTCAAATCCGCAATTTAAACGCTTTACAAACCGCTCTCGGCGAACTGGGAATTGACTGGAAACCCGGTCCGCAAGAGGTTCGCGGCTATCGGGGGCAAACCCATACAGCGGACGTTGTTATCGAACAAGATAACGGTTACGACATCGGATTTAGCTGGAACGGACAAGCTTACGACCTCGTTGCTGACTTGCAGTACTGGCAACAAAACGGCTCGGTCGATCGATTCCTCAATAAAGTCACCCAGCAATACGCCTTCCAAACGGTCATGCAGGAAACGGCCAAACAAGGTTTCCAAGTGGCCGAGCGTCAAACAAACGAAGACGGTTCGATTCGGTTAGTGTTGCAACGCTGGAGTGCGTAATGTCAGATTCTGCCCCGATGACCCCCGATGCCGCTCCCGAGCGCTCCGGTTTCGAGCCAGAGTTGGGCGGGGCCCTTCGGGAAACTCCCGAGCGCTCCGGTTTCGAGCCAGAGTTGGGCGGGGCGCTGCGGCAGAAAGGCGTTTACGTCGATGAAATTACGTGTATCGGGTGCAAGCACTGCGCTCATGTGGCCCGGAACACGTTTTACATCGAGCCGGATTACGGACGATCTCGCGTATTCGACCAGGACGGTGATGGGGAGGAAATCGTCCAAGAGGCGATCGATACTTGTCCCGTCAACTGCATTCATTGGGTAGACTACGACGAGTTGAAACGACTCGAAGCCGAACGCCGACATCAAGTCGTGTCGATCGCGGGTTTTCCCATTGCCCGAGGTGCGATGAGTGCCGCTCAGCGACGCTCGAGCCAAAATTCTGACCGTTCCTGAAAATTAACTTGACTCGACTCGATCGATCGACCCGGTTTCTATATAAGAGGCCGGGTTCGATCGTTTGATGCAGGAGCCAGTGACCATTTCCCTGTAGAGTCCTTGTACGCAAAGACTCTACAGGGAAATGGCACCCAAGATTTTCCCCCCTGAACTCTGTCTGCAATTGCGGTTTAGATATCGCAATACAGACGAGATCCCAGGTTTACTCAGATTTCTGTTTGTTTTCGTGTGGTAATCCAACCGATACCGTTAAGGCTTCACGCTCTTGTTGAGCTTGAGCGATCCGTTTCGGGCGGAGATACAAGTTTTCGACCAAAGCCGACGCTCCCGCAAACCAGGGCGGAACGATTAGCGCTCCAATGACGCCGAGAACCTGCGCCCCACCTAAAACCGAAAGCAGTTGAAAAAGGGGGTGAATGCCGACTGAAGTGCCAACTAACAGGGGATCGAGAACGTAGGTTTCTACATTTTGAATAATAACGAACAGAATCAAGACCCATAACACGAGCCAACCCCCTTGCGAGAGGGCGACAATGAGAGCGGGAACTGCACCGAGAATCGGCCCGAGGAACGGGATTAAGTTCGTAACCCCAGCGATGGCCCCCAATCCAATGGCGAAATCTTTCAAACCGAGGAGGCTCAATCCGGCGGTAGTGGCGACAGCGAGAATCGTCGAAACCAAGATGCGACCTCGAAGGTATCCCCCCATTCGCTGGCTGACGATGGGAACTTGGGCGGCGAGGCGGTCTTCCCAGGGTTGCGGAAAGAGTTGCACGATGCTGCGAACGAGGGTTTTGCTATCCGCGACCATGTAACCGGACACGAACAGAGCCAGAACGAGGCTGAACGCCGCACCGAGAATTCCTCGGGTGATACCGTAGGAACGTAATACGAGTTGCTGGGACGATCGAATCGCCCATCCGGTGATGGACTGAACGTCGAACAGCTCGAGGAGAATTTCCGGTTTTGCGTCCGTGACTCGAACGATTGCGGTGTTGACAAGGGACAACCCGTCTTCCAAAAATTTCGGGAGCTGTCGAACCAGACGTTCGACTTGCTCGAAGATCGTCGGGCCGATTATCAGAACGACACCAGTGATGATAGCAATCAGGCCGAAGTACGCGAAAATGGTCGCCAGCCATCTTGGGAAATGGAGGACTCGTTGGAAAACGTCCACGATGGGGACGATCGAGGCGGCGAGTACCACCGAAATCATCAACGTGACGATGAGGCTTTGGAGCTGCCACAGGAGGACAATGGACAGCACCACCATCGCAATCAACAAAAGATTGGCAAGCGAGATCGATCGCTGGGTCATGGCTTTAGAGGAGATGAAGGGGTGAGGAGAGGTCAGAGTTTCTTGTCATCAGGCGATCTCAGGGCGTATCTGTAAAATCAATTTTAAAAACTTTAAGCCGCTCAGCCATTGTAGGATCGCAGAAATCGAAGCGATTTTGACAAAACACTTGCGGCCTTCAGGGAAGACGTCGATCGACCACTTCCGTGTGCGGACGAGGCCGTCGATCTTCTAAATTTCCGCAGTCTGGATATCGTATTCTCAAATCAGTGAATAAAATTACCCCCGTAGAGTCCTTGCACGCAAGGACTCTACGGGGTTTCAAGCGAACAGACAAAAACACCCTTTCGTATGGCGGATTCCGTATTATCTCGTCAACGCAATCGATCGGGGAGCTGCGTCCAAAAGGTTTGAAACGATCCCTGGCGGCGAACGTTCGTCGCACAGTGAAGATTTCCTTTCAACTCGTGATATTGTGCGTCGTCGAGAAATGCGATTTGCAATCCTGAAGGGGCGACGCGGTGGCGAAACTCGTCTTGTAAAACGTCGCGTCCATTGACGATCGAGCCTTGAGGATTGGCGACTAACAGTCGATCGTTCAGTACTACGAGATTGACCATATTCGGCCAGAGCGAATCCCCCCGTTCTCCATACAATGCTGGAATGGGAACGATTCGATCGAGGGGAATTTCAAATTCTCGTTGGAGTTGTGCCACGATCGAATCGACGTGTTGCTGTTGTAGTTTCAGGTTGTGAGCGATCGTTTTCGTATCGCGAACGAGATCTCGAATCTTGCGTTCGGTCGTCAATCCCCGCGCCATCACGAGATTTCCATAACCCCGTCGATCGAGATCGTGCAGTAGTTTCACCCCCGCTTTCGGCGACGTGACGAGCATCAAAAATCCGCCGTCTCGGTGGGGAACGAAACTCACCACTTCATCCACGTGACGGATGTACAGCCACGACGTATCGATGGCCAACGCCGGACTTTGGAGTTCCTGAGTGTTGATAAACTCGACGATATCCGGGTGCATGGAAATTCCGTCCGCCGTCCCGTAATAGACCCGTCCCCAAGGATACTTCGGTAGCGGCGGCGTGACTTCTAAATTTCCATACCAATCGATCCAAGCATCCGCTTCGGGTAATTCGCGGGGTTCCGACACGGCAAACCAACCCGTATCTTTTTGCAGTAGCGATCGGGCGAAACCGTCTAAACGCTCGTCTCGAATCCCTTCCAACACGCTCGGCATGACCTGCAACGCCCCGCGACTGGGAAACTGCACGAAGCCGATTTCCATCGTATCCTGCATCCACAGCAGTCCCGTCGGATCGACGAGCAAATCGACGTTCGCGGCGTCCGCTTGTCGTTGCAAGTTGGGGACGAAACGATCTTCTCGATCGAGAGGACTGGCAAAAATTTGTAAAGCGGGTGCGGTACTCGGGAGCATCAACCAAGGAATCACGCGCATCGCCATTCGATCGATCTCTAAAATTTTCCTCCCTCGACGGAGGGTCGCCGCCATGGTGACGTATCCGTTCCAGTTTCGATCGGCGAACTGTGTTGCTTCGAGTCCCAACACCACATCGCGACCTGCGGTAATCGGACGGTATCCTTTCAAATCGACCGGAACCCAACCGCGATAGGTTCGCTGAAACGCTCGTAAATACGGACGCGATACAGCATCGGATTGGATAAAAATCTCACTTCCCGGTTCTCGATCGATCGCGCGCAAACGAACTAAGGCCAACTCTCGATCGTTCGCGAGGTCGATGGGTGTTGCGTCTTTCCAATCGGGGATACCGTTTTTATTGTCGTCGTCGTGATTGAACGGTAACAACGCCCCCATTTTCCAAGACCATCGATCGCGGAGTCGAACATCGAGTGCGGTGACTGAGCCATCGCGGTTGGTGTCGCTGTAGAGGGCGAAATCGGGCAATACGTCCTCGGACTCGAGTGTCTCAGGCTCGATCGATTCAGGATCGATCGCCTCGAGATTGGGGGGAGCAGGAACGCTGGCTGTTTGAGGGTATAGACTTTCAGGAACGATCGATCCTGTTATCGTGAGGACGACAATCCAAAGAACACGCAATCGTTTCATGTCACGCCGACTAAGGAGATAACAGGATACTTCGCTTTAAGGTCGAAGCCAAGAGACTCCCTCGTTGGGTGTATCTCAATTTCGTAGAATGACCCCTCCGCGCCTCGACTGAGCGCTCGCCACCCCACCTATCCTCTCCTTAGTCAGGGGAGGTGCCGAAGGCTGAGGGGTTCCGATCTCAAAAGTGAGATGCACCCCCCTCGTTTCGAGATTCTCGTTGGGAGATTACCGTGCGTTTTGCCCCCGCTCTTGTAAAGTGGTCAAAATTGCTTCGTTGCCTTCTTCAACAATATCGTCAGGTAGTTCCGTTAAGGGATTGTTATCAGTGTAGAGGTATTTCAGTCGATCGAGCCGTCCGAGTTCGACGGGTAGATCGTTCAGTTGTGCGTTTCGCACGTTGAGAATTTCCAGCGCTTTTAATTTTGAAATTTCAGCCGGAATACAGCCGAGATTTATATCCCACAACGCCAGCTTTTTGAGTCGATCGAGCTGTAAAACTTCGCTAGGAAACCCGCCAAAATCATTCCCGCCGATAGAGAGATCTTCGAGGTGCTTTAACTGTAAGATTTTTGTGGGAAAATGGCGAAGCTGATTGTCGCTGACTGCCAAGGATTTCAGTTGGGTTAACGCAGCAATTTCTTCGGGAAGTCGAGAAAGTAAGTTACCGCTAACAGACAGCAACTTCAAGTTTTCTAGCTTTCCAATCGTTCGGGGGAGTTCGACGATTTCGTTGTTATATAGATACAGTTCTTCTAAAGCTTGAAGGTTGCCAATCTCTTCGGGTATTTCTCGAATATAATTGTCGTGAACGTAAAAGACCTGAAGTGATTTTAATTGCCCTAATTCAACTGGAATCCGACTAATCTGATTGACCCCGATAGCGAGTTGCCTTAAGCTTTTGAGTGTCTCAATCTCGACGGGTATTTCCGCAAGCGAATTATGGCTGAGCGACAAACTTTCCAGTTTTTCAAGTCTTAAAATTTCTCGCGGAAATTCTCTCAGGCGGTTTTGACGAATAGAAAGTTTTTTTAGCTGACTTAAGTTTGCCAAGGAAAAAGGGATTTCCGCCAATTGATTGTCCCTTAGTGAAAGCTCTTTCAATTGGCGTAAGTTTCCAATCTCTAGAGGAAGGGCACGAATGCGATTGTTGTTGAAATGAAGAATTTCAATTTGCTCGAGCCGATCGATTCCATCTGGGATCTCTAACAAGAGATTTCCACTCAAGTACAATGCCTTTAAGTTTTTGAGTGATAAGATCTCAGATGGAAATGTTTCAAAGTCGTTCCACTCCAAATCGAGAAGCTGTAAATTTTGAAGCTTGACAATTTCTGGCGGTAAATCTCGTAATTGATTGCCGCTCAAGCTCAGGGTTTTGAGATGGGTCAGTTCGCCGACATCAGGCGGAAGTTCGCTCAGGTGTTGGTCTGACAGATCGAGAGATGTTACATCAGGCATTGCAGCCTGCTGGATCGCTTCTAGTAACACTTTGGTGGTCATTTTAAAACACAAAAAACCTCAATTCAATCGATACTCAACTATCCACCCTGAAAGCACTCTAACGTTAAATCGACTTTAACATACTCAGACGAGCGTATCGAATCCTCACCCAGACCACATAAAAGAGTTGACGTTCGAGCCTCCCAAGCGTGTAAAAAAATATGACGTTCATTGACTTTATGAAAAAATACGGCCGAGAAACAGAACTTCTCAACAACTTACGTCAAACGGGAGACGGAACTGCAACCTGACCTAACCGAGTTGCGGCTGGTGATACGACTCAAATCCGTACGGTTTTATAGATGCGAAGTAACCAAGGGGATTTCGTCGCCTTCGAGTACAGTACCGATCCCGACTTTAACACCGTTCCCACTGTCAGTGGCGAATCCCACGCTCCCAACGTTCCCGTCAAAGTCGAAGTTTCCGATTTACAGCCCGATACCCAATAATACGTTCGTACCATTGACGCTGCGGGCAGCTCTACGATCGATACTTTTCGCACACCGGCTGAAGGTTGAAGTCGGAATTTAAACCGGCTTGTCTTTCGGAGTTTCCCCTGACTGACTAGGAGAACTCAGCCTCTATCCTGCCATTTCCAACGCTGACGATCGAGATCTCGACGTTTTCATCCTCCTCGGTGACACGCGATCTCCAGCCATCGATCTGAAGCCGAAACCCTCGACGAATTTCGCCTCAAACACGACGAAGCCCATAGCAGCCGTTTCGGACTGAACGCTTGGGGCGATTGGCAGGCTTTGCAAGCGTGTTTATCTCGATCGACGATCGCGAAACTCTCAACGATGTACCAGGAGATCGGCCACTGTTGGGAAACACCGAAAACGATACATCGACATGAGGTCGCGATCCCAGCACGTTTCGTAGCGTTGAAAACATTATCAGATCGGGATTCGAGGATACTTTAACAGGGACAGCTGGGGACGATCGAATCGAAGGCAGCGTGGGGATAGACGTACTCACGGGAAACGGTGGCAAAGATCGCTTTGTCGATCGTTCTTCCAAGGATGACGGCGATCCGAAGCTCTGACTTCAGCGCAGACGATCGAAATTCTCGTGTCGCCGAGCGATCCCGTCCGCGTCTTCGAGAGTGCTGGAACCCTGGTCAGTCCTCCGTCTCCAGCTCCGAATACAACAGGATCGACCTTCCTCTACGAGACGACGACAGACACTCCCAGTTACGATGCCGACGGAACGGGATCGATCCCCGCCCGATCGAGCGTCACACTTTAAGGTATTCCCACCGTAACCGCTGCTCAAATCATCACGATCTCCTAATCGATCGTACTCGCGACGTATCATAGATAAATAGCATTGGAGCTTCCTTCCCAGGGGGATCGGTCAGAGCCTACAACAGCCACCGATCCTGAGAAGCTCCTTTGTCAAATTGAGATCGAAATCCCGCCTGAAATCCCATGGATATCAACGACCTGAAAGATATTGAAAGTTCCGTCAATAGCTTGCTGTCACTGGCAAAAGCCGAACTGGAAGAAAAGCGCCTTCAGCAGCAACGAGAGGAGCAAATTCAAGAAAAAATTCGTGAAATCGAACAGCGACTCAAGCCTCTTTTGACCCAAGTTGAAGTCATGCTTCGTCAATACGACGTTGAAAATATTGACGATAGTGTTGCTCGTCAAAAGCTTGAAGATAAAGCGCGAGAACTGCGCGAACAACTCGCCAACGCACCCGTTCTGGCTTCCCAAGTGGTCGATCGACAATTGATCCTATACGAAGAGCGGTTGTTAGACGAACAACTGGCCGAGCAAACCAATCAATGGCGACACGCACTCAAACACGATCTACTCGATACGATCTCCGAACAACCCGATTTCTTTAGTGCCACAGACTTCGCGGTAGCCATGCGCGGATATGTCGAAGATCTCAAAGCAATCGGTGCTTTAGAAGAAGTGGTCGAAACACTGATCGATCGGATTAACGAACTCAGTACGGAAGGGCCAGTCGCGCGGTTACGGGGAACCCACGAGCAGACCTTAACGTTCATTTACCACAAAGCGATGGAAAATCGATCGCGGGTCGAACGTCCCACAGAAGTTCAACCGAAAACGCGCCATCGCAGTTCGGCAAAACGCCCCAATCCCTACGCCAGTTTGTCGGGCAAAATTGTCGTGTTCGGCGGTCACGATCGACTCGCTACAGCTGTCAAAAATCGCTTGCGAGACTCCAATGTCGAGTTGATTTGGTGTACGGCGCAAGACGGTTTACAAATGGCACAACAAGCCGAAACTCACATTTATACAGCCGATTTATTACTCGTCATTACGGGTTACGCCAGTCACTCGCTTACCGAAAGAGCCATGGAAGTGGCCAAAAAAGCGGATAAAAGCCCGGAAATGATTAATACCACGGGCATGACGCGCGTTCTCGAAGCGATCGAATACGGTTTGAAAACTCAACTCCTCGCGAACCAGTTTTCTAAAACCGCGTAATGGTGATGAGGCGGGGAGGTGATGAGGTGAGGTCGCGATCGAATAATTTTCCCATCTGGTCATCTCCCCATTCGGTCATCTCTTCATCTCCTCTCCCCGCCCCCAATTTTGGTAAAAAACACTATAATTCATTTAACCAGACGTTAAATTCAGATTTCGAGATTTCGCCACTGTGTTTACCACTGCACGCCCTGCCCGAGAGTTTCACGTTGCAGATCTGCCGAACGATCTCTTTGAATCGATCGAGACACTCAAACGGGAACTCAACGCCGTTATCATCGCCCACTACTACCAAGATCCCGACATCCAAGATATCGCCGACTACATCGGGGACTCCCTCGGCTTGTCTCGCCAAGCTGCCGAAACCAACGCCGACGTTATCGTTTTCGCCGGGGTTCACTTCATGGCAGAAACTGCCAAAATCCTCAACCCCGACAAACTCGTCATCCTTCCCGATCTCGAAGCGGGTTGTTCCCTTGCCGATAGCTGTCCCCCCGAAGCTTTCGCCGAGTTCAAAGCGGCCAATCCCGACCATCTCGTCGTGTCGTATATCAACTGTTCGGCGGCGATTAAAGCGATGAGCGATATCATCTGCACCAGTTCCAACGCCGTCGATATCGTCAACCAAATTCCTCGAGAACAACCGATTATTTTCGCGCCCGATCGAAACTTGGGACGGTACGTCATGGAACAAACCGGCCGCGAGTTACTGCTGTGGGAGGGAAGTTGCATCGTTCACGAAAACTTCTCAGAGAAAAAACTCGTTCAACTGCAAATCGAACACCCAGAAGCAGACATTATCGCTCACCCGGAATGCGAACCGCCGCTATTGCGTCACGCCGACTTCATCGGTTCGACCACGGCATTATTGAAATACGCCCGAAGTAGCGAGAAAAATTCGTTTATCGTAGCAACTGAACCTGGTATCATCCATCAAATGGAAAAATCGATGCCAGGTAAAACCTTTATTGCCGCGCCGCCGACGGGAAACTGTGCCTGTAACGAATGTCCTCACATGAGGTTAAATACTCTCGAAAAACTTTATCTGGCGATGAAGAATCGCGAACCGGAAATCAATTTACCTGAAGACATTCGTATAGCGGCGTTGAAGCCAATTCAACGAATGCTAGAAATGAGTCGCTAAGCTCTTTTAAACTCGTACTCGGTTCCCAGTCAGAGTCTGGGAACCGGTTTAATTTAAGTTGAATTTAAACTAAAATAGAAGATTAAATAAAAAGCACTATAGAGATTCAATATGTCCTCAGCAAAATCATTAAAAAAGTCACCCAAGTGGCCGTTTAAAGCTGCTCGACAAGGTGAATTCCCAGCGATCGTTATGTTCGATCCTCGCTTCACTCACAACGTTGGTGCAGCGGTTCGAGCAGCTTCCTGCTTTGGGGTATCTCAAGTATGGGTTACGGGAACTCGTTGTGCGGAAGCGGTTTGGAACAGTAAGCGCATTCCGAGAGAAGAGCGTATGAAAGGTTTTTCAGATGTCGATATTATCCTCGAAGATCGCCCGATCGATTATTTTGAAAATGCCGTTCCTGTGGCGGTCGAACTGTTGCCTGGATCGGAAAATCTTCTCGTTTTCGAGCATCCTGAAAATGCGATTTACCTATTTGGCCCGGAAGATGGCAGCGTTCCCAGTCAAGTACGCGGCTTGTGTCACCGTCGCGTGTTCATTCCCACTCGACACTGTACGAACCTCGGTGCAGCAGTTTACCTGACGCTATACGATCGATTGACGAAGCGATATCAACAAGGTTTAGAAATCGCGCTTCCGATTGGGGACGTGTTAGCCGAACCGAGAGGTTGGCCGGGGAACGATCCGGTGTTCGAACGATAGGATACGAAATTTACCGATTTAATGTCCTTTGAAGCGCTTTTTCGCTGACTCAAACGCCTCCTTCATTGCCGCTTTAATTTTTTCAGGATTGGGTTTTTTACCCCCCATTAAATCGCCGAAATACACGCAAGCGCCTTCACCTAGCGCCCACGTGTACGCCGCCGCCCAAGAAGCCGCGATCGCGCTGCCCAAACCTGGAATAATCTTAATTAATTCCCGTCCGATCGTTTGTGCGAAGAAGCCCCCGGCAATGGCACTGGCAATTCCTCCGGCTTGTGCGGGAGAAAGAACTTGTCCGTAGAGCTGTCCGAGAACCCCTACCATCGAGACTTGCAGTGCGGTTAAAACTGGCATAGTGGCGAAGGGAAGGGGAACGGCGGCGAGGGTCGCGGCGATAACGGAAAACGCCAGGATGTACCGTCGTCCGACATCGCGATACAAATTGCCGAGTTGTTCGCCTGCATCGTCCTCGAGGAGTTCGTAAATGGCGCGAGATTCAGCTTCGGGAAGGAGTTCGGCGAGATGGTCGCGAAGGGCTTCTAAGCCATAGAAGATGGGGGTGTAGCCGTCTTCTTCGAGGGTAAAGTCGAGAAGCACCGCTCGATCGAACAATCCTGAAAAGTTTTGTTGAATGGCATTGAAGGCTCGATCGATTTCTTTGAGATTGGGGGGATACTCGGGGTGATCGTCGATGTTCGGTGGGTAGAGTTCGTGCAGGCAGGTTACGGCCAGCAAACAGGGGATTTCTGGGTATTTTTGGCGCAACTGTTCGGCAATTTGGCGCAGGGAGTCGGTGGCGAAGTCGTTAATTTTGACGGTGAGGACGAAGACGCGGGCGCGGTGGGTTTTCTCTTGCAAGTCGCCGATGAGTTCTGCAATCAGTTCGTCAGTAGCGCGGCGCGTGTCTCCCAAACCGACGGTATCGGTAAAAATGAGAAGCGGTAAGTCGTCTGAGGGGTAGGCGTAGCGTTCGGTATTTTGGGTGTGGGGACGAAATCCCTGTCCGATAATTTCGGCGGAGACCCCCGTTAAGCCTCGGACGATCGAGCTTTTTCCAGCTTGCGGCTTTCCAAGGAGTAAGGCTTCAGTGGTGGGAAGTTCCTGGCGAACGGTGGTGAGGATTTCGGCGAGTCGCTCCTCACTGACGCTGAACCAGTTGAAAACGGTTTGGCGGATGTTCGCGAGGGGATTGAAGTCTTTGAAGCGCGAGGTGGCGGTGTTCCAAAGATCGGAGACGAAGCGCTTGGAGGAACGATCGTCGTTGCTGGATTGAGATTGTTCGAGATCGCGAGGCTCGCTCATAGGGGGGATTAGATCGAGCAGAAGACGATTTCAGACTATCGTAGGGGTAAAGCATCCGACAATATCGGTTCTCCCCCCCTAGTTCGATCGAATGGAATGCGAAGCTCGATTTAACTCGATCGATCCTCCCAACTTATTGCATCGACAATGAAGTCGATCGATCTCGAAAATTTTTTAAAATCATATTACTGTTCAAATTGCAAGCTTTGCAGTAAATATTTACGATTCGAGATAGGTTTTGTCGTGAGTGTTTTCAATTGAGATCGATGGGTGCATCTCACTTGGGCGATCGGAACCCCTCCGCCTTCGGCACCTCCCCTTAGTCAGGGGAGGACGGGTGGAGTGGCGAGCGCTCAGTCGAGCCGTCAAGCCGCAGAGGGGTCATTCTACGAAATTGAGATGCACCTAGATCGATCGATTGAAGGCCTTTGAGTTTTCGATCGTGGGCTACTACTTCGATTCTTTGTTGACAGATTGTCTCGCGCGTAACAGTCAGCGAACGGGGAGAGCGAAGATTCCTGAAGTTGGCGTTCGATCGACGTATCGAAAATTGGAAATTCCCGAGCTTTCAGAAGGGTTCGATCGGTTGTTTTCGGTTGAGATCGATCGAGTGGGGCGATTCGTGATATCAGAGTGGAATCTGTCATGATAGGGGCGAACCAGAAGAATTGCGGAGATCGATCGTGTCTGATGAAACGATTCGCGTGTTTGCATACCAACCGGAAGAGGAACCTCAAGCCGAAGCAGCAGGAACTGATACCGGAATAAAAGAGCCGATCGATTTGGCCTTGAGCGTTTTGGAGCGATCGAGAACGGATGCCGAGCGCTTAGAAGAGAGACAGCGAACAACCGGAGCCTTAAAATCTCATGAAGTTCCCGTCGCTGTACTCGAACAGGAATTGACAAAGTTGGTGCAGCAGATGGATCGATCGCTCGATCGAGCAGTGAAACAAGCCAACCTCCAATCCGTGGAACTGGCAGAGGTGGAAGTATCCGTGGCTATGTCAGCCAACGGTAAAGTAGACATTGTCGGGTTGGGCGCTGGTGTAGCGGGAACGACAAGCTTTAAATTAAAGTTCAAGCCAAGAGTCCAGTAGCGACAAAGTGAAAGCGAAAAATTTTGCACTTTGTATTGGGATCGATCGATATCGCTTTTTGCAACCGTTGAGATGTGCGCGATGTGACGCACGAACGATGGTGGAGTTTTTTCGTGGCGAGGCAGACTTCGATCGCGTGTGGCTGTTGTGTGACGATGCCAAAGACGAATACGCACGACCCGATCGAGCGAATATTCGGCGAGTGTTGCGAGAATTGCGCCAACAGTCAATGGGAAAGGGTGATAACCTCTGGTTTTTCTTCAGCGGCCACGGAATGCGCCACGAGGGACGAGATTACTTGATGCCGTTGGAGGGCGATCGAGAAGATGTGGAATCGACAGCGCTCGCCACGAGTTACGTTGCCGATTCGCTGCGAGGGTGCGGTGCAGATAACGTAATTTTGCTTCTCGATGCTTGTCGCAGTCAGGCGGATAAAGGCGGAGAGGGCATTGGTAAAGAGACGGAGGAGAAAGCCAGACAAACGGGAGTCGTGACGCTCTTTTCCTGTAGTCCCAACGAGTATTCATACGAACTGGAATCCTTGCAGCAAGGGGCGTTTACTCGTGCGGTGTTAGAGGGGTTGGGAATCCAGGGACAATGTGCGACGGTAGCGCGTTTGAACGAATACCTCCAGCATCGCGTACCGGAATTGTTGAAACAGTATCGAGGGGAAGGGTATCGCCAAACACCTTATGTTATTGCTGAGCCAATCCTGAAATCCCATTTGATCTTGCTGCCGAAGTACGCTCGACCTGCGGATATCGATCGACTGAAACTGGAGGCGCACCGGGCGGAAAATAAAGGGGATATCAAGCTGGCAAGACAGTTGTGGTTTCGGGTTAATGTAGCGGCGATGGGAACCGATCTCGAAGCGATCGAAGCCTTTGAACGCTTGGCGACGATATACGCCGGACAAGGAACTTTTCAAACATCAACTCAAGTATCAACTTCTGGAAGTGCTCGGACAAGCCGCAGTTCTGGTACGCCAGCTAGTCGTCCACCAGCTAGTCGTTCACCTGTTAGTCGTACCGATCGACGAATATCGTTACCTGTTCCGAGACGACAACTTTTGCAGTGGCTTGGCTTTGGAGGGATGGGATTAGGGGTAGTGTTCGTCATGCGTCAGATATTTGGGCGCTCGGAACTCGATACAGAAGAAACTCGCATTTTAGAGGAAAGTGCTTTAAAGTCTTTCCCCTTTGAGACGGTTACGTTGAACAGACAGGGTGAGGAGGTTAACCGAGAGCAACACTCAGCCCAATGCTTTACACAGGAATTAGGTGGAGATGTCACTTTGGAAATGGTTGAAATTCCTGGTGGCTCGTTTAAGAGGGGTGCGCCAGAAGATGAGGAAGGAACTGAGGCAGACGAACGACCGCAACGTGATGTAACGGTTCCCTCGTTTTTTATGGGGAAATATGCAGTGACACAAGCGCAGTGGCGAACTGTGGCATCGATGCCAAAAGTCGATCGAGACCTCAATCGAGACCCTTCACATTTTAAAGGGGACGATCTCCCTGTCGAAACAGTTTCGTGGCTGGACGCGAAAGAATTTTGTACGCGATTGTCAATTGCCACAAGACGAGAGTACAGACTTCCCAGCGAAGCGGAGTGGGAATATGCTTGTCGAGCAAGAACGACAACGCCGTTTTACTTTGGGGAAACCATAATGACAAAATTCGTAAATTTCAATGGAAATTACACATATGCCGATGCCCCAGAAGGAGAGTATCGAGGGAAAACCACTCAGGTTGGCAGTTTTCTTCCAAATCGTTTTGGCTTATATGATATGCATGGCAATGTATGGGAATGGTGTGAAGACGATTGGCATAATAATTACAATGGAGCGCCAGCTGACGGAAGTGCTTGGATAAAAAATAATAACCGTACAGAAACTAAAAAGCTCCTGCGGGGTGGTTCTTGGAGCAACCTTCCGTGGAACTGCCGTTCTGCGTATCGCGTCGGGTACGACCCGGTCATTCGGTTCATCAGGAACGGTTTTCGCTTGTGTTGTTCTGTGGCGCGGACTCTTTCTTAGCCCTTTGCCTTCTTGCCCTTTTGCCCTTTTCTCTAAGCGAGCGAAGCGAGCTTTTAATTTTTTTTTAAGATAGAGTTAATCAAGCAACTAAATATCCTGAAATTGCAAATCACAGCTACCAAACATAATACAATAAAAACATCCCAACTTGATTTTTGTGCAAAAATAAATGCTACGCGAATGCTTAGCTCTCATCGATCCCGTACAATTAGAGAAAATCATTTGCAACGATCGAGGAAAGCCGCACCGTGTTGCAACTCCTACGTCCCCTTATCGAAAGCCTTCAACCCTATCTCGTCCCCATCTGTTTCGTCTGTGCCTGGGCGATCGTACTCGCCATTATCGGAAACACCTTCGCCGCCGTGAACGCCAGCGTTCGCCGCGCCAAGGAAATGCACCAAATTCCCTGTGCCAACTGTCGCTTCTTCACGAACGACCATCGTCTCAAATGTCCCGTCCATCCGATGACGGCGTTATCCGAACGCGCGATCGACTGTCCTGACTATCGATCGACCCGTCCTGAATTTCTCGATCGTCTCTAATCTCGTGCAGTTCGCATTGAATTGAAGTCTAGGGATTAACGAGAGTCAACGTCTAACTCTTAAATGTTGCAAGCCCAACTTTTTCTGACGTTCAAAGCCTTCTGTTGAAGATGCAATGTTAATACAAACAAGATTCGGACACTCGACGAACTTTCGGAGAGATCGACGATCTTGGAGAGACCGCTCTAGGGGGTTTCTCAATGGAGATTGCTTTTCGTAACGCCCGTGCCACCTCTTGCCGTAAGTTTGAATGTTTGGGAAGAGAAGAAACAAGTTGTAGCAACGCACCTTGATATTCTAATTCCTCTGGAGATAAAAGTGGCGTAAACCGGCGAATTGGGTCGCGCTGAATGGCAATGAGTGCTTGCCTAACTGCAACTTCGATCTGCTTGCTATATTTTTTAATTCCTAGTTTTTTCTGACGTTCAAAACCTTCTTTTGAAGAAGCATACAAGCAGGGTAGCCGATTGAGGGCATAGGTTGCAACGTCTGCTTTTCGGATGTATGGAAGCATCGTTTGAGAAAAATCTTGTAGCTGGTTCTCGACTTCTTCTGCAACCAAAACTTCCATCACATTGATATATTCTTTGGCGAGATGCAGTGTCATTTTGATGAAAATATCTATGTTTTGGTGTATTTACGGCTAGGCTATCACAGGCATAACACTAAGATCTAGTGAGTTTATCGAGACTTTATCAAGTCTTTAAAAACAGCATAGATAATCTCGTTCGTTACGTTTTGTTCTGTCTAATTAACCGGGTTTCACAAAAAAAAATCGTAAAAACAACGAAATTGAGCTTGGTTTTACAGCAAGTTATGCGTTTCGTACAGAGAAACACGTCGTTAATTTCACGTCAACTCGATCGGTAACACTACGGATTGCCGTGTATTTTGGCCTTGAATCGATCGAGAGAAAATAGTTAAAGCCTCGACCCCATAAAGATTTGAAGCCACTGTGCCAACTCATCCTCAATTGCTTGTTGACAGGCTTATTGAGTATGAGTGGCAAAAGCTTTACATTCAGACGTTCACACCGACTTCATCACCTCAAGTAATCGATCGACCACGTGCTTCCACGTCAACCGCGACGCAACAAACCTCGGTGCAGTCCGCCGCGCCTGTTCCGCAAACTTCGGCGTTTCGATGAATTCCGACATCAACGAGATAGTACGATCGAGGTCGGGATGCAAGTAATAGCGCACTTCGTTATCGATCTCAACCGTACTCAGTTTGCTGTCGATATATCCCGTAAAACTCGAGTGGGTAAAATCGTCCGTCGCACCACCTTTCGTGCAAAGAATCGGTAAACCACACGCCGCTGCTTCCAACACGGGCATATTAAACCCTTCCGCCAAATAGGGCGACACGTAAGCATCGCACACCTGATGCAACCTGGCTAATTGTCGCGCGTTGAGATTTTTACCAATGTAGGCGATACGCGGAAGCACTCGATCGATCTCTTCCTGCGTCAACATTTCCTGAAGGTCTTTCACGACAAATTCGCGCGACTTGCGAATGGCATCGTTCCCTTTCAACACCAAACGTGCGTGAGGGTAACGTTCCGTCACCGTGGCAAAGGCTTTCAACAACAAGCGAATTCCCTTATTCCACGTCATCACGCCAATATGTAAAAACGCGAAACACCCGTCTAAATTCCATTGACGACGCAAGGCTTCGCGATCTTCGTGCAACAGCGGATGAAACACGTTCGTATCGACACCGTGAGGCACGACAACCACCCGTTCCGCCACCGCACCCGCGTTTAAAAAACCCGCCCGAGACCAGTTAGACGGCGTAATAATAACCGTATCGGAGTTTCGATGAGCTTCTGCAAACGAAGCGATCCCCATCGATTTGACCATCAAATTCTGCACGATTCGCCATTCCGTCGTTCCGAATACGTAAGTACGTTTTGAGTCCGACGGCGACAAATTATAAGGCATAAACATCCGCAACGTTACATCTGCTTTTTGGTTCGGTTGCGGTGAAGGAATACGTCGTAACTTTTCCTCGGCAGCGGCATCGAACAATCCTGTTTTAGGTGTCCAGTCTTGGTGTAAGTAGGGCATATCTCGATGAAACACGCGAACGGATCGATCGAGCATTTCTAACAACTGAAACTGATTGACGATCGCGAACGAATGCGGGACAAACCGCCAGCCTTCTACGAGAATATCCATTAACAGAATTTACGGTTTACGATTGACGATTGAGGAGAGTTTCGATTGACAGTTTACGATTGACGATTTACAGTTGGGAACTTTGAAAATTAGGGTTGTAAATCGACACCGAGAAATCGATCGAACAGTTTCGCTCGCCAAGTGTACCGTAGAACCAGCGCCCAGAGTAGCGAGAGCCAGATAATCAAAACATAATCCCCTCGATCGAGGAGCGATAACTCGAAAAACTCCCGCACTGGGGCGAACATCAACCCCACGTAATACCCCACCAACAACACCAATGCCACAATTGAATACCGCCAATCGCCACTCAGCTGTTCTCCCCCCACCCAAGCCTTCGTCGGCGGTTTGAGGAACGGAACCAACAATAACTCGCACGTCACCATCACCGTCACCAACGCGCTGCGGGGAATGGCGAGAAACCCATCGTCAATGGCAACCGTTCCCTCCGCCGTCGCCTCCCAAATTTCCGTCACCAAATATCCCAAATACACCATCAACGACACCAGCGTCATCGTCACCGTCGCCGGAAGCGTGAAATGCAACAACGATCGAATCGCGCCACCTTTCGGAGGAAAGCCCGGTTTCGCCCACAGCGGAAAGCCAAACGTCGGTAAACCCACCCCCACGATTGTCACGATCGCACTGTGCTTGTTCAACATCGGAAACGTGCCGATCACCTGTCCCGTCGCCAAAATAATCGCTGTCACCGCCAACATCCGCACCGCAAACACCTTCAACACGTCCTGAATGCCGTTGCGAACCCGCTGACCTTCTAAAAACGTTTGCGGTAACGACTCGAAAGAATCGTTTAACAACACCATATCCGCAACACTGCGGGTGGCTTTGCTGCCACTTTCCATGGCAATCCCCAAATTCGCCTGCTTCAGTGACAGCACGTCGTTCACGCCGTCACCGATAGCCGCCACGTAATGCCCCTGTCGCCGCAAACTCTCCACCAACTGCGCCTTCTGTTCCGGCGTTACGCGCCCGAAAATCGTTCGTTCCGCTGCGATTCGATCGATCGATTTTGCATCCATTTGCGCCAGCGTCAACCCCGAAATCGCCTTGAGATTGCTATCGATACCCACCTGTCGCGCTAGCGCTGCCACGGTGTCCGGGTTATCGCCTGAAATAATTTTGAGGGCGATTCCCGCATCGGCAAAGCTTTTCAGGGTTTCCCGCGCCCGATCGCGCAGTTCGTCTCGGAAACTCAACACGCCTAGCGGTTGCAATCCCGGCGGAAGTGCGAGATTTTGGGGGGCGATCGTACTCCCTACCGCTTCCGCGAGCGATTGTGAAGAACGAGCGAACAACAACACGCGCCGCCCCCGTTGCGTTTCCTGATGGATTCGATCGACGAGAGCGGGATCGATCGACATCGCCGTTTTCGAGATTTCTGTTGTTAAAATCTCTGGCGCACCCAACACGTAAACCCCAGAATCGAGTTCGATCGCGCTCCATTTGCGGGCTGAAGAAAAGGGAATTTCCGCCCGAACCGCCTGACGTGTTCCCGGACATCCCTGACGAATCGCGTCGCTGGTGGCGTTCGTGTCGCTAAAACTCGCCACGACAGTTCCCAAACATTCCCGCAACTGCGCCTCCGACATTCCCACGGGATATAACGTTTCCAAAGCCAAGCAGTTCGCCGTCAGGGTTCCCGTTTTATCCAAACACAACACGTCAACGTGACTGAGGGATTCGACGGCGTTCGCCTGTTGCAGCAATACCCGCCGCCCCACCATCCGCACCGCTCCCACCGCATAGGCGAGCGTAATCGATAGATATAATCCACTGGGAACGAGTCCCGCAATGACAGCCGCCCGCTGAACGCCCTCATCGAGAGAAATCACCCGCGCAACGGTCGAAATCCCTTCCAAAATCCATAAAAACGTCGCCAACAACATGAAAATACGAATGACGAGGTTGATTTCCTGCTGTAGCGGCGTACATTTCTGACGGAACGCTCGCGCTTTAACCGTTAGTTGATAGGCGAGACTGTCCGAACCGACTTTTTCGGCAACGTAATATCCCTGTCCGCTGGTGCAGAAACTCCCTGAATACACGGAATCGCCGTCTGTTTTCGCGATCGCGTCCGACTCTCCCGTCAACAGCGATTCGTCGATATCCACCCGTCCCGAAACCATGCGTCCGTCCACCACGACCGGATCGCCCACTTGCAACATCAGCAAATCGCCGATGACAATCTCTCTGGGATCGATCGATCGATCTTTTCCCTCACGAATCACGGTCGCGCGAGGTTGCGTTAGCAAAGCGATTCGATCGAGCTTCCGTTTCGCCCAAATTTCCTGAACGACACTCACCACCACGCCACCGAGAATCACCACCAACACGAGTACCGCGTCGCCGTAGCGTCCCAGAGCCAGAAGCAGCACGCCGATTGTAAAAAAAACAGCGTTAATAAACGTCAGCAGGTTTTCTCGCAGGATTTGTACGTAAGAACGACTGGTTTTCAGCCTTGCCGTATTTCCCTGTCCCGCCGCACGCTGTCGCAGCACCTCCGCTTCACTCAACCCCAGTTGTTGAAGATCGGTATCAATCATGGGTCATCGGTTATCGAGAATCGGTTATCGAGAAGCGAGCGTTGGAGATTGCCCAGCACCATCATCCCATCCCCACCTCGTCACACCAATTGCTGTAAAATCGGTAACGAGTCTTTCCGCGCACTTCAAGCATTTGCAAATTTTATGACGTCTACAACGATCGCTTTAATTCTCTACGCTGGTCTTGCTGGGGCTTATCTGTTGGTCGTTCCCCTGGCTGTATATTTTTACCTCCAAAATCGTTGGCACGTCGCCGGATCGATCGAGCGGTTCTTTATGTACTTTCTCCTCTCGATGTTCTTTCCCGGGATGCTCTTACTCAGTCCGTTTTTGAACTTCCGCCCTCGCAAACGGGAACTGAGCGCTTAATTGGAGATCGCAACGGTTTAAAGGTCGATTATGCGACGCATTGACGTTATCGGCATTGGCATCGGCGTTTTTATCGCAGGTGGAGCGCTCTATCTCCTCCTCGGAATCGCGGGATTAGACGACATCGAAGCCGGGATTTGGAGTCAAGCGCTGCTCGTTGGGGGACTCATCGGCTGGATCGCGACGTATCTACTGCGGTTCGCCACCAACAAGATGACGTACCACCAGCAGTTAAACGATTATACCGACGCAGTCCTTCAAAAACGCTGGGAGAACATGACACCGGAAGAACGAGACGCGATGCTCTCTAACCTTGACGAGTCCCCTTCTTCTAGCACGAGCGAATCACAAGACAAACGATAAGGTGCGGGGCGACCCCGCCCAGATGATACTCACATGAAATCGGTTTCAGACTGTTTTGCCGCACTGCGCTCTCGGGGGCAGTGCGCTTTAATTCCCTTTCTGACTGCAGGCGATCCGGATTTGGCAACGACGGAAAAAGCCCTACACGTTCTCGATCGAAGCGGCGCGGATATCATCGAACTGGGGGTTCCCTACTCCGACCCCCTCGCCGACGGTCCGGCCATTCAAGCCGCCGCCACTCGCGCCCTCAATCGAGGCGTTCGCCTCGACAACGTGCTGGAAATGGTCTCGCGCGTCAGTTCGGAAATTGCTGCACCCATCGTTCTCTTTACGTATTACAATCCCATTCTCCATCGCGGCATCGATACGTTTTTACAACAAATTGCCGCCGCAGGGGTGAAGGGTCTCGTCATTCCCGATTTACCCTTGGAGGAAGCTCGCGATCTGATCGATCGAAGTCAGCAAATGGGCATTGAAGTGGTGTTGTTGGTCGCACCGACGAGTCCCCAGGAACGAATTACGAGCATCGCCAAACAGTCTCAAGGCTTTATTTACCTCGTCAGCGTAACGGGGGTGACGGGAATGCGAGCGCAAGTTAGCGATCGCGTCAAAGATTTACTTGTCGAACTGCGAGCCGTCACGGACAAACCCATCGGCGTTGGGTTTGGGATTTCGCAGCCAGAACACGCTCGTCAGATGAAAGACTGGGGCGCAGACGCGGCGATCGTCGGGAGTGCGTTTGTCAAGCGTCTCGCGGAAGGAACGCCGGAAGCGGGTTTATCGGAAATCGAGACATTCTGCCGCAGC
Source organism: Geitlerinema sp. BBD 1991-9 (assembly GCA_001657325.1). Taxonomy (GTDB): domain Bacteria; phylum Cyanobacteriota; class Cyanobacteriia; order Cyanobacteriales; family Geitlerinemataceae; genus Geitlerinema. The sequence continues at coordinate 241 of LWRO01000059.1, read as the reverse complement.
TTGAAAGGGGCAATTTCATAAAACGATTTAGACTGGAGTTTAGATCGATGCCTATCGATTCCCAATTTCCCCAATCCCCGAATATCATGGAATGAACTACGCCTACCTACTTCGTTGAGGTAGGTGTTTCTGACGCTTCAACCGCCCCAGTGCTTCAGGCTTCCGCAGTCAGCAGAGCTAGGCGCGTCTGCGTCTAGAGAGGACGGTTCCCACCCCCTTGCCCAAATCAGGTTGACTTGAG
>LWRO01000058.1 GCA_001657325.1 Geitlerinema sp. BBD 1991-9 | reverse complement strand
CCAACCCAGTTCCTGAGGAAGGTGGCGAAACCTCCAACCCAGTTCCTGAGGAAGGTGGCGAAACCTCCAACCCAGTTCCTGAGGAAGGTGGTGAAACCTCCAACCCAGTTCCTGAGGAAGGTGGTGAAACCTCCAACCCAGTTCCTGAGGAAGGTGGTGAAACTTCCAACCCGGTTCCTGAGGAAGGTGGTGAAACCTCCAACCCAGTTCCTGAGGAAGGTGGTGAAACTTCCAACCCAGTTCCTGAGGAAGGTGGTGAAACTTCCAACCCAGTTCCTGAGGAAGGTGGTGAAACTTCCAATCCCATCCTTGAAGAAGATGGAGTGGGTGAAGCGTCGACCATTGTCATGGAAGGTGGCGAAGAAAACGACGTGTTAACCGGTTCTGATAACAATGAAGCGTTCGTCGGCGGAGCTGGCGTTGACTGGTTAACCAGTGGCGGCGGTTACGACGAAATCATCTTCATGAGTTCTAGTGACGGTCTCGATGTCGTTCGTGACTTTGAAGTTGGGAAAGATGTACTCAACTTCGAGATGATGGATCTTCAACCGGAAGATATCACCTATCGATCGTTGAACTGGGGAACGTTGGTAAGTACTCCAGATGGTGTTTCGGCTGCGTTAGTCGGCGTTTACGATAGCGAAAACATCGACGTTATCGTGTAACGTGAAACGCTCTTAATATTCACAATCGTCCTGTATCGAAGTATAATGATACAGGACGATTTTTTGTTTTCATCTTTTTACATCAATTCGTTGAGAATTTTAAATTTCAAGGATTTAGTAATTCTAGCTACCATGAAAAAGTATTGTCTTGATAAAAATTTAGCCTGCAAGGAAACATATATTCAAATTTCTATGACAGAAAAAACTTAAAGCCTTCTTCAGTAACAGAGGTTTTAGGAATACATCCTACTCAATCCGCCAATTCAAAAATCGCCAATTCAAAAATGAAACGCAACCCCAGCATCTCCAAGATGCCGGGGATCTGGCAATTTATATTCAATTTACAGTTTTGAGATGCACCCAAACAGAGTTAGTTGCTAAAGGGAAGAATCAGATTCACAATCGTCCTGTATCGAAACCATGAGGCAAGACGATTACTTGTGTACGTTTTTCGGATCTGTTGGAATTGCGGTGGTATTGGATTGCCTATGATACCAATATCATTGTAGGAGGGAACGGCCGTTCCCCCCTACGCCGACGGTTTCGGAATTTCATCAACTCGGCTTATCCCCCTAACTCCAACAGACCCCGTTTTCTCACATCAAGTTTTTAAGACTTTCGATTGAGACTTTCGATCGACAAAAATTGAACAAAAAACCAACAAATTAAAATGGCAGTTCAAAATTTTCGATCGATTGTGCCTTTCTCATTAAAAAACAGAACGAAACAACCCCTACCAAGGACTTCCGATCGTCGTAAAACCGGCCCAATAATAAGGATGGGATAAATCCATATTTCGATCGCCGTATTGTTCGGGAACGGGGATTTCAAGGTCGTTTCCGACGATGGTTCCATCGCGAACCGTCAGTTCCCCTCGCAACAACGCCAACTGAGCCTGTTGCAACGCCTCCGCTTTAATGGGAGACTCCTGTAAATTGACATAAAACTGTGAAATCGCTCCCAACGTGGCGAGATCGGCGATTTGCCACAAACTGGCGATGGCCGACTTCACCCCAGCTCGAACCGCCAATCCCGCAAATCCCATTTCCGCCTCGCGATCGCCTAACGCCGTTCGACAAGCACTCAACACGAGCAGTTCTACAGTTGGCGGTGCGTACCATTCTACCGCTCGCAAACCGTCGAGGGATACTGAACCGTCCCAAAATTCGATAAATGCTGAATCTCGATCGTCAGAGACAAAATCCGCTTGCGTCGCTAAATGAACGATCGAATACATCTCTCGCTGGCGTTCTCGCTTGAGATTCTGCTGTGTAAAACCTTGATTGAGAAATCCCCGTCCGTTCCACAATCCCAAAATCGGGAGTTCGGGAAATTCCGGTTCCAGTGGCGTATTGACGATCGAGGCTAATTCCGTCGGAACCGCCGGAAGGGGTTCCACCGCAGCATGAGGAAATTCCGAAGCTCCCATCGCCAACACGCGAGCATCTCCCAAGCGTTGGTAACGGGTATCCGTCAAGCTGACGCTGGGAATGGTTCCGAAACTGAACCGTTCGATGAGAAACTGTTCGCCGTCGTGTAAAGCTGCGAGGGGAAGTTGTCGCAATCCCGCATCGAGAGAGAAGACGAGTAGATCGACGTTCAACGATTCGAGGGTATTTTCCAAGGGAGCCACGAGCCAATCGTACAGTTGTCGAGCGGAATGGAGATAGCCGTTGGAGCTAGGCGTGTTGATGTCTTGAAGGAATAACTGGACTTGTTCGTCGAGTTCTCCCGCTTGGAGATTGAGGGTTTTGACGATCGGGGGGCCGTCGGGAACCACTAACGCCAGAACTAACTGTTCGGTGTCGGGGGAGTCGGGGAGAACGAGGGTTTTGGCGTAGATGACAACGGCTCGACGTTGGGTTTTTACTTCCAAGTCTCGTAGGGTTTGGCGAATACTTTCAGCGGTAACGACTTCGGTATCGTCGTCGAGGTTTTCTCCTGCGGCTTCCTCGAATTCCGTTTCAAACAGTTCGTCGATTTGAGACACGATATCGTCAGGGGTTCCCGTCGTGAGGGTTTCGGCGATCGAGGTGTCGGTTGGAATCACTGTTGGTGGTGAGGGGATATCGGTTAACTCAGTATTTTGGGTATTCGTCGTGTTTGTCGTATCTGTTGGGGGTTCGGGTTCGACGGGATCGGGATCGATCGAGGTGGAATCGTCAATGTTGGTTGTCGTGGGTTCGGTTTCGATGGGAGTCGGTTCGGGGGTAGCGGTAGGCGTTCGATCGACCTCCAAATTGAGGGAATTCCTCGATGTACTGGGTGAGGTGGCGACAACCGGTTCCGTTGCTTCACTAGGTTCGGCGGTGAGACGTTCCGACGATGGCGTTTCCGCGACAGGTGAGGTGTCAGGTGGTATCGTCAAAACCGGCGTTTCCGACACTTCTGGTTCGGTGATGGGGACATATTGCGTGATGATGGGTTCTTCAGCGTCTCCCCACTGAACGACGAGATTTCCCGTGTCGGAATCGTAACCTCTGCGAACCTCTTCGACGTTGATGAGATCGCCGATGAGAGATGCAAGATTTTCAATGGGGGTTTGAGGATCGGTAAGTAATTCTAAGTCATCCCCCGAGCCAGGTGTGGGAACTGGCGTAGGAGCCGGTGTCGGAGCGGGTGTGGGAACTGGCGTGGGAACTGATGTGGGAACTGGCGTAGGAGCCGATGTCGGAGCCGGTGTCGGAACTGGTGTGGGAACTGGCGTAGGAGCCGGTGTCGGAACTGGTGTGGGAACTGGCGTGGGAGCCGGTGTCGGAACTGGTGTGGGAACTGGCGTGGGAGCCGGTGTCGGAACTGGTGTGGGAACTGGCGTGGGAACTGGTGCAGAAACTGGCGTCGGTGTCGGAGCCGGTGTGGGATTTGGAGAAGGCGTAGGAGCCGGTGTGGGAACTGGCGTCGGTGTGGGAACCGGTGTAGGTGTGGGAACTGGCGTAGGAGCAGGAACCGAGTAAACCCCGATCGAGCCGCTATCTTGCGTATGAGTGTAGAGAAAACTTTCGCCGGGGAAAATTGTTGACTGGGGATTGGTTCCGCGAGTAATCGCTCCTCGGGTTCCGTTGGTGGAAGGGTTTCCGACGACGAACGGCGTAACACCATCGCCACCGTGATAAATGGCGATCGATCCGCCTCCCGACGCTCCGGCGGTAGAAATACTCGCATCGATATTATTTTGGTCAGTAAACAAACGAGTTGCACGGAAAAAGTTTCCCGCTTGAATTTCAACGCTTCCGCCAACACCATCGATCGAATTCTGCGTGTTAATCCAATCAACTGTAATATCATTAGCAGCATTTAAAATGACATCCCCTGCATCAGCAGAATGTGAAGTCTCGAGAACGCCAGTTTCGATATCTCCTCCGTGACTCACAATCTGAATTCCAGCTTCCGTCGCAATATCCGTTGTCGTGACGTTACTATTGGTTTCAAGATCCAGGCTTCTTAACGGCGTGGTTTCCCCAATATTGCCCCCAAAGAAAATGTTGCCGTCATCGAACTCGATCGATAAATTATAGGCTCCATCAATCTCTTGCGTAAACGTCAAATCTCCAGTGCCTAAAATCTCAAATAAAACATCTCCTTCCAACAACAAAGAACCGTCAAAAATCAAATCATTAGAATTTGTTTGAATATCTCCAATTGTACTGATGTAATTTCCCGCATCTAATAAAATTTCGCCTCCTGCTTCTGTAAAAGATAAAGCATTGACGTGATTGACCGCAATATCATCAGCCGCAGTCAGTGTAATATCTCCTCCGTAACCCAATGCAGACGCGGTAATTAATGCTCCTGCTGTTGTATCGATACTGCTATTCGTACTCGTAATATCAATACTTCCACTGTCACCGCTGAAGCCACTGACAAACATCGTAATTGTTCCGGTGTCTATATTTCCAGGCGCTTCGAGCGTAACATCTCCACCACTTACGCCTCCGGCTGCATTCACAATTCCAGCCGTTGTATCGATAATTCCATTTTGACTTATAATGTTAATGTTTCCCGCATCTAAAAGGCTGCTGGAATCAATATTTCCTGCAATGACATCTCCAGTTGATTCAAGCGTGATTTCTCCACCATTTGAGATTATATTTTTGGATGCAGCATCAATTGAGTCAGGACTGATGATTAAGATAGGTTGACCGTTTGTTCTGATAAATCGATCTTGTAGCAAAATACCCATTGCAGTAGGATCGAGGCGATTTCCTTCGAGCGTAATCGATCCCTCACCTAACGTTTCAATTTCGCTAAAGTTAAGTTCAAGACCATGACTTCCACTTCCCGTTCCACGGCTCGTTCCTGAAATTGTAATATCTCCATGTAAGGTTGATATAGTTGCATTATTAAATGGCGAGTCCAGTTGAACACCAACGCTATCTGTACCTTGACCGCTAATTCCGGTTATGCTAATCAATCCGAATTGAGTAGTATATATATCGACACTATTACTATAAATAAAAACACCATGATTATTATTTCCTGTCCCACGACTCTCTCCAAATATAAAAATGTTTGAATTTCCAATCGTAGAGTTTGGATAATAATAATTCAGAGAACCACTACTAATAGATTGACCAAGTTCTACGCCATAATTATTGTCAGTACCTGTACCTCCAATACCGTTTATAATAATAGAGCCTTCACGACTAGCACCCACTACTGTCGCGGAAATTCCAATATTATCCCTCCCACTACTATTGCTAACTCCAGTTAAAGTTATAGCCCCATCTTGTGTATGAACGTTTGGATGTCTAATCCCATAATTATGATTTAATCCACCATTGGCAATTCCCAACAATGTTATATCTCCATATAGAGTAGATATACTTGCTGGATAGCCACTAAAACCAATTCCTGAACTCCAATCGTATGGATTAGGATCTAAACCACCAGGAATGTGAATATGACTATTTCCTTCGATATAAATCGATCCATTCCTTGTTGTGATTCTATTGCCAATCATTACGCCAGTCGCATTAACTGAACTCCGGATTAAAAATGAAGGAACATCGACTCCATTAGACTCTTGCCAGTCTGTTCCTACAATATAAATATCACCCCTTACAGAGCTAAGACCGGAACTAATTCTTACAGCACCTAAATTTCCATCACCTTGAGAACTTCGATCGTCATGAAAAATTCTGATATTTCCATCTTGAGTTATAATTGCTCGGTCTTGAACATACATCCCAACTTGGTCGAGATCGAATCTAGCCAATCCAGGTTCTCGATCGACTGTTGGAGTAGAATCGTTGATAATTGCCGTAAAATTTCCATTTCCTCTGAGTTGAATTATAGTTGTTGAACTTCTTGGGATGTTAATACTTCTACCCGCCTGAAGCGTTAAACTGAAATTTCCAGCAGTGGGTTGAATCACCGCATCTTGAATCGTAATATCGTTCGTTGCTTGTAAGGTTACGTCGGCTGTTTCTAAGAGATTAGACAGGTCGAGATCGTTAATGTAGGAAGTTTCCCCTGGATTATCATCGAAGGAATCGTGGTCGGAAATTCCCCCCGCAGAAGTCGGATCGGGACTGACGATAATATTCTTAGGATCGAGTAACAGCGTTCCCGCTTCTCCTAACACTGCAACGAGATCGACTTGTCCTAAAAAATCTAACGACTCCAACCCCGACACTTCCACAAAACCGCCGTCGCCAAACTGCAACCCACCCCTGGCGGAAACCTCACCGTTAAACCGAGTCGAACCGTCAGACCAAATAATGACGGTTCCCCCATCTCCAGCAGCCAAGCCATCCGCGAGAACCCGAGAATCCGAACTGACGAGGGTTTGCTGAGCGTTGGGAAGGGTTCCGTTTCCCTGGAAATCGCCGCCGACGCGAACCGTTCCGCCACCCGTCACGCCGGAAGCGTCCACCGTCGAACCCAGTAACGCCACTCGTTCCCCCACGATCGCAACGGTTCCTCCCACCGCCTCGCCGCTGGAGACGTTCACCTCGCCGCCAACGAACGCATCTCCGGTTTGCGGTGCAATTCTCGCGGGGGAATTCTGCAAACTGACGGTTCCGTCGGGGTTGACGGCGACGCGATTGGCTTGGTTCTCCAATACTCCCCCTGTCAAGAGTTCGGGAAGCGATAAGGCTCCCGCTGTGGCGAGACTGGGAGAGGGGACAAACTCCAAACTGAGCAGGTTTCCGGGGACGCTCAAGCGAACTCGGTTTTCGCCGGGAATCCCCGCCACGAGGATGTTTCCGCTGGCGGCTTCGAGGGTTCCGGTGTTGATGACGGTTCCGCCAAGTAACCCCAGTTGGTGATGGGGGGAAACGCTTAAATTGGCGGTGTTGACGATCGCTCCTCCGGTTTCCGTCCCAAAGTCAAACCCCGTGGGATTTCCCACCAATAACGACCATTCGTTAGAACCGATCGAATTCCACCATCGATCGCCGAAACCGATTCCCGTCGCAGTGGTGGCGATAAAATCGGCGGGAACGTTCAATCTGGCGTTTTCGCCGAAGACAATTCCGGCGGGATTGATGAGGTAGAGGTTAGCGTTACTTCCGCTAATTTGGAGCAAACCGTCGATAAAGGAAATCTCGCCACCGACAACGCGACTGAGGACGTTTTGGATTTGGCTGTCGGTTTGGAAGTTAGCGATTTCTCCTGCTTCGAGTCCGAATTCCTCGAAACTATGGAAAAGATTTTGGTTATCTCCCGAAACCTGTCCCCCGGAAATGTCGATTTGGTTCCCAGTTCGATCGATCTGAGTTTGGGTTCCGTCGTTGGCGGGGACGATAGTTTGAGATAACGCGGGTGTGGCGGCGAGAGAAAACGCCGCGAAAGAGACCAAAATAGTAGATGTGGGTTGTTTCATGGTTCGCTAAGTATTGATTTTTGAGAAGGAGATCCTATCGTGAACGATTACGATTTAGATTTTTATGTATGGACGCAGCGACAAAGTGCGCTGTTACGATCGCGGGAATGGGAAAAACTCGATTGGGACAATTTGGCGAAAGAAATTGAAAGTATGGGAAAGCAGGAACGGCGGGAATTGAAAAATCGATTGTGCGTTTTAGTGGGATCTTTGCTGAAATGGAAGTACCAACCGGAGCAGTGTTGTGCATCCTGGGAAGCCACGATCGCAGTTCAACAAGATGATATTCAGGATTTGCTGTCAGAGAATTCAAGTTTGAAACCATTTTTGGAAGAAGCCTTTTTATCCGGGTATAAGAAGGGTCGATTGTTGGCGATCGCGGAAACCAATTTACTACCGTCTACCTTTCCCAACGAACCACCGTTCGATCTCGATTACACGCTGACTGGCGATCTTTAAGTTTGTCCGTTCAATTTGTCAGTTTTCTGAAACCGCAGAACATCGATCTCCAACTCGATCGATCGCCGCTTCTCGCAACTCCAAATCCTCGGGATTCGCCAATTTCAACGCCTGACAATATCGATCGATCGCTAAAGACTCCAACGCTAAATAGTCCCAGTACAATTGACCGAGATAGCCGTACAACGCCGCCGACTCGACACCGTTCTCGATCGTGTTTTCCAACATCGCCACCGCCTCAGAAATCAAACCGTATCGCTGATACAACCGCGCGATCGCCAAAGTTTTCGCCGTTGAATTCCAGGGTTTGACCTCGATTTCTCCCCGTTTCCAACGCACTCGTTCGGCGAGCTCTGTATCTAAAATCCGAAAACCAAATCCCCCCGGAATCGCCGGTTCGAGAGACAATTGACCCGTATCGGAACGGACGACGAGCAAATATTCTGCTCCCGGTTGCAACGATGGCGCATCTTCGGGATACTCAATTTGTGCCGATGTCGCCTCACCTCGCCAAATCTCCAAACCGTCTTCCCGCAACCTCACCGTGTAACGAGTTGCACCGGGAACCGGATTCCAACGCAACGTCGGTCGATCGTCCAACAGATTCGTGCGTCGGGGCGCAATAATATAAGGTGTCGCAGAATTTGATGCCGCAATTTCGTCGCCTCGGTGGGGACAGCGAACTGCATCATCGCTGCAATCACTGGTATTCGGGTCGGATTGACAGGCGTTCGTCCAATCCGCCTCAGTCACCGTCGCGACGCTCAAATCCTGACATTGTACGATCGCGCGTCCGCTGGCGATTTGCAATCGATCGCCGGGATAGAGTAACGTTCCCAGCTCTGGCGCAAAGCTGCGTCCGTCGTCTCGTTGCACCGCCACGTCTCCCTCGATTTGCAAAATTGCACCCGTGGCGAGACGTTCGGAGGTGACGGCGATTCCGTTCGCGCCAAGCGTTCCCACCGCGACGATCGAGCAAAATCCACTGATGGCGATCGAAATTTGGTTTCTCATACCACAAAAATCTATACTTGTCAAACAAAAAATGAAATTACCGGGTCGTATGTCCCAAACGGGAGTGAGCGTCTAGGATGCAAGTTCCCAATTCAGGGACTTTAGGGGTCGTGTGATGGAGTTCCAAAAACTGCGTCCACACCGTTCGCGCTTCCTGGGGTCGATCGAGCGCTTCGAGGGTGTGAGCGAGCAGACAACTGGCGTGGGGACTGTCGGGTTCGATCGACAGCGCTTCTCGGAAAATCCGCTCGGCTTCCGCATAATACCCTTGCTCGTACCGTATCCAGCCCAAATTTTTCAAACACGACACGCGAACGCCGGGATATTTCGGATCGTCTAAACACCGAGACACGCTGTTGAGCGCACCATGTAAGTCCCCGCGCACGATCGACAGACGAGCTGCTTCCGCGTATCCCTCTGGCGCACCTCGCAACGCTGCTGTCCGATGCGCCGACAACGCACACTCGACATCTCCCGTTTCGTCGCACAGATAGCCGAGATTGTAATGATAGATCCCCTTTTGGGGATTGAGCCATCCAGCGAGTCGGTACAGCAAATGTGCAGTCAAGAGTTGCCCGTTTTGATGGTAGCCGATGGCGCTTCGGTTCGCCCGAGCCGCGAGGTGGGGAGCAATTCCCGAGAACAGGATGAGACTTCCCGCGAGTCCCACAGCGGCGAATCCGACGATCGATCTCCACCGTATCTTCCGAACCCCCCGCAATTCCTCCCAGGTTGGCGGAACGATACCGGGATGTTGGAACACCGCCGGAAGCCAACTCGCACAGGGAAACTTCTCGTCGAGAATTTCCAATCGCGCTCTGGCTTCGCGAATCGATCGAGAAAAAGACTCGCCGCCAGAAAACGACTGCAAAAAATATTTCAAAAAAGCCTGCGCGATGCGATCGGGGACTAACTCGCGCATGACGACGAGACAGGGAATTTGCGTATCGTCGAGTTGCTGTACCAATCCCAACCCGTCACAGGAGTTGAAAATCGCGATTTTCAAACCCCGTTCGACAGCCTTTCGCAATCCGTGCCAAAGTCGATCGACTGTAATACTATCTGTCGGATTAATATAGATGCGACCGCCATCGCCTTCGGTTTCACTGTGTCCCGCAAAGAAGACGATATCCCAGGCTTGTTCCCAAATGCGATCGCCGATCTCCTCCGGTTTCGCTTCTACGAGAAACTCGACTTCAGCGTTTGGTAAGTGTTCGAGCAACTGTCGATCGACCTCTACGTCGATTCCCTCGCTGTGACCTAAAATTGCCAAAATCCGAACCTTGGAGTTATGGTGAGACGCAGTAACGTCCAACGGTGGTTCCGACTCGATCGAACTAAACGCTGCATCAGTCGATTGGTCTTGAATATAATTCCACAAATGCCAGGGAAGTTTTTGTAATTGCGGGTCGTTGGTGCGAATGAGAAAATCAATCTCGTCGTTCTGAGAAGCCGCACGATGCAACCGTCGATCGATCTCGCGGAACGAATCCGAATCGAGCCACTGTTGCAACTGCTCCCGCAATTGTTGTGCGGATTGATGACACTGCTCGAGACGTTGTTCTGGGTGCAAGCCCAGAACGATCTGTTTGGGGGTCAGGCGATAGACCGACTCAACACCACGATAGCTTTCCTGCCAGTGACGGTGCAGAGTCGAGGCGAGATCTGGATTCGGCGGTAAATTGGCTTTGACTTCGATGGTGCGAACGTCGTCGGCGTTGCGGATTTCTAGTTTGACGCGATGCCCTAACTCCAGGGTACCGTCGAGTTCGAGGACTGCCCGCTTTCTTGCGGTGAGATGGGAAGATGCGCCCATTTTTTTCGCACTCACGATCGAACTGAAGAAGAAACCTTTGCTTTCTTAATTATCTAACGAAATACAGGAAATGACCCGATTCGATCGAGATTTTCAGCAATTCTTTAAATATTCTGACAGCACGGCATCAAATCCCAAGACACGTGTTAGGGTCTGAGAAAATGCCGATTGAGTTCTCATTGAGTTCCAAGCAATCTATGGCTGTTACTCCACCGCCCCCGCCTCCCATTTCTCCCCGTCAGATGACCCTATTGCGGATTGTTGCTGCAATGGCATGGTCTGACGGCCAGCTCGCTCAAGAAGAAGTCGATCTCATGCTCGATCGATTCAGCTTGATTTTTGCCAAAAATACCCAGCAGCAACAACAACTTCAAGAAGAGCTGAAAGAATACCTCGTTCAGAACATTCCTCTCGAAGAACTGTCCCCCAAGCTCGAAACCCAAGAAGAGCGAGAACTCGTTTTAAAATTGGGATATGAAGTCATCGCTTCGAGTTCTCGTACCCCCGACGAACCGAACATCAACGTCGAAGAAGCAACGGCTTACCAAAAACTCGTTGCGATGCTCGGTTTACCTGAAGATGTGGTCAAAAATATCGAAGCAACTGTCGAACGAGAAAACCAGGAAACGCGACCCCTCATCGAGAGCTTGACGGAATCCCTCGATAAGTTTTTTAAAGGCTAGTTTTAAAAGACACTGCCTTACCACATACTGCTAGTTGGATTCATCTGTCTCCTCCACTTCAACCGTTGTGGGCGTTTCCACTAGCGGAGTTTCGATCGTACAGGTACTCCCCACTAAAATTCCAAAATCGTTAAACGCAAGCAGTGCGACTTCCTTACGCTCGGGGTTTTCCCATCGCCAAAGCAATCCCGCTGTCACCGGATCGCCTGTATCCACCGCTTCTCCTTCCGAACCGAGGGCTTCTCGAGCTTGCGCTAACGTCATTCCCATCTCAAGTTGCGAGCAGAGTTGATGTTCGATGACGGCTTCTGTTTCCGATGGTGACACGCCGAAACAAGAGATATCGGAAACAGTTCCACCGCGCAACACGATTGACAGAACCGCCCCCGTTATACCGTCGAGCCACTGCAACGTTCCGTCTCCCGAAGCGCTTGTGTTGCGTTCGGGTTCGATGTCTAAGGTTTCTAACAGTTCGCTGAGTTCGGCTTCCGTCATTCCCGCTTGAAATCGATCGCAGGTTTCAGGCGTCAGACGGTCAACGGTTTCAGCCGGTTCGACTTCCGTTTGTTCGAGTTCAGTTTGCGCGAAGGTGGGGGGAACGGTGGCGACTTCGAACGAGGCCATCGCCAAGCCTGCTAGGAGTGTTTGTCGAAACATTTTCAAACCCAATCCTAAAGAATTTACGATTTACGATTGAACCCATTGACAATTTTTTCCTTGTCCCCCTTTACAGTGAGCAGTGAGCAGTGAGCAGTGAGCAGTTACCACTGTTCACTGCTCACTGCTCACTGTAAAAGTTCCCATCGCCCTTCCAGCTAACCAGCCCGTCGTCCAAGCGTTCTGAAAGTTAAAGCCTCCCGTCACGCCGTCGATATCGAGAATTTCCCCCGCAAAATACAAATTCGGACACCGACGAGATTCGAGGGTTTTAAAATTGACCTCTTTGAGCTTCACACCGCCGCAAGTCACGAATTCGTCCTTAAATATACCCTTACCCGCGATCGAATATTCACATTGCAAGAGTTGACGCACCAATCGATCGATCTCTTTTTTCGAGAGTTCCGCCCAACGTTTCCCCGTGTCGATATCGAGACGCACCAGGTGGTACAACCACAACCGCCGAGGGAGTTCTACCGGAGAAAACGTCCCGATCGATTTCTTCGGCGAATTGGATTTCGTGAATAATAGATGTTGGCGAAGGGTTTCCGGGTTGTGTTTCGGCAGCCAGTTGACAACGAGGGGCGTTCGATAGGATCGATCGTGTAAAAAGCGCGCTCCCCACGCCGAAAGTTTCAAAATCGCCGGGCCGCTCAAGCCCCAGTGCGTCACCAATAGCGGCCCCGACTGAGAGAGTTTCGCCTCAGGAAGTCGCACGATCGACTCGGGAACAGACACCCCCGCGAGATCGTTTAACATCGGCTCGACAATATTAAAGGTAAACAGTGAGGGAACCGGATCGACGATCGAATGTCCCAACTCTCGCGCTAACTGATAACCTTTGGGACTGCTTCCCGTCGCGAGTAAAATTCGATCGGCACGTCGTGTTTCACCGCCTTTGAGCGTCAAGACAAATTCCGTCGCATCTTTTCGGACAGCAACAACTGGCGATTGCTTTGCCAAGACGACACCCAACTCGATCGCGCTGTCGAACAAACACCGAGCGATCGTCTCCGAATTATCCGTCGTCGGAAACATCCGTCCGTCCGACTCTGTTTTCAGTTTGACTCCCCGCTCTTCAAACCAGCGAACCGTATCTCTCGGCTGAAACCGCGTCAGCGGCCCCCGTAAGGCTTTCTCTCCTCTCGGATAATGTTTGACTAACTCCACCGGATCGAAACAAGCGTGGGTAACGTTACAACGTCCGCCCCCCGAAATCCGAACTTTGTGCAGCGGTTTGCGACTCGCTTCAAGCAGCGTCACCCGTGCATCTGGATTCGCCGTCGCACAAGCGATCGATCCAAAAAAACCCGCTGCACCCCCACCAATAACAATGACTTGCATCCGGCAATTTACGTCAGGCAATTGACAATTTACGATTGGTTTTCCCTATCATCTCATCATTCCCCCATCTCCTCACCCAAATCGTGATACCCTAGTAAAGTTGTCAAATTTCGCACATCCAGCGTTTCGGGTGTTTCCGAGACGGAAATCAAACACTGGATGGAGGATCAACCCGAAAAAGGAGAATCAAATATATGGCAGTCGTGACTTTGGCTCAATTGCTGGAGTCCGGAGTTCACTTCGGACACCAGACCCGCCGCTGGAATCCCCGCATGGCTCAGTACATCTTCACTGAGCGTAACGGAGTTCACATTATCGACTTGGTGCAAACGGCCCAATCGATCGAAGATGCTTACGATTATCTTCGATCGGCAGCAGAAGCCGGTAAAAAGTTCCTGTTCGTAGGAACCAAGCGTCAAGCGGCGGGAATTATCGCCCAAGAAGCCGCACGTTGCGGAGCTTACTACGTCAACCAACGTTGGTTGGGGGGAATGCTCACCAACTGGACGACGATTAAAACCCGCGTCGAACGCCTCAAAGAACTCGAACATTTAGAAGAATCCGGCAATCTCGACCTTCGCCCGAAAAAAGAAGCCGCGATGCTACGCCGGGAACTGTTCAAGCTCCAGAAATACCTCGGCGGTATTAAAGGAATGCGGAAGGTTCCCGATATTGCAATCCTCGTCGATCAGCGTCGCGAATATACGGCCGTTCAAGAGTGTCACAAATTGGACATTCCGATTGTTTCACTGTTGGATACGAACTGCGATCCCATGGCCGTAGACGTTCCAATTCCCGCTAACGACGATGCGATTCGATCGATTAAGCTTATATTGGGCAAGCTGGCCGATGCGATCTATGAAGGTCGTCACGGTCAGCTCGATGCTTTGTCTGAAGAAGACTATGACGATTACGCGGCTGACGACTTCGATGACGAAGACGCAGACGAAATGGATTTGTCTGAAGATGAATCCGAAATCGTCGAATCTGAATCGGACGACAGCAAATCCGAGGAAGAATAGCCATCGATCGTGGCTGAGTGTACATCAGAGGAACGGAAGCAACAATGGCGCAAATCTCAGCAAAAGACGTTAAAGAACTGCGCGAAAAAACGGGCGCAGGGATGATGGACTGCAAGAAAGCCCTCCAAGAAAGCGATGGTGACATGACCAAAGCGATGGAGTGGCTGCGGCAGAAAGGCATCGCCTCGGCGAACAAGAAAGAAGGTCGCGTTGCGGCTGAAGGTCTGGTGGGAAGCTACATTCACACGGGCGGCCGCGTCGGCGTTCTGGTGGAAGTCAACTGCGAGACAGACTTCGTGGCCCGTCGCGAAGAATTCCAAGAGTTGGTTCGCAACGTGGCGATGCAAATCGCAGCTTGCCCGAACGTCGAATACGTGAAGGTGGACGATATTCCTTCGGACATGGCCGAGAAGGAAAAAGAAATTGAAATGGGTCGCGAAGACCTAGCCAGCAAACCGAAAAACATTCGGGAGAAAATTGTTGAAGGTCGCGTTCAGAAACGTTTGAAAGAACTGGTTCTGTTAGAGCAGCCTTACATTCGCGATCAAAACATCACGGTGGAAGAACTGGTGAAGCAAACGGTAGCGCAATTGGGGGAAAACATCCAAGTTCGCCGCTTCGTTCGCTTCATCCTTGGAGAAGGCATCGAAAAAGAAGCCTGCAATTTCGCTGATGAAGTCGCGGCACAAACTGCTAATAAGTAGTTTGTAAAAAACGCAAGAAGGATCGAAAATAGTGCGTTTTGTCGTGCTATTTTCGATCCTTTTCCTGTTTGTGATATGTCCGACGATTTAAATTAACAGGCTACGTTAACGCGATGTTGCGTTACTGTAAGTCGAGTTGACGAATGGCGATCGAAATCTCTGGGTCTGTTGGAGTTAGTGCGTTCGCGAAGCGTCTCGAAACGAGAATCTCGCAGAGTTGATGAAATTCCAAAACCGTTGGCGTCGGGGCGAACGGCCGTTCGCCCCGACAAGAGTCTTGGTATCATAGGCAATCCAGTACCACCGCAATTCCAACAGACCCAAATTTCTGAATCGCTGGGGCTGTTTTCTAAATGCTTCTAAACTCAACCGACCATTTTGTCCCTTTGTCAATATTTTTTGACCGTTAAAGTTATCAGATCGAGTCATTGCATTACAACTAGGAGTAAAGCAACTGATGAGTGGCGCAAACGAGAAGTTGTATCGAGATTTAAAACGCTTGGACGAAGAACTGTCCGAACTCGCGAAAGGGTTCGATCGAACCTATCGGGATTATCTAATAACGCTCGGCCGTGCCGTTCGACACCAGCTCGTTCTCGCCACCTACCACCTCTGCACTCACGGCTATCCCGAAGCCTTTTTACAACTGTCTTTCACGGGGCGACAGGAGTTGCAGCAACACCTCCGAAACATCGCCCAACAAGCCGAACTTTTATTTCTACAGTGCTTGTACGTTTCGACACTACGCTCGATCGAGCAACTTCAATCCGAAGAATCTGAAGAAGACAGTCCAGACGAAGGGGAAACGGACAACGATCGAAACGAAGTCGATCGAGAAGAAGCAGAAGACAACCCGTCAGAAGACTTTGACGAGGAAAGCCCGGACTTCGAGACACCTGAAGAAACGGGACTGTTCGTCATCGATTTAGCCAATCCCGAAACACTGCCGACGTTAGTGCAACACCACGCGCTCACCCCCCAGTTGCTCGACCGTTGGCAGGAATCGATCGAGGACGGAATCGTTGAAGTTTTGGGACAGCTTTCTAACCAAACGAACCAGCTGTTGCAACGCTTTGGCATTTTACCCAAGAAATTCCCACCGGCCCTTCTCGAAGCAGCCAGTCAAGCCGAAGCCCCCTCGGAAGCCGTGTCAGGGCCGCCAAACGTCCTCACCTTGCTGGTTGAAACGGGGGGGTCTAGCGAATCCGAACCGAATCTCATGAAACTGATGACCGTTCACTTGCGGTTGTCGGAAATCGAGTTCGCCGATTCCCAATTGAAAGGATGGCGAGATCGACTGCGTCAGCTTTCGGCAAAACTATCGTCTTTGAAGGGAGAGTACCAGCGGAAACAGCGAGAACGAGCGATCGTTGAAGCTGAATCCGCCTGGCGATCGAGTTGGTTCGAGGATTAGGAAATCTTTTCCCGAACGAACCGCGTGTAAAGATGCTTGAACGTCGATCGAATCACGCGAGGCAACCCGAAATCGATAGGCATTAACGCATCGGGCAGTTTCCAATCCGTCACCACGAGATCGGCGGGTTTTTCCAAGGGAAATTGAATCGTTTCAAAATCCGGACAGAAGCCCAATCGCTGTGAAGCTGCCGCTGTCGGAACGATCGAGGGATCGACGTTCAACAGTTCTAACACGGCTCGATCGAGGGCAAAAACATCCTGCGACGCGGCCAAAATTCCCAAATCTCGCGGTTCGCCGCCACTCGGGCCGTTCCCCTCGTGTCCGACGATGCCATCGAGAACGGTCAAATCGGGGTCGATCGATCGAGCCGTTTCCACCAACATTTCCCCGAATCGATCGACGTCTTTTCCGGCTTCCAAGTGCCACCAGGCCTTCATTTTCCCTGGAACGCACCCGAACAAGTTCTTCACGCCTAACGTCATCGTCAGTTGGAGGTGAGATTTAACTTTTGGAAGGTTGATAACAACATCGGCTTCCATCGCCTCCTTTGACAAGCGCAAATGCTCGAAATTGTCGTTCGCCGTTTCGTAGCGTTTCCCGCGAAACTCCACGATCGGCAAATCCAACGCCTCCGCCAAGGGCAAATAACCGTTCGCCTTCGCCACGCCGCGCGCGCTTCCGAACGCCGGACTGTCGCCGAGAAACGGTTTTCCACCTGCTGCTTTCACCCGTTGCGCCACGACGTACACCAACTCTTTGCGCGTGACGCACTCCTTCGTCGGACGAGATCCCGTCAGCAGATTGGGTTTGAGCAACACGCGATCGCCCGGTTTGACGATCGATTCCAGACCGCCCAACGGTTCGAGTAACGTTTCGAGAGACGTGCGTAATGGGGCGATATCGTAAGACGTCGATCGCATCAAACTCACAACAGACACGGCAGTTTCCTCGCAAAGCGTTTTTTGTGTACGGTAGCACGTCGATCGATAGGCTGCCCGAATCTTTGCCCCGTTTCGGATTGGCCGCTGGTTAACCTCTGATTGAAAATCCGCCTGATGAGGAGCGTTCGAGAGCTTATACGACATTCAGAGAGCTATCCGACTCTGTTTTAAGCCGTCGATCGTCGAGCAGAATTCTAGAGCGACAACCCGAGAAATCGCTAATATAAAATTACCAAGTGTATGGGAGAAAAGACGGTGAGAATCTTGCTCGTTGAGGACGACGACCGTATTTCCAAACCGATCGCAGAAGACTTGAGAAACCAACGTTACGTTGTTGAAATTGCTGAGGATGGTGTAGAAGGTTGGGAATACCTTCAAACGATTTATTACGATTTAATTTTGTTGGATTTAATGTTGCCGCGCTTAGATGGAATCACACTTTGCAAACGATTGCGAAATTCGGGATATCGCGGCTTTGTCTTAATGTTAACGGCAAAAGACACGCTTTCTGATAAAGTGATTGGCTTGGACGCGGGTGCTGACGATTATTTGATTAAACCGTTTGAACTGGACGAATTGTCTGCTCGTATGCGCGCACTTTTACGCCGGCCTTCTGAGATTCGACCCTCCATTCTCCGAGAAAGCGAACTGATGTTAGATCCAACAACTCACGAGGTTTTCTATGCTGAGAATCTTCTGAAATTAACCCCAAAAGAGTATCTTCTTTTAGAATATTTTTTGCAATATCCTGGTCGAGTGTTTACTCGCACCATCTTGCTCGATAAACTCTGGGAAATCGATCGAAGCTCTTCAGAATCGACGGTTAAAACCCACATTAGTAACTTGCGTCGAAAACTCAAAAAAGCAGGGTGCGAAATACCCTCGATCGAAACGATTTACGGGGTCGGATACTGTCTTCGGACATCTGAAGGGCGCTCTTCCTAAAATTTGGCTTTCCGAACTTTCCCTTTCTGAACGTTAGCCTTCTGAATTTTGGATAGAGGCGAGGCAATACTGGGCAAAGATACGGTGAAACAGCTCCCTTTTCCCAACTTGCTCGTCACCGCGATCGATCCACCGTGATTCCGAGCGATCGAGCGAGAAATTGCCAAACCCAATCCAAACCCACCCGTTTTGTAAGACCGCGCGCGATCGGCTCGCCAAAATCGATCGAAGATTCGATCGATGTTTTCCGATGCAATTCCGATTCCCGTATCTCGAACGGAAATTTCGATCGCGTTGCTTTTTCGCCGGGCGTACAATTCGACTTTGCCACCCTTGGGCGTGTACCGCAACGCATTATCGATTAAATTGGTAAACAGTCGGGTTAATTCAACCTCGTCTCCCAAGACGCGAAGCGGTGAAGTGAACCGAGATTTAAATTGAAGCCCTCGAGTCGTCGCACGATCTTGATAGAGCTTCAACAACTGCTCGAGTATTCGTTTTAAATCGACTTGCGCTCGTGTTTGGATAACGTTTCGATCGCTTCTCGCCAACAACAATAAATTTTCAGTCAACTTGGTCAACTGCTTAGACGCACTCTTAATCGCACGAAACTTTTCAGCATCGGATTCTCGAATGTTTTCCGAATATTTCAACGCCACTGCCGCATTGGTTTGAATTGCCATTAACGGACTTCGGAGTTCGTGAGATGCATCGGATGTGAATTGCTGGAGTTTGCGGAAACTGCGTTCGATCGGGCGCATGGCTTGGCGAGTCAACCACAATCCGCCCAAACCGCTCAACCCCAAAGCCAGAAGTACGCCAGTCCCGAGTCCCCAATCCAAATTTTGCAGAATTTCAGCGAATTCTTCAGTCGATTCGCTAACTCTCGTATAGCCGATCGCGACATTGGTTTCTTCGTCGTAGATAGGAATTGTAAAACCGCGAGCTGGATAAGGTTTTGTTTGGATTTGCAGCGATTCGTCGGGATCGAACGGTAGCTTTAAGAGAAAATTGCCTTGTTCGGCTAGAACGTTTCCCGCAACATCAAACCATTGAATGCCCTGATTTGCACCGACCAAATCTTCATTATCGACTTCTAGATTTCCTTCGTCAATTTCGAGTTCGAGAACGGCAGCTCTCCCTAACGTTTCCAGTCGATCGAGCAGTTGTCGCTCGAGATTGCGTGCGAAAATCGTCCGCACGGAGATGGCAAAAGTCGTTAAAACGAGACTCAAAACGCCTACATAGGATAGCAACAAGTGCAGGCGGGTTCTTTGGAACATGGGAAGGCAGATCTCGGATCGATCGAGGAGTGTTGGGCAAGATGCACCCTTTGAATTGTAAATGCTCGACGGTTAGATGCCCGCGCGCCCGTCTTAAAACGAGGCGATCGATCCTGAATCAAACGATATCGATCGAGACGGCAAAAAAATTCCAGCATAAAGCTGGAAAAAACATGAAGAACACGAGTCAAATTTCATCAAATTTCATCAAATTTCAAAGTGAATTTCGCTCGACGAGCAGAATGCTATAAAGCAACAAAATCACTTTCGCTCAACGACGCACCCACGACGCGCACAGACAAATCTGCTGCGGTAAAGATCGTGTCAGACGAGTCAAACGTCAGTGTGAGGTCTTCAAAGGTCAAACGACGCAGACCGATGGTATCCCGTCCGGATTCAAAATCTGCGATGACATTGAAACCATCGCGAGGACGGAAACCGAAGGTATCAGCACCTTCGCCACCTTCGAGGAGATCGTCACCTCGATCTCCTCGTAACAGGTCATCACCCACACCACCCGTTAAGGTATCCGCATTTCGACCACCGCGTAGGGTATCGTCGCCGTTACCCCCATCGAGAGCATCCGGGCCTCGGTTTCCATGAAGGAAATCGTCACCTTCGTGACCCGACAGTCGATCGCGATCTTCGGTTTCACCCTCACCGCCACCAGTACCGCCAATGAGCCAATCCGGACCTTCACCGCCGACAAAGGACTCGTCTTCATCTGACCCCAATACGAGATTGACGGTTTCGATACTGACGAGTTCGTTGATGTCTCCCCCTTCTTCGAGATCTTCTTCTACGACTAAGCCGACGCCTGGCGCGTAATATTTAAATTCGCGAGAATCGGGTTCGAGGTTGTTGAGATCGAGGGTTTGCAAAACATTATCGAACGTTCCGAAATCGATCGAAATCGATTCGTCTACGCTGACCACTTCGGCTTCGTCTTCAGCAATCCCGAGGGCAAACTCTTGATAGTAGTTGTCTCCGGGTTGCGGGTCGGCTTTCATAATAAAACCGGGTAACGCGCCGTCAACGCCGGCTTCCCAAGATCCGTCATTATCGGTTCCAATGAGGTTACCGTCGTCGTCGTACTCGAAGTTCGTTGAAAACTCTCCGAAATACCAAACGTTGCCGTCTGTATCTTGCGCGTACCAATCTAACGTTTCTTCAACGAGCAGGTTATCGACGTACTCGGTATCGCGAACCACTTGGGTCTCTACACCGAGGATATTCCGCGTGTCAAAGGTGACAAAAACTTCGTTAGTTTCGACAACGACTTCGCCAGTTTCTTCATCAATTTCTTCTAACTGATATGTAAAGATCGTACCGGGTTCGAGTGGGAAGTAAGCATTATCGATCGAGGCATCGGAATCGAAGGTTGCACTCGTAAAATCGGGTAAAGTCGTGCTGCCGATATCTAACGTTGCAACCAGTTCAGACGTAGTGGATAACTCCCCGTCTTCGTCAAATTCTTCCTCGAGAACCAAGCCAACACCGGGCGCGTAATAATCGAAGTCGAATTCCGCCGAATCGCTGGAGTCGTCCGCTCCCTCAATTTCATCATCGTCGTCGTCCTCGAAGTTATCCGCCCCCTCGAAGTCGTCTTCGTCCTCATCCTCATCGTCCTCGTCAAAATCGTCCGACTCGAGGTCGTTGCTAAACCCTCGAACTTTCACGACTTCGCTGAAATCGCCGAATTCTATCGAAACTTCAGCATCGGTACTGACAATTTCAGCCAGTTCTTCTTCATCGCCAATTTCGAGATGTTGATAATATCGATCGCCCACTTGAGGTGCAGCGATAGCGATGAAACCGGGGAGATTTTGCTCTTCTCCGGCTTGCCAAGCTTCGCGTTCGATTTCAACGATATTCCCAGTATCGTCGTACTCGTATTCAGTTGAAGCTTCGCCCAACAGCCAAACGTTTCCGTCTGTATCCTGAGCGTAGTAGGCCAGTTCGTCTTCAGTGAGAACGCCGTCAACAAATTCACTTTCACGGACGACGCGAGTTTCGATGCCGAGAATTTCTTCCGTTTCGTCAGTTACGAACATCAATTCTCGCGTAGATGAAGGTTCCGAACTCTCTTCATCTCCGTTTTTAGACTCGAATTCTAGACCGTCGTAGACTTTAACAGTTCCAGGAACCAGCGGAAAATAGGGATTGTCAACTTTGGCATCCAGCTCGAATGTCGTCGTACTCAAGGCGGGAAACGTCGCTCGATCGAGACTGAAAATATCGACGAGTTCGGGAGAAAGATCCGGTTCTCCACCCTCTTCGGTAATGCCTTCTTCTGCTAAAATCTGACCGATACCGGTGGCATAATACGTAAATTCAAAGACATCGGGTTCGAGGTCTGTAAATTCACGAGTTTTGAGAACGTTTGTAAAGTCACCGAGATCGATCGAAACCGATTCGTCCAAGCTAATCACTTCGGCTTGGTCTTCAGCAACACCGAGGAAAAACTCTTGATAGTAGTTATCGCCAATTTGAGGATCGGCTTCCATCAAGTAACCCGGTAACGCATCCGCAACGCCGGCTTCCCAAGAACCATCGATGTTAGTTCCAATGAGATTTCCGTCGTCGTCGTATTCGTAATTGGTCGCAATTTCGCCGAGATACCAAATGTTACCATCGGTATCCTGCGCGTACCAATCGAACGTATCTTCAACTAAAGTTCCTTCATCCCAAGCAATGTCTCGAACAACAGTTGTCGTGACACCTAAAATTTCTTTGGTTTCAAACGTGACAAAAACTTGGTTGCTCTCAACAACGTCTCCCGCTTCTTCAGCCTCGTAGGACAGAACCGTACCGGGTGTTAGCGGAAAGTACGGATTGTCAGCGGGAGCATCGGGGTCAAACGTCGCCGTACTAAAATCTGGAAGGAAAACCATTGTTAAATCTCCAGAATGTTTGTTTAATCGGAGATCTCGATCGAATCTCGAACAACAGACCGTCTCAACGCTTCTCAATCGATCGATCTGCTAAACTCGAATTCGCGAGATCTTGAATGTGGCGATTTCATTCTCTAGACAGAAGGTCAAGAACTCGAAAAGATCGATCGGGATTGGGTAATCGTGACAAAAGTTTACAAAATTGAGCCGTCACCGCCATCTCGTCTTCCGTCGTCTTCCGTCAGTTTGCGGTTTGGGACTCACTGCGTCTCTCAGTCCAGTATCCTTAAGGTAATATAGGGCGATCGTCGTATATCAGTCGAACCGGATGGACACGCGGGAACTGAAATTCGTGTTGAAATTGTTGGGGTTTCCAAGCCACCGCGCACCGATTTCACAGATCAAACCCAACAACCGCACTAAAGCGGCCGAACGAGATCGCATTTGTCTGGCCTTGTGCGATCGAGGCCTCGTCGATTGCACTTCGGAAATCGTGCAATTTCGCATCGCCCCACCGGGAAACGCCCTGTTGCGCCTGGATGTCGATCGACTTCCCATCACCAGCGACGAAATTCGCGTACTCAAAGCTTGTTCTGAAGCGAGCGTTTCCCCCAAAGACCTCGATTTCGATCCCGAATCCTGTCAGATCGTCCTTCACAAACTCGCCGAACGGGGATTCATCAAAGTCGAAAAGACGAAAATCGATGACGTTTGGCTGACGCAACGGGGACTCGACTACCTGCGCGACGAATACGTCCCCACCGGAAACGCCCTGGAACTGACGCTCGACCAACTCGCCTGCTACCTCCAGTTTTTACGAAAATCCACGTCCGCCAAAGCGGAAACCCCAGCCAAACCCAAAACCCCAGCGTTACCCAAACCCGTGAACCCGCAACGTCGCTTGACGGAAAAGCCCAACGACGTTGATATTTGGTATGCCATCGAAGAACTCGATCGACAACTCGACACCGACAACTATCTCCCCATCTTCTACCTGCGGGAACGCTTGCAACCGCCTCTGACGCGGGCAGAACTCGACAGCGCCCTGTACCGACTGCAACGGAACGATCGCGTTGAATTAAGCTCTCTCCAAGAAGCTGCCCATTACACGCCGGAACAAATCGAAGCCGGGATTCCGCAAGACATCGGCGGCCCGCTGTTTTTCATCATTCGTAATTGACCCGTCACTCGAACGATGCCACCATGACCGAGATCGATCGAATCATCCAACGTGTTCCCAACCCCTTCGACTGCGAAACGTTTTGGTCGGGGAACTTTTGGCAGGAAGAGCAAAACCCCAATCTCACCGTCGATTCCATTCACCAACAAGCCTTAGAAGAACTCGAATCGATCCTCGATCTCATCGTCGAAGACCGTCGATCGCGTACCGTTCTCCTCGAAGGGGAAACGGGGTCGGGTAAAACTTACCTCCTCGGTCGTTTCAAACGCCAACTCAACGATCGAGCCTTTTTCGTCTACGTCGAACCCTTCACCGCCAGCGATTACATTTGGCGACACATCCTGCGCTACACCGTCGATAGTCTCCTCGAAAAGCCGGAAGGTCGCGAACATTCTCAATTGGTGTTGTGGTTGCAAGGACTGGCAGAATTCAAACACCGAGGCGTCATGGATTGGTGGCGGCGCGAACGGCAGATGTTCGTCCGCAAACTCCTCGATACCTATCCTTCAGGCATTTACAACGCCCAGGAATTCTTCGGCGTTCTCTACCACCTCACCGATCCCGAACTCTATCCCCTCGCCTGCGAATGGTTGCGCGGGGACGATCTCGACGACGAATCCCTGCGGAGATTGGGCGTTCAATC
Organism: Geitlerinema sp. BBD 1991-9; assembly: GCA_001657325.1. Taxonomy (GTDB): domain Bacteria; phylum Cyanobacteriota; class Cyanobacteriia; order Cyanobacteriales; family Geitlerinemataceae; genus Geitlerinema. The sequence continues at coordinate 3,919 of LWRO01000058.1, read as the reverse complement.
GACGATCGACACGGAAGACGCCGCGCAAAAAACCCTAGCCAACTTCGGCCGCATCGCCGAAGCCACGCAAACGGTTGTCTTGTGTTTCGACCAACTCGACAACATCGCCCGCAGCCCCGACGGTACCCTCGATTTGCAAACGCTGTTTCGCGTGAACGCGATCCTGCACACCCAAAAGCTGAAAAACTTCCTCCTCATCATTAGCATCATCACCGATACCTGGCGACAAAACCAAGGGCGAATTCCCGCCACCGATCGCGATCGAATCGATACGACGGTTCAGTTGCGACAAATCGGCATCGACCAAGCCGAAGCACTGTGGGCGAGTCGTTTGTACTTACTCCACCGCCAAACCTACCCGCAACCGGAATCGCCCATTTATCCCCTCGATCGAAAACACCTCGATCGAAAATTTCCCGGAGGAAAAACGCGACCCCGCAACACGTTAATTCTCGGACGGCGACTGTATCAGGAAGCAAAACTCGACTTGTTGCAATCGGGTCTCGAACGCAACGGCGATCGGCCGACACCAGCGGCCCCCCTTCCCACCGAGGCGAAAAGCGACCCCCTCGCCGCCTTTAAATTGGTCTGGTTGAAAAAACTCAAGCAAACGGAAGAAAAAGTCAGTCGCATTCGCCAATACGCCGCCCCGGAACTCGTGCAAATGTTCGCGGAAGCTGTCAGCGCCTTAAGCGTGGAAGACGTACAACCGCGATTGTTACCCAGTCGCACCTACGCCAGTTACTCGTTGAGTTATCGCGCCCCCGGAACCACCGATCGCGTCGGGATTGCGTGGTCGGAAGACGCCAACATGGTGAAGTTTTTCAATTTTTTAAAAGCCTGTCGCGAAGCCCTCGATCGAAATCTCTGCCAAACCCTACAATTGATTCGCGCGGAAGGCGTGGGAAGTCCGAACAATCGCGGTTATCAACTCTATACTGAAATCTTTAGCGCCCCGCAAAACAATCATTTCATGTCCGATCTGACCTCAGTTCGCTATTTGGCGACGTACCACACCCTCGTCAACGACGCACTTTCGGGGGATTTGGTCGTGGGGGAGGAAACGCCGACGCTCGATCGACTGCAATCGCTGACCCGTCAAACGGAAGTCCTCAAAGACTGTCCGCTTCTACAACAACTGGGCTTTTTTCAATCCACCGTCGCCCGAGAGTCGGCGGAAGTTTCATTACAAGCCATCGAAGATTTCATCGTCAACCGCGTTCTCAACCAGCAGTGTATGGCCGTGCAACAACTCATCGAAGAAGCGATCGCCCAATTCGGCGGCGCGAGTAAAAAACAGGTTTACCAACTCGTTCAAACACTATCGTTGAGCGATCGACCCGTCCAAATTCTCGACCCCGACCTCGAAATTGAAGAACAATTGATAATCGGTAACGGGTAACGACGAAATGAGGCGATGAAGTGGTGAGGCGATGATGGGGTAAGGAGAGTCGTTCGTTTCTCCCCATCTCCCCATACCTTCATCTCCTCATTCCCCCATCTTTCCATCTCCCCGTCCCCTCACCACGGTTCACGCTTACAATGGTTTCGATCGAACACATCGTCCAACGGGCTGTTAATCCTTTTGACTCGACCACGTTCCGACCGGGGAATTTTTGGCACGACGACTGCGACCCGAACGCGACGATCGAATCGATTCATCAAGACATTGTCGTTGAAATCGATCGCGTCCTCGATCTCGTAAGAGTTGACGGTCGCAGTCGCACGATTTTGCTGTCGGGAGATTCGGGTTCGGGGAAAAGTTTTCTCCTGAGTCGCCTCAAACAAAGCCTCAATCGCAAGGCTTTTTTCGCCTATATCGGACCCTGGCCGGAAAGCGATTATATCTGGCGACATACCTTGCGCTACACCATCGATAGTTTGACTTACGTTCCCGACGGCCAGACGGAATCGCAGTTGTTGCTGTGGTTGAAAAGTCTTTCCGCGTTTCGCGATCGAGGATTTCTCAAACGCATTATCGGCGAGCGCAATCTCTTCGTTCACAACTTCAAAGCAACGTACCCGACGGGAATTTACAACGCCAACGAATTTTTTAGCGTTTTATATCACCTCGCCGACCCCCAGATGTACGCTCTGGCGTGCGATTGGTTGAAAGGGGACGATCTCGACGAAGAAAGTTTAAAAGCACTTCACGTCAACAGTTCGATCGATACGGAACACAAAGCGCAAAGCCTTCTCGGAAATTTCGGACGGATCGCCACAGCCACGCAACCGATCGTGATGTGTTTCGACAATCTCGATAACGTCGATCGATCCGATCGCGGCTACATCGACCTACAAGCCCTGTTTAACGTTAACTCGATCGTTCACAATCAAAAATTAAAACACTTCCTCGTGGTCGTCAGCATCGTGACCAACACTTGGAACGAAAATGCGAGACACGTTCAACCTGCCGATCTCGCTCGCATCGATACCGAACTGCATTTGCGCCCCATCGATCTCGATCGAGCGGCGGCGTTGTGGGAAAACCGCCTCAACCCCCTTCACCGCCAAGCCGATAATCCCCCGCCATCGCCCCTTTACCCGCTGTCTCGCTCCGATCTCGATCGAAAATTTCCGGGAAACCAAGCCCTACCTCGATCGGTTTTAATGCTCGGTCGAAAGCTCTTTCAAGAGGTCAAATCTCGCCCACTCGAAACGGCAGTTTCTCATTTTTACCGAGAAGAAGAGAGCCGAGATCGATCGGCTTATCTCGTCGCTCGAGACGGAAAAATCGATCCCCTCGCAGCGTTTAAACTGGTGTGGGAAAAAGAACTCGCCATCGTCCGATCTAAAATTCAGAGTATTCGTCAATTTTCTGCCCCCGAACTGATGCAAATGTTGCGGGAGGTTCTCGAAGCACTTGACGTGACGGGCGTGCGTCCGCGATTGCTCGAAAGTCCGACTTACGGCCGCTATTCTCTCAGCTTTTATTGGTCGTTTACCCTCGGTCGTATCGGCGTAATTTGGATTGAAGAACCCAATTTAGTCAGCTTCTGTCACGTGATGAAAGCGTGTCAAGAAGCCCTGCAAAAAAATACTTGTCAGTTTTTATATTTAATTCGCGCGGAAAACTTAGGCGTTCCTCGAAATCAAGGCTATCGTCGCTACAAACAGCTTTTCGTCGATTCAATTCACCGACACATCATTCCCGATATCGAATCCATTCAAACCTTAGCGGCTTATCATCATTTTGTCAATACAGCAAAATCGGGAGATTTCGTGTTATGCGATCGCGTTTTAAGCTTTGAAGAATTACAAAAATTGGTGCTTCAACTCGAAGTCTTTCAAGAGTGTCGTCTACTGCAAAACCTCGACGTATTCAGCCATGACTTAGGTAGCTTGCTCGATCTAGAAGAACACGATCCCATCGATCGAGCCAAAGAATACATTTTCGCCCTCGTGAAAACGCAGCAACTCGTCGGCAGAACCGTCTTAGTCGAAAGTACGAACGCCCAATTCCCAGATCTCGAACGGCCGGCGATCGAGCGAGCGATCGAGGATTTGTGTACTGACGAGCGCATCACCGTTCTCAACCCCGATTCCGCACTGGAAGAGCAACTCGTCGGTTTTCTCATGACGTGACGAGATTCGATCGACATTGTCGCGATTCTCTGCAATCCTTGATTTATCAAAAATTTTGGGTCTTCTAGAGCGCCAGTACAGAAGTAATGGTCGGGTGTGTTACGCGGACGAAAAATGGGTTGAAAATCCAGTTCATGAGATTTCCGCGTACGCACCAAGCACTTTTGTACCGCTGTTCTAGGATGGCTTTAAGTTAACATGGTAGACTAGATATTAGTGGTTAAACTAACTAACGAAAGCCACGTTAGTGAGTTGGACTCACATTCCAATCGAATTAAACTTTTGGCGGTGGGACACACCGTTTCAGCCTGTGGAGCGAGCGTAAGACTTGAAA
>LWRO01000057.1 GCA_001657325.1 Geitlerinema sp. BBD 1991-9 | reverse complement strand
GTTTTCAGTTAATAGCTTCCCCCTTTACAGTGAACAGTCAACAGCCAACAGTGAACAGTGGTAACTGCTCACTGCTCACTGCTCACTGCTCACTGTAAAGTCCTCCTTTGCCACGACTTACCGACTCATAACTTCGTACCGCATTCCGGGCAGAAGTGATTACTCGAGGCATTTTTCACGCCACAGTGGGGACAACAAACCAACTCGACGGCTTTTTCCAAGATCTGGCGTTCCGGCAAGCCCAACATTTGCGAATTGCTCTTACCCGGTGCCACCATCGGATAGCAGTTTTCCGTGCGGTGAACGCGAACGTCGAGAACCACCGGGCCGTTGTGAGCCAACATTTCGGCGATCGCTCCTTCGAGTTCGTCGCGGCGATCGACCACAATGCCTTTCATCCCGTAAGCGCGACACAGCAACTCGACATCCGGCATTCCTACTTCCAAGTTAGAGGCAGAATAACGCTCTTCGTAGAAGGTTTGTTGCCACTGGCGCACCATGCCTTGCCAGCCATTATTGAGGATGACGGTTTTCATGTTGATGCCGTACTGAGCGAGGGTTCCCAGTTCTTGCAAGTTCATTTGGAAGCTACCGTCACCGCTAATGCAGATCACTTGCGCGTCCGGAAGCGCGACTTTTGCGCCCATTGCAGCCGGAACGCCATAGCCCATAGTTCCCAAACCCGCACTGGAAATCCACTGACGCGGTCCGTTTTTGAGGAACTGTGCCGCCCACATTTGGTGTTGTCCGACATCCGTCGTGTAATAGGCTTGGGGGGCTTGACGGTGGAGTTCGACGATCGCCTCTTGCGGCGAGATGGCATCGTCGTAATGGGGAACCACGAGCGGATAGTCTTCACGCCATCGATCGATCCGCGCGCACCAAGCTTTCGTTCGATCGATTTCGCTGGAAACGCCCAATTCCTTGAGACGGCGTAACAAGTCCAACAGTACTTGCCGCACGTCACCCACGATCGGCACCTCTGGGGTACGGTTTTTGCCCACCTCAGCCGGATCGATGTCAATGTGGACGACTTTGGCGCGGGAGGCAAATTCGTCGAGTTTACCCGTTACTCGATCGTCAAACCGCGCTCCCACGGCAATCAGCAAGTCGCATTCACTGACCGCAAAGTTGGCGTAAGCCGTACCGTGCATTCCCAACATTCCCACCGAGAGGGGATGGTTTTCGTCGAACGCACCTTTCCCCATCAACGTCGTGGTCACGGGAATGTGGAAATATTCAGCCAGTTCTTGAATTTCGGCGTGAGCGCCCGCCGCGATCGCACCACCTCCCACGTAGAGCAGGGGTTGTTGGGCGTTGCGAATCAGCGCGATTGCTTGTTCGATTTGGCGGGGATTGCCTTTGACGGTGGGGCGGTATCCCGGTAACTTAACGGAACCGGGTTCCACGGCAACGTAATCGCATTCAGCCAAACCCACGTCTTTGGGAACGTCGATCAACACGGGGCCGGGTCGTCCGGTACTGGCAATGTGGAAGGCTTCTGCAACCACTCGCGCCATGTCCGCCGGATCGCGCACGACGTAAGAATGTTTGACGATCGGTAATGTAATTCCGAAAATGTCGGTTTCTTGGAAAGCATCCGTCCCGATGGCTGGACGCGGAACTTGTCCGGTAATGGCAACGAGGGGGATCGAGTCCATGTGGGCAGTGGCAATTCCCGTCACGAGGTTGGTCGCCCCGGGCCCCGACGTTCCAAAACAAACTCCCACTTGACCCGTTGCACGTGCGTATCCATCCGCAGCGTGAGCGGCTCCCTGTTCGTGCCGCACTAAGATATGCTGGATATCACCTGCTTCTTCAAAGTGATAGAGTTCGTCGTAAATCGGTAAAATTGCACCACCGGGATAACCGAAAATATGTCGAACGCCGTGGCGCTTTAAACTATCAAGTAAGGCATATGCGCCGGTAACACGCTTCACAGCCACTCTTTGCAATTGCACGACAGGAACCTCTTGGAATACTGGAAAAATAAATGAGTACACTGTCAGTGTACTCATGTCAAGTTGGCTTGCGACTTTAGTTAAGATAAATTCAAGTTTATCGGTTATCTCGTTCAAACAACAACGAATTTTTTTGAAGGAATTTCTCTTAAGATGAGCGATCGAACGTCTGAACCAACACCAGAGCGCCCTCGTGCCGCTCGTCACCTCAGCGATGAAAAATACCAACGCCTGATGGCAGAAGTGAAAGCGCCCTATCGAGGATTGCGATTGTTCGTCTATTTTGCGTTCGCCGCATCGGGTTTTATCGGGGCAGTGGTCTTTTTAGCTCGCCTGCTCGGCGGACGAGATGTCGGGTCGGATTTGCCGAATTTCGCGCTGCAACTGGGTGTTGTGGCGTTGATGGTCTGGTTGTTTCGTTTGGAAACGAGATCGACCGATCGATAATTCGATTTTCTCAGAGTCAATTGCCAAAATCACACCGCTATCTCCCGATCTCTACAGGTCTCGAACGAGACAATTTCCAACGCTCGATCGAACGTCGCTCGTTGATTTTTCTCCGTTTGAATCGCGTGCAGTATCGAGGGGAAGATGTCTCGATCGTCTGACCTGATTTTCGAGGTTCGATCGCGTTTTTGAAGGAGAGGGCAGTGCAGGAACTCCCCCCGCAAAGACAGACAATCCGTCCTGTTGACGGTTTCAGGATTCTGTTGCCCAGAGAATTAAGCCGAGGGCGTGGGGATTGCTGAGATCGGGGTGATTGGGAAGGACACGCAGAGACAAGCCTTGCAAACCGCTCGACGAGTAGGCAATTTCAGCCGTGTAAATGCTCCGTTCGCCATCGCTGCCTTGGTATTCCATCGCCAGGGGAACGCCTTTAACGATATTTCCTCGATCGTCGATCGACCCTTGATAGAGTTCGACACGAACGTCTTTTGGTTCTAAGTCAGCTAAATTCACGAAAGTTTTAACGGCAATCGGTTCGTTGACACGCACGTCAGTTGCTGAGGAAATATCCACCGATTCGATCTTGATTTGATACCACTGTTCGGCGACTTTGTGTTTCCACTGCGCTAAGTCTTTGGCTGGTTGGTAATGGTTGGCCGTCATGGCAACAGCTCGATCGCTTAACTGGAAATACGCTTTTCGCGCGTAATCTTTCACCATACGGGAAGTATTGAACACCGGACAGTTGAACCGAATGGCGTTTTTCATTTTGGCCACCCACCCGCGCGGAACGCCGTCGTCGTCTCGATCGTAAAACAGAGGAATGACTTCTTTTTCGAGCAGGTCGTAGAGTGCATGGGCTTCGACTTCGTCTTGATAGTGGGGATCGTCGTAGGTTTCGCCGCCACCAATAGCCCAACCGGTGCGAACGTAGTCGGCTTCGTCCCACCAACCATCGAGAACACTGAGGTTGAGTACGCCGTTCATGGACGCTTTCATGCCGCTAGTACCGGAGGCTTCCCGAGGTCGGCGGGGGGTATTCATCCAAACGTCGCATCCGGCCACCATCAACCGCGACATTTCGATGTCGTAGTTGGGTAAAAAGACGAGGGAATTGTGCATCCCTGCATCGCGGGTGAAGTGAACGATCTGACGGATGAGTTCTTTGCCCGGCATATCTTTGGGATGGGCTTTACCGGCGACGACGAACTGAACTGGGCATTGCGCATCGGCCATGATGCGCTGAATGCGTTCTAAATCGCGCAGGAACAGGGTGGCGCGTTTATAGGTGGCGAAGCGGCGAGCGAAACCGATGGTGAGGACGCGGGGGTTGAGAACTTCTTTGGCTTGCTCGATTTCTCCGGGAGACGCACCCCGCTCTTCGAGACAGGTGACGAGCCAATCTCGCGCGAAAACAACGAGAGCGGCGCGACGGCGTTCGTGGATGCGCCAGAGTTCTTCGTCGGGAATTGAGAAGACGCGATCCCAAATTCGGGGTTGGTTGGTGCCGCTGGTCGACCATTCGGGTCCGAGATATCGATCGTAGAGTTCTTGGGTTTCTTTCGCCACGCACGATCGAGCGTGAACGCCGTTGGTAATGGACGTGACGGGGACTTCGTTCGTCGGCAGACCTTCCCAGAGATGTTCGAACATAGCGCGGGCGACTTCCCCGTGGAGCTTCGAGACGCCGTTCACGAAGCTAGACATCCGAATGGCAAAAACAGCCATATTAAAGGGGGCGGAAAAATCACCCGTATTTTCTCGGCCGAGGGCCAGAAATTCTTCCCGCGACAAGCCGAAGATCTCGGCGTAGTGACCCAGGTAATGCACGACCGTGTCGGCGGGGAACAGGTCGAAGCCAGCTGCGACGGGAGTATGCGTCGTGAACATACTGCTGGCAATCACCACCTGCTTGGCTTCTTCAAAGCTCAGTCCGTCGTCTCGAACGAGCGTTCGCATCCGTTCGAGTGCCATGAAGGCGGAGTGGCCTTCGTTCATGTGGTAGGCGGTGACGTTTATCCCCAAAGCGTTGAGGAGTTTGATTCCGCCGATGCCGAGCATGATTTCTTGGTGGATGCGGAGGTCTTGGTCGCCGCCGTAAAGTTGGTCGGTAATATCTTGGTCGTAGTGGTTGTTGGGTTCGATGTTGGTGTCGAGCATATAGAGGGCGACGGTACCCACTTGTACGCGCCAAGCTCGGGCGTAAACGGTTCGGCCGGGATAGTCGACGGAAATTCGCAGCTCGCTACCGTCGGGGTTGCGGACGGGATGAAGGGGGAGGTTGTAGAAGTCGTTGATGGGATAGCGTTCTTGTTGCCAACCGTCGGCGTTGAGGTATTGGGCAAAGTAGCCTTCTTGATAGAGCAAGCCAACACCAATGAGGGGAAGACCGAGATCGCTGGCGGCTTTGAGGTGGTCGCCTGCGAGAACGCCTAAACCGCCGGAGTAGATGGGCAGTGCTTTACACAGTCCGAATTCGGCGGAAAAGTAGGCGTAGTGTTCGCGTTGGGTTTGGTGTTTGCCTCGTTGTTTGCGATACCAGGTTCGGTTTGTGAGGTAGTCGTCGAGTTGGAGTGCGGCGCGGTTCATGTGGGCGATGAAGCCTTCGTCGTCGGCAACTTCTTGGAGTCGCTGTTGGGAGATGATGCCCAGCATGAGAACGGGGTTGTGTTTGCTCGATTCCCACAAATCGCGATCGAGTCGATCGAACAGGTCTTTGGTGTCGGTGTTCCAATCCCAGTGCAGGTTATAGGCGAGGGTGCGGAGGGGTTCGAGTTTTTCGGGAATGGAGGGGGAAACGTTAAATTGATAAATCGGCTTCATGGGAAGGGGTCTCGCTGTTCGATCTCGATCGATCTCATTGTGGCCCGATTGGTGGCGGAGACCGGGAGTTTTTAATACAAGTTTTTCGATTGGTGATATCGTTTTGGGTGATATCGTTTCCGGAAAGTTCGAGATCGATTCCGTAGAATTCGCATGAAAATTTACCGAAATTCACTGAGGCTGTTTTTCGATCGCCCCTTCTAAAATGAGTTAGTCACTTGGGTGTATCGCAGGCTACCGGAAGGCTGAATTTTCGGTTTTTCGGAGTTGGAAAATCAATGTTCGTTCCTACTTGTTCGCCGGACGTTCGAGAAAGTGCTGAAAGAGTCGCGCAAAGTGCGAAGCTGTTGCTCAATACGCGCAGTGAGATTTTGCGGGGGCTGTTGCGGTGCTATTGGATTTGGCAAGTTCCCGGTTTGGGATCTTGGCTGGTTTTTCTGGCTGTGCGACTTCGCAAGCCCTTGAGATGCTGTCAGGTTTGTCAGTATTCGGATGTTATCGATTTGGCGCGAATGTTACTCCACGATCGAGCGTCTCTGGAATCTTTGGCGTCGGTTCGCTCGGATTTGCACTCGGTTTTGGTAGAGATCGATCGAAATGCGGAGTTACGTCCGGCTGTGGTGAGTTATTTTGCCGATCGATTACGGGAGCAGGAAGAGATGAGGGGATGATACGACCCTTTCTTCATCGGGCGATCCGGTCGTATCGCCATTCGGCCACCTTGAGGCGGACGCAAGATTTGGTTTTTTTAAATGGAGCTAAGCGGATTCGAACCGCTGACCCCCTCAATGCCATTGAGGTGCTCTACCAACTGAGCTATAGCCCCTTCCGACGATTTCCCATTGTGCCTGAAGATACGGTCGTTTGTCAAGGGTGTCGGTCAATTTTTTCGGGGGAAGCGCATCGTCATGCCATTTGGCTGAGGTAGCCGACGTAGTGACTCATGAGAAAGTACACTGACATCATGGCAGCAGCCGCAGCGGCGACGAGCGTTCCGGCGAACATGAGGGAAAACTCGCGGTGTTCGATCGCCTCCTGCATTAGGTGCAGCGACCAGGCAACAAGTACCACCACGACGAACAGGATTACGATCATCGGTCTGCCGATCGCGACTCATTTACTTGACATATCTTAACACATACCCTCGATCGAGGAGGGCGATCGATCGAGGGGGTTGAAAAGTACTCAAACCCAGAAACAGTCGGAGATCGAGCCGATTTCGTCAGGCGAACGAACGGACGGGAACCCGTCTTTCTGCTAAGTATTTCTTAATCTCATCAACGCTGAGTTGGCCGTAGTGCAGCAACGAGGCCAGTAACGCGGCTTCAGCTTTTCCCTCCGAAAACGCTTCGTAAATGTGCTGGCAATTTCCCGCACCTCCCGATGCGATGACGGGAATTTCCACCTGTTCGGCAATGGTGCGCGTAAGTTCTAAGTCATATCCCGCCTGGGTTCCGTCTGCATCCATACTGGTGACGAGCAGTTCTCCGGCCCCCCGTCGCGTTACGTCTTTCGCCCATTCGATGGCATCGATTCCAGTATTTTCCCGGCCGCCGCGCACGTAAACGTCCCAGCCCGGATCGTTCGAAGTGTTGCGCCGTCTGGCATCGATGGCCACCACGATGCACTGATTGCCGAATCGATCGCTGGCTCGATCGATCAAATCGGGGTCGCGAACGGCAGCGGAGTTGATACTCACTTTATCCGCTCCGGCTCTTAACAATTTTTTAATCATTTCTAAGGATTGAATGCCCCCTCCCACCGTCAGAGGAATAAAAACCTGTTCGGCGGTACGATACACCACATCAATAATGATGTCCCGTTCTTCATGGGTGGCCGTGATGTCCAAAAACACCAACTCGTCCGCTCCTGCCTCGTTGTAAGCTTTTGCCAGTTCCACCGGGTCGCCTGCGTCTTGCAAGTTGACGAAGTTGACACCTTTAACCACCCGTCCGGCACGAACGTCGAGACAGGGCAAAATTCGTTTGGCTAACATGATGGGAATTTACGATTGACGATTTACGGTTTACGATTGAACCCATTGGCGATTGGCGATGTTTCCTCCTCATCACCTCAGCTCCCCATCATCTCACCTCCCCCATTTTAGGAAACGACGTCGATCGACATTAACGCTTCGGACATCTCAAAATTCGACGTGACGTTTTGAACGTCGTCGAGGTCTTCAAGTGCGTCGATCGTTTTTAATAACGATCGAGCCTGGTCGGAGTCCGTAACTTCTACCGTTGTGGTGGGAATCCAACGCAGCTCCGCCCGTTCCACCCGAAATCCTGCCTTTTCTAAGGTGTTACTCAACGCTTCTAAATTTTCAACTTCCGTATACACTTCCGCTCCCGGGCATTCCTCGTCGATTTCGGTCAGTTCGTAGGATTGTGCTTCCGCTTCGACAGAGACTTCCAACAGGCGCTCTTCATCGAGGTCTCCGGATAAGATCGCGACACCTTTACGCTCGAACATCCAACTGACACATCCCGTTTCGCCGAGATTGCCGCCATTTTTACTAAAGGCAACGCGCACGTCCGCCGCCGTTCGATTGCGGTTGTCCGTCAACGCTTCGATGAGAATGGCGACACCACCCGGCCCGTAACCCTCATAGCGAATCGACTCGTACTCATCGGGACCACCACCAAAGGTTCCCGCCCCTTTCGAGATCGCTCGTTCGATGTTGTCGTTGGGAATTCCGGCCGCTTTGGCCTTCGCGACGGCGTTCCGCAATTGGAAGTTCGCTTCGGGGTCGGGAAGCCCACTGCGCGCAGCCACGATAATTTCGCGAGAGACTTGCGTAAAGACTTTACTTTTTGCCGCATCGACGCGGGCTTTGTGGCGCTTGATATTTGCCCACTTACTGTGTCCAGCCATAATGCTCGATCTTGAAATCGGAAATCGATCGCAATTGAGAAAAAAATTGCAGTTGAGAAAAAAGAATCTGTCTGGCCGAGGTTTTCAATAAAATAACAACAGTCGAGACACATAAGCCAGTACCATCACAGCACAGGCAATGGCAAGCTGTCCCGGTAGTGCTTGCCACGAGTACGCGCTCGCCAGAGACAACCACGCCGAAAATGACGACTGCAAGAGCGCCAAGTACAACAACCCGACGCCGTGAATTGTGGCGAGTCCCGCCAAACAGCTCGCGCTTAGAGATTCTACACAGCGGCGGGTGCGAAACGCCAACGCGCCACACACCCACGCCCCCGGAATAAACCCGAGGAGATAGCCGAAAGACGGTTCGGACAAATAACTCAACCCCCCACCGTTACCGAAAACCGGAAACCAGGGAGTCAGTCCCAGGGTGACGTAAGCGATCTGCGAAAGCGCACCCGCATTTTTCCCCCCGAGGCAACCCACGAACAATACGGCACCAATTTGATACGTGACGCCGAGGGAAACGATTTGGGTTGCTTCGGGTTTGAAAACGACCAATGGATTGGCCACGGACGCCTCGACCATCGTGCCGAAAATGGTCAGGAACAAACCGATAAACGCCCAAAGAAATTCAACGGATTTGCTCAAATGTCGCGAAATCGAAACTTGTCAAGACAGCGAACCGTCTAACATTCTACAGGCTCGATCGACGATTATTCCTGAGTCTCTTTAGATTCTTCAGATTCTTCGGCTTTGATGTCAGGCACGATATCGGGACGTTCTGCCCCTTCCCAACCTGGAGGACGTTTGGAGTTATACCAGGCGATCGAGCCACCCACAATGGCAGCCACGAATCCGGCAATATAGACTAATGCAAACGCCCAAGGAAATTCGGATGTCGTTTGGGCGGCAACATCCATCAATAGGTTCGTTAACATAAATGCCTCTAAACGACCGATTTGTTCGTGTTTCTTTTTAGGATTCTCATTTTACCAAGTTTTGTAAACCAATTTTAAGGAGAGGGTGCGGCGGGGCGTTTAGATGGTGGTGGCGATTCGTCCGCGTCGGGTGAGGAGGTGGCAGTCGGAGGCGTTACGAGCTTTTCAGGTGGAATGCTGGGGGACTGGCTCTCTTCGACGGGTATTTGGGGTTCCGTATCTCGATCGCTCAGGTCGTAATGTCGTTTGAAATACTCCGGCGTACCGTATTCCAAGGATCGATCGAGCGGAAGTGCCTCTGAATTCGGTGCTGAGTCGGGCGAGGTTTCTGGGTTGTCTCCCCAAGGAAGTCCCGGTTCGGCGGCTTTCTCGACTCGTTTTTCCGGTTGGGCTTCTAGCTTCACGTCTCGCGTTTCTAAATTCGGCAAGTCGGGAAAATCGATCGCTGCCATTCCCCGCACGGCCACTTCCATAAAGGTATGCCATACGCCGGCCGCCGTGCTACTGCTGCCTGCGGTGGGGGCATTGTTGTCGTTACCCAACCAAATCCCCACGGCGAGCTGCGGAATATAACCGATAAACCAGAGATCCCGTGCGGCATCTGAGGTTCCCGTTTTACCCGCCACAGCTCGATCGTCGAGTTTGGCCGCTCGTCCCGTTCCCGATACCACGACTTGCTGTAACATCCAGGTCATAATTGCCGCACTGTCGGGATCGATGGCTTGCTGGGGTTTGGCTTGGGTTTCTGCATTGTAGAGAATCTCGCCATCGGTATTGACGATGCGGCGAATACCGCTGGCCCGATAGTGCTTGCCCTGATTGGCTAAGGTGCCGTAAGCACTCGTCATTTCGAGCAGCGTCACCTCGAACGCGCCCAAAGCCAAGGGATACACGTAGCCCAATTCCGACTCGATACCCATCGCCTTCGCCACTTTCAGGGTCGGCTCGAATCCCACGTCCGCCAGCAGTTTGACGGCGATGATGTTGACCGATTGCGCCAACGCCTCCCGTAATGGCATCCAACCCGAATGACCGCCGCCGAAGTTTTTGGGTTGATAGCCTTCGATCGAAAACGGTGCGTCTTGATAGAGATCGTAAGGGGAAAAACCCGCTGCCATTGCCGCCGTGTAAATAATCCCTTTAAACGTCGAACCCGGTTGACGCATCGCTTGAGAGGCCCGGTTGAACTGACTGATCTTGAAATCCGTTCCGCCCACTAAGGCTTTAATCTCGCCGCTACGAGGGTCGATGGCGGCCAAAGCCGCTTCGCTAAAACCCTCGATCGATCCCTGTGTCGCCACGGCATCCCGAACCACTTGCTGCGCCCACGTTTGCAATGCCGGGTCGAGGGTGGTTTCGACGATAATGCCTCCTTTCTCGATCTGCTCGTCAGTGAGGTATTTCGGCAACTCCTGGCGAACGTAGGTGGTGAAATAGGGCATTCGCACCTGTAACCGTTTGGGAAGTTGCGGGTTGAGTTGCAACGGTTGGCGCGTCGCCGATCGAGCTTCGGACGTACTGATGTATCCGGCTTCGGCCATTTCTTGCAAAACCACGTCCCGCCGTTGCTGGGCTAAGGTCGGAGAAACCAGCGGCGAATAGTCCGTTGGGGCAGCGGGCAATCCGGCCAGAGTTGCCATTTCCGCTAACGTGAGTTCGTCAACGGTTTTACTGAAATACACCCAGGCCGCATCCGCCACGCCGTAAGCTCCTGCGCCCAGATAGACCAAATTGAGATATTTTTCTAAGATTTCCGATTTCGTCAGGCGCTGTTCGATTTTCTGGGCTAAGCGTGCTTCTCGCAGTTTTCGATCGAGGGTGATTTCCTGCGTGAGAAACACCATCCGCGCGAGTTGTTGCGTGAGGGTACTTCCGCCTTCAATCCAATCTCGCGCCTCGAAATTCACTTTCGCCGCCCGCCCGATCGCTTTGTAATCGATGCCGTCGTGTTCGTAAAAGCGACGGTCTTCAGCGGCTAAGAACGCTTGAATCAACCGTTGGGGGACGTTGGCAATTTTCAGTTCGTCGTGAGTCACCGGCCCCGTTTGCTGCAAAATCGACCCGTCAGCGGCTTGAATCTCGATCGTGCCGCGACGGGCAAACGTCAAGACATCTTCGGGGTCGAGGTGTTGGAGAGTGCGATCGATGGCTTCGAGTTTCCGCAGTCCCCAGGACACCGCTCCCACTCCCGCACCGACGAGTCCGAGGAGTACCGTCGCCACGACGATCGCGCCGTACTTGAGGTTTTGGCGGCGAGGCGGTCGGGTTGGGGGAGTAGGAAGCGTTGTCCGATTTTTGAGCATCGATTGGTTTTAAAGTCCCGCGTGTCCGAGGGCGAGTCCCGTCACTAGCATTCCCAACACCAAAAAGGGCTGAGCGCTGGCTTGGTATTTCACGTCATTTTCTAGGGGATCGCGCAGAAAGTACATATCTTGGAAGGTAATTTGAGGGACGACCAGCAACAGCAGCAATACGGCATAGGCGTTTTGGTGAATGCTGATGAGGTATCCGGCAATTCCCGCTTGGAAGATATCGATCGACAACACGCAAATCCAAGCGGCGGTGGTTACGCCAAACATGACGGGCAAGGATTTTAACCCTAACGCTCGATCGCCTTCGACACTTTTGAAGTCGTTGACGATGGCGATTCCCAATCCGGCGAGACTGTAGAACATCGTCAGCACGACGATGGTGCCGTTCAAGTCTCCGAACAGGGCGTGACCCGCACACCACGGGAGCGTAATGTAACTCGCGCCGAGGGCGTAGTTGCCCAACCAGCCGTTTTGTTTGAGTTTGAGCGGGGGGGCTGAGTAAATATACGCTAAAAACGAACCGATAACCGCAATGGTGGTGATGGTGGGGAATTCGTGACCGGCCCAGACGTCGAGACCGTAGGCGAGGGCGATGCCGGCAACGAGTAACACGACAATCTGCGTCACCACTTGAGGCACGGAAATCGCACCAGAGGGGATAGGGCGATAGGGTTCGTTGATCGCGTCGATCTCTCGATCGTAAAAGTCGTTGAGGGTTTGGGTGTATCCCGTCAGCAACGGCCCGGAGAGCAACATACACGCAGCGGCGATGAGAACGTTTTCGATCGACCAGGTATATTGACCGGAGGAAGCCGCACCGCAGACCACCCCCCAAATCAGGGGAATCCAGGTGATCGGCTTCATCAGTTGCAGGCGAATTTTCCAGATGTTTCGATCGCCGGACTGCGCCCCTTTCATACCGAGTAACTGACGTGCTTTCGCGCCCCGTTCTTCGGGTTGCGGCGTGTTATCCGCAGCAGTCTGTGGATTAGGTGAGTTAGACATACGGACGAGTTTGTGTCGTAGGAATTAGGCGTGTCTAGTGTATCTCGATCGAGGAAGGTGGGGAGGTGGGGAGGTGAGGAGATGGGGCGCAACTGAAAACGGTCTGGACTGATGGCGCTCACGTGTGAGTTGAGGCTCTAGGTGTCACGAAAATTTGATGTTTGAGTTGTTGGGTTGGATCGAAAATATTCGATCGAATGACAACGAAATACGATCGTATCTTGGAGCCAAGTCTTTCACCGTTAAAAGCCTGAAACGCCGTTCTCGTTGGGTATCGAGATCGAGCGTCAAACAATTTTCCTCGTTCTCAATACACTGTCAGTCAGTTCGCGTTGCCATCTATCAAGAACTCACACTAACTGGGCTTGAAGATAGGGTTTCGATGGGAAATGCTAAAATCAGCCTCATAGAGTCGTTATAGCATTTGGCGTTGAGTATGAGAGGCTTCTAACTCGAGCCACATCGAAGTTCGGTCGCTTACACTGAAATCCGATACGAACGGTTATCGAGTTGGATAGCACGCTTGTCTCAGTCTCTAATCTCGTTCGAGAGGGAATCCGAACTATGACTGCTACGCAACATATTGCCTTGATTTCCGTTCACGGCGATCCGGCGATCGAAATCGGAAAAGAAGAGGCTGGGGGACAAAACGTCTACGTGCGCCAAGTGGGCGAGAGCCTGGCCAAACAAGGCTGGCAGGTGACGATGTTGACCCGCAAAACTCATCCCGACCAAGAGCCGATCGTCGAACATCACGATAACTGTCGCACGGTTCGACTGACGGCCGGGCCGGAAACGTTCGTTCACCGGGACAAAATTTTTCCCTACCTACCCGAGTTCGTCACTCAAATCCAACACTTTCAACAGGATGTTGGGATTCAATATTCCTTAATTCACACGAATTACTGGCTGTCGTCTTGGGTGGGGATGGAATTGAAACAACGTCAACCCACCGTGCAAGTCCACACCCATCACTCGCTGGGGTCGGTGAAGTATCGATCGGTTTCTGATATTCCCCCCATTGCCAGTACTCGCTTGGCGACGGAGAAACGCTGTATCGAAACGATCGATCGGGTCATTGCAACGAGTCCGCAAGAAATGGAAGATATGCGGAAAGTCACGTCGAAGGGAAATATCGAGGTGATTCCCTGCGGTACTGACATCCACCGCTTCGGTTCGATTCCCAAAACCACCGCCCGTCAGATTTTAGGCATTTCTCCTGAGACGAAGTTGGTGTTTTATGTGGGACGATTCGACCCCCGCAAAGGTATTGAAACGCTCGTTCGTGCGATTGGACATTCTCAACTGCGGGGTAAGGCAGACTTGCAACTGATCGTTGGGGGTGGAAGTCGTTCCGGCCATAAAGACGGTGACGAACGAGATCGACTGATTGCCTTAGTCCGCGATTTGGGGATGGAAGAGTTCGTTCATTTTCCGGGTCGCATCGCTGACGGACAGATGGCGGAATACTATGCGGCGGCAGATGTCTGTGTCTTACCCAGTCACTACGAACCGTTTGGGTTAGTGGCCATCGAAGCTATGGCTTGTGGAACGCCTATCGTGGCGAGTGCGGTGGGTGGCTTGCAATATACCATCGCCCACGAGGAGACGGGATTACTCGTCCCACCCAAAGACGATATCGCCTTTGCGGAGGCGATCGATCGAATTCTCTGCAATCCTGAATTTCGAGAGGAACTCGGATTGGCCGCCCGCCAGCGCGTCCTCGAACAGTTCAGTTGGGACAGCGTCGCCGAACGCCTCAGCCGCGTTTACACGCAACTATTAGAAGAGCCTGTGTTGCAACTCTAGTCGGCAGGGCGGGCTTTCCCCGCCCCGACTGATACCGATCGCTGGTGACTGGCGACTGGCGACTGGTGACTGATTACAAATATTTTGCCAACAGCAGCTTTAGGTTTTCCTTCGTTTCAGCAGGGACTTTGTCCAACGGTGTAATCACGGCAAACTTCAACGCCGAATGTGCGTCGGAGACGAAGGGGTTCTCGCTGAGACGACGAACGGTTTCGCGAATCACTTTCTGGGCGTTTTCGGCGTTGTGGTGCAGGTTTTCAATCACCATTTCGACGGTTACACTGTCGTGGTCGGGATGCCAGCAGTCGTAATCCGTGACTAACGCTAACGTGGCGTAAGCGATTTCGGCTTCTCGGGCGAGTTTGGCTTCTGTGAGGTTGGTCATGCCGATAACGGTCGCTCCCCAACTTCGATAGAGTTGCGATTCGGCTTTGGTGGAAAAGGCCGGGCCTTCCATACAAACGTAGGTTCCACCTCGGTGAACCTCCGCTTCAGCCAGGTCGATACTTTCAGCGGCATCGGCGATGACGGCAGCGAGGTGGGGGCAGACGGGGTCGCCAAAGGCGATGTGGCCGACGATGCCGTTACCGAAGAAGGTGGCGATGCGATCTTTGGTTCGATCGATAAATTGATCGGGAACGACTAAATCGATGGGTTTGACGTTTTCTTTTAACGAACCTACGGCTGACGCTGAAATGAGATATTCCACGCCGAGACGCTTCATCGCGTAGATGTTGGCGCGAAAGGGAAGTTCGGAAGGAAGTAAGTGGTGGTTTCGTCCGTGACGGGCGAGAAACGCGACGCGGGTTCCGTCGAGAGTGCCGAGAACGATGGCGTCTGAGGGGTCGCCGAAGGGGGTTTCGACGCGCACTTCTTCAACGTCTTGGAGTGCGTCCATTTTGTAGAGTCCGCTGCCGCCGATGATGCCGATTTTTGCCTGAACCATAGAATTTTACGATTGACGATTCCGATCGATTTGGGGGATGAGCTTCGTGCCTGTTTGGAAATCCCACGTGTCTACCCGTCACTTATTTTTAGCTTTCTGCGGGCAAAGGGCAATATCTACAGGTCGATCGATTTGTCAATGATATCGATCGCAGGAGTTGCTATACACGATCGTGGTTCTTTGTATCGACGATCGCACCTTATCTTCACGCAATCTTTAAATAAGGTGTTAATATAGCGATTGAAGGTTCATACAATCTTTAAAAAGTCATGTCTGCCACTACAGGAACCCCCAACTATCCCTTGGATCAAGTGGTCGAACGGATCTGCACCTTTCGCCAAATTACTGCTGTCGATCGCGATTTGCTGGCGTCTGTGCTGCTGTCTTGCCCCGCAATCGGTCGTCGAGAACGGAATTTAATCGATCGTGTTTTCGAGGGTCTCGATCGCGGTTGGATTTGGGTCGCCGACTAAATTTGACCTTCAACCTTCTGCTTTAATCTAACCGATCGCTCCGTGTTTTTACGTAGCTTTTATAATTTCTTAACAAACCGTATCGAATAACACGGATCGATCGAGAAAAGTCCGTTATCTAGTAAGTTGAAGTCTACGGATTTTACGGACGTTTTTATTCACTATGCTCGATCGAGAGAGTTCTCCTAACCTATCGTTAACTCAGATTGTCGAACGAATCTTTCGATTTCGCCAAATTACCCCGATCGATCTCGTTCTCCTCAATCGCGTTGTCCTCTCGGGAAATTCACTGAGTTCTCAAGAACACGACCTCATCCGACAATTGCAAGACGATCTTCTTCAGGGGAAAATCTGGGTTGCTGACGAATCAGGCCAGTTGTAGCAGCCAAAATCCCGTGTGAGTTACACCTGCATCGTCGGGTTGAACCAGTAAAAAATGTAACCCCTTACTTTGCTGTTGGCGTTGTCGGTAGACTTGCGCCGCCGCTTGCACTTCAGGATCGTCAAACGTAGCTAAAACCCATCGATCGGCTAAACCGGCTTCGAGAATCAACCCATTAGGCGCACCGGGAATAAAGTTGATGGCCACAGGATTCAGCGATTCGAGCCATCGCGCCAGTGGCAACGACTGACGACCACCATCGATGACAACACCGGGAACGGCTTGGGTCGAAGCTAAGGCAAGATGTAGCGGACGCAACGGTTCGGGAATCGATCGAAATCGCATCGGACGAGTTGCAAAATCTTCAATTTCGCCAGCAGGAAGTGATGCAAACCGCCATCGATCGCCCCACAAACGATCGGGAACGGGAATCGGTGCTGGACGCGGAACGGCGAGGGGATCGTAAGCATCGCCGGTATAGCCGGGATGTTGGCGATAGGATTCTACCCGTTTGAGTAACCACCGCTTCAGAGGTTCGACTCGCCGCGTCGCCTCGACTGCAACGCCTAATTGCTGACCGGCGGCTTCAATTAAACTCAAGGACTCGGGACGGAAGACTTGCAAGCCTTCGGGGAGCGACGGTGAAGCCTGTTGCAGTTGTGCCGCAATCCAATCAGCGTTGGCTTGGGATTGCGGACACCAGGCTTGAAACTGAAATGTTAAGGCTCGATCGCAGGCTAACAACTCCCACAAGACTTCACCAGATTCGTTACAAACAGGACGACGGAAAAAATCAACTTGCCAAAACATAACGATTGATGATGGGGAGTCAGTTTATCACGAACGCAGAACAACCTACGCCAGTTAGCCGTTTGGCGGCGCTCACGAACGAGCGTTGGTGCTGTTAAGCGCCATTTTTATGCCACATTCAACGCTACAACATTCTAGCGATCGACATCCTCAGTATCCGAGAACAGCGGTATAAAAGTGGAAGTCCAGTTCGTGAAATTCCCGCGAACGCACCCACCCCATCACAACATCAAGCTTCCTGACTTCTGTACCGACGCTCTAGCAACTGGTGACTGGTGACTGGTGACTGGTGAATGAATTGGCAGAATATATCGAGAAGCCAGGGGAGAGGAAAAATCGAGTATGATTGAGCCGATCGAAGTCAGGGCGAGGCATGAAACCCAAATTCACAGTCAAATCGAAAAGACTTCGGTGATACTGATGCCCTCCAATTCGACTTTAATGCGAAAGAGTTCACCCACTTCGCCACTAAATTCGAGTTGTAGGCTTCGGGTTCTGCGGGCAGTGGCCTGCATGACGGGGATGTTGTCGAGATCGAGAACTTGCAGTGTTAGGGCATAGGGGAGACGTTGGCAATCTTGTTTGGGATAGAGGCGCACCCAAACGTCAGTTTCTGTTCGATCGAAAAGTGGCGGCTCGAAACGAGCTTCTTCTCCTGCTTTAACCTCTTGCCGATCGCCTCTTGTTTCTTTAGAACTCGCTCCCGCCATCGCGTTTGGGTTGAATCCGACTAACAGCACGATCGATTCGCTGTAGGGTGCAAAATCGAGAACCTTGACCCCTTCGATACGGTTAGCGGCGCAAGACGATGCCGAATAGTGGTGATGCGATCGAAAGTTCCACGACAATTCCCAAGGGGGATCGCTTAAGGACTCGATGGCTTGCCACCCATTCTGGTACAGGTGTTTCGCCCAACTCGTTAGGGAGATTGCATCGAGTCCATCCTGGGTTTGTTTTTGATGGCGGGACGGAGTTCTTTCGAGCAACTGTTCGAGAGGTTGCCATTGCGAGAACGGGACTCGATCGTGAAGCGGTTTGGAACGAGTTTCGTCAGTCGTGCGATCTAGAAATCCGATCGGTTTGGCAATGTTGGTGTTTTCATCAAACCACACTGCAACATAACCCACACGCGCTCGATCGTTGCGGAAGGAAACCTCGACGCTGTGGCTATCTCCCGTTACCGCACAACATTCCAATCGCCCCCACCCCCGCACGGGTAAGTCTGAAGGGCGAGTTTTCGAGCCAAACTGCCAAATCTCGCTGAGTTCGAGATCGGTGTCGATCTTCAGATACTGAAGGTAAAAGTCCATTACTAATACAGCAAGGACGTTTAAGTAGATCTGTCGTTCGTCTCGACTCGACGCACCCCAATATTGCCTCGCCCTCGCCACGCGCGAGGCCACACGTTTCATGCGTTCGGTGAGAGGCACAGTTAAAGTTAGACCGTTTGCGCTCTCTGCCATAGCGATCCTCGTTACGTCACGATGGGATTCTCGAGAGAACACCCACTTACTGTTCTCTCGCTTGGGACTTTAGAATTTTACGGATCTTCGGCTTTTTTGTAATAAAACTTTACGAATCGAAGATTAATATCGTTCTCGCTTGGAGTGTCCTTAGCATCGATCGTCGTTAGTGAATGTTGGGATTTATACGTTGGGTGACTCATTTTACAAGCCTATAGACGAGGCTTGACATTGATGTTCTCGAAGGTTAAGAAAAAATTTAGAAATTATTATCAATCTGTAGTCAAAAGACGATCGCAATTTTAACCTTAACTGAATAGAAATATGCTAACAATAATCTCAAAGCCATACTTTGCGAGAAGGAAAGATGCCGACAGTTCAGAACATCGAAAAAACCATCAAAAAGGCGGTCAAGCAAGTCCTGAGCCAGAAAGGGATCGATTCGAGTACGCGCAAAGGAAATAAAGAATTAAATTTTGTCGTTCAAAAAATCGCAAAAGGTATCGATCGAAACATTCAAGCTGCGGAAGAAATGGGCAAACTCCTGGGGGAGAAAATCGTAGAAATTTCCCAGAAATTTGACAAAAAACATCTCGATCGAGGCATTCTTCAACAGCTCGTCTTAGATAAAAGTTTCGCAACAACGTTTAAACTGGTTCGAGATGAAGCAATCCCATCTCAAAAAACTGTTTCCAAGTTGAGATCCCCCATAACCGATTTTTCTCCCTCGGAACCCGCTCTCGAATCTGAAGCGGTGGCTGAGGAATCTAGCGAGGAACCCACCCTCGAGACGGAACTGGAAGCGGTGGCTGAGGAATCTAGCGAGGAACCCACCCTCGAGACGGAACCGGAAGCGGTGGCTGAGGAATCTAGCGAGGAACCCACCCCCGAGACGGAACCGGAAGCGGTGGCTGAGGAATCTAGCGAGGAACCCACCCTCGAGACGGAACCGGAAGCGGTGGCTGAGGAATCTAGCGAGGAACCCACCCTCGAGACGGAACCGGAAGCGGTGGCTGAGGAATCTGGTGAAGTCGAACCGGAAGCCGCGACTGAGGAATCTAGCGAGGAACCCACCCTCGAGACGGAACCGGAAGCCGCTGCTGAGGAATCTGGCGAAGTCGAACCGGAAGCCTCGGTTGAGGAATCTCACGAGGAACCCACCCTCGAGACGGAACCGGAAGCGGTGGCTGAGGAATCTAGCGAGGAACCTTCGTCGGAAGTCGAATTGGCAGCCTCGGTTGAGGAATCTAGTGAAGTCGAATCGGAAGCCGCGCCTGAGGTTTCTGGCGAAGAACCTTCGTCGGAAGTCGAACCCGAAGCGACTGCTGAGGAATCTCACGAAGAACCTACCCCCGAGACTGAAGCGGAAGCGGTGGCTGAGGAATCTGGCGAAGAACCTTTGTCGGAAGCCGAACCGGTGTTAATTGCAGCTGAAGCACCGGAGTTTGAGCATCAAGCCTAAAAAGCGAGATCGATCCGAACCCGATTCTCGATTGTTTATCTGCTCCCAGCCAAGCCGGTAGAGACGTTTTCAATAGCGTTCCTACCGGCGCAAAGATGAGTCTAAAAACCCGATTTAACAACAAATCCAAAATTCGATCGAAAACCGCGCGAATCAATTTCCCCGAGACGGTTCGGGAACCGACGGACGGCCTTGATAGGGCATCGGAATGTATTGTACCGACGGACGACCTGTCATCGGTTGTGGATACAAATCCATCAGACTGTAAATTTCCGAAGGTAAACCGACTGTAACAGGCAACCCCATTTCCTTGGCTTCTTCCACCGAAATCGGATAGTCGTGGGTCACAATTCCCGTAGTCAGTGCTTCAATAATTCGATCGATCTTTTCAGGATCGACTTTTTGTTTGGGAAAACTATCTTCGAGCAACGTCCGAACGAACTTCTGCACCTGACGAATGGCTTTTCGAGCCATATCCGCCGTCACGAGCGTTTGGTCGTCAATCGCACTAATCGGTTTGTCGGCTAAAACCTTCAACACGCTGGCAGCAGCGACGTTCCCCAACTGGGGATCGACCGGCCCGAGAACTGCATTGTCGTCCATCACAATCTCGTCCGCCGCCATTGCTAACATCGTCCCTCCACTCATGGCGTAGTGCGGAATAAACACCGTCACTTTCGCGCGGTGGCGGACTAAGGCGCGGGCAATTTGCTCTGTCGCGAGAACGAGTCCCCCTGGCGTGTGCAGAATCAAGTCGATGGGAACGTCGGGAGGGGTCAAACGAATGGCCCGCAGCACCTGTTCGGAATCTTCAATATTGATAAAGCGAGAAATGGGAATTCCCAACAAGCTAATTGATTCCTGACGGTGAATCATCAGGATCGCTCGGCTGCCTCGGCGTTGCTCGAAACTTTGAATCGCAGCAAGGCGGCGAGCTTCCGTGATGCGTCGCTGGATGGCCGGTTGTAGGGAAGAAATCAGAATGAAGAGGAGAAACAGATTGAATAGCATCGAGTCCTCACCGGAGATGCAAGTTTCCATGTTGGCTCGATTCTACCGTTTCTGCTTCTCACTCTTCAGGTTTTCGGTTTGGCTTTTAACCGTTAGAAGGACGGACCGAGTGAAAAGTAAAAGGCAAAATCGCCTCGATCGCTGATCCCGGCTGTCGCACGCACCGTATCGACAAGTGGCAAGTTGAAATCGATAAAGTGTAATCCAACGCTAAAGCCGAAACCGTCGCCAGGTTTGTTACGCGCTTCGGCCGGTTCGCCGATTACGTCACCCCCCGTACCGAAGTCGGTGGCGTACTGCACAGCCACAGCACCCCGCAACTTTTCAAAAAAGCCACCATCCCAAGACACAATTGGGAAGCGGTACTCGAGGCGAGCTTGTGCGAAACTATCCGCCGTTCCCACATCCCCAGTACTGAAACCGCGAACAGAGTGGAAACCCCCAAGGAGGAAGGCTTCGTAACCGGGAACCCTGCCGATGTGAGTCCCCGCTTGTGCGCCGATAATTATGACGTGCGGGGAGGTGTCACTCTCGTTGAGATGGAGGTATTGGATGTAGCCACCACTGATGCGGTTGAAGTCCACCGTCGAATCACCAATGGGAATCGATTGTTGAGTCCCAAACTGGAAGACGTTACCGCTCAGCGGAAAACCGTATTCGTCTCGGTTGGCGTTATCCTGTTGAGCGAAGAGACTCAGCAGTAACAAGTCGTCTTTTCCGTCGTTGCTAACGGAGAGTCGGTTTCCGTCTTCGTCTTCGGCGTAGAGGTTATCGGTGAAGGCGCGGTTTTGAATGCGGATTTTCTGATAGTTAATTCCCGGTAGCAGAATGGTATTGTCACTGATGGGAACAAATACTTGTCCCTGAAAACCGAGGCGGTTGACCCAGGGTTCGTGTTCGTCGCCGATGGGTAGGAAAACTTCCCGCACGTCGTCGTCGTCGTCATCGCTGAGAAAGGCGTTACTGCGGGTGTTGAGGAAACCGCCCGTGACGCGGTAGCCGATGCGATCCTCTTCACCCACAATGGCAGGTTGCGTGTAGCTGACCTCTGCCCCCGCAACAAATTCACCACCCTGTCCAGTGAGGATAAGCGATCGACCTTGTCGACCTCGATAGCCGAGTTGAATGCCACCGTAAACACCCCGCGCTCGATCGATCCCGAAGTCACCCCCAACTAAAAACCCGTGTCTCAAGTTTTCGAGGGTTTCCGAGTCGTACACTTCCGGGCGTTGGATGGGAATCGGCCCGGAGAAAGGCCGAATCACAGAGGGCGAGCTGAATTCAAAGAATAACTCCGGGTCTCGAAAGCTAAACCCCCCCGAAGATGTACCAGACGATTGCGAAGTTTCAACCTCTTCAGGGATTCGATCGGGTTCGTTCTCGGCGATCGCTCCAGCAGATTCGGGATCTTCAGCCACTCGATCGAGTTCGTCGTTCGAAAGATCGAGCGCGTCGGCTCGACGGAGATCGATCGGATTGGCGCCCTGTGCCTCGAATACCGTCTCTAGCTGCTTGCCAGTCAGGACGATATCGGTGTTCGACGATATTTTTAAATCAGCTTCGGTAAATTTTGCTTCTGCAGCTTCGACTGGGTTAACCAGTGTTGCACCTAACGCTAGGGCGAGAGATCCCCAGACTTGCGGTGAATCCTGTCGAATGTTCATCGTTCACTCCCCTAACTGAGTAGAATACGGCTCCATCAAGGTATCTATACGAGCGCTCAGTTTAATACCCACGATATTAACGGGTCGCTGGCGATCTTGGTGGAAATTGAAAGATTAAGTAAAAAACAATCCTCTATCATGTTTCTGGTGAAAAAATCCTTTTTTTATTAAATCTTTATACTTGTTAACAAGAGGCAATTTTCATCACATCTCGAACAGGGCGCGATCGAACTTTGTCGAGTCAACCATCGAGCAAAAAACGAACGCCCCCCGAGTCTGAATTAGCAAATCAGTTTGCCACAGACAAACGACTTCAATCTTCGTATTCCACCCAAGAGTTCGGCGTTTCAGAAACCCGAATTTTGATCGTTACACCTTCAGGAACTCGCTTTTTCGTAGCATCGTAAAGATATCGTGCGATTTCCTCTGCCGTTGTCCCGTATTCTTTCGGCAATAATTCGTTTAAAACACCGTGATCTAATCCACCTTTCATGGCATCTCGTTTAGCCCAGCGGAGACTGCGAAAATCGGCAACCATCACGGGATGCGGGCAATACTCTGACGGATGAAGTTGTGTCGAACTCGCGACGACTTGCACGCGATAGGTATGGCCGTGCAATCGTCCGCAGGGGCCGTCATAATCTTCGATGTAGTGAGCGCTATCGAAGGTGAATTCTGTCGTCAACGTCCATTTCGGCATCGGTTTTGTTTCCTCGGGTCTAACTCTTATTGTGGCGCGTGAAGATGGGGAGTGTAGCCAGCCAGGGCGAAATAATCGGCACACTCGCGTTCGATAATTTGAATTTGCTCGTCGGAGAGGATTTGGCGATAGCGTCCGACGCTGGCGGTTGAAATGCCTTTACCGTACAGTTGAGTCGACCACCAGGGTTGATAGCGTTCGGGCAGTCGATCGAAATCGAGATAGCTGCGTTGCCAGGTTTGATGAGGATCGAACTGTTTTAACGACAAGCCGGTAAAGGCTTCAAGTTGCTCGATCGCCGCTGTGGGATGCTGAACGAGTCCTTCGTATTTGACGTAGCGCGTCCGATGCCAAAAGGCTTCCGAGTCGCATCGATGACAGGGCTGATAATAGCTTTTAAAAAACTGGCATAAGGCCACCATGTCAGACGTTTCGAGCATTTTGACGAGGGTCGGATTTTCGGCTCGACGTTTCAGCTTTTGACCCACTTGTAGAAGGGAGGCGATCGAATCTCTCGGATCGCGCAACAAAATCAGAAATTTGACATCAGAAACTAACTCGAATAAATCGGGGAAATACTTCGTCAGTTCGGGCGATTTGAGAATGAGATGCTGTGCTGGAGCGTATCGTCGAGCCGTTCGTTCTAAAAAGGCTTCGACCCAAGGTTTAGAAAATTCTGCGTAGTCGCCAAGATCGTCGAAATAGGCATCGCCTTCGACTTGCCAAACGTATTTCCCACGATGGTAGGTTGACAGAACGTAGGCGAAATAATTGGCTTCAGCAATAAAGGGATTTGTGTCGGGATCGTTACACAAAATGCCGTTGAGCAGTGTCGTTCCCGTTCGAGCTGCCCCCCCAACGAACAAGTAAGTCATTGCGTTTCTACATCAGAGGCGCGGTTTCCACCCCTACAGTGACTAAGTCTTTTTCCACCATCGTGTTGAACGAGACGGGAGAGGATGTTAACAAACGCGAACGCGACCCGTCAAGACGATTCATCTGACGTGTGGCACACTTCGGAGATCGACGTTTTATCGCGTGTCCCTTGTTGCTGACGTCGAGGGCTGTCCGAACTTCAGTTAAAGTAATGTAACGCTGTACGACATAACGATTTTAGGTTCGATCGTGGAATACCGACGCTTTGGACGCACAGAGTTAAAAATGCCCGTGTTCTCCTGTGGGGGAATGCGCTATCAGCATTCGTGGAAAGACGTACCGCCGTCTGAAATTTCGGAAGACAACCAACGCAATTTAGAAGCCACGATTCGCCGATCGATCGAATTGGGCATCAATCACATCGAAACAGCTCGCGGTTACGGAACCTCAGAAATTCAACTCGGACGAATTCTCCCACAGTTTCCCCGCGACGAACTCATCGTTCAAACCAAAGTCTCGCCGACGGAAGATCCCCTAGAATTTCGGTTGACGCTGAAACAGTCCTTGCAAAACCTACAACTCGATCGCGTGGACTTGTTGGGGATTCACGGCATCAACACGCCAGAATTGCTAGAGTACACCTTACGGCCCGGTGGCTGTTTGGAAGAGGCGCAGAAGTTTCAGAAACAAGGCCGAGTTCGCTATATCGGATTTTCCACCCACGGCCCGACAGAGGTCATTCTCCAAGCGATCGAATCCGGTGCGTTTGATTACGTGAACTTGCACTGGTATTACATTAACCAAATCAACTGGCCGGCGATCGAAGCGGCTCGTCGTCACGATATGGGCGTGTTTATCATCAGTCCCTCAAACAAGGGGGGGATGCTGTACGAACCTTCGCCGAAGTTAGTGGAGTTGTGTCGTCCGCTCTCGCCGATCGTGTTTAACAATCTGTTTTGTTTGAGTCGTTCTGAGGTTCACACCTTAAGTTTGGGGGCAGCGCGTCCGTCAGATTTCGACGAGCATTTGAAGGCTTTACCGTTGCTCGATCGCGAAGCGTCCCCAAAGGAGAATCGAGCGGATAAATTGTTGCCTGAAATTCTCGATCGATTGGAAAAAGCCGCGATCGAAGCATTGGGCGAGCAGTGGTACAAAACCTGGCATCAGGGACTTCCCAACTTCGACGAAACGCCGCGAGAGATCAACATTCCGGTGATTTTGTGGTTGCGAAATCTGGCGGTTGCTTACGATCTGGTGGAGTATGGGAAGATGCGCTACAACCTCCTCGGAAACGGGAGTCATTGGTTCCCCGGACAACGGGCGGAAAAAATCGACGATCGATCGCTACAGTCTTGCCTGAAAAACAGCCCTCACGCTGAGATAATCCCCGATATTTTACGAGAAACCCACGAAATGCTCGGCGATCGACAAGTGAAACGACTGTCACAGCAGTAAATTGCTGACATCCACCACCTACCACGTCAGCGAACTGGCACGATCGATGACTTCAAGTTTCGAGATTTCGAGTATCGTGACATCGATCGAGTTGGGAGAACCCCCCCAATGTTACGAAGATCGAGAAGTCGTTGGATCGTCGCTGGGTTGTTCGCGGCAACCCTCTTCACGGGAATTAGCGTCGTGGAAATTGAGGCGATGTTCCGTTTCCCCACCGTTCTCGCCAACGATGTCGCGAGCGACGAGGCTCCTCCTCCCGAGATCGTACCAACGCCGACACCCCAGCCCGTTCCCCCAATTTCTGAGTTGGAACGGGCATTGCAACAGCAGCAGTGGCAACAAGCCAGCGATATCACCTGGGCGCGATTGGGGCGAGGCGAAGTTCTACCAGATGGGCGCGAGTTCCGCCAATTTCCCTGTGAAGAACTTGCTGAAATCGATCGGTTGTGGCGGCGAAGTAGTGGCGATCGATATAGTTTCAGTATCCAGCGCGATCTGTGGGCAGATCTGGCGCGACAATATCCTTTACGCGATCGAACCTACACTGAATTCAGAACAGCAGTCGGGTGGATGGACGTGTCTCCTCAACAACCCGTCGGACATTTTCCGTCCGAGCAGTTTTGGGCAACGGGACAGATTTTACGGTTTGGCTGTGGCGATGCAGCCTGCTCGTTTCCCCGAACGGAAGTTGAAGAAACCCGCCTGGCGTTGGAGTTCGTGTTTCCGAGGTTGCTCCAGTGCCGCATTCGCTAACCGATGTCAGTGGGAGTAGGAGGACGAGGAGACAACATCGATTTTCGACGTTCGCCGAGTTCGATCGAAATCGCCTCGAACTCTTGCCACACGATCGACTGGAGTTCGAGGCGTTACCCTTGAAAAACGCGAATTTAGCTGAGTTCTAGCGACATTCCGCGTGCTTAAAGCGGCAAATATAAGGCCGCTAATACAAGGCCATCGTCAACTGTCGGCGATAGCTTTGGGTTAAGGGGTGATCGTTGCCGAGGAGGTTGAACACGGCAAGCGTTGCTTTGCGAGCGCCGTCGTTTTGATAGCCGCGATCGCGCTCGACGATCTCGATAAACGTTTTTAACGCTTCTTCGTATTCACCCGCTACTGTCAGACAACACGCGCGAGAAAACGATCGATCGAGTTCGCCATCGCCTATGGGGGCTTTGCATTGGCGTTTGAATTCAATTAAGGCACGTACGGCCTCCGCTTGAGCGCCATATTGTCGATCGCTGGCTGAAATGCCGGACAGTTGCGCTTCAGCTTTATCGAATTCGTCGATCGAGACGTAGAATTTTGCCGTTTCGATAGTAATTTGCGGTCGATCGAGATACTGTTCTCGCAATGCCAACCATTGAGCTTCGGCATTTTTGAGATCCCCCGATTCCATCGCTTGTTTCGCTGCGTCGATTCGATCGTCGAGATCGGAACGAATTTGGCATTTCGCTAACAAATCTCGCAGTTGCGGTTCGGGGAGCGCACCGACAAAGCCATCGACAACTTCACCGTTGCGGAAAATCTTCACGTCGGGAATCCCTTGTACGCCATAGGCTTGCGCCACCGAGGAATTTTCGTCAGTGTTGACTTTTGCGACAACGCAATCGTACTCTTGCGCCACCGATTCTAAGATGGGCTTGAGCATCTGACACGGACCGCACCAAGTGGCGTAAAAGTCCACAATGACGGGAGTTTGGAACGATTTTTCGAGAACTTCTTCTTCAAAACTGTGGTCGTAGACTTCAATGGAATATCCCATTGGGAAGATACCTCACAAAAACGCGAGATCGGTCGGTCGGTTCTTTCAGTCGGTCGGTTTCGGATACCGTTCGGCGACGAAGGACACTCGAGCGCGGGCTGAAACTGACCGATCCCATTCTATTACGACACTTCTTCGCTTGAGAGCGATCGAGTCGTGGGGGCCGTTCGCCCCTAAAACGTATGAAAGGGGCAAGCAACTGCTTACCCCTTTCTCAAAACTCCCCAGGCCGGATTCGAACCAGCGACCAATCGGTTAACAGCCGACCGCTCTACCACTGAGCTACTGAGGAACGCTTGTCTCAATGCCTTATCTATACTAACCAAAGGTTCTCAGTTTTGGCAAGTATTTTGGAAATTTTTTTTTAATCTTGTGAAAAAATCTGAAAACCTGAGCGGGTAGAACCTCTAAAGCCCTTTGAGAAATTTCGAGAGCTGTTGTCGTGCGGCGGGATCGAGGCGACTCGAAAGGAATCGGCGCGAAGATCGCTTTGGGGAACTGCGCTGTCGGTGACGAACCTGCTGTTTGGCACGTCTCACCTCTCGATCGAGTTGGTCGGCGGACATCCATTCTGCGCCATATCCCACGACCGTAAGTTGTTGCGCGCGATCGGAGGTGGCGACGATGGTGCGATCCCCTAATGGATGAGCGTGACGCTGACGCAACGCACACTGTCTTTCGATGAACGTGTCAGCGGTTTGATTGAAGTCGGTGTAGTGGATGTAAAAGTGGTTGGCAATCGTTTCCCGTTGTCCCCGCGAGTTTCGATATTGGGAATCGAAGACCACGCAAGTCTCAAACCCTTGATAAGCACTGTAATTGACGAGTGCATCGACGAGAGAATGGCGGGCGGATTCTAAGCCGTCTCGCTGGCGAATCTGGCGCAAGTGCGACCAAAGGCCAATGATGTTATAGCCATCGACGAACAAGGTGGTCGTGGGGGAGGTGGGTGACATGGTTGCAAATTCGCTCTTTAACTGGGTTTTAAGAATTTTGATATTGCTATATTTGCTTATTGTTAAGCTTTCTGCCACCCAATCGATCGAATTTTAGGGGAATTGACGAGCCGTCAACCGTCGTTTGAGCCTTTGAGGATCGCCTCGATCGACCGCTCGACCACCGTCGAGTAAAATCGCCCCATCGCAGTAATCGAGTTCGTCGAGACGATGTGTCACCCAAAGTGCGGTCATCTGACGCTCTTTGACAAGCTGTTTCACCTGAACGACCAAATCGATCTGACCGTCCGGATCGAGCAAGGCCGTTGGCTCGTCGAGCAGTAAAATATCGCAGTGACGAGCGAGCGCACCAGCAATCGCAACCCGTTGCTTCTGTCCGCCGCTGAGGGCGTAGATCGGTCGTTGCTGTAACGCCTGTAAGTTCACCAGTGCGAGCGCCTCCCCGACTCGCTGGCGGACTTGAGCCACCGAGAGCCGTTCTTCGACGAGACCGAAGGCCACATCTGCCCCGACCGTCGGCATGATGAGTTGGCGATCGGGATTTTGAAAGACAAATCCCACCTGACCGCGAAGCCGCACCTTACCCCCTGCAATCGGGAGCAATCCTGCCAAAATCCGTAGCAGAGTAGATTTCCCACTGCCGTTGGTGCCGAGGAGCATCCAAAATTCCCCATGGGGAACATCTAAGGAACAGTCGTGCAGGACAGACTTTCCTTGCGGCCATTCGAAGGACAGACCCCGAACTTCAATGGCAGGATCGCCGATTGTCATGCTTCAGTCGCGACGAAGAAGCCGGGTTGGCGACCGTCAGCCGCTGCCCCTTTTTGGGACATTTGCACGGCGATCAGCTCGCTCGTTGCAATCGTCAGGCGTTTTTCGGCTTTACTGTCGCAGGTGAGTTCCAACATCTGGGGAACTCCCGACTTCATCGCATCGCTGACTTGCTGGTAGAGCGCGTTCGCGTCCTCCTCGCTTTTGCGTTGAACCGAGAGAGGGACGGGTGTGTATTTCAGAACCAAGTCGATCGTGAACATGTAGTGACGAAGCGTACCGCTTTTGCTAAACCCTCTCAGTTTAATGTATTGGATGCGAAGATCGCCGCGTTCGTTTGATTTCAACTGTCCGAGCCTCGATCGAGTTGGGGTTCGATCGAGGCAATTCCTAGACCTTTTTGAAAGAATGAGTAGAATGGTAAAGAAACGTAAACTCCGTGTCGAGTTCGGCGGCCAACCGGCCGCGAGCCTCAGACGCTAACGTTAAGAAAACCGATTTGCAGCGATTGTTTCGGAGATTAAGCAATGACTATCGCAGTAAGCCGCGTGCCAGAGCGAGGATGGTTTGACGTCCTCGACGACTGGCTCAAACGCGACCGATTCGTCTTCGTCGGTTGGTCTGGCATCCTCCTGTTCCCCTGCGCCTACCTGGCCATCGGGGGCTGGCTCACCGGCACCACCTTCGTGACCTCCTGGTACACCCACGGTTTGG
>LWRO01000056.1 GCA_001657325.1 Geitlerinema sp. BBD 1991-9 | reverse complement strand
CAGCATGGCGCCATTTTACTCTGAATAAAGCGCAGTGGTAGATGCTGGCTTCGGAGGCATCGAACCCCACTCAGCCAACGGCGAGACTCCAGGTATCTCGACGTTGAGGCTTCGCCTACAGCGCGGAACTTATGTTCTCGCGCTCTTAGAAGTTAAAGTGGTATTAAGGACAGTTTCCCAAGGGACTGGGAAATCTGACTGAATTCCCGTCTCTGTTGACTATTTCGTTTTCGCACTCGGATCGAAGGAACGCTTGCCCGATGAAACAGCTCCTTTACTGGGAAATCCCAACCCCCGACACTGACGCGGTTTGCCGTTGGCTCCAGCAACAGTGGCAACCCCCTGTCGGTGAGAAAATCTTAACGCCGGACGGATTTCGCCTGCGCTTCGCTGCCAACGAGGAACTGTCGGTTTTTGTCTGGTCGTTGCAGCGATCGACCTACTTAAAAGTCTTTCGCTGGGCGCAACAGCCAATTTCCGGCGAAGGGAAATCGATCGAGCAGTTAAAACGAGATACTCTGCGCCAATTTCCGCCGCAATATCCCGAACCACCCGAAATTGATTTGTCAGAACAGTCGATATTTGAGGCACTTATACCATATTATCCACAAACCGTCAAGTACTTCCAAAAAATCCCCAACGGCGAGTACGACTTAACCCGCGTCTACTGGTGGGAAAAACGCTGGCGAGAAGGGGTTCGCCATCCGAAACAACCCAAACAGGTCGTGACGTTCGCGCCCACTTCATCCCATTCTCAGCCGTCGCCCGAGTACGATCTGCCCGAGTACGATCTGATTTACCTCGGTGGTGCGTTGGGCGCGATCCACGGCGCAGTCATGGCGCGTTTGGGTTATCGCGTGTTGCTCGTCGAACGACTGCCCTTCGGACGCATGAACCGGGAATGGAACATCTCCCGCGATGAATTTCAAAGTCTCATCGATCTGGAATTGTTTACCCCCGAAGAATTTGAAAGCATCATCGCCTGTGAGTACGTTGACGGCTTCAATAAATTCTTCGACGCGAACAACCCACCGAACGCGAAAGCCCAGATCCTACACACCCCGAAAGTCCTCAATATTGCCATCGACGCTGAAAAACTCCTACAAATTTGTGGTGACAAACTCAAAGCCGCTGGAGGGATCGTTTGGGACGAAACGGAATTCGTCAACGCCAACATCGAACGCGATCGAGCTACGGTTAACGTCACCCACTTACCGACGGGAGAAAACAAGCAGGCCGTCGGACGACTGATCGTCGATGCGATGGGCAGTGCTTCTTCGATCGCGTGGCAACTCAACGGCGGACAGACCTTCAATAGCGTTTGTCCCACAGTGGGAGCTGCCATTTCTGGTGGCTTTCCGCCGGGAGTGTGGGATACGCAATACGGCGACGTTCTCAACTCCCACGGCGATATTTCCCGAGGACGACAGTTAATCTGGGAATTGTTCCCCGGACGAGACGGCGAACTGACGATCTATCTCTTTCACTACCATCAGATTCACCCGGACAATCCCGGTTCGCTGTTGGAGATGTACGAGGACTTTTTCAGCATTTTGCCTGAGTATCGCCGCTGCAACCTGGACGAGTTAGAGTGGCGAAAAGCCACCTTCGGCTATATTCCGGGGCATTTCAGTCAGAATAGCCGTCACCGCAAAGTCGCCTGGGATCGCCTCATTGCGATCGGAGATGCAGCGTCGTTGCAATCGCCCTTGATTTTCACCGGGTTCGGTTCCTTGGTGCGGAACATGGAGCGGTTGACGCGGTTGTTGGATACGGCGTTGAAACACGATTTGTTAGATGGGAAA
Source organism: Geitlerinema sp. BBD 1991-9 (assembly GCA_001657325.1). Lineage (GTDB taxonomy): Bacteria > Cyanobacteriota > Cyanobacteriia > Cyanobacteriales > Geitlerinemataceae > Geitlerinema. Next base: position 28,174 of record LWRO01000056.1, on the reverse strand, counting down.
AGTCTCGATCGAATTCGCGCCTATCAAAGTAACGTCGCCGTCACGTGGCTGTTCTCCAAGGGAATGATGGTTCCCACGGGAAAAACCGTAGTCCCCGAACGAGTCAATGCCATGCTGAACGTGTTCTTCGGCTTGTTAGCAGACGAACCACCAGAAGTGGCCGATACGTTTATTAAGGATCGCACCAGTTGGTTGATGTTTAACCGCCTAGCGTTGAAGGCGGCGTGGAGCAATCCCGCCCTGCTATTTTGGATTTGGGAACTTGCAGAGCCGTGGGATTTGATGGCTTGGCTGGGAAGTTATCTCAGCTTTACTTGGGAGGCGATCGTGAGTTGGATTCTGGGTTGGATTCCCCGCTTCAGTCGTTGGGCGCAGCCGTGGGCGGAAAAACGCTATCCGTCACTGTGGTTGTGGTTACAGGCGACGAGTTACTCGCTAACCGAAGGGTTAGGACGACGATTTTCCACACAATAGTTTGTCTCGTCGTCGTTTGGTTTGAGAGCCAAAGCATTGAGATTTGGCTCTCAATCTCTGTCTGAAGCAATCGATCGTCAAAGCTCAATACACGGTGACGTATCACCAGCGGAAAGAGATACTTACGACAACTCTGCTAAAACAATGCAATTTCTACCGCGATCTTTAGCTTGATAGAGCGCTCGATCGGCCGCTTCGATTAAGTCTTGAGGCTTCTTGCAAGCACTGGGAACCATACTAGACACTCCTATGCTGAGTGTTACATATTTACTCACAGCCGATTGAGAATGATACAGTTCGAGCTGCTGAATGTTTTTTTGTAGGTTTTCTGCAACGTGCATCGCACCAGCAGTATGTGTGTTCGGTAAAAGAATCACAAACTCTTCACCACCGTAGCGAGCCGCTAAGTCTCCTGGACGAGCGATGCTCAAATTCATCACTCGGGCAACTTTACGCAAACAATCGTCTCCTGATTGATGTCCGTAAGTATCGTTATACCGTTTAAAGTAGTCGATATCACACAGAATCAAAGAAAGTGGTAATTTTGAGTTTTTCAGTCTCGACCACTCTTGAGTTAAAACCTCATCGAAGCGGCGGCGATTGGCGATTTTGGTTAATCCATCTAGACTGGCAAGAGACTTAAGTTCGGCAGTTTGAGATTCGACTTCCCATTGTAATTCTTGCGAAGTTTGACGCAATTTTCCCATCACGAGCGCCAAGCCAGATAGTGCTAACGTTAAAAATCCCACCAACATAATCGAGATGGCGTTTAACCCATTGCGGGTTCGATCGACAAAATCATCAATTGGCTGAGTGATTTCCAAAACACCTCGCACGTCTCCCACTCGCCAGTCTTTTTTGGGGCTATTGGGATGACGATTGTGACACTCTACACAGCTCGGCTCCATGAGAACGGATTCAGCATAGCGAAATGTCAGCAGCCCTTGAATCAGTTCTTTGCGAAAAAAAGGAGTAGTTGGGTATTGTTTGAGGTGAGCGAGAGCATCTTGTTCGAAGTCATCTCTCGGTCCACCTTCTGCTTGGCGGGATGGAAAAGGATAGTCGCTATACAGTCGAACTAAATATCCATCATTGTTCGAGCTGAGCTGTTTGCCCAGGGAAATCGTAAATGTTGCTGGATTGGGAATGGCTCCGTCTCGATCGGCATAGTCTGCGGTGACTGTAATTCCTGGTATTTTTTTCGCACGGGCGACGGCTTCCGAGCTATATAAAAGCCTCGCTCGATCGATCGCCTGGGCGGAAGCAACTGCATTTTGGAGCGCTTGAGACTCGATGAGTGTCATCGAAAGGTGAGACATACTCAACATCGCAATGCCTACACCCGCACACAATAAGATCGTTAAAACCAGGACGGTTCGTCTGTATAACTGACGTATGATGTAATTAACAATTTTACGAGAAGTATTGGATATCTGTTGAGCCATCGCCTTGCTCGTGATAAAAAGGAAGTGTCGATCGAACTCAATTTTTTTGAGCAACACACTTAGCAGAAACTCAAAATGAGATGACAGACATCAAGTCTGTAAAGCTTATACCCTGAATTAGATAATCTCAGCTTGACTAAACTAGAAAGACTTGGAGTTCGTTTTTACATTTTTTCTACTTTCCAGAAGATCGCCTGATACTGCTAGGTTAACAGATCGTTTTATAAATGACGAGGGTGGTATAAAATATAGAAGTACTCTCGGTAAAAGCACGGAAAAGCTCGTAAGAATCATCCTTGAATTCCCCATCCTAACTCTTCTACTTTCGTTTTCAAGGGCTGGCCAACCATTTTGTCACAACGAGGTTGGCTCTAATTTAGGGTTTAGAAAAGTTTATTTTTAATAGTTAAAATACGAACATAAAACAGCCAAGAAAATGGAAGTAGACGTGGTGTATTACGTATCAAAATGTAAGGCAACTCAAATTTGATAAGGACAAAGTTTTTCGGCTTGTTGTATCACGAACGATTTACACGATCGATTAAGTGGTGAATTCCCAATATTAAATGGTAGTCGTCAATTCTAGAAGATTAGCTTTACTGATGAAGACTAACAATTAGCACTGACGAATAGGGTGCATCTCAATTTCGTAGAAAGATCCCTCCGCGCCTCGACGAATACGCCTCTACGACACGATAGATATGAGTCGAATAACGAGTTGCTTTTCAGTCGAGCTGTTGGCTTACTTCGTTTCATCTGAAGTCGATTGCTGCTGCTCTAATGCTTCAGTCCATTGCTTGGCAAGGGAAATAAAGTCAGACGGCATCATAATTAATGTCGTTGTATTATTTTCCGCGCCAATTTCAGTTAACATCTGAAGGCGGCGTAACTCTAATGCTGCTGGGTTTTTGACAATTCTTTGGGATGCTTCCGCTAGTTTCAAAGAAGCTTCTTGCTCTGCGCTCGCTTTAATTAAACGGGCACGTTTTTCTCGGACTGCTTCTGCTTCTTTTGCCATTGCGCGTTGCATTGCAATTGGAATTTCAACGTCTTTAATTTCCACCCGCTCGACATCAATTCCCCATGGCTCCGTAATTTCATCGACAATTTCTTGTACCTTAAGATTGATTTTGTCTCGATTTTGAAGGACGTCATCTAAAATGTTTTGTCCCACAACATTGCGAAGAGTTGTCATTGCAGATTGATAGACGGCCATTTCATAATTTTCAACTCGATTAATGGCTCGATCTGCGTTGATAATTCGGTAATATAAAACTGCATTCACTCGAATCGTGACACTATCAGCCGTAACAGCTTCTTGAGGTGTAATATCGACAGTTTTGGTGCGAACGTCCACCAATGCTTTTCGATCGACAAGGGGAATAATCCAATAAAGTCCGGGCCCTTTTATTCGCCTGAAACGACCGAGGCGAAAGATGACTCCTCGCTCGTATTCTCGATCGATTTTAATACCACTCGCGCCAAATAGAAAGATTAAGCCAACAAGGATTCCGACTAAGGAATTCATAGCTGCCTCCAGAGCGCTTTGAGATGCGTCACTTCTAGGATGACTCAAAATTTCAATTGGATCTCGCTTTCGCCATAAATTGTTTACAATTTTTGACTTTACAATTTGTGAACTAAATTCCAGAGAGAAACCGAGTTCTACGAGCGTTTAATCTGGAGCATAAACTCGTGAGACGCAGGTATTCGATTGAAAAACGAGGCTGATAACCGAAATGCTCCAAGATCGCTTTGTCGTCGATCGTCACCCTCTGCAACCAGCGGCGTATTGTTGCTCGCTCTACCAGTACATCGTCGTTTTTGTTGTCCGTGAGGATGTCACCGCCGTCGCAAGCGCTGAATCGATCGTCGTCTACCTGTACCTTGAAGTCGATGCTGACAGTCGTTTCGCAGAACTCGCTAAGCTCTCGTGTTATTAAGATTTGTTTGAGTCGATCGAAGTGAAATATTGTAATATCGTTATTTAGGTAAATTTTGTTTGCCGATACGATCGATTTATTTAATATCTAAATATTCCGTTATATAATAATACGTAAATAAAATCGAGAGTGCTAACGTCACGAAAATCTTTTTTGTAATACAAAAATTCAAATACACACTAAAAAAACAGGGTCTCCTGAGATTACGGTGTAATTTGTTGAACTGAATACAAGATTTGGGTAGGGTCGAACGGCCGTTCGACCCTACAGCAAGAGTTTTGACTGGGTATAAAATCAGCTTATCACCTCAAACTCAGAAGACCCAACAAACACCGAGACTGAAAACGAAATCTTCAAATTACTTCGTATCTAAACAATTGAATGGCAAGTCGTATATTCTATGTCTTTTTCTCTCCCTCCTCTCATCGCGCAAATGTCTCGATCTGAGTTTTACCCCCATCCAGTAAAATCTTCGATCGAAGTCATTCAAACTCACGTATCGTTTGTTCTCCTCACGGGAGAATACGTTTATAAAATTAAAAAACCTGTCGATTTCGGTTTTCTCGATTACTCAACTCTCGAAAAACGCCGACATTTTTGTCATGAAGAACTGCGAATGAACCAACGAGGCGCACCGGGAATTTATCTCGAGGTTGTCTCTATCACTCAGCACGACGATCGATTTGCGTTAAATGGCGATGGCGACATCGTCGAATACGCGCTCAAAATGAAACAGTTTCCCACTAACAGTCTATTTGTGGATTTGCTGGATCGGGGAGAACTTACGGAAACTTTAATGGAACAATTGGGGCGCAGTGTCGCCGACTATCACGCCACGTCTCCCACCAACGACTATATTTTGAAATTCGGATCGATCGAACAAATCCGTCAAGCGATCGACGATAACTATCGCTATACAGAACCTTATATCGGACGAGTTCAAACTCAACAGCAGTTCGACGACACAAAAGCGTACACCGATCGAATGTTCGATCGTCATCGAGATTGGTTTGAGTCGCGAGTTCGACAGCAAAAAATTCGCGAGTGTCATGGCGACTTACACCTCCGTAACATCGCCCTCGCCGACAATTCCCACGACAAAACGCTACGCGAACGCATTTTGCTATTTGACTGTATCGAATTCAACGAACCTTTTCGCTTTGTTGATGTCATGTACGATGTTGCCTTTACCGTTATGGATTGCGAAGCGAGGGGACGAATCGATCTCGGAAACGCTTTTCTCAATACCTACCTCGAACGAACAGGTGATTGGGATGGGTTGCGCGTGTTACCCCTATATCTGAGTCGCCAAGCTTACGTGCGTGCGAAGGTGACTTCGTTTCTTCTCGACGATGCGGCGGTGTCTGAAGCAGAGAAAGCCAAAGCGGCGAAAACGGCTTCTGAATATTACACTTTAGCTTGGCAGTACACGCGATCGCGTCAGGGAAGAATTCTCATGATGTCTGGTTTGTCGGGTTCGGGGAAAAGTACCACCGCTCGCTCGATCTCCCGTCGGTTTGGTGCAGTACAGTTTCGATCGGATGCCGTTCGCAAGCATTTGGCGGGTGTTCCCCTCGACGAACGGGGGAGTGATGACATTTATACTCCCGAAATGAGCGATCGCACATACGATCGACTGGCGGAAATCGGCACGATTGCAGCTCTACAAGGGTGGACGGTCGTCCTCGATGCCAAGTCCGATCGCGTACAGTGGCGGAAGTTCGTCCTCGATCGCGCCCAAGCTGCCTCAATTCCCGTGCAAATTTTACACTGTACTGCCCCGATAGAGGTGTTGCGAGATCGACTCGATCGACGAACGGGAGATATCGCTGATGCAACGGCTGATTTACTCGCCAGTCAGCAGGCGAAGGCAGAAGCCTTTACGGAAATGGAGACGGCGCTCGTTCTGGAAATCGATACGACGCAGGATCTCGAGATGCAGTTGGTGTCTGCTGGGTTAACGGCGCTGAGCGAACTTTAAATTCGATCGCCAATCTCCATTGATGGTGTTGTTTTTCGGATGGCCTCGATCGAGCTTCGGTTAAAGGTTTACAATTCGATCGAGTTTAAACTGAGACAAAAATCTCCATCATTACCACGAGCGCGAAGGAAACATCCCTTGAAGACAGATAATATAGTTCAGATCGTCGTAAGGTGTTCCCGTTTCTTCTCCAAGAACTGGACTAATCTTCGGAAGAGCGAAAGTTGTTCGTCCATCACCACCGTACTTCGTTCCCATAATGCTAAACAGCGCCATATTTTCTTGAATTTGCAACATTTGTCCGTTACAAAATGCCCAATTTCGCGGTGCGAACGTCCCTGCAAACAGGCGAATTTCGCCGATCGTCCCTTCCATGAAAAAAGCCTCAATGTATCATCTGACGATTCAATTGTATGTCTAAAAACAAAGATCGATTATAAAAACATGATTAAGATAGAAGACACAGTTATCTCTAATTCTGGCTCTAAAAGTTAGAAAAGTATTTTATTTTAAAGACTCGATACTTTTTTATGATATGTTTCGACGTTTGCGAGAGAATTCACTGTGAATTTAACAAAAAAAGATTTAGCTTTTAGCTTCAGGCTTGGATCGATATTTTTAGTGAGCTTTTTCTTGTTGGGCTACGATTTGCGTCTTTGTCTTATTTTAGGGATTTTTGGAGGACTCTCTGGGAGTATTGTTGTTTCGGGGTGGAACGATAAAACCCAAGCATCTGATAATCCCAAGAAACTCGATCTCAATCTCGATCCATGGAGCGAAAGTTCTCTCTATCAACGGCAGCTTCACTACCGTAAAACTCAAGCAAAAAAACATCGTGGCAAACCGCCTGATATCTTTGAAAGATTATCGAAGTGGTTGGGAACTGAGGAAGATTCAGAGTAAAAAAAGTGAGTAAAACAAAACTTAAAATGCAGGATTTGCTTGGGTGCATCTCAATTTCGTAGAATGATCTCTCCGCCTTCGGCAGCTCTCCTTAGTCAGGGGAGGATGGGTGGGGTTTCGATCTTAAAAGTGAGATGCATCGATTTACTTTTTATTATTATCTTTTATTTTTGGATAGAATCGTCTATTTTTTGACTGCAAATAAAATTCGGACATACTATATTTTTAAGTAATTTAAAAACGTTTGAATTTATCATTTATTGTGGTTTTATAGTTGTTTTTAAATCCATTTTTTTGTGATAATTTCTGAAGTAGATAACACGTTTCCCTGAGAAACAACGATTGTTGCAATGGCACGACGCCGAAGCGTATCGAAGGGATCGATCGAGTCCAGGACCACAAACGAAGCCGGTTTACCAACCTCTAAGCCGTAATCAGCCTCGACGTTTAACGTTTTCGCGCCGTTGTGCGTCACCATCTCGTAACACGCTTCAATGTCTGCTTTTCCCGTCATCTGACAGACGTGCAATCCCATCCACGCCACATCGAGCATATTTCCAGTACCCAAGCTGTACCACGGATCGCAAATACAATCGTGACCGAAACTCACATTTAAACCCCGCTGCCAAAGCTCTTTAACACGGGTTATTCCCCGCCGTTTGGGATAAGTATCGGTTCGCCCTTGGAGTGTGATATTGATTAATGGATTGGCGATAAAGTTCAATTGCGCCCGTTGCAGGAAACCCATTAATTTTTGGGTGTAGGCATTGTTATAAGATCCCATCGCAGTGGTGTGGCTGGCCGTCACGCGCGCTCCCATTCCGCTCCGAATGTTGCAGGCGGCCATGACTTCCAAAAAACGCGATTGTTCGTCGTCGATTTCGTCGCAGTGAACGTCAATGAGTCGATCGAACTGTTCCGCCAATTTGAAGATCGTTTCGATCGACTTCACCCCATCTTCCCGCGTCAGCTCGTAGTGTGGAATGCCACCGATCGCGTCGGCACCCAATTTTAACGCCTCTTCCAACAATTCAAGATTGTTTTCGTGGCTGTAGATGCCATCTTGTGGAAACGCCACCACCTGAACAGTCGTCCAATCCGAAACCGCGTCGCGAACCTCCAACAGCGCTTGAAGTGCGGTCAGTGTCGGTTCGCTGACATCGGCGTGAGTTCGCACCCACAAAACCCCCTGTTGTGCCTGTTGTTTGAGGGTTTCGATCGCGCGATTTTTAACCTCCTCTAACGAGAGACTCTGTTTGCGTTCTCCCCAAATTTGAATGCCCTCAAACAACGTTCCGCTTTCGTTCCAACGAGGGTCTCCCGCCGTCATCGCCGAATCGAGGTGAACGTGCGATTCGACGAAGGGAGGCGACACCAGTTTTTGTTCCGCATCGAGTTCGGTAGAAGCGGAGGCGGAAAGACGAGGTTCGATGGCGGCGATGCGCCCTCCTTCAACACCGATATCGACGATGTCGCTGTGGGGATAGCGACGAGCGCGACGGAGGACGAGGTCGAATTCAGCCATAATTCGGGCAAGGGAAAAACAATCTTTGCCCTATTGTTACTCGAAGACTGACCCCGTAGAGTCGCTTCACAAAACGCTACAGGGTCAAACACGACATTAACTCACGAGATTAATTCACGAGATTAACTCACGACACCGCGATAACCGCCCAGGATGTAAGGGAAGTTTTCGGTGATGTGATAGTGATAGGTTCCATCAGGGCCCTCGTGGCCGTTGAACTGGTCGAGGTCAGTGGGAGGTTGTCCGTCTTCGCCGTTAATGCCGTAAATGGGATATCCGTCAAAGGCATAGCCGATAATTCGGTTGACGCTGCTACCACCGATTTGCTGTTGCAAGAGGATGGGGTTTTGATGGTAGTGGTAAACCCCCTGTGCGTCGGGATGTCCGTTAGCAAAGTCGAACACTTCCGTGTCAACCGCGTTTTGTCCGCTGTCGTTGAAGGGGCCGTAGAAGGGAACGCCGTTAATGGCAATGCCGATCGCGCCAGTCGGTAAACTGTTGACATCAGTTGGCGTGTCGTCAACGGTGGGCGTGAGGGGAATCGAAAATTGCAGGTTTTGCGGCGAGATTGCGGTGGGGTTGTCTGGTTGTCCGTCGCTGTTGCTGTCGCTGAAATCGGGGAAGGCTCCTGTTGGATGAGTGGGAATCGCCGTACTCGTGACAACCATCGCAGTATCGGTGAAGGTGACGGAAGCGCTGTCGCGGAACAATCCAGTGGTGACGAAGTTCGCCCCTGTGATTTCAGAGGCGGAGACGTTTTCGAGGATGGCAAGGGTCGTGTTGCCGAGTGCGATTGCGGTTTGCGTGTCGCTGAGGGCCTGGATTTGAATATCGTTAACGGTGACGGCGTTCGGGAGTTGCATCGCATCCGCCAGCGGTTCGAAGTCGGTGATGGTATCTGTGCCGCGATTGACTTCGAGGAGGAATCGATCGCTACCGCCGCCACCGGTGAGCGTGTCGGTTCCGTCGCCACCTCGCAGGGTGTCGTCCCCTCGATCGCCAGAAACGAGGTCGTTTCCGCCATCGCCGACGACGATATCGTTATCTTGTCCGCCGAAGATCAGATCGTCGCCGTCGTCTCCGTACAGTCGATCGGCGTTGAGGTTGCCGAACAGAATATCGCCGTCGTTGCCTCCGAACACGATATCGTCGTTTTGTCCCGATGCCATGGTATCGCTGCCACCGAGGCCGGACAGCGTATCGTTACCTGCGTTGCCGAAGTAAATGCGGCCGCTGTCGTCGTCAGTTGCGGTGTCATCGCCTCCGAGGAGTACGACTGCATCTACTCCCCCGGAGGCTTGTAGTTGGGAGACCAGATCGGTGGAGAGGTTAGCAAAGGTGATGATATCGGATTCGACGGTCGCGATGGCGAAGTCAAACTCCGCACCGGGAATAATTTCGGCGAAAGTCATAGGGTTCACTACTGAGGTTGGTGTGGGTCATGAGAGATTCGATCGATCTCGAATCGCCTATTTACCCATACAGACCCAACCGACAGACCTCAGTAAGAGAGACTTTCGATCGACGAGGTTCGCATCTAGAAGGCCAGTACAGAAGTCAGGAGACTTGATGTTGTGATGGGGCAGTTACCAGTCACCCGTCACCCGTTACCAGTCACCCGTCACCCGTTGCTAGAGCGCCAATACAGAAGTAACGATCGGGTGTGTGACGCGGACGAAAAATGGGTTTGAAATCCAGTTCATGAGATTTCCGCCACGCACCAAGCACTTTTGTACCGCTGCTCTAGGTCGTATATTCGGCGTTAATGCGAACGTAGTCGTAACTGAGATCGCATCCCCACGCGACGCCTTCACCAGAACCGTTCCCGATCGAAATCGAAATTAAAACGGTATCGTCTTGGAGATATGCGCCTTCCGCTTTTTGCTTGAGATAGGCACTCGCCGCCGATCGATCGAATGCCAGCGGTTGTCCGGTTTCCATCAAATGAAACGCTCCCAGTTCGATTTGGAGGTTTTCTTGGTCGAACCGTACCCCCGCTCGCCCTGCTGCTGCCGCGATCCGTCCCCAGTTGGGATCGCGGCCGAAGATCGCCGATTTGACGAGGGAAGAACCCGCCACCGTTCGCGCGATTTTGCGGGCGTCTTCGTTGTTTGCGGCCCCGGAAACCCGCACTTCCAACAAACACGTCGCCCCTTCTCCGTCGCGGGCGATGGCTTTGGCAAGATGTTGGCAAACACGAGTCAACATCGCTTCGAGTTTCTGGGCTTCCGGGCCGTCGTGAACGATCGCTGGCGTGCGCGATTGTCCGTTGGCGAGGGCGATAACAGTATCGTTCGTGCTGGTATCGCCATCGACCGTGATTTGATTGAAGCTTCGATCGACCGCGCGACTTAACATGTCTTGCCACAGGTGGGAGGAGACCATCGCATCGCACGTGATGAAGGCGAGCAGGGTTGCCATGTTGGGATGAATCATCCCCGATCCTTTCGCAATGCCACCGATGCGAACTGTTCGATCGCCAAATCCCGCCTCGATCGCGATCGATTTCGTCACTAAATCTGTCGTAACAATCGCTTCAGATGCCTCGTCTCCTCCCGTTTCAGACAGAGCCGCCACCACGTTAGGAATGCCCTCGCGCATCGCATCCATATTAATGCGCTGACCGATAACGCCCGTCGAAGCCAGCAGCACCGTTTCGAGGGGGAAATTCAGCGCTTCCGCGACGAGGCGGGCACTTTCTTCGGTATCTTCCCAACCGGCTTCACCCGTCACGGCGTTGGCTTGTCCGGCGTTGCACAGAATTGCCCGAGCGCTCGCTTTTGCTTGCAATATCTGACGACAGTAATCGACGCAGGCCGCACGAACTTGGCTGGTCGTAAAGACACCTGCGGCGATCGTTTCGACATCGGAAACGATTAACGCCAAATCCTTGGCTCCTGACGGTTTGAGTCCGGCCGCGATTCCGGCTGCACGATAGCCTCTCGGTGCAGTGACACCACCCGGAATTTCTTGCCACTCCTCCATGCGATCCCCCTCGCTGTTAGGTCGATTCGAGTGGCGATTATACCAGAGTTGAGGGAAGGATCGGGTCAGGGAGCGATGAGGTGATACGAACCTTCACGTTCTCCATCTTGGGAATATTTCAAAAAAAATAGGGAGAGTTGTAACTCTCCCTGCCATCAGGGTGCATCTATATACCACAAGTTAACAGTTTTAGGATGATGGGTCAAGCCCCTTTTACAGTGAGCAGTGAGCAGTGAGCAGTGAGCAGTGGGGACAGTTATTAGTCATTACCGGTGGTGACGGGTGACGGGTGACGGGTGACGGGTGACGGCTCTCAACTTTCCCCTTTTAGCTTGGGAACGAGCAGTTGGTTGGTGAGTTTGGGATCGGCACGACCGTTCGTTCGCTTCATGACTTGACCGACAAAGAAACCTTGAAGCTTGGTTTTGCCGCTGCGGTACTGTTCGACTTTATCGGGATTAGCTGCGAGAAGCTCGTCGACGATCTTTTCTAACTCGGCTGTATCGGAAATCTGCGTCATTCCCTTCGATTCCACCAATTCCTTCGCAGAACCGCCTTTTTCGAGGAGTTCTGGCAGGATTTCTTTGGCGATTTTGCCGCTAATCGTACTGTCCTCGATCAGTTCGATGAGTTCGGCGAGGGTCGTGGGTGTGAGAGCAATGTCAGCAATATTGAGTTTTCGATCGTTGACGTATGCTGCAATATCACCCATAACCCAGTTCGCAGCCGGTTTAGATGGGGCCCCCGCCGCGATAACCGCCTCAAAGTATTCGGCTACGCTGCGTTCTTCAGTCAAGACGCGGGTGTCATAAGCGGACAGTCCCAATTCGTCTTCGTAGCGGTGGCGTTTTCGGGCCGGGAGTTCGGGAAGTTCGGCTTTCCAAGCATCTCGCTGTTCGGGAAACACTTCGATGGGACACAGATCGGGTTCGGGGAAGTAGCGGTAGTCGCTCGACCCTTCCTTCGTCCGCATACTGATGGTGCGTTGGGTATTTTCTTCCCAAAGTCGCGTTTCTTGGACGATGGGTTCGCCGGTTTCGAGGCATTCAGTTTGACGATCGATCTCGTAATCGATCGCCTTTTGAATAGCACTGAAGGAATTCATGTTTTTGATTTCGACTTTCGTGCCGAATTCCTTCTGTCCGACGGGGCGAATCGAGATGTTCACGTCGCAGCGCAGAGATCCTTCCTGCATATTTCCGTCGCCGATTCCCAGGTAGCGCACGATACGCCGCAGTTCCTGGCCGTATTCGGCAGCTTCTTTACCCGTGCGGATATCCGGTTCGGAGACGATTTCGAGCAGGGGGACGCCAGCGCGGTTGTAATCGACGAGAGAGTAGGCAGAACCCGCCAATCGATCGCTGCCCGCGTGGACGAGTTTGCCCGCATCTTCTTCCATGTGCAGGCGCGTGATGCCAATGCGCTTGCGGTAGGGTTCGCCGTCCTCGCCCACGAGTTCGATTTCCAGCCAGCCGTGTTCGGCAATAGGCAAGTCGTACTGGGAAATCTGGTAGTTCTTGGGGAGGTCGGGATAGAAGTACTGTTTTCGATCGAACTTACTGTAGGGCGCGATCTGACAGTTGAGGGCGAGTCCAGCTTTAACGGCGTATTCGAGGACTTTTTCGTTCAAAACTGGCAAGACACCCGGCAATCCCATACACACTGGATCGATATTCGTGTTGGGATCGGCACCGAACTGCGTTGAAGAGTTTGAGAAAATCTTGGTTTCGGTGTTGAGTTGGCAGTGGGTTTCTAGCCCAATAACGGCTTCGTACTCGGTTTTCGTCGGTGCGGCTGCGGTCATAGGGTTGCCAATGGATCGATGAGATTGCGTGATGCGCGAGCGCTTGCCTTTCATTGTACCGCTTGCCGTGTCGGATAGCGTTTGGCTGAGGGTTCGCCAATACCAAATCAGTTTGGAGAACGGCATCCTAGACCCAGAAAAGATGCGGTTGTGCGGACGTTCGATCGAGCTGACGACAACTCAGTTCGTGCTAAAATCGGGTGACAGTAATTTGTCTTTTAAAGTATTGTTCGGGAATCTTGCTGCATATGAACGAAATTACGGCAAACCAAATGCGCGAACGCCTGGGAAATATCGACCAAATTCGCGATATTTTATTCGGAGATAAAACGCGAGAATACGAACGCCAATTTCAGCAAGTCCAATCCGAACTCACGGTACTTCGCGACGACTTAACGGGTCAAATTGAAAGCCTGAAAAGCAACTTCTCGAGCGATCTGCGTCGCGCCATTGATGCTCTTGAAAAAAAAATCCAGTATGTTAATTCTTCGCTAGACCAAGAATCTGGCGATTTGCACAATCAGCTTGAAAGTCTTGAAAGTCGTTTTTCTAGCAACTTGGTTATTGTTGAGAAAAGCCTAAAGAACCAAGTCAACGGCTTGCAAGAAGACCTCATTGAAACCCGAGATCGACTCGACGAAGAAGTCCGTTCTCTCAAAGCTCAAATCCTCACCGAACTCGATAAGAGATCGCATCAGCTCCAAGGTGACAAATTGTCACGAGCAGACTTTGCCGAAATCCTATTCGACGTGTGTATGCGCGTCAAAGGCAAAGACCGCGAAACTGACGGCTCGGACTCAAGCCAAGACAAAACCGCAACCTTGCTCCTTCCCGAACGACAGAACGATTACCAGAACGACCCCCTGGAATGACCGATTCCGAACGCCCCACGTCTCCCAGCTCTGAGGCAAGCTCCTCCGCCAGCGATCCCATCGAAGCGCTGCGGAGCTTGCTATTGGAACTCGAAGCACCTCTGGAACGGAACACCTCCGATCGACAACGAGGCAAGACCGTCCGCGCGACCCCCGTCGATCGATCGCCGAACGTTCGATCGAATCCCCACGAATCCAACAAATCTTCGCCGGCTCGTTCTCAGCCCATCGATCGATCGGCTCCCCCTCAACCGCCTGTACCATCGACCTCGGAGATCGCCGAACCGCAGCGCCCCAAACCGAAACCACCGCCGACCCCTCAACTGGCCCGACGGGAAACACCACCTCCACCCCCCGAAATGCTCCCCCTTCCGGCAAACGACGCGCGACTCGCCCGTATCGAACATCAAATGCAGGAGATGGAAGGCCGGCTCGATCGCGCGACGGAGTCGATGAGTCCGCTAATGCCCCTCGTCAAAGAAATTCTCGCGAGCCTATCCCCGATCGAACTGCGAAAAGAGGTCGTTAACGCTCTCGTTCCGGCGATCGATCGCGTGATCCGCGAACGGGCCAAACAAAATCCTCACGCGATGAACCGGGCTTTAGCGGAAATTCTGCCTGGCGCGATCGGCGAAGAGATTCTCAACAATCCCGAACAAATTGCTAACGCCATCGCCCCCGAAATGGCCATCGCCCTGCGCCGCCAAATCGAAATCGATCGAGATGCGATTCGCGATGCTCTAGCCTCGGAAATGGGACGTTTCATCAAAGCCCAAATCGAACTCGAACGGGAAGCGATGGTGGATGCGCTTTACCCCGTTATCGGTAACACCATCGCCAAATACATGGGCGAAGCCGTTCGGGAAATTAACTCTAAAGTGGAAAACGCACTGAGCTTTGAAGGGGTGCGCCGTAAAATCCGCGCGAAAATGCAAGGGGTGTCCGAAGCCGAACTGATCCTGCGCGAAGCTCTGCCATTTCGCGTTAAAGCCGCATTTCTCATTCATAAAGGATCGGGTCTGGTGATTTGCGAAGCACAAATTTCCGAAGAGGAGCGACTCGAATCGGACATGATCGCGGGAATGCTAACCGCAATCCGCAGTTTCGCCGCCGACTGCATCGCACAACCGGGGAACGTCTCAGAACTCAACCAAATCGAATACGATACCTTCGATATCACGATGGAAGTGGCAGGATACTGCTACCTCACCATTGTCAGCGAAGGGCCGATCCCGAAATCCTTTATCGAACAGTTTCGGAAAACCCTCGGCTACATCGTCCAAAAATACGGCGATCCCATCGAACAGTACGATGGCGATCCCGAAACCGTTCCCGAAGCAGTTGGGAACCGGGTGCAGATGCTCGTGGAAGCTGCCAACGCTTTTCAATCTGAGGAGTCGAGTAAGCATCCACCGTTTCTCCTAATTTTTCTGGTCTTGCTCCTCTTGGGATTCCTGGGTTGGGGCGCTCGCACGTGGTGGGTGGGCCGTTGGGCTGCCCGCGCGCAAACGGCTCTTCGATCGACCCCGGAACTTGCGGTTTACCGCCTCGATGCCGATGTCAAACGCAACGCCCTCGTGTTGTCTGGTGAAGTTCCCACGCCGAACCTACGAGATCGAGCAGAAACCGTCGTGCGCGAAGTCTTGCCGGAGCGTCGCATCGATAACCGTATTCTGACGGTAGACGTTTCCCCCGATGCCGATCTCGTCAAAGCCGAAATCGATCGAACGGTGGAAGCATTGAATGCCATCGACGGTATCGAACTTCAAGCATTTTACGAAAACGGCCGGGTATCCCTGCTCGGAGAACTGCCCGATGCCGCCATCGCTCAACAGGTGGCGCAAAACCTCGAAGGGATTCCCGGCGTTCGCACGGTGGTGAGTACCGTCCGCATTCCCAACTCTCCCCTGGAAACGCGCCTGTATTTCCCACAGGGATCGGCCGCAGTTTCTCAGGAAATGCGGGCTGAAAAGCTCCAACCCCTCGCGGCGTTTTTGTTAGAGTTTCCTCAACTGCAAGTCACGGCCATCGGGCATACGGATATGACGGGAGCGCCCCAAGCGAACGAAAAGCTTTCACGGGAACGGGCAGATGCAGCCAAAGCGGCCCTTGTCGAACTGGGGGTTCCTCCAGAGCGCGTCCGAAGTGTCGGCTCGCTCGAGCCGCCTCCTGATATCGATGCCGTACAGTCACCTCAATTAAGTCGTTGCGTCCGGTTCGAGATCGTATCAGAAGACGCAGCAGCGGAGTCCAACTAGCACGAACGATGACAGTGATTTCTAAAAAAATTTGTATGGTCGGAGATTTTAGTGTTGGGAAAACCAGCCTCATCCGTCGGTTCGTGGAGGGAAAATTTAGCGATCGCTATTTATCGACCGTGGGCGTTAAAATTTCTCGTAAAGTTGTAGAAGTCCATCCGGAAGGAGCGACAGAGTCGAAATCCCTCCAGTTGCTGATTTGGGATTTAGAAGGCCATACCAAGTTCAAGTCGATCGCCCCGAGTTATCTTCAAGGGGCAAAAGGGTCTCTCGTGGTAGCCGACGTGACTCGAGGAGAAACGCTCGATCGAATTAGCGAACACGTGAAACTGTTTTTGTCCGTTAATCCCCAAGGGTGGATTATCGTCGCCCTCAACAAGTCCGATTTGGTCGATCCCGACAAACTGCTTCACTTAAAAAAGACAGTCGAAAGCCAACAATACGATCGGGTGACTTCGATTTACTTGACTTCAGCGAAAACTGGCGATAACGTCAACGAAATGTTTCAGGAAATGGCCGCTCGCGTTTTGTAAGCTTCTCAGAAGCGTTCGATCGACTCGATCGAATCCCTTCCCCCAACAGTATCATTTTCAAGGAACCCACGATGTCGAACGCAGAATTCGATTTTTCCGCTCAACCGTCGCAAAACACTGATTTAGATCCCGAGGTGTTTTTCGATACCGCTGCGTTGGAAGAACTGACCCTCGGCGACACGGAGTTTCAACAGGAAATGTTAGAAATCTTTATGGAAGATATGCCAGTCTGTATTGCCAAACTCAAACAGGCACTGCAAGACGAAGACTGGACGCATCTAGCTCACCACGCACACCAAGTTAAGGGGGCTAGTCGAACCGCTTGCGTTCGATCGATTCCTGAAATCGCTGTTGCCATAGAAGACTTCGTTCGAGAACGACAGAAGCCAGAAACTCAAGCATCGATCGAAAAACTCGAAGGTGCAGTCAATCGGTTGCGAGAGTTCATTCGAGAATGGAATTGACCGTCGCTCAGATGCTACAGAGTTGTGACGAAGGATGAAAGAGCCTAGCCTCAACCCCGATGCAAAATTGTTGGTTATCGAAGACGATGCCACGACGCGGTTGTTACTGCGGAAAATTTTGCAGAAAGAAGGCTATGACGTAACTCTCGCTCGAGACGGACTCGAAGGATTTGATAAAGCGTTAGAACTTCACCCAGCGTTGATTCTCAGCGATTGGATGATGCCGGGTATCGATGGAATGGAAGTCTGTCGTCGCGTGCGGAGTTGCCCCGAAATTGCGGCGACGTTTTTAATTTTGCTCTCCTCTCGCGAAACCGTTGCCGATCGCGTCGAAGGACTTGATGCCGGCGCTGACGAATTTCTCTCGAAACCGATCGACCCCAACGAACTCAAAGCCCGAGTTCGTGCGGGGTTGCGCCAGTACGAACTTACCCGAGAGTTGAGCGTAGCCAACAGCAATCTTATCGAAACACTGCAAAAGCTCCAACAAGCTCAAGCACGACTGATTCAAAGCGAAAAAATGTCTAGCTTGGGACAGATGGTTGCAGGAATTGCCCACGAAATCAACAATCCCATTAATTTTATCGAAGGGAACTTATCCTTCGCCAACGATTACATTCAAGAATTGCTGGAAATTGTCGAGCTATATCGAAATTGCTATCCAACTCCGTCTGAAGTCATTCAAGATAAGCTCGACGAAGTCGATATCGAATTTTTAATGGAAGATTCGCAAAAATTAGTAGAATCGATGCGATTTGGTGCGTCGAGAATTCATCAAATTGTCAAACATCTCAAGAACTTCGCCAGGCTAGACGAAGCGGAAATGAAGCGAGTCAACGTACATGACGGACTAGAAAGTACGTTGATTATGCTCAGAAATCGATTTAAAATCAACGACGATCGAGAAATTGAGGTCGTCAAACATTACGAAGACTTGCCTAAAGTTGACTGCTATCCCGGTCAACTCAATCAAGTTTTTTTGAATATCCTAAATAATGCCGTTTATTTTTTAAGTGAGTACGTTCGTAGAGGTTTTATCGATCGACCCAAAATTTGTATTGACACTTGTTTGGTTGCCGAATCATCGCAAATACAGATTTCGATTGCCAATAACGGACCGAGTATTACGGAAGAAGTTCGACAAAAGGTCTTCGATCCTTTTTTTACCACTAAACCCGTCGGACAAGGAACCGGCATGGGATTGTCAATTTGCTATCAAATTATTGTCGAACGCCATCTGGGTCAACTGTCCTGTGTCGTTCCGCCGGACGGTGGAACCGCCTTCGTTATCGAAATTCCCATCGAACAGCCTGAATTGAACTCTTAACGATCGATTTTCCCCAAAGTACTATGGACGCGAACTTACAAGCTTTGCTGTCTTTACCGCAGTTACAGTATTTCGTCATTGACGAACTCTGGACGATCTGCGAACTCTCCTCTGGCGTGCAGCGATTTGGCGAACTCCCGGAAGACGTACAGGTTGGGAATGACGCTCGCATTGCGTTTCCCGAACTCGTGGGACTCGAAGAAATCCTCGAAGAAATCCTCCAAGGACAGCGTAAAGTCTTTGTCCTGAAAGGCGTCGCCCGATTTGCCGACGATAACGCCATGTTTTACACCGATCTCTACTTGATGCAAAAAAACTCGTCCCAGGGAGCGCCAGAAAACCGCATCGTCGTTTTGGTAAAAGATTCTACCGATCGAATGGCCACGGCCCGAGAACTCGGACAGGTGGCGAAAGAATACAGCATGGCGTTGACGGCGTTGGAATCGACGAAAAACTATATCGATCGAATTCTGCAAACGATGAAAGACGTTCTGTTTGTCGTGACGCAAACGGGGGAGGTCGTCACGGTAAATCGATCGACGAAAGAGACTCTAGGGTACGACGAACCCGACTTGCTGTTACAGCCGATTACGAAGGTCGTCCTCAATCCTCAATTGGCTGAAACGCTCGATCGAACGGGGAAACTCTCGGAACAGCATTTATCAGGAGCGTTTGACTGTCGCGCCAAAAACGGTACGATTTTGAACTTCGAGTTTTCCTGTGCGCCGTTTCAACCGGACAGCGTCGGAATCGAGGTGTTTGTGTGTATCGGACGGGACGTGACCGCCCGCAAGCGTCTCGAACGACAACTGTCACAGCAAGAAAGCTGCGATCGACTGCTCGTCCAAACCATCGATCGCGTTCGTCAGTCCTTGAGCTTACCGGAAATTCTCAACGCCGTCGTTCGCGAAGTCCGCCAAAGTTTAGATCTCGATCGAGCTTTCGTCGTTTGTATCCGAGAAGGGGGAGTTCCTGAAATTGAAGTGGAATCGGGAGAACTGAGTTTACCCTCGATGCTCGACTGTCTCACCGATCGAGATCCACGAAAGATACACGAGCTGTCAGGCGCGTCCCCCCTCGCTGTCGAAGACATTGAAGCCAGCGATGCGATCGATGAAGACTGTCGCCAAATTTTACGTCGAGCCGGGGTGAGATCGAGCTTAACCATCAACATTACAACCCAGAGCGAGAAACGAATGTGGGGGTGGCTCGTCCTGCATAGCTGTCACCGAATTCGCAGGTGGGAACCCTGGGAAATCGAACTGTTACAACGGCTCTCGGAACAAGTATCGATCGCGATCGATCGAGTACAACTCTACGATCGACTACAAGCAGCTAACAGCAAACTCGAATGGTTAGCGCTCGTGGACGAGCTGACTCAAATTCCCAACCGACGCCATTTCAACCATTCTTTCGAGCGCGAGTGGCGACGCGCCGCCCGCGAAAGACAGCCCCTCGCCTTAATTTTGTGCGATATCGACGAGTTCAAGCTTTATAACGATACTTACGGTCACGTTGCTGGGGATGTTTGTTTGCAGCAAGTGGCGGAAGTGTTGCGCCACTGCTTGCGGCGGGGTGGCGATCTCGTGGCACGATATGGTGGCGAAGAGTTTGCCGTTCTCCTCCCAAATACTGACATCATGGGCGCTGTAGAAGTGGCGCGGGCGATGCAGGGGGAACTCCAGCAACGAAATATTCCCCATTCCACCTCTCGGGTCACATCTTCAGTCACCGCTAGTTTTGGGATTGCGGGTTGGGTTCCGTCAGCTCGATCGTCCTCGGAGGATTTGTTGAGGGCGACGGACTGGGCGTTGTATCAGGCGAAGAAGAGCGGCCGCGATCGATATTGCTTGTATCCGAAGCCGTTTTGGGACGCGAACGATCTCAGACGAGATTGAGCCAACCCACGCGCCTCATCCCGTGAAATCAAACGATGAAGCCTCACCTTCTAGGAAGAGAGAGGGAGGCTTCGGTTTCTTACGGATTCTGCGGTTGCGGGAACGTAAAGTTTCCTTGTTGTTCGAGAACTTCCCGTGCATCTCGTCCGGGGGTGTAGGTGTAACCGAAGTTGGCCGGATCGGAATCGTCAAGGATATTGGGCGTTAATAAAACAATCACTTCCTGACGCTCGTTGGTTCGGTTCGTGCTTCGGAACAACGCACCCAGGATTGGAATATCTCCCAAAATTGGGACTTTAGTCACGGTTGTTCGATCGTTATCTTGAATAATTCCCGAAAGAATGAGTGTTTGACCGTCCCGTAAACGAATCCGACCCGACGACACCGAGCGCTCTTGAACGAGTGTGACAAATTGATCGTCACCAATCTCTTCTTGATCTACAGGAGCGCTAATACTCGGACTCACCTGAAGTGTCACAAAGCCATTATCATCAATGCGATTGACAATAACAGTTAACTCAAGGCCGACATCGCGAAGGGTAACACTTCGGGATTCTCGCTCACCCGAAGGGGTATCGACAAAATCGATCTCAACTTTTTGAATGACCTGACTCGTTAAGTTAACGTTTGCTGTTTCACCTTCTTGAATCACGAGTGTCGGATCGGTCAAAATCTTAGCATTGCCGTTTTGAACTTGAGCTTCTAAATTTGCGAGAAATCGAGTGGGGAATGCAAAGAGTGTTGGCAGACTAAATGTTACTTGATCTGCAGTCGCTTGTGTAATCCCAGGTTGTAGAAACTCAAAATTACCCGTCGGTCCAATAGGCGGACGTTCGGGCAAGAGAAACGCATCGTTATCGCTGATACTGTCGGGCAACGGGACGACAGGGGGTGTCACTGGACTCAGGTTAATTTGCTCGGCACTGGGCGGACGAGTCCCGCCCAAATTGACAATAGCAGCCCCACCATCGCTTGAAACGAAGGTGTCTCCGACCTGAAATGAAAAGCTGGAATTAAAGATATCCTGGTTACTCAGCGTGACATCAACAATCTTGACATTGACGGCAACTTGGCGACGGCGTGTTTCGAGTTGCATCAACATTCGAGTGGCCATCTCGACTTTTCGCGGATCGCCAACCAAGGTAATTTCATTGCCGGAAAAGAGTGGGCTTCCAGCACGATTTCCAATCGCAACCAGTAAACCTTGCAATGGCAAAGGTGCATAGCCAATATAGGGATCGTCTCGATCGGCAATCGCTAACAGCTCGACTGTGGTTCGCGTTGTCGTGGTTGAAAGCCGGGGGGAGTTGGGATCTTGAGGATCGAGCCGAACGATTTGCGTTTGTTGCTGTGTTGCAACGTCGCTCGATTCTGCACCTTGAGACAATAGAAAATTCCGGGCATCCACTAAGGTGAGTTGATTGAGACGTAACGTGCGACTAATCACAGCTCGCACGCTATCAGGTAGTCTGCTACCCACAACAATCGTATTGTTTTCTCGATTGGCTTCTAAGCCACTCATCCGCAGGACGTTGTTAAACACATCCTGGACGGACTCGTTTTCCACATCGAGACTAATCGTTCGAGGTAAGCCCGCTTCTAAGTTAGCTTGACTGTCCTCACCGCCACCATCTCCCAGATAGACTAAGTTCAACCCGGCCGCTCGCGCTAACAGTGCCAACACTTCTTCAACGGGGGCATCGCGCAACACTAAACGCGGGACTCGTTCGGCTGTTCCTAAGTTAATCGTGTAGGGGGACGTATCGAGAGAAGAAATAGAAATATCTCCCACAGGGGGGGCGACGGCACGAGGTAGGAATGGAGGCGCGGGATTGACCGGTGGGGCCGCACCTTCCATGGGAACCCCATCAATAGTAATTTGGGGATTCGGTACTAATACGTCTGGGCGGGGTTGGTTGGGAGTCTGAGCGATGGTCGATTGCGCTTGAGGCGGCGTCGATCGAGCTTGGGGCGGCGTCGTAATTCCCGGCGGTGGTGCAGCAGCTTGCGACGGTGTAGCGGTTCCCAAAGCTGCGCTGTAATTCAATACGATTCCGCGCGGTGCATCCTGTACGATTTCTCCGTTCGGCGGCGTTCCCATCCCCGTGACGATCACGCGGGTACTGTTGGAGTCGAGAGGGGTCACCACGATCGAGGCGATACCAGCAGCGGGGTTGTTTTGGCTGTAGCCACCTTGCCCTTGGGGCAAACTCAGCTTCGTATTGATCAGATCGGCAACGATCGATTCCCCGCGACGGACGAGAAAAATCTGCGGTCGATCGCCGCTCGCCGTATCCATCATCAGCATCATGCCCGACTGCGTCTGACGAACCTCGATCGACGTCACTTCCGTCGGATTTGCCCAAGCCACTTCCGGCGCGACGACCATTGCGGCCGCGCCGAGGCACAAACCGCCCAATCCGAGATAGTGTTTCACCGCTCTTTCCTCAACACCAGTACAAAAACGAACGACAAATCTGAGTATTCTACAAACCTAGGTATTCTATATCGAAACGATCGAGAACCTGAGTTGTGTGTATCACAAATTAACCTCGATCGCCAAGTCCTAACTGTTTAAGTTTCGTTACACCCCAAAATCGCACGACGCCCAACTACTGAGCTGGCGCTTGTTCGCCCGTTGCACCGTCTTGCTGTTCCGCTTGTTCTTGCTGTAAAAGAGTTTGTAACTCCTCTTGAGACAGCGGTAATAGCGCTTGCAACGTAAACGAAGAGTTGATTTTTGCTTCCGGTTGGCAGTTCGTCAAAATCCCGTTTCGATCGAACAAAAATACCGGAGTTTCGAGATCGGCCTGAAAATCTTTCATCACCAACAGAGGTTGTAATTGCTCCAACTGCGTCAGAATCATGCGCGTTTGGTCGAAATTCCCCTGCATTTCTACATCGTAAGTTTGACGTTTGACCTGATTTTTCGCCGCCTCCCCGAGAGAGTCGTCTTGCACCAACTCGTATCCGTCTTCAGAAATTGCGGCCGCGTTAGATTGTGGCGTTCCCGCCGTCAGAAACACCGGTTCGAACCGCGTCAACCTTGCCGTTGTAAAAAAGCCCTCGGACTGTCGAGCGATCTCCCCATAATTCTCTAACACCGATTGCGGGCAGCCCTGAGCGACCAATTTCGCGCGCACTTCCTCGGGTCCTAAATTCGGGTTCCGCGCGTTCACCTGCTGGTTGAGATCCAACAGCAAAGTATCGAGACTTTCCGGACTCGCAAACATCGAAAGGACATTCTGTTGAATTTGTCGTGCGTCTTCCTGTTCGACTTGGGATCGATCGATTTGCGCTTGAATATCGCCTTGAGCGCTGCGCTGTGTCTCCTTCTCCGCAATTTCCCGAAGGAGTTCCGTCCGTTGCTCCCACAGCGGTTTCACGAAATTCAGCCCCAGGTACACCGCCGCACCACATCCCACTGCCGCAATCACTACCGCCAGGATTTGAGGAGACAACGTAATACCAAACAAGGCAACGCCTTCCGGAGCCTCTTCATCCTCTAGACCGGGTGCGAAGTCTTCGTCGTTGACCATCGTTAGATTACCCCTCTGCTTTGCAACTGCTGGATTCGATTGACGAGTCCCAATGCACCCTTACTTTGTAATTCTGACAGAATGTCTGTCGCCGGAACCTCGCGAATTTGCGTCACGATTTCAAACGATACCACCTGCTCGAACCTGATGTTTGACGTCGCGCCGCTATCGTAGGTTTTACTTTGTGCCTGATAGTCTTCCATTTCTGCAGCAATCAGCTGCGTCGCCGACCCTTTAAACAGCTTCGAGTCTTGCAAGACCACGACAAAATCGTTGACATCGCTAAACGTTTTAGCAATCCCTGAAATCGTAACGATCGAAGGCGGTCGTCCGGTTGCTGTCGGTTCGGGTTGGGGTCGTCCCGATTGCGGCCGACTCGCATCGTATTCTGTTTGGACGATTTGTTGAATTCTGACACCCGCTGGCGTTCGATCTCGCAAGTCCTGCAACAGTGCCGACCACGGCATGATGTAGTTAAATACTCCAGCCAGCGCTTGAGTCTGTGCCTTCAGTTGCTGCGTTTCCTGCTGAATTTGTTTGTATTGTTGCTCCTTTTGGAGATAGGCGCTTAACTCTGCCTCGAGATCCGCCTTTTCCGCCTCTAGCCGAGGAATTTCAATTTGTTTTAAATACACCCAAAAACCGCCTACCGCACCGAGGAACACCACAGCGACAGCACTACCGCCAATGAGAACTGCCTTGCCGGGAATTTCAACGGCCTGCCGAGTCGGTCTCGTAACGGCCGATTCCGGACGGTATTCCGGGCGATCGTTGAGTAAATTAATATCGATACTGTACACGATGTCAGACCTCCCGCAGTCCTAAACCCAAAATAACCCCCAAACCCAGACGTTGGACGGGCGGAACTTCTTCTTCATCCATCTCTAATCCTAGCGCGGCAACGGGATCGATCTGCTCCGTGGGAACGCTCAACCGCTGCATGAAAAACTCATCCAGTTGACCGATCGAACTCCCCGGTCCGACCAAAAACAACTGTGCCACTTCCAACCCGTCACTTTGGTTGAGGTAGAAGTCGATCGATCGACGAATTTCGTCCGCCAATTCTCCCAACACCTTCATCATGGCTGTAGTGCCCGGATTGTTCCCCCCCATTGTACCCATCGTCAAGTTGTCGCCTGTATTCACGGGTAGCGTCATCCCCTGAAGGAGTTCCGTATTGCGCGATGGGGGCAGGTTCATGGCCTGAGACAGCGCACTTTGAATTTGAAAGCTACCGATGCCGATCGTCCGAGAAAATTGTGGCACGCCATCAACGATGACGGCAATTTCTGTACTATCGAACTCAATATCTGCCGTCACAGCAGCTTCAGACGGGGTAAATTGTTGTAGTCGTTCGCGGATGCAGCGCAGGATCGAAAAACTACTCACTTCCACGACGTCTAAGTTCAATCCCGCTTCTTTAAATACCGTGATATAGCTGTCGGTGACGTCCTTGCGGGTGGCGACGAACAGTAATTGGTTGCGTTCCGCGCCTTCCTCATCCACAAACGAACCCAATTTTTGAAAGTCCACATCCGCTTCGTCGCGAGGAAACGGTAGGTACAGCCCCGCTTCCTGGTTGACGTACTCCCGCAGGTCGTTGTCGTCGCTGAGTTCGGCGGGAACGGGAATCAAACGCACGATCGATTCTCGTCCTGGAATCGCCGTTGCGATATGCTTGGCTTTGATTTTATGTTCCAGAATAATGCCTTCGAGGAGTTCGGCCATCGTCGGCAGATCGAGAATCTGACCGTCTTCGATGACACCTTCCGGCACTTCTTCCGTTACAAAGGTCACGACCTTATAACCCTGACGCTGCTTTTGCAACTGAATCAGATTAATTCGATCGGGGCAAAGCTCGACGCCGATTCCTTGTTTGGATTTAGAAAATAAATTTTTAACGAAATTAACCACCTTGGCCTCCGCAACGAAACTGTCGATCTCGTTTTCCGAAACTCCTCGATCGACAAGTGACGAGGAGGTTGACTGGGACTGCTACCGCATCTCTACCACTGTTCTACTACGACGATCTCGACCTTGACAAGCCACGGCAAACGCGATCTGTCTGTCAACGATGGTTCGATAATATCCAAGGGGCGACGCTCGATCGTTGCCCGAGCCATGCTGGTTTTGGAGACGCACGATATATAAATATGAAACGACTCGATCGAACGGCTGTAAAATCCTGGGGATTCCGCTTTCTCTTGGGGGGACTCCTCGGGGGACTCATCAGTTGCAACTCGGCCGCACCCCCCAACGACGAAGGAACGGTCGAATTCTGGACGATGCAACTACAGCCGCAGTTCACTGACTACTTCGACGACCTCATTGCCGACTTCGAGGCGCAAAACCCCGATGTAACGGTACGTTGGGTAGACGTTCCTTGGTCGGCGATGGAAGCGAAAATCCTCACCGCCGTTTCCGCGAAAACCGCTCCTGACGTTGCGAATCTCAACCCAACCTTTTCGGCTCTTCTCGCCGGACGCAACGCCTGGTTAGACCTCGACGATCGCGTACCGGAAGCAACGCGCCAACGGTATCTCGCTAATATTTGGGATGCCAGCCGCTTTGAAGACCAGAGTTTCGGAATTCCCTGGTATCTCACAACTCGTATCACCATCTATAACACTGACCTTTTAAACGCGGCCGGTCTCGAAACGCCTCCCACCACCTACGACGAACTCGCCCGCGCGGCCCGACAAATTAAAGATAAAACGGGAAAGTACGCCTTTTTCATCACGGTCGTTCCCGATGATTCTGGAGAACTCCTCGAATCCTTCGTGCAAATGGGCGTTCAGTTAATTGACGACACGGGAAAAGCTGCGTTCAATTCCCCGGAAGGCAAAAAAGCCTTTGAATATTGGGTGAAGCTGTACCGAGATGGTTTGCTGCCCCGCGATGTGGTGACTCAAGGCCACCAACGAGCCATCGAACTGTATCAAGCTGGAGAATTGGCATTTCTCACGACGGGGCCGCAATTTTTCCAAACCATCGCCAAAAACGCTCCCTCCATCGCCGCCGTTTCTAAAGCCGCTCCCCAAATTACCGGTGAAACGGGAAAAATTGCCGTCGCCGTCATGAACGTCGTCATCCCTCGCGACACGAACAACCCGGAAGCCGCCGTCGAGTTTGCCCTGTTTTTAACCAACGCTGACAATCAGTTAGCCTTCTCGAAAGCGGCAAATACGTTACCCTCAACGATCGAAACGCTACAAGACGGGTATTTTCAATCGGCCACTGACGAGACCACCCAAGTTGACGACGCTCGTGTTATCAGTGCCGAACAGTTACAGCGAGCGGAAATTCTCGTTCCTCCTATTGCAAATGTCAACGAACTGCAAAAGATTATTTACGATAACTTGCAAGCGGCGATGTTAGACGAAAAAACGGTCGATCGAGCCCTGGCGGATGCAGAAGCGGCTTGGAATGCCTTGGAGAGGTGAACGAGGAGATGACGTGAGGTTTACAGTCAGCCGTGAAGACTGAAGCGCGACAACTGTTATCAGCTTGTTCGGCCCACCTCCTGACCCAAAATCCTCGACTTCATATTTTGTAAATCTCACCTCATCTCGAACCTGTTAGGATGCGGTTGGAGCGATCTTGAAATTCACTCGATCGAATCTTTGCCTTGCTTTATCCCTCTTCTCAAGGACAGTTGCGATCGGATCGTTGCATGATGGCCGTTGCCAAATCTGCACGGGATTACCAAGCGTTTCGCATCAGTCCCCAAGACACCAACCGTATCGCAACGATTTTCGACCCGAGGACGGCTGCATCTTCTCTAGCTGTCTGCGTTGAAATTTTTGATGAAGCGGGTAAAACCCCTCTCCATCGCCATCAGATGGCTGTGGAAATGTTTTACATCCTGAAAGGCGAGGCGCTGGCCACCTGTGACGGCCGCATTTTGCGCCTTTACCCTGGAGATAGCATCCTCGTTCCCCCAACGGGACTGCACGAACTCTGCAATGCCGGTTCGGGTCGCTTGTATGTTTTGTGCATCATGGTTCCCAACGAAGACTTTGTGGAAATGATTCAAAACGGGATTCCGGCAGATTTAGACGAAGAAGACCTACGGGTACTCCGCCGTTCCGATTGTCTCGTGCCGTGTTAACGGAACGTTACTGTGTTAACGGTGAACTACCCGACGCTAACCCGATCGGGTACAGCGCGGGCTTCCAGTTTCATCGGGAATCGCCTCGGAAAGCATCGAACGAGTTCGACCT
>LWRO01000055.1 GCA_001657325.1 Geitlerinema sp. BBD 1991-9 | reverse complement strand
CCTTAATCCCCCCTTAACAAGGGGGGAAGTTGGCTCCCTCCCCTTTCTGAGGGGAGGGTTGGGGTGGGGTCGAAAATATTCACACAGGAGGTCTACTGTTTCTTCAGAAATCCTCCACACGACTGATCAGAGCGACGTGCCAAAAAACGCTAAAGTGAGAGTGAGGTTAGAGTTCGATCGGGAAATTGTAATCACTCCCAGTATCTTAAAAAAAACTAAAGAAAAAGCATAAAATTCATATTTTAAGGTATTGGATGATATCGAACTCCACACCTCGATCGTTTCCTATCGCTGCACGAGGAAACCGTCATGGAGATCGATACGCCCGAAGACCGTGTTGGCACAGTCGTTTCCGTACGAGGGAGCGTCATCGATGCCCGTTTCGAGCCACCGTTGCCCGAACTCAACCACCAACTGAGAGCTGGCGATCGCGAGGACATCGTCATCGAAGTCCTCAGCCACATCGATCCTGAAACTGTTCGTGGCATCGGTTTAACCTCGACTTCCGGTTTAGCCCGAGGAACCCCCGTGCGCGATGTCGGGCGAACCCTGCACGTTCCCGTAGGCGAGCGCGTCTTAGGGCGAATGTTCAACGTGTTCGGCGAGACGATCGATCGAAAAGAAACCCTTGCTGGTGGTGAATGGCGATCGATTCACCAAAAACCCGTCCCCCTCGCCGAACGTGCCACCACTTCCGAAGTCCTCGAAACGGGAATCAAAGTTCTCGACATCGTCGCACCTCTCGAACGGGGTGGAAAAGCCGGTTTGTTCGGGGGGGCTGGCGTCGGTAAAACCGTGTTGATTACCGAAATGATTCACAACACGATCTCCAAACACGAGGGCATCAGCTTGTTTTGTGGAGTTGGGGAGCGCAACCGAGAGGCTGAGGAACTCTACCGCGAAATGAAGGATGCGGGTGTTTTAGAGCGCACGGTGTTGATGTTCGGGCAAATGAACGAACCGCCCGGGGCGCGATTTCGGGTTCCTCACGCGGCGCTAACGATGGCGGAGTATTTTCGCGACGATGCCAAACGCGACGTATTGCTGTTGATGGATAACGTGTTTCGGTTCGTGCAAGCGGGGCAGGAGGTGTCCGGTTTGATGGGGCGACTGCCTTCCCGCGTCGGCTATCAACCCACACTAGGCACGGAGTTGTCTGAATTGCAGGAACGCATCAGCAACACGGCGACGGGGGCAATTACGTCGGTACAGGCGGTGTACGTTCCCGCCGACGATTTTACCGATCCAGCGGCGGTGAATACCTTTGGACATTTGTCCGCCTCGATCGTGCTGTCGCGGAAACGAGCCAGTCAGGGGTTTTATCCGGCTGTCGATCCGTTGCAGTCGAGTTCCAAAATGCTTTCGCCCTCGATCGTCGGACAGCGTCATTACGAGATCGCTCAGGCGGTGAAACAGACACTTGCTGAATATGAGGAGTTGAAAGACATTATTGCCATGTTGGGGATTGAAGAGCTATCTCAAAACGATCGAAAAACGGTGTCGCGAGCGCGTCGGTTGGAGCGGTTTTTGACGCAGCCGTTTTTTACGACGGAACAGTTTACGGGGAAATCGGGAAAATTAGTGAGTTTAGAGGAGGGATTGGAGGGGTGCGAACGAATTTTAAACGATGAGTTTGCCGATTTCCCAGAGCGATCGCTTTATACGATCGGCTCGATCGATGAAGTAAAAAAGTAGATTTTTACCACACAAAACTGTTTTTGTCGAGTCTGTCTTGTCAATTTGTAACAGAATTTCGATCGTGCTGAAAGATGAATTTAGGTATTATTCGATCGATCTTTAAAAAAGAACGAACATGGATAAAATGACGCTAAAGATTTTATTGCCAACTGAAATTTTACTCGAAGAAACCGTGAGTCAAATCACGGCAGAAGCTGAAAACGGGGTGTTTGGGCTGTTGCCCAACCATATTGATTTTGTTGCAGCGCTAGTCCCCGGGATTTTATCGTATAACACGGGAGATCGAGAAGTTTTTGTTGCGGTAGATGAAGGGATTTTAATCAAAGAAGAATATACTGTCACTGTTTCCACCCGTCGCGCGGTGAAAGGAGGGAATTTAGAGAATCTCAGCGCAATGGTTGAAGAACAATATCGCACTTTCGACGATCGAGAAAAACAAGCGCGTTCGGCGATCGTCAAACTCGAAGCCGGATTTGTGAGAGGACTGATCGAACGAGGAGGACAATATCGTGACACACAATAACTCCGAACAAAAACCGATAAAAAAACAAAATCTAACGGATTTATGGAGATCGTTTCAAAAAGAGGTCGATCGAAAGTCGTCTCAAAAGATTCGAGCGAAGCAAGAGGGAGATCGAAGTCTTTGGTTTGGATTGGGAATGTACGGACTCGTGGGTTGGTCTATTTCAATTCCAACTGTATTAGGAGTTGCTCTTGGAGTTTGGATCGACACCAACTTTTCGAGTCGCTATTCCTGGACGCTTATGATGCTATTTTTGGGGCTATTTCTTGGCTGCTGGAATGCTTGGTATTGGATTCAAAGGGCGATTCGAGAAGACTAAAGGTGATAGCATTTAAAAAATATAAATTTATCAACTCGAGTCGTTATCAAGTTTCATTTTTCAAGACAACTTGCCGAAATAAGCAAGTTCGAGTTTTGAGAAAGACTCAAAAAAATTGTTGAGGAGGAAGTGATGAGTATTGTGTTTGAAGTATCGATCGTGCTGTTGTCAGGTGTACTGCTCGGACTGTTTTATTTTTACAGTCTCTGGTTGACTATCAAGCAGATTCCAACAACAGCTTATCCAATTCGGTTAACGATTGGCAGTCTGCTCGGTCGTCTAGCAATTACGTTGATTGGCTTTTATATTATCATGGACGGACAATGGTATCGTGCGTTAATTTGCTTGTTCGGATTTATTGTCGGACGAACAATTTTAACGCGAACTAAAGGAAAAATCAGAAAATCAGAAGAAGTACAACTGCAAAACTGAATCCCTATAAGGTTATCGACCTTGGGTCAAAGTTCGGGCAATTTTTTTCGGAGATATTTCGATAGTTTATTTCAATTTATCCGAGCGAAGAGCTGTTGGGTTTTATCCTTCCAATCAATTCACAAAAAAATCATAGATATAGACAAAAATTGAAAACTGGAACTTCAAGCCGATGGAAATCAGCCCAGACAACATTATTATTGATTTTTTAAATGTAAATGCCACGATCGCATATACGTGGTTGGTGATGGCGATCTTAGTGGTGGGTTCCTGGTTGGTGACGCGACAGTTAACCAGCGAACCACAAATCTCGAAATGGCAAAACATCCTCGAGGTTATCGTTAAAACGATTAACGAGCAAATCAAAGATGCTGTCGATCGAGATCCAGAACCGTTTCTTCCATTTATCGGAACGCTATTTCTATTTATTGCCGTTTCCAACATTTTAACGCTGTTTCCCGTGTACCAATCGCCAGCGGGATCGCTTTCGACGACGATTGCACTGTCTCTCTGTACCTTTGTCGCCGTTCCCCTATTCGGGATTCGAGACTCGGGATTAATCGGCTATCTCAAACACTATTTTGAGCCGTCACCATGGATGTTTCCCTTTCAAGTCATTGGCGAAATTTCTCGGATTATCTCTTTGGCCGTTCGTCTGTTTGGCAACGTCATGAGCGGTAGCTTTCTCGTGGCAATTTTGTTATTAATTTTGCCGCTCGTTTTTCCGGCAATTATGCAATTGTTTGGAATCCTGATCGGTGTTATTCAAGCTTACGTGTTTGCTATTTTATCCCTGGTGTATATTGCATCAGGAATGCAGGCACAACATCAAACAGAGACAGCAGATACGATCGAGGATTCTACCTTCTCTCAAAATCAAACTTCTCACAACCAAATCTCTCAAAACTAAATCTCTCAAAACCCAAAAGGATAAAGTCATGGACAATCTCGGTTTAGTCAGCATCGCTTCGATTTTTACAGCGGGTTTGTGTATTGGACTCGGGGCAATTGGCCCAGCAATCGGAGAAGGACTCGCCCTCGCCAATGCCATGAGAGCATTAGCCCAACAACCCGATCGAGCAAATACCATTACGCGGACGCTATTTGTGGGGATGGCAGTGGTCGAATCGACGGCAATTTACTGTTTTGTCGTCTCGATGATTTTGCTGTTTGCCAATCCGTTTTGGGCATATTTTCTAGAGCAAGCGGGGTGATGACGAGTGTTAATTGATTGGTTTACGGTTGGCGTTCAATTATTTAACTTTTTGTTCCTCGTTTGGCTGTTGAAGCGAGTGCTGTATCGTCCGATTTTACAGGCGATCGAACGTCGCCAACAGCGTATCGAAGACTGGTATCGCGAAGCCCAACAAAAGCGCGATGAAGCACAACAGGATGCCGAACGCTACCGTCGCCAGTGCTGGGAATTGCAAGAGCGTAAAGCCCAAATGCTCGATCGAGCCAAAGTCGAGGCGCGGGAGGAACGAGAAAAACTGTTCGCCCAAGTTCGAGAGGAAGTCGATCGAGTACAGCATCAGTGGCAAGCCTCCCTCCGTCGGCGACAAAATCAATTTTTCGATCGATTGCGCCGAGAAACCACACACCACCTTTCACAGATGACGCGCCGCGCCCTCGAAGATGTCGCCGATGCGAAACTCGAAGAACGGGCGATCGAACGGTTTATCGATCGATTACACCGCCTCGACGATGATACGAAATTGCAGATGCACCAAGCCCTCGTCGAATCGAGATCGTCCGTCTTAACCTGTACGGGGTTCGAGCTACCTCAAAACAACCTCGATTCTCCTTCGGAGATGCTTCGCGAACGACTGTTCGAGGCAGTCAAACGCGAGTTAGCTTGGGATATCGAGTTGTGTTGGGCGAGCGAACTTCCCGAAACGGAAACCCCACCTGATGAAGATACCGACGAACCCCCTCCTGTTCCGCTCCAGTTCGTGTGCGATCGCGCCCCAATTTGCGGCGTGGAACTATACGTGGGCGGATACGAGGTAGCTTGGAGTTTAGATCGTTACCTGCGAGATCTCGAAGAACGAGTGCGCGAGACGTTGCAAAGTGAAATCGATCGAGAAGAAGTTGCAGAAGTCGATCTCGAAGCACAACTACAGCGACAATTGGCTCGCCAAACTTACGAAATCGTCCGTCGCGCCTTGAAGGATATGGCTGACGCAGATTTAGAGCAACAGACGATCGCCGTTTTTTTGCGGCGTTTAGAACGACTCGATGGGAAAACACGAGAACAGTTAGCACGATCGATCGACGGAAAAAACTGCCCCATTACCGTTCGCAGCAATTTCGAGATTTCCCCCGCCTGGCAAGAGCGCATTCGATCTCAGTTGCACGACATCCATCTCGCCGATAAAAATCCCGTTGAATTTTCGCGATCCTCTGATACCATTTGCGGAATTCAGGTACAAGTGGGAGATTGCGAACTTTCGTGGAGTTTGGAGGACTATCTCGAAGGACTCGATCGAGATTCCGTTTTTCCCGATTTCGTCTGAGCCGTTGGCTGTCGAGTGTTTAATCCCAACCGCTTATACTGAGAAGGTTTGCTTGGAAGCCGTACTCGGCTCGATCGATTGTTTTCCATTTATCGTTCGTCTATGCAATTCGGGGCGCGTCGCGAGACGTTCTTTAAAACATTCGTGTGGTTGGGGTTAAGTGTGGCGTTATCCCTGGCGATGGCTTCAGTGGCGCTGCACGAAGGTGTGGGAACCTACGTCGTTCAGGACGACGCGAGACAGCACGTGTTCTGGATGCAGCGATTTCTCGATGCCGAACTGTTTCCCAACGATCTCATTGCCAATTACTTTCAGTCTGTTGCCCCAGTCGGTTACACGACCTTATATCGTGCAGCGACAGCGATCGGTCTCGAACCCTTTACGTTCAACAAGCTGTTGCCACCAATTTTGGCCGTTATCACCACAGCGTTCGGATTTGGCGCGACCTTACAACTGTTTCCGGTTCCCTTTGCAGGATTTGGCGCGACGTCGATTCTCAACTTAAGTCTGTGGATGAAAGACGATTTGGTGTCGGGAACGCCGAGAGCTTTCGTCTATCCACTGCTTACGGCGTTTTTATATTTCCTGCTTCGACGCGATATTTGGATGACAGCACTGTCGATCGTGGCAACTGGGTTGTTTTATCCGCAATACGTTCTCGTGGAAACGGGGGTTTTAGTTCTCAACGGCGTAGGATTTCCTAAGTTTCGATTCGATCGAACATCGATCTTTTTCGCACTCGTCGGATGTCTCGTGGCTGCATTGGTTTTGTTGCCTTTCCTTTTGGCCACCAACGAATTCGGTCCGGTGGTAACCTTGGCACAAGCGAAAGAATCGGCAGATTTTCACCCAAAAGGCCGCAGTGCGTTTTTCAACCCCGACCCCCTTTATTTTTGGATGGGCGGCGATCGAAGTGGTTTTTTCCCAGGACGCACGCCACTGGCGTTGTGGATTGGCGTTTTGCTTCCAGTGTGGCGGCTTTTCCCGAAGGTGTTCCCTCTCGTCACGCGCTTGCGTCGTTCTGAAGTGTTGCTGCAACTGCTAGTTTCCGCATCGGCGTGGTTTCTGTTAGCGCACTTGTTCCTATTTCAGCTTCATCTCCCCAGTCGCTACAGCCATCACAGCTTACGGGTTTTGCTTTCGATCGCGTCGGGGATTGCGTTGGCGGTTTTAGTGGATGCGATCTGGCGGCGTGCAGTGAAGGGAAATATTGTTATCAAAGGGTTGGGGGGTGCGATCGCGCTCAGTTTAGTGTTGTCGGTAGTCGCTTCACCACTCTGGTTGCACGATGCGTTTAAAACGGCGTACAACGAGGGTTATGCGACGGGATTGTACGAGTTTTTTAAAACGACTCCGAAAGATAGCTCGATCGCAGGAATTGACGAAGAGTTAAATAATATTCCGACATTTTCGCAACGATCGATCTTAACGG
The DNA here is from genome assembly GCA_001657325.1 of Geitlerinema sp. BBD 1991-9. GTDB lineage: Bacteria > Cyanobacteriota > Cyanobacteriia > Cyanobacteriales > Geitlerinemataceae > Geitlerinema. The sequence goes on along the minus strand of LWRO01000055.1, from coordinate 23,089 downwards.
GATTAGAATATGCAATTCCTTATCACACGGGTTATTATTCGCAATTGAAACAGCGAACGATCGATCTCATCCGCGCTCAATACAGTTCAGATCCTAAACTCGTTTGGGATTTCCTACGCGAGTACGACATCGATTATTGGGTCGTCGATCGAAACGATTTTTCGATTTCGTATTTAAAAGGAAACTATTGGTTAGATAAAATCCGAAAATCTCAACTCAGCGAAGATCCACTCGTTCGATCGATCTCCGAAACATTTCAAAATCTCGAGTCTGGAGAAGTTCCCGTGTTGAGTCAGTGGGTCGATCGCTGTTCGATTTTCGAGTTCGATCGATTCATCGTGCTAGAGACTCGGTGTCTTCTAGAAGACGATCTGACCGCTGAGTCAGCCCCCCGACCATAGGAAAAACCTAGCTTCTCCAAGACGCTAGATTTGTAGATTTCCTCCGAAATCTAAATCCGAAATCTAAAATTACATCGGCGACGAACCCGACGGACAAGTTGCGCCCGCTTCCTCGACTTTCGGCTTGTCCGGTGCTGTTTGAGACGCTTCGTCCGTCCCACACAAAAGCATTCGCGCGACCGGAGAATCGCTAGTATTTTCAACATAGACTAAAACCGAAAAGCTTTGTAGCTCTGGTTGCTTTGCCGAAGCGGTTAGATAAGCCGTTTTGTCTTCAACTGCCGCAATTTCGTACTTGTAATTTTCTGTTTCCGATTGCAAGCCGAGTTGAAGCTCGTCGATCGACTCCGAAAATTTGTTGTTTTCTAAAAAGTAAGCTTGTTGGCCTCGTGCCATCGCACCGATATAAGTTTGTCCTTCACTCTCTAGAGCAGCTTCCATCGAATTCGATATCGCTTCTTCCAAGGTTACGACTTTAGAATTGTCGGGTAACGCAGCATCATCAGAAACGCGCGTAATGGGTAATTCGAGATATTCCGGTGTCTCTTCAGAAGCTAAAGGAGAATTAACGTAAGCCTTACCGTCTTCCGTCAGCACGATTGTCAGTTTATCTTCGGTGCCGGGATCTTGAATTTCCCAAGTTCCCGCCCACTTCGAGCCACTGGAGCATCCTGCTGTGAGGGCTACAGTGGCGATCGCGGCGGTGATGCTTAACCTTTTTGCGGCTCGTCGAGTCCCAGTTTTCGCGCGTTTGAAAAACATATGAATTGATACCGTCGTGTTGAAGGCTCGATCGAGCCGAATCTGACCTTCAGTATACGCAATTTCCCTCATTTGACAGCCATTAGCCACCTCCCGACTACCTCATTGCCCCATCTCCCCGCTCTCCCCTCAGAGTATCCTGAGAAAAGCGCTATTCAAGATTTTGCAATGCTGTTTCCCTCGATCGAACTGCTGTCACATACCACCAATCTGTTGGCCGCCGCCACGGGAGGACCAGCGGAATTCAACCTGCAAGATGCCTTTTTCGCTTTCGTCATCATTGCGATCTTGCTGCTCGTCGGACGGTTGATTCGCCAGAAAGTCCCGATTTTGAGAGCGTTGTACATCCCAAGTTCGATCGTTGCGGGAGTTGTGGCGCTCCTTCTGGGGCCTCAAGTCCTCGGACAACTGGTGTCCCCCGACTCACCCTGGGTGGAAGGGGTCTTTTCAGAGGATATCCGCCAAGTGTGGAAACAGTCCCCTGGAGTGTTTATTAACGTCGTGTTTGCGGCGTTGTTTTTGGGGGAAACGCTGCCAAGTCCCCGCGATATTTGGCGGAAAGCTGCGCCGCAGGTGGCCTTCGGACAGTCTCTCGCCTGGGGTCAATACGTGGTGGGATTATTGCTGACGCTGCTCGTCCTGACTCCAGTTTTCGGGATGTCGCCGATCGCGGGGGCTTTGATTGAAATTGCCTTTGAAGGCGGACACGGAACCGCTGCGGGGATGGCGGGAACCTTTACCGAACTGGGGTTTCCGGATGGAAGCGATTTAGCCTTGGGTTTGGCGACCGTCGGGATCGTGGCGGGAATCGTGTCGGGAATTTTGCTGGCGAACTGGGGACGGCGGCGTGGTTTGGTGGCTTCGGCGAAGTTGGAACCCTCCACCGCAGAATCCGACGATCTGGAAATAACCCATCTGGAACATCCCGATATCGTGGCAGCACGCAAGCGGTTGATGCGGGATTTGCTCATCGATCCGATTTCGCTGAATTTGGGATTTGTAGGATTGGCGATCGTCATCGGTTGGGGGATTTTGGAAGTTTTGAAACAGGTTGAAGCTGCGACGTGGGGGCAAAACGGTTTGACGATTATCGGCTACGTTCCCCTGTTCCCAATGGCGTTGGTGGGTGGGATCGTCGTCCAGGCGCTGTTAGCTCGCTTGCGGTTGGCACCGTTGGTGATGCGATCGCTGATGGAACGAATTGCCGGGGTCGCGTTAGACGTGACGATCGTGACGGCATTAGCTTCGATTTCGCTGACGGCGTTGGGGGCGAATCTCGTCCCGTTTGCACTGTTGGCACTGGCGGGTATTACGTGGAACGTGCTGGCCTTCGTGTTTCTCGCGCCGCGTATTTTGCCGACGTTTTGGTTCGAGCGCGGAATTGGCGATATGGGTCAGTCGATGGGTGTGACGGCGACGGGGATTTTGCTGTTGCGTATGGTCGATCCCCAGAATCGATCGGGTGCCTTTGAGAGTTTCGCTTACAAACAGTTATTTTTCGAGCCGATCGTGGGAGGTGGTTTGTTTACAGCAGCGGCACCCGCGCTGATCGTGCAGTTGGGTGGATGGGGAACGTTGCTGTTGACAGGCGGGCTGTTGGCGTTCTGGTTGGGCATGGGATTGTTGGTGTTTGGGCGGTCTCCTCGATCGAGTGTTGGAGAACCGTCGTAATCGTACTAACAAAATACAGCAAGATAGGGCTAAAAAACGGCTTGCAATCGGTTTTTCTTTAGGGATTGAAAAAATTTTCTTTACCCTCTCTTTTCACGACTAAGTAAAAATGCTTTAATCAAAAGTGGAGGGTTTTTAATTTGTCAAATGTACTGGACGACGTTAACACTTGCGATCGCCTATGCTGCGAGTGTTTATTTACTGCTGCTATGGCTTCGTAAAAGGTTTTTTCGTAAAGCAGCAGCTAGGCTGAAGTGAAAACAACACCGGAAAGCGGCAAAGATAGCAGCAAGTACGGCGACAAACTTCTTGCATTCATTGTCGATTTTAAATTCCTTTTTGCTTATGAAATGTTGGGGTTTCAAATTTGAGTTTTGCGTTCACAAAAAGCGTCGACGTACTCTCTCGATGAGTTTCATGTCGATCTAAGGTTGAAAACGGCGACAGGCAGGGGTGGGAAAATCCACGGGTCTTTCAGGGCGGACGAGTTCGATCGATCCGGATTCGTTCGTAATCCAACCGGTAGCTTCCAGCAGCGGAGTCGAGGGTTCGCGTTCGGGGGCGCTCGAGATGGACGTATTTTCAGATCGATCGATCGACCGTGTATCGGCCCATAGCAGCATCGGATGAATCGGTTCGACAGGATCTTGAGGGAGTCCGCCGCGTCCCGTGACGACAAATTCACTACCGGCTCGAAGAGCGTGACATCGATCGACGACTAACCTCGATATATCTTGAGGATGCTCGACGAGCTGGAACAATCCATTGGTATCAATGTCGAGTTCCGAGAGTTCGACAACACCTTCAAACGCTGCCCCCAACTCAGAACTCGCGGTAATATCGCTGCGATCGGTGGGCGTCGCTCGAGCCGCTATACCTAAGACAGCGTTAGAGTCAATTCGGACTTGACCGCCAGCATTCTGCTGAGCGTTGGCGGTAATATCGCTGTTGTCTGAGGCAATGAGGGTATCGGCGGTGATGTCGATATTGCCCCCCCCAGCGGCTCCCGTGGCGTTGGTCGTGATGCGGCTACCGCGACGCAACTCGATCGAGTCGGCGTGGATGAAAATACTGGCTTTGTCACCTTCAACCGATTGAGCGCTAAGCATGCCGTGGGACAGAAACAATCGATCGCTGGATAATTCGAGATTGCCCGTTTCCCCGGCGAGAACACTACTGACAGAAACTTGCGCTCCATCGCGAACGTTGAGATTGGAGGTTTCGATCGTCAGACTTCCGGCATTTCCCGTCCCTTGTGAGACGGCGAAAATCCCGCTAGGAATCCGCTGTCCCGTACTGTCGAGAACGGCGTTACGGGCGTTTTCAGTTTGCGGGATCGATCCCGACAGATCGATCGATTCTGTCGCGTGAATTTCGATCGATCTCCCCGATCCTTCGGTTAACGTTCCCACCGAAATTTGCCCTCCATCCCGAAGCACCAGTCGCGGTGTTTCGATGGCGATGTTACCACTTTGACTGTTTCGGGTTCCTCCGCGTTCCACCTGAGCGCTAATCCGAGAGGGAAGCAATTCGCTGGGACTTGCGAGTTCGATCGACTCTGTCGCTCGAATCCTTATGGAGCCGCCATCGCCCTCACCGCGCGTTCCCGCATCGATCGAGCCACTATCGAGCAACCGCAATCGAGCCGTTTCGATCTCGATATCGCCGCCAATGCCCTCACCTCTCGGTCGAACAGCGGCAAAAATGCCACTGGAAATTCCCCCCCCTTGAAATAAATTCGAACCTTGGGGCGCACGTCCGCTGATTTCAAGCGTTTCGGTCACGTAAATTTCCACCGCTCCCCCATTACCCGATCCGGCTGTCACGGAGGAGATCGCCGCTCCCCCCCTCACGAAAAGGTTGCGGGTTGTCAGCATCAAGCGACTCCCGTTCCCCGTGGAAGCTGTGGCCGCCGACGCACTCAATCCTCCTGGGGGAAAGTTCGTTGCGAGTCCGTCGAGCGTCACAGACTCCGTTGCGTTCACCGTGAGGGGGCCAGCATCCCCCGCACCACGAGAAGCTGTCGAAATTCGCGCTCCCCCCTCGGCGAACAAGCGATCGGTCTGAATGTCAATCGAACCGCCACTTCCCTCACCAAAGGTTTCACTTGAAATCTGAACGCGATCGTTTAAACGAATATCAGGACTGTTGAGTTTGATGCGTCCCCCATCACCGCTTCCAAAAACGAGAGAGAACAAGCCGATCGCACCAGCTAGAACGTTGTCCGTGTCGTTATCTCGGGAGTCTTCAGTGTTAGGAATTGGCGTTCGATCGACCAGGCCGATATCGATAACATTACTCGTCACGAAAAGATTTCCCGCGTTTCCGGCACTTTCTGTACTCACGTCGATCGTCGAATCCCGTACCGTCAGGGAAGCTGCCTTGATGTCAATATTTCCTCCCACTCCAACGGTATTGGGAAGCAGTCGGTTCTCGATCGAACTCTGTTCGGTCAGCAAGACAATTCCCGTCGCGTCGATGTCGATATTTCCCGCCTGCGCCCCCAATGCTCCCGCATTTTCCGCAATTCCCGCCTGCATTTGAGCGTCGGTCAGTTCGACGTTTCTCGCTCGCAGGGTGATATCGCCACCGCCTCCCGCCACGACCTCGATTTGAGATTGGTTTAGGGAAAGATCCCCTCGATCGATCGTTTCGGGAAATTCGTAAGCCTCGAATTCCACCACGCCGGAATCGACCAAGCCACCTAAAACGACATTTCCACTCGGTGTGTGGAGTTGGGTTCCTTGTAGCCGCAGATTTCCCCCTAACAAAACGAGGTTTTGCGGAACGTTTAAGGCTGTCGATCGAACGTCGATGTCGCCGGGAGACGCACCGTATTGCACACCGAGTGGAACGTTCACCGACAGCAGTGGCGTACTTTCCGGTGCAGTGGTGGAGTACGTCAATCCGTCCGGAAAGGTCAATCCGGCTGCGCTGGTGGCGAAAAACGAGCCACCGATATCTAACCGTGCGTTTTCGCCAAAAATCAAACCGTTGGGATTGATTAAATAAAGATTAGCAGTGCCGTTCGCACGGACGAGTCCGTCGATATTGGAAATGTTGTCTCCGGTCACTCGGGTCAGAATATTTTCAACTGTCGTCGCGTTATTGAAGTGAGCGGTTTCTCCAGTGCGAACGTTGAACTCGCTAAAGCTGTGAAATAAGTTCGTTCCCGCTTCTGTACCACCTTGAATGCGAAGTGTGTTATCAATTCGATCGATCTGTGAAGGATTCGGCAAGCTTTCGTCTGGTACGATTTGAGCGATCGACGATTTACAACTGAAAATGCTGAAGGCTGTTACGACGAGAAACAATATGGATTTCATAGCGCTCGCAATTTACCCATTTTCTGCAATCCAATTTTAACCACCTCATCTGAGTCAGTGGAGCCGTGGCAGTTTCCCGCTTTGCTTAAACTTTGAATAACGTCATAGAACCCGTCAACTCACAGATCGAGTAATCTGTAGTTTCGCGTATTATTCCCAAAACATACAGGGGTCAGAGCGAAGTGGTTGCCGATTTAATCCCGAACTCTCGATCGACTTTATCAAAAAGCTTGTCGGTCAACATTATCGATGGCAGCACTTTGCCTTCAGTTTTCACTTCGTCAAACTCTCGAAATATAGATCGTTTTTTAAAAATTGAATTCATTTTTATGTTTTTCAGAAATTTTAAAATTCACAAAAAACACAAAACAAATTTACTTTTTGTTTTCTTTAATTCTTTCGTGAATTACCCTAAATTTTTTGATTTTATACTCTAAAAATTATGATTTATCAAAAATAAAGATTAGATCTCCTGCATCCCCCCTTCATCCCCCCTTGTAAAGGGGAGAACTTGCTCCCTCCCCTTGTGAAGGGGAGGGCTGGGGTGGGGTCAGAAGTATTTATGCAGGAGGTCTATTAAATTTGTTTCGCAAAATAACCATCACATTATAGACAATCGCTATTCAATTCAAGCGTCATAAATCTGCTTGTCATAGACTCCACACGGAATTCAGCTCTAAACTTAGATTTTGATTTAGATCTCGTAATTTCAGGAAAAACAGCTGCGGAGCTTCAGTCAAACGTACAAAAATACACCTCGGCGGTCGGATTGCGTATCGCCTCTAAAACCACCTAATCTGAGATAAAATTAAAGCCCTATTTTATAATTGAAAGATAGGCAAAAGGCTATCTCAATTCAAGCTCGAGTCGCATTCATCAGATTTCGATATTTTGCGAAGCTCAAAACTAACTTCAACGTCGCGTTCTATCGTTGCACCATCGAGCCAATTACCATCGAGTTCTTGCACTAAAGACAACGGTAGTGAATCGCGACTGAGTCTCTGGGCATAAGCGGCACTTAGATAAGGTTGAAACTCTAATCGATCGGCAATATAAGTTTGGAAGAAAGCGAGACTCAATGCTTTAACATATTGTTGAGCGATCCTGGGATCGGGCCCGACCAGAGCAGACGGAAGCGCGACCGTTTCCTCTGCCGATGCACTGATGGTTGAAAAGTGAGTTCCTCGACTGACCAACACCAAGTAACGTTCGGGGACGGTCAACCAGGTAAACGGATGAATTTGTTCCGACACAGCGGGTGCAATCGTATCGGCACCACTCGCAAGGATCGCCACCGGAACGTCCACATTGCTATATCCCATTTCACCGAACAAGGCGCTCCCCACGGGATTGAGTGCCATCACCCCTCGCACTCGATCGTCGCGAAAGCGACGTTCTAGAAAACGAGATCGAGGGTCTTCTGAGTTTTCCGTTTCGAGGTCGAGGGCCCGGCACTGCAACAGGAGCGAGGCGTTCCACGATCGATTTTCTTGTCCGTCTCGATCGCAGATTTGCGCCAGATGGGCGAAATCGAGTTCCGCACCGGCCAAAGTCAGCGCCGTATAGCCGCCAAACGACTGTCCGATAACACCCACTCGATCGAAATCCAGACGGTTTTGCAGTTGCGCGTCCGTCGCGGCGAGAACTTCCAAGGTATCGAGTAAAAACGTCACATCCAGCGGTCGATCGATAAATTCCTCCGGCTTGGCAATTTCTCGGACGTGACCCTGCAAGAGGGCTTCCATATGTTTGGCGTTGCTACCGGGGTGTTCGGGAACGAGAACGGCAAACCCGTGGGAGGCCAAGTGTTCGGCCAGATAGCGAAAGGAAGATCGATCGGAACCCAACCCATGGGAAATGACAACGATCGGGGCCCGTTGTTGCGTTTGCGGTAGATACAGATCGACGGGAAAGCGATGACCCCAGGGGGGATCGCGATCGGGATCGCGCAAGGTCGTAGAAATCTCGTCCCAAGGGTACGCTCCCGGTTGACTCAAATCGATCGATACGCCATCTGGAAGGGGGACAGCTTCCGCTTCAGCAGCAGCAAGGTCACGGACGAAGGAAACCGTCATTTCACTAGAGTTGACGAGGGTTTGCAACTCTTGTGCCATGCGAATCGTTTGATTGAAATCCACGTGTAGCGTGTACGTGGGAAAGTAACGCAAGACGTTGAGCAGAGTCAATCCCTCCTCGTCAGCGGCGGCGAGAATCGTCGCCGAGCGCAGTCCTTTAAAACCCGATTCCCCCGATCCCGTTTGAATCGCCTCTCCCAAGCGTTGGAGTAGGGCTTCGCCTTGAGGCGTATAGAGAAACTGAGCAATGGCGACGGGATCGATATCGGCGCGAGTGAGGAGAACGTCCCGTAACGCCTCGATCGAGTCGGGGGGGGCGAGTTGAATGTAAGGGGCAAGTTCCCCATCGACATATCCTTCTCGGACGTAAACTTCGATGCTACGAACGGACAGCGATCGCTCGAACGCGCCATATTGAAACGACACGCGCTCGGCACCGAGTCCCGGTCGTCCCAAAATGGCGAGCCAACTGCCCACAATACCGCAGGTTCGGAGCGCCCGTTTGAGCAATGCGGATCGGGTCGTCATGTTGGGTAAAAAAAATTCACCAAACGAGATGTCAGCGATCTCGTCGCGATGGGGAACAATAGGTGTTGTCGATCGAACAGAACGCTCGACCACTTCTTGAGTACTTTTATTACTTTAACAAGCTTTACGGGACTTCCCGAGATCCGATGGCGTTGTACGAGACTCGAACGCTACTATCGAAATCGAGTATTATCAAAACCACTTTTCCTGTGTCGTTGACTTGCGTGAATGCTCTTGGCCAATCTCCCCTTTCAGACAAGCGAGATCGGGAATAAATTACCTAAGCTGTCCATCTTTCTGATCGTTCTGATCTGTGCTGCACCCACACTTCTCAATATTGTAGGCGTCGATTTCGGCACACCTCAAGACTTACCCGATCTCGCTACCCTCTCACAACTTTCTCCCCACGAACTGACAGATGCCCTCCACCACACTCTCTCAGGAAGCTTCACGCACACGCTGTTGGAATGGAGCGCGTTCTGCACGGCGATTTTTACCGTGGTGTTGGCCCTAGCTCACTTCAGCCTCGTTCGGGATATCACGACCCCTATCATCGGCATCACCCTCTTTTTCGCAGGAACCGTAGATGCCTTTCACACCCTCACGGCCGATCGACTCATCGAAGCCGTCGCCGACAACCAAACTCTCATCCCTTTTACCTGGGCGATTTGTCGGTTGAGTAACGTCCTGCTCACCACGCTGGGCGTTGGGATTTTCTTGGCCACCCAACCGAAAAAGTTGCAATATAGCCTCGGGTTTGTGGCTGCTCTCAGTGCGGGGATTGGGATGTTAACCTACGCAACGGTTCACTGGTGCGTCACCCGTGAGACGCTACCGCAAACCCTGTTTCCCGATGCCTTCATCACGCGCCCCTGGGATCTCGTCCCCCTCGTTCTATTTTTGGGGGCTGGGGTGTTTCTCTACCCGAGGTTTTATCGAGCGTATCCGAGTTTGTTTTCCCACGCCCTCGTCATTAGTACGATTCCGAATGCTGTCGTTCAAGTGCATATGGCCTTCGGTTCCGAGGCGCTGTTCGACAATCACTTCAACATTGCCCATTTCCTTAAAATTGCCGCTTACGTGGTTCCGCTGTGGGGGTTGATTTTGGACTATATCTACACCCATCAAGTGGCCGAGCGCACGAATGCAGCACTCCATCGGGAAGTGACCGAACGCAAACAGGCGATCGCATCTCTCGATCGAACTCAAACGCTGCTTCGAGAAAAAAACCAACACCTTCAAGAAGTTCTGCAAACGCTACAGAAGACGCAAGCTCAACTGGTGCAAACGGAGAAAATGTCGAGTTTGGGGCAGTTGGTCGCCGGTATCGCCCACGAAATCAACAACCCCGTTAATTTTATCTACGGCAACGTCATCCACACGAAAGCCTATGTCGAAGACGTGTTGCGATTGTTGCAGCTATACCAAGAGGAGTTTCCGGAAGCAACGCCGACCATTCGCGTTGAAATCGACCAAATCGAACTCGAGTATCTGTACGAAGATTTGCCAAAGGCCCTGCATTCGATCGAAACTGGGGCCGATCGCATCCGTCAGATCGTGGTGTCGTTGAGGAATTTTTCGCGACTCGACGAAGCCTCTTTAAAGGAAGTCGATGTACACGAGGGTATCGAAAGCACGTTGCTGTTGCTCCGCAGTCGTCTCGGCAATCGCGTGCGAGTGGTGAAACATTACACCGATTTGCCTCGGATAGAGTGTTATCCTTCGGAACTCAATCAGGTTTGGATGAGTATTTTAGCGAATGCCATCGATGCTTTATCGAACAACGAGATCGATCGAACGCCGACGGTTTCGATCGATACTTACTCGATCGGAGATCGAACGCTGTGCGTGACCGTTGCCGACAACGGCCCGGGCATGACCCCTCAAGTCCTGGAAAAAGTCTTCGATCCGTTCTTCTCGACGAAAGAGATCGGCAAGGGAACCGGTTTGGGACTCGCCATCACCTATCAAATCGTGGAAAAGCATCGCGGTACAATCGAAATTGATTCGCAGTCGGGGGAAGGAACCCGAGTAACTGTCAAACTTCCCACAAGTCAAACTTCAATTTCTTAGAAAAACAGTGACGATCGTTTTTCGGACTTTTCTCGGCGTTCTCCTCGTGACCTTGGTGCTTTGGATTTTGCGTGGGGTTGGCTTGTTGACATTTATCCAGGGTGGGGTGCTGTGGTTGGGGATTTTTCTCTCGATCGCAATGGGAATTCTCACCGCTTGGCAAAACTCAAAACGCTGGTAATTTGCTACGATCGAGTCACCGATCTATAGTCGTGTATTGCTTGAATCCACTTTATGACCTCCTACGCTACGTCTGCCGCCAAAGCCGAAATTAACGAACTTCGTCGTTTGAGAGGCTTACTTCCTCCAGAACTCCAAAGCTGGGTCACGGTTGAAAAAACGACGGAAATTGACCCGCCATTGATTCGCTGCGAAGAACTCAGTAAAGACGAAGTTGAAATTGCCATTGATTTGGTGAAGTGGGACAACCTCGCCCTCGACCAGCGCAATTTACTGTTTTGGCACGAGGTGGCGCGGATTCAAAACGATACAATTCCCCGGGAAGGTTGGGAAATGGCGGCGCTCGCCATCGGACTCGGCGGTGCAGTGGGAGAGCTGTGGGTACAAGATGGCGTACTGTTGCTGCTGGCTCTGGCATTGTGCGGTGTGTCCGGCTATCGGCTTTATCAGAAAAACAACAGCGAAAAAGCCCTCAAAATTACCCTCGAAGCGGACGAAAAAGCGGTTGCGATCGCCACTCGCTTCGGCTACACACTCCCGAACGCCTATAAGAGTTTGGGCAGCGCCTTGAAGACTCTGATCGAACAAACGCCTAAAAAACGTCTGCGCAAGCAGTACGAAACTCGCTTGGAAGCGCTACGACGCAGTGCCTCGAAAGCGAAAGCACAAGCTAAAGCAAAGCGCACTCGGGAAGCACCTCCAGCGAACCCAACGCCCGTGTCACCCCCAACGCCTAAATCTGACCCCTATCAGTATTAGACAAACTGAACCAACTGAACGAGACGAACTCAATCTCTCTCGATCGTCAGTTGCGACGTTAGGGGGGCATTATCAACCTGACCCGAGGTTGCCTGTTTTAGACGTCTACGAATCTTCGGGGAGCCGTACTTCTTCTAACAGCGGTAACTCGGCGAGAAACTGACGGTCTTCGCTGATGTGGGGGAATTTTAACTGGGAGTCGGGAATGCCTTTTTCGACTTGACGTTGACGCAAGATGTCATAACTTCCCGGTTTTAAAATTCGCAGGCGAGGCGGGGGAATGTCGCTTTTTCGGGAGATTTGATAGTGGGTGTTTTCTTCAGCAAGGCATTCGTCAAAGCGATGTAAAAACCGTTGGGGATCGTCCAACGCCTCACCATCTGCGAGTTCGACGTTCACGAGGTATCGCGCCGGAAAGTCGCTTTCCGACAGCGTCAAGCAAAAATCCTCGAATTGAACGCCGAATTCTGCTTGTAAAGCGTCCATGACGCGGGTGGCGTGGTCTTCAGTCGTTTTCTCGGTCGTGGCAGAAATCAAGCCTCCCGCACGGTGTTTGAAGACGATGAGTGGTGCTTGGTTGTAAAAGCCGACCACTTCGATGACATCGCCGATGTCGTATCGGAAAAAGCCGCCGTAGCTACTGATGAGGATGCGATAGCGTTTTCCAGCTTCGACTTCCGTCGGAAGGAGGGTTTTTGGCTGTGAAACGTGCCATTGGTCTTCGGGGATAAACTCGAAAAATCCCGTTTCGATCGAGAGAATACTTCCGTCTGTGTCTAAGTCGGGATAGATGCTGAAAGTCCCTTCAGCGGAGGAAAAAACTGCACCGAAAACTGGGGTGTCGCCGAAATATTCGGGAAAGCGTCGGAAGTAGAAGTCCGAAGTTCCGCCTCGTGCAGCGGTGACGAACAGCGAGTCCGGCCAAGCGGTTTTCGGGGTGATGCGGCCGTCGGTTTTGAGGATTTGTCGCAGTTCGGCGGCTCGATCGAGGTCGGGTTCCCACAGGGCTTCTAACTGCTGGCGAGCGTCAGGTTCGAGGTTCAGCTCGTTGGAAATCGAGCCTTTTTCGATATCGCGTACCATCTCTTCGCCGTATCGATCGAGATAGTTACAAATTCGCAAAATCAGCATGGGAAAGTTGGCGACGATGCCACGAGTAGTTCGATCTCGCAGCGCAAATAAAATCGAGACGTAGTGACGCGCGACGCTATCGGCGGGAAGTAGCGTCTCGAAAGGATTGGAAAACAGCGTTTTATACAGCTGTTTATCCATTCGCATCACACCGACACTCGCCGGTCCGAAATCGATTCCCCCTTCCGTTTTTCCCCACATTAAGGCGGAGTTCGTCAACAGGATTTTTCCAAATGCTAAGCCGCGACGGTGTAAGGCACGATGTAAAAATCCGATACTTGTTAAGTTGGCACGACGTAAGACGCTTTGAGATGTACGACTGGTTGGGATGAGTTTCTTTTTCCCCGTGGAACCGCTGGTTAAGGTGAGATACACAACGGGATCGGGCAGGAGAATATTGGGTTCGCCTCGGGCAATTCGATCGATATACGGCTCGTAACTGGCATAGGGTAAAATTGGCATTTTTTCGCGAAATTCCTCAACGGTTTTGATGTCGCGAAATCCGTGGTCTCTACCAAATTTCGTATCTTGATGTTTTTGAAGAAGTTCGAGCAAAAAACGTTCTTGTACTTGGGTTAAATTTCGAGTCTTACGAATGAATTTTTCTCTTGCCAACCCTGACACAAGCCCGAGCAACGATCGTGTAATATTAGACATTATTTCCGACATCAAAAAAACGCCATCATTATAAAGCGAAGTCGAGCCACTGACAAGATAGTTGAATACAGAAATACCCAAAGGAATCTATGTTATGGCAATGTCATATTGATGTTTTACCAGCCATGACAAGCTTGTAGTCGATCTTTCAATAATGCATTTTTTGTATTTTTTGTTCTTTTAAAAAGTAGATAATAATTCGGTTTTACAACTTATAAGATATTTTTTATTCCGTTAATTAATTTTTGATTCTCAAGCTCTCGCCTGACAGCAACGCGAAAATATCGATTCCCCAACGCCGGAAAACTCAAACAATCGCGAATTAAAATACGATGCTTTTGTAAGAGCTGCTTTTGCAATCGATCGACCTCTGCTTCAGTTTTGACCAACAAAAAGTTGGCTGCCCCCCAATCGGGTGATAATCGATCGATCTCCAGAAGATCCTGAAAAAAACGACGCTTGGCACGCTCGAGCCAGTTCAGCGTTTTGTCTTGAAATTCCACATCTGCTAAAACTGCGATTCCGGCTGCAACAGCCAAAGCATTCACGGCCCACGGATCGCGCCATTTCTGCCATCGTCGAACGCGATCGGGTTGAGAAATCACATAGCCCAAACGCAACCCCGGCAGACTGTAAAATTTCGTCAGCGACCGTAAAATAACTAAATTGGAAAACTGTTCGACCAATCCGATTAAGCTGCTCTGCTGTGCCGGGGGTAAAAAATCCATGAAAGCCTCATCGACAAGGACGAGCGCAAATCGATCGAGCAGCGGTAACAACTGCGACGTTTCAAATAATTTCCCAGTTGGGTTGTGGGGATTGTTAATTAAAATTCCCGTATTTGACAAGTCCGTTGTCCACGTATCGATATCCCAAACCGAAACTTCTCGAACCCGAACGCCAAACGTCTGCAACGCCCGACGGTAATCAGCAAATGCAGGCGTTGGTAGGACAGTTTCCGAACGTTGTGAAAACTCCAACGCCGCCCACGTTAGCAACTCCGCCGCCCCATTTCCCGGTAAAACCCACTCAGCCGGGATTTGGTGAAACGCAGCGATCGCCTGCTTCAATTCTGGATAATCCGGGTTGGGATACGTTTTCAAATCCGACAAACGAGTAGCCATTGTATCGATCGCCGATTGCGGAGGCCCCAAAGGATTGATACTTGCAGAAAAATCCAAAATCTCCTGGGGAGAGCAGCCCGCGATCGAAGCTGCCCAAGCCAAATTGCCGCCGTGGGTAGGTCGTTGGTTCATAGCACTACTCATGCAACTGAGTTTAGCGCGAAGACTGCCCCAACTCCGATCGCAAACCACAGCAACGTCAACTGTCGCGTCAGTGCAATCGCCACTCGTATTGTTTCCGGTGTAATCGGATTCAGGGGTTCCCCGAGTAACGGCTTCTGTTTCACGACCCCCCGATACCTGTTCGTTCCCCCCAGTTGAACCCCCAACGCCACAGCATAAGCGCACTCACTCCAACCCGAATTCGGGCTAGGATCTTGCACGGCATCCTGACAGCACCGCTGCCATAAATGACGCGGCGAACCATACAAGACGGCAATCGTGGCAACGGTGAGGCGACAAGGCAGCCACGTCAGCACGTCTTCAGTACGAGCGCTACACCAACCGAGGTCAGTATACGGCGCTTCTTTGTATCCAATCATGGAATCCAGGGTGCTGGCGGCTTTGTAGGCAAGAGCAAGCATTGCCGCCCCCCCTGGAAGCAGGATTGACCCAACAATTCCGTATATTAACGGAGAAGTGACCCCATCGATCGTATTTTCGGCTACGGTTTCCAAAATTGCACGTAAAATATCTGATATCTCCAAGTTTTCGGTATCTCTTCCTACGTATAAACACAGCCGACCTCGGGCTTTGTTAAGATTTCCCAACTGAATCGGTTGTAATACGTCCTCGGCAGCATCGCGCAAGCTCCGCCCCGCCAAACAGGACGCGAACAACACACTTTCAACACCAACGCCTAAAACCGGATGTAAAGTTCGTGCGCTCCAAACCAGGCTCCAGGCAACTGCCCCCGTACCAAAGATCGTTAGTAGTGTCAAAACCACACCGAGCAGTTTGAGCTGTCGTGGCGAATTCGTCACGCGAAAGGCGAGTTTCGTGTAAGCCGAGATCGCCCATCCGATTGCCTGCACGGGATGCGGCCAATGCCAAGGATCGCCAATGAGGAAATCGAGAAATACACCCAGACAGAGAACGGCGATGGATTCCATAGGAACATCAAAACAAGTACTTTGGTAGTTTAAAGCACATCTAACTTCACTAAAATATGGGTTTTGGCGGAATCACGAATTTGACAAAAAAATCCGATCGAGTTTCGATCGAAATCGGCGATTTTTCGATTACAATCTAGGCGAATGATTTAAGTAAATTTCAAGGACATGACACTTGTAACTGCATCGAGTCTCGCGGATAAAGAAGCTCAAAGAAATTTTTTCTCAGAAAACGGATATATTGGGGCGTTTGCGCTTCCCAACTTAACATCTCTCGAAGCTTTAGTGAAGGGAATCGAACAGTCTGAATCACCCCGCGCTCATCTCGTTCGCGGAATCAAAAAACGGCTCGGACTTAATGCAAAACATCCGATATTCGTTCGCGACGCACATATTCGCTCTCGTCTTGTTTATCAACTCGCCTCTGAACCTACGATTTTAGAGGATGTGGCGAACTTACTGGGGCCAGATATATTACTCTGGATTTCAGAAGCCATTTCTCGAAAACCGGGAAGTCGAGGTCAAAGCTGGCATATCGATATTATTAACGCTCAAATCAGTGGCGTTCACGTTTCCGTAGCCTTGACTGATATGAACCGCCAAAACGGATGCTTACAAGTTATTCCTAAAACCCACACGTACACGATCGACCTGCAAGAATGCGCCCGTCAAGGAGCGTGCAATTTGTACGATCCTGAAAGTCTGTTGGCATTAGCCGATCGACTCCATCCAGAAAATGCACCCCACCAAATTGTTCCACTTGAAATGAAGAAAGGTGAATACAGCTTTACGAAGGGTGGTTTATGGCACGGTGTTGGAAATAATTCGACTCAGCAGAACCGTTTAGGTTTAGTCGCCCGTTATATGCAAACCGACCGAAAATGTTTAAATCTCAAAGAACAACCCGTCCCCTGTTTGTTAGTGCGAGGTAAGGATAGGTATCAGTTGAACGACCTCCATCAGCCCCCAAACTAATCAATCGGTATTAATCCGGTTTGATATCCTACAGAAGCGTTCCTGACAACGCTTCTGTAGCCGTCGGAACAGTGCAACTTTTCAAGGAGCGCTCCGGTTCGGGGAAGTCGAATGTCCTTCAAGCAATCGATCGAGGATATAGCGGCGTTGCGACGTGTCGAATAAGGTCTCGAACTTAGTACCGTTCGCACTCGCCAACATCTGACTCGCTGTTTTCACACCAGCTTTCCAAGGTTCGCTGGATAAAACCACCTGATTTGCAGCGGCTCCATAGCCCTGAAGCACCTGTTGCAAGGTGTTTTCACTTCGATCGAGTTCGAGGAACTCACACAGATTTCTCAAAACCCCTGTTGTATCGGCCACGAGATCTTCGTAGTACACCCGTATGTGATGGGGGTGGTTGAGGTATTGCTCAGTGATAGATACGGCTCGATTCCACTGTTCGATACATTTATCGACATCTCGATAAGAATTAATGTGAGTTTGGGTCGCACCGAGATCCTCACCTTGATATTTTTGGGCGGCGTCGTAAAGAGAGGCCACGACATCAGAGCCGTTGCGGACGAGATGGATGAAGCGTGCGTTGGGAATGTAGCGTTGAATTCGATCGATGTAATACAGGTGATAGGGGGTTTTTTCAACCCAAACGTTTCGACTTCGATCGAGCGTGAGGACGTCCATCAACCTGACGAATGCATTCACCCACTCCTGAAGTGATGAAGAACTTTCAGGTATACAATACGCCAAATCTTCCCGATCTACATCGGTTAAAAACTGTCGAGTACGCTTGGCAACTCGTTCCTGATATCGTTTGGGCAGAATACCACGGTACAGCAACCAACCGTCACGCTTATCGGCGAGGGTCGATCGAAGTCCAACTGGGGATTTACGAAAAATTCGGCGTTCGACTTGTCCGAACGCTTTCATAAAGAATAGAGTTTCAGGAAAAGATGCAACCTGGGGATGCGCTGTTAACAACGCTTGCAGCAAAGTCGTTCCCGATCTAGGACAACCGAATAAAAAAATACGTCCTCGAATTCCTTGAGTCATGGCTCGTTTACGAATTAAAAAAATTAAAAAGCAAACCAAGACTTGCAATGAGAGAATATCGAATACTCCACTGCTTTAAACTATATATCGGTTTACCAGATAGCTCGCTTGCTCTGTTTGAATTGAGCAGACTCGTTATTGACCAAATTGTCATAAACTCGAGGATTGTTTCGTCTAGAATCTTAGCGATTCCTTCTCAAAAAAGCAAGAGTGAATTGTCAAGCAACCTTGAAAAATGTAATCTATACTGTTATCATTACTGATAACAGTATAAAAATATTCATAAAAACAACTTATTGTAATTTTTGATTTTTCTTATTTTTTTTATATAAAGTCGTTTAAAACTTATGTATATTGCCAAAATTCATCAAAAGTCAAGAATGCAACACAAAAAAAATGAACCTAGGGTAAGAAAAACGAACTTAGGGTAAGAAAAACGAACTTAGGGTTAAGCGATCGAGTGGTATTATGACGATCCCCTATAGCAAATTTTTATAGAAATTCGAAAAATGCTTCAAAACGACAGACCGACTTTACTTGCGCATTTTTTATGGCAATCTCAACTTGAAAATGTAAACCAAAATACATTTTCTCCTATCTATTCGTTATAAAACATCACAGCAAGGAGGCTAACGAACCATAACCGAGAAAAATGAAGTGTAGAGCTAACCGCCATCTACACTCTATAGTACGAATATCTTGCTGACAGTACCATTTTTTAAAAAGCTTGCAGGTATTGCTGGCGTAAAACGCCTGCGATACTGGGTGATTGTTGACTTACGTCTGGCACGACTTTGGGAAAATCGTCTAACTTCACTCACAAATCAGACATAGCATATCTGGCCGATTTGTGAATCTTTCGGTGGCAAGAAAAAATTTAGCATCGATCGATATACTTTTGTGTATACCTTGTGTATACCAATTTCATGATGCAAAAAATGACCTAGTAATCGATCTGAATTTTGAATTCCTGCATTGTGTTTTTCTCAACCTTACGATCTCAAAAAACCAGGGAGATTGCTCATGAAAACCCCAATAAATCAATGCTCTCAAGGATATTTATACGTTGCAACAGGAGAGAAGTACGTCCGAGAAGCAGCCTTATCGGCCAATAGCTTAAAAACAGTCGATCCGAATGCCAACATCACTTTGGTAACTGATTGTTCGACAGATAAAATGCCATTCGATCGAGTTGAGATCGAAGCATTAGCTGGACGAAAATCATGGAACGAAGAAGCTGAAGCAGGCGAACAAGCTTACGGCAAAAATTGGGAGTCGGCGTTGCAGTACAAGGTCAAGCATATGTACGCCCCTTCTCCTTACGAAAAAACTTTGTTCTTAGATACAGATACCTACATCTATGGTAGCTGCCACGAGTTATTCGAGTTGCTCGATTATTTCGATATCTGTATCTCGATTGCCCCAGGAGAACGAGCGTTTCCCCATATTGACGGAAAGCCACTGCGAGCTTATATCCCTTACAACACAGGAGTTGTTGCATATCGCAAAAGCGAAAAAGTGCAACAGTTTTTCGAGGCTTGGGATCGAATTTACGAATCGAAATTCACGAATACAGACCGTCTTCGTAAAGGTGAAAGCGATCAAACCGCATTTATGGAAGCCTGGTTAGAAGTCGATGTCAAAATTTACGTCATTCCACATAGTATGTGGAACGCTCGACTTCCATTCTTTATGTTGTTAAACGATAGCGTTCGCATCGTTCACGGTCGCCACAACGACTACGAAAAGCTCCGAACAAAAATCAATGCTTTTCGAGGACATCGCTGTTGGAATCCTCAACAGGAAAAATGTATGTATCGGCGTAAAAACTTAAAATACTATGCCGAGCGAATGTCGAGTCTGTGGAAAGATTTTTGTGAATCCCCCGTATCCGAACGACTAACTTCCAAAGTCTTCAAAAAAGATCGAACACTGACTGAAGTATAATTCGATCGAGATCGAGTGAAATGACGCTCGGTATTGGAATCGCACCTCAGTTCGTTAACGAACTGAGGTGCGATTCGTTTGCAAATCTTTCTCTTGCAGATGACTCAAATTGTGTCCTCTGTCAGGGGTGGTGAATGACGGAGAGTGCGATCGATCGAAAGAAGTTCCAACCCCAATCGATGCCTCAAATCGGATGGCTGGAAACCCACAAAATTAAAAAAAACAAAAAATCGATCGATTTTCAACCCTTTTACAGTACTTTTGTCTAGGAGAGTAACCAATGCGCCTCGAAGACGACCTGCACCTACATATTCGGTTACCAATCCGTCACTGCTAAATCCTTATGATTTCGCGCCGAAGAACGCTGAAACTTTTTGCCCTCGCCGGATTGACGCTGACGGCTTGTGAGGCAGGGGACGATCGAGATCGGGTCGAAGGAGTTCACGCAGAGACACCTACCATGAATCTTACGAGTTCAGCATTCGCGGCGAACGATACAATTCCCAGGAAATACACCTGTGACGGTGCAAACCTTTCGCCACCCCTGAGTTGGAACCTTCCCCCCGAAGGAACTGAAAGCCTCGCTCTCATTGTGGACGACCCCGACGCACCGGTTGGCACCTTTGTCCATTGGGTGCTTTACAATCTTTCCCCCAACCTTCGAGAACTTCCCGAAGGCGTTGCCAAGGGCAAAAGCATACCCGAAGGCGGAACACACGGAAAAAACGACTTTAAAAAGCTCGGTTACGGCGGTCCATGTCCCCCTGGGGGAACGCACCGCTACTTTTTCAAACTTTACGCCCTCGACAGCGTCCTCGATTTAGAACCTGGTGTGACGAAAGCCAAAGTCGTCAGTGCGATGGAAGGCCACGTTCTCGGCTATGGTGAACTGATGGTAACTTATCAACGCCAGGGTTAAATCAGTCAACCGAAAAACTGTCTGCGATCGACGATCGAATTGCGAAACCCCAGTTACCCTCAACGCAAGATCGATCGTCAGTTTTGCGCTTTCTTAAAGATTCCCCTATCGATCGTGAGGACTGAAACATTTTCTCGTCCCGTGCCATCGATAACATTATCCCCTCGATCGATACGACCGGATGACGAGCCAAACGGCTTGAAAAATGTTAACTGAAAGCTGCTTTCTCGACGACAACAAGGGTTGCTCCGACAAATGACGAACGAATCCTAAATCCTAAATCCTAAATCCTAAATCCACCTAGATCTATGAAACGCCTGCGAAACGTCCTGTGTTTCCTATTGGGAACTGCCTTTTTTCTCAGCTTAAACCTATTTTTGCCCACCGTTCCCTTATTTTTGCGCGGTGTTGTCGCCGCCCCTCCCGATCCAAACCTTATCGCACTACATCCTCACAAATCCATCAGTTTCAAAACCTATCCCGTTTCCGAAAGTTCGACGCAACATCATCAAAAATCCCTGACCGGCCCTCAATCCAACCTCGTGGCCCAACGGCAAATTTTCCGAGAAAACGGAACCCTAGACAACAGCGACGAAGTCCTCCGAGATCGCAGTCGCTTCGACCTTTACCGCTTTGACGGACAAGCCGGACAAGAAGTGCGAATCCAAATGGACAGCACTGACTTTGATACTTATCTGATTCTCCTCGGCCCCGACGATCGACCGCTGGCTGAAAACGACGATCGCAGTCGCAACAACCCGAATTCCGAATTGACCGTTACCCTTCCCGTTACCGGAACTTACCGCATCGTTGCCAACTCCTACGATGCGAGAGGACGTGGAAGTTACACCCTTAGCCTGTACGATCTCACCACCGCACCCACAGCCAGCAAACCCGACCCCGCCAGCATCTCAACCCCCACGAACACCCGCGTTTCGCTCAACCCAGCCGAACAAATTATCGCTCGAGCCGATCGACTGTACCTTGAAGGAAACGTCACCGAAGCCGAACGACTCTACCGACAAGTCAAACCCCCCTTCCCCAACGAAGGCGAAGCGCAAATCGCCGAACCTATCACCGAAGCGCAACTGTCCCCCGCCGCTCGCGTCTACTGGGAAAATGTCCAAGACGGTTTGGCCAATAACCGCGAGACTCAAGTGGAAGAATCCCTGAGACTGCTCCTCGACGAAGCACCAGGATTTGAACCCGCGTACCAACTCATCGCCGAACACCTGATCGAAGACGATCGAGAGGAACAAGCGATCGTCGTCCTCGAAGAAGGAACGACCCAATTTCCCCAATCCTACGAACTGGCTCGACTTCTCGCCGAAACCTTACGCGAAGACGGCCAGCGTCTCGAAGCTGCGATTATCGCCCGCGAGTTCGCCATCGTCAACCCCGAGCATCCCGAAGCGCAAACGATGGTAGATCTATCCGAGCGCTATATGCGAAGCTTCCGCCGTAAAATCCGCGAAAACATCGCCCTACGAGGTCTCGGCGGCTTAGCCGTAGGCGTGTTAACCGGACGCACGACCTCCACGATTTTCCAGGCCATCAACCTCGCTCAATTAATGGTGGCGGGAGAATCCAACCTCGGCTCGCAGGTCGCCGAACAGGTCAAACGCGAACTCCCCATGTTAAACGATCCCGAAGTTCTCTCCTACGTCAACGATCTCGGGAAGGACGTGGCCCAATACATGGGACGCGACGAATTCGACTACGAGTTTTACGTGGTGCGAGACGACGATCTCAACGCTTTCGCACTCCCCGGTGGTAAAGTTTTCGTCAATACGGGCGCGATTCAAGCGGCTCGTACCGAAGCCGAACTCGCCGGACTCCTCGGTCACGAAGTCGGTCACGCCGTTTTGTCCCACGGATTCCAACGCATCGTCACCAATAATCTACTCGCCAACCTCGCCCGCGAAATTCCCTTTGGGGATTTATTGGGAACGTTGGTGAGCCTCGACTACAGTCGCAAACAAGAACGCCAGTCAGACATCATTGGAACGCGGGTCATTAACAGTGCGGGATACGCCGCTGACGGGTTGCGGAACTTTATGGAAACGCTGCGCCAGAACCAACGCGGGGGAACGATTCCCTATCTTTCGACGCACCCAGCACCTTCAACTCGCGTGCGATATATGGAAGAGTTGATCGAACGCAACGGTTACGAGCGTTATGCGTTTGAAGGTATCGAACGATTAGCGCAAGTGAAAGCGAGATTGTAGAGCCACTTCAGTTTTACAATTCCTCCTAAAACCCGGCTTCTCCAAGAAACCGGGTTTTAATACATCAACTGAAAACTGTTCTCACTCTTAACTGCTCACTCTTAACTGCTCACTCTTAACTGCTCACTCTTAACTGCTCACTCTTAACTGCTCACTCTTAACTGCTCACTC
>LWRO01000054.1 GCA_001657325.1 Geitlerinema sp. BBD 1991-9 | reverse complement strand
AGATCGGGGGCATCTCTCAACTTTTGCGCCCGAAACCCCACCCCTCCTCCCCTTCGCCAGGGGAGGTGCCGAAGGCGGAGGGGTCATTCTACGAAATTGAGATGCACCCAGAAGATCGAATTTTCAGATTTAAGGGGTCTTCTGGGTTCAAGGTGATAAGCTAATTTTATCCTAGGCAAAACCCTGACTGTAGGGGCGTCATGGCAATGCGCCCGACCCAATTTTGGATTCAAAATAACAAATTACACCGTAATACCAGAAGACCCGACTTAAGCAACAAGCTTTCTGCCTTTGAAAGAACCAAGAAGAAAAACGGACTCTACAGAATATAGAATCCGTTTAATCTTAATTGAATCTCAAAGGAAATGCGATCGCTTCTAAAGCACAGCCGCTTGCGTCGCTTCAACGTTGAGGGGTTTCATCAAATATAAGCGCAAAAACTGCCATCCACTATTGATGTAAAGGGGCAGTTTTTGGAAGAACTTCACAAATCCCGGTGTGTTCGACTCGGCAATCTCCGCCAACTTCACGTTGTTTTCTACGCAAATTTCAAGACGGCGGTAAAACTCGGGATCGTTCACATCCAAAATCACCGGGAACACGCGAGCGGCTGTGTCGTTCGTTTTCTCGATCACTTCTTTATCGTACTCCCGTGCGTCTAGCCCGATCGAGGCATAGAAATCCGAACGCTGTAAATCGTTCAAGTACATCGTTGCGAACACTGACAACAGGAAGAAACGACTCCACAAACGCGCTTGCCAATCGTTCAAATGTTGCGGTTGCGCGCGCATGATCGCATCGAAGAAATCACCGTGACGATTTTCGTCCTGACACCAGTTTTCAAAGAAACGGAAAATCGGGTAAATGCGATCTTCTGGGTGTTTTTCCAGGTGGCGATAAATCGTGATGTAGCGCCAGTAGCCGATTTTTTCAGAAAGATACGTCGCGTAGAAAATGAACTTCGGTTTGAAGAACGTATATTGCTTGCTCTTCGTGAGAAAACCGAGATCGAGTTGGAGATTGAAATCCGACATCGCTTTGTTGAGGAAACCCGCGTGGCGAGCTTCATCACGCGACATCAGCGTGAAACATTCTGCAAGAACGGGACTTTTATCTTTTAAACGCCGTCCGAGTTCTTTATACAGCAAAAATCCCGAAAATTCAGCAGTACAAGACCGCTCTAAAAACTCGATAAACAGACGACGTTTTTCGCCACTAATACTTTCCCACGATTGCTCGAATTCCTCGTCGCGAACGAAGTGATTTCGGTTGTAATCGACCCGGAATTCTTCAAGAATCGCTCGCAGTTCGTCTTCGTTAGCGGAGATGTCCATGACCGCCATCTCCTCGAAGTCCGTCGTATAAAATCGGGGGGTGAGGATCGTATCTTTTGCCGGAGCTTTCACCCCAGGGCGTATTTCTTCAAAATGGGGGGTTTTAACGGTGTCTACCATAGGGATTTGCTACTCGTTTCCTATCACTTCGATCGAGCGCACTTGGATGCTGCACCAGTGCGCTAAGCGAAACCTCGTACAGTTTGATGTCAATTCACACTTATCCAATCCGTGGAGCAGACAAAGTCGAATTAACTATGAGTTTTAGTGTACCAACCGAATCTGAGTCGCGCCCCCCCGGTTTCGTTAAAAGTTACAACGATATGTAAAGTTATATAAAGCAAAGACACAGTGCCGACATCACGCTCACCAATTTGTCACAATTGAGAAGAACGCATCTCGTATGCTTACATTTTCCGTTCGCGTCGATCGAAATGGCCTTCTGTCTCAATCCCCACTGTTCCCAGCCCCAAAACACCGAGTCGGATCGCCTCTGCCAAAATTGTGGGTTTCCGCTCCTCGTCGCCGATCGATACCGTGCCTTTCGTCTCCTCGGGATCGGGGGATTCAGTCGCACGTTTTTAGGGGTAGACGAGTACAAACCCTCTCGACCGCCATGCGTTATCAAACAGTTCGCTCCCGATGAAGGTGGGATACGCAATCCCGAAAAAGCCGCCGTCCTCTTCCGCCAAGAAGCCAAACGCCTCGAAAATCTGGGAAAACACCCGAACATTCCCGATTTATTCGCACAGTTCGAGTGGAACAGTCGTCAGTACCTCGTTCAAGAATTTATCGACGGACAGAATTTAGCACGAGAGTTAGAGCTGAATGGTCGATCGAGCGAACGAGACATCATCCAACTCCTCCAAGAAATCCTCCCCGTTCTCCAGTTCGTCCACGATCGAAACGTTATCCACCGCGATATCAAACCTGACAACCTCATTCGCGGCAAAAACGGCCGACTCTACCTCGTCGATTTCGGTGCGTCCAAACTCACCACCACCAACGATCTCAACGTAACGGGAACCGCCATCGGTTCGGCGGGATACGCAGCACCGGAACAAACCCTTGGGAAAGCCACCTTCGCCAGCGATATCTATAGTTTAGGTGTCACCTGCGTTCACCTGCTCACCGACATTCCCCCCTTCGATCTTTACGATAGCGACGATGGAAAATGGGTTTGGCGCGATTATGCAATCGGCGATCGACCCATTAGTCAAAGATTCGCTCGCATCCTCGATAAAATGCTCGAAACGGGAACCGGACGGCGTTATCGATCGGCTTCCGCAGTACTCGAAGACCTAAATACCGTTACAACCGTCCCTCGATCGAACGCTTCTAGTTCCACCGCAAATTCTCCCCCAACCCCTCCTCCCGTTCTCTTGGAAGCCGAACACCGCCAGCGAGTTCGCAACAGCTATAAACTCTGGCTCCTCGGATTTTTCTTGGGAACGTGGTTTCGACCGATGAAAGGATTGCACCGTTTCTACAACGGCCAAATTTTGACCGGTTTGTTGTGGATGATTCCCATCATCGGCGATATTGGCAGTCTCGTCGATCTGGTGTTCATGTCGCGTCTGGTGAACGAATACGAGGAAAAAGCGAGAGCAAAACTCGGTGTTTCTTCCGCTGGGGTTCCCCTGCAACCCCAAACTCTAGTCACACAGACCCTTCAATATCTCACCAAAAACGACAAGACCCTCAAACTCATTCGATCGGCGAACGCACGAGGGGGGCAAATCTCAGTAACACAGGCGGTGATGGATACGGGGATGTCGTTTGTCGAAGCAGAATCGATCCTGACCGAGTTAGTGGCAACAGGATACGTCGATCTTGATAGCGATCCCGTTTCGGGTACGGTCGTGTACCGCTTTCGCGAACTTTAAAAAACCTCAGATCGCTTGCAGAATCCCGATACTCGATTACCGCTTCCGCCGCATCTCGCGTCCCACCGATACGTTGATTTGCGCGCCAATTAACATGGCCAAAGCACTGAGTTTCAACCACAATAGCAGCACGATCGCCGTTCCTAACGCCCCGTAATAAACGTTGTAGCGTCCGAAGTGTGCGACGTAGAGGCGAAACAAATTGGAAACTGCCGCCCACAGCAACGCCGCGATCGTCGCACCAGGAAGCACTGGCGTTCGGTGTTTCCAGCGACTCGGCCCGTAACGGTAGAGAAACGCAAACGCGATCGAAACCATCATCAGCGCCAGCGGCCAGCTCAACCAATGCCAAGCCGACAGCACGCTAGACTCGTATTCGCCCATGTAGCCGACCGCCAGTTTCACGATCGAGTCGCTGACGATAGCCAGAAACGACGCCACCGTTAACAACACGATCGAACCCAGTGTCAACCCCAGCGAGACCAGTTTCGCCTTCCAAAACGGACGAACCCGCTGGTGAGGAATGTGGTGAATTCGATCGAGTGCGTTCATGGTCGAACCCACCGCCGCCGAAGCCATCCACAACGCTGCCACAAAACTCAACGACAAGATTCTGCCGCTCGTGGGAAGATGCAGTTGCTCGACAAATCGATCGAGTAACGCCTGCACGTCGTCAGGGGGCAAACTTTTGAGATTGTCGGCGATGAGGTCGAACGCTGCCCGTTCCGGGAAAACGCGCCCCAACACTGACAACGCCGCCACGATCGCCGGAAAAACGGCCAACATCGCATTAAACGCAATCTCGGACGACAAGCCAAACAGCCGCAGGCGACCGATTTCCAATACGATGTGGCGGAGGACTTTCCAGTTAAACGCAACAACCAGCCGAACGAAGCGGGTTAAAGTCGAAACCTGCATAAACGCTGCGTTGTGTCTCCTTCCATCGGAACGACGTTCGGCTTTACTGTACCATCGCACACCATCGCACGAGTTTAACGAACGGTGAGCTGATACCGCCCCCGTCCCGTTCGATCGAACGAATTTACCCAAATATAGTAAGTTCCCGTATAGGGCAATTGTAGCTGTAACGCCGAATTCGTATTTCCCGGAGCTGCATCGTCGTTTTGGTCGAGGGGTTGCAGCGCTTCACTCAACACGATGAGATAAGTATCGAAATCGGGACTGCTGAGCGAAATCGTTACTTGCTGTCCCGCCTGCCCTCGAAACGAGTACGAATCGTACAAACTCCCGTCATCGGGTAAAACATCATCGCCCATGCGGAGTTCGCCCCGCTCGTTGAGAATCGAACCGCTCTGAACGCCCGATTCGACTCCACCCGTATTGCTGCGAAGTGTCAAGCGGTAGTTGCCCGACTCACCCCCAGAATAAGAATTTGCCAAGAGCAAGTAGGTTCCACTTTCGGGTAAACGAACGCGAATGCGAGCGTTTTGCTGGCCGCCGCCGTCGTCATCTTGGGCAATGTCCTCGCCGTTGGGATCGAGGAGAATCAAATAGGAATCGAGGTCTTGGGAAATCATATCGATCGACACCATCTCACCCGCTTGCCCCTCAAACCGATAAGCATCGAAATAGCTGTTATCCACCGGGAGAATATCGTCACCGTTGGCCAGTTGCCCCGAAATCGGCGGATCGTTGAGAGCCACTTGTTGAGGCGGTTGGTTCCCCGGAAGCCGACTCCCCGCATCTGCCGTTCGAGAAGCGCGTCCGTCGCGAACCGCTGCGAGAAACGGTTGTACGTCGCGGATGGGAATGGCGAAACCGATGCCGATATTCCCTCCCTCCCGTCCCAGGGTGAAAATTGCCGTATTGACCCCGACCATTTCCGCATCCGAGTTGAGCAGCGGCCCTCCCGAGTTCCCGGGGTTGATAGCTGCATCCGTTTGAATCGTGCCATCGCTGGGGTCGATGCGGCTGACGATCCCGACTGTGAAGGTGTTTTCAAAACCGAACGGACTCCCAATGGCAAACGCTCGCTGTCCGACGCGCACGGAGTTCGCAGATGCAATACGAATCGTAGGTAAATTGCGCGCACCTCGAATTTGAACGGCGGCGAGATCCTGTCCGCCCGGGTCGAAACCGAGTACGTCAGCCGTATATTCCCGTCCGTCAGCCAAGCGAACGGTGACTGTTTGTCCGGCTTCGGCGACCACGTGGGCGTTCGTCAACACGAGTCCGTCGGGGGTGACGATGCTACCACTGCCCGTGGCATCGCCTGCCGTAATGGCGACGACAGCAGGACTCGCTTGTTCGTAGACGCGGATGTTGGTTCGCTCTTCTTCGTTTTCAGCTAGAACCGGTCGAGCGGTGAAATTCGCCAACGACCCGATCGATCCCGTCACGAGTCCGACGGCGAGGAGTCCCGATGCAGCGAAGCGGAGGATAGAAGCAGTCATGTTTCTCAAGTTTAGGTTGGCACAACTCGAACAATTTTCGGAAAATTTGTCGACTTCAGCGCGGCGGTGTCGGCAAGTCGAGAGGTCGGCCGGAACGGTTGTAAACTAAAATATCCCACTGACCGTTGAGATTGGCTTCAAAGGCGATCGTGTTCCCATCAGCACTGAGGCTGGGATTGCGAACGGTGGCGTTGAGATTTTCCGTGAGGTTGCGAAGTTGCTGAGTTTGGCGATCGTACAGGAAAATCCCCGATCGACCTTGACGGTTACCCGCAAAGACGATGTAACGACCGTCGGCAGAGACATCGGGGTGTTCGGCCACCACCGCCAGGGAGTTGAGACCCGGCAATGCGATCGTTCGTTGGTTGGGTAAGTCGTACAGATAAATATCCTGGCGTTTTTCCCGTTCGGAGACGAACACCACGTACCGACTGGCGACACTGGGCGCGGTTTCAGCCGCTGGGGAGTTCAAACTGCGTCCTGCGGGGTCAAACGGTACGCTCAAAAGTCGGGGATAGGCCGAACAACCCCCTAAAACCCCCGAGAGCGTTATCATCGACAGCCAATGCAGGCGTTTCACGATCGAACTCCGTTTTCCTCGACGCAAAGATTCGTTCGCGTCTTTTTCCATTTTCTCTACTGTTGCAGCAACTCCAGAAAAATTGTGACAGCGATTCAACTGCCATCGGCACGATCTAGCTCGATATTGGGGCCGCGATCGAGAATTTCCACGTCCCACTGACCCCGCCGTCCCGTTTCAAATACGACGTACCGACCGTCTGCACTGATGTCGGGATTGCGAATCCAACCGCGATAGCCGCTGGTCAGGATTTGCGTTCGCTGCGTCAATCGATCGTACAGCTCGATTTCCGGCCGTCCGCTATCGCTGGCTAAGTAAACGAGATAGCGCCCGGTATAGCTCAAACTCGGGGTTTCAGCGATCGAATCGTTGCGGTTGAGACGGGGTAAATTGACGAGCTGTTTGCGTTTGAGATCGTACAGCAAGAGGCTACGAGCGCCGTTGCGGTTGGAGACAAACGCCAAAAAACGCCCGTCTCCACTGAGAGCGGGCTGTTCGTCGGTATAGTAGCTATTCAATGCCACCGGAAGCTTGGGGCGATCGGTCGGCGTGCAACTCCCCAAGGCTAGGGTCGCGATGCCGAGTCCCAGTCGCAGTCCCCATCGTTTTAGCCAGGATCGAACCTCGCGTCTCACCGCTTCGTACTTGCGTTCCAACGTTGCGTTTGATGTTCTATCGATCGAACTGACTCGAGTTGTCTTCTTCAAACTCGTCGTCGTAATTGTCGTAATTGTAGAAGTCGTCTTTCGCGGTCGATCGATCGTCGTAGTCCTCGAAATCGTTCGTTTCTGTACTCGCACGCGGAGACCGTCTCGGTTCGTCGTCGAAGTCAGGGGCGATGTCTTCGTCGGTACGCGGCTTCGAGCGAGTCGGCGGTTCGGCGGAATATTCTTCGTAAGGTGCCGTCGTCGCGTCCGTTTCGTCGTCGAACGTCGGTTGAGTCGGACGGCTATAGGGTGCTGCCTCGTCGTCCGCTAAAGTCGCCTTCACCTCCGTACTCGGACGGCTCGGTCTCGGTTGACTCGGGCGCGAGCGTCGGGCCGTGGGCGGTTTTTCTGAAGGACGAGACGGACGTGGCTTCGATCGTGTGGGCGGTTCGTCGTAATCAGAATCGCCCCAACTATCGTATTTCAAATCCACAGACGGACGCTCGTTACTCGGACGGGGACGGCGTTTCCGAGGTGGCGTTCCTTCAGAGGGCGGACGACGCTTGTTTCCAGTCGAACCCGGACTGCGGCGTGTCGTCGGGCGGCGCGGTTCGTCTTCGTAACCGTAGGACTCGCGCGACGAGCGGCGGGAATCTCGACTGCCGGGAATTCGACGGGTCGGAGGATAGGGTTCGTAGGGTTCGATTTCTTCGTATTCCGCTTCGTACTCGTAAGCTTGGTAGTTGGAGCTAACTTCGCGCTCCTCGTCGACGATCGGCGCGCTGCGCTTGGCTTGTTGTGTCACGATGCCGCGCAAGCGAATGCTTTCAACCGCGAAAAATACCGCCGAACCGGTCATTAAAAACTGTCCGAACTGTAAGATGGGATCGAGTCGCCATCCTTGAAAGAACAAGATTCCGCCGCACAACAGGGCGACTGCGGCAAAGAAGATATCGTGATCGCGGGCTAAGTTTGGGCGCATCGATCGCAGCAGGTACAGCGCCACGCCGCAGGCCACGAGGGCAATCCCCATTAAACTGCCCCAGCCGAAGCCGTAAGCGACTTGGGCGAGGACGGGTCGAACGTTAGTTGCGTGCAGCAGGCCGTTCCAGCCCAATCCGATGTTCACCATTAGCCTCTCTCCTATATCAGTCCTCATCTTAGCGATTTCTACGACGAATCTCCAAGGCGAGCAGACTTTTCGATCTGAGAAGCCTCAATGCCCATCTTCGGCTCGATCGACCTGCTGTTCGCTTGATGGCTAATGCGATCCGCAGTGGGACGTTACGAGCGGGAGATTTTGTCTTGTTGACTGAGGAAAATCAAAGCAACGGTTGCCGGGATGACTACGACAACTAATCCAGCCAGCAGACTATAGAAAAAGTTCATCAAAGACGGGGTCATAAAAGCGCTTCCTCAAACGATACGAAATATTACTTCACTCAGTTTAACCAGTTGGGGGACGGTTGGAAAGACAACGCGATCGAACCTTACGAAGGTCTGGGTTTTGAGCTATCTCAAGTCATCTGTCGCACCTCGATCGAGATACAATATTCCCAGAAAGCAGTTACAAAGCTTAACATTTAGAGTCGATCGAATGAGTACCCTTACCCTCACCAGTTGGAGTCTCGGGATTCTCTTGGGACTGATTATCTTTTTAATGATTTTTCGCATTGTTCTGACGTGGTATCCCCAAGTCGAACTCCAAAAGTTTCCCTTTAACCTCGTCGTCATTCCCACCGAACCCTTTCTCGCTCCGACGCGCAAGATCGTTCCTCCCTTGGGAGGGGTTGACATTTCGCCCATTTTGTGGGTTGGAATCTTTAGCTTAATTCGGGAAATTCTCTTAGGTCAGCAAGGCTTACTGACCCTGATGCAATTTCGATAATTCGCTTCAATCCCGTAGGGGCAAGCTTCTGTGCTTGCCCGTCACTTGCCCATCGAGATCGAGGAAAATCACTTCTAGAAAATACCTCGTTGGTTATGTCCCGACCGCAAACTCGGTCAAAGGGCGTTTACTCGGATGGTGAAAGCCCAGAATAATGCTTTCCGATGGAATATTGGCGGCGAGGAGATCGTCCACGACACAGAGGTCGGTATTGTCAGTCTCGACCCAGATTTTGCCGTCGTCGATGCGAAGGTAGAGGACGATATGTTGCACTCGCCTTTTATCGTCCCACCCCGATCGCAGCCACAGGTAGTGATGTCGCTCTGTATCGAGGATGAGATGCTCGGCAATCTCTTCATTTCGGGGACTTGGGGGTTGCTTTTGAGAGAGACTGCAGTAATGTTCGAGCAACGTTTGCAGGGTGCGGCAGTAGTGGTTTAGGCAATCCATTGTTCGAGACGCTCCTGGGGGATATCAGCAACCAGTAGGTTCAGACTGTTTTGACGGACGATAATTTGAATTGATGGACGTTGAAAAAAATCTGAGGCGAGGAAGAGCTGATACTGCGGCTCAGTCAGTTGAATGAGGTTTCTGTAGACAATGTATTGTCCCAAAGCATTAGCATTGTGAAAGTCCGTCATGGGAGATTTGCCGACAAAGCTTTTGATTTCGACCACGATGTTTTGCCCCTGGCGTTCAGCAGCGATCGGCTTTTCAGCGGCAAGGTCGGCATAGAGTTCGGCATCCTCGTAGTGGATGATGAAAGGATCGACAACGATCGTCCACCCGTCGTTTTTCAGAGCCTTTTTTACCGCGTCGTGGTAGAGGTCTTTGGCAGGCATCGAACGGGAGATTCTCTCTATAATTTTAGGCTTAGGACTTACGCAGAAACCCATCCCCTCAACCTTTTTCCTTCGCCATCATCTCCTCGACAAAGTTCGTATAAATCGTTCCTTCGAGAAATTCCGGCATTTCGAGAATTTTCTGATGAAACCCGATCGTCGTCGGAATACCGGTGATCGCACATTCTCTTAACGCTCGTTTCATACGCGCAATCGCTCGATCGCGGTTGGGGCCCCAAACGATCAGTTTTCCGATCAGAGAATCGTAATAAGGCGGGATGTCGTAATCCGTGTAGACGTGAGAGTCCACGCGCACCCCTACCCCACCGGGTGGAAGATAACCGCTGATGCGTCCGGGGTGAGGGCGAAAGCTTCGATCGGGATCTTCGGCGTTAATCCGACACTCGATCGCGTGGCCGCGTAATTCAACCTGATTTTGATTAATCGGAAGCGGCTCGCCTTGGGCGACTTTAATTTGCGCTGCGATCAAGTCCAACCCACTAATGGCTTCCGTTACCGGATGTTCCACCTGAATCCGGGTGTTCATTTCCATAAAGTAGAAATTCCCGGAAGCATCGAGCAGAAATTCTACGGTTCCCGCCCCGACGTAATTAATCGCTTTGGCCACTTTAACCGCCGCTTTCCCCATTTTTTGGCGCAACTTCGGATCGAGGGCAGGGCTGGGGGCTTCTTCGAGCAGTTTTTGGTGTCGTCGTTGAATCGAACAGTCCCGTTCCCCTAAATGAATGGCATTCCCGTGCTGGTCGGCTAGAATTTGAAACTCAATATGTCGGGGACGTTCGATAAATTTCTCCATATAAATCCCCGGATCGCCAAACGCCGCTTCCGCTTCTCCTTGTGCGGCGAGAAAGAGATTGGGTAAATCTTCCGGGTTGCGAACCAAGCGCATTCCCCGACCGCCACCACCGGCTGTGGCTTTAATCATGACCGGATAACCGATTTTTTCAGCTAGGGCGAGTGCTTCTCGTTCGTCGTGTAACAAACCCTCGCTTCCCGGTACTGTGGGAACGCCAATGCGCTTCATGGTTTCGCGAGCGGTGGATTTGTCCCCCATTTGTCGCATAGATTCCGGTGACGGCCCGATAAACGCGATCTGGTGATCGGCACAAATTTCTGCAAAACGGGCATTTTCGGCGAGAAAGCCGTAACCGGGGTGAATGGCGGTGGCGTTGCGGGTCAGAGCCGCCGAGATGATGTTGGGAATGTTGAGGTAGCTTTTATTGCTCGACGGTTCGCCAATGCAAACCGCTTCGTCGGCGAGCTGGACGTGGAGCGCGTGTCGATCGACCGTAGAATACACCGCAACGGTGGCAATACCCATCTCCTCGCAGGTGCGGATGATCCGAAGGGCGATTTCTCCTCGATTAGCAATGAGAATTTTCGAGAACTGCATATGTGAATCTAGGGGCAATGCGGGAAATTGGAGGGCAAAACCGGGCGCGGCGAAAAAAAAATTTCCAGAAATAGTGGCAATCAACGCGCCGCTATGTTAAATTACCATAGTGCGGTTGAAAAACGTTAACTGCACCGATGCCACGCGGATGTGGTGGAATTGGTAGACACGCACGCTTGAGGGGCGTGTGGAGCAATCCTTGCGAGTTCGAGTCTCGCCATCCGCATTTAATCTACAATTCTACGAAAGCTCTAGCAATCGACAACTGCTAGAGCTTTCGTGATTTACGATTTACGATTTACGATTTACGATTGCTAAAGCTTCGATGTCTCATTGATGTGTTGAGGCTTTGTCTGCGTTGGAGTCGCTAAGTCTAAAGATGACAAATTCTGTATCTGCGATCGATCCGCTTTCGGAACTGTTTGCAACGATCTGCGATCGAAGAGATAACCCCAAGGAAGGTTCCTATACCTGCAAGCTGTTGGCAGGGGGCGATAACAAGATTTTAAAGAAAATTGGCGAGGAAGCCGCTGAAGTGGTCATGGCTTGTAAAGATGACGATGCCGACTCGATCGCGGGCGAAGTGGCGGATTTGATGTATCACACTCTGGTTGCCATATCACATCATGGTGTCGATATCAAGGACGTTTACAAAAAGTTAGAAGAACGGCGACAGTAGCCGGTTTCGATGTCTCTTCTTCAATAAAGACCCCCTTTTCTCAGGGTGAGAAAAGGGGTCGGGGGAAATCGGATAAAACCGCTCGATCGATCGTCCATCTCGAGAATTTAGAAAACGAGATCGCCATCGATAACGGTTTCGCCTTGGCGAATGACTAAGCGTTGTCGATCGATCGTATAAAGTCGATCTCCATTTTGAATGATGTAACCGACTTCGCTTCGATCGACGATTGGAAAATCGAGCATTCCCGTTCCGTCTTTTCGTTCGCCCACAAAATACAATTGGTCTTCTTCTTGACAAATGTTGACGTAGAAATCTTCCGTTTCAAAAAATTCCACGTCTTCCCAACCCATTTGACTGCAAGTGTCCCAATACTGAGCGAGATGTCCGTCACCAGGCGAGGAGGCCGTTCCAGCTAACGTGTGAGGGGCGAACGACAGACTGCTAACGAGTACTGACGCCACGGCTAAAATCCAGCGAGATTCCATGGCGACCTCCTTTTTTTTCTTGCTTTTTTATCTATAACTATGATACGTTGATTTTATTTTTGAAAATCGCATAGTTTTAATCGGAAGCTTGCTCTCTGTCGAAGGAAAAACGCCTCAAATGCCCTTCAAACAAGACGTTGACAAGATCGAGCCAATGACGTTAAGGCTAATGAATTTTAATTACGTTTAGCAAAGGCGTTCACTAAGGGTGTATCTCAAGGATGCAGCCCTCTCCCAAGGTTGGGAGAGGGATTTGAAAACATCACCCCTTCTCCCAACCTTGGGAGAAGGGGTTGGGGGATGAGGGCATAAAGTGGGATACTCCCATTTAGCCAAGCACAGCGTCAATCCCGTCCCAGGTTTCCATCGAATCGATCGATCGAACCCGGTGCATTCCCGCTTTCTCAAATCGATCGAACGCCTCGTTCGCCAGATCGGTAAAATCGACGACATCGGGAACGACCACCGCCGACGTACAATCTTCCAATAGATACACGTTACGCGCCAAATCGGGATTGCGCTGTTGAATTTCCTCGCACAAATCGGCGAGCGTCCAAGCGACACAGTGACTTTTCGCCTGTCCCGCCACGATGAGAACGTCGAAAGCCAACAGTCGATCGAGCAAAGCCGTATTTCGGGGTGCGATAGGTTTTCCGTCGGGTCGATCGAGAACTTCCGGGCGCAACACCGAGTAATTTTCCGTCAGCGTTCGATCGCCCTTCAACTCATAACGAGTCGGATAGCAGCGCGCGACACTGTGGAAAAAACACGCTTCCTCCACCGCCGAAACCAAAGCGTGACCGATTCCGCCGAGCATCGCGTGATAGGGCCAAATCGTCAGGGGATACTTCCCCGCCTGCGTCAGTTGTCCGACATAATGACGAGCATAAGCCGCCGCGTCGAGGTCAGGTGGGAGATAGGGAACGACTTCCGGTGAAATTCGCCACGTTCCACGTTCGATATCTACGAGTTCCAAAACTGACCATTCTGGAGGATGTTCGCCTCGATCGTTCACCCAAAACATGGGATGGAAAATTTGCATGGCGGTGTGAGTATCCATCGTCGGAATAATTTCCGTAATGACGTTCAAATGACGATAGATGAATTCGCACAAACGTTGGTTATCTTCCACCGCCGCGTTTCCACTACGTCCGCCGACGAATAACTCAAAACCGGGAATGCAGAACGTATTTTGAACGTCAATGAGGAGCAAACCCACGCGAGTGCGATCGCGAGATGCGGGAGAAAGATGATATTGTTGCGCCCATTTTTGCGCTTCTGAGGATCGATCGAGGTAAGGAACGCGCCAAACCTGACCCACCGTTTCAGGTTTAAAATGTGATGGAATTGGGAGTCGTGCGCCAGACATCGTCAAATTCCTCAACTGGCCTCGATTCCAGTGTAGCGAGGGAATCTTCAAACGCAGAAGCCCAGTTTCTACAGAAACTGGACTTCCAAACGAGCTGAGTCAATCCCAAACGAAGATCGTTTAAAGTTGCTTCACCTCAGCAACGAGTTTTCCCACCATGTCTTTGGCACTGCCGAAAAGCATCATGGTTTTGTCGCGGTAGAACAGATCGTTATCGACACCCGCAAATCCCGTACTGAGACTGCGTTTAATGACAATGGTGTGCTTGGCCTTATCCACGTCGATAATCGGCATTCCATAAATCGGACTGTCTTGTTGCGTGCGAGCTGACGGGTTAACCACATCGTTCGCCCCGATCACCAACGCCACATCTGTCTGTTCCAGTTGGGGATTGATATCGTCCATGTCGTAAAGCTGGTCGTAAGGCACGTTCGCCTCAGCCAACAGGACGTTCATATGTCCCGGCATACGTCCCGCGACGGGGTGAATTGCGTATTTGACTTCGACCCCGAGTTTATCCAACTGGTCAGCCAATTCGCGAACTGCGTGTTGGGCTTGAGCCACAGCCATTCCGTAGCCGGGAACGACTGCCACCGATCGAGCGTAACCGAGCATCATCGCGCCCTCTTCTGGGTCGATGCTGCGAACCACTTTCTCGGTTTTACCACCGCCACCACTGGCTGCTGCTGTGCCTTCTCCCGTTCCGAACGCTGCGAACAACACGTTAGCTAGCGATCGATTCATGCCTTTACACATGATGACCGTGAGAATCAAACCCGACGCACCCACCAACGCCCCAGCAATGATGAGCATATTATTCATCACCACGAACCCGGCGGCACTAGCCGCCAAACCGGAGAACGAGTTCAACAGCGAAATCACCACGGGCATATCGCCGCCCCCGATCGGGATGACAAAGGTAATCCCCAAGAGCGAAGAAATGCCGACGAGTCCCAAAAACAGCGAAGGGGTCGGTGCTGTGGCGATGAGATAGCCGCTTCCGAGGAGAAAACTAACGAGCAAGGCCGCGTTGAACGGTTGTTGCAGGGGGAATGTAATCGGCGATCCCGAAATCAGGCCTTGCAGTTTAGCGAAGGCGACTAACGATCCTGTAAAGGTAACACCGCCGATGAGTACTCCTAACAAGACGGTTATCGTCGCATCCAAACCCGGTTCGGCAGTCATGCCGAAGTAGCGCCAAAACTCACCCATTGCAACGAGGGCAGACGCTGCACCTCCCAAGCCGTTAAACAGACCGACCATTTGCGGCATCGCGGTCATGGCCACTCGTTGAGCGGCGATCGCACCGATAACGGAACCGATGGCGACGCCGATGAGAATCATTTGATAGTTGAGAACTTGTCGATCGAGCAGCGTGGCAACAACGGCGATCAGCATAGCGATCGAGGCGATGAGATTGCCCTGGCGGGCAGTCGCTGGCGATCCCAAGCGTTTCAAGCCGACGAAAAATAGAGATGCTGCGATCAGGTAACTCAGTTGAATGCCTGTGGGGAGAAAGTCGCTCATGCTTTCGCCTCTTTTTTCTTGAACATTTGAAGCATTCGATCGGTGACGAGGAAGCCACCGACGACGTTAATCGTTGCGAGAATCACGGCCACGAGTCCGAGAACGATCGTTACGTTCCAGTCTCGATCTCCGGCCACGACGATCGCACCGAGAATCGCGATTCCAGAAATCGCATTTGCACCAGACATCAAAGGTGTGTGTAGCGTTGGGGGTACTTTGTTGATGACTTCAAATCCCGCAAACGACGCGAGAACGAAGACAAACAAAGCAGCAATGAAAGGATCGTTCATAGCGATAATATTTCGGCAAGTATTTGGGGAGTCTTTGACCAATTTAGACGGCTGAAAAAGTCAAACCACTTTGACGTTGTAGCCGGGTGAGATTGAGATGACGGAAAAGGTACGATCTTTCGATTTCCCCATCTCCTCATCTACCCACCGCCCGATCTCTCAACACCTCACTAGGCAGGGGAAGCCGTACCGAGCGCTTCTCGTACCCGTTGGTTACGAATTTCACCGTTGTAGGTGACGCAAGTGCTGTCGGGGATATCGTCTTCAAAATTGAGGTTCAGCACGTTATCTTTCACGAGATATTGCAAGAACGTCGAGATGTTCTTGGCATACATCTGACTGGCGTGGACGGGCATCGACGCGGGGAGGTTAACAGGTCCCATCAACGTCACGCCGTAACGAACGACGTTGCCGCCTGCCTCTGTTCCTTCGCAGTTGCCACCCTGTTCTGCCGCTAAATCGACGACCACCGAACCCGGTCTCATTTGAGACAGCATGGCATCGGTCACAATCCGAGGAGCGTGCTTGCCGGGAACCTGTGCCGTTGTGATGACGACATCGGCCTGAGCGACGCTGTTAGCAATCGCTTCTTGGGTTTTCTGCTTCGATCGATCGGAGATTTCTTTGGCGTAACCGCCCGCCGCGACGGTTTCTTCCTCGAGTTGAACGTCGACGAATTTTGCACCCAAACTTTGAACTTCCTCTTTCACAGCCGGCCGGATATCGAAGGCTTCGACCACTGCACCCAAGCGGCGACTGGTTGCAATGGCTTGCAACCCCGCAACGCCCGCACCGACAACGAAGACTTTAGCCGGACGGATCGTTCCGGCGGCTGTCGTCAACATGGGGAAGAATTTCGGCAGTGCAGAAGCTGCGATCGTTACAGCCTTGTATCCGGCAAGACCCGCTTGAGAAGAGAGGGCGTCCATACTTTGAGCGCGGCTCGTTCGGGGGATCAGCTCCATACTCAAGGCCGTCACGCGCCGTTCGGCCAGTCGTTGAATGCGTTGGGGGTTGCCGAGGGGATCGAGGAAACTGATGAGGGTACTCCTGTCGTGCAGTCGATCGATCTCGGATTCCGTTGGAGGAGCGACCTTGAGAACGATATCGCTATTGCACCAAATGGCGTTGGGATCGGCGATGACGGTCGCCCCAGCCGCTTCGTAAGCGCTGTCGGGGAAAAACGCACCGTCTCCCGCGCCCGTTTCGACCCAAATCTCCAAACCTTGTTTGACGAGTCGGGCAACGACATCCGGAACGAGGGCAACGCGGCGCTCGCCGACCTCGATTTCTTTAGCAACTGCGACTTTCATGAATACTCCTTAACGAATAGTGCTGCAATGTTTGCGATCGAGCGAAAAACGAAGAAAATCGAGGGTTTTGGAGGTTTCAAAAGACGGGTTTTCAAATCGGCGATAGCTTTCTATTTCGCATCCTAGAACGATCCCCAAATTCCGACCGACTTCTTTAACTTGTCTTAATACGGTTGTCGCGTTCTCGAGATAAAAATGGATCGAAACGTAAATTTATTTTTAAAATTTTATCGACAAACTTCAAACCGTAAAAATCGATCGAATCTTTCTCGGGTTTTCCCAGGATTTCGATCGAGTTTAGGCGAAAGGGTTTAAAGGAACATTTTACCTAAAGCGATCGTCTGGCGTAGCGTTGAGGCGTTCTTCCCAAAATCCGTGACAGAACCCAACGGGTTTGATACATTAATTAACACTGTAAAAAACCGATCGCATTTTCCAAACCGTCAACGAGATCGAGGCGATCGACGAGGAGTTACGATGAAACGCTGGTTAACGACTGCTTTAGCAATGGGTTGCTTGACATTCGGTCTTGCCATCGAAGCCTCTGCCCAAGGATTACCGGGATTTACGATTTTCGGCGGACCGCGCCGAGAAAATCAGTTGGGATTTCGCTTAGACTACGGTACGAGCGGGCATCCGCGAGATCGCTACCGCCTGCGAATTCCAGCTGAAAAAATGACCTTTGCCGTCTCACAGTTTTCGATCGACTATCCCGACTACTATAACGGTGAATTCGATATCGAACTCGATCCCGACGACGATCCCGACGACCAACCGGTGGAAGTCCGCGTCCGTATCGACGGAAGATACGAGTCCGTTCCCTTAGAAGAAGTCATCTGGGACGAAGAAAACCACCTCATCGAAATTTACCCCGTCGAAGCGATTCCAGCCGGCTACAAAGTGGAAATCGTCTTCTCCAACGTCCGCAACCCTCGCTTTGGTGGAATGTACTATTTCAACTGTCGCGTGTTCAGCCCGGGCGACGTTCCCCTCGCTCGCTACCTCGGCACGTGGGTGTTGAGTATTAACCCCTCCTAACGATCGTTCAGTGTGGTCTCTCGAAGCTTTCCTGTTAAAATAGGAGACTGCAAATTTGTCAACCCTTCAGTGAAGTCAGTCGGAGCGAACAACCATGACGAAACGCACGTTAGGCGGTACGAGCCGCAAGCGCAAAAGAGTTTCTGGATTCCGCGCCCGTATGCGTGTCAAAACCGGGCGGCGCGTCATCAACGCACGTCGCCGCAAAGGACGGGCCAGACTGGCCGTCTAAACGAGATCGATTCCTTATCAAGTTGACCCGGTCAAGCTGAGTGCTCCCAAAAGCCCATCGACTCCGCCATTGGAAAGACTTTCAGACCGTTTATAAAAACGGGATTCGCTGTCGGGGCAAACGGCTCGCCTTGCGAGCTTATCACCGCCGATCTGTTCCTCCCCAGGACAACGACGAGCAAAGCGTTGCCGAGGTTCTCCCAACACGAATCGGCATTTCTATTGGGCGAAAAGTCAGCAAACGAGCGGTCGTTCGCAATCGCATCAAGCGTCAAATTCGAGCGGCTGCCCGTCAGATTTTGCCATATCTATCCCCCGGTTGGGATGTGGTTGCCGTCGCCCTTCCAGATGCCAAAGAGTGCAATTCACATCAATTTCTGCAAGAATTAGAGCAGTTGTTGGCCAAAGCTGAGGTGCTGAATGGGCATTCGAGAGGAAGTCTTGTATGACGGGGGGCCACATATCGGAGATCTCATTGTCAATCTCTTAATCGGCCTGACCGTGGTTGGCTTGCCCTTGACGGTGGGTGCAGTCATCCGAGCGTTATGGCTGCGGTTTCGGATTACAAACCGTCGCATTTCGGTCACCGGAGGATGGATGGGACGAGATCGCACCGATATCGTATACTCGGACATTCTCAAAATTGTGACGGTTCCTCGAGGCTTAGGTTTGTGGGGCGATATGGTAATTACCGTCCGAGGTGGAGACCGTCTCGAACTGCGAGCCGTTCCACGCTTCCGTCAGGTTTACGACTATATTAGAGAACGGCTGTCCCCTGAAGCTCAGAAAGTGAGCGGGTCGCTCGGCCGTTGACCTCGAAATCATACAGAATAAAGGTCGATCGCAGCGCAAAACTTAGCGTAAAACGAATGGATTTTGGTGTTGGTTTTCTGTCCAATAACGTCATGCTGCCGATCCTGGATTTATTTTACGGGATCGTGCCAAGCTACGGGCTGGCTATTGTCGCTCTGACTCTCGTGATTCGATTCGCGCTTGCCCCTCTGAGCGCAAAATCGATTCGCAGTATGCGTCGGATGCGGGTTGCCAACCCCGTGATGCAAAAGCGCGTTAAAGAAATACAAGAACGGTATAAAGACGATCCTGCCAAACAGCAGGAGGAAATGGCTAAGGTCTATCAGGAATTTGGCAATCCCCTGTCTGGATGCTTACCCGTCGTCATTCAAATGCCGGTTCTGTTCGCGCTGTTTGCAACATTACGGGGATCGCCCTTTGCCGATATTAGCTACACCGTAGACGTTGAAATTTTCCCCCGCGAACAAATAGAGCGCATCCAACCGCAGGTTTATGCGACGGATGCCAAAAACATCTACATCTCCGATGGAGTTCACACGAAGGTGTCGGCGATTCTGCCAGCGGGCAACCGTCTCGTCGTGGGTGAAGAAACCCAGGTCGAATTCCAGTCGGTTGAAGGCGCGCCGCTGCCCGAACTCACCTCGCAATACGGCGAAGGCGTTCTCAGCCCCCAATGGACGGTAACGAAGGGGCAAGAGCGCTTGCAAGTGAACGAAGATGGCTCGATCGTTGCTTTACAAGCCGGTAAAGCAACCCTCGAAGGCACGATTCCGGGACTGGCAGCGAATAAAGGATTTCTCTTCATTCAAGCCCTCGGTCGCGTCGGTGCTACGGATGAAAACGGCAATATCAACTGGGATATTGTCGGCATGGTGTTGTTTTTCGGTGGAAGTCTCTATCTCAACCAGATCCTGTCCGGACAAGGTTCTGATGGCGATGTGAACCCCCAACAGCAAACCATCAGCAAACTCACGCCGATTCTCTTTTCGGGGATGTTCTTATTCTTCCCACTTCCGGCTGGGGTGTTGATGTATATGGTCATTGCCAACATCTTCCAAACGGCTCAAACGTTCGTCCTGTCGCGAGAACCCCTGCCGGAAAACCTGCAGAAGATCGTAGACGCTCAGGAAAAATCTGCTGGGAAAGACGGGCGTCAAACCCTGCCCTTCGAGCCAAAGCGGTCTAAGAAAAAAGCAGGATAACAGCGAATACGTCTATGAGCGATCGAAAACTGGAACGGGGTCAGCAGTGGCTGGAAACCTTCATGAAGTTGGCAAACATTCCCGCTCGCGTTGAAGGTCTCTACGATGGAGAGTGCTATTGGCTGACTATCGAACCGGCCAATTTGACCTCGGAAGGTGTTTCGACGCTCATCGGCGAAGGAGGACGCTCGATCGATGCCATTCAATACCTGGCCAACTCGATTTTGAACATGGGGCGTTCTGAGGAAGACCAAGCTGCCTATACACTTGAGTTGGCTGGCTACCGACACCAACGCCAAACCGAACTTCGATCGAAAGCCGAAGAAGTGGCCGAACGAGTTCGTACCACAGGAGAAGAGATCGAAATCGCGGGACTGTCCGCTGCCGAACGCCGTCAAATTCATACCTTTTTGAAAGATTGCGAGGATCTCGAAACCTACAGCCGAGGACAAGAACCCGATCGCCGATTGGTCGTCCGCCGCCGATAACTGACAACTGCACGGGATCTCGAGTCGTTTTCAAGGAAGTTCAATGGACGCGATCCACATTCCATCCCTACTCAAAGCACCGGAATCGACCGAAACCCTGCAATTTCGCGAATTTATTCCCGGCTTGGAAACCTTGATGCCCGTGCGGGGGGCAATTGAGGTCGCGCACCGAGGCACGTATCTCGAAGTGTCGGCGAGT
The DNA here is from genome assembly GCA_001657325.1 of Geitlerinema sp. BBD 1991-9. Classification (GTDB taxonomy): domain Bacteria; phylum Cyanobacteriota; class Cyanobacteriia; order Cyanobacteriales; family Geitlerinemataceae; genus Geitlerinema. The sequence continues at coordinate 10,002 of LWRO01000054.1, read as the reverse complement.
GTCGAAACGATTCTCACGCTCACTTGCGATCGATGCCTGCAACAATATAATTATCGATTGAAAATTCAGCCCCAGGAATTGATTTGGCTCGACGAACGAGCCGATCGACCGGACGATTTTCCCATCGAACAGGAAGTCTCGATGGAAGAATTAGTCGAAATGCTGCCCCCGCAAGGGGACTTCGATCCCCAAGGTTGGATTTACGAACAACTGTGTCTGGCACTTCCCGCGCAAAAACACTGTCGTGAAGACTGTCAGGGAATTTCTCCTGCTGAAAGTTCGCCTCCTATCGCGGACAGCCGCTGGGCGGCCTTGCAGCAATTGAAAGGTCAACTTCCCAGTTAACTGACTCAGCGTCGTTTGCCGTCGATCGCCCACCTGATGAGTTTTAAAGACGAATTCGAACTGCTACTGCGAGCCCGCTATCCGGTACTCTACGTTGCCACGCTCGAAGAAGAGCGGGTCGAAGCCTCGATCGCCCGCTCGGCGAAAGAACAAGGCAATCGCGGGCTGTACGTTTGGGATTTTGTAGACGGCTACCAGAGCAATCCGACGGACGAAGGGATGGCACGGCGCAATCCCCTACAAGCACTCGAACAGATCGAAAAGCTACCCGCCTCAGCGCCCGCCGTCTTCGTCCTGCGAGATTTCCATCGCTTCCTCGACGATATCTCCATCTCGCGCAAACTACGCAATTTAGCCCGTCGGCTCAAATCTCAACCCAAAAATATTGTCGTCCTCGCCCCGAGCATCAATATTCCGGACGATTTGAGTGAAGTGATGACCGTGCTGGAATTCGCACTGCCCACCGCCCCGGAAATTCGCAGCGAAATCGATCGATTGTTGGCAGCCAGTCGCCGTTCCCTGAGCGATCGAACCCTCGACGAATTAGTTCGATCGTGCCAAGGCCTCTCCATGGAGCGAATTCGGCGGGTGCTGGCACGGGCGATCGCCATTCACGGCGAACTTAAAGCCGACGACGTCGATCTGATTCTCGAAGAAAAGCGCCAAACTATCCGTCAAACTCAAATCCTCGAGTTTTACCCCGCCACAGAAAACATCTCCGATATTGGCGGCCTCGACAACCTTAAAGATTGGTTGCTGCGGCGAGGTGGGGCCTTCGGCGATCGCGCCCGACAGTACGGGCTGCCCCACCCGCGTGGGTTACTCCTCGTGGGTATCCAAGGTACGGGAAAATCCCTCACAGCCAAAGCCATCGCCCACCATTGGCATTTACCTCTGTTACGTCTCGATGTCGGACGCTTGTTCGGCGGTTTGGTCGGCGAGTCGGAATCTCGCACCCGACAGATGATTCAGGTGGCTGAAGCCCTTGCGCCCTGCGTACTGTGGATTGACGAAATCGATAAGGCGTTTTCGGGAATAAACGGTCAAGGAGACAGCGGTACGACGAGCCGGGTATTCGGGACGTTCGTCACGTGGCTGTCTGAGAAAAACTCGCCGGTCTTCGTCGTAGCTACGGCAAACAACATTAGCGCCCTGCCTCCAGAAATGTTACGAAAGGGGCGATTTGACGAAATTTTCTTCGTGGGTTTACCCTCTCAAGCCGAACGCCAAGAAATTTTTTCCGTACATCTGTCGCGCCTTCGCCCCCACAATCTCAAAAGTTACGATCTCGATCGACTCGCTTACGAAACCCCCGATTTTTCGGGTGCGGAAATCGAACAGTCCATTGTCGAAGCCATGCACATTGGTTTCAGTCAAAATCGCGATTTTACCACTGAAGATATCCTCGAAGCAGCCAGTCAGATCGTTCCCCTCGCCCGCACAGCCCGCGAACAAATTCAAATGCTGCAAGAATGGGCGATGTCTGGCAAAGCTCGCTTGGCCTCTCGCAACAGCAGTTTGAATCGTCGTATACAAGGGCAGTTGCACGGCGATTGATGATGGTGTTTGCAGGTTGCAAAAACTTTAAGCTATGGAACGATTTGAACGCTCGATCGAGCGGTTTCGACTTCCTTGTCCCTCTTGACTCTGGGTTCCAGACCCCCGCTTGATACCCTATGAACCTGTCCAATCTGGCGAAATTCATTTTAGGTTTCACGTTAGCGATCGCCTTGACGATCGGCGGTGCGATCGCAGCTTCGCTCTACCTGGTCGCACGCTTGACGGCGCTTCCTCCGAAACCCGATTTCACTGACGAGACACCTAGGGCTACGACAGTTAGCGCAACCCCAACCCCTGCACCCACGACGACCCCTGCGCCCATTCCGTCCCCAACCCCGACGCCCGAATCGGGATTGTACCGTGCGCGAGTAACCTGGCCAGAAGGGCTAACGCTACGAGAAAGTTCGGGTTACGAGGCGAAAAGCGTTGGTGGTGTAGCGTTTAACGAAATCGTCGTTGTCTTGGAAGAAACGGACAACGGTGCTTGGCAGCGGCTTCGATCGACAGCGACGAACCAAGAAGGTTGGGTCGTGGGCGGGAACATCGAACCCACGTCGGATTGAGCGTTGGAGATCTTCGATCTGCTCGATACCTTCTAAAAATAAAGATTGCTGAAGTCCCCCCTGAGCCGTACAGGGGGGATGTTAGAATATATTTCACCTTATCTCCGAAATCCCGACCGGATTACCGGGATTCCAACCGGCCGCAAAGCGGCCGAATGTTGGGATTTGAAGACTTACCCTCATTCCATTAAGTTAATGGCTACGCTGACGACGAACTCTCGAACCGATTCAAAGCTCTCAAAAATCGAAGGCATCAAAGAGCGCAGTCAATTCTTGCGCGAGCCTGTTGCCACTGAACTCAAACAAGACACGACGCACTTTAGTGAAGACGGCGTTCAAATCCTCAAATTTCACGGGTCTTACCAGCAAGACAATCGGGACAACCGCGTGAAAGGTCAGGAAAAGGACTATCAAATGATGCTCCGGACTCGAAACCCCGGAGGCTTCATTCCCCCTCAACTTTACCTAACCCTCGATCGACTGTCTTCAACCTACGGCAACCAAACCCTGCGCGTGACCACTCGTCAGGGCTTTCAACTCCACGGCATCTTAAAACGAAATCTCAAAGCGGCGATCGCCTCAATCGTTCGTAGTATGGGTTCAACCCTTGGGGCTTGTGGCGACCTCAACCGCAACGTCATGGCTCCACCTGCCCCCTTTAAAAATCGCCCCGAATACGATTTCGCTTGGACTTACGCCAATAACATCGCCGATTTACTGGCACCTCAAAGCGGCGCTTACTATGAAATTTGGCTTGACGGCGAAAAAATTATCTCCGCAGAAGAAGCGCCCGAAGTTAAAGCAGCACGGGAACACAACGGCAACGGAACCATTGTTCACGAGAGTCCAGAACCGATTTACGGCGATCGATATATGCCACGCAAGTTCAAAAGCTGCGTGACCGTTCCCGGCGATAATTCTGTCGATTTATATTCGCAAGATTTAGCCCTCGTTATCATCACTGACGAATCCGGTGAATTGCAGGGATTTAACATTTTAGCGGGAGGGGGTTTAGCACGGACGCACAATAAAGAAGAAACCTTTCCCCGGTTAGCTGACGAAATCGGTTACGTGGCGAAAGCAGATATTTACGATGCCGTGAAAGCCATTGTCGCAACACAGAGAGATTATGGAGATCGGGTTAACCGCCGTCACGCTCGCTTGAAATATCTCTTGGATGATTGGGGCGTTGAAAAGTTTCGCAGCACGGTCGAAGGTTACTTCGGCAAATCCTTCCAACCCTTCAGAGCGCTACCTGATTTTAAATACGAAGATTTTCTGGGTTGGCACGAACAGGGGGACGGCAAGCTATTTCTCGGCATTTCGGTTCGCAACGGACGAGTATGCGACACAGAAGGTTGGAAGCTGAAAACGGCATTACGGGAAATCACAGAAGCCTTCTCGCTACCGATGCGGTTGACCCCTCATCAAAATATCTTGTTGTACGAGATCGCGCCGGACGACCGAGTTGAGATCGATCGAATTTTGCGTGAGAACGGCATTAAACTGCTCGAAGAGATCGATCCCCTAGAGCGGTTGTCGATGGCTTGTCCCGCGTTGCCGACCTGTGGGTTGGCAATTACCGAGTCCGAGCGGGTCATTCCCGACATTTTGGTCCGAATTCGCAAACTGCTCGATCGTGTGGGATTGCCAAAGGAAGAATTTGTCGTGCGGATGACGGGTTGTCCGAACGGGTGCGCTCGTCCCTACATGGCAGAATTGGGATTAGTCGGCCGTGCGCCAAACGTCTATCAGTTATGGTTGGGAGCCGATTCCCATCAAACCCGTTTGGCGCAGTTATACCTCGATCGATTGAACGTTGACGATTTAGAAGCCGAACTCGAACCCTTACTCGTCTTTTTCAAGAAAGCACGTCACGAGGACGAGCGATTCGGCGATTTCTGCCATCGTGTGGGTTTTGAAGCCTTGCGTCAATTTACTGAAACCTACGATCCCGCTTCGCTAAAACCCAAGCGGAAAGAACGCCATCGGATTCGCATTTACGATAGCGTCTACGAGCGTTTGAAAGCTGAATCTCAGCGATTGGGGAAACCCATGCTCGACTTGGCCAGTGAAGCGTTGGAGAAATATTTAAACGAATTGTCTGAGTCTTAGAGAACGAGAGGACAAGAGGGAATTTACAGTGAGCAGTGAGCAGTTACCACTGTTCACTGCTGGCTGTTGACTGTTCACTGTAAAGTCTTCCTTCCCCTTACGCGGTATACAAACTCAAAGCTTCCGATACGGGCATCCGTGACTGTACGCCTAGCGTCATGGGCGAAATGCGACCTCGGCTCAAGTGTTCTGAGGCCGCACAGCCGATGGTTGCCGCGTTGTCGGTGCAGTATTTTAAAGGCGGTAATAACACGTTGAGTTGGTGTTCTGTTGCTGCATCCTGAAGATACTGTCGTAAGCTGCTGTTCGCGGCCACACCGCCGCCAATCACTAAGGTCGAGAGATTTATATCGATCGCACACTGAATTGCCCGTTTCGTCAGAGCACGTGCTACGGTGTCCTGAAAACTAGCAGCGAGATCGGCAACGGGGAGTTCTTCACTGTCAGCTTTTAAGGTTTGTACGAGGCGCAAGACTGCTGTTTTCAAACCACTAAAACTCGAATCGTAGGGATGAAAACCGCCGTTTGGAAGTTTGACTTTACCTTCAGGAAGAGGAAATGCGAAGGCATTTCCGGCTCGAGCAACGCGATCGATCTCCGGGCCGCCGGGATAGCCTAAACCCAATAACCGCGCCACTTTATCGAACGCCTCCCCAGCAGCATCGTCGCGAGTTTGCCCCAGCGTTTCGTAAACGCCACACGCTTTAACGTGAATGAGGCTCGTATGTCCACCGGAGACGAGGAGACAGAGAAACGGGGGTTCGAGGTTGGGATCGGTGAGATAGGAGGCATAGATGTGGCCTTCGAGATGGTGAACGCCTAGAAAGGGTTTTTGGCGAACGAGTGCTAAGGTTTTCGCCGCCGTTAGACCGACTAACAACGCACCGACGAGACCAGGAGCACAGGTAGCTGCAATACCGTCGATGTCAGCCCAGGTCAGCCCCGATTCTTCAAACGCTCGCTCGATCGCCTCGTTCGTCAATTCGAGATGTTGTCGCGAGGCAACCTCGGGAACAACCCCCCCATAACGGCGGTGAGTCGCAATTTGAGATGTAACAATACTACTTAAAACTTGACGTTTTTTAACAATTGCAACAGCGGTTTCGTCACAGCTTGTTTCGATCGCTAAAATTGTGGTCATTTGCCGAGAAAGCGGAACTAAGGAGCGATATTTTTTATGATAGGATGCTAACCAGACATCTTTAACACTGGATTCTAAGTCGCGAAAGCGTCTCAAACGACGATAATCCAAGACCGATTCGTAACGATGGGTTCTTACCTATCTTTAGGAAGTACCCTAAAATTCCTCTAAAAGACGAGACTTCTTTCCTATAAAATAGGAAAGTTTTCGTCAAGCTCTTGGCACTTTTGTTCTCTAAGGAAAACATTCTTATGCGACGACTATTGGCGCTGGTTTTAGCAGCAGTTCTCTGGTTTAGCTTTGCCCCGACCGCTTCTGCGGATGTTGCGGGACTGACCCCGTGTAAAGACAATCCGGCTTTTATTGCCCGTGCTAAACGAGCCACGACCGAACAAGCCAAACAGCGTTTTGAGTTGTACGGCCGCGAACTTCTATGTGGTGAAGAAGGTTTACCTCACTTGATCGCAGACGGTCGTTGGAGCCATGCCGGAGAATTTCTCATTCCTGGTATTTTGTTCCTGTACGTTGCAGGCTGGATTGGCTGGGCAGGACGCAGCTACCTGCAAGCGATTCAAGGTGAAAAATCTCCAGAAGAGAAAGAAATTATCATCGACGTACCTCTGGCAGTCAGCAAGTCTTTGGCTGCTGCTGGTTGGCCGCTCGTGGCATTTAAAGAAATCACCACTGGAGAAATGTTTGCCAAGGACGACGAGATTCCCATATCTCCTCGCTAAGGCTCGATCGAACTGCTTGAAATTTTGGAGATTTTGTTGATGCAAGGCTTACAAAGATACCTGTCTTCCGCACCTGTCGTTGCAACAGTGTGGATGTTAATCACGGCTGGAATTGTCATCGAATTCAACCGTTTCTTCCCCGACTTACTTTTTCATCCTCTCCACTAAAACATCGATCGATTTTTCTCAGATCGATCTTTCATTGGATTTAGCTCGCTCGTAAATCAAAAAAGCCCAGTAGAAACTGGGCTTTTTTGATTGTTTTAAAGTGATTTGCAATAAATTTTGCAATTTTGAAAAATTTTGAAGGAAATCGATCGTAAGCTATCCCAATTTAAATTAAGTCGCCGAGTTTGCTAAAGAGGCCACAGCGACACCGAGCGCCGATCCCATAATCACTTGAAACGGCGTATGACCGAGTAACTCTTTTAAACGATCTTCATTAAACTGTTTTCCTTCTTGAAATAACTCGTCAACAATCTGATTGAGGATACGAGCTTGTTTGCCAGCTGCCTGACGCACACCAGCTGCGTCGTACATGACGATCGCGGCAAAAATTGTTGCCATTGCAAACTCGATGCTATCCCATCCGACCGTTTGTCCGACTCCCGTTGCAAGTGCCGTCACTAGCGCCGAATGAGAACTCGGCATTCCCCCCGTTTCAACCAAAACCCGAACGTTCACTTTCTGGTACTGTGCGAAATGCACCAGAACCTTAGAAAATTGGGCGATTAAACACGCCGCTGTCGCGACGATAAGAATCTGATTATCCAAAACGTGGCGAAACTCGTGCATCGCTTCCCTTAGTAATGACGACGAATAATAAACTCAGCAATGGCATTGAGGGGGCGAGCCAACGTTCCAAACGGCATCAATTCCGCCTGGGCTGCTTCGATCAATTGCGCCGCTTGCCGTTTTGATTCCTCCAATCCCCATAAACTCGGGTAGGTTGCTTTTTGTGCTTTTAAATCTTTACCCGCTGTTTTGCCAAGAACCTCTTGAGATTCTGTGATATCGAGAATATCGTCGACGATTTGGAATGCTAAACCGATATTCTGAGCGTAGCGAGACAGGCGATCCTGGTCTTCCAACGATGCCCCGGCAAGAATGGCTCCACATACGACACTGGCTTCGAGTAACGCCGCTGTTTTATGCGTATGAATAAAATGGAGGGTCTCCAGCGTGATATCGGACTTGCCTTCCGATTCTAAGTCCACGACTTGACCGCCAACCAAGCCTGCTGCACCGACTGCGCGACCGAGACGAGCCACCACTTGAAGCAGTTGAGAGGCCGGAACGTTGTGAGTTTCAACCGCAATATGCTCGAACGCATAGGCGAGTAACCCGTCACCCGCTAAAATCGCGACATCGTCCCCGTAAACCTTGTGATTAGTGAGTTTCCCGCGACGGTAATCGTCGTTGTCCATCGCGGGGAGATCGTCGTGAACGAGTGACATCGTGTGAACCATTTCCAGCGCACACGCTGTTGGCATCGCCATATCTTGTGTTCCCCCCGTCATCTCGCAGGTTGCCAGACATAAAATCGGGCGGAGTCGTTTCCCCCCAGCCAGGAGAGAATACCGCATGGCTTCGTATATGCGTTCGGGATACTTGACCGGAAGAGATCGATCGAGCGCGGTTTCCACCAACGCTTTCCGTTCCGCTAAATAATTTGATAAATCGAAGTAAACTTCGTCGGGCGAATTTCGATCGTCCGTGATGACCATCCCTTTATCCTTTTCCTGCGTCATTACTCGCGCGAACCTGTCACTAGGCTACCAGACAGCTCGAACACTGCCCAAGTCCGAATTGAAATTGAGACTTTAAAAGCCTCGCTTCCAACGAAAAGAGGTTTCTACCCTGGAGTAGAAACCTCTTTTCCTGTCAAGTTTAACGTGCTTTAGGGACAGTTTAAGCCCAAGCGAAACCTAGTCGAGGGGTTTCATCGACAATACGGGTTCAGTCTCTCGCTCGATTCCGGTTTCGAAACCACCAGCTGCCGCACGAGCGCGTCCTGCGTGCCAGAGGTGTCCGACCAAGAAGAAGAACGCCAAGATGAAGTGAGACCCAGCCAGCCAAGCGCGGGGGTTCACGTAGTTAAACCCAGAGTTCGGTTCGGTGATAATACCGCCGACCGAGTTGATCGAGCCGTTGGGTGCGTGAGTCATGTACTCAGCCGCACGGCGGATTTGCCAAGGCTGAATGTCGTTTTTCAGCTTGTCGAGGTCGAGACCGTTCGGTCCGCGTAGCGGTTCGAGCCAAGGGCCGCGGAAATCCCAGAAGCGCATCGTTTCACCGCCAAAGATGATTTCACCTGTGGGAGAGCGCATCAGGTATTTACCCAGACCGGTCGGACCTTGCGCCGAACCAATGTTCGCACCCAGTTTTTGGTCGCGAGCCAAGAAGACGAACGATTGGGCTTGAGACGCTTCAGCGTTTGTCGGACCGTAGAACTCGCTCGGATAAGCGGTGTTGTTAAACCAAACGTAAGCCGTAGCGATAAAGGCCATCAGCGACAGAGCGCCGACGCTGTAAGACAGATAAGCTTCACCAGACCAGATGAAGGCGCGACGCGCCCAACCGAAAGGCTTGGTCAAGATATGCCAAATACCACCGGAAATGCAGATCAGGCCGATCCAGATATGGCCGCCGATGATATCCTCCATATTGTCGACGCCGACAATCCAGCCTTCGCCGCCAAAAGGAGCGTTAATCAGATAGCCGAAGATGACGCCTGGGTTGAGCGTGGGGTTGGTGATGACGCGAACGTCACCGCCGCCCGGGGCCCAAGTATCGTAGACGCCACCGAAGAACATTGCTTTTGCAACCAACAGCAGCGCACCGGAACCCAGCAGGATCAGGTGGAAGCCGATGATGTTGGTCATCTGGTTTTTGTCCTTCCAGTCGTAGCCGAAGAAGGAAGAATATTCTTCGAGACGCTCCGGACCGCGAACGGCGTGGTAGATACCGCCGAGACCGAGAACGGCTGAGGAAATCAAGTGCAGAACCCCAGCCACGAAGTAGGGGAAAGTATCGATAACTTCACCACCAGGGCCGACACCCCAGCCTAAAGTCGCCAAGTGAGGCAGCAGGATTAAACCCTGCTCGTACATGGGTTTTTCCGGCACGAAGTGAGCGACTTCAAACAGCGTCATCGCTCCCGCCCAGAACACGATCAATCCCGCGTGGGCGACGTGAGCGCCGAGCAATTTACCCGACAAGTCAATCAGACGGGCGTTTCCAGACCACCAGGCAAAGCCCGAGGACTGTTGGTCGCGTCCGCCGCCGACCATTGCAGTGCTAAAGGGTGTTTCCACGAGGTCAAACCTCCATCAAAACCTGTATCTTGTCTCGATCGTTCTAGAAAGAAGGCGGAAATTTTTCAAAAAACCGCCTCGTTTCTCAGTCAAATATCAATCTAGAGATAGCTCTGAAAGTCAACTTGTTAACTCGTTACAGAGCGTTACCGCGAGGAAGAACCTCTTCGGGGAACTCGAAGTTTTCGTGAGGCTGGTCAGTCGGAGCCATCCAAGCCCGCAGACCT
>LWRO01000053.1 GCA_001657325.1 Geitlerinema sp. BBD 1991-9 | reverse complement strand
GGAAGCTATTAACTGAAAACTGTCTTCACTGGTGACTGGTGACTGGTGACTGGTGACTGAAAACTGTCTTCGCCCCATTCCCTGTTCCCCGTTCCCGACATACAATCAAAAGCGTCGAATTGTTCAGGATAGAGACGGCGAATGCTCAGGCGGATCGTACAAGCGATAGTGAACCTCTTCCGAAGGTTGTTGGGTATAGGATCGGCCCCGGCGGCCGAACCCACTATCCAACAAGCGCCTCTGAGCGATGCAGAGTGCGAGTATTATTTCCTACAACTGCTCGACGGAATCGGCCAAGAGTGGGATCGGGTTAAGGTCGATCGATTTTTTCAGGCTTTGCGAGATCGGGCTTCAGACGAGCGATGGCTGGCTTGGCTGCGCCGCTTTGGGAACGCCCGCTTGTCGGAAGATTCCACTCAAGCTGAGTTAGGCCGTCGCCTGGTACAGTTCAGTCAAACGAGTTCTCGTCATTTTGCTACGGTTGCTGGGGAAATCGGACGGCAATTGCTCGCTCGTCCGGAGGCAATGGAGGTGTCAGAATCTCCCGTCGCACCAGCCCTGGCGGCACCGACACCAACGCCCGAATCTGCCCCCGTGACGCGCAGTGTTGTCGATGAAGCTGAGGTTCAGCGCTGGGTGAAACGAGGGATGGAACAACTCGATCTCGATCGCTACGAGGCGGCACTGTTAGCGTTCGATCGAGCCTTAGCCCTCGACGATCGACAGGTTCGCGCTTTAATCGGTCGTGCCGATGCGCTCGCCGATCTCCAGCGCTCGCAAGCGGCGTTGGAAACTTACCAAAAAGTGCTCGAACTCGATCCGAACAATGCTGAAGCCTGGGGGCGTTTAGGCGATCTCCAACACGAATTGAAGCGTCCTGAAGCGGCGATTGAGAGTTGGGACAAAGCACTCGAACTCGATCCGAAGGACGTTCAAACTTGGATTAATAAAGGGGTTGCTTTGGGATTGCGCCTCGGACGCTGGCAAGACGCTCTTGCAGCTTGGGATAAGGCGTTAGAACTCGATCCGAAGGACGCGCAAATTTGGTTTCGGCGGGGTGTCGCGTTCGGGGCGATGGAACAGTGGGATGCAGCGGTTGAAAGTTGGGATAAAACCCTCGAACTCGATCCCTATTTTCGCGATGCGTGGATTAATAAAGGTGTTGCCTTGCAAAAGCTCGGCCGTTACGAAGAGGCGATCGAGGCGAACAATCGCGCCCTCGGGTTAGATGTGGCGAAAGCAGAGGGAGTCCCTGCCGAACCCTCGAAAGCCAAAGATCCTCAACCCGCCGAAGCCAGTTCCATGCCAGAACGAGCGGAAGACTTTTATCGCAAGTCGATCGAACAGTACGATTCGGGCAACTTACACGCGGCGCTGCGATTCCTCGATCGAGCGGTGGAAGCCGATCCGGACAATCTACAAGCTTGGCAACAGCGAGGGCAAGTACAGCGAGAGTTGGGACAGTTCGAGGCATCTATTATCAGTTGCGATCGCGTTTTGGCCACACAACCGGATGATGTCAAAACCTTGTGGACGCGCGCGCTTGCTCTGCAACAACTCCAACGCTGGGAAGCCGCCAATACGGCATGGGATAAGGTTTTGGAACAGCAACCGGACGTGAAAGACGCTTGGATTCATAAGGGCATCGCACTCGAAAAACTCGGTCGGTATGGAGAGGCGATCGAAGCGAACAAACGAGCGATGTAGAATCTCGATCGATTGTATAAGTTCAATTCCCTGTTTTCTTTGGAGACGGGGAATTGCTGTTTTGGGGAGAGAACAGAACGCCAGAATGAAGAGGTCGAGACAATGTGAGGCAATACGGAATCGGCGGTATTGATTTCCAACAAAGGATCGTCTAGTCTCACGACTCCAGACGCTTCAATTCATCGTATTTGCGAGTTTCCACGACGCCGTTCGGCAACATCGTCTTGACGACGAGATTATCGATCTGGGTATGTCGTTTTTTTTGATTGTTTTGCAAATCGAAATTTAGTTCTTCTTCTTCCTTTTTGTGGTTATAGAACAGCCTCGAGCGAGGAACTCTGAATTACTCGATCGTATTACAACCGTCCTTCTTTCAGACTTTATCTTCAGACAACTTCACCCATAGGTCTTGAAGCCATGTTCCTATAGAGAACCCGAAAGGGAAATAATCATCATCTTCAACAGGGATTTCTAAAACATCTTCAATGCAAGAAATGAATTCCATAAAATCCCAATCTCTCTTAGCATGGTGTCCAAATTCTTTTAGTTTATCTCCCGGATAAAACTTTTCTGATGGTAGATCGAAAATTTTTTCTAGTTTTAAACGGTACGCACGAACGACTTTTTTACAAGATTTAGCATCCAATTTTTCACTAAAATCAGAAACAGTAAAAACACAGAACATAAATTCTATGTCGTTCATATTTTCTTTGTCTAAAAAATGTGATTTTTTCTTTCGATGCTTAAAATCAAATAACATTTTGCAGATGGAGCAAGGTTTACCTCTAGAAAATTTAAAATTTCAGGCATTCTCCATATAGCTCTGCATAGTAGAGATCGTATACCATAGTGTTAACAGTCGCCAAGTATCAGCACAATTTCTTGTCATGAAATTATGTAACTGTTCGGGGGGATCGACATCTTGCACAAACGAATAAAATGCTTAATCTTCAAAATATTCTCGACTCCATCTTGGAAATTCGCGATCGGATTCCTAAACAACGCAGTATGTTACTTACGGTCAGTGGAATCGATGGTTGTGGAAAAGGATATCTGACGTTGAGGATTGTAGACGGACTAAAAGCATTCGGTGTCAATGCTGTTGGGATTGGTGGTGATGGATGGCTTAATCTCCCAGATCGGCGGTTTAATTCAGAAAATCCGGCCGAACATTTTTATCTTTATGCATTTCGCTTTGACGAGATGTTTTCTCGGTTTGTCTTACCCTTGCGAGATCGTCGTTCGATAAGTATTGAAGCTGATTTTACTGAGGAAACAGCAACGACTTATCGCAAACAGCTTTATGAGTTTGAAGAGGTGGAAGTCATTGTGCTTGAAGCAATTTATTTACTACAACCCGCATTTGTGGATGAATACGACTTCTCGCTGTGGATTGATTGTAGTTTTAAAACAGCATTGGAACGAGCCTTGGCAAGGGGACAAGAAGGTTTACCCACTCAAGAAGTGATTAATGCTTATCGCACCATCTATTTCCCAGCTCAGGTTATTCATTTCCAACGAGATAATCCGAGAGCTTTGGCAACAGCGACTATTAACAACGACCCTCGATCGATCGAATCCCAAGGCTATCCCTCTTTGTTGGAGCTACAAGACTTTGAGAGCTAATCCTCTGGCAACTTATCAATAACAAGTTAAAAGCTTGTATCACACCGATAACCGTTGTAGCGATAACCGTTAATTTCGGGGAATTCATCGTCGTCGAATTCCTCGCACTGGAGATCGTCAGACATTTCCTCTGCATGAAAGTTCACCAACCACACATCGAAGGGTTTCGGAAGCTGGACGATCGATCGATTTAACGTCTCCGTCGGATTGTCGGTTTCACCCTTCCGAGCCAATAGAAAACGAACGGGTTGGGAAAAGCCAATTTTCTCGAACTCCCAAGCGATCGACATCAACCGCCCGGTTTGTCCGTGGTGTTTGTGAGTGGTGGCGATGAGAACGGGTACGTCGCGGGAGGTTTGAGCGATGAATCGAGCCAATCGATCGCCTCGGTGGTTTTGCAAATAGCTGACGTTGCCCAAAACACTCAAACTACCGATCGAGGCGAGACTGCAAACCACGAACACTTGCCAACGTCGCGAGTTCCAGCGAGGGGCAATTCGAGCGGCGGCGAGAACCACAACAGCGGGAAACACTGGAAAGAAAAAACGCGGAGCGAGGGTGAGATCGCTACCAAAACCGTAGGTTATCCCGAGGAGGAGAACGATCGAGGAGAGAAGGTAGAGGAGAAATGGAGATAAGGTGATGGGGAGGTGCTGAGATGGAAAACTGGGGAGGGAAGATTTCCAAAGGAGTTGGACAAGCCAGATGCAAGAAGCGAGGAGGAGGAAGGCGTTAACGATAACGAGCCACAGAGATAACGCGAAAAGATCGACGGGAAACGTTACGAGCATGGAAATTATCCAGGCGATCGATCTCACGAGAGAATCGACACTGATGCCGCCGTCGTACACCCAATCGGTGAGATTGCTTCCCGCAACTCGCTGCCAAACGGGAATCCAGGCAAATCCGGAGATAGCAGTTCCGAGAGCGGCGACAACGACACCACGCCAACCGACGCTGTTGCGATGGGATTTGCGAGCAAGCCAAATTCCTCCTAACGCCCAGGCTTCGGAAAGGGGAACTAAGCCGAAGAAGTAATGAACGGCGATGCCGAAACCGTTGACGAGTATCCAGGCGATCGACCATTTTGCGGCGAGGGGTTTGCGGTTGCGAACCGCTTCGACAGCGACGACGAAACAGTAAAGCGAGGCGATCGAAACAAAAACCGCCAGAGTATAGTGACGAGCTTCTTGGGAAAGGAATACGCCGAACGGAGAAACTGCCATCAAGACGGCGGCGAGATGGGCGGCGACGGGGGATGCGAAGGCTCGCAAACTGAGAAAATAGCTGGCGGGAATGGCAAACGCACCGAATAAAGCAGAAAACGATCGAGCTGCCCAGAGAACGTTTCCTTCGCCGAACACCTGCATCCAGTAATGGGCGAAGATGAAGTAGAGTGGGGGATGCGTACTTTCTGCCATCAAACGATCGACAACATCGGCGACTGTAGCCTCCGGGCGCAGTTGCAGCGGTTGCATGAGAATCTCGGTTGAAATGGCTCGATCGAGCGGTACGTCGAGAAAGCTGTTCCCCAGGCTGAATGCGATCGTGGCACATTCGTCCGTCCACGGTGGAAGAGTGGTTAGGTGAATTAACCGCAGTCCGAGTCCGAGGATAAACCAGAGTAGAAGCAGTGTTTGGGAATTGAGGCGTTTCAAGGGATCGTATCGATGCGTTGGGATTGCCTTTGAATTAAACCAAATTTTTTCGATGACAAATAGGGCGTTGGCTAGGCAAGTGTCGTAACTGAATCCCTAGCGGGGATGTGGGAAGCTGATAGAAGTGTGTAGGCTCAATAATCCTCAATTGACTTTGAAGCTTGTTTTAGACTGTTAAATACTGCCCGATCTCGAAGCGATCGAGCCACTCCGAGAAGATCCAAAAACAGAGGTCGTTGCAACACTATCGATCGAGCAGACTCAAAGATCTTGATTAGTTGTAAGCCTTGATAATTATACGTGTTTATACTTGTGTCTTATGCGTGTTTACACGTATGTTTTGATATTTTTTTACTCGATTTGAGTTCTGGGGCCGCTATCGACATCCTAAAAAAATCATGCCATATTGAAAAAAATCTATTTTTTATCACAAAAATCGTACTAAAACTACCCAAAAAAATGCAATGCTAACGATTTCCAACAATCTCAAAAGTGTCTCGCATCGATTTTTAGCTGTTTCAGCCGCCTTGAGTACCCAGATATTATTATTCAATTCTTTTGCGTTAAATCCCGCGTTTTCACAAATCGTTCCCGACAATAGTCTCCCCATCTCTTCTCAGGTAACAAGAGATGAAAACCTCCACACCATTGAGGGAGGAACGACAGCGGGAGGTAACCTTTTTCACTCATTTCAAGACTTTTCCGTTCCCACCGGAGCCGAAGCCTTTTTCAACAATGCCACAACGGTTGAAAACATTCTAACGCGCGTGACGGGAGGCAATATCTCTAACATCGACGGGTTAATTCGAGCCAACGGCACAGCAAATCTATTTCTCCTCAATCCCAACGGACTGATTTTCGGGCCGAACGCGCGTTTAGACATTGGCGGTTCATTTTTCGGGAGTACCGCCAACAGCATCATGTTTGAAAACGGTTTGGAATTCAGTGCGACAACCCCTGAAGCGCAACCGTTGCTCAGCGTGAACGTGCCCCTCGGCTTGCAATTCAATCAAAATCCGGAAGCGATTCGGGTTGAGGGGCCGGGACATGGATTTACTAGTGTAGATGCCCTCTTCACCCCCGTTGACCGGCGTGCAGCGAATACGGGTTTGCAAGTGAAGGCCGATCGAACTTTAGCTCTGATTGGGGGGCATATAGATCTCGAGGGAGGCATCGTCACTGCCGAAGGAGGGCGAGTCGAACTCGGAGCCGTAGCGGAAGGTTCGGTCAGTCTCAGTCCCTTTGAAGCTGGGGGCTTTGCTTTAGACTATAGCAGCGTGCAGACTTTTCGGGATATCAACCTGTCGCAACAGGCCACCGCTGATACTTCCGGGGTGGGTAGTGGCTCAATTCAGATCGCGGGCAGACAAGTCACGCTGACTGATGGGTCTATTGCGTTGATTCAAAGCCAAGGTCGTGATGCTGGGGGAGAAATCAGTGTCACGGCTTCAACTCTGTTGGCCGTAAACGGAACCAACCCGGATGGCAGCATTCCCAGTCGCTTTGAAAGTAACACCGTAGCAACAGCTCAAGGTGGAGACATTACAGTTTCGACTCGCCAGTTAGTCTTTCGGGATGGGGGACAGATATTGTCGAGAACTTTTAGCACGGGCGATGCGGGGAAAATAACTGTCCACGCCTCAGACTTCCTAGAGCTGAGTGGGGAGGCTCCCCTTAATCCTCTCGTCACCTCTTCGATCGTTGGGCTGGCTCTGAGTGAAGGGAATGCTGGAGATCTCGAGGTCTCGACGCGACACTTGCGTCTTTTAAACGGAGGCTTGATAGGAAGCCCAACTTTCTTTGGTTCCGGAAACAGCGGCAATATAACGGTTAACGTTGCCGATTTAATTGAAATCAGAGGAGCCGCCCTAATCGGTCTTACATCCAGTAGCATCAACTCTGCTTCTGCGTCTTCGGGGAACGCGGGCAACATCACTGTTAATACGGCCAGATTAGTTGTAGCAGATGGCGCATTTATTAGCAGTTCGACTCTGGCCAGTGGCAATGCGGGGAGTACGACAATCGACGCTTCCGAGTCGGTGGAAGTGACAGGCGTAAATGTGGTTGATGGTGTGAGACTCTCTCAAATTGCCGCCGCCGGTGCTATTGTTCCTGAAGCCAGTCGTCAGTTGCTCGGACTACCGCCCTTCCCATCTGGTGATTCTGGAAACGTGACGATTAACACACCCCGATTAACCGTCTCCGATCGAGCTAGGGTCGGCGTAAGCAATGAAGGGACGGGAATCGCCGGCAACTTACAGATTCAAGCCAACCGCATTGAGTTACAAGATCGAGGACAGTTAACGGCGGCAACAGCTTCTGGGGAAGGGGGCAACACGAACCTTCAGGTCGAAGGCTCGCTGCAACTTCGCCGTGCCAGTCAAATTACTGCCGAAGCTGGAGGAAGCGGTAATGGGGGCAACCTGACGGTCTCGGCGGACACGATCGCGTTGCTCGAAGGCAGTACCATCAGCGCCAACGCCTTTGAAGGTCAAGGAGGCAACATCGAGATCGCAACTCGAGGTCTGTTTCTCTCCCCAGATAGCAGTATTACAGCCAGTTCCAAACTCGGGATCGATGGGATTGTCACCGTTACTCAACCGGAAATCGATACCAGTTCAGCCTTGGTGCAGTTGAGCAGCAATCCCATCGATCCGGCAACTCAGATCGTCTCCGCTTGTGCGATTGCTGATGAGAATACCTTCGTCGTGACGGGAAATGGGGGTTTACCCCCCGATCCTACTGGCGTGTTGAGAGGTCAAGACGTTTGGATAGACACGCGACTTCCCAGGTTTATCGAATCGAGTTCAGCTGTTGAAACCCATCCCAGTGAGGAAGAAGACCACTCGTTCGCGGAAGCGGTGCGTAGCACTATCGAGCCTCAACCCCTCATCGAAGCGACGGGTTGGCATCGCCAGGAAGATGGAACAGTAGAATTAGTTGCTGTGCCATCGAGATCGAGCATCGATCGATTTCTGCCCTCGAACTGTCCTCCTCATCACAATCCGTCAGACGACAGCTCGAGTTTTGAGTTGAGAGGCGAACGTTTGCCAACTGTCCCGTGATGAGATGGGAAAGTCGCTCGATCGTTCGTCGATAAAGCCGATTGAAAAGTGCTAAGACGGACTAACAAATTGCCAGATTTAACTCTAGTACGGGTACATCTCAATTTCGTAGAATGACCCCTCCGCCTTCGGCGGAAGGGTTCCGATTGCAAAAGTGAGATGCACCCTCTAGTGCTACAGATTTTTCATAACAAAAAGTCATTTATTAGCAAATAGTTAGGGGTTTTGCGCCTTATTATTAACTTATCACAATTCAGGGACATCTACGCCTTTGGCAGCACTGGCATAATGTCGATGAATCATCTCCGCACTGGTTCCGCACCACTCAGCAATTGTGGGAGCGGTCACGCCCTGTTCTAAGCAAAGGGTAATGAAAGTATGTCTACAATTATATGGGGGCAGATATCGCTCTATATCAAGATTTTCTATTAGCGGTCGCCATGTGCGATTAGTAAAGTTGTGTAGGTCGATATAGTTTCCCTTCATCGATGGAAAAACAAGGTTTTTGGGATTAACAGAGTCGTTGATTCGATGGGCTTGACTTTCTAAAATCTCTCGTAATTGATTGCCAATCGGAAACTCTCGTTTCTTCCCAATTTTACCCTTGCCGAGATTTCCTACCGTGTAGGCTTTATCGAAAATGATTCGAGTTTCGTTAATGCTGTTCCAGTCTAGGGCTATTGCGTCCTCGGGGCGACATCCGGTAAAAAATAGGAATCTCACAAAATCGGCATACCAGACACGGTGTCGGTCAGTACGAAATGCTTTGATAATTACATCTCTATCATGTCGAGAGAACGCTTCTCGTGTCTGAGACCGCTTGCTGTTGGCTCGAATGGTTTTCTTGATATCAGCAAAAGGGTTAGTCTCGATTAACTGATGATTCACGCCCCAGTCACCCATCGCCGATAAATGAGCGTAAACCTTACGCAGTGTCCCCGCTGCATACTTGGCGGCGTGTCTAAGATATGCTTTGCGAGCATGTTCGAGTCGGTAATCGCCAGAGACTTTTAGGCAACGTCGAACCCGCCCGTAATCAACTTTTACTGTCGTCGGGCTAACTCCCTGCTGTATTTGATGCGCCTCGAAGCGTTCCCACAAGTCGAACACACTAACAGTGGGCGTGTTGTCCAAGTTCACGCTTGGGTCGCAATCAGGTCGGTATTTGTCGAGGTTGCCGTCAAAATTACCTGAAAGAATGTCGAGTTCTAGGCGACTGGCTATCTGTAGCGCTTTTTGCCAGTGCAAATCGTTATCAGATAGCCCCGGCGAAAAGTAACGCCGCTTGCGGTTCCACATGAATCGCAATTGCAGCGAATTGTTCGAGACGATAATACTGACGATGGATTTAGAACGGGATTTGCCGAATTGCGTCATGGTGTAACCTTGGTGAATTTACACCATATTTACACCAGTTCCATAGAGTGACAACAGCATTATCAGGTGAAACACTATTGTGCGTGTTTCCTCTCAAACCCTCAAAGTGTTGATTTGAGCTGAATTTGCGTTTTTGGCTAGAATGCCAGGAGGCGGATTTGAACCGCCGACACGAGGATTTTCAGTCCTCTGCTCTACCAACTGAGCTATCCCGGCGCGTTTTTCAGTGCTTTATCATCTTAGCAAAGCAGTTTGGAAGATGCAACCCCTTGAAGAAAATTTTTGGGTGTAGAAATGGGGAGGTGAGGAGATGAGGAGGTGAGGAGATGCAACGGTTGTTAACGATTCACTGTTGTCGATCGACTCCCGACTCCCAACTCCCCAAAACGCACTAAATCGGACGTAGGCGGGTCAGTTTCAAGTCAAACGGGCCCGAACCGACAGCACCAAAGGCTCGAACGCGCACGATGTAAGTTCCCGATTGCGTAATGCGGGCGAATAGAAGCGAGTTCGTTGTCCCATCGGGGCCGTCGTCGTTTTCCGCAATGGTCAGTCCGTCAGGAGTCATCAGAGAAACAATCGTATCGAAACTGTCCGAAAGCACGTCAATCGTGATTTGATCGCCTTCTTCGAGTTCGACGCGGTAATCGTGAGCGAACCCGCCCTGTCCCGTCGGGATGTCGCGTTCAGACAGTACACCGTTGACTTCACCGCTAGAAGGTAGAGAGGACGGGTTGTAAAGATTGTTTTGGGCTCGGACGGCAGTTCCGACACTGAAGGTGGCGGCGATGACTGGAATCGCGAGTGTTTGCGCCAATCTAGCCAAAAGAGCGTGTTTCATCGAAATTTGTCTAAACCACTGGCTTCACCTTAACAGCTTAATCAAAACCCAGACAGGTAGAATTGACGGAAGGATGCAAAAATTTACTCTCGATCGAGCGATATTTCACCTTCAATCCGTTCGCCAACGGCCCGCCCTGCAATTGTTCGCCGGATGGGCTGTTGCGGCGGTTGTCGATCGACTGTGGCTGACCCTCGATCGACGGGTTCCGGCTTGGGATCAGGCGGACTATCTCACCGGATCGCTCAACTACTGGCACGCCTTCCAAACGCCCCAGTGGCTGTCCTCGGAATGGTGGACACAGGTTTGGCTGCTGTCGTCGAAAATTCCACCGCTGACCTATATCGCCACCGTTCCCTTTTTAAACCTGTTCGGGACGGGATTCGATCGAGCCACCCTCGTCAACCTGTTCTTGAGTGCCGTTCTCCTCTGGAGCGTGTACGGCTTGGGGCGACATCTCTTTTCACAACAGGTGGGGGTTTGGGCGGCGTTGCTGTGTCTGGTGTTTCCCGGACTCGTGGCTGTCCGCCTCGACTTCCTCCTCGACTATCCCCTCACCGCCGCAACCGCACTGGCGTTTTACAGCCTCACCCTTTGGCGAGATCGCCCCGAAAGTTGGCTCAGAACGATTGCGTTCGGTTTGGCCTTGGGGATAGGATTGGCAGTCAAACAATCGATCGTTCTGTTTCTCGCCGTTCCCCTCCTCTGGCTGACTTTAGAACTGTGTGTCTCGCGACAGTGGACGAAACTGTTGCAGTTTGTCGTCGGTTTGGGGAGTTCGTCGCTGGTGTGTGGATGGTGGTATCGCACCAATTGGCTGCTCGTCCTCACCGCCAGTAAACGCGCCACCGTCGATTCAGCCATAGCAGAAGGCGATCCGGCGTTGAACACCCTCTCCGCTTGGACGTATTACCTGCAACATCTCCCCGAACAAGCCTCCTGGCTGTTGCTGGCAATTCCTATCGCCGGTTTCGTCAAATGGCGGTTGTCTAACCGATCCTCCCTCTCCCCATCTCCCGTTCTTCCTCGCCAATCCTTCGTCTGGCTTGCCGTTTTCCTCCTCGGGGCGTATTTGCTGTGTTCTCTGAACGTCAACAAAGATCTGCGCTACAGTTTGCCCCTATTGCCCGTGTTATCGATCGCGCTCGCTTGGGGGTTGAGTGCTTGGGGATGGCGCACTCGCTGGTTGACTGCGGCTGTCGTAGCAGTTCTGAGCGTCATTCCCCTCCAACCGACGACAGAATTCGTACCTGCCATGACACAGGCTTATGTGGGGTTGCCCTTTCCCCACGAAGCCGCCATTGAGGAAATCGTGCGGACTGAGCCGTATTTGCAAACGACCCTCGGCGTTTTGCCCTCGACCTCCACCGTCAACCAACATAACTTGAATTATTACGGCGCGTTGTCGAACTTCCGGGTTTACGGCCGTCAGGTGGGGGTGCGTTCCGAAGACGTACCGCAAGACGTTCGATCGATCGATTGGTTCGTCACGAAAACGGGCGATCCGGGTTCGGTACCATCGGCGTACTCGGAAATCGTCGAAACCGTCGAACGCGGCGGCGAGTTCGCGCTTCACCGTCAATTTCCCCTTCCCGATGGCGAACGGCTGAATCTCTACCATCGCCAACAGCCCTGGGTGACGGTGACCTTGCAGGACGCACCCGGGGTTACAGAAGGCGTTGCCCTCGATAGCGTCTTAGTACCGCCTCGCGTGCCACCCGGATCGCCCGTTCCCGTCACCTACGAATGGTCGGGGTCGTGGGAAAGTTTGCGTCGATCGGTGGTGCTGTTGACGTGGCGACAGCAAATCGACGAGAAAACCATCGCAGAACCGGCGTTTTGGTTGCACGATCGATCGATCGCGTCAGGTTTGTTAGCATCGAAGCCGTTGCAGGTGGCGGAACGCTGTCCGAAGACCGGAATACTTCACCCCGACGGTCAGAGCGATTTCGACAGTTGCACGTTTGAAATCTCTGAAACCACGGCCATGCTACCCCCCGCCGATCTGCCACCGGGAACCTACGTTCTCGAGGCTCGCTATCTCGATTTGAACACGGGACAAGCCCAATCGATCGAGATTCCCTCAGTGGCTGTCGAAGTCGATCTGAGCGCCCCGATAATTTCCGCCCCCGAGTTGGATTGGGAAACGCAACTGCGACAGTTAGCGAAAGCACTGCCCCAGGGGACGAGCGCTCTCGATCCCGTTTTTTCAGAAATTAGCCGCATCAATCAATACGATCCCGTCCAAGGCTATCTCGATCGTGCCATCGCGTCCTTAGAGTACCGCCTCGAACGAGATCCCGATCGCCTCGACTGGGCGTATACTGTCGGGTTAGCGTGGGTGGTGAAAAAGCGCCCCGATAAAGCCATTTCCGTTTTCGAGCGTGTCGTCGCACTCGATGTCAACAATCCCTACGCTTACGCTTACCTCGCCGTCGTCAATCTGGCTGATTGGCATCCCATCGCGGCCCGTAACGCGATCGAAACCGCACTTTCGATCGATCCCAGCTTGCCCGAGTTGCACGTTCTCGACGGTATCGCGTCGTTGATGGTGGGTAACTTGTGGCGAGGCTACCGAGAACTGAGATTGGGATTGAGTGCCATGGCCGAGTCGAGTTGAGGGCGGAATTTTAGCACAGCTCGATCGAAATCGAGTACGATCGAGCGAATAGGCTTTACCCGAGGATAGATCGAATGAACGATCGAAAACCCGATAAAGAGTCCGTTAAAACGACAATTGTAGATATCGATCCCGTCACGTTTTTCTGGATTCTCGCAGCGTTTTTAGTGGTTCCCGTTTTCTTCGTCGGATTTTTTTCGCATTAGACGTTAGCCATCACTAGATTTCTTGAAACAACTATAGATCGTCAGTTGGGGCGTGTCGATCGCGCCCCAATTCGTTTCAAGATGAAACGGGCTTGGCAGCTAACGCCTCTTCCAGCGTTTCCAAATCGAGAAGAGACGGTTGCGCCCCCGCTTGGGTCGTCGAGAGAGCGCCAGCGGCCGCCCCCCAACGTAAGGCATCAGTCCAGGGTAAACCTCGATCGAGGGCAGCTGCTAACGCCCCGTTAAACGCATCACCGGCTGCTGTCGTATCGATCGCTTCAACCGCAAAGGCTGGCACGAATGCCGATTCTGTCGCCGTCGCGTAAGCCAGACCTCTCGCCCCGAGCGTGACGACGGCCGTTTTAGCCCCTCGCCGCCGAAAAGCCGACGCAGCAGCCAAAGCCGTTTCTCGATCGTGAACGGGAACGCCCAAAAGTTGACTCGCTTCGATTTCGTTGGGCGTGAGGATATCCACCAAACTGTAAAGGTCTTCGGGAAAGTCTTCCGGGACGGGGGCGGGGTCGAGAACGACCGTCACACCAGCGTCCCGCGCCACTCGCGCCGCTGCTTCGACGGCCGGAAGCGGAATTTCTAACTGCAACAATAAGGTTGTCGCATCGGGTAACAGGACTTTCAACTGCTCGATATCCACCTCGCCAACCTGGCCGTTCGCACCGGGAACGATGACAATCGTGTTTTCACCCTGTTGGTCTACGGACACGACAGCAACGCCAGAATGGGTGTTTTCGTCAACGCGCACCCCTTGCGTCTCCACCCCACTCTCGCGCAATCCTGCTAAGAGTTGTTCGCCAAATCGATCGTTTCCCACGCACCCCACCATCGCAGTAGAAGCCCCCAGACGTGCTGCTGCTACCGCTTGATTCGCTCCTTTTCCCCCCGAGGCCGTTAAAAAGTGACTCCCGAGAACCGTTTCACCGACAACGGGAAGACGAGGGGTTTGCGCGACGAGATCGAGATTGAGGCTTCCGAACACGACAACAGACATAGCTTAAAAGTTGAAGTAGATAAAGGTGAGGTGAATAAAGCTGAGGAGAATTGGAGATTGCAGCCATTGCAACTCTTCCGGCCCGTGCAATCTAGCATCAAAACTCGCGAGAGCCTTCATAACCCGAAAAATCGGCTAACTCATCCAACGTCCGATTGCCTTGGTAGAACTGGCCGTTAATTTCCCAAGTGGGATAACTTTGGATGCCAGCCGCGTCACACAGCGCGGGTTGAGGGTTCGTTCCGTTGGGGTCGCATTCGATGTAAGGCATTTCCTTCGCGGCTTCTTCCCCGAAACGCTCTTTTTGTTCTAAACAGTGGCCGCACCAAAACGCCCCATACATTTTTGCATTGATTTCCGTCAGGTGTCGTGCGAGCGAAATTCGATCGGGCGTAGACACCTGTGTAATGGCGTAACCACTTTCATCTTCTGCTGTTGTCGAGCGGAGAGGGGCGTAAACCGCTAACGTTCCGACCATCGTCACGAGTGCTGCGATCGTACCGATAAACATCACCTGTCCGCGATCGTCCCACTCTCGACCCATCAGCGCCAGGGCGAACAAACTCACTGCACAAACGGCCGAACCGATACAGTAAACGCACAGAGACTGGATTTCTGTTGTCATGACGTACATCAGATAGGCGCTAAAAACCGCCATTGAGGTACTTCCGATGAGGAGAAAAATCCACGTCCAGTTTTCGAGGTCTTTTCTCAGGGATTTTTGGGTTTCGGGGTTTACCAGCCAAGGGACAACCGCAAACAATTCCATCGCCACGTAAGCGAGGAGGCCGAATAACGCCAGTGGTAAGCCAAAAACGGTGGCGTAGGGACTTTCGAGAACTTTGTCACAGCCTTCGATGGGGCAGGTGGCTTCTCCACCCGACAGTTTGGTGAAGGCGAGATAAGCGGTAATGACCGCGCCAACCGCCGAAATCGCGGCGATAATAAACCGAGATCGACGTTGAATCCAGGGTTGAGAGCGTTTACGCATCGATGAATTTATGATTTACAATTGACGGTTTACGATTTTAAGATTTTAAGACCCACAAGCCAGTGCCAGATCGGGTTATTTTGTACGGCCGTTTTGTACTTTGGAAGTGTAGATGCTTTTCAGTTTAAAACGTTAACGGTTGATTTTTAGTGTTATCACTCCTCAATCTCCTACAACTGGCGAGTCCTAGCTTTCCCTTGGGAGCTTACAGCTATAGTGAAGGTCTAGAAACACTGATCGAAGGGGGGACGCTCGATCGAGCGTCGGATTTGCGAAAGTGGTTGGAAACCGAACTCCAAGACGGCTCGATCGTCCTCGAAACGGCGGTGATGACGCGCGGTTATCGGTGCTGTCAAAGTGGCGATCTTTCGGGATTAGCGTATTGGAATGACTGGCTGAGTGCGAGTCGCGAAACGGCAGAGTTACGCCAGCAAAGTTGGCAAATGGGTAATTCTCTGATGCGATTATTGAGGGATTTAGGCGACAATTCTCCAGCGTTACCGAACGTCACGGAATGCGCTGGAACGATCGATGGTGACTGCAACCTCGCCATCGCCTACGGAATCGCCGCCGCTCACTGGCAGATCTCCCTTAAAGATGCAATTTTAGCCTATCTATATAGTTGGGCAACGAATCTCATCGGGGCGGGGGTTAAACTCGTTCCCCTCGGACAAACGGCGGGACAGCAGTTAACTCGCCAGTTGCAACCCGCGATTTTAGCGGCGATCGATCGAATCCTCGAACGTTCCGATGACGATCTCGCCTGCTGTAGCTGGGGACTCACCCTCGCGAGTATGCAACACGAAACGCTTTATACGCGCCTATTTCGCAGTTAAGCGAATATTTCTCCAAGATGCAACACAACATTGCGATAAATTGCTGTTACATTGCATACTTTTTACGGACTCTCAAAGCCATATCGTGTTTGCAGGATCGATCGTCCAGTCGTAAATCTTCTTAAATCGCCAATCGTAAATCGTAAATTGTTTTAAATCGCCATGTCTTCTTTTCGCGTTGGAATTGCTGGACCTGTGGGTTCTGGAAAAACAGCCCTGGTGGAAGCGTTATGCAAACGGATGCGAAAGTCTTTGCAACTGGCGGTTGTAACCAACGATATTTACACGCAAGAAGACGCTCAATTTCTCGTTCGAGCGGAAGCGTTGGAGATCGATCGAATTTTGGGCGTTGAAACGGGGGGATGTCCCCACACGGCGATTCGCGAAGATGCTTCGATTAACTTAGCCGCAGTCGAGCAACTCGAACGCAAATTTTCTCACCTCGATCTCGTTTTTATCGAAAGTGGTGGCGATAATCTCGCCGCAACCTTTAGCCCCGAATTGGTAGATTTGACAATTTACGTCATTGATGTTTCGGCTGGTGATAAAATTCCGAGAAAAGGCGGCCCCGGAATCACAAAATCCGATCTATTAGTCATTAATAAAATCGATCTCGCGCCGTTTGTCGAAGCCGATTTGTCGGTCATGAAACGGGATGCTAAGAAAATGCGAGGCGATCGACCGTTTGTTTTTTCCAATCTCAAAACTCAGGAGGGACTCGATGAGATTGAAAACTTCATTCGATCGCATTTAGTTTTTTAATGACTTCCTCATCACCTCACCTCCTCATCACCTCATCCATGAAACCTTGGCACGGAAAGCTGAAACTCACTTATGAGAAGCGAAATCAATCGACTCGCGTTTTCGGGGCTTACAGTCAATCTCCCCTAAAAATTCAGCGCTCTTTTCATCCCGAAGGTAAGGAAATTTGCCACAGCGTTATTCTACACACTGCAGGAGGAATCGTAGGCGGAGATCGTCTCAGTCAACAGGTACACCTTCAATCTCACGCCGAGGCAAGTATCACAACGGTTGCAGCTAGTAAAGTTTATCGAAGTAACGAAAAAACTTCCCAGCAAACTATTAATTTGCAGCTCGACGATAACGCTTATCTCGAATATTTACCTCGCGAAACCATCGTATTTGATGGAGCAATTTATCGCCAAGATACTCGCATCGAACTTGGAGAAAATGCCGTTTGGTTGGGATGGGAAATCGTGCGTTTCGGGCGAACGGCGAGGGGCGAACGATTTCACAGTGGTGTGTGGCGATCGAATACGGAAGTGTGGCAAAATCGAAAACCGCTTTGGATCGATCGAACGCAACTGAAAGGCGGTTCGGAACTCTTAGATTCCCCAAACGGCTTGAACGGACAACCGGTTATTGCAACGTTCTGTTGGATCGGACAAGCCATTTCTGAAGATATTTTAAAAAAAGCTCGAATGGTGTGGCAAGCGCGGGATACTCGAGGAGAAATCGGTTTAACTCGTCTCGATTGCGGCTTAATCGGGCGTTATCGCGGTCGATCGACTCAGGAAGCCCTCGATCGATTCCTCGACTTGTGGCAACTCCTGCGTTGGGAATACCGAGATCGATCGGCGATTAAAATTCGGGCTTGGCAAAACTGAATTAAATTTACGATTTACGATTTATCTGTTATTTCGTTAAATGCTGGAAATTGGAGAATTTGAATGCAGCTTTCACCGCAGGAAAAAGACAAACTTTTAATCTTTACCGCAGCACTTCTAGCTGAACGACGAAAAGAAAAGGGCTTAAAACTCAACTATCCCGAAGCTGTGGCTTATATCACTGCAGGAATCCTAGAAGGTGCTAGGGAAGGTCGAACGGTTGCTGAATTAATGAGTTATGGAAAAACGCTTTTATCGCGAGATGATGTCATGGATGGCATTTCAGAAATGGTGAAAGAAGTTCAAGTTGAAGCCACCTTCCCCGACGGAACGAAACTCGTAACCGTTCACGATCCGATCGAGTAAATCGAGATGAGGAAATGGGGAGAAATCATAAAATTTCTTGAATCGTCAATTAATCGTAAATTATAAGTCGTAAATTGCAAATTGCCATGATTCCCGGAGAACTTTTTCCAGCCGAAGGCGAAATCGAACTCAACGCCGATCGATCGACCTTAACCGTTACCGTGGCGAACACCGGAGATCGACCGATTCAAGTGGGTTCGCACTTCCACTTTTTTGAAGTCAACGAAGCGCTACAGTTCGATCGATCTCCCACTAAAGGAATGCGGCTGAACATTCCCGCTGGAACCGCCGTTCGTTTTGAACCCGGCGATGAAAAAACGATCGAATTGGTTTCGATCGCGGGAAGTCGTCAAATTTATGGCTTTAATGCGTTAGTCAACGGTTCCCTCGATAACGAAGCGGAAGATTCCGAATCGACTAAAACGAAAGATAAGAAGAAAAAAGAGAAAAAGAAAAAGAAATAATCCTTGAAAGAAGGCTGTTCTGAGTCACACGAACGAATTTAAATTGTTTCCCACTACCCATCACGAATTATGAGCTATCGTATGGATCGCCGAGCTTACGCTGAAACGTTCGGCCCTACTGTTGGAGATCGCATCCGTCTCGCCGATACCGAATTAATTATCGAAGTCGAACGAGATTTTACCACCTATGGCGACGAAGTGAAATTTGGTGGTGGAAAAGTGATTCGCGATGGGATGGGACAGTCGCCAATTTCTCGAGAAGATGGTGCAGTTGATGTCGTCATTACTAATGCGTTAATTCTCGATTGGTGGGGAATTGTCAAAGCCGATATCGGCATTAAAGACGGCAAAATTCACAAAATTGGGAAAGCTGGAAATCCCTATATTCAAGATAACGTCGATATTATTATCGGCCCCGCGACCGAAGCCATTGCCGGTGAAGGTTCGATCGTCACCGCTGGGGGAATCGACAGCCACATTCACTTTATTTGTCCCCAACAAATCGAAACTGCCATCGCCTCGGGGATTACGACCATGTTAGGCGGTGGAACGGGGCCCGCAACGGGGACAAATGCCACCACTTGCACTCCAGGCGCGTGGAACATTCATCGGATGTTACAAGCTGCTGAAGCCTTTCCGATGAACTTGGGATTTTTGGGGAAAGGAAACAGCGCACTTCCGCAAGGCTTAGTCGAACAGGTTCTCGCGGGTGCGATTGGCTTAAAGCTTCACGAAGATTGGGGGACGACACCCGCCGCGATCGATACTTGTTTGAGTGTCGCCGACGACTACGACGTACAAGTTGCCATTCATACTGACACCCTCAACGAAGCGGGATTTGTCGAACACACCATCGCCGCCTTCAAAAACCGTGCGATTCACACGTATCACACCGAAGGCGCAGGGGGAGGACACGCACCAGACATTATTAAAGTCTGTGGTTATGCCAACGTGCTTCCATCTTCGACGAATCCCACTCGTCCTTATACGATGAATACGTTAGAGGAACACCTCGATATGTTGATGGTGTGTCACCACCTCGATCGAAGTATTCCCGAAGATGTTGCGTTTGCCGAATCTCGCATTCGTCGCGAAACCATCGCCGCCGAGGATATTTTGCACGATCTCGGGGCGTTTAGTATTATTGCATCTGACTCTCAAGCCATGGGGCGTGTCGGTGAAACCATTATTCGCACTTGGCAAACGGCCCATAAAATGAAGGTACAACGAGGCACATTAGCAGAAGATAGCGATCGAAACGACAATCTTCGCGCTAAACGTTACGTTGCTAAGTACACGATTAATCCGGCGATCGTTCACGGTATTTCAAGTTATGTCGGTTCGATCGAGGAAGGAAAAATCGCCGATTTGTGTTTGTGGAAACCGGCCTTTTTTGGCGTTAAACCGGAATTAGTTTTGAAAAGCGGTTCGATCGCGTGGGCGCAAATGGGCGATCCGAACGCGAGTATTCCCACGCCGCAACCGATTCATATGCGTCCGATGTTTGCGAGTTACGGCGGCGCGATGGCGGCTACGTCTTTAACGTTCCTGTCGCAAGCGGCGTTAGAGGCGGATATTCCTCAAAAAATGGGATTGCAAAAAACGGCGGTTGCTGTTTCCAACACGCGCAAAATTGGGAAAGCTGATATGAAGCTCAACGATGCACTTCCGTCGATCGAGGTCGATCCGGAAACGTATGAAGTTCGCGCAAATGGTGAGTTGTTGACGTGCGAACCTGCTGAAGTTTTACCGATGGCGCAGCGATATTTCTTGTTTTAAAAGTTTTTTGAATTCTACCATCAATTGAGATGGAGAAATTGAGTATTTCGGAGATCGATCTCGAGATCGATCGAGTTCAAATATTGGCACTTGACAACAAACCAGCAGCGAAGACACTGTGAAGTCTGCTATCTCCGCAGACTCGATCGCCGTTTTCAAAATCTACAGATAGATTCGGGTTGGACGGGACAGGTTCGATCGACGATCGGGTTGTCAGAAAGGTAAAGCTCTTTCAGATAAGTCAAGCTGGATAAGGGAGTAATATCCTCGATTTGATTGGTAAAGAGAAAAAGCCATTCGAGATTGACGAGATTGGCTAAGGGCGTAACATCGTCAATTTCATTTTCACTGAGGTCGAGGTTTTGTAGATTTGTGAGATCGCCTATAGGCGTAACATCCTCGATTCGATTGTCGCCGAGACTGAGATGCGTCAGGTTTGCGAGATTGGCTAAGGGAATGACATCATCGATTTGATTGTCTCTGAGTCCCAACCATTCGAGATTGACGAGATTGGCTAAGGGCGCAACATCTTCAATTTCATTTTCATTCAGTTGAAGCCATTCGAGATTGACGAGATTGGCTAAGGGGGTGACATCAGTAATTTGATTGGTGCTGAGATCGAGGTGTTGCAGATTCGCGAGACTGGCGAAGGGCGTAGCATCTGAGATTTGAGTAGCAGCAAGGATAAGTCCTGGTAAGTTAGTCAGTGTTTCCTCCGCTCGATCGCACTCCTGTGTCCGTGCTGCTTTTAATAACATTTCAACGGTATGTCTGGCTTCTGGCGTTAATTGCTCTCGGTTTCTGCACCATTCGCCGAACGTCTCAAACTCGGAAGGGTTGGATTGGGCGAGAACGCCGGGACTGCTGGCGGCGAACGTCAGAACAGACAGCAAACTGATACTAATGGTGTTTTTCACGATCGCGTTCCTCGGTTTTGAGTCCAAGATACGCCAACGATCGATCGACCTATTGCCGAGAACCCTTAAATTTATCCCAAACGGCTTTCTCTCTGTTTCCAGCACTCCTTGTTCAGCAGCGGCTGCCACTTCTCAATTAACACCTGTTCAAATGCCTGCCGTGCTTTGCGCTCTGCTGGAGTCTGAAGCGAGAATGCGAGACTCCCCACAACAATCGCTGATCCAATGAGACGTTCCCGCGACGGTTGCAGCGATCCCAGAGGTGACAGTGCGAACACAGGGCGATGAAATTTCTCGATCGATCGACACCTCGCCACGAGGGGATTTTGACTGACCGGCATCATTACAGCGCAATACGACCCAAAGTTCTTGTCAGAAATAGTTTGAGGATCGATCGAGCAATCACATCAAGCATTTCTTAGTATTTTACGTGTATTTACGCAAATTATTGTGCGTGCAACCTGATATTTTCGCGATCTTTTTAAGTAGAATTTCTGATATTTTAACGATCGAAATCAATATCAAATTTTGTTGTTCAAAAAAATAAAAAAGCTTTAATTGCTCTTTATGTAAACCCCCAAACAGCTAAGCTATCTTGAATTTAAAGCACCTCAAGGCAGCCTTCCAAATATAAATTTATTGAAAGAGGAAGACCCATGTCAATCGAACAAATCACCCGAATCTCCGCTATCGCAACTGGTATTGTTACTGCTTCGGTTGTCATGGCTCCGGTTGCAAGAGCCGGCTCGCTCTGGACGTATCAAGCGGATAGCTTTACTGATAAATCCGGTGACTCAACTATGGAAGTCTTCGGAATGGCTTATCGCGATGATGGCGATACCGTAACGTTTGCCCTCAACGCGAATACACCGCTAACGGGTTCTTGGTCGTATCAAAACTATCGTCAAGTGAAAGACGGTAACGTGGGCTGGGGCGATTTGTTTATCAACTTGAACCCCAACCAAGCTCTCAATCAATCCTTTGCAAGTGGCGAAGTTCTCGGAATTCGTTTTGCGGGAACGAACGATTCTGGCATTGATGGAGATGTCTACTCCTATTCCAATACCCCTGGAGAAACAGGTATTTATGCTGGGGTGACGGGTAAATCCGTGGCGAGTTACAATTTGGGATATTCGAGCTTGTCGCGCTGGGAAAATAACGTTTCTGGTGCAAGCTATGGCGATAGCCGCCTCAACAAAGACTACTTTGGCGACAGCAACGCCAAAAACGTCATTGCTTCCTATACCGAACGCCTGGGCGATATTGAATTGATTTCCGACGTTGCCGGGTTGGAACTCGATTGGCTGGGGAACATGGGAAAACAAGGATCGCAGACGATCGCGTTTAGTTTCGATCGAGCCTTACTCGGTGACAATCAAGTCGATTGGATTGCGAGTGCTTTCTTAGAATGTTTCAACGATGGCGTAGGGATGTACGGAACCTTTGAAGAAATTCCCGACACGCCAGACGATAACGTCGAAGTTCCCGAACCTTCGATGCTAATGGCTTTTGGATTAGTCGGACTCGTAGGAATTCGTTCTCGCCGCCGCTAAATTTGACGGGTTCGAGGGAGCGTGGAGGCAATCCTCTTTGCTAGTCAATACAACCAAACCCCGGATTTATTTTGGCGAATTTATCTGGGGCTTCTTCTATTTGAAACCACCGCCATTCTCGGACGAGGATCGTCAGTTCACCAAACTCACCGCACTGTTCGTTGGGAAGGCGATTGCTGACTTCAGCCGATTCTAGCTGAGCGAAGCCAAAACCAAATTATTTCGATCTGTATTGATAACAAATATTAAAACGACTGTCTAAAAATACAACTATTTGCTTATAAAATTTTATCACGAAGTAAGTCTAAAAATTATTTCAAGACCTCAATTTACAATGAATCCAACAAATGTATTGAATTACACAGAACCCAAGGGAAGAGTTCGCCGTAAGTTAAAACCATCCTAATCTCTCAATAGATCTGACAATTATGCCGAAAGTTATTTCGATTCACTCCTATCGAGGAGGAACGGGGAAGTCCAATTTTACGGCGAACCTAGCAACGACAGTTGCTCAACAAGGATATCGCGTGGGTGTTGTCGATACAGATATTCAGTCCCCCGGTATTCACAACCTATTTGGTTTAGAGCCAGAACAGATGAACAAAACGCTCAATACCTATTTATGGGGGCAATCTTTTATTGAAGATGCAGCTTATGATGTCAGTGCGAACGTGGGGCTGACAGGAGATGGTCAGATTTTTCTCGTTCCCTCCAGTGTGAAAGCTGACGATATCTCCCGAATTCTCAGCGAGGGATACGATGTCAAGCTACTCAACGACGGATTTCGCAAACTCGTTAAGGGGATGAAACTCGATTACTTTTTTATCGATACTCACCCCGGCTTATCTAAAGAAACGTTTCTATCTATTGCCATTTCTCACGTTTTAATTCTCATTCTTCGCCCCGACAAGCAAGACTATCAAGGAACAGCAGTGACGGTCGACGTTGCCAAACATTTAAACGTTCGTAAAATGTTGCTGGCAGCTAACAAAGTTTTGAGTAAAATGAATTTTGAAGCCTTGCGACAAAAAATAGAAGATACGTATAACGTCCCAGTTGCAGGAATTTTTCCTTTATCTGAAGACGTCGTGCAGTTGGCCAGTGAGGGAGTTTTTTGTGTGAAATACCCCGAACATCCGATCAGCCAAGAGTTTCGTAAAGTCGCCCAAGAAATTATGGGTGATGTTTGATGTTCGACGACTGTTAAAAAAATAACAGATCGTTGTGTTCGATCGAGTATCCTGTATTTCGATTTGGGAGCCGATCGCACCACTCACAAAACCTTAAAATCGTAACCGATAACTGAATTATGACAGACCACGATCTGAAATCCCTTGCGAGTTCCATCCAAGCTGTTTCATCACCATTTCGGAACTACCTCAACGACTTATACGAAAAATATCGATCGCTCGATGAAGGCAAGGTTGCAGATTATATTCCCGAACTCGCACTCGCGAATCCAGAGTGGTTTGGCATCTGCGTAGTGACGAGCAACGGTCAACTGTTTGAAGTTGGAAATTGCGATCGACTTTTTACAATTCAGTCGATTTCCAAAGCATTTATCTATGGCTTAGCGCTCGAAGATTGGGGACGAGAGTACGTCAACAGCAAAGTGAGCGTCGAGCCAACAGGAGAAGCCTTTAACTCGATCGTTTTGGATGAAAAAACCAATCGACCTTACAACCCCATGGTCAATGCTGGCGCGATCGCCACGACCGATCTGATTAAGGGAAACGGAAGTACCGAACGGCTCAAGCGCGTTCTCGATTTATTTCGACGCTACACCGGACGAGATTTAGAAATTAACGTCCCGGTGTTTTTATCCGAGAAAGCCACAGGACATCGCAACCGAGCGATCGCCTACCTCATGTTGAATTTTGGGATGGTGACCGATCGCATTGAGGAAACCCTCGATCTCTATTTTCAACAATGTTCGATTATGGTCAACAGTCACGATTTGGCGGTGATGGCTGCGACGCTTGCCAATGGTGGTGTTAATCCGATTACTGGAGAACGCGCTCTCGACGAACACTACGTTCAAGATGTCATTAGCGTGATGCTCACCTGTGGAATGTACGACTATTCCGGAGAGTGGACGTATAAAGTGGGAATGCCGGCGAAAAGTGGTGTCGGCGGTGGTATTACAGCCGTTGTTCCTGGAAAGTTGGGGATTGGTACGTTTTCGCCGCTGCTCGATGTCAAAGGTAATAGTGTCAGAGGCATCGAAATCTGTAAAGATCTTGCTAAAGATTTCGGTTTGCATCTGTTTAACGTCGCTAAACCCGAACGGGATTTAATGGAGTGGCTCGAACGAGGCGAGTCAGTTGACGATTGGTAACGCTTCGATCGAAATGTCGTTAAACACCATCGAAACGTCAGTGGCTCAGGAGTAGAAATTTCAGGGTTAGAGGCGCGAGATATCGTGCCTCCTACTTTTGAGCGATCGATTATATTTTTAAATATGAATTTAACCATAAATTGAATATAGATATATTTTCTGATATAGCTCTAACACGATGTTTCGCGATTGTGCGTTTAGACTAGATAAAGGCAAGGAGAGTATCGCATACTGATAGACTCTAACCCCCCTTCGCGTTCTCCCATTTAAACTTCGGTTGGGATGTAGAAGCTTGGCTCAAAAATGGCCCGAGTGAGACGCAATTAACCCAGACTCGATCCGTGCATCTCATCGATCGCCACTTGTCATATCACCCAGGTCAGCCACGTAAACCGATGTCATGGAAAAAGCCGATCGATCGGTTTTGCAGAAAGTCGAAACAGATGCCGCTGCGCCTCGTTCTCGTGGTGCCGTTTGTCATTCAAATCGTTGCCGCTGTGAGTTTAACGGGATGGTTGAGCTTACGAAACGGACACCGAGCCGTTAACGACGTCGTCGAGCAATTGAGCAATAGCGTCACAGCTCGGATCGATCGACACGTTCGCGACTACCTCAACACCCCCCATTTATTCCTCGAAATTAACGCTTCAGCCATCCGTCACGATATTTTAGCGCCCGATAACTTTGCCACTCTCGAAGCCAATTTTTGGTCTCAAATTCAACTCGATCGAGCCGTTACTTATCTGTTTCTCGGTGACGAGTTCGGAAATTTCATTGGCGTTCAGCAATTGCCCGACGGCAAAACCGTTGTTAAATTTCGCACGCCCGACACGGCTCCCGAACGACAGATCTATCAACTCGACGATCTCGGCCGTTACGCTCAATTCCTCGAAGCCAAAGTCTACGATCCGCGGTTACGCCCTTGGTATAAAGCCGGACAAGCGGCAGAACAGTCAACTTGGAGTCCCATTTTCCCGTCCGCTCATCTCGGGGTGTTACAAATTACGGCCGTCGTTCCCATCTACACGTCCGACGGGGAGTTTCGCGGCGTGTTCGGCTCGAATTTAATCCTTTCCCAGATCGATCGATTTCTTCAAGGATTAGAAATCGGTCAATCGGGCCAAGCCTTCATTATCGAGCGTTCGGGTGCGTTGGTTGCCAGTTCGATGTCCCAAGAAGAATCGATCGCCTTAGCCAACGGCGTGCAACGTCTGTTAGCCGCCGAAAGTAACAATCCCGTCGTGTCGCAGACAGTCAAGGCGCTGTTAGAGCGCGTCGAAACCTTAGAACACGTTCGCCAAACCCAACGATTTGCCTACAATCTCGATGGCGAACGGCAGTTAGTCCAAGTGACCCCCTTTCAAGACGGTCGGGGATTGGATTGGTTGAGTATCGTCGTCATTCCCGAAGCCGACTTCACAGCCCAGATTAACGCAGGAACTCGCACGACGATCTGGCTGTGTCTGGCTGCGTTAGGAGGGGCGATCGGCTTCGGACTCATCACGTCCCGCTGGATTACCCAACCCATTCATCGATTCAGTCAAGCCAGTGCTGCGATGGCGCGAGGCAAATTAGAGCAAAAGGTCAATGCAGAAGGCATTCGAGAACTCGACGTTCTAGCACACTCGTTTAATCGCATGGCCGAGCAGTTGCGCGAGTCGTTTACAGCCCTCGCCACCACCAAAGCGCAACTCGAAACGCGCGTTGCCGAGCGGACGGCCTCGCTGGCAGAAAGCCAACGCGCGCTCTCGACGTTAATGAGCAATCTTCCCGGTATGGCGTATCGCTGTTTGAGCGATCGAGTATGGACGATGCAATTCGTCAGCGAAGGGTGTTACGAGTTGACGGGACATCCGCCAGAAGAGTTGATCGATAACGCTCAACTGTCGTATGACGATCTCATCGATCCTGAAGATCGCGAACGAGTTCGGCAAGAAGTTCGCGTTGCACTCCTCGAAGAGCGTCCCTTTAAAATCGTCTATCGCATTCAAGTCGCAACGGGTGATTTGAAGTGGGTTTGGGAGCAAGGGCGCGGCGTTTACAAGCCAGAACAGGGAATTTGGTCGATCGAGGGTTTTATCGCCGATATTACCGATCGAAAGCAATCTGAAGAAATTTTAAAAGCCGAGCGCGAAAAATCCGAGCAGTTGTTACTGAATATTCTGCCCGAACCCATCGCCCAACGCCTCAAGCAAGACCAAGACGCAATTGCGGAAAGCTTTGACGAAGTCACGATTCTGTTTGCCGATATTGTCGGGTTTACCCCCCTCGCGACTCGACTGCGACCGACGGAAACGGTCAATTTACTCAATCAGATTTTCTCTAGCTTTGATTATCTAGCAGAATCGATGGGGCTAGAAAAAATTAAGACGATCGGCGACGCTTACATGGTGGCGGCAGGATTGCCCCTTCCTCACCCCGATCACGCGGAAGCGATTGCCGATATGGCCTTATCGATGAACACGATTGTCGATCAACTGGAATTCGAGCAGGGGGAACGCTTCCAACTTCGGATCGGGATTAACACGGGTAAAGTCGTCGCTGGTGTTATTGGTTTGAAAAAATTTGCCTACGATTTATGGGGCGATACAGTCAATATCGCCTCGAGAATGGAATCTTCGGGGGAAGCGGGCAAAATTCAGGTCACTTCTGTGACCTACGAACGCCTGAAAGATTGGTACTTCTTTGAAAAACGCGGAGAAATCCAGGTGAAGGGAAAAGGCACGATGACGACCTATTGGCTGCTGGGTGCGAAGTAAACGGCTGTATTTGCCTTCGATCGACCCAAACGACAACATGCTAAAGAACGAGATTCCCACCGCTGTCAGATGAGAATGGAATATCGCGGCAAAATCTTCACAAAATCTTCAGGTGAAGAACCTGCTAAAATTCGCCTTTTTTCGTCACACTGGCACCAAAAATCTCGAGTGCGATCGTTTAACTTTTTTTGAGAAGACGCTTGAGAAACTCTTTCGACTTGAATTTTACATTTTTTAGATGTTTTCGGAATATTATCTCTCAAATTCAAGCTTTTTACTGCCAGATTTAACCGACGAAAGAGAACAACTGAGCGAGAGTCACGATTGCAAGTGCAGACAGAATCGCGATGCGACACATCTCTAGACGACATGGCGTTTATGGGTTCGGATTTCACAGCGCAGTTCGGCTGGTCGTCGATTGCAAGTTGTTCGAGCCAAAGGTATTTCTCCGGGTTTACGCCGATCTTGTATGCGTAAAATCACTTAAGCAAATCTTGGGAGATCGGTACGCCAAACGTGTTGGGTTCTAATTTGTGGATCGCTTTGTTCCTAAAACAGCGCATCTTCATCAATTTTTTACAAAAAATCTCTGTATTTTTACGGTTTCTTTACTAAAACTTCATGGTTCTTCCTCTAGGATTGTACTGAACGAAAAAATTAAACGCTTGCATTTCGCTTGCCGATCGTTTTGACAGATGGAAGGGTGTTCGCTATTTTGGGTGTGGAGGGAATAATATCGTTCGATCGAAAAGATTTAGACCTTAAAAAACGACCCAAACGCACAACTTCACAATCGAAGCCGAGATCGATTCCTAAATTTTGCGTCTGCCGAGAAGCGATCGATCGAATCCTGCAAAAGCAATCTCGTGTTTCTCAAAGCTGTTTGTTGGTTTGTTGCGTAATTTATTCAAACGAATTCTGATTCTCTGTATCGAACAGAGAATTGTGCATCTCAGGTTAGTTAAACAGACCAAACTTTCGTAAACGCTCGTCAGTTTGGCGGTTTCTCATGTGTATAAATTCGTCGATCGACTTTTGATTCTAAAGGTTCGATCGCATTGAAGGGTGCTGACCGACAGTCCAACAAAACCCAACTCAGGTTTAACCATGGCTATCGACTTAAGTTCCACAAATATTGGAGAGCTAAACGGCATCTTCTTTGCGAACTCTAATCTTGCATCTCAAGAAGCTGGCAAAATCAATTCCTTCCTTCGCCTTGATGGAAGTGGAGACACAGAACAGGGCTACAACACAGACGGAACCCTCGAATTCGATACCAAAAAACGACGGACTCGTGCCATTTCACTCTCAGATTTGCCCGAGATCGAGATTGGAGGTGTCGAGTACGTCGAAGTTCGCTTAGATGTCAACGAACGATCTCGCCGTCCTCTGATTACCCTCGATGAATTGCGATTGTATGCATCGAGTTCGTCCGATCTAACCGGTTACGACGAAGCGACGAAAACTTTAGCAGGCTTAAGTCCCGTTATCGATCTCGATGGAAACGGAGATGAAAGCGTCGAAATCGATGCATCGATCGATTCGGGAAACGGTTCCGGTGATGCCCTCGTCTACCTCCCGAAAGAGGCCTTTGGCGAAGGAAACCCCTACATTTACCTGTTCTCGAAATTCGACTCAGCGGACGGTAAGTTTGAAGAGTGGTCTTTCGGCGAAGAAGCAGCGTTAGAAACGTTTCCCGTCCCAACGCCTAGCATCGAAATCGCAAAAACCTTTACGAGTGTTGCCCAGGAAATCGACATCGATAGCGATGACGTAACCGACCAATTTATCGCGTTACCCGGCGACGAAGTCGAGTTTGAAATTACCGTCACGAATACCGGCGATTCCGATGCGATCGATGTCGTCGTTCGAGACGATTTGACAAACCAACTCCCCGTTGGCTTGATTTTGCAGAGCCTCGATCTTGGAGGGGGAATCAATCTCGACGAGATTGATGGTAGCAGTGGAGACGAATCCGGCGAAGAGGGAGGCGGTTCGATCGGCGATGGCGATCCTCAAACGATCGAGGTCGAATTCGATCGCATCGCTCCCGGCGAATCGAAAACCATTACCGTTAACGCGATCGTCAGTACCGAAAATATCACCTCGATCGGCTTTTCCGGCGGCTTCGGAACAGCAGACCCCTCAACCGGCGATCTGAACGATTCGCTCGGAGAATATCTCGATCGACAAGTGAATGGCAGGATTTTTCTCCATACCAATTTTGAAAAGTCGGCCGGCGAATCGCAAGTCGATTTCAAGCATTTAAACATCCTCAACCAAGCCGAAGTCGTCTCCCTCAACGGACAGACACTAACGCCGGGTTCGATCGCCGATACCGCTCGCTTAGACATCTCGAGCATTGATATTCAAGGAGAACTCGGAAACGGACAACCCCTCACAATTCGTTCCGTTGAAGATATCTTCGACGACAATCCCGACCCCACCTCGTTCTTCTTCGATCCCGATCCGTTGTGGGGTTCGTCCGGT
This sequence comes from Geitlerinema sp. BBD 1991-9, assembly GCA_001657325.1. Taxonomy (GTDB): domain Bacteria; phylum Cyanobacteriota; class Cyanobacteriia; order Cyanobacteriales; family Geitlerinemataceae; genus Geitlerinema. The sequence continues at coordinate 1,144 of LWRO01000053.1, read as the reverse complement.
TCCCCCACCAACAATCAATCGGAATTTTTACCCCCTGGAGTGGTTGGATCGTCCACGTTTGGAGCTGAGTGGTCGTTCGACAAAAACGATCCGGAATTCCAAGCTGATTTTAGTGTTTGGACGGCACTGGTCGCCGATGGCGATCTGTCCGACCCCCAAGACGAACGAGATGTTATCGATACGTTTGTCGAGCGTTTTATTGAAAAAGGGGTGTATCGTCTCAGCGAATCCCTCGGCGGTTCGTTTACGCTAGACAACGGTTCGCAAACTGAGATTCTTTCCTTTAAAGCGGGTGAAATTGCACCGTTGACCGCTGCAACCGTCAATGTAACCGTGAACGATAGCGGTGCATTTGCCACCGATGAATCCGGAACTTCTATCGGTTCGTTCTCGGATTTACAAGCGGCTTTAGACTCGTTTAATTTCGATGAAGCCACTGCTATCCAAGTGACGATTCAAGATACGGACGGAGACCGTATCGTTCAAACTCGCCTACAAGAACTCGGGGGATTTAACTTTGAGGACAATTGGAACGTCCAAACGATCGAAGTAAATGACAATGTCGATCGAGTCAACTTTGTAACGTCGAGCGGTTCGGCTCAACTCAATCTCTCACTACCCGAGTTTCAGGTGACGAACGCCCCTGAATTTACCCTAAGCGGCTTTAATCTCGATGATGTCACGATCGGAACGCCCTTAAACGACAAAATTGAAGGTTTGGATGGAAACGACGAGTTGTCGGGATCTGACGGCAACGATTCGATCGAGGGCGGTGACGGCTCTGATGTCATCGAAGGCGGCCGTGACGACGATCTTTTGACCGGCGACTCTGGCTCCGATACGTTTGAGTTTGGATTCGACTTTGGCAACGATGTCATTACCGATTTTGTCGGTTCGCACGACGAAGAGGAAGGCAATTCTGGAGACGGCGATGAAGCCGGTGCGTTAGGTGGTGGAGAAAGTTCCGATCCATTGACCGATTTCGATCTCGATTCGATCGATTTAACGGCATTGAGTCTCGACCGTTCCGATCTCGACAGTACGGGAGATGGGATTGTCAATGCCAGCGATAACCTCGCCAGTCTCGTTAACGAGAGCAATTTACTGCTCGATTTGACGGCCTTAAACGGTGGATCGATCGAGT
>LWRO01000052.1 GCA_001657325.1 Geitlerinema sp. BBD 1991-9 | reverse complement strand
GTAGTGAGTAGTGAGTAGTGAGTAGTGAGTAGTGAGTAGTGAGTAGTGAGTAGTGAGTAGTGAGTAGTGAGTAGTGAGTAGTGAGTAGTGAACAGTGAGTAGTGAGCAGTGAGTAGTGAGCAGTGAGTAGTGAACAGTGAGTAGTGAGCAGTGAGTAGTGAGCGGTGAAAATATTTTGCATTAGGGCATTTTCAGCCTCAGGATTTCTTCTCACTTCCTCATTGACTCATTTCCTCGTCAGGTTGTTTTCGCCACACTTTGACCGTCCCGTCGGCATTACCGCTGACAATCGTTTCGCCGTCGGGGCTGACAGCTACGGCCATTACGGCATCGTTACTATCGGAGAGGGTCGCGATCGAACACCCGTGAGAGACGTTCCAAACTTTCACCGTTCCATCTGCACTGCCGCTGACAATCGTTTTTCCGTCGGGACAAACGGCCAGATCTGTGACCGATCCGGCGTGTTCTTGTAGCACCTGTTGGCACTGACCGGATTGCAGGTCCCACAGTTGCAGAACGCGATCTCGATTGGCAGACACTAGGGTTCGTCCGTCGAGACTAAAGGCGAGGGCGTTGATCGGAGAAGCGTCTCGAACGCCAGGGCGCTCGCCACCTTCTGAGAGAACGTGCTGGCGTTGTCGTTGCCCGGTATCTCGATCGAACGCCCACAGGATAATCGAACCGTCCGCCCCCGCACTGGCTAAGATTTCTCCGTCGGGACTGAAAGCCAAGGCATCGACGCGGCCGCGGTGGCCCGTCGTCAAACCGCGATCGATTGCTGAAATCCGCTTGCGTTTTGGCGAAACTTTCACTTGCCAAACCCGAATCGATCCCTCGAACCAGCCACTGGCGATAAACTGCCCGTCAGGGCTAACCGTCAGCGATCGCACCGAACCGGCTTCAGTCGTGTCGTCAGTGAGCGTTTCGATTGCGTTTTTTTGACTTCCCTCTTTCCGAAGCTCGTTCAAATCCCAAAGCTCGATCGTTTTATCCCAACTCCCACTGACCAACAGGCGGCCGTCCGGACTGACAGCCAGCGCGCAAACGGGACTGGTATGTTCCGACAAGACTGCTGTCGATTCTCCGGTTTTCAATTTCCACAATTGGATCGTTCGATCGAAACTCGCACTAATCAGGGTTTCGTTATCCGGCGCAACGACGAGGGCACTCACCCAATCTCCGTGATCGGTCAGTGTGAAGACACTCGCCCAGGATTGTTGGGGAACGTCAGCTAAGAAATTCGGCAACCCCACCGTTTCCGAGCTGGGAGGGTGCAACTCGAAAAACGGGTTTTTGTTTGTAGCAGGGGTTGGTGGTTCTGTAATTCCAGTCTCCTGGGGGGGATTGGGTGGAGCGGCTTTGCCGGACAGGGGTAAGGTGGGTGACTCCTTCACGCGCAACGAGCGACCCTCGATCGAAAATCGCTCGAGGAACGAGCTTGGTGCTGTTTCTTCGGCCGGAGAGGGCTTAGGTGTCAGATTGGGAAGTGGGGAGGACTCTCGAGGCATTTCGAGAGGAAGATGCAGGGAGCGAGACGCTGTCGGGGTCTGACGAGGCGGTTCCTCGATCTCCTCGTTTTCTGGAAAGGCTGGAGAGACTGAGTCTCGATCGTCAAGCTCCCCTTCGCAGTCTGGGCATTCTATTTCTTCGTCCTCGATTTCAGCGATCGAGATCGGCCGTTGTTCGACATCGATCGCCACAGCGGTCATCAGATGCTCCTCTAGTCGATCGATCTCGTCGGTCAAGCTCGCCACTTGCGCTTCTAACTCGTTGAGGCGTTGGGGAACTGGGGAATCGTTGAGATATTCGATCGTCTCCGACAGGGACTCGTACAGATTCTCGTATCCGGCTTGAAGCCGAAGGATATCTCGGGCGATCGCACTGGTGTCTTGTCGTTTGGGGAGATTCAGGGGCGCTCCCTGATGTGGCGAGAGATTGGGTAGGGCAGCTGTGGAAGATTCGGGGAGTCCCTTGTCAACACGTTCGTTGAGGCGTTGTAGTTCGTAGGAGAGTTGTTGGTGAACGCGCACGATCGTTGTCATCGCTCGACGATGTGTCATGACTGCGAGACGATGGCGGTTTGTCAAATTCAAGAACAACGACAGCGACATGGGAGCGCCTAAAAACGCAATGCGACCGGATACAGCCGCCACGAGAGTTCCCACGATCGTACTGATCCAACAGAGATATTCTGCAATTTGAAGTCGATCGGGAGAACGCATTTTCCGTGAAGAGTGTTTGAGTAGGGGCAGAGCCGGACAGCTCACGGGTTTGGATGGCTGTTACCTTTCAATCATCGCATCATCTTCCGATCTCATCACAGCTCGTTTGCCAAGCGCCTCCAAAGTGGAATCGAGGGAATCGGTGGGTTGTTCTGGCGGACTCGACGATTTTGAAGAATCTCTTAAACTGTGAAAAAGAATACAGAAAACGATGGAAACATTTTTATCGATCGCTTTCGTCAGTTTTAATCATTCCAGATCGAAAAACGGCTTATGACTTCCCTCTCAGTTTTATCACCTTCCCTGTTACTCGATCGATTGCGACCCGAGGTGCGGGCGCTTCAACCCCAGTTCGTGGCATGGCGGCGGCACCTGCACCAATACCCAGAACTCGGATTCCAAGAGCATCTGACCTCGGAATTCATCGCACAAAAGCTCCAAAGTTGGGGGATTGATTTTCAAACGGGAATTGCTCAGACGGGAATCGTTGCCGTTATCGAAGGCACGCAACCGGGGCCAGTTTTGGCCATTCGGGCTGATATGGACGCTTTGCCGATTCAAGAACAAAACGATGTTTCTTACAAGTCCCGACACGACGGCAAAATGCACGCCTGCGGCCACGACGGCCACACGGCCATCGCCTTGGGTACCGCGTATTATCTCTCACAACACCGGAATTTTCGGGGAACAGTCAAACTCATTTTCCAACCCGCTGAAGAAGGGCCCGGTGGTGCTAAACCGATGGTGGAAGCCGGGGTTTTGAAAAATCCCGATGTCGATGCCATCATCGGGTTGCACCTGTGGAACAATTTGCCGTTAGGGACGATCGGCGTGCGAAGCGGCCCGTTAATGGCAGCTGTAGAACTGTTTCGCGTGCGAGTGTTGGGTCAAGGCGGTCACGGTGCGATGCCCCATCAAACGGTCGATTCGATCGTCGTCGGGTCGCAAATCGTCAATGCGTTACAGTCGATCGTCTCCCGCAATGTCGATCCGATCGATTCAGCGGTCGTGACTGTGGGAGAGTTTCACAGTGGAACGGCGCTCAATGTCATCGCAGACACGGCGCGACTGGGGGGAACAGTACGCTATTTTAAATCGGAGTACGAAGGCTTTTTCGCCCGTCGGATTGAAGAGGTTATTGCCGGAATCTGCCAGAGTTACGGGGCCGGTTACGATTTGGATTACTGGCAACTCTATCCGGCAACCCTCAACGATCGAGCCATGGCCGATTTAGTTCGATCGATCGCCGAGCAAGTGGTCGAAACGCCGGCCGGAATCGTGCCTGAATGCCAAACGATGGGCGGTGAAGATATGTCGTTTTTCCTTCAGGAAGTTCCGGGATGCTATTTTTTCCTCGGGGCAGCGAACGCTGAGAAAAAGTTAGACTATCCCCACCATCACCCACGCTTTGACTTTGACGAAACAGCTCTCTCGATTGGAGTCGAAATGTTCCTGCGCTGTGTGGAAAAATTCGGACTTCGGTGAAAGAGAAAGCGGTGAGGCGTTGAGGAGAAAGCCCTTCACGCGCCGATTCCTCCCCTCACTCATCGTGTGACTGTTCGATCGCCGCCGCATCACACTGTCTGTTCCTGGTGCTGGGGTTCCGCGTACTGGCTTTGAAAGAGCGGAACGCGGATGACGAACTCCGTGCCTTGTCCGGGTTGCGATCGACATTCCATGTGGCCGTTGTGTTTTTCGGTCACGATCGAGTAACTGATCGCCAATCCCATCCCAGTCCCCTTCCCAACCGGTTTCGTTGTAAAGAAGGGGTTGAACACCTGAGATCGAACCATGTCTTCCATACCAATTCCCGTATCGGCGATCGAGATTTCGACCTCGTTGCTTCCCACGCAACGAGTCCGAACGGTGATGTGGCTCGGTTGGCCGGAATCTCGCTCTTCTTCAAGCGCATCGATGGCATTGGTCAACAAGTTCATAAATACCTGATTGAGCTGTCCCGAAAAACATTCGACGTCGGGAATATCGCCGTAGTCCTTAACAATTTCAATTTCGGGCCGGTTCGACTTCGCTTTAATGCGGTTGTGTAGGATCATCAAGGTCGTATCGATGCCGTCGTGAATGTCTACGGGTTTGAGTTCGGCTTCGTCAATGCGGGAGAATTTCCGCAAACTCAGCACGATTTCTCGAATTCGCTCTGCTCCAACCTGCATCGACTTGAGGAGTTTGGGCAAATCTTCGACTAAAAAATCTAATTCTAAGTCTTCAACGACCTCTTGAATATCTTCGTCAGGATCGGGATATTTATCTTGATAAAGTTGAACGATTTCTAGAATATTTTGCGTGTATTCGTGGGCGTGAACTAAGTTTCCAAAAATAAAGTTGACGGGGTTATTAATTTCGTGGGCAACGCCTGCAACGAGCTGGCCCAAACTCGACATTTTTTCACTTTGGACGAGCTGCACCTGGGCAGTTTGCAAATCTTCTAACGCCTGATTGAGTTTTGCCGTTCGCTCCCGAACGCGCTCTTCGAGTAACGTGTTTTGCTCGGCGAGTTGTTGCGTCAAAAAATAGAGTTTTAAGTGCAGCCGAACTCTTGCCAAAACTTCTTCTTGCTGAAAGGGTTTTGTGATATAATCCACTGCCCCAATCGAAAGACCTTTGACTTTGTCGACCGTATCGGCGAGGGCGCTCGTAAAAATTACTGGAATGTCAGCGGTTTTAGCATCGTTTTTCAAGCGACGACAGGTTTCAAAACCGTCAATTCCCGGCATCATAATGTCGAGTAAAATCAAATCTGGAGGAGCGTAGCGAACCTTGTCAAGGGCACTTTCTCCATCTTGCGCGACCAAGACTTCAAAGCCAGCATCGTCGAGAAAATCAGACAGGACATCTAAGTTTGCCGGATTGTCATCGACGATCAAAATCACGCTAGAATCTATAGCTGATACGTTCATAATTGACCTGTTGAAATTCATCGCGTCGATGGCGGGGGTTGAACGAAATCTTTACAATCAGTATCGAGATTGACCTGGGGGTAGAACACATCGGGTGTGACGAGGAAGTTAACCGCTTCATCAGCCGGAAGTGGCCGAGCAAACAGATAGCCTTGAGCAAACTCGCAGCCCATCGCACGGACGAGTTCGAGCTGAATCGAAGTTTCGATCCCTTCAGCCACGGTATCCATATCCAAACTATGGGCGAGCGTGACGATCGTTTTCACGATCTCATTCCCATTATCGCCGTTTTGCAGACGACGTACAAAAGACTTATCGATTTTTAAAGTTCGCACGGGAAATTCGTGTAAACGGCTCAGTGAAGAATACCCCGTTCCGAAGTCGTCAATACAGAGCAATAATCCTAAGTCTTCGATTTTTCGTAAGATGGCAAATACATTTTTATTCGTTTCCAGCAAACAGCTCTCCGTGATTTCGAGCTTGATACATTCATTCGGTAGCCGAACCTCATCTAACGTCTCTTGAATAAGTTCGATCAGTTGTGGCTGCATCAATTGAATCGTGGATAAATTGACGTTCATCGTCAAATCACGCTGGTGAGGAAACTGTTGATACCACGTGGCAAGCTGTTGGCACGCTTCTCGAAAAACCCACCCCCCTAGGGTATGAATCAAACCGATTTCCTCACTAATCGGCACGAACTGTGCTGGAGATATGATGCCCCGTTGCGGGTGATGCCAACGCAGTAGCGCTTCAAATCCCTTCACCTGTCCGGTCTTCAGGCACACGAGCGGTTGGTAGTATAAGCCAAACTCCCGGCCGGCTGTCAACTCAGCAAACGAACCGTTGCCGACTGCACGACGCAACTCATTTTCCAAATCCAAGCGCACTCGCGCCCGGTTTCGCATTTGGGGATTGAAAATTGCGTAGCGTCCGCGCCCGTTTTGTTTGGCCTGATACATTGCCACGTCAGCGTCTCGAAGGACGGCTTCGCACGTATTGTACTCACCCGTGCTGAGAACGATGCCGATACTGGTGTTGGTAAAGACTTCGTAGTTGTTGGCCAGGCGAAAGGCTTGTGAAAATTGTGCTTGGATGCGCCGCACGGCCTGTAACACGGTGTCTTGATTGCAGCAGCCTTCGATCAGGACGACGAATTCGTCTCCTCCCAACCGGGCAATACTACTCGTGTCGTCGAGGATGTTCGCGAGGCGTTGAGCGACGTGTCCGAGTAAGGCATCTCCGGTGAGGTGTCCGAGGCTGTCGTTGATCACTTTGAACCGATCGAGGTCTAGAAATAACAGAGCAAATCCGAACTCGTTGTATCGATCGCCTTTAGTCAGGAGGGATTCGAGATGGTTCATCAACCAAAGGCGATTGGGCAATCCCGTCAGCGTGTCGTGAAAGGCTTCGTATTCGAGCTGTCTTTCTCTCAACAGGAGCTGTGTTTGCGTCGCTTGCAGTCGATCGATGGTTTGGTTGAGTTGAGTGGTGCGCTGAGCGACGAGCTGTTCGAGTTGTTCGTTTTGCTCGGAGAGTTCTCGAGCGAGCGAGCGAAGTTTGAGGTGAAGTTGAATGCGCGACAGCACCACCTCCTCGTAAAAGGGTTTGGGAATATAATCGACCGCCCCGAGACTCAACCCTTTCACCTGATCGACGGTTTCTGACAGTGCCGTCATAAAAATGACGGGAATATCGGCGGTGAGCGGTTGGCTTTTCAGTCGCCGACAGGTTTCAAATCCATCGATACCGGGCATCATAACATCGAGACAAATCAGATCGGGGGGGTCGTATTGGGCGCGAAAAATGGCACTTTCGCCGTCGCGGGCAATTAATACCTCGTACCCGGCCATCTCTAGAAAGTTCGAGAGAACTTCTAGATTTGCCGGATCGTCGTCAACGATCAAAATAGACTGAGATGCGCCGCGATCTGCGTTCATGGGATCTACACTTGGTATCGATCGAGAAAGTCTAAAATGGCCTTGTCCTGGTAACTCCGAGCCAGGTCTTCGATTTTCTGCATAAACACCTGTAAGGACGGGTCGTTTTGGGCGATTTCGCTGGACAGGTCGATCAGACGCTTGAGACTACCACGCCTCGCTAAATGGTACAGGGAATCTAAAATGTCTGGAGACGGTATGACGATCTCCTCCAAAGTCTCTCGTTCTACACTGCGTTCGCGAAGCATTTGGGTCGAAACATTGCCAATCGAGAATCGGGACGGTGAGAAACTCGGGAATTCCCGTTCCCCGTAAATCCATTCGAGATGCAAACAGTTTTGGAGTTTTGTCAACAGTTCCTCCGATTGCAGGGGTTTGGACAGAAAATCGTTACATCCCGGGATAGAGTTACGCTCTCGTCCGCTGGAAAGGGTGCTGGCTGAGGTTGCCAGGATGGGGATTTCAGCGAGTTGGGAATGCTGGCGAAGTTGCCGAATCAGCTCGAAGCCATCCATCACGGGCATTACGAGATCGGTCAGGATGAGGTCGGGGGGATCGTTGATGGCCAGATCGAGCGCCTGTCGTCCGTCACAGGCTTCAGCGAGGTCGAACCCCACAGATGTCAGGATTTCAACGATCGACGATCGGTTTTCCCATCGATCGTCCACGATAAGGATCTTCCGACGTTTGCCCCGATAGCCCCGCACGTTGTACGTTGCGTCAGACTCTCCGGGATCGTTATCGTGATATGTTTCTCGGCCCTCGGGCAAGACGAGCTTAAAACTAAACGTGCTACCCATTCCGAGTTGGCTCGTCACTTCCAGTTGAGATCCCATCATCTGCAAGATTTTCTGACTGATAGCGAGTCCTAAGCCCGTCCCTTCGGACTGGCGGCTCGGATCGTTGACTTGCTCGAACGGTAGGAAAATATGTTCGAGATGGTCTTCACTAACGCCAATCCCCGTATCTTCAATGGCGAAGTGAATTCGACAGGAGGCTCGGCGATCGCTCGGTTGCGCCTCCGTCGTCCAGGTGTTCGATAGCTGAAGGCGTTCGACGAGCGTGATGCGGAACGTCACGCTTCCCCCGGCATCGGTGAATTTGACGGCATTGCCGAGGAGGTTGATTAAGACTTGACGCAAGCGTTTTTTATCAGCACAAACGATCGAAGGTAAAGTGGGATCGATTTCGGTCTGGAACGTCAGTTGTTTCTGTTGGGCTTTCAAATAGAACAACTCGACGAGATTGTTGAGAAAATTGCCGAAGTGGAAGACACTCGAGGCCAGAGTCATGCGGTTGGCTTCGATTTTGGAGAAGTCGAGAATGTCTTCGATGAGCGTTAACAGGTGAGTCCCGCACTGGTGAATGACGCGCACGCCGTTTTCGATCGTCGGCGGGAGGTTGTCGAGCCGTTGGAAAATTTGGGTGTAGCCTAAAATACCGTTGAGGGGCGTTCGCAGTTCGTGACTCATGTTAGAGATGAACTCACTTTTGGTACGGTTGGCGGCATCGGCGGCTTCTTTGGCGCGACGCAATTCTTCCTCAGACACTTTTCGATCGGTAATGTCGCTGAGGGAACCCACCATCCGCACGGGTTGACCTCGTTCGTCGAACAAGGCTTTACCCCGCGCGAGAATCCATCGATAGCTGCCGTCTTTGAGACGAACGCGATACTCGCAGTAGTAGTTGGGGGCTTCACCGCTAAAGTGTCGATCGAGGGTTTGACGAACGCGCTCGACATCGTTGGGATGAAAGAGTTTCATCCATTTAGCTAGGGCATCGAGATCGGTTACGTCGTACCCTAGCATTTCCGTGCAGCGCTCGGACAGGAAGCAGAAATCTGTGGTAATATCCCAATCCCATATTCCATCATTACTTCCTTCAAGTGCCAATTGCCAGCGTTCTTCGCTGTCTCGCAACTGATTTTCAACCCGCTTGCGTTCGGTGACGTCCGTACCGACGGAAAGGATTTCTACGAGATTGCCGTCGCCGTCAAAAATGGGTTGGTTCGCCCACACCACGCAAACCGGTGTACCATTGCACTGTACGATTTCGCTTTCGGTGATGCGATAGCGGCTGGGGTCAGCATAAATTTCGTCGAGAAATTGTTGGAGTGGAGAAATCGCGCGGGGTTCATCTATCTCGGTTTCAGCGACCAGGACACCGATGACACTATTTCCGACGGGATCTTCGTCACCGCAGCCGAAAAACTGTCGTCCGCAGTCGTTGATGAAGGTGATATGCCCTTCCCGATTCCAACGCACGATGATACTGTTGACCGTTTGAATGAGGGTGCGGTACTCAGCTTCGCTGGCTTTGAGGGCCAGTTCAGTTCGTTTGCGATCGGTGATGTCCCGTAAGGAAGCTTGAACGAGCGTTTGTCCGTTGAGATTTATACTGGTGAGCTGGATCTCGGAAGTAAAGTTCGTGCCGTCTGTCCGTCGGTGTACCCACTCGAAATTACAGATTCCTTTGCGAATTGCTCGATCGACATATTCTTTAGCTTTCTGGGAAGAGGGTTCGCCGTCAGACTGAAAGGGAGGTGAAAAGTCTTGAGGCGACAACTGACAAAACTCGGCTTTCGTTGCCACACCGAACAGTTTGAGCGCGACCGCGTTGCAATCTTGAAATTGCAGGTCTTCATCGAGGATGGTAATGGCATCCTGAGTTCCTTCGTAAAGCGTTCGATATTGTCGTTCGGATGCTCGCAACTGGGCTTCTGCACGCCGCCGTTCGTCAATTTCTCGTTCGAGTTCGCGGGTGCGTTCGGCGACCTCTCGTTCGAGCGATCGAGAGTGGTTTTCAAGTCGAGCGTGGGATCGCTCTAAGTCTTCGCTCATGCGGCTGAAGGCTTCGGCCAAATCCTTCAGTTCGCTGGGATTGCGAACGTCCACGCGCCGATCGAATTCGCCATTGGCAACGGCCCGAGCTGCGTCTCTCAGTCGCGCCACTGGACGAGTAATCGATCTCGACGTCCACCATCCTGCGACGGTCGCGACCGTCATCGCACTCAAGCATAGGATAAAGGTATTGCGGTTGCTGGTTTGGAGATGCCCCAAGAAATCGGATTCGGGGACGACGATTGCGAGCTTCCAATCCACGAACTCTTCGCGAACGGGCGTGATACGGGTGAAATATCGCTCGCCGTTGAAGAACGGACGTAAGGTTTGGGGTCGATCGATGTTTTGCCACGATTCCCCCTGTTGCGCGATGGCTTGAGAGAGTTCTCGGATGAGGGGTCGATCGCTCTCACTCGCCAGGACGCGCCGATCGGTATGGCTTTCGTCTTCAAACAAGTACAGATTTTCGGGATCGTCAGAGGCGGCCACGAGCCTCCCGTCTCCATCGACGATAAAGGCTTCTCCCCCTTGACTGATTTCAATTTGGCTGAGGAAGTGGCTCAGTTGTTTGAGATCGATCGAGACGACAACGACACCGAGTATTGTTCCATCTCGTTTGACGGGTTGGGAGAAATTAACGACCACGTCGAAAGACTCGAGAGGAGAGCGGGCAATCTCTCCCCACACGGGCTGTCCGGTACGAATTACACGGGCATACCACCATCGAGTTTGAGGGTGGTAGTCGAGATCGCTTTCGAGTAGTTCCACCCGTTGGCCGCTTTCGTTTAGGCGGTAGAGTTGGCTTGTTTTCTGGGTTCGATCTCGCTCGAGGCTGAGGAGTTGTCCGTCTTCCGTCCTTAACACGCCGATTGCATCGCCGTTCGCACGGACAAATCCGAGTGCTGATACACCATCGAGCGCGTGGACGTGGCTCCAGAAATGCCATTCGAGGGCTTGTAGATCGTCGGCTTTGAGTCGCTGGCCTTGTAAGTCCTGACTGTTGTTTTGGGCGAGCCTTTCGACCTTGCTGAGATACTCGTTGAGGTGTTGAACGACGTTCTCGCTGGCGATCGACTGCATTTGCTCGGCCGTTTGTTCGCTCGCTCGGCGGCCGTTGCGCGTGGCGAACCATCCCGTCAATCCCACCGCTATCGCGATTTGAAGAACGAACGGAAGGACGATCGCAGCACGAAGGGAAATGGGGAGACCACGATGGATATTGAGAAACCTGGGTCGCTTATCGTCTGTCATCGGGATCGACGAGGCTGGATCGACATGATGGTTACATGAGAAATCTGCCAGAGGCACTTTGCCGATCTAAGGCAATGCCCTTGAAATGCCACCCTTAACACCAACATCCCGAACCACCCGAGATGTGCTTTAGATCGAAGTGTGACTGAGGTATCTGAGCAAACTCTAGCATACCCATTTGAGTGCCGTAAACCAGGCAATGTACCGAGTCAAGATCTCGAGTTATTTCGAGGGTGAAACTGTGGAAATCACGTAGAAGTGGTGCAAAATTACGATTTAGCCATTTAAATTGGTTTTTAGGGTATTCTTTTTTGAGTAATCGATCCTCCTGTCTCGTGGCTTGAAGATGGGCTTGGAAATTGTTTTTATCGGGTCTCAGACATTCTATCAGGCAGATCTTGCATTCCGATCGATCCAAAGCATTAAAACATGATTAAATTTAATGTTTTCTTTTAAAAGATCGTTATTTTTGGTTGTTTTTTGTTTTGCCCTGGTAATCTTGACGATTGCAGTGCAGGACAAAATACAGTTTTATTGTGTTAATATTTTGATTTCAATTGATACTTTTTCGACAAAAATGAGATGCTACTATTCCTACAAAAGTATCAATTTTTTACGCATGAGATAAATATTTTTTGACAATAAATATACCTAAAAAAATCTCATTATCGGCAAAAAAATTGTACTCTCGTGCGACAATTTTTGAAGTATAAATCTTACCCTAAATCGTTTAAATTTTCTCGAAAATAAGAATTAAAAAATGTTTAAATTCGGATATTTTGGTTTGTCGGCTCTTGGTCTATAAAATCGCTAAAGCTTAAATTCAAATTTTCAATTTCCGAATCAATTCACCAGCCCTTTATAACAAAATTTACCCCGATCCGATCGAAGAGAAGCAAAGTTTATGTGTGATGCGCTAGAGCGCTAGTACAGAAGTAACGATCGGGTGTGTTACGTGGACGAAAAATGAGTTTAAAATCCAGTTAATGAGATTTCCTCGTAACGCACCAAGCTCTTTTGTACCGTTGCTCTAGACCCCCTACTATTTTGTGTTAAAAACTAAAATGCATTTCTTGCTATAAAATTATATTGTTTTTATATTGTTCTCGCACAAAGTTTAAGCAATATAAATTATTTTAAGAAAATTGCTTATGCCGCTATGAAGTCATTGAATGCAAGAACCTTGTCACGATAGGTATGAGAGTGTTTTTGTTAAATTTAATATTGAGGAGGTGTATTTTTTTTGTGACGGTTGTTTTTTTGCACTGTGCTATGCACTTAGACCCAAGTTTTTTGGGTAAAACACAGCGTTTACCTGACCAGTGATACGGAATCCACCATACGAAAGGGTATTTTTGTCCGTTCGCCAGACCCCCCGTAGAGTCCTTACATGCAAGGACTCTACGGGGGCAATTTTATTCGCTAATTTGAGAAGTGGATTTCGTAGGAGGTGGATATAGCCCTTGCTACATAAGGACTTAAGCTATGAATTTGTCCCTCATCAGGGAGAGAAACGCTGTACGCGGTTTTCCAATACGATGCCAAACTGCCTTGGGTCGATCGAAGTCAAGCTACGAAAACTTGTTTAAAACTGAAAGCAGCCATTTAGTAAACGGTGTAAGCTGTGTTTTCTTATAGGCATCAGCAGCTTTTTTGATGCATTCCGCCTGGGTTGGATACGGATGAATCACACTAGAAAGCTGTTTGAGTCCAATATTGTGTACGATCGCTGTCGTGAGTTCGCTAATCGTTTCTCCGGCATGACGAGATACTAAAGTTGCGCCGAGGATTCGATCGGATGTTTTGGCGTGAAGCACTTTCAAAAACCCTTCCGTTTCTCCATCAGCAATTGCTCGATCGAGTCCTGAAAACGGAATCTCGATCGTATTGACATCAATACCCCGATCCTGCGCCTCGCGTTCGTACAATCCGACATGAGCTACTTCCGGATCGGTGTACGTCACCCAAGGCATCACTAAATTACTGAGTTTTGCTTTTGCCAAACCGAACGGCGCAAACAGCGTGTTTTGAATGACAATTCGAGCCGCTGCATCCGCCGCATGGGTAAACTTCCAATTCATGCAAACGTCCCCAGCACCGTAAATTTTAGGGTTGGTCGTTTGCAAATTATCGTTAACGACGATTCCCTGGCGTTGGTACTCGACGCCAACTTCTTCTAAATTGAGATGTTCGACATTGGGGGCGCGTCCAGCACCGATGAGAATTTCATCGACGACGATCGAGGTCGATTTTCCGTCTCGATCGAAATACAAAACTTTCCCCTCAGTGGTTTTTTCAACCCGTGTCGGTTCGCATCCTAAAACGAGTTCGATTCCCTCGCGAACGAAGGTATTTTGTACGATCGCTGCAGCATCGGGATCTTCGCGGTTGAGGAGATGAGGCCCCCGATGAATCAGCGTCACTTGCGATCCCAATCGGTGAAAGGCTTGTGCGAGTTCGCATCCGATCGGCCCCCCACCAATGACAGCGAACCGACGCGGACACTCCGTTAAATTAAACACTGTTTCATTTGTCAAATATCCGGCTTCTTCGAGGCCTGGAATTTTCGGACGAACGGCTCTGGCTCCCGTCGCGATAACCGCCTTATGATATTTGAGGGTTTTATTGCTGACTCGAACGGTATTATCTCCTGCAAAACGTCCGTTTCCAAGAAATACGTCAATGCCGAGTTGTTGGAAGCGTTGGGCGGAGTCGTGGGGGCTAATACTCGATCGAAGGCGGCGCATCCGTTCCATGACGGCGGAAAAATCCACCTCGACTCGATCGGGAGGAACGATCCCGTAAGGCTTGGCGTTCGCGATATCCGCCACCACCCGAGACGATCGAATCACGCATTTTGAAGGAACGCAACCGACGTTGAGACAGTCTCCCCCCATCAAATGACGCTCGACTAGGGCGATTTTAAACCCCAATCCCAAGCCTGCTGCTCCCGCTGCGACGACAAGTCCTGCCGTTCCCGCACCGATAACGACGAGATCGTAACATTCTGCGGGTGTAGGATTGACCCAATCAGGAGGATGCACGTGAGAGACGAGTTTTTGGTTGTACTCGTCCATTGGAGAAACGGTGAAGGTATGAAATGCAGAATCAACCATGAGAATTTTATGAGAATTTACAATTGACGATTTACGATCGACGATTCGGTTGCATGGTTTCTTCACTCCGAACCGTTAGCAATTGACAATTTGCTTACGTTATTTCTTCATCCCGAACGTTTACTTCAGATGAGTTGTCCGAGATAGTCAGTTCGCCGACTTCTTGAGTTAAGATGTTTCTCGCAATGCGCGTGACAAAAAGCACCACAGCAACTGTTGCAATAAAGCCGACAATTTGAATCACACGTTGTACGATTGCTGCTTGAGGATCGCTCGTGGCTTCTCCCGTACCAATGGTTGCCAGACTTCCCGCTAAAGAACCGATATAGACGTACATGATGGTTCCGGGAATCATTCCGACTGAGGCGAGAACGTAGTCTTTCAGCGAAACGCTCGTAATTCCGTAAGCGTAGTTTAGAAGATTAAACGGAAAAATCGGAGACAGGCGGGTCAGCAAGACAATTTTGAATCCTTCTCGTCCGACGGCATTATCGATCGCCGCAAACTTCACACTCCCCGCAATTTTTTTCGCCACCCAATCTCGTGCGATATAGCGTCCGACGAGAAATGCCAATGTTGCACCAATTGTCGCTCCAAAAAAGACGTAGACGGAACCCGAGACGACACCGAATACGACACCAGCTCCCAATGTTAAAATCGAACCGGGAAGAAAGGCGACAGTCGCGACGATATAAAGCAGAATAAATGCGCCAACACCCAATGCCCCTAAATCTTGAATCTGTTGTAGGGCATCCCGTAAAAGGTCTTGGGGATTGAAGCCGCTCGGTTCGATCGCCTCTTGCGCCCAAACCGGGGTTGCCAATGAAATGAGGAATAGGGACGTTAACGGTATGGTTTTACTGAGAGCTTTAGAAAGCCCTTGAAGGGGTCTGGATAAAGATCGCACGATCGAACACTCCATCGGGTTAAGTCTCTTCTCGTTACGTTAACCCAAGATTATTGGATGTTTTCGATATGGATGTTACCGGCGTTGCAGTACGATCGTCCCGACCGACTTTTTCTTAACTTCCAGAGGTCACGATCGCCTGTTGTCCTTGGGGAGAAGAAATAAACCCGAGAAAGGCCGAAGTGTTCGGGGCGGGAGGGTTTTTATAGACGTAGTACAAAGTGCGTCGATAGGGGTATTGTGCGGCGGTTGGCGTGAGTCCGTCGATGGCGACGACGCGAACGGTACTTTGATTGAGGATTTGAGCCGCCGTTGCATAACCGATACCATCTCCTCCTAACGCCCGAAGCATCGGTGTCGTCGCGTCTTGTTCCATGGTCGTGATATTGGGCGTGCTGCCGAAATTTCCCCCTTGAAGGACAATGTCTCGAAACGCTTGGTGCGTTCCGCTTTGGGGCGGGCGGTTGATGACGCGAATCGGCTTGTCGGAACCACCGATTTGCGACCAGTTGGTGATTTGGCCGGTGAAAATGCTGACGACTTGTTGTTGGGTCAATCCTTGTCCGAAGGGATTACCGACACCAACGACGAGTGCAATGGCATCTGTGGCGATCGGAACGGCGACTAAGCCTTGGTTTTGTTCTGATGGTGTAAGGGGACGAGAAACGGCGGCGATGTCGATTTGTCCGGCGAGGAGCGCTCGGATACCGTTATCGGAACCGCTGGCGTTCGTGTTGACGATCGTACCGGGGAATTGGGCTTGAAAGCTGTTTTTGAGATTTTCGCTAATGGATACCATACTCGTGGAACCGTCAATGTTGACGGTCGTGCCACTGGGAACCGTCGTCGGGGGTGAAAACGTGGCGGGCGCTGGCGGTGGTGGTGGGTTCGTTCCGACGGTTTGCGATGGAGCGGTCGTCGAGGTGTTTGGGGGGGCGGTCGATCGCTTGAAGAACCACCAGTACCCACCACCTGCGAGGAGAAGAACGATCGAGATGTAGACGATGGGGGGAGGACCACTGCGTTGTTGAGACATGATAGCTTAAGACCGTTGGGGTGGACGTTGTTGGATGTGTTGAAAGCGTCGATCGATCTCGTCGTCGAGAGCCAGGGCTTCCCAGTCTTCTGAGGTGTTATCTTCTGCCAATTCGTTCAGTTCGGCAAGGGCTTGTTCTTCGAAGTGTTGCTGTTCGATCGTGTCCTTGGCTTGCTCGAATTGCGATCGAGCGGAATCGATGTTGAGTTCGCTGTTAACCCGAGCGATGGTTTCGAGGGCTTGGCTCATTTCAGCCATGTCCTTCATATTTTCCATGTCGGCTTTATAGGTTTCGAGCTTGATTCGCTCTCGATTTAATTTGTCCTGAGAAGCACGAACGAGGGTTTCGGCTTGGCGCACTCGTTCTTCGAGATGGGGAAGGAGTTTTTCGAGTTGAATGGTTTGGGCCATGGCCAGACGAGCCGTTTCTTCGTTACCCTGTTGTCGGGCGGCGAGCGCTTGTTGTTCGTAGCTCTGCGCTTGTCTGACTTTAGCTTCGTACTTTTGTGCTGCTTTTTGGTAAGCACTCACTTGGGCGGATACGGCGCGGGCAAGTTCGTTCACCGATGTTTGCATTTCTTTGAGGGATGCTTCGGCTGTTTGTACGGGATCGGACGCTCGATCTTCAATCGGTAGTCCCCAAAGCCAGTTCCACGCATTTATCATGACTCGTCCGGCGGTATCGCCCATAAGCCAGTAAATGAATTTTTTCATTGGGATGTACAGTTGACGGATGTTTTTCTAAGATTTTACTTTATGCTTTGATTTTAAGCGATCGATCGACAAATCGCAATTTCAATTGAAGTTTTTAAAAATAATTGTTAATATTGTTTTTGCAAAACTGAAATCGACAATCTATTTCGATATTGGAGTAATAAAAATTAATAAATCTATTAAAAAGGTAGGCTTTTGTTTTTTTCGATCTTAACTTTTGTTAATTGCAATCATTAAAAACAATCAAATGTAAAACATCGAGAGACTTCAATATAATAATTTTAGGTGATTTCTAGAGTGGTGATGCGAATTGAATAGCGATTTGACAGGTTGATAAAGAAAGTACGTGGCTCAGATTCGATCGAACCCAATTTAATCTTTTGTAACCTGTTTTGACGAGGAGACAGAATCGAATCCGGTTCAGACTGCTCAGACTGTGTTTGATTCAAAAGCCATAGCCATGTCTGAGACGGTAATGCTTCGCCGTTTGCCCAACTCAGACAAACACTTCGCTACAATCGAAGCAATATCAGAAGCGCTCTCTTGCCCAAACTTCTCGCGACTCACTTATGACTCCGACACGACCGGATCTCGAAATTTTGCCGCTTCCTCCATCCCCTCACCGCGCCATCGTTCGACTCGAAGACATTCACAAGATTTACGGGTCTGGAAATACGGAAGTTCGGGCCCTCGATGGGATTACGCTGGAAATTTATCCCGGTGAGTATTGCGCCATTATGGGGCCGTCGGGGTCGGGGAAATCGACCGCCATGAACGTTATTGGATGTCTCGATCGACCCACCAGCGGACGGTATTACCTCGACGGCGTGGACGTGGCCGGACTTTCCGAAGCCAAACTGGCCAGCGTCCGCAATCAAAATCTGGGTTTCGTTTTCCAACAATTTCACCTACTCCCTCAGATGACGGCGTTGGAAAACGTCATGTTACCGATGGTATATGCAGGGATTCCCCATCGAAAACGAGTCGATCTCGCTACAGAAGCCCTCGAACGAGTCGGACTTGCCGATCGCCTTCACAACAAACCCAACCAACTTTCGGGCGGACAACAGCAACGGGTGGCCATCGCTCGTGCAATTGTGAACCGTCCCGTCGTCCTCCTGGCGGACGAACCGACCGGCGCTCTCGACACGCACACGACCCGAGAAGTGATGGCGATTTTTGCAGAACTCAACGCTTCGGGAATTACCATTATCATGGTGACACACGAACCCGAAGTGGCGCAGTTGACGCAGCGGATTGTTTGGTTTCGCGACGGTCAGGTTGTTTTCGATCGATTGAAACCCGAAGATCTCCACCTAGCGGTTTCTTCTTGAGTTTTGTTCGATCGTGCGCGAGATTCACGGCTGAATCGATCGAACTGTGTATTTTTAAAGTGAGAAGTCTCACTGTCAAATTCCGTCCGGTAAAGTAGAACAGTTATTCTAGAGAAGTGGATTATCGCGTTGTTTGAAGAGAGGCATCGTCTTTAGATGAGATCGCTCGAAGTGACCTCCTGATTGCCCCCTTCTCGCCTCCACTGCGGACAGTTGTATGCACTTACTGACTTGGAGACGATGGCCGATCGCGGCCAAAATTGCCCTCACCATTGCCCTGTCAACGGTTGTTGGCGTGACGACGGTAACGTGGCTCTCGTTACGCCGAAAGCGGCAGATTTATCACGCCGAACTGCAAGAGCGCGTGATGGTCGTTCTCGATGTCGTGTCCCTGTTGGCCTCGGAAGCACTTCCCCAAGGTAACGTCGATCGAGTCGAGCAACTCATGACGTGGTTGGAAACCAAAGGCACGATCGTCTCCGGCCGCATCTACAATACCGACGGTTCAGTCCTGATCGATCTCGATTCCTCTACCCGGGTTCCAGAAACGAGTACACCCCCCGATCCCTTCGGCGCAGAACTGCTAGGGAGCGGTACGGTGGTATTTCAGTGGAGCGACGATCGATTGTTAGCCGGACAAGCTATTCAAGCCGGGCCGCAAACCGTCGGGGCTGTGAGTTTGGAAGTGCCGATCGCCTCCCTCGACGCTCACGTGGCAGAGGTTCGCAATCGCAGCATCGTCGTTTCCCTCGTTGTTGTAGCAGGCGGCGTGGCTTCGGCCTTGTGGATGAGTCGATCGCTATCGCGTCCGCTGCGACAATTGGCTGAAGCGTCGAAATTGGTGGCAGAAGGGGAATTCGAGCAAGCTCGGGCGCTGGGTGAGTTGGCGAATTTCGATCGAGACCGCCAAGACGAATTGGGCATTTTGGCCCGGGCGTTCGATCGAATGACCACTCAAATCCGAGATATGGTGTCGTATCTGGAGCAACGGGCCGAACAGGTTCAGAAAAGCGAGTTAAAAAATCAGGCTTTGCTCGAAGCGATTCCCGATATTATGTTTCGCTTGCGAACGGATGGGACGTACTTAGACGTGCAAGCCGATAAAGACCAACCGTTGCTGATGTCGCGGAGCGGTTTTTTGGGCAAAAGTCTCTACGAAGTCTTGCCCCAAGACCTCGCCCAAATCCATATGCACTATGCCGAGCAAACCCGTTCGACGGGAGACGTTCAGGTTTTCGAGTATCAGTTGCAAATTCCCGATCGAAAAACGGGAAACCCCAAACTCCACGATTTTGAGGCGCGGATGGCCACGAGTGGCGCGGACGAGGTACTGGCCATCGTTCGCGACATTACCGAACGCAAGCGCTACGAAGCGACGATCGAGGCCGAGCGACAACAACTGCGTCAGATCGTCATGCAAGCTCCCGTCGCCATGGCAATGGTGGACGTGGATATGTTCTATCTCGCTCACAGCAACACTTGGCTGTCAGATTACAATTTGGGTAGTCGATCGTTGGTGGGACGCTGTCACTACGACGTGTTTCCCGACGTTCCCGAGCGCTGGAAAACGTTGTACGAGCAGGCGTTGCAGGGCGAAGCTTCGTCGAATCCAGAAGATATGTGGGAGCGGGCCGACGGTTCGATCCTTCACCTGCGCTGGGCGATCCATCCGTGGTATCGAACGGACAGTAGTATCGGCGGGATCGTCATCGCCAGCATTGCCATCGACGAGTTAGTGGAAGCGCGGGAAGCGGCTTTAGAAACGGCTCGCTTGAAGTCAGAATTTTTGGCCAACATGAGCCACGAAATTCGCACGCCCATGAATGGGGTTTTGGGGATGACCGATCTGCTGTTGAAAACCCCCCTCAACGCTCAGCAGCTCGAATTTACGCAGGCATTGAAGACCAGTGGCGAGCATTTGCTCAATTTAATTAACGACATCCTCGATTTTTCAAAATTGGAAGCAGACAAGCTCCAACTCGATCGACATCCGTTTGTCTTGCAAACTTGCGTGGAAGATGTGGTCAATCTCTTCGCCGTTCAAGCGAAGCGTAAGGGCCTGGCGGTTGGGTTCGAGATCGATCGAGATATCCCGAACGAGTTGCTCGGGGATTCGCGGCGTTTGCGTCAGGTGTTGATCAATTTGGTGGGCAACGCGATTAAATTTACGGATTCTGGCTCGATTTCGCTCTCGGTGACGGAAGCAGCCCCTCCGTTAGCTCGATCGACCCTCGTATTGCAGTTCTCAGTCAGGGATACGGGCATCGGTATTTCGGAAACCGATCGCGAATTTCTGTTTCAAGCGTTTTCCCAAGTCGATGCGACGAGTACGCGCAAGTACGGGGGAACGGGGTTGGGCTTAGCCATTTGCCAGCAACTCGTCCATAAAATGGGCGGCCGTATTTGGGTTGAGAGTAAGCTCGATCGGGGATCGACGTTTAGCTTTACCGCTCAGTTCGCGCTGGACGAAGCGACCGACAACGGGGAGCGGACAGCCACGATCGACGTTCCCAACGTTGCCCCTCCAGCCGAACTGGCCGCTGGCTCGAAAACCCTAATGCCGGTTCCGTCGGATGTGGACGTGCGAGGTGGAACAGTGTTGGTGGTCGAAGACACCCGCATCAATCAGAAAGTGGTGATGAACCAACTCAAACTGTTGGGGTTTCAGGCTGAATGCGTGAGCAACGGACGAGAAGCTCTCGATCGACTGGCTCAGAAAACGTTCGATATCATTTTAATGGACTGTCAGATGCCGGTTCTCGACGGCTATCAAGCAACCCACGAGTTGCGGCAGTTGGAAGTCGACAGAGATCGACACACAACGGTTGTGGGACTGACAGCTCACGCGATGCCCGGAGATCGGCAAAAATGCCTCGAGGCGGGAATGGACGACTATCTCGCCAAGCCAGTGACGATGGAGAAGTTGAAGTCGGTGTTAAAGCATTGGATGTCACAAGCGGCCGTCGATCGAGCGTCGGATGAGGGGACTGTGTCCCCCGAAACGCCTTCGGCTGAATCGGAGAGTATCGTCGATTGGGAACGCTTGCACGAAGTTTCGGGCGAAGATCCGGAGTTCGAGTTAGAACTCCTCGATTCGTTTGTGGAATCGACTCGCGAGTATTTACATGAGGCGAGCCAGGCGCTTGAATCTCTCGACGCGCCGACGTTTTGCCACTACGTTCACCAAATCAAAGGGGCCAGTGGTAACGTTGGCGTTCCCTCGATGATGCATTTGGCAAGCGAGCTAAACGAGCGGGCGAAGCAAAATTCTTTGGAGGGAGCCGACGACGGACTCCGACAACTCGCGACGTTCCTCGATCGAGTGGAACGTGCGAAGGAACAGTTAAGAACGTCATGAAGGATTTAACCGCGACCTCGCGTTGGGAACGTTCTGGCTCACGGTGAGGACGTGCCAACGGTGGGTCGCTCCAACACGCGATTGAGTTTCCCGCTTTGATAGCCTTCTAAGTCTAGGGTCACGAACAGGAAGCCGAACGCTTGCAACTGGGCCACGACTTGCGGCAAATCCATGTTCGCGACGAAGTCCTTGACCTGTTCGGGGGGAAGTTCGATGCGGGCGGTGTCGCCTTCAGATCGCACGCGCAGGTTCGTCCATCCGAGTTTTCGCAAATAGACTTCCGAGCGTCCGACGCGCTGGAGTTTGGCAACTGTGATTTCTTCACCATAGGGGAAGCGGGAAGACAGACAAGGTTGCGAGGGTTTTTCCCACCACGGTAAACCCAGTTGTCGGGACAGTTCGCGGACTTCGGCTTTGCTGAGTTCGACTTCAGCAAGGGGCGATCGCGCACCGCGTTCTTTAGCCGCTTGGATACCGGGGCGGTAGTCGTGTAAATCGTCTGCGTTGACACCATCGACGACGTAGGGATAGCCCCGTTGGAGGGCTAGGGGTTTGAGGGTGTCGTGCAGTTCGCTTTTACAGAAATAGCAGCGGTTAACGGGATTCGTGGTGTAGTTGGGATTTTGCATTTCCTGGGTTTCGACCTCTTCGTGCGCGATGCCGATCGTGGCGGCTTGAACGCGCGCGTCTTCGAGGTCTTCGGGCAGGAGGGAGGGCGAAACGGCCGTTACGGCTAAGGCGCGATTGCCGAGTACGTCGTAGGCGATTTTCGCGACGAGGGTGCTGTCAATTCCGCCGGAGTAGGCGATAAGGGCGCGATCCATGTCGCGGAACAGGGTTTGCAGTCGATCGAGTTTGTCTTGCAACATAATCGATGGCGAGTTCGGTATTCTGTTTATGTTGACAAATTTTTCGCGGCTTCGAGCGCTGAGGTGCGATCGAACGGCTTGGACGCTCCGTCGAGCCGTCAGACGTGAAAATGAGATACATTGATTGAGGTGTTCTCGATCGGTTTTTAGATGAACGATAAGTCTCTCGTCGTGATGAAGGTTTTGGTCGCGTCGATCGCGATTTCGCTGGCGATTAAATATGTCGGCCCGCTGTTGCACGTTCCAGTGAATTCTGCTTTGGCCTTGGCGATCGTGTTAATGCCAACAGCCATCCTGGCAACACTGCTCCTTCAACGATCGAGTCGATTCATCTCGTCGTCGGTTCGTTAAACGATCGATCGAGGAGGACAACGGCTTTGAAACTCGGCGATCTGCTCGGTTTAATCGCACTCATTTTATCGCTGATTATCATTTGGGAGATTCGCCAAATTTTATTGATGACGATCGCGGCAATCGTGATTGCAACGTCTCTCAATTTGTTTGCACGCTGGTTGCAACGGTTTGGAATGCGTCGACCGATTGCCGTGGTTTGCGCGGTGAGTGCGACGATCTCGGTGCTAACGATATTCTTTTGGCTGATCGTTCCGCCGTTTGTGGATCAGTTCGAGCAGTTCACTCAACTGTTTCCCAAAACCCTCGCCCAACTCGATGTTTGGATCGTTCGCTTAATCGCACGATTTCCCATCCAGTTTTTCGATCCGTCAACGCTCGATTTAAACGCGCTGATCGATCGACTTCAGCCGATTTTTAATAATTTTATCGAAACCAGCTTTAACGTTTTTTCCGGCACGCTGGGTGTTGCCCTCAATATTATTATCGTCATCGTCTTGACGCTGATGTTTTTGGCCAACCCTCGATCGTATCGAAATGCTTTTATTTTATTGTTTCCGGCCTTCTATCGCCGCCGCATTGACGACGTGCTCGATCGCTGCGAAGAATCCTTAAGTGGCTGGCTCGTCGGAATTTTATTTAACATGGTCGCGATCGCGATGATGAGCTGGTTGAGCTTGTGGCTGGTGTTAAAAATTCCCCTGGCTCTCGCTCATGGCATCTTTGCGGGGTTGCTGACGTTTATTCCCAATATCGGCCCGGCTTTAAGTGTCATTCCCCCGATGGCAACTGCTGTTTTAGAAAATCCTTGGAAGCCAATAGCCGTTTTGATTCTATATATTATTATTCAACAAATTGAAGGCAACATCTTAACGCCTTATGTTATGGCGCGTCAAGTGTCGTTATTGCCCGCTGTAACCCTGATTTCTCAAATTGTATTTGCAACGTTTTTCGGTTTTCTCGGGCTGTTATTAGCTCTGCCCATCACGGTAATCGGTCAGGTGTTTTTACAAGAGTTAATTATCAAAGATATTCTCGATTCCTGGCAACAAGGAGGGGAGCCTCTCCCCATTCATCGATCGACCTCACAGCCCTCTTCAGAAAAAGTCGATCGATCCCAAGAATCGCCCTTAGAATGAGACCGAGACCCCCGATCGTCCGTTTGGGAATCTTCCCCAATCTAAAATGAATCGAACAATAAAGTCTTTCGACCCCAAATTTCTCCTAAAATCGTCGATCGTAAATCGTCAACCGTAATTCCCCATGTCGCTGCGCTCGATCGCCGAAATCAACGAAAAAATTCTCAACCGAAAAGCGGTCGTTTGGACGGTCGAAGAACTCAAAGCGAAAGTTTTTGAAATTGGTGTCGCTCGAGCTGCAAAACAAGTCGATGTCGTCACCACGGGGACTTTCGAGCCAATGGAGTCGAGCGGCGCAATAATTAACTTGGGACACACCGATCCCCCCATCAAAATTCGTCGTTGCTGGCTAGATGGCGTTCCCGCCTATTCTGGATTCGGGGCGGTCGATTTGTACCTGGGCGCAGCCCAAATCGCTGAAGTCGCGGAAACTGAAGATCCCACTCGCGAAATCACCGCCAAGGAAACGCGCGGCGGCGGCCACGTCATCGAAGATCTCATCGCCGGACACTCCATTCAACTGCGAGCCATCGGACAAGTCACTGACTGCTATCCTCGCGCCACCTTTGAAACGACTGTAACCCGCGACAGTATCAATCAGTTTTACCTGTTCAACCCGCGCAACCTCTACCAAAACTTCATCGTGGGTGTTAACGGTGGCGATCGACCCCTTTTTACCTATCTCGGGCCGTTGCAACCTCGCCTCGGAAACGCCGTTTACTCGAATCCCGGGGCGATTTCTCCTCTCTTTAACGATCCTGACCTGCAACTCATTGGTATCGGAACTCGCGTGTTCATGGGCGGTGGTATCGGTTATGTTGCTTGGGAAGGAACCCAGCATTTTCCCCTCCAAAAGCGCCTTCCCAACCATACGCCCATCGGCCCGGCGGCGACGTTGGCGTTAATTGGCGATGCTAAACAGATGTCGCCCGAGTGGGTGCGCGGTTGCTACTTTCACAACTACGGTTCGTCGCTAATGTTGGGGGTTGGCGTTCCCCTTCCCGTTATCGATGAAGCGGTCGTCGAACGCTGTGCAGTGCAGGACGAACACTTAGTCGCCCCCGTTGTCGATTTCTCGATTCCGCGACGGGTTCGCCCGACCTTCGGACTCGTCAGTTACGCGCAACTGAAAGCTGGCAAAATTACCATCGATGGTAAAGCCGTGCGGGTGGCTCCGTTAGCCAGTATCTATCGATCGCGCCGGGTTGCCGAAGAACTCAAGGCGTGGATTGAAGCCGGGACGTTTACCCTGTCGGAACCCGTTGCCCCGATTCCCAGCGATCGATCTTTTCTGCCTCAAGATGTGTGGGGCGCACAGATTTCGCTGGAGTGAAGATGCCGGTATAAACTCAGTACGAACGTCTCGGTACAAATTTCAGGGTTCCAACGATCGACGCAATCGATCGAGTGCGTGACTGACACTGACACGACGCACCCATTCGCGTCCTCGAGTTTCTCCAATTTGATACTCGAAGCTCTCGACTGTGCCATCGGGTGAGGCTAACCCGATATAGACTAAACCGACAGGTTTCTCGGGGGTTTCGCCACCGGGCCCGGCAATTCCAGTAATGCCGATGCCCCAATCTGTCCCGAATCGTTCCCGTACCCCCGCTGCCATTTGTTTGGCGACGGGATGGGAGACGGCACCGTGTGCGGCGAGATCGTCGGCACTGACTTCGAGGAGTCGCTCTTTGATGCGGTTCTCGTAGGCAATGACTCCCCCCCAAAAGTACGTCGAACTGCCGGGAATATCGGTTAAGGCTTTTCCCAAGCTGCCCCCCGTGCAGGATTCGGCAACGGCGAGGGTTTGTCCGCGCGTTTGTAATAATTGACCGACGACTGAGGCGAGGGTATCGTCGTTGCAACCGTAGTAGTGCAAACCAGCGATATTCTGAATTTGGCTTGCCACGGGTGTGATGAGTTGTTCGGCTTCGGTTTGGGAGGTGGCACGAGCGGACACGCGCAGTTTGACTTCACCGTGATTGGCGTAGGGGGCGACGGTGGGATTTTGGGAGTCCAGCAGCGAGGAAACTTTTTCGGCAAGTTCCGATTCGGAAATGCCCCAGAATTTGAGCGTGCAACTGTAGAACAGTTCTCGTCCCCAGCCTTGGTTTTTGAGGTAAGGAACGGCGGTGTCTTGCCACATTTGGCGCATTTCTGCGGGAACGCCGGGAAAGGTGAGGATCGTCAGGTTGGGGCGCGGTTGCCAGATAATGCCGGGAGCGCTACCGACGGGGTTGTGCAGAACGTCTGCACCTTCGGGTAACAGGGCTTGTTTGCGGTTGCTCGCCGCCATAGTTCGTCCCCGTCGGGCAAATTTTTGCTGGATATCGTCGAGAACTTCTTGACGCTCTACGAGTTTTGTGTTAAAGAAATCAGCAATTGTAGCGATGGTGAGATCGTCGGGTGTGGGGCCGAGTCCTCCGGTGAAAATGAGGATGTTCGATCGATCGATCGCGTTTTGAATGATTCGTTTGATTCGATCGGGATTATCGCCAACGACGGCTTGGTAAAAATGGGGAATTCCAAGACTGGCGAGTTGCTGGGCGATGTATTGGGCGTTCGTGTTGAGGATATCGCCGAGAAGGAGTTCGGTTCCGATGCAGATGAGTTCGGCTGTCATTTCGATTTACGATTAGTAGGTTTTGGGAATTTACGATTTACGATTAGTAGGTTTTGGGAATTTACGATTTACGATTATCCGGCTTTTTGGGAGAATTGGCAAAACCCAGCCGTTTCAATTTGAAATTGACGATTAATGGCAGACGATTGTTAGGAATTGGCAATTTACGATCTGCGATTGTTGGCGTTGCAGTTACTGAGATAATCGGTTTTTGGAATTTGGATGGATATAAAGAAAGCCAGACATAGGAAAATTAGCTAAAACACAGAATTCAAGAATTTTATCGTGTATTTTAAATTCTTTGAGCGATTTTTGAGTCTTAATTTAAAAATTCGATCGAAAGTCTGCTCGATCTATAAATATTTGTTAAGCTTTAGATAAGCAAGCTTACTTTACCAATTCAATACGCTCAAACGCCCGCACAACTGAACGGGCAAAATCTGAGATTTGCAAAAGCATAAAGGGAAGTGTAACTGACGCTTTTCCCACTTTTCGTAATGTCAATTCATTCATATTAAAACGATACTGTCATGATTTCTGGAGTCAACCGCGATTACGGATTGCGGCGATCGACAACGATTGTTGCCATGTCGATCGTCAGCCTAGTTTTCCTCAGCGCCATTTCAGGTGTCTTGCTGGCGTTTTACTATCAACCCGCAGCGGGTGAAGCGTATCGATCGATCTCTCGCATTGCAACGGATGTGAATTTCGGCTCGATCGTCTACGGCGTTCACCACTATGCTGGGAATTTTACGATCGTCCTGGGACTCGTTCAAATGGTTTTGATGTTTCTCAGTCGCCAGTCTTGTTTGAGTTGGACAGTCTCTTGGACGAGTGGCATTTTGCTGATTTTAGCTGGAATTGCGCTGGCGTGGACGGCGATGGTTCTCGGTTGGACGCAAGATGGGTTCTGGCGGCTTTCGGTGGAGTTGGGAATCATCGAATCGATTCCGGTTGTCGGTTCGACGCTGCGAGAACTCCTAACCGGAGGCGGTGGCATTAACACGGACACGCTGCAGCGAATGTATGCATTGCACAGTTACGTGTTATCTGTGGGTGCAGTTGCGTTATCGGCGGTGCATCTGTGGGGTGCGTTGCGCCAAGATCGCGAAGAGAAACAGTCCTTACGCGATCGCCGTAAAGCCAAAGTCGAATCCGAACTCGATCGAATCGTTCGCGATCTCGATCGAATGGAAGAAACAATCGATCGACGTTAAATCTTGTTAGAGATTTTGAAACGAACGTACAAGTTGAACTTGTACGTTCGATCGATCGAAGATCGGGGAAACCCCAATCGGAGTTTCCCCTAAACTCAGTTCTGGCTGAGAACCCTACGCTGTTTCCAACGCACGTTTGTAAGCCTCGTCCAACACTTCCGATAACGTCGGATGCGTATGGACGTTAAACGCCAAATCGCGCACCGATTTCCGTTCGGCGATGGCGTTTGCCGCTTCTTGAATTAAATCCGAGGCGTGAATTCCGATAATATGGGCGCCGAGGAGTTCGCCGTTATCTTTGCGGTAAACAATTTTCGCCAAACCGTCCGTTTCTTTCTCGGCTAACGCCTTCGAGTTCGCTTTAAAATACGTCCGGGCGGTGGCGACTTCAAACCCTTCCGACGCAGCGAGTTCCTTCGCTTGCGGTTCGGTCAAACCCACGAAACTCATTTCGGGATGCGTGAACGCGGCGGCGGGAATGCTGCGATAATCGACGTTTCGAGGTCGTCCGCAGAGGGTTTCAACCACGGCGACACCTTGCGCCGAGGCTGCGTGTGCCAGCATCATCTTACCGGTCGCATCTCCGATCGCCCACAGATGAGGAACGGGTTCGCCATTAGCGACGACTTGCAATGCATCGTTGACGGGAATGAAGCCGCGTCGATCGAGTTCGACACCGACGGCTTCCAAATTCAGGTTTTTCGTATAGGGAATCCGTCCGGTGGCGACTAAACAAGCATCCACTTCCAGAACGTCGACGACTTCCTTGGTTTTCGCATCCGCCAGTTCGATAACCACGGGCGCCCCAGGTGTGACTTTCATCGCCAACACGCCCGCATATCCTTCAATATCTCGCGCGTCCAACAGCACCCGTTTGGCAATTTTGGCAATATCGGGATCGAAGGTGGGCATGAGCGTCTCTAACGCCTCGATGACGGAAACCTCACAACCCAACGCGGAATAGACATCGGCGAATTCTAAACCGATGTAGCCGCTTCCGATAATGGCCACCCACTGAGGTAACGATTCCAATTTAATCGCGTCGTCGCTGGTGAAAACCGTTTGACCGTCGATCTCGATCCCCGGTGGAACGAAGGGAACGGAACCGGGGGCGAGGAGAATGTTGTCGGCGGTATAGCTTTTTTCGCCGTCTGCGGTTTCGACCGTGACTTTTTGCGAGGCGGCGACTTTCCCCCAACCCTGAATAATATCGACGCCGAGACGCTTGAGGCTGTTGCTCATGTTGCCTCGGATGTTGTTGACGAGATCGCTGGCGTGGTTGGCGATCGATTGTCGATCGAACTGGACGCCACCGATTTGAATGCCCATGGCTTGCAGGTGATGGGCTTGGCGCAATTCTCGGACTCTTCCCGATGCGGCGAGGAGTGCTTTGGAGGGAATGCAACCGCGATTGACGCAAGTACCCCCCATGTCAGCCGCTTCTACAATCGCAGTTTTCAAGCCTTGGCTGACGGCATGGAGGGCGGCACCGTGTCCGCCGACACCCGCACCAATAATAATGAGATCGTAATCGAACCCTTGACTCATTGCTTTGATTCTTTCGCGCGTTTAATCTTTTCATTCTCGACCGCCGAGGGGCCAACGGACAACTGTTCGAGGATCGATCGAGGTGACGTTCCGGAAATTTTTGTTAGGATAGCGGCAACGGTTTAAAGGTCGCGGTATCGCTGCGCTTGGAGAAAATGAGGGGTTCCACCAAGCTAAATGGATTCTCCAGGCATCGCATACAATTGAACCATGGAACATAACAACCACGATCGCAGCGCTGCCGAACGCGCGTTTCGAGAATCGCTCGAACGCTTGCGCGAAGCGTTAGAAACTCCGAAAAAACCGTCTTCTGAAAAGCCGCCGGTTTCAAACGAAGCTGCGCTTTGGGAAGACGCGATCGAGGATATCGAACAGTTTTTGAACGCTCGCCCTCCGAACGATGCAGATGCCGATTGATTTACAGGCGCTGGCGTTGCGCTTCAAAGACGAACAATGCCGTGGCAATGGCCACGTTGAGGGATTCGACTTGATTGGCGAGGGGAATTCGCACCTGTACGTCTGCCAATTCTGATAATTCCGGGGACAATCCCGCCCCTTCATTTCCGCATAAGATCAAGGACGGGCGCTGTAAATCGACATCCCAATGGGTTTCTCCAGCATCGGCACTGGTGGCAATAATTTGCGTTCCCATCTGCCGGCATTCTCGGACGAAATCGCTTAAATTGGGCGTGACGGAAATCGGCAGTTGAAACCAGGTTCCGGCGGAAGCCCGTAGGACTTTGGGATTATCGACATCAACGCTATCTTCGCTCAACCAAAGTCCTTCGACATCGGCGGCGACAGCGGTACGAACGATGGTTCCCAAATTGCCGGGATCTTGCAGTCGTTCGATCGCCAATCCGATCCCTTTTAGGGGAAGTGAGGGGGGCGGTGTGGCGAGACGAGGGGCGGTGGCGACGATACCATCTGGGTGAACGGTCGTGGCGATCGATTTGAGAACGTCCTCGCTGACGAGTTCGAGGTGATTCGATCGATGGGGCAATTCTCGGAAGAGTTCTGAATGAGAGTCTCGCCACGCTTCGGTGTAGCAGACAATGTCGAGGGGATAGTGGTGGTGACAGGCTTCTTCGATGAGGTGCGTACCTTCGAGGAGAAACCGTTCTTGTTGCTTGCGCTGTTTGGCCGCTTTAAGTTTGCGGATTTGTTTGATGAGAAGGTTTTGAAGACTGGTTAACATTTTAAATCGTGTCTGGATCGACCCCTAGCGTTCGCAACTGTTCGGCAAGACGATTCGCCCATTTTTTCGTGCGTTCGGCCCGTTGGTTGGCTTGCATGAGTTGTGACTCGGCACGTTCGGCCCGTTTTTCGTGTTCTTCTCGATCGAGTAATTCTTGTTTTGCTAATTCAAACCCCGTCGGTAAGATGTGATTTTCGCCATCGCACCAACGCAGCCAGAGGTTGTCTTTTTCTTCGTAATCTCCCTGCCATAAAATTAGACCCAACCCGACTTGTTCGAGCCAAATCGATCTTCCTTCAGCATTGATTTTAGCAATTTCAAAGTAGCATTTACCTCGAAGTTCGTAGACCGTTAAACTCGTATCGCTCGTGAGTTTGTCGGGGTCGAAAACGACATAGTAGCTGACTCGCAACCGTTCGTAGGTGCTGAGTTTTCTGTTGACTTCATCGCCACTTCGATCGGTGACGATTTCGAGGACTAAGTCGGGGGATTTGCCAAATTCCCAGAGAAAATAGGGCGAATGTCTCTGTTGCCACCAGGTTTCGTTAACGTCGAGGCTGAGGATGAGATCGGGAACGACAAGGGGCTGTCCGTGTGTGTGGAGGATACCGACGTTGGCTTCGACGAGAAACGACTGTCCTCGAAGGGAGGTGTAGAGAGAGTCGGTGAGCAGGCGTTTCTGTTTGGCGGTGACGAAATCATCGACGGGTATTTGGGTTTCGACGATGGCATCTTGGGGAACGAAACCGAAAGAATTATCCACAGGGGAAGAGGACTGAACCATAACTGTTGTGCGTTGCGTGGAGGATCTCGCGCGACGGTCAAGGCGGGATGACTCCGCCTCTTCCTATCCTAAACCGGGTTCGATCGAACGACATAATATATAGGGTATTTCGACCGACGGCTCGTCATTATCGAACGAACTGACCCGATTATGCCACGACCGACTGTTATTGTCCCCGGTTTCTTTGCTGGTGCAGAAGATTACGAATCGATCGCTCGGCAATTGCGCGATTTAGACATTCCCACAGAGATCGTCCCGTTGCGAAAGTCGAGTTGGCTGCCGACTGTGGGCGGACGATCGATGGTGCTGATTTTACCTAAACCCGTCAGAAGGCTCGTGCTCTACCCGATCGGGTGAGCGTCGAGATGGACATCTCACAGTGGCGAACCCAGTTCGCCACCCGTGTCCTCATGAATGGCGGCGGCTAATCTTCGGGTTTTGTGGTAAAACTTTCCTATAAATATGCCAGTTAAGTATGTTCGTTCTCGAAGCCAAACTTTACGGCTCTAGTCAGCAGTTCGCCATCATCGACGAGATGATTCGGACAGCAGGCTTCGTCCGTAATAAGTGTTTGCGCTTGTGGATGGACACCCCAGGCACCGGACAGTAAGACCTATCAGCCTAT
>LWRO01000051.1 GCA_001657325.1 Geitlerinema sp. BBD 1991-9 | reverse complement strand
GAACTGAAAACTGTCCTCACTGGTGACGGGTGACGGGCGACTGAAAACTGTCCTCACTGCTCACTGCTCACTGCTCACTGCTCACTGTAAAAGGTGGGACAAAATCGTAAATCGTAAATTGGTTCAAGCGTAAAGTCTTTTTCCTAACCCAATAACTCATGCCAGCTATTACCATCGAACATCTCGATCATTACTTCGGCCGGGGCGCGTTACACAAACAAGTCCTGTTCGACATCAACTTACAAATCGAAACCGGAGAAATCGTTATTATGATGGGGCCTTCGGGTTCCGGGAAAACCACGTTACTCACCCTGATCGGTGCCTTGCGTTCCGTTCAATCAGGGAGTTTGCGCGTTTTAGGGCGGGAATTGTGCGGCGCGAACGAGAAACAATTAGTTGCAGCCCGACGACATCACGGATACATCTTCCAAGCCCACAACCTCCACCGCAGCTTAACCGCCTTGCAAAACGTTCAAATGGGATTAGAACTGCACGCCGAGATTTCGCGTCCAGAAATGGAAGAACGAGCGACTCGTATTTTAGAGCGCGTTGGACTACTCGATCGAGCTGACTATTACCCCGAAAATCTGTCTGGCGGACAAAAACAGCGGGTTGCGATCGCGAGGGCTTTAGTCGGTCATCCCTCGATCGTTCTCGCCGACGAACCCACTGCTGCCCTCGACAGCCATTCCGGACGAGAAGTCGTAAATTTATTACACGAACTCGCCAAAGAAGAAGGTTGTACGATTTTGCTCGTCACCCATGACAATCGCATTCTCGATGTGGCCGATCGAATTGTCAATATGGAAGACGGACATTTAACCTCACAAAACGGTCGTGCTGTAGCCAATCCCCTGAATTCTGTTCTACAATCGACGCGATCGCCAATGTAAATATCAATAAACATCAATTTGCATGACCTTTGATAAACCCCTGGGTTCTGTTATTCAAGGTTCCCTCAGCGCAGGTTTAGAAGTCCGCCTTCATCCTGACGTATCCGTTGAAGATATGCGTGTGGGGAAATTCCTCGTCGTTCAAGGAACTCGCGCCCGTTTTTTTTGCTTGTTAACCGATGTCTCTCTCGGAACGGCGAGTCAGCGAATTTTTGCCAATCCGCCCCATCCCGAAGACGATTTTTTACAATCCGTTCTTGCTGGAAGTGGAACCTACGGAACCATCGAATTGAGTCCGATGCTCATGCTGACGCTCAAAGACGAAGATGCCGCCCGCAAGTACCTACAAAACAACGATCGAAACGGCAAAAACGACTCGAACTTAGCATCGTTTCAAGCCAATACCAGCGTCGATTTAGAATTACTCCCCGTCAAAACGATTCCCAGTCACTTTTCCCAAGTTTACGAAGCTCGGGAATCGGATTTTCGGGCGGTTTTCGGTTGGGAAGACGATCCGCTTCGGAAGAATTTTGCGATCGGGAAACCGTTAGATATGGAAGTTCCGGTGTGTTTAGACCTCGATCGATTCGTCGAACGGAGTAACGGCGTTTTTGGAAAGTCGGGAACAGGAAAATCGTTTTTAACGCGGTTGTTACTGTCAGGAGTCATTCGTAAAGGAGCCGCCGTCAATCTTATTTTCGATATGCACTCCGAATACGGTTGGGAAGCGCCATGTGAAGGCAAAAATATCAATACGGTTAAAGGTTTGCGTCAACTGTTTCCGAGTCAAGTGGAAATGTACACCCTCGATCCGGAATCGACGAAACGGCGAGGTATTCGCAACGCACAAGATTTATTTTTAAGTTACGATCAAATTGAAGTTGAGGATATTTCTCTCGTTCAACGGGAATTAAATTTATCGGAAGCCAGCATCGAAAACGCGATTATTTTACGCAACGAATTCGGACGAACTTGGATTACACAATTGCTGGCGATGGATAACGAAGAAATTCAAGAATTTTGTGAAGTTCGCCGAGGGAACAAAGCGTCAATCATGGCGTTACAGCGGAAGTTAATGCGTCTCGACGAGCTAAAATACATTCGTAACACCTGTCCTCAAAACTATGTCAATCAAATTCTAGAATCGTTGGAAAATGGAAAACATGTCGTTATCGAGTTTGGTTCGCAGTCAAATATGCTTTCGTATATGTTGGCGACG
Source organism: Geitlerinema sp. BBD 1991-9 (assembly GCA_001657325.1). Classification (GTDB taxonomy): domain Bacteria; phylum Cyanobacteriota; class Cyanobacteriia; order Cyanobacteriales; family Geitlerinemataceae; genus Geitlerinema. Next base: position 30,268 of record LWRO01000051.1, on the reverse strand, counting down.
AACGTAATTACGCGACGAATTCACCATCACTACGTCAAGCGTTCTGAGACGTTTTTACAAACTAAAAATCCGGCGGATAAACCTCAACAATTAGTCATTACCATTGAGGAAGCGCACCGTTTTCTCGATACTGCTTCTGTTCGCAGTACCATTTTCGGCACGATCGCCCGTGAAATGCGAAAATATTTCGTCACGCTGTTAGTAGTCGATCAACGTCCTTCGGGAATCGATAACGAGGTGATGTCCCAAATCGGTACGCGGATTACGGCATTATTAAATGATGATAAAGATATTGAAGCCATTTTTACTGGAGTTTCGGGCGGACAAAGTCTTCGATCGGTGTTGGCGAAATTGGACTCTAAACAACAAGCATTAGTGTTAGGACACGCGGTTCCGATGCCTGTTGTCGTGCGAACTCGCCCCTATAACGAAGATTTTTATCGAGAAATCGGCGATCTCGATCTCGCTGAAATGTCAACTCAACAAGTTCTAAAGGAAGCGAAAACGGCGAAATCAGACTTGGGTTTTTAATCTTACAGAAATTGGGATACAGAAACCGGGTTTTTAGATCGATCGAAACTCGAAGTTATAGAAATCCTCGCCAAACCCGGTTTCTCTTGAATTTCCGTTTAAACTGCTAAAGCGTGCTGTTTTAAATCCGCCGCCGTTGCGACTCGTCCGAACAGATCGTAAGGTTCCGCATCAGTAATGGTCACGGGAACCATCGAACCGAGGGAAGCCGAACCGCTGACGTAAATCACCCCATCCACTTCCGGCGCAAAACGGATCGATCGACCGATTAACTCTCCCGTTCTCGGGTTTTCTTGTTCGACTAACACATCGACGACTTTACCAATTTGCGATCGATTGCGTTTGAGAGAAATGGGTTGCTGAACGGACATTAACATATCTCGCCGTTCTTCCATGACTTCTTGAGGAACTGTATTCGTCATCGCAAACGCAGGGGTTCCTTCTTCCGGGGAAAACGTAAACACTCCCACGTGATCGAACTCGTGGCGTTTGACGAATTCCACCAAACACTCGAAATGCTCGTCCGTTTCGCCGGGAAATCCGACAATAAACGTCGTTCGCATCACCGCGTCGGGAAGTGCGGTTTTGATTCGATCGATAATTTCATCGTTGACCTGTCCCTGCCAAGGTCGGTTCATGGCTTTGAGAATATCGGGGTGTGCGTGTTGTAGCGGTAAATCCAGATACGGAATGACGTTTGGCGTTTCCCGAATCGCATCGATGACGGCGGGTGTCAATCCAGTGGGATAGGTGTAGTGCATCCGAATCCAGGGAACGTCCACGGTACCGAGTTCCCGTAACAATTCGGCGAGTTTGGGTTTTCCGTAAAGATCGACCCCGTAGTTGGTCGTAATTTGAGAAATTAGCACCAACTCCTGAACCCCTTGGTCGGCCAGTTGTCGCGCCTCTGCAACGATCGATTCGATCGATCTCGATCGTTGGTTGCCACGCAGGTGCGGGATAATGCAAAACGCACAGCGATAATCGCACCCTTCTGCAATCCGCAAATACGCCACGCTTTCGTTCGTCGTGCGATAGCGAGGAGTCGATTCGTCCGCGATGTACGTGGGATCGGCGGAAATTTCCTTAACGCGCTCTCCCGCTTCCACCCGTTTCACTACATCAACGATCTTCTGATAGTCTCCCGTTCCCACGACAGCGACTGCTTCAGGGATCTCAGCCAGCAATTCCTCTTGGAAGTGCTGCGCCATACAACCGGTGATAATAATTTTCTGATTCTCTTCTGCCAGTTCTACTAACGTTCGCACTGACTCTTCCCGTGCAGCTTGAATGAAACTACAGGTGTTGACGATGACGTAATCGGCAAAATCTTCGTTTGCGTCTACGGGATAACCCGCTTCGAGGAGCAATCCCAACATATGCTCGGTATCGATGCGATTTTTCTCACATCCTAAATGGGAAACAGCGATCGCGGGCTTGCTACTCATAAGGTATAATGAAATGCTGAAAAAATCTCTGATATCGCATCAGATAGTGTACACTACAAGAGTCGAATCGTTCTACAGTAAGGGAACGGTTTGCTCGATCGCCCGTCACTGTAAAAATAAAGTCCCGTTCGAGTAAAACTGGATTATGACTGACCTCAATCGCGGCATTATGAAATTTAAGGGTGCAGACACATCCTTCGCGATCGCCCTCTCCTCGATTCTCGTTCTCGGTGGTATCGCATTTCTGCTGTGGTGGGCCTATCAATCGGCTTATGCTGGATGAGCCTCCTCCACTTCAATTTAGCGTTTTTTTGAAATCCTGGCTCAACTTGTAGGCGAGTCAGGATTTCTCTTGTCGATTGCCATTTTGATTTTTTCTTCAATGTTCTTGGTTGCAGTTGCTGAGGTCGGGCCTTTATTGGGCAGCGTGTGGCTCGATATCGCAACGCTGTGTGTCATGTTGCTGCTGTCGGGGTTTTTCGCAGGTTCAGAAACGGCAATTACAGCGCTAGATAACTTCAAGTTACGGGCGTTGATGCAAGAATCGAAAGCGCCCCAACGCATTTTTCAAATTCTGCTCGAAAACCGCGCCCGTTTTATTATTACGCTTCTCGTCGGCAATACGCTCGTTAACAACCTGTCCGCGATTCTGACGAGCAACCTGTTTAGTTTGTGGTTGGGAAATAGCGGCATTGGTATTGCAACGGCCGTTGTCACGTTTCTCGTGTTGACGTTTGGAGAAATCGTCCCGAAATCTGTCGCAATCAACCACGTTTTACCGGTTTTCTGGGTGGTCGTGCGCCCGATTTACTGGCTATCCCAATTGTTATCATTGCTCGGCATCATTCGCCTGTTCGAGACGATCGCGCAATTCGTGTTACGCCAGTTTCAGCCGCGCGAGGCCCAGCAGGGCGAGTCTGTGAAAGACTTACAGTTGATGATCGAAGTGTTGGGGGGAAAAGGGAAGCTCGACTTTCACAAACACCAACTGTTAAACAAGGCTTTAATGCTCGATCGACTGAGTGCGAAAGATGTCGTGAAACCGCGCATCGAAATGCGGACGATCTCTCACGAAGCCACGTTGCAAGAGTTAGTCGATTTGTGTTTAGAAACCGGGTATTCGCGCGTTCCCGTTCAGGAAGAATCAAAAGACCAGATTTTGGGAGTCGTTCACCTCAAACGGGCGTTACAACAGCTTCGGACTCGGCCGTCCGGCGATCGAGGAACCGAATTGGTGACATCGGTGATGGATGCCCCCGCTTACGTCCCAGAAACCAAGCGCATCGCCGATTTACTCAAAGAAATGTTGCAACAACGCTTACATTTGGCGATCGTGGTCGATGAGTACGGCGGAACGGTGGGGTTAGTGACCCTAGAAGACATTCTTGAAGAACTGGTGGGCGAAATTTACGACGAAAGCGACTTTCTCAGTCGTTCGGAACGGGCGCAACGAGCGGGAACCATGGCGCTGAAATCTCCGTCTGCTAACGAAATTCCCCCAGAAAACCGTCATCGGCGACGATCTTCATGAGTTCGCGAGTCAATTCTCGATCGACTGCACCTATCGGGGATCTCGATAGCACGGACGAGATTATCGCTGGTTTTCATCGCAAGCTCGATCGATCGTGCCAGTTTTAATAAAGATTGCTTAAAGCTTATCGAGATCTTCCCCAGTTTCACTTTTCCTATACCAAAATAGAAAAAGCAATCTCATCCACTGTCGAAATCCTGCCGCTCGAGTTTTTGCAGGCTCTTTCGAGCTGTCCAACCGTCAACGCTGTATGGAGATAGCTATATGACACCCGTTCAAGAAAAAGCTCAACTCAAAAATGTCCCTGCACTTCCCGACGCGCTGACACACAGCGTTGCGGCCACCGAACTTCGCCCTTGGGGTTCCTTCACGATTCTCGAGGAGGGGCCTCGCTACAAAATCAAACGCATCGAAGTCAAACCCGGCCACCGGCTGAGTTTACAGATGCACCACCACCGCAGCGAGCATTGGATTGTCGTTTCGGGAACAGCCCGAGTCATTTGCGACGAAAAGGTGCAAATGATCTACAGCAACCAATCAACCTACGTTCCCCAAGGAACCCAACACCGCTTGGAAAATCCTGGCGTGATTCCCTTGGTATTGATTGAAGTCCAAAACGGGGAATATTTGGGAGAAGACGATATCGTACGGTTCCAAGACGACTACGCACGCACGGACAGCAATCGCTAGGAATAGTCGGCAGAACAGGATTTCCTACTTCAGTCTAGGGGATTTTCGGTTGACCCAATCACTGATTAAGCCGTAGAGATGCTATAGATATCATCTCTACGGCTTCGATAGTGGGTGCATCTTAACTTTTGCGCTCGAAACCCCTCCGCCTTCGGCACCTCCCCTGGCTAAGGGGAGGTGCCGAAGGCGGAGGGGTGTTCTACGAAATTGAGATGCACCCTTGATGGTATGAGAAGGGGAAAGAGAAGTCGGTGTGGTTAACCATACAAAGCTTTGATCCATTCCCACTCGCGGCGCAATCCTTCCTCGATCGAAACTTTAGGGGCGTAACCAATGAGTTTTTTTGCCTTCGAGACATCCGCACTGGTATGGCGAGCGTCCCCTTTAGAGGTTTCCATATAGTTAATCCGAATCGGATGTCCGACGATCTTTTCCATAATCTCGATCGTCTGTTTGAGGGTGACGCGACTTCCCCCACCAATGTTGAACGCTTCCCCGACTGCATCCGGTGCTTCTGCTGAGGCGAGGTTTGCGGCAACTGCATCTTCAATGAAGGTAAAATCGCGCGTTTGCTGGCCGTCGCCGTAGACGGAAATGGCTTCGTCGTGCAATGCAGCTTTCAAAAACTTGTGAAACGCCATATCGGGACGTTGTCGGGGGCCGTAGACGGTAAAATACCGAAGCGCCACCGTGGGAACGCCGTAGTTGACGTGATACAGTCCGCACAGGTGTTCGGCTGCGAGTTTCGTGACACCGTAGGGAGAGACGGGTTTGGGGAGTGTTGTTTCCGAGGTGGGGAACGATGTGGCGTTACCGTAGACAGAGGAGGACGAAGCGTAGACAAAGCGTTTTAAGTTTTTTTCCTTAGCCGCTTCGAGGAGAATTTGAGTTGTGTTGATGTTGCGTTCGGTGTAGGCACGAAAGCCGCCGCCCCAACTGGCTCGAACCCCCGCCTGAGCCGCTTGGTGGAAGACAATTTCAACGCCGTCGAGTAGGGTCTTCCAGTCGATGTTTTGTACGTCGTCTTCAATTAGTCGAAAGTTCGGACGATCGTGTGACGCACTGATATTTTTGCGTTTGATGTTGGGGTCGTAGTAGTCGTTGAACTGATCGATACCGATGACTTCTTCACCTCGATCGAGGAGTGTTTCGACCAGGTGAGATCCGATAAATCCTGCCGCGCCTGTGACGACAATTTTTGCCATTTTAATGAACTTTCGACTCGTCGCCTCCATGTTACACAGGGCGTTTGATGAGTGTCAACTTGAAAAAATACCTTTAAAAAGCTTTCAAGAAACAGTTGCTTTTTATTCAAAAAATACGAGCAATCGATCGAAAATTTATTAAATCCTCGATCGATTGCCATTTATATTGAGAGATGATGAGATAATGAGATGACTGATTGACGACTTGCGGCAAATACCACTGTTGACTGTTATGACTTCCCTTTCGATCGCCCATTTAGGCCCGGCTGGCACGTATACTGAAGCCGCAGCGTTAGCGTATGCGGGCTGGCTCGATCGCGAAGCGGAACGGACGTTCCCTCGATACAATCGTTTTCAGTATCAACTATCTCCTTACTCTAGCATTCCTCAAACGTTTCGATCGTTGGAGCGGGGGGACGCACAGATTGCAGTAGTTCCCGTGGAAAACTCCATTCAAGGTAGTGTCACCGTTACGCTCGATACGCTTTGGGAACGGGAAACGCTGCACGTTCAGCAGGCGTTGGTGATGCCGATTCACCATGCGTTGATTTCGCAAGCGGACAGTCTCGATCGACTCGAAACGGTTTATTCTCATCCACAGGCTTTGGCCCAATGTCAGGAATGGTTGGAACGCTATCTTCCCCAAGCGAAACTTCGATCGACCGATTCCACCGCTGAAGCGTTACAGTATCTCGGTGATAATCCTGCGTTAGGGGCAATTGCCTCGGAACGCGCTGCACAACTGTACGACTTGCCGATTTTGGCACATCCCATTAACGATCGACCGGAAAACTGCACCCGATTTTGGGTCGTTCGTCCGCCACAGCTTACAGTCGAGTTCCCCGTTGCGCCGGGTGCAAAATACGTTTCGATCGCCTTTAGTCTCCCGAAGAACGCACCGGGTGCGTTATTAAATCCCCTACAAGTTTTAGCCGAGCGTGGCATTAACATGAGTCGTATCGAATCTCGTCCTACGAAGCGATCGCTCGGGGAATATTTATTTTTTATCGATTTTGAAGCGAGCGAGATCGATCGAGATTGGCAAGATACTCTCGTCGAACTCAAGTCTCATACTGAAGTCCTCAAGGTATTCGGTAGTTACACTGTTTTACGTTGTGAAGAATTAACAAGTTTAAAAACAAATAAAAACCTTTAAGGGGTCTGTTGGAATTGTGGTGGTCTTGGATTGCCTATGATACCAATATCATTGTCGGGGCGAACGGCTGTTCGCCCCGACGACAACGGTTTCGGAATTCCATAAACTCGGCTTATCACCCTAACTCCAACAGACCCCCTTTAAGTCGATTATTTTCATTTAAAAATTGTCTCAATGGTTTAATTATAGATACCAAAAATTACTAATAATCACCACCTCTCTCGATCGAAAAAACAACGAGTCGCTCTCCCCAGGTTGATTTGCTGAATTTTCAATCTCTTGGTGTATTTCTTCTCGATCGTCGAGATCGATCTCTATTTTAAAAAGCAGCATAAAAAAATGATTTTTTGTGCGAAACGGACAGCAGCCGTTACTTTATTATTCTTTCAATTTCGTATCTTGAATCGATTGACAGAATAACCTACGCAGATAGGCAAAGACAATCGAGCTGACTCACAATCGTCCTAGAATTTATCACTCAGATATTCAAGCATATTAAAATATTACGATTAACGACAAAACCACAACTGTAATATAAATAAATTGATTTCGCTATATCTTTATCCAAAATCACAAATTACCGTAAAGCAAGCTTAAGTTTTATGAATTAAAATATCAAGAATTTGATGAGTCTTGACATTGATAGCTGTGTCGAACTATAAAAGGCTTTCAGAGAGGATCTAAACTCAAAAAATCTAAGATACGATCGATTATCAAGTTTCAGAAATCTCTAATCGATCCAATCGAGGTTGCAAATAGAGTGACCAGCAGAAATTCAAGCCTCAATTGCATAGGATTTTTGGAGTCTGTTGGGATTGGAATAGTATTGGTGTCGGGTTGATACAAATTTTCATACTTCAAGGTGTTGTTTTCTCATCACCATAGTTTTTTGCCTCAGTTGAGCCAATTTCTCTAACGCCAACAGAAGTCATTATTTTTGTGTTTTTAATCAAAAAAAGTTGTTTTTTGTAAAACGATTGGGAGTCCCTGCTATGAGAGTTGGAATTTTAGAAATCATGTCGTTGCCGTCGAGAACTTGGACGGAAAAACTTCATAATGCAGTTTTCACCAAACAATACGCAAGTTTAACACCTCAATCCATTTCTGTTTGGTGTCGCCAACTCGGACATCAAAGCTTTTATGCAACCTATTACGGTGTTGGAAATCCCGAACGTTTACTTCCGAAAGACTTAGATGTTGTCTTTTTCTGTTGCTGTACGCTTGCAAGTTCCTTGGTCTACGGACTCGCGAAACTTTATCGTCAAGCTGGGACTTTTACCGTCATTGGCGGCCCCCACGCCGAAGCTTTTCCAGCTGATTGCTTGCGGTTTGTCGATCTCGTTGTCAAGGATTGTAATAAAGAATTAATTGCAGATATTGTTTCAGGACACTTTGATTCTGGAAATTATATCTCGAGTGCTAAGCCTTTCAAAGAGTGTCCGACCGTTGAAGAGCGACTGCCTGAAATTTTATCAGCTTCGTTTTTTTATAAAAAATTCCCAAGTGTCTTCACAAACATTCCCATGGTTACTAGCATGGGCTGTCCGTACACTTGTGATTTTTGCATGGATTGGAGTAGTCCTTACCAAGTGTTATCGACCGATCGATTTGCAAACGATCTCCGATACCTTGCTAAAAACCACCCTAATGCTGTCGTTGCTTTTCACGATCCTAATTTTGCGATTCAATTCGATCGAGTCTTTAACATTCTCGAAAGCTTTCCACCCGAATCTCGTATGTCTTATATTATGGAATGTTCTTTGAGCATCCTTACGCCATCGAGGGTTGCGCGATTACGGGAAACGAAGTGTATCGGCGCGTCCTATGGAGTTGAGTCTTGGCAAGACGATTATTCAACGAAAGCGGGATTGAAGTTTAAAAAAGGTTTAGAAAAAGTCGATCGAGTGGCGGAACACGTGGAGCAGCTTCACGAATACGTATCGTATCAGCAAGTTACGCTGTTGTTTGGACTCGATACTGACAAAGGAGAGGAACCCATCGAGCTAATGAAGCGTTTTATTGAAAAGACACCCTCTGCTTGGCCAGTTATTGGGATTCCCGTTCCGTTTGGAGGAACACCGATGTTCGATCGATATTTGGCAGAAGATCGAATTTTAAAGTCTATGCCTTTCACGTTTTACTATTTTCCCTATTTGGTCACATGGCTCAAACACTACGATCCAGTGACGTATTATGAAAAATTAATAGAACTATCAGATAATGTTGCGTCAGAAAAGCTACTCAAGCAACGATTTGAGTCTTCCGAAAACTGCCGAATTAAACTGCTTCACTTTATACGCCATAAAGGAGAGAAGCTTGTGAAACAGCGCTATCTGGAGATTCTAAATATGTTACGAACAGATCGAAAGTTTCGTGCGTTTCATGAAGGAACCTCAAAGGTGCTACCCGATTTTTATCGCTACCAATCCAAGAAAATTTTAGGGCGCTATGCCGAATTACTATCGATCGACGAACAAACGCCCTACTTAGAGCAAATTCAGCCCGAAATGGTGTAACGGGTTAGATCGCAGATTTGCTATAAGTGACTCAGCGAAGTCCTCAAACCGCCTATCGGGGTTCTCCAAATGTGGAGCTTGTTTTATCGAAATCTTCGATTGCTCTTCTTAACAATATGTCTCATTGTCGTGTGGGGTGTTTCATCGTATCAAACCTTACCGCAACTCGAAGATCCCAAATTCAGCCAGTGGTACGGTGGTGTTTTGACGTCTTTCCCCGGTGCGAGTGCGAGTCGCGTTGAAACCTTAGTCACTGAAAAAGTCGAAGAGGTTCTCGAAGAAATTCAGAATCTTCGTAAGATCGAATCGACCTCACTCACTGGACTGTCCTCCGTTTTTTTAGAAGTCGAACCCACCGTTGACGACGTGGATGAAGTGTGGTCAAACGTACGAGATCGACTGTCTGATGCGATCCCACTACTACCCGAAGGTGCTGGAGAACCCGAATATCTTCCCCTGGACTTTCGCGCCCTCGTCGCCGTCGTTGCCCTCACTTGGGAATCTGAAACGCCGCCCAACCTCGCCATTTTGCGCCGTCAATCTGAGGAATTGAGCGATCGACTCCAATCGATTAACGGCACCGATCGAATTACATTTTTCGGCCAACCCACTGAAGAAGTTATCGTCGAAGTCGATGCCGATCGAGCATCCGTCTTGGAACTGACTCCCCAAGCCATTTCGCAACAAATTCGCGGACGGGATGCCAAAGTCGCCGCCGGACAAGTCTACGGACAACGCAACAATTTAGTCCTCGATTTAGCCAATCCCCTCGACTCGATCGATCGGCTGCGACAACTTCCCCTTCGCAGTAACGACAACCGGAGTTTGTACTTAAACGACGTGGCCGCCGTTCGCCAGAGTATCCGCGAACCGCCTCTAGAACTGGCTCGCGTGAACGGGAAACCCGCCATCGTGTTAGGCGTGCAAATCGATACCAGCCTGCGAGTCGATCGATGGGCGAAGGAAGCTTACCCCGTCCTCGATCGATTTCGCGACGAACAACCCCCCGAACTCGGACTCGATCTCCTGCTCGATTTAAGTCAATACGTCGAATCCCGGCTTCAAAACTTATTCTACAACCTGCTGCTCGGTGTATTCTTCGTCTGCCTCTGTACTGGAGTGATGATGGGTTGGCAATCCGCCCTCGTCATCGGTTCCGCCCTCCCGCTCTCGATTTTAATGGTGCTGGGTTGGATGGGGATTTTAGACATGTCTCTCAACCAAATCTCCATCAGCGGTTTGGTCATTGCCCTGGGATTGCTCATCGATAACGCCATCGTGGTGGTGGACGAACTGACCCATTTCCTCAAAGCTGGGTACGATTCCGCCGCCGCCATCGATAAAACGGTTAAAACCTTGGCTGCTCCCCTGCTAGCTTCCACCTTAACCACCGTCATCGCTTTTTGTCCGATTTTGCTGCTCCCTGGCGATAAAGGCGAATTCGTGCGTCCTCTGGCTCAAGGGGTCATTTTAGCGTTGCTGAGTTCCTTGGCGTTATCGCTGACAGTGGTTCTCGCCCTCGCCGGACGGTTTTACGGTTCCGGACACGCGACGGTGACGGGGATTTCCTGGGCGCCACTGACGCGAGTGTATCGATCGATCCTCGATTTCTGTTTGGCGCGTCCGTTGCTGGGCGCAGCACTAGCACTTGCCCTACCGATTTTAGGGTTTCGGGTGGCTTCGCAACTGCCCGAACAGTTTTTTCCCGCTGCCGATCGCAATCAATTTTTCATTGAGTACGAGTTACCTCCGTCTACTTCAATGGCGGAAACGCAAAGCGTCGTGTTTCAAGCGGAATCGCTGTTAGAACAGTACCCGCAGGTGACAGAGGTTTACTCGTTTTTTGGCGTTCGATCGCCTGCGTTTTATCAAAATATGCGCCCGAAATTCGAGAATAAAGGGTCTCACTACGCCAGCAGTTTTGTCGTGTTGGACAGTGCGCGGGAGGTGACGCAACTGGTGGAAACTGTGCAACGAGACCTCGATCGAACGTTACCGTCTGCTCGGGCGATCGTGCGGCAATTGATGGTCGGCCCCTACATCTCCGCTCCCATCGAAGTGCGGATCTACGGAGACAATTTAGAGCAGTTGCAACAGTTGGGCAACCAGCTTCGAGCAATCCTCGCTAGCGTTCCCGGTATCGTTCACACGCAAGCGGCTTTGGGGGATACGCTACCGGGGTTGGCGTTGCAGTGGGACGAAGAAGCGTTGCGACGAGCGGGACTCAGTTCGATCGAGATGGCCGAGCAATTACAAACCAGTTTAGATGGCGTTGTGGGCGGTTCGATTTTGGCGGGAAGCGATGAAATCCCCGTGCGCGTGCGTTGGAGTAATGTCGATCGAGCCGATGTCGATCGAATTGCGGCGTTGAACTTGCAAGGTGCTAACGCCTCTCCTCCACTTTCGACGGTGAGTTCGTGGACGCTTACGCCGAAACTGACTGCGATTGCGCGGCGCGATGGCGTGCGAGTGAATACGGTTCAAGGGTTCGTGCAGGCTGGTGTTTTACCTTCGATCGTGTTGGAAAAGTTTCGCCAACAACTTGACGAGTCAGGATTTTCGATACCGTCGGGATTTCGCTTGGAACTTGGCGGGGAATCGGCCGAACGCAACCAAGCCGTTGACGAACTCATGTCTGCTGTGGGGGTGTTGTTGGTGATGATGGTGGCGACGTTGGTGTTGTCGCTGAACTCGTTTCGATCGGCTGGTCTGATCGCCATCGTCGGTGTTTGCTCGGTGGGGTTGGGAATGCTTTCGCTGTGGGTGTTTGGCTATCCCTTTGGTTTTATGGCGCTGTTGGGAACGGTGGGACTGGTGGGGGTCGCGATTAACGATTCGATCGTGGTGCTGGCAGGGATTCAAGGCGATCCGAAAGCGGCGATGGGCGATCGGCGGGCCATTCGTCAGGTGGTGGTTCGATCGACCCGTCACGTGTTGACGACCACGTTCACGACGATGGCGAGTTTCATTCCGTTGATTTTGGGGGGTGGGGGATTTTGGCCGCCGATGGCGATTTGTATCGCCGGGGGGGTTGGCGGTGCGACGCTGTTGGCGTTGTTTTTCGTACCTTGTGCGTATTTATTCGTAAAACAGCCACGATCGAAGGCGATCGGATAACGTAAGTTGAGGATCGTTAACAAAACCTGGGCAATTTCACGGAGATGAAATAGATTGGGGTGGAAACATTGGTGCAAGCTTTGACGACCTAACTCCAGCATTAGGGAAAAGCGTGTCGTGAGTGAATCTACCTTTGAGAAGGATTTTTTCATCAGCTATAACCGCTTTGACAAGCAATGGGCGGAGTGGATTGCTTGAACGTTAGAAGAAGCAGGTTATTCGGTTGTCATTCAAGCCTGGGATTTTCGTCCAGGTGGAAACTTTGTTCTGGATATGCAGCGAGCCGCAGCCGAGAGTGAGAAAACGATCGCGGTGCTGTCTGAAACTTATCTGAAGTCAGCCTACACTCAACCGGAATGGGCGGCGGCGTTTGCTAACGATCCGAGTGCGTTGGAACGAAAGTTGATTCCAGTGCGCGTGAAGTCCTGTAAGCCAGAGGGAATGTTGCGGCCGCTCGTTTACGTCGATCTCGTTGGGGTTTCGCAAGTGGAAGCGAAACAGAGAATTTTGGAGATGGTGAAGGAGCGGGTCAAACCGGATACAGAACCCGCGTTTCCAGGAGGTGTAGAGAGTGTTGAGCCTTTAGAACAACCCAATCCTGTTAAGTTTCCACCAGATAAGCTTAATGCGACGAGTAAGGTGAAAGATATTAAACTACGGAATCTTGAGAAGCAAATGGCAGCGTTGGAGGAAGATTATAACGCTTCAATTGACCAGCTTAGTTTTACAGATAATGCAGTATCTCGCAAAAGATTAGAGCGGCAAATTTCTACGATTGAAGTTGAAATTACTGAGATAGCCGAGAAAATTGATACCTTGGAGTAAAAACATGGCGATCGAGGAGTTACAACAAAAGATTCAGGATGTTCAAAATCAAATTGCTCGAAGAAATATTCAAAAGCAAGCTCTAGAGGACGAGTGCGATGCTCTATCTAAACAAATAACTTACACAAACAATGCCGCAGAAAAAGCAAGAATCAAACGCCAATCTGAAAATCTAGAATCCAATTCATGTAAAATAAGTAAAGAAATAGCAAGATTAGAAGAACTAGAAGCAAAACTAGAAATAAAGTTAGAAATTAAATTAGAAGAATTAGAAGCAAGAAAACTAAAGTTCCTGCAATCTTCACAATCTTCTCTTAAAGATTCAAGTGAATCACAGTTCAATCTATCAAAGATATTATCTCCTAGAGATTTGCTGATATTCGTTGGTACGGCAGTTTTTACCTCGTTTTTCGGCTATCTATTTTTCAGTCCGTCTGATGAGGGGATTGAGACATCTCCCTCGATGCAAATTTCACCGAAACTTGATAAACCTGAGTTAGCCCAACCACTTAGTAACGATCTACAGAGACAGCCGCCCGTAAATTTAGCGACTCCTACACCGACTCCTACATCGACTCCTACATCGATTCCTACACCGACTCCTACACCGACTCCTACACCGACTCCGGCATCATCCTCAATTTATGAGATTCTTGAGAAAGAGCCTTCGGATCTTACTTGGGAGGATTGTAAACTAATTCAAGAAGCACTTAACTCAACTAATCATCCGGCCAATCAAGAGGTTGAATAAAAATTAGGTTTCAGTCCTGACTCTCATGAAATAGGTCAGAGATGTGCAGAGAATCATAATGTAGAGATTTAATCAACCAATCGTTCAGACAATTTGTTAGACAAAAGCTGAAATATCTGATTTCCTGTTCACCAAGATATCATAAGAACGGACAAAAAGCATCATTCTATCGTTGTCTATCAAAAACTGTCCGAAGTTTATGGGCAGTCTGAAGCAGTGTTCTTTTTGATTATCCAGCCTGAATTTTTATTGTCATTTTGTACTTTTATAAATTTGATTTTCCCATTACCGTATCGACCTAGCTCAGCATTGCTTGATATTACTATCACCTCTTCACCTCGGCGTGCTTGAACAGTATTACCCTCATCATCACGAACGACCTCTCTAGGATGAGTTGGAGACTTAAAAAATTTGACATATCCAGTAGTAATACAAACCGTTTTATTTTCGGTAGAAATTGGCGGTGTTATAGAACCTCTAGTCGTGCCTAAAAATACTGCTACTATAATACCTCCTAATACGACTAATGCAATGTTATTCCAGCTCGAGTTATTTGCATTTCTTTCTTGAGACATATTAATACCTTTTTTCAGATTAAAGCATCCTTTAAGTTTTTACACACTCTCCTGTAAAATCTGGAAGGTTTTAGGATCGATCGAAAAAAAGCAGCAAACCAAGCTCAGAAGCACCTGGTAGCAGACGTATATGGCTCTATGGAAGAGTATTAAAAGTAATAAAAAAGTGTTGCGTAGCAGATTTCTGCTTATCGCTTCACACTCAGCCTCTTTGAGTTTTGTAAGACAAGAGGAAGTAAATCTAGCAATTTCGACAAAACTCTCGAACCGCTCGCACCACCGTTAAATCCGTCCCCGTTTTTCGCAGTTGCAACCCCTCGTTCAATTGCGTCACGCTGACAGTGGGAAACGCTAGACTCGCCGGAGTTTCTTGGTACTCGTCCCCTTGCAAACACAAGATCGATAACGCATCCTGTCGGTACAGCCAGATTTCGAGAACGCCCATCGCACTGTAAATCGGAAGTTTGCTCTGAGAACGATGGGCGATATCGACTTCGATCGCCAAATCGGGGGGAACCTTCGAGAACATTTCTCCATCGAGTCACTGCGCCGATCGAATGTGTTGAATATAAAAACAACCATCTGGTTCGATACCCTTGGCGAACTCTGGGCTGTTGAACGTCGTCGAACCCAGGTTGTTGAATTCTAACCCCAACTCCTCCGCCAGTACCAAAACGATCGAAGCGAGAACTCGGTTGATAATTTCATGCAGTGGCCCCGGGCATTCGGATTTCTAAAACTCGATCGTTGTAAGCAATACGAGTTGCGCGATCTTCTCCCAAGTCGCAAAGCAATGCGATATAGCTTTCCCACGTCACACCGTTGACGCGAATTGCGCTACCCGGCATAAGTTCGATCTGACTGAGTGGTGTAGCGAGGGTGACGGTCATAGCTAACTCGATCTCGAGCGGTTGTATCTATTATGCGATCTGACACTTTCTTAAATAAACCGTGCTTTTAGAGGGATTGCCATCAGCTTACTGGCACAATAGAGCTAGACTTAAAGCTGTAGCCCGGACATCTTTTTAAACGCTATCCAACCAAATAAATCGATCGGCAAATTTCCCTAAAGTTATAAACCTCCGATCTCGATACCGCATCTTAAGAGTTGGGAGAAACGATAGTGCAACGGATGAAACGTATCGTTCGAGAGTCCATTCAAAAGTACGTATCGCCGCAGCGACTGGTGGCCCTGGGCGCGATCGCGCTTGCTTTTTTGGGTGGATTAATGTTTCGAGAGCAGGAACAACCGATCGCCGTTGCAGACGTTGAAGGCGAAGTGGAAGTCGATACGCCGTTACCCGTTCGAGTCCTTGAAATTGAAGAAGCCTCCGCCTACGAAGTCGCTGAAAACTATAGCGGAGCGGTCGAAGCACCGCGCAGTAGCGATGTCAGCTTTCAACATTCAGGAGTCATCGCGTCGCTGTTTGTCGCCGAAGGAGAACGAGTAGCTGGAGGAACGCCGATCGCCCAACTCGAAACCCAAGAATTAGAACTCCAACGGACTGAATTGTTCGCCCAGATCGATCGATCTCGCGCCAGACTCGACGAATTGCAGGCGGGATCGCGCGTTCAAGAAATCGAAACCGGACGCGCGAAAGTCCGTCGCTACGAAGCACAATTGGAACTCACAAAGCTCAGCGCCAAACGACGAAAAGACCTCTATCTTCGCGGTGCGATCGCCGAAGAAGAATTCGACGCGGCCCAAGCTAACGTTGAAATTGCCCAAGCCGAACTCGATGCTGCCCGTAGCGAACTCAATTTGTTGCTCGCCGGAACGCCTCCCCAACAGCAAGACGCGCAACTGGCGGAAATTCGGCAACTCGAAGCTCAGGTCGCAGCACTGGATTTGAGTATCGCACAACGGACTTTGTACGCTCCCTTCTCGGGAACGGTAACGACGCAATACTTGCACGAAGGGAGTGTCGTCTCAGCGGGAACGGCCGTGATGCACCTCGTCCAAGACGAAGCGTTGGAGGTGCGGATTGGGGTTCCGCTCTCGATCGCGTCAACCCTTCGCATCGGTTCTCGTCCGCAAATTTGGCTCGAAGATAAACCGTATCGCGCAGTGTTGAAGTCCGTTTTACCGGAAGTCGATACGCAAACGCAAACGCAAACGCTCTTACTGGAATTGCCTCCAGAAATTCCGGCCGTTCCGGGGGCAGTGGTTCGGTTGACGTTGCGCCAAGCGGAAGCAACACCGGGATATTGGCTGCCTATGGCGGCGTTGGTGGCGGGCGATCGAGGGCTTTGGACTTGCTACGGCTTGCGGGACGTGGACGAGGCCGCGTCGATTTACGAGATCGAGCCGCATACGCTAGAAGTCATTCACACGGAAAGCGATCGAGCGTTCGTGCGCGGAACCCTCCAACCGGGGGATGCTGTGGTGGCAGATGGGGTTCATCGCCTGGTTCCAGGCCAACAGGTGACGGTCATCGATCGTCAGCAATCGCCATAAATCGATCGTGAATCATCCCTCATGAATCATCCCTCATGAATCAATATTTCCTCAGCGATTACCAAGGTGGAGGGTTCCAACTTTTGGGAACATCGCATCTCGTGGCCTTGGCGATCGTTTGTCTCGCTAATCTGTCTTTATTGCTTTTACGTTCGAGACGTTATCGCAAACTGCGCGTCTACGTTGGCTACGGATTAGTGATTCTTTTAATTGCCAGCGAAGCCGCATGGCAAATTTGGAATCTTTGGACGGGAAGATGGTCGATCGAAACTATGCTTCCCCTGGAATTATGCGGCGCGATGACCTATATCAGTGCTTTGGCCTTAGTGACTCAAAATACCGTATTGTATCCCCTGTGCTATTTTCTCGGGATCGGCGGTGCAATTGCCGCGTTATTAACGCCTGCCATCGGGATGTATGGATTTCCGCACTTCGTCTTCGTTCAAACGTTCGTCAATCACGGATCGATCGTCACAACTGGATTTTATGTCGCGATTGTTGAAAGATATCGCCCGAAGTTCAAAGATATTTTACAGCTATTTATTGGATTTAATATTTACGCTGCTGTGGTTGGCCTCATAAATATTCTTCTCGGTAGTAATTATCTTTTTTTAGCTCGCAAACCTGAAAGCCCAACGCTTTTTGATATGCTACCGCCTTGGCCTTGGTACCTACTACATTGTGAAGCTTTAGTATTTTTGGTATTCTTGTTTTTATACTTACCGTTTGCTGTCCAAAATATTTTTTGCAAAAAGCTTTAGTACTCGACTTTTTTGAATCGGTCAATGAATTAGCTGAATTACCAGGAATTCTCGAAATAAATTTCATTGTTGCGATCGTATTTAAATCGAGCGTTATATGTCGAACCTGAAATGCTGTTGTGATTCTTAGTTGGAAATAATTCTCCAAATGTAACTTTGAGTGATACCCGAGAATGCCATGGTTAAAAAAACTCAAGCAAAATTTATATATCGAAAAGTTTTGATATTGACATTTCATGAATTGAGATGATACAACAAGACAATCTAGGCTTCCTTACAATCTATTATTAGTTATTTCATTGAGATATATCGTGATGGATGCAACACAAATTGCCAATGGATTGACCGATCGATTTTTCGATCGATTTCTCTCAGGGTTAACCCAACGGGGCAACTTAGCCTTCAGTTTCACGATTCACGATCGAAACGGCTCTCAGCAAATTATCGGCAACTTCGAACCCATTTTCGATCTCTATATTAAAACTGAAGCCGGCCGTAAAGCCTTACTATCGCTCAACCAGCTAACGATTACTGAAGCCTATATGAACGGCGATATCGAAGCTGAAGGCGACATCATTCAAGCGATGTCTTTGGGCGATCTCATGTCCGATTTTAATCCCGTGTTGAAGTTTTGGCATTGGTTTCAGCCGCTGCTGTTCGGACGCGAAAAATGTAACCCGCAGTGGATTGCAAAACATTACGATTCAGAGAACATTCAACTGATCGCGATCGATACTCAATATCACGTTTACACGCCGGGAATTTACGAGAGTGATGACGAAAGCCTCGAAATTGGAGCCGAGCGCAAACTCGAATTTGCCGTTCAGTCGCTCAACATCAAACCCAACGATAGAGTCCTTGAAGTCGGTTCGGGTTGGGGAGGGTTTTTGAGATATGCGGCTTCTCGAGATGCCAAAGTGACGGGTATTACACTGTCGCAACACCAAGCTCAATACGTCAAAAAATTAATTGAAGAAAACTACCTCGATGCAGAGGTTCGCTATCAAGACTTTTTTACATTTGAACCCGATTGTCAATACGATGCAATTTCGATGATGGGTGTCATCGAGGATTTATCGGATTACCATCTCGTGATGGAGAAACTTCCGAGTCTCCTCAAACCCGGCGGCCGCGTCTATCTCGATTTCGCCGCCGACAATCACACGAAAGGAACGCACAGTTTCGTTACCAAATACGTCTGGCCCGGTGCATTTCGACACGTAGATATGCCTGAATTCATGGCAGCAGTGCGAAAATCGCCGTTCGAGATCGTCGCGATTTATAACGATCGACACAATTACTATTTGTGGGCCAAAGGAATATACGAGCGTTGGATGCAGCGGAAAGCAGAAGCAATCGAGCAATCGGACGAGCGATTCTGGCGTTTGTTCCGAATTCTCGCTGCGGGAACGGCGAACGCCATGAGCAAACCCACCTACAGCGTCACGGCCTATCGGATTGTGTTGGAATATCCAGCGGATTATCGGGGTTAATTGAAATTCTTAGCTTGGATGTCTCGTCTAGACCCTTAACTTAAAATTCCTCACGTTCTAGAGCAGCGGTACAGAAGTCAGAAGGCTTAATGTTGTGATGGGGTTGGTGTGTTCGCGGGCAACTGAATTTGGCGGAAGTCCAGTCAATGCAATTCCCGCGAACACACCCTACGCGACTTTTACAGTGAACAGTGAACAGTGAACAGTGAACAGTGAACAGTCACACACCGACCCCTCACCTCATTCAACTGGCTGACTTTTTTACCGCTGCTCTAGACGAGAAATTTAAGGTACACCCTAAGTGTCAGTGTCAATGCTAAATTAGCCCCATGTTAATCAACAACACGCCAAATATAAAATGAACGATCGACACCCCAAGTAAGTTGTAGGTTCGCTTGTACACGAAGCCGAAGATAATACTTCCTACCAACGTTAGTAAAATAGCTTGCGTGCCATAGGGAACGTGAAACATTCCAAACAAAAGTGCAGTAATTAAGATTGCGGACATTCCCTTTCGATTGGAGATAAAGTTTTCGATCGAAAGCTGAACTGTCCCGCGAAGCAATTCTTGAACGTAGCTGTGAAAGAGGTAAATCAATAAAACGATAGGTGCTCCCGGCCAAGTCCAAATTTTGCTTGAGAGTTGTGCTTCTGGAAAAATCAAATCCAATACAACAGCAATTACCCAAAATACTAAAGTGCCAACGATACTAAAAACAATCCCATCGAGGAGCGACTTCTGAAAATTTCGGGTTGTTACTCCAATTTCTCCGAAAGACAATCTTACATGACTTCTGCCGAGTAAGAAAGGAATCATAACGACAACGATTAGATATCCAACCAAAAAAGGAAGTGAAGTCTGAGGATTGTAATCTGGAAAAAAGTCTGCGATTGCCGCATTAACACTCGTAACGAGAAACAAGCACAGAAGGATTAAAAACAAGAACGACGCGAAGTGATTGCGCTCTTGAAGCTCGTTAATTTGTTTTTGTAGCGTTCCGATATGTCGATCGCTCAAAGTCCTCAAATGATCGCTCACTTGCTGGGTAATAGCTCCGCCGATCGAACTCATAATTTCAAATGCATCGGGAGCGCCATCGATGAATTTTTGTTTCGGCAAGACACCAACTTTCGTATTGGGTGTTGCCGCTTCGATCGAGCAACTTCTCGGCGATCCATCGACAAACGACATTTCCCCGAAACTTTCTCCTTCTGACATTTCCTTGAATTTGAGATTATTTTGGGTATTTTCCTCGATTTTATAGAGATTGACTTGTCCGGAAATTAGAAAATACAGTTCGTCTGAAACTTCCCCTTCGCGACAGATCGAGTCACCCGGATTGTAAGCTCGAACTTCACAAAATTTCTCAATTTCAACGATCTGTTTTTCGTTTAAATTTCTTAAAATTGTGAATTTCTCCAGCATATCCCCCTCCACAACTTACTCTGAAAATTAAAAAAAAGAAAAATCAAAGCTTATGTCAAAATTAGCATATCGATCGAAATAGCTCAAGTCAGTTGTATATCAACGAGAGACGACGGTGCTAGATAGAGTTTTTTACATTCTTTTATCTATTTAGACAAAAGTATTTTTTGATAAAAAATTGAAAAGTTTTTTTAAGTAAACTTGTTCTTATATTAAGCTGTCACTGAGTCGAAATTCAGTAACCATAGATCGTGCGATCGAGATGTCTGTAATGCTCGAAATCTACGGTTTTTTGTGCATCCCAAGATTCTATAGCGCAACGAGATAGAAGAATTTTACAGCCAAATTCTGGATGAGATGAGAGAATTTGAAAAAAATTCAATTGAGTAAATCGATCGATGTGAAATAGAAGGTTTACATTAGCCCCATATTAGTCGATAGTAATCCAAATACAAAATGTACGATCGCTACTCCCAGCAGATTATAGGTTCGCTTGTAAATCAAGCCAAAAATAACGCTGCCAACCAATGTCATAAAAATGACTGTTGTGCCATAGGGAATGTGAAACATTCCAAACAAAAGTGCGGCAATAAAAACACCAAATAGTTTAGTTCGATTTCGCAAAAAATTTTCGATCGAAACTTGTATAGCAGCTCGTAATACTTCTTGAATGTAGCTGTGAATAAAAAAAATAAATAGAGTAATTGATGTTCCCGGAAACGACCAAATCTCACTCAAGAATTGCTTGTCTTGCAAAATTATGTCGAGTAGAAATGCCAGTCCCCACAAGCCTAAAATGCTGATTATACTAAAGACAATTCCATCGGTTAAAGACTGTTTCATGTTTTCAAACGTTATGCCAATTTCTCGAAAAGAGAATTTTAATTGGCTTCGTCCAATGAATGAAGGAATTAAAATCGCAACAACTAGATAGCCTATCAAAAATGGTAAAGAAGATCGAGAATTGTAGTTTGGTAAAAAATCTAAGATTGCAGAATTGACAATGGTTACAACAAACAGACATGACAAAATTAAAAATAAAAATGATGCAAAATTATTTCGCTCTCGAAGCTCGTCGATTTGTTTTTGAAGGGTGTTGATATAGCGATTGTTTAATGTTCTCAATCGATCGCTTAACTGTTGTACGATTGCCCCACTAATGATATTGATGAGGTTCTGTGCTTCGGGAACACTATCGATAAATTTTTGTTTTGATAAGACGTAAACTTGTGTTTTCGGTGTTGCTGCCTCGATCGAGCAACTTCTCGGCGATCCATCAATAAATGACATTTCTCCAAAACTCGTACCTTCTGATATTTCTTTGAATTTCAAGTTGTGTTTCTTCGATTCTTCAGTTTTATGAAGATTGACTTTTCCAGAAGCTAAAAAATATAGCTCGTCAGAAATCTCACCTTCCTGAAAAATTAAATCGCCAGAATCGTAAAAACGCACCTCACATATGCTTTCAATTCGGACTATTTCTTCTTTGCTAAGATGCTTTAAGATTAAAAATTTTTCAAGCATTGCTACTTTTTCCTTTTATTTAAAAAATCAAACGGATCGAGTATTTTTATGTTTAGCACATCAATTAAAATAGATCAAGTTATTTTTGTGTGTTCAAATCAGTGCGAAAAGTACGATCGATGCGTGACAAAATTAATTTATTCAAGATTTTTTGACTTTTTCTATGATTCTTTCCAGAGTAGCTTAGGGATTGTTGAAGATTCTAAAGATTCCTAAAAAATAAACCGATTTACTTCTGGGTCGCTCGTCTAAAGTGAGTTTAATATACAATGCAAGACTATCTCGATTGTCCATCTAAAAATCAGTTTTGCAATAGCTGTATATTTTATTGATGCTTTGCAGGTATTTTTTGAAATTTCAGTTTCTATTACATAGCATTTTATTGCACTGTAATAGAAAATCAACCTCAATAAATCTAGTTCTAAATTTATATTGTGTCGCTCTTTTAGATCGGAACGATGCACGATAGAGTGTCGATCGACTGTTTAAAAGAGGGTACAGCATAAAATTTATACGAACAGATCGATCGAAGATTTATTTTTACAATTCTTGAATATCGAACAGAAAATAGATTTATAAGACAATTGAAGCCTTCCAATTCCTGTAAATCCAATCAATTGTGGGTTCCCCTTGCAGCCATTAGCCGTTCAAACGCACAACCGAAACCCTGCAAAAATCTGCCGAACGTGGGGATGATACCAATTACGAAACGATCCCCGTAACGCCCAAGGTCGCGTCACCCAACTTCCACCACGCAACACGAAATGTTCCCCGTCAAAGTACACTTGCGAATAACCTTTGTAGGGAAAGAATTCAAAACCGTCATACCCGTCGAAGGTCGTCGTCGTCCACTCCCAAACGTTACCCAACATATCCCAACATCCCACCGGAGAAACTCCCTCGGGATAAGCGTTAACCGAAGTCGTTCCTCGGTTGAACTGGTGGTGGTTGCAACGAGATGCATCGGGAAACTCGCCCCCCCAAGGATACGCTTGACTGAGTCCTGTTTGCGGATTCCAACGGGCTGCTTTTTCCCATTCCGCTTCAGTTGGAAGTCGCTTTCCGACAAACTTCGCGTAGGCGTTTGCTTCGTAGGCACTCACTCCACACACGGGATAATTACCAAACGCTTCGTTATCCGTCCAATACAGTGGTTGCGAAATATCGTTTTCGCAAACCCACCGCCATCCAGCCTTCGACCAATATTGCGGATTTTCGTAGCCGCCTGCTGCGATAAACCGTCGGTATTGACTGCACGTTACCAGATATCGATCGATCTGAAATTCCTCGACAAACACGCGATGGGGCAGACGTTCGTTATCCATTGCCTCAACTCCATCGTTCCCCATCTCAAACTCCCCAGCCGGAACGGTGACGCTGTCACATTCGAGACTCGAAACCGTTCCCGGCTGCGAAAACGGCAGATTGGCGAGGTTTTGTTGTTGCAACACCAGCGCAATCGTTTCGCTATGTTGACTTTCGTGCTGAACGATAAACCACCACAGCCGTTGCTGTTCCTCAAGAGGGGCAACCTCGAGATATGCCAACACGTCCTCGCGAATCTCTTGTAAATAACGGCAAGTTTCCGTCAAACTCGGCAGGTTCACCCGTTCGGCTTTTGGCAAACCATCGGCAGCATAGAGGCGTGAAAACTGTCTCGATCGAGCGATCGGTCGGTTCGGCGACGCACCCGCCAAATGACGCAACAACCAAAGTTCTTCTGTAAACCCAATATGTCCCAGATGCCACCCTGCCGGACTGAATTCGGGGTGGGACTGATTGCAAAACGCCTCGTTGTCGATGCCGTCAAACTGCTTGAGCGTCGCTTGACGGCATTGTATCAAGGCTTCACGAAGGGTTTCTCTAATCGAGGACGTACCAGTCAAACTCACGATTTTCTCCTACACACACAATACTTCCATCGGGGAAAGGTTGCCAGTTTGCCGGAAACAGGGGTTCAGAGGCGATTAACACCGCTTCGGGAAACGCCGCATCGCCATTTAACCAATAGAGTGAAGGGGCTTTGGTATTGGCAGCGAAGCGACTGGCAATGAGGGTTTGACCGTCGCTGAGAATTAAGTTAGCGGAAAGTTTGGTGTTGTGGGTATCTGCCAGGTTTTGGAGTTCGAGTAAGGCAGCTTTGAGCGCTTGATGTAGCGTCCAGTTGGGGTGAGTTTGCGCGATCTGCAACAACAGTGCAAAGATGTGTTCGGAGTCCGTCGTGCCTTGAATATTGTGATAGAGATCGTCACTGAGGCGTTCTCGGATGGGTCGATAGAGGGTTTGACGGAAGTTGTCGATAAAGCCGTTGTGGATGTAAGAGAGATTTTGGAAAACAAAAGGCTGGCAGTTGCTGAGATCGACAGCTTGTCCAGAGGTCGCACTGCGGATGTAGGCGAGAATGCAAGCTGAAGTGATGTAGCGACTGAGGGAATCGAGGTTGATATCGCTCCAGATCGGGAGCAGGTTTTTATAGGTAAAGGGTTGTGATTGCTTGGCGCGTTCGTACCAGCCAATGCCGTAACCGTCAGCGTTGAGTAACCCCGAGGTCATTTCTCGGGGTTGGTAACTCTGCACGACGAGAGAATGTTCGGGGTCGCACAGGACTCGATCGAGTTGTATAGAATCTCCGAGATAGCCTAGCAGACGGCACATGGAACGATCGAGCGAATACGTCCCTCCGATTCTAGTGCAAAACGATTTTATTGGAAACGTTCCCGTCCGCATCGACATCGTAAACGACGGGAACGCCCGTGGCGAGTTCTAATCCCGGTACGTTCTCGGGACTGAGTCGATCGAGGTGCATGATAATCGATCGAAGGGAATTCCCATGAGCGGCGACGAGAACGTTATCGCCGTGTTTGAGGTGGGTGAGAATCCGACTTTTGAAAAAGGGCAACGTTCGCGCCACTGTATCTTCCAAACTTTCACCGCCAGGGGGACGAACAGAAAACGATCGCCGCCATTCCTGCACCCGATCTTTTCCATATTTTTCGGCCGTTTTCGCCTTGTTCAAGCCCTGCAAGTCACCGTAATACCGTTCGTCTAACGCCATTGAGGTGAAAACTGGCAGTTCGATCGTTTCGTCCCCTTCGTACTTATCCCACCCGTGCCAATGCGGATCGTCAGCGGCGTGTTTGAGGACGGGACTTTTGCCTTGGCTGACTTCCTCGTATTCCGTCAAGCAAATTACCGCCGTTTCAATGGCGCGAATCAATTCACTGGTAAAACAGATATCGATGGGATAGCCGCGAATTTTTTCAGCGGCTTGGCGGGCCTCTTCCCGACCCAACCGACTCAGGGGAACGTCAACCCAACCTGTGAATTTATTCGCCGCGTTCCAGGTACTCTGTCCGTGACGGATGAGGATCAGTTTGGCCACGATCGATCTCCAGTGAAGGTTCGATCGGATCGTAGCGAACTCAGTTAAAGAACGGTTAAAACCGTTGAAGTTGTACCGCCGCGTTGAAAAAGCGCCGTCCCAGTCCCTCGACTAAAACGAGGATGGCGACGAGATTCGTCAACGCCAGCGCCAGCATAATCAAAATCTGATAAGCCGCTGCGTCGAGGGGATCGACTCCGCTGAGTAGTTGTCCCGTAATCGTTCCCGGTAGCGTCACCAACCCCACCACCATCATCGCGTTGACGATGCTAATCATCCCAGCGCGAATGGCATCTTTGCGATACGACGCAAGCGCTTGCTTGGACGTTGCCCCCAAACACAAGTGCGTTTCGATTTCCAACTGGTGGTTTTGAAGGTTGCTGACAAACCGTTCTCCTGCAATGGCCGACGCATTCATGGCATTTCCCATCATCATTCCACCTAACGGAATTAGATATTGAGGGTTCGTCCAGGTTTCAGGTTGACGCAAGACCAGGGTGTTGATATACACCAGAGTCAACGCTGCGCTCGCACCGATCGCGCCCCAGACGAGGACGAACAAACTGGGAATTTTAGTGTGAATGCGGTTGCGGGCGACAACTGAAGCGATCGAGAGCATGACGGCGAGCAATCCCACTAAGGCGAGGGGGTGTTTCCAGGTAAACACCACTTGCAACACCGAACCGACGACGAGTAATTGGACGATCGTGCGGGCGGCAGCGAGAGATAATTGCCATTCCAAACCCAATTTCTGCCATGCAGACAAACCGATGGCGATGGCAACCATACCCGCAGCCAGAGCTAAGTCGATGAGATCGAGTTGGATGAATGAGTTCGTCAATTCGATTTTCCTTTGAAGAGGCTTTGCACTCGAGCGTGACGCGCGACAAAAGACCGACCTCGTTCTATCGTCTCACGTTCTCACAGCCGATCTCGAACGGGTACGCAAAGTTTAGGCAAACCCAGTGAGATCGCGTTGCGCTCGATCGCGACGAGTTCGACCGTACCGTCGGCATTGACCGCCCAGCCGCTAGCTTCGATCGGGGTAGGCAAACGCTGGAGCGATTCGAGGCGGGTGTTGGGATCTCGCGCGACTGTCTCTGTGGGCAGTTCCCCCAAACGCATATCCGTCCAAATCGCGGGAGTAGATAGGCGATCGGTCGGATCGGTCGGTAAACCACCGTTACCGGTCACGACGAATGTATTTCCGTCGCTGGCTACACAAGCTGAGATAATTTGGGTTGTCGGATCGGTCAATTCTGACGTTGTGGCAAATAATTCTACATGGGTTGCTTCTTGACGTTCTGCAATTGAAACGACACCGTCAATTCCCAGTTGAGAATTGGCAATGATGCGGCTGTCGGGAGAAACGAACAAACCCCGAACTTCGATTTCGATATTGCCACCCCGACCGATAAAGGCGTTTGCATTGATGTCGCTGCCTTGTAAAACCACGATCGATCCGGCCGAGATCGTTAAATTCCCGCCGTCGCCGCTTTGACCCGCTTCGGCCGCGATTTGACTGGCATTTTGAAGTTGCAGCGAACCGTCGATCGCTAAGGTAATGTCGCCCCCTTCTCCAGACTGTGTAGAAGCGCTCAAACTACTGTTTCGATCGAGGACGATCGATCCGGCGTTAACCTGTAACGTCCCGGCTATCCCGGAACCGTCGTTTTTCACCGACACTTCAGCCCCGTCCGTCACCCTCAACAGCGGGGTCGAAATCGTTACGTTACCGGCATCGCCCGAGGGCATCGCTGGTAAGCCAATTGTTTCCCGTAGCGCCAGATCGAGAATATCGGCTGAGGAAATAATCTGAGCGGGGTTCAGCGAACCTGGCACGGTACCGCTGACTTCCACCGATTCGGAGGCGTTAATCGTTATCTGTCCGGCATTCCCGGCGTTCAGCGTGGCGGCACTGACTCGTCCGCCATCTCGCAACACGAGCCGCCCGGTGTTGAGGGTAATCCTACCGCCCACACCGCTGCCAAAAGACGCTGACGACAGGGTACTCGCTTGGAAGAGACGGGGACTGATGCCGAAGGCCTCGATCGACTCGGTCGCGTTGATAAGCACGTCTCCCCCCGGCCCGCTGCCAAACGTGGTAGACGACACGGACGATCCGTTTGTGGCCGTCAACCGCTGCGTGAAAATTGACACGCGCCCCGATCGACCGGAGGCAAAACCGAACGCGAAAATGGCACTTCCGACGTTGCTCGGGGTGGCAAAATCGAGCAAGCGCACGGATTCCGAGGCTCGAATCGCGATATCGCCCCCAGTTGCCTTGCTGGAGGAGGTGCTAAAAACGCGCCCTCCCCGTTCGAGTTGCAATTGTTGGGTTTCGATCTCGATATGGGCGCCCCGTCCGCTGGCAATGGCTTCGGAGAGGATCTGGCTCAAAATTCGGCCGCGACCGCTGGCTGATAAGGACTCTGATGCTCGTATCCGAATCCGTCCGCCCGGTTGCAAGCCGAAATTTTGCAGGAGGACGATCGAACCGTCGGTGAGTTCGATTTGCCGACCGATTATTTCGATCGAACTCGTGCCGAAACCACTGGCGTCGATCGCCGCATTGCGAGCGAAGTGCAGGTCTCGAAAATTCGTGACCTTTCCGTAATCGATCGCCCACTCAGGGTTTTCGACGGACAGGGTGACTCGTCCCGAACCCACGGCCCCGATTTCGATGCGTCCTTCTGGCGCCATCAGAACGCCTCCATCTAGCGTCACGTCGCCCCCCACCAACGCCAACGTTTGCCCGGAGGCGACTTGCAGCAATCCCCCTTCGACGTTTCCTCGATCGAGTGCAGAGAACGTAATATCGGGAACCTGAAAACGATGCCCCGTTCCGCGAACGTCGATAGTTCCCGGTTCGTCCCCAAATTGCAAACCCATCGGGACGCTCACCGTTAACAAAGGGGTTGCGGCCGGATCGACGCTACTAAAACTGTCTCCATTTTCAAACACGAGACGGTCAGCGGTACTGGCTAAAAAAGACCCACCTATGTCGAGACGAGCGTTTTCTCCGAAGACGATACCGTTGGGGTTGATGAGAAACAGGTCAGCGGTGCCGTTGGCTCGAATCGATCCGTCAATCTGGGAAATGCGATCTCCGGTCACTCGCGTAAGAATGCGATCGACAGTCGTAGGGTTGTTAAAAAATGCCTCGCTACCCGTCGGCAGGGAAAACTCTTGGAGGGAATGGAAAAGATTGTTCCCGACTCGAGTGCCGCCGTTGAGGGTGTACCGGTTGTCCTCGATCGACACCTGAGAGGATTCGGGTAGCGTTCCATCTGGAACAATTTGTCCGTTAACAGATGCTTCACCCAGAACTCCAATCCAGAGAAAATTGAGATTCGCAAAAATCAATCTCAAAAACTGATTCAAGCGTTGTTTTCGACCAAAACAAGCAATTTTCACGGCAGATCTCCTGAATTTTGCTTTTAGAGTCACTCGAACTTGAGGCGTGATTTTTTCGAGAATTTGATACTTTGACCCGTTATAGCAAGCTTTCAGATCGTTGCAACGACTTTCAGAGATCGTTAAGCTAGATAGAGATAAAATATCGCCGCTTTTTGCAAAAAATAAAGTATTTTCGAGTTTTAAAAACCGTCTCGGCAAGACTTATTCTGTGGTCGCTAACACCCGTACGATCGCTAACAGATCGTCGATCGAACCATTGTGTGGCGTGGTGACGAGCTGGGTTCGCGCTCGTGCGTTGTTGGTCGATGCGCTGGCTTTACGCACTCGATCGTATTCTTGACGAAACGAGCGCTCGATCTCTAAAATGTCCGATGTTGCCGAAACGGATAACGACAAGACGATTTTTCCGAGTTCTAGTTGTTCGATCGAACACAATTGTAAAGCGTTCTCGGGATGAGATCGATCCAACGTCTCGAACGCACCTAACACCGCTTTCCATGAAATCCCGTCGGAAAACGACAGTTCTAACTGTTGCGGCTTATCTTTAAATAACGTTGCAAATGCTCCCGCTGCCAGGGTTTGTCCGGGTTGGCGAGGGTAGCGCCGACGAAACAGGTGCGATCGAACGTCGTATTCAAAAAAGACGAATTCGCAAATCGCTTCCTCGAGGCGAGTGAGACGATCGGTCTCCCAATCTTCGACACACGCTCCAGTCAAAACGGCGTTATCGAAAACGGTGCCGCAAACACGAGCGGCTTTGAGAAAGGCTTCAGACAAATTCGCATTCGTCAAGTCTGTTTTCGTGAGATTGGCCTCTCCCAAACTCGCTTGGGTTAAATTAGCGCCCCGCAAACTCGCTCTCGTTAAATCGGCACGCCCGAGCATGGCACAATGGAGTGAGGTATCGAGCAGTTCGGCGCGATAACAATTACTGCGAAATAAATACGCTCGATCGAGTTTTGCACCGTGCAAACGAGTTTCAAATAAATCGGCTTCGTACAAATCGGCTTCTCGTAAATCCGCATCGCGCAAATCGGCTAAACTCAGCGATGCTTCGCTCAAACACGCGCGGCGAAAGTTAACGCCAGCCAGTCGAAACCCACGTAAATCGGCATCGTGCAGGTTGGGAACGATTCGATCGTTCTCTTCCCGCCAGCGATTCCAAACATCTACCCCTCGTTCGAGAATCCAGAGATGTTCTGCGTTCGCCATTCGATGCCGACTCCTAATGATCTATCGTTGAATAAGGCTGGAAACTCGTTCCCAAAAGCTGCCCGACCCCAAACTATCGAACGAAGAAGGGAAGCAGGAACGCGAGAACGAGACCGAGAACGATGAAGACGAGCGCGATAACAATCAACCAGTACTTTGACATACTCCCGCCACTAAACGCTTCGCGTTCTAGTGGGGGATTCCTGTAGTTCTACAGTTCTCAGTTCCACGAGCCGACTTAGATGGC
>LWRO01000050.1 GCA_001657325.1 Geitlerinema sp. BBD 1991-9 | reverse complement strand
ATAGGCTGATAGGTCTTACTGTCCGGTGCCTGGGGTGTCCATCCACAAGCGCAAACACTTATTACGGACGAAGCCTGCTGTCCGAATCATCATTGGCGTTGGGCAGTTTCGAGGGAACTCATAAAAACGAATTGTCGCCGATCTTCGGAATTAAACCACCATTATCACAGTTTTTTTGAATTGAGGTTCTAGTCGGAGAGGGTGGAGAGCGAGCCGTCTGTCAATTGAGTCCCGACGCGACGGAACACGCCCTCCCAATCGCCCGATCGCGTTTGGCGAAACAGTCGCATCGTGGGATACCAGGGAGAATCCGCTCGATCGAGCATCCAACGCCAATCGGGACTGTAGCACAATAGCGTCCAGACGGGTTTTCCCAACGCGCCAGCCAGATGCGCGACAGAGGTATCGACACTGATGACGAGGTCGAGTTGTTCGATGGCGGCGGCGGTATCGGCGAAATCTTCAAAATGCGATCCGAGATCGATCGGCTTGGCGGCTTCCGGTAGGTTGGCTAAGTCTGCCACAGCGTCGCCTTTCTGCAAACTGTAAACGGTCAGGTTGGGATTTTCGAGAACGGGCAAAAAGTGGTTTAAGGAACACGATCGATCGCGATCTCGCCCTTGGGTGGGACTTCCCGCCCACACGATACCGACTTTGGGGTTGGAGGTTGGAGGTAGATCGATCGATCGATCGATCGCTTTCAAATAGGGAATCTCAGTCGGAAGTGTATCGAGGCCGATCCTGAGAGCGTGGGGTAAACTCATTAGCGGAATGTAGGTGTCGAAGGCGGAAGCAGCCATCGAACCGGGCAACCACACGTCATCAACGCCTTCAATCGTTTGGAACAGCGCTTGTAGTGGTTGCGGACACACCAAAATCAAACGCTTGCAGCGTCGCGCGGCGAGGGGAAGGAAACGGGCGAATTGCATGGCATCTCCCGCACCTTGCTCCGTATGAACGAGGAGGGTTTTGTCAGAGATAGATTCACCCTTCCAGTACGGGTGAGGACAGTCGAACGGGTTGAATTCATCGGTTTTCCAACGCCACTCACATTCAGCAAAACCCCGTAAATAGTCGCCTTGTTGCAACCGCGTCATGCCTAAGTTGTAACGGGCGGTGGCGTAGTCGGGAGCCAGGGAAACAGCCGTTTCGTAGCACTCGATCGCGCGATCGAGTTGGTTTTGACGAGCGTAATTCACCCCGAGTTGGTTGAAAGCGCGTGTGTGTTGGGGATTGTTTTCGACAACGTGCAGAAGCTGCTCGATCGACTCCGATCGCTGCTCGAAATCGGCGAGGGCAACCCCGAGATTGTAGCGGGCTTCGAGGTGGTTGGGGTCGAGGTTTAAGCAGTTTTGATAAGACGAAATCGCGGCTTCGAGTTCGCCCCGTTCGTAAGACTGATTTCCCTGTTGAAAGTGAACCTCGGGAAACTGTTCTCGATCTTCGGGACGGACGAGTTTGACTTCTGCCAAAGCCGCATCGGGCAAAACGTAGGAACTCGATAAGAGATCTCGATCGTTTTCGATGACTTCGGGAAAGCGAATTCCCGGCAAGACCTGGACGGCAAAAATTTCTCGTACCGCATCTTCAAAACGCAAGAACGCCACCGTTTCGCCGGTCATAATATTGACCACCCACACGCCACAGTATCGCTCGGCTTGTCGTGCGATCGGAATACCGCTGAAGATAGCGGTTTCGCGAATTTGGGACAAACCGATAAATGCCAGATCGCCGTAAAAGTCGATGCCTCGGGTAAATCCGGGAAGTTCGGCAACGGTGGCCAGTTGTCCCGTTGGCAAGTCAACGGTCGCTAAGCTACCGCAACCCGATTCGAGAACCCACAATCGATCGAGGTACCAGCGAGGGGAGTGGGGCATCGACAAACCCCGAACCAAGATCTCGTCGGTCTCGATGTCCATGAGAATGCCACCGTTGGCTTTGTTTTTGCGCCACCCTTCAGCGGAGTCCGTTGCACCGAGGGCGGTCACGTAGCGGGGTCGATCGTCGCGCAAGCCTAATCCGTTGAGATGACATCGATCGGTGAGTTCGTAGGCACTGACGAAAGGCGGGCGCCAGCGGGGAACAAAACTATGGACGCTATCGAGGGTGCAGAGACAGGAGAAGCGGGTGTTGATGAACCACAGCGCCTTGGACGTGTAGGCCATTTCGTGAATGTCGATGTCTCCCGTCACGTGGAGTTTTCGTGGGAGATAACAGGCATCGTGTTTTCCGGGTGGTTCGAGTCGCTCGCTGACAGGGGGAACGTTGCGCAATTCCCATAAATGATAAGCACTACCAATAGCGAGTTTTTCTCGATCGACGGCTACCCCCATCGGCTTGTCGAACACCCGAAAGTGCGTGTTGAGGGTGTCGCCGTCTGCCCGCAAAACAATCAGTTTTCCGGCTTGATACGTGGAAACGACCAGGGAAATGCCCAGTTGCTTGAGAATTTGTGGAAAGTTCGTCGTGTGAACGCTCCGGAGTGGTTCGGGTTGAGGCGAGGGAAGATCGGGCATCGGCAGAGGAAAAATCGAACAATACACTCCCTCAATATAGTAATTGTGCTTGAAGTGCTTAAGGTAGAGCCGTGGCGTTTTTCCAGTCGATCGGGTGGGTGAGGTTGCCACTCGATCGATCGTTCGAGCCGGTTCATCGCACGACATTCGCACGGGTGCGTCTAACTCGATCGGGATTTTAGCGGTCGATCGAAGATCGTTCGCCAGTCGCCGTGTGACAAAATCGATCGAGAATCGGGTTAAAAGCATCTTATTTTCACGTTTTCCCGACTCGTCTTTATTAGCGAGGACGCTATCGTTAGGTGAGTCCTAGACAAAAAACTGTTCGATCGAAGCTCGAGTACGCAGAACTATAACTTGGTGAAGAGCTTAAGTCAGTATTCAGGCACTCGGCAGCGATCTACTTTCTCTCATTCTTCGATTGTTTGTAAAATCGATGCATTCGTTCGTTTTCGTTACGTTGTAGCGAAAAATCGACATAGTGTTTTTAGACTTCACTTGTCAAGTCTAGCTCGATCGATGTCACGAGCCATTGCCAGAGATAGGAGGAGTCAGGACAGCCATAAACCTCCTCCTCAGAACCGTTATAATTAGAAGCGTGAAGCGTAAAAGCTTATCCATAAAGACTTCTGTAGAATTCAAGTACAAACGGTTTCGATCGACCCGCAATCTCGCCTCCGTAATATCTAGGCAGAGAAAATACTGAGATTTTTTCAAATATTAGAAATATGCTGTCTTTGTCTAAGTAAAAAAACCGTCGAAAATTTTGTAAAAATACGAACTTCATAAAATCAGAAATTTTGACTAAAAACATTCATTGTTTTTTTACAAAAACCCATATTTCTGCTGATTATAATCGAGTTACCAACACGTCCTCGAAAAGTATCTTGGGATCGAACGATGAAGCGAGCGTATACAACGGGAACGAGCCTGACCATTGCGGCTTTATTATTAAATACCTTAGCCTCCAGCGCACAAGCTGGAAGTCTTTCGAGTGGAACTTTTAGCTTATTCCTAGAATGTAATAACGACGGAACGGCTCTCGTTCTAGACTCGACTACTGGATGGCAGTACAGCCGAGATGCCCTGGGCGACATGACAGACGGAAGCGCCTACGAACTGACAGGACTCGGCGTTTTTCAAGAGGGTAACGATGTCTTCGTCGCCATCGGTGGCAATATGTCCCTATCCGGTTCGGGCTACGATCGAAATGTCGATCGAATTTTTCACGGCGACTTATTCTTTACACCCGGTGGCGACAACTTCCAAAACACGATGGAAGCTGGAAACCTCTACGGTATTCACTTTTCCGGTAGCGGAGATTCCGGTGCGAATGCAGGGCTGGGCGTTTACCAAAACGTTGCGGCGAAAGGGGTCGGGATGCAAAACTTCGGGCATCGCACCTACGGCAACTACGCAGCGATGGTCGATTCGAGCAGTCGCAACTTCTACGGCGACCTCAGTGCAGACAACACCTACCTCAACAACGACGGCCCGGGCTACAACGTCATCGCAAGTGGGCAGAAAGTCGAAAACGACGGCTTCCAACTGTTAACGCTCGACGATCTCGCCGGAGTTGGGTTCGATCGAAATAGCCTGGGCGGAAGCAACATCTTCGGCTTCAAATTTAACCTCGACGCGATCGTTCCCCCACCCCCGCCCCCACTCCCGAAAGAAGTCGGCACGCTCAAAGGCATTGCTGAAGGATACGATTTCGACTGGAACGCCCAGGGTTGGGACGAAGAACTCGACACTTACGATCTCGCCATCGCTGAAGAACAAGCGAACGCAGACGCCGCTCAAGCAGAAGCGGACGACTATCAGGTGCAAGCCGACGCTCACCAAGAACGAGCCGACGTATACCAGGCTCGCAGCCAAGCCGCCAACGACGAAGCCAATCGTCTGAAACAAGAGGAAGTCAAGCCCCGCAACAGCGAAAACTGGCGTGCGGCTCGGAACAGTGCTGGTGGTGAGGCCAATCAGGCGGTCAAGAGCGAACGCAACCAGCGCAATAAAATCCGCAAAAAGCTCGACAGCGTCAATCAAACCATCGCCCAAACGCCGGGAAAAATCGCGAACGCCACGACCCAGCGGGATGCTGCCGCCGATCGGCTGAATGCAGTTCCCAGTGAAGCAGACGCGCTCGCAACTGCCCGTGAAAACGCAGGTGGCACGATTCGGGAAGCTTATGCTGCTGTGGAAGATCTCGCCCCCAAAAAGGCAGATTGGGAAGCTTACAAACAAGCCAACAATTGGGACGATCTGACCCTGGCTGAAAAACTCGCACTACAAGATGCCTACGGGGGAGATTGGATAGAACTACGCAGTGACGGCAGCCCCGCTAAGCAAGAGCAAGAACTGACGCTGTTCAGCCAGCGCATCGCTGACTTTGAAACTCAAGTCAAACAGGAGCGTCAAGGGGAAATCGATCGATATCAGCAAGAGATCGATCGCAAGCAACATGAGATCGACAACCTGCAACAGCAACTCGACGATGCGAACCGTCACCAGCCAGAACTAGAAGACGAGTTAGAGAACTTCTACGAAACCAATGACTTGCGAGAGCGTCTCGAAACGATTAAAACTCGATCGCAAAGCAAACTCGCCGCTCTCGAGAGCGATCCGAACCTGACGGACGCCCAGAAAGCCGAACGTCGTGCTTTCTACGAACAGGATATCGCCCGCACTCAGGCACTCATCGATGAAATTGATGAGGGAAACTGGCAGGAGTCTCTCGATACGCTCTTCGACGATGCCAATACCTATTTCAACGATGTTTTGCGCGAAGATGCCAAAACCAGCGATCGAGCAATCTTCGACGAAGACGGCAACCCCACTGTTTACACCCAGGAAGATGTAACGGTAGAAGTTCCGGTTTACGACGAAGACGGCAACATCAGCGGATACACGACTCATATTGTCGGTGAAGTGGGCGCACCGAAAACGGTGTCCAGCGAGTACGCTCGTCGTCAAGCTGAAGCCAAATTGTTCGATCGAACCCGTAAAGATCGGATTCAGGCACGTAAAGATGCCGATCGCGATCGCAATAACGAACTCACTGCGAAACAAGACGATCTCAACAGCCGCAATTCGGCTTTGAACCAGAAAAACAATGCCCTGACACAAAAACAGGCGCAAATTGATGGTAAAGACGCTCTACTCGTAGAGATTGAAACGAAGATTGCTCAGGTTCGCGACGACGCACTCGCTGCTGAGAAGCGCGAGCAGATGAAAGATTCGCTGGCAGCGGCCGAAGCGGATAACCAACGCGAGCAGGCACTCGAGGAGCGTTATGGTGTGCGGACGCTCGACAATCCCGGTGGAATTCCGACCACACCTGAAGAAGCGAAGGCGGTGGACGTTCCCGAACCGTCTTCGGTGTTGGGCTTAATGGTTATCGGAAGCGGTGTCGCAGCTTTGCGTCGTCGCCGCCAACGTTAACCTCTCGTCAAGCAACTGCATTTTTTTTAGATCGGCTGAGCGATTTTAGACATTCAGCCGATTTATTGAAAATCTATGCTGGTAACGCAGGAAGATTAGAAAACATTAAGGGTTCGTCATCGGACGAGACGGCTCGATCGACCCGATCGTCGACTTTACCCTCTTTGAAGACAAAATTAATTGAGTCAGCGGCTTGGCCTTTGACGATCTTTCGATCGACTTCGGAACTGGAAACCTTTCCAGTACAGCTGTTTTGAAGGTCTCGTCTACCAGCGAAGTGTTAGCTGTACTACCGGGAATCAATCCCGCTTTCCTGCAAGCCACAGATTCGATCTAAACCTGACTTAACAACAAATCGAACAGGCCGTCATCGAGATCGTACCCGAGCATCTGAGCCATCGACTGCACCCGAGAACGACTCGGAAGTCCCCGTTCGGCGAGCCATTCCGCAATCGTAAAGATTTTGTTCATTAAAAAAATCTCTAGCGCTTCCGGGTTATACTGTATCCCCTCTGTGGGGTGAAATTCGTGAGGGACGAGCATCGCGGTATAGCGAGCTAACTCGCCGTTTTGCCAGTCGAGCAGCAGGGGAAGCCAGGGGTAAGAGGCATCGAGACGCACGAACCACAAGCGAATTTCAGGGATCTCTGACAGTTCGCGGGGATCGCTGGGATCGCGAGAAAAGTCGATTGAGAATTGGAGGGACTGCTCGACCTCTGGCAACGACGCACCGTTAAGAACCGGCTCGATGGCGGCACGTGCAGGGGTGAGGTTTAGTGTCGAGATCGTGGTTGTGTCCAGGTGAATCTCAGTGGTCATGGTATTACGGGCGGATAAAAAGCCTGAAAACAGTGCAACACAGGGTTTCCAAATAGACTACTTTATCGCGGTTCACCTTCGCTACTCGTTAACGTTATTGCAGACGGACTCATAACGCCTACGATAGAATGAAAGAAAATCAGACTGAATAAAAGCTCTCTTAATAAAATCGTTTTCAGCTGAGTTAGGGCTTCTTAACATTCTGAGATCGAGAGCAGATGTCCTCAATCCAGCTTTAAAGCCAACCCTGTTAAATGTCGATAAAAAACCAGACGAGACTGATGAAACAAGAGGCGGTCGCAGTAAAACCCATTCGATCTTTGAAAGACGCGCTCGATCGATGCCAAGCGTTAGGCATGAGACTGAGCCGCCAGCGTCGGCTGATTCTAGAATTGTTGTGGGATGTTCCCGATCACCTCTGCGCGCGGGATATTTACGATCGACTCAGCCGTGCTGGAAAAGAAATTGGTTATACCTCGGTCTATCAAAATTTAGAAGCTTTATCGAGTCAAGGCATCATCGAATGTATCGAGCGCTCGGACGGACGCTTGTACGGGAACATTAGTGATTCTCACAGTCACGTTAACTGTCTCGATACACAGCAGATCGTGGATGTCTTTATCGAGTTGCCCCCCGAGGTGATCGCAAAAGTTGAAGAACAAACGGGCATTCGGATTACTGATTATCGTATCGATTTTTACGGATACCAAGGCGAAACCGATGCGGAAAACGGTGAAGAGGTCGCCGACACTCAACTCTCCGAATCGTTGGAATCCGAAACATCAATTTCCGAAGTACTGTCCGAAGAAGTTTCGATCGCCTCTTAACCGTCCTGCCATTTGGGTGCATCTCAAAACTGTAAATTCATACGAGATAATAAGGGTTTCAGCGGCGAATTCTGATATGTTTGCAAAACTGAGATGCCCCCTGCCATTTTGATTCGATCGACAATTCGATCGACCCCAGTTTCCAACGAAACTGGGGTTTTTTGGAAGAAACAGTCGATCGGTGCTTTAAAGTAAAGTTTGTCATCCCACCGTCGCTCAATGTCTCGATCGATCCAATTCCCCCGTGCGAATCTCTCTATCCGCTTGATGTGGGTGGGACTCGCGATCTCCCTCACGTTCGTTCTGTTGGCGTTCTTTGCTCCCGTTTTACAAGCCTGGGGATGGATTCAAAACCCGACAGAACTCTTGAGCAATCCCATTCACCATCCCCCCTCGGCTGAATATTGGTTTGGGACGACGCGAGAGGGATACGATGTCTTTTCTCGCACCCTTTTCGGTAGTCAAGCCGCGTTGAAAGTGGTGGTTCTCGCAACGGTGATGAGTCTCGCGATCGGGGTTCCGTTAGGATTGGCAAGTGGTTACTTAGGGGGAAAACTCGATCGACTGTTGTTGTTCGTGATGGATACTGTTTACACGCTTCCGGGTTTGCTGTTGTCGATTACCCTCGCGTTCGTTGTCGGACGGGGACTCGTCAACGCTGCTGTCGCCTTGAGTATCGCCTACGTCCCGCAATACTACCGCATCGTTCGCAACCACACCGTCAGCATCAAAACTGAACTCTACGTGGAAGCTGCTAGAGCTATGGGGGCCTCAACGTGGCACGTTCTTTCCCGTTATTTGTTTTTTAACGCCATTCAAAGTGTTCCGGTTCTCTTGACGCTGAATGCTGCTGATGCCATTTTAATTCTCGGTAGTTTGGGTTTTTTGGGGTTAGGACTTCCTGAAACAACCCCTGAATGGGGTAATGATTTGCGACAGGCTCTTGAATCGCTACCCACCGGCATTTGGTGGACGTCACTTTTTCCCGGAATGACGATGACTCTGATGGTGGTGGGGTTATCCCTGTTGGGTGAAGGACTCAACGAATTCGTCAATCCCAAATTACGACAAAATCGTTAGCAATCTCCTTTCATTTGAAGATTTGACCATATCCTGAAAACCCTCATTTTGGCCCTCTTGGAATTGTGGTGATATTGGGTTGCTTGCGATACCAATATCGGTGTCGGGGCGAACGGCCGTTCGCCCCGACTTATCCCCCTAACTCCGACAGAACCCCCTTTTTGGAATTTTCTTCAAGCTATTTCGATCGAATCAAGCGCTTCGGTAGACTTTTTTTAGAAAACTAAGATCTGTATTTTTTTTAATTCACGCGAGCGGTCTATTGACATCTCAAAATCGAGCGAGTACCGTGGAAATAATTAGACTCCACCTCACTTTTAAGCGACGAGAGCGAACTCATGAAACTGCTCGTTCCCCTTCCTTTTTATCGGCACGGAGGCGTTGAAAAAACGATTGTTGCGCTTGTAGAAGGATTCGTCCGAGAAACAGATGGGATCGTGTTGGTGTCATCTGATAAAAATCGAGATTATTTTAAAACAATTCTTCCAGATTCTCAAACGATAACCTACGAATCCTTTGTTTGGAAAAAAAGCTCGATCGATAGCAAGATTTTGTCGTTACTCTATAAGTTTTTATCTCTTTTCAAAAAACTCAAGCTCAAATCCCTAGAACAGTGGCTCGATGGAGTCATTGCTCGGTTTCGCTACGATCGGCGACTACAGCACTTAGCCAAACGATACCAAACAACCCACTGTCTTTATTTTTTGTCAAACGGCGTTCCCATTCCTAAGATCGACATTCCACTGGTTTTTATTTCTCACGATCTGTATTGGGCGTTTGCACCTTTAACCTATGAAAAATCCTATGTCGATCGATACAATCATAGCCTATTTGAATGGTTAAATTCTGTCGATCTTGTTTTTGCGATTTCACAAAAAACTCGTCGAGATATTATGACGTTATTTCCGCAGTTTTCCGACAAAATCAGAACGATTCTTTGGTCGGGTTTTCCGAACTACGAAAGCAACGTTTTAGAGTTTTCAAAATCTGAGGTCAACACCGATCTTCCTGTATTTTACTTTCCATCGTCTTTCGGGATTTACAAAGATCAACTATCGTTACTCGAGGCGGGTGTCAAGCTGATTAAAAAAGGCTTACAATTTAAAATTATTTTAATCGGTAAAGAAACCGACAATCTCGTGAACGGTCAACTTTCTTTATCCCAGCAAAATACGACGGCTGAATATCTTGAATATCTCGATGGATGCAAAACACTCTACACCGAAAATCGAGATATCTTCCAAACTCACTTTGAAGGGTTAGGTTACGTCGAATATCCCCAAGTCGAACAAAACTATCGAGAATGCTCCTGTGTCATCGTTCCGTCCAAATATGAAGGGTTTGGACTCGCGATCGCCGAAGCAATCGTGCGTGGAATTCCCGTCATTTGTTCGGACTTAGAGGTCTTTCAAGAACAAATCGAACTCTATCGTTGCGAAGATCGCATTGATATCTTTCCCATGGGCGATTCTGATGCGCTTGCAGCTTGCATGGAGGCGTTTTTACAAAATCCTAAACCGCGACTGTCGGCGGAGGAGATCGATCGACGCTTTGGACATTGGACGTGGAAAAACGTCACAGAAGCCTATGTCGAAACTTTAGCATCGATCGATCGACGATGAATATCAACGGATTTTTCGATCGATCGCCGACAAATTTCGAGAAACGCCGCTTCGATCGTGTCTCGATTCTCTTCCGTCAAGAGGGGAACGTGAACGAAAATACACTGTGTCGGTAAGTTTCGATGTCGAATCTCCGATAACATTCGATAGTAAAAATCGTTACAGACAAAATTACCAGCATGATAACTCGCATCCGTCATCGGTAATCCCGACACGAGAGATAGCACGTTGACGGGGTTTTGCTGACTTCGATCGCCACAAGTCGCCCGTCCTTCTACGGTTAACCGCGTTCGCGATTCCGCCATTCCACAACAGATCGCCCACTGGGGACGAAATCGACGTAATCGATCGAACACTTCAACGAGTGCTTGTTGCGTATCAACCGGTAATTTGCGGACGAGTAGGGAAGCGGGAGGTAATCGATCGTGGCGTTGAAGGTTGGCGAGGAGTCGATCTCCTGAATTTTCAGTATGATGGGGCAACCAGATATCGAACGAAGTGAATAAAATGTCGTAAGGCATTGGAGAACGTTCCGCCCATCGAGTCAACTGTAACGGGATATTCTAGCAAGGATCGAGGAATTCTAAAATCTCGATCGTTTTTTAATCCCAAACTGCATCAGCGAGAGGACTGAATATCGCCGATATCTCAAATCGCTCAACTCGAATTTCGATCGTGGATAAAGGTGTCGAAAATTATCGAAAACTTTCGTCATACGGTCGCTTGCTTTCCAAAAAGTAAAACCCAACGTCATTTCCCAAGAGTGGGTTCGATCGAGATTTAACGGTGTTCACCTCGCATTCAAATCATACTTCACTCAATTTTGTCTGTAAAAGGGAACGACTTCGGTTAAAGTGGAAGCAATCCAAGTCATCCTCACGACGGAACGCCGAACAATTGTCTGGGTGTCCCTTGACTAGTGAACCCACTGGATAAGACTCGGGTAAAGCGGAACCGTTCGATCGAACACTTCGCGTAAGAAGTTTGAGGATGTATTTCACAGGCGTATAAAGTCATTCATTTTTAATCCATCTAGCTTTTTATCGCGTCTCGAGAACGAAACCTCAAACAGCCATGAGAAACGTTATTTTTTTCAGTAGCCTGTTGCTTCCTCCTTCGCAAACGTTTATCCGGGCGCAAGGGGAAAAACTGCAAAACTTTACACCCTATTATGTGGGATCTCGTCGCGTTCCTGGCTTGGAGCTTCCGATCGATCGAACTCTCGTTCTCAACCCAGGAAACCAACTCGGGAAACTCGCCGAAGCGAACTTCAAGCTGACGGGATTCGCCCCCAAGTTCTACCGCCAAATCGAGCGACTCAACCCAGTTTTACTCCACGCTCAATTCGGACTCAGTGGTGTGTTAGTCCTTCCCTGGATTCGTCAACTTAAAATTCCCTTACTGGTTCACTATCGTGGGGCGGACGCAACGATTACTCCAGAAACAAGCCGTTATGTTTCGCTCAATCATTGGATTTATTTTCAACGTCGAGAAGCGTTGAAACAGGAAACGACATTATTTCTCACCGTATCGAAATTTATCAAACAGAAACTCGTCGAACAGGGATTTCCCGAAGCCAAAATTCGCCCTCACTATCACGGTGTCGATACGACGCAATTTCAAGCCGATTTACAAGTTCCTCGGGAATCGATCGTCTTGTTTGTCGGGCGACTGACGGAGAAAAAGGGCCTCGAAGATTTAATTCGGGCGATGGCGAAAATTCAAGCCGAAGGTTCAGATGCCAAACTCATCGTTATCGGCGATGGAGTTTTACGGGAAAATTTAGAAAATCAAGCTCGAAACACCCTGAAAAATTACGAATTTCTCGGCGTTCGACCGCAGTCAGAGGTTAAAATTTGGATGAATCGGGCGAAAGTATTGGCAACACCGAGTGTAACCGCATCGGACGGCGACACGGAAGGACTCCCCAATGTGGTTTTAGAAGCTCAGGCGATGAATCTCCCGGTTGTGGCGACCGTTCACGCAGGAATTCCCGAGGCGGTTTTACACGAAGAAACGGGATTTTTAGTTCCCGAACGAGATAGTGAGGGTTTGGCGATTTATCTTTCTAAAGTTCTTCAAAACGAAGCGTTGTGGCAGCGTTTGAGCGATCGCGGCCGCGAATGGGTTTGCGAACAGTTCGATCGAGATCGACAAACTCGCGTTTTAGAAGACATTTACGAGACCGTTTTAGGACAAACGAATTCGTAAATCTCCATCAATCGCTGATAGTTCGCCTCCGCCGTATATTTCTGTTCGTACTCCTGACGAACCACCGAACGCATTCCTTGTAATAATTCCGGGTTGGCGATCGCCCGTTCTACAGTCGCCGCCAAATCCTCTGCATTTCCCGGTTGAAAGTGCAAACCGGTTCGATCGTCTTCGACCAATTCCGCAATCGCCCCGATGTTGGCGGCGATGACAGGGGTTCCCTTCGCAAAGGCTTCAACAGCAACTCGTCCGAAGGTTTCGTACCACTTCGACGGAAACACCAGAAACTTCGCCTCGCCTACAATGTCGTACACTTCTTTCATCGGACGGCGACCCAACCCCGTGACATTGGGAATTCGATCGACAGCGGCCTCGACTTCCGACGACAGCGGCCCGTCTCCGATAATTTTCAACGGAATCGCCCCACCCAACTTTTCCCAGGCCGCCAAGAGCGTATCGAGGCCCTTTTCCACCGACAAGCGCCCCACGAACACCGCATATCCGCCGCTTCCCGTTCCCACACCGGGGTCGGGATGCACGAAATTCGGTTTGACGTGAATTTTTTCCCCCGGAAGGCCCCCTTCAATCAATTTTTGTCGGGCGAATTCCGTCAGGGTGATAAACGCATCCACCTGGTTCGTCCAAGTTTGCAGCATCCGATGAACGACCAACATCGCGGTCGTCATTCCACTGGCGGCGAGGGAGTCGCGATAGCAACGGTGAACGACACCGGGATAGGGAATTGCTTTTCCCAAACAGTCTTCACACACCTGTCCGTCACGGAAAAACAAACCGTTCGGACACAGAAGTCGGTAGTTCCGCAGGGTTTGAATCACGGGAACGCCGAGGTTTTGGGCGGCGTAGTGGACGGAAGGGGAAATCAGAGGAAAGAAATTTTGGATGTGAACGAGATCGCAGGGACGAGATTTCAGTTTTTCGGTGACGGTGGTATAGGCTTCCCGCGACCAGATGGTTTTAGCAGCTACTTGTAAACGGGAGAGGGTATCGACTCGATCGTTGTGTTCTTCGTACACTTCAACGCGGTGGCCGTGTTCCCGCAGCAAGCGTTCTTCGGCTTGACGGGATTCGTCTTCTCCGCCGCGAATTTTATAGGCGTTATGAATGCTGAGAACGTGCATTTTTTTCAGTTACCAGTCGCCAGTCATCAGTTACCCGTGAAGATCGTCTCATCCTCCTCTCATCCCGTCATCTCCTCACTAAGCTTCACGATCGATTCTCCCCAAAGTTGTTTCCATTCGGGAAATTCGCGGCCGATGAGTTGCGTGAGTTCGCGGGTTTGTTCCTGTTGAATCGGACGCAGATATTCGGCGACGGCGTTGCGAACGTTGGGGTCGAGGTCTTGGGAAAATTCTCGGACGGCGATCTGTTTTCCAGCGTTGCGGATGGATTTCGGGAGTACGTCGGCGAACAGACGAAACGGCCATCGATATCGCAGGCGGAACAACGCATCTTTGCGGGGGAAGCGTTTCGGGGTGACGTGGATTTTTCGATCGATATTGGGGGGGACGAAGTCAGAATCGATTCCCAACCACTCGAACACCT
This sequence comes from Geitlerinema sp. BBD 1991-9, assembly GCA_001657325.1. Classification (GTDB taxonomy): domain Bacteria; phylum Cyanobacteriota; class Cyanobacteriia; order Cyanobacteriales; family Geitlerinemataceae; genus Geitlerinema. Next base: position 18,809 of record LWRO01000050.1, on the reverse strand, counting down.
GACGGATAACGGTTGGGGCGTTTTGTGTCATGTCTTCAAAACTCAGGACGAGAATCCGATCTCGATCGAAGTGTTCGTAATAGAGTTTCAGTTGTGCGCTGTAGTGACTGACATCGCGGTAGAGCGGATTTTCCTCGATCGCACTGAGAATATCGCGAAACTCGTTGCCCTGACGAATTTCATGCCAGTAATGACTGATCGTTCGGGGAATCGGATCGCGTAAAACGTAGATAAACCGGGCTTCGGGATTGAATTTTGCAATCCGTTCCACAATCCCAGTGATGTGAGGGGCTTTTGCGTATAAGGTACTCGACTCGCCGACGACGCTCGCCGATTTTGCATCTCGAAATAAGTCGAGATAGCGGTTTTCGTCTTTCCACAGTTCTAAACTTTTAATATCCGGCCAGTTGAGTTGGTCGGGAGAGACAAAATAACATGGCTCTTTCGGTTCGCACATGAACGCATCGGGATGCGTGTTGATGTAGTGGTGCAGGGACGTGGTTCCCGCTTTCATCGCACCAATAATAAAGAGGTTCGGACGAGGTTTCGACATAGCGGTTGAGTTGGCTGTAGACGGGAGAACGTCCGTTACGCTGCGCGAACGAACACCAATTAACGATATACGAACAGAAGAACCAAGCATTCAATTCTTCTATCTATTCTATCGGGTGATTTTCTAAGATTCAAACAATTGCGATGGCAACCCAAGCTTTCCGAACTGGGGTTGAATTGGCAAGCATCAAGATATTTTAACGATCCTTACTGTCTGTCGTCGAGATTGAGTTGCGATTCCCAAAAGGGAGTCAACACCTGAATCTGTGGGGATTTTCCAAATTTTAAGCGACAGCATTCAAACAAAATACTTCGTGGCCCTTCACGGTAATATAAAGTTTTGGTGAAGCCCCTACCATAAACTTGCAGTTTGTCGATCGACTGTGCGATAATTGTCGAAATTTTTGTCGTGTACGATCCCAAAAAATTACGGTGCCTAAGGAACAATACATCACCGCGATTCCCAACTCCGGGTTTCGGGTCGGACATAAATTAGATGACCTCATTACGGGATTTATTCTCGCGGAATTATACGATCTCAAGTATTTACACAGTTCGCTCATTGACGATCGTTGGGAAGCGTTTTTTGGATTTAGTGAAGGCGAAGAAAGTTTTACGGATTTTATCGAATCAGAGCATCGAGAAGGATTCGATTTGGTTTCTTGTTCGCCGTTAATGGGGGTGCGTTTTTTTTCAGATCGAACACTCGATCGATTTAACGCCATCGAAACGTTAGAAATGCGAGGTCGCCGCTGGCTAAAACGCTTCCCAATTCAAGCGGTCCGAACTTGGCGAAGACCTTACTGGAATGGGGTTCCTTACAAATATTTAGAACGGGTTTTCGAGAATCGATCGACGCCGAAACGGACAACGGTGTACTGCTTCCAAAAAGCCGTGCGCGTTTTACTCTATCAAGTCCTTCAATGGGCGAGAGACGGGAAAGTCAACAAGAGCGTCTACGATAACGTCGTTGCTAAGCTACGCGACAAGTATCACAACCATCCCCACCCCCTAAAAATTGCCAATTTCGACCCCGATACAATTCACGTCGGCGTTCACATCCGTCGCGAAGACGCTTCAGTGGAAAACGAGCGTTTTTTACCGACGAGTTTCTATCAAACCATTACGCGCCAAATCGACGATCTGCTAACCGATCGATCGCGTCGCTACCACATTTATTCCCTCGGTTCCGACGAGGAAATGAACGAACTCGTCCAAAGCTTTACCAGCGAGTCCTACGGCGATCGAATTGAATTTCACCTCGGCGAAGCGGCGATGACGACCTTCCATCAAATGAGCGTGTGCGATATCCTCGTCACCGGTCACAGCTCCTTTTCAGATTGGGCGGGTTTCCTCTCGCATAACATCAAGCTGTACCATCCCCACTTCCATATGTACGACCTCGACGAAACAGACTGGGTTGTCGTCGACGACGAGGGATACTTCAACAAAGGGGTATTAGCCGCTAAATTGCAACCCCGCTTGCAAGTTTCTTGAGGATCGATGCGATGCGCGTTTTCTACGACGGTGTCATCTATAAACTACAAAAGTACGGTGGAATCAACCGCTACTTTAACAATTTGATTTCTCGACTTCCCGACGAGATAACCCCAATCCTCACCGCCTATCGCGCCAAGGATATCGCCTATCCGAAGCACCCAAACTTGAAAACCTATCGGTTTCTCGGTCGGGAAAACCGGCCGAGGCGTTTATTTGAAGCATTAGAACGTCGCTATTTCGAGTCAGTCACGTCGTCAGCATCCTTTGACTTAATGCACCCGACCTATTACTGGATGCTGACGGGGAAAGATATGACGTCCTATCGTCGGCCGTTGGTCGTGACGGTTCACGATATGATTCACGAACTGTACGCCGATCGAATGGACTCGAACGGTCAGATCGCGCGAACGAAACGTCGATCGGTCGAGATCGCCGATGCCGTCATTTGCGTGTCAGAAAATACCAAAAAAGACTTGATGAAACTGTCGGGAGTTCGAGAAGACAAAATTACCGTCATTTATCTGAGTTCCGAACTCGACATTCGATCGTCTTATGGGGACGAACCCGTTCCCAAACGGCCGTATTTCCTCTACGTGGGATCGAGAAATCCCAACTATAAAAATTTCGATCGATTGCTCGAAGCTTTATCGAAAGTCGTCACTCGCTATCCGGAAGTCATTCTCTGTTCGGTTGGCGGATCGTTTCGAGATTTTGAACGCCAACAAATCAGCGACTTGGGGATTGAAAACCACCTCGAAACCCTCCAAAATCCGAGCGATTCCCATCTCGCCAAACTCTATCGTTGTAGCGTGGCGTTCGTTTATCCCTCCAATTACGAAGGGTTTGGAATTCCTCCCCTCGAAGCCATGGCTTGTGGAACACCCGTCATCGCCTCCAATCGATCGAGTATTCCAGAAGTCGTAGGAGACGGGGGAATTCAGTTCGATCCGAACTCCGTTGCAGATTTAGCCGATGCGATGTTGTCGGTGTTAGAAAATCCCATACAACGCGATCGCTGGATCGAGCGAGGATTCGATCGTGTCCAACAGTTTAGCTGGCAAAAGACTGCCGATCGAACCCTAGAAGTCTACAAGCAACTCGTTGTGTCGTAAATGTTGGAGCGCATCACCATGTTCGACTGGCTGAAAACCTATTGGGAAGCCTTTCAGATCGTCCGACGCGGTGAAAATCGCGACTATTCTAACGTGTGCAATGTTGCATTTATCGGATGTGCCCCGCGCAGTGGCTCGACAATGCTCATGCGCGTCCTCGATTCCCACTCCCAAATTGCTTCGCCCTGTGAATTGGCCATTCCTCGCTATTTCCAGCGGGATAAAAAACAGCAAATTGTCAATAACAAATATCGTCAAATTTGCAACTATTACGGTGCCAAACCACTTTTAGCGAAACTCAACCCCAACCGATTGTTCGAGCGAATTTTCCAGAAAGAGGGGAAATCTTGCTTAGCCATTAAAGAACCCCGACAATCGCTCTTTTTCGAGGATATCGGTCGCGACTTTCCCAATGCAAAATTCGTTCATTTGGTACGAGATGCTCGATCGATTGCGATGAGCGAGTGGTTTCACAACAATCCCAAGCGTGGGCTTTCGATTTGGTACGACTACAATATGGCCGTCGTCCAGTTGTTCGAGCAACTCAACCCCAAGCAAATTTATACGGTTCGCTATGAAGATATCGTTTGTGACTCCACAGCGACGGTGAGCAAACTCGTCGAATTTTTAGGTTATGACTTTGAACCTGAAATGCTCGAATACGGACGCTTCGAGCACGCCGATGACAAAATGAATTTGTGGGGGACGAGTGGAAAAGGAGTTAAAGCGAATGAAGCACCTCAACATAAAGCGTTAGGGCTGAAAATCGATCCGACGACGATGAAAGATCGAGAAAATTATACGCCTGAAGTTCTCCAAGCGTATGCTGAAATGGACGAGATTCAACGTTTGAACACTCAGTTTGGCTATTCTACGTAATCTCAAACTTCAAACCATGACTGGGCCCCCAATCCTCGATCGAGTACCACCGCTTCAGCAGTCCCGCTTACCCGAATTCGACTTTATTCGCACACTTGCAATCTTTGGGGTTGTCTGGATTCACGTCTCTGGACTCTTTATCGATCGTGTTCCTTATGGCTCGATCGAGTATTGGGGATTTATCGCGCTCAACCAACTTCAACGGTTTTGCGTTCCCGCCTTTATTCTGAGCAGCGGTTTTTTTCTCGCTTATTTCCCTAAAAATTCCGTTCGTATCGATCGAACGTTAATCGGACGACTTCAGCGAGTGATTTTACCCTATTTATTCTGGTCGATTTTGGTCGAAATATATTATGCTGCGTTCGACCTTAAAGAGCGCTCCATCAGTCAAGTTATCGCGAATTTTGTTTTAGGTCGCAGCCTTTATACTTACTATTTTATTGTTATTATCGTTCAATTTTATGTAATTTGGTGGCTTCTCAATCGTTTGAAGATTAAGAATTCAATCCAACTTCTAGCAATGAGTCTTTGCATTCAACTGGGATTCACAATCGTTCGATATGCAGCATCGTTCGAGATCGTTCCACCACTTCACCATTTAAGCGATCGACTCGTTTTCGACTGGATTTTCTACTTTTTTCTCGGGTGGTTTATTGGGGAACGGTACGATCGGTTTCGCCAATTTGCTACAAAATACCGTCAACTCTTCGCAATTGTCGCGGTTCTCGCTTTTGCGTTCAGTTGTCTCGAGTGTTACTTCATTGATGTAGTTTGGAGCGATTTTGACTTCTCTCGATCTTTTTACAAACTTTCCTCTCAGATTTATGCGATCGCCTGTTTTTTCATGTTTTTAAACTGGTCTCGATCGAGCAGTTCGATCGAGCAAATCGCTCGGTTTTCATTCGCGATCTACTTAACGCACGCCATCTCGATCGAAAATTTCAGTTTATGGTTGCCTTATACAATCTTAAACTCTTCGTTTCTTGCATTTTTAGTCATGTTTACTTGTGTTTGGAGTACAACGTATGGAATAGTATACGTTCTCAACTGTACTCTTCCTAAACCCGCATCAAAGTATCTATTAGGTATCTAACAAATTTAGCTTGAAAACTTTAACCGTCTCCAATCCATATTGTAGGGCAAACAAATATTCGCCCTATCCCTTGCGCCTCTAAATTCTGACGAGCTTAAATTTCGTAGCCCATTTTCTGCAAAGTTTCTCCTGCTTCTTCCATAAAAGCAGCTAACACTTCGGGAGGCATTTCGTCCTTATAAGCACCCGACTTTCCGCGGCGGTTAAAAAACTCCCCTTTCGGCCAGCCCGGATTATTTAAACCAAATTGTTCTTCTTTGCGCCGCAAACTTTGAAACGACGCTCCGGCTACGACTTGTTCCAACACTTCACGACTCGCCTCGAAGTCGAGAAATTGGCATAACCGTTCCATTTCCTCAACCGGACGTTCCAACATATCTTCGTAGCGAATTTTGATTATCTCCGACTGATAAGGGTTATCTAACCATGCTTCGACATGGGTATGCCATTTACGATTTTGAAATAAGCCTTCTCCCGTTTTTATCATGTGGAGAAAATCAACCGACTCGTTCCGTCTTTTTCGCAGAACTTGCAAAAAGCGATAATAAGAAACCATAGCATCGCGACCGTCTCGGAGGAGATAGACGACCTTACGATAATTCGGTTGTGGCGGGAAGTGCGACTTAAAAAACATCGGCGTGCTATAGCGCCGATAGTAACGTTTGTAATGAACGTCTGGAACCAAATCTTGAACGATCGTATCCGGTGCTTGTGCGGGGTTTACACCGTATACGAGACCTGCCATTAAATTTTGAAACCAACTATTGCCCGACTTAGGATAGCCAACAATAAAAACGTCTCGATCCGGTAAATATTCTTGAATGGGAACTGTTTCAGTATAGTATCGAATTTTTTCGTCAATTTTTTGACTAATTGCCTGTTTGAACGGCTTAACAACAGGATTGAGCCAAGCGGATACACTGACCATTCCGTTCCCTATTTGAACGACACTCTCCCGATTATACGCTAAGATCGAAAAACTGCCAGAGTCATTAAAAAGAATTTGTTAACATCGATCGATGACTAACGAATTCTAAATCCATTCTCCAGTAAAATGGCAGCAGTTTACCTCAACCACTGCCGTAAACCCCCGATCGATTCGTGGAGTTTTTTCAATGGACGGTATCGTCAATTTTTTGAACTCGATGGTGCAGTTCCGTTGGCGAACGGGTTGGCTTGTATTCCTCGGAGGTTTTGGCATCGCCATCGCGATTTCGATCGGTCTGGGTTCGATCGATAGGAACGCCCCAACACCCCCTCCGCCACCCCAAGCGATTTTCCAAGTTGCAACGCTAACCCAGGAGCGCGAAATTATCGATGTCACCCGGCCTCCCTACAATGCCCGAGGCGACGGACGAACCGACAATACCGCAGCGATTCAAGCGGCTATTTCTGAAAACCGAGGTAAACTCATTTACTTTCCCAACGGCACTTATCTCGTGCGCGATTCCCTCTACGCACGGTCTGAAGACGGCAAACAAAAGCGGTTTTTCCTACAAGGTCAAAACCAACAAGAGACCGTCATTCGCCTGATCGATCGAGCGCCGGGATTTCAAGATCGATCGACTCCCAAACCCCTCCTCAGCTTTTGGGAAGGCCGCGTCGGTGATGCTACGGCGTTTCGCAACACCGTCAGCCACCTAACCCTCAATGTCGGCCGCAACAACCCCGGCGCGATCGCCTTACGGTTTCGGGCGAATAACTTCGGTTCCGTCCACCACGTCACCCTTCGATCGATCGATCGAAAAGGACGCTACGGCCTCGACCTCAGCCCGCCCCTCAACGGCCCCCTCCTCATCAGTCACCTTACCGTCAGCGGCTTTGACATCGGCGTGTACTTCGTCGGCGCCCTCCACAGTGCCACCCTCTCCCACATCAACCTCAACGATCAGACGGAATACGGCATCTACAACCGCCGCCAAGTCCTCAACCTCGAAGACCTCACCAGCCACAACCGCGTCCCCGCCCTCTACAACGACAGCGACGGCGGACGGGGTTACGGCCTCGTCACTCTCGTCAACGCCACCCTCAACGGCGGATCGGCAAACGTCACCGCCCTTGAAAATCCCGGTGGTGGCGGCTTGTACGTTCGCAACCTCACCAGCCAAGGCTACCGTCACGCCATTTCCAACACCGTTGACAACCGCACCATCACCCGTGACAGTCCCGTCCGCGAATTCGTTTCCCACAATGTTTTGACACTGTTTTCCAACCCCGAAACCGCCTTAAACCTACCCATCGAACCCACCCCCGAAGCCACCTGGGACGATCCCGACGATACTGTTACGGTGGCACCGCCTGGTGAAGATGCCACCGCCGCCCTGCAAGCCGCGATCGATTCTGGAAAATCGACCCTCTACCTTCCCCGCGCCAACTACACCATCAGCGACACGGTGGAAATTCGAGGTAACGTGCGTCGCATCGTCGGACTCGGGGCGGCGATCGTGACCGCATCCGATCGATTGCAAACGACCGACCGTCCTGTCTTTCGCCTCGTTGAAGGAACCGCTGACACCGTGAGTCTCGAAGGCATTGAAGCCCACTTGGGTTCGTCGTATTTCATCGAACACGCCGCACCGCGAACCCTCGTGTTAAAGCATCTCGGGGCGGGTGGGTATCGAAACCTCGCGTCAGGGAGCAAACTGTTTCTCGAAGACGTTGTCGGCGATCGATTCGACTTTCAAAACCAACAAGTTTGGGCCCGCCAGTTCAACGTAGAAGCCGGTCGTCACTCGGGAAAATTCAACATCCGTAACAACGGTGCGGACGTGTGGATACTCGGCTTAAAAACCGAGCGCGACGTAACCCTCATCGAAACGATCGAAGGCGGACGAACCGAATTACTCGGGGCATTTCTCTACGGAAACCGCGATATTCCCGAAAACACCCCGGCTTTCCTCGATCGTGAATCCCGTCAATCCCTCGTCTTCCTCAGTTACAATCACCCCTTCCAACCCTACATTCGCGAAATCCACCGAGGCGAAACGCGCGACCTTTCCCCCGAAGCTCTCTATCCCGTGAAATACGGAAAAATGTCTCCCTTGTTCGTCGGTTCCACACCATGAGCGATCGCGAGAAACTCAAACTTCCCCCTAAACCCAAAGGCTACATCACCACCTCGACGCTGATTATCTTTGCGTTTGGAACGGTCTTTTTTTCCCGAAGTCTCGATAGTCTGGGCGCACCCTCGACGATCAACTTCCTGCACTTCGCTACCATTCCCTTCGCCTGTGTCGTCGCCTTAACGCAAACCCGCACGAAAAACCGCCATCAAATCTTCGTCACCTGGGCGTTACTGGCTGGGCTGTGGGCGTTGCTGAGTGTAATGCTCGCCAGCACCATCATCAACGAGGCGGGAATTATTAACTTAGTGTTCAGCTTTCTACTGTTGGGCGAACCGTTTTTGATGGTTCTCGCTTTAGTCTGCGTTCCCCTGTGCGAGCGCAGTCTCCATAAATTTCGCGTTTGGCTGATTCGCTTCGGCTTTGCCAATCTCATCGTTGCTTACGGACAATTCGTGTTGTTCGTCATTCTCGGACGACACCCCAAACCGGGAAACCCCGATTACATTCAGGGGGTGTTTTATCATTCCGGCGCCGGTCACGTGGTGAGTGCGTCAGTGTCGATGACCTTTGGGTTGTACTACCTCGTGAGTGCCAAAACCGTGCCGTTGTGGATTCGGGTCGGAGCAGCACTGGCGACCTTCTACCATATGCTGATGGCAGATGCCAAACAGGTGTTGTTGGCATTTTTGGGCGGGGGGATTTTATTGTTGGTGACCAAGTTGAAGAGCGTGGGTGAGGCGATCAAATACATCACTGGTGCGATTGTATTTGGCGGGATATTTTACTGGTGTATGCAAAACGTCGAAGCGTTTAGTGCCTTTAACACCTGGGCGCGGCCGGAAATTTACGGGCCGGAAGGGGAAGCGACGCTGTTGAAAACGGCTGCCATCCGTCTCATTCCCACCCACTACAATTCTTGGTTGAATGCCTTGTTTGGTTTGGGCCCCGGTCACACCGTGAGCCGATTAGGGGGATGGATGCTCAACGCTTACTGGAATTTGCTATCTCCCCTCGGTGCGACCCGACACGTGGTGAGCGGTCAAGTTTGGGGAGCGGTGGGGGCGAGTTGGCTGGGCAACCAATCGAGTATGTTTTCGCCGCTGTTCGGTTGGGCGGGGATTTGGGGCGATTTTGGCTGGCTCGGCTTGTTGGCCTATCTGTATTTATCTTGGGTTGTTTGGCAGTATATTTGTTTGGACGATCTGTCTCGTTTTTTACTGTTGTCAGTCCTCGTTTTCGGACTGATTTTTTCGCAGATGGAAGAGCCAGGATATATGTTATTCGTCGCGATCGTGGTAGCGCTTCGCTGGCAGGAGCAACAAAATATTAAGGCTAGGCGAGAAAGAGATGCAAAACAGGCTCGACTTCAATTATTACAAGAATATCGAGAAAGCTTGCAACAAAGTCGTTGAGTTTTTGGTTTTTAAAACCCGGATCGATTGATTTGAAAACACCAATTCAAAAGGGTGCATCTCACTTTTACAATCGCAACCCCACCGCCTTCGCCAGGGGAGGTGCCGAAGGCGGTGGGGTTGCGAGCGCTCAGTCGAGCCGTCGAGGTGCGGAGGGTTTATTCTACGAATTGATTTTAAAAAGCTCGATCGATTGATTTGAAAATGCCAATTCAAAAACGAATTGTAACCCTGAAGATTCACCTCAGCTCGAAGAACACAGCACGGTTTTCTAGAGCGCCAGTACAGAAGTAATGGTAGGGTGTGTTACGCGGACGCAAAATGGGTTGAAATCCAGTTAATGAGATTTCCGCGTAACGCACCAAGCACTTTTGTACCGCTGCTCTAGCCCGTAACATAAAAACTTGAGAGCAGATTTCACTGGAGCCGAGATCGATGCTTTCAAACTCACCCCATCTTCTGGCAAAATTATTGAAAACACGTATTCCCCTGACGCGATGTCGCTAGAACGGCTTCGAGGACTCATCGTCTCCTGTCAAGCACCAGTCGGATCGCCCCTTCGCGATCCTTACGTCATTTCGGCGATGGCGGAAGCTTCCATGCGAAACGGTGCAGTCGGGGTTCGCATCGAAAGTCCCCAGCACGTTCGTGCCGTCCGAGATCGACTGCCCGATACGCCCATCATTGGGCTGTGGAAACAAACACTTCCCGGTAGCGACGTGTACATTACCCCACAATTCCACCATGCTCGTGCCGTTGCCGAAGCAGGAGCCGATATCGTGGCGATCGACGGAACCCTTCGATCGCGTCCGGATAAAGAAACATTTATTGAAATTGTCACGCGCGTTCGCGAAGACTTGGGGAAAATCGTCATGGCGGACGTGGATACGATCGAATCTGCAAGGGCAGCGATGGAAGCGGGCGTGGAAATCGTCGGAACGACGCTCTACGGCTACACAGCAACCACGCAACACGCTAAACCACCAGGATTTGACCTATTGAAAGACATTGTCCGCCATCGGAGTGCTGAGGTTTTCGTCGTGTGTGAAGGCGGAATCGCATCTCCCGACATGGCAAAACAGGCGTTAAACTTGGGCGCAGATGCCGTGGTCGTCGGAACGGCAATTACGGGCATCGATCTTCAGGTGCAACAGTATCAGTCAAAAATTGGGTGTTGAGTGGCGATCTCAACGCCAGGAAACCGACGAGAGAACGATACGCATCGTCTCTTGTTCGCTACCGCTTGCCGATTCCCCACCCTCCATCGACGACTTCCATGGAACTGTCCGGCTATCGATCGATCGAGCCGCTCTACGACGGCATCCGAACGCGGGTTTATCGGGGTATCCGCCTCGCCGACCACCGCTCGATCGTCCTCAAAATTCTGAAAAACCCCTATCCCACCGCCACCGAGCTGCTGCAGTTTCGCCATCAGTACGCGATCGCCAGTCAGTTCGACAGCCCGCGCGTCGTCCGCCCCCTCAGCTTAGACCCCTACGGCAACGGCTACGTTCTCGTCATGGAAGATTGGGAAGGCGCGATCGTCCTCGATCGATACCTCGAAAACCACTCGATCGATCTCAATACGTTTTTCAAAATTGCTCTCTCAATCGCCCGCACCGCGATCGACTTGTACCACCATTGCATCGTTCACAAAGACATCCGCCCCCATAACCTTCTCGTCCATCCCCACAGTTACGAGACCAAACTGTTCGATTTCAAACTGGCATCCGTTTTAACCGGTGGGGAAACGGAGGAAGCGATCGATCCTCGCCTTCTCGACAGTTGCCTGGCCTATATGTCCCCCGAACAGACTGGACGAACCAACCGCTATCTCGACTATCGAACGGATTTCTACTCCCTCGGCATCGTCTTCTACCAACTGCTGACCGGGCGATTGCCGTTTCACAGCACCGATCCCCTCGAACTGATCCACGCCCACATCGCACGACTTCCCGTCCCGCCCTGCGAAATCGAGCCGTCAATCCCAAAACCCCTCAGCGACATCGTGCTGAAATTAACGGCCAAAGCCCCAGAAGAGCGCTATCAGAGTGCAGAAGGTTTGGAAGCCGATTTAGAAACGGCTCGCCAACAGTGGGAAACGACCGGCTCGATCGAACCCTTTCCCCTCGCAACGCACGATCGCTACGATCGACTCGTCGTTCCCAAAACCCTCTACGGCCGGGAAGGAGATATCGAAACGCTGCTGGCAGCGTTCGAGCGCGTGCGTCGTGGTGCAGTCGAAACGATCGTGGTGACGGGAGCAGCAGGCATTGGTAAAACGGCTCTCTTGAACGCCGTTTGTGAACCCATCACCCGACAGCGGGGCTATTTCGTCGGCGGTAAGTTCGACCAGTTCCAAAACAACGTTCCTTTCTCAGCGTTCGTTCGGGCGTTCTCCGATTTAGTCACCCAACTGTTGGCAGAACCCCCCAATATCGTTGCAGCTTGGAAAATTCGCCTTTTGGACGCACTCGGCGACGGCATCGGAGCGATCGTCGAAGCCGTTCCCGATTTGGCTCGACTCGTGGGCGACATCCCCAAAACCCCGGAACTCGAAGCTGCGGCCGCGCGCAACTGCTTTAATCGCTTGTTTCGACAGTTCGTTCGTCTCTTGGCTACGCCAGAGCATCCCCTCGTACTGTTTCTCGACGATTTACAGTGGGCCGATCCGGCATCTCTCGACTTACTCGGCGCGATCGTGGGAGGAAACGATGGGGGGTATTTGTTGGTGTTGGGTGCGTACCGAGACGATGAAGTGTCTACTACGCATCTCCTCATCTGCACGCTCGACACGTTACGTCAAAACGGAACCGAGATCGAAAATCTAACCCTTTCCGGACTCAATCGTCGGGCGCAGCAACGTCTCATCGCCGATACGCTACACTGTCCCCTCGATCGAGCCGCTCAGTTGAACGAATGTGTAGGTAAAAAAACGGGGGGCAATCCTTTTTTTGTCGCCCAATACCTGCAAGCCCTTTACGACGACGGCTCGATCTCTTTCGATCGAGCGTCGGGGTCGTGGCAATGCGATTTGACACTCGTTCGATCTCGGTCGGTGACCGCAGACGTGTTGGACTTGCTGGCGGTGAAATTGCAAAAATTGCCGGAACCGACTCAAGCCGTATTGCAACGAGCCGCTTGTCTCGGGAATTCTTTCGATTTGGCAACGCTGGCCAGTGCCTGCGATCGATCGAAAGCCGAAACCTCCTACCTCTTAAAACCCGCTTTATCGGTGCGGTTGCTCCTCCCGACGAGTGAAGTCTATTGCTTCTCCCAAAGCGCCGAGATCGACGAGGTGTCCTCGGCTTCACCTGCCGAATGCAGTCCTGCCTATCGCTTTCTTCACAATCGCGTTCAGCAGGCAGCATACCGTTCGATTCCCCTCGATCGACGAGTCGCCACACACTTGGAAATCGGACGTTTGCTGTTCGATCGAACCCCAGACCGCGACCGCGAAAACCAATTGTGTCGGATCGCAAACGTTCTCAACCGGGTGGCAACAGAACTCGACGATCCGGCAGAACGACAACGCCTCGCGGAACTCAACCTGCTCGTCGGACACAGAGCGCGTACCACCTTTGCCTATGCTAACGCTGACGACTACTTGACTCGAGGGATCGCGTTACTGGAAGCGAACTGTTGGACGGTTCAATACGACTTGGCCTTGGCACTGTACGAGGCGGCCGTGGAAACGGCTTATCTCACCAGCGATTTCGAGCGCGTGGCGCGGTTAGCTGGAGAGGTGCGGCGACAGGTTCGTCATGCCCTCGAGCGTGTGAAGGCAGACACCGTTGAAATTCAAGCACTCGCCACGCAAAACCAGCAGGTCGAAGCGACGCGCCTTGCGTTGACCGCCTTGAAATCCTTTGGGATCGATTTACCAGAAGACCCGACTCAGGACGATCTCGATACAGCTTTGGCAGATATCGTCGATCGATTGGGCGATCGCGCGCCGCACACGTTAAACGATTTGCCCCCGATGCGCGATCCGAACGGTTTGGCTGCAATGCACCTGCTCGCTTGCACCACAGCTTCAGCCTACCAAGCTTTTCCAAAACTCTATCCTCTTATTGTCTGTACCCAAGTTCGCCTGACCTTGGAAGGTGGTCTTTCGCCCATGTCGGCCTTTGGCTTTGTGGGGTACGGGTTGCTTCAGTGCGCGAGGCTCGGCTGTGTGGAAACGGGTTTTCAGTTCGGACGGCTTGCCCTGTCCCAGGTATCTCGATCGAAGTCTCAACCGTTTAAAACGGAAGTTCTCGTCGTCTTCAATACCTATATCCGTCCTTGGAAAGAACCGCTCCAAAATACGCTGTTCCCACTCCTTGAAAGTTACGCCGTCGGGATAGAGATGGGTAATTTAGAATGGGCGGCTTACGGGTTGTACATTTACGGTTATACAGCATTGTTTGCCGGTTGTGAGCTGACGGAACTCGCCGGGGAAATGGCCGAGCATCGCGATCGATTGCGTCAAATTCAGCAACAAACGGCTTTGACTTGGAGCGAACTCTACCGACAGGCGGTTTTAAATTTATCGGGACGAGCGCAACAACCGGATCGGTTGGCGGGGGAGGTTTTCAATGTAGTGGAACAACTCCCGCGATTGGAACGAGCGGGAGATCGGTTTGCCATCGGTCAGGTGCGTCTCGTGGAAGCCATGCTGGCCTGCTGGTTTGACGATCCGTCGCGGGCTGTGGCCTGCTGCGATCTCGCCGAGCCGGATTTGGCGGGAACGCCAGGAGCGATCTTTGTGGCGGTGTTTCGCCTCTACGATTCCCTGGCGCGCCTGTGGCAGTTTCCTGAGGCCGACGCAGCAGGGCGGGAGACAATTTTGGCACGGGTGGCGGCGAACTTGCAAATGTTGCAAAGGTGGGCGGACGACGCGCCGGTGAATTACAGCCATTACGTCGAGTGGGTGGAAGCCGAGCGGTTTTGGGTTCTCGACGATCGATTGGGGGCTTTAGAGGGATTCGATCGGGCCGTCGCCCTCGCACGGGAGAACGATTTTGCCAACGACGAAGCGATATTGTGCGAGCGTACAGCTCGTTTTTACGAGGCTTGGGGGAAAAGCAACGTCGCCCGCACTTACGCGATGGAGGCATATTACGGTTACGTGCGCTGGGGTGCGTGGGCGAAGGCGATCGATCTGGGATCTCGCTATCCTCAGTGGTTCGATGCTTCGGGCGAGATCGGTCGCTCTCGTCGTCTCGACAGTGGGCGATGGAATTGCGGGACGGGACGGGCTGCGTTGGATTGCGACACCGTTCTCAAGATTGCCCAAATGTTATCGAGCGAGATTCACCGCGATCGACTGTTGGCTCGATCGATGGAAGTCATGATGGAAAACGTCGGTGCGGACGGAGGGGCGCTGGTGTGGCGAGACGATGGGGAACTAACGGTGGTCGCCCGTTGCGATAGCACTCCGTACTGCTTCCACGAACGACAACCGTGCAATCTCCACCCGATGCCGTTGGAAGATTGTCTAGCGTTACCGCGTTCGATCGTTCGGTATGTCGATCGTACAGGTCGTTCGATCTCGAGTGACGACGTGCGGCGGGAAATTCGCTTTGCCACCGATCCCGCCTTTGCCCGTCGATTGCCGAAGTCCCTGCTGTGCTTGCCGATTTTCAATCGCGGACAAGCTGTCGGCGTGTTGTATGTGGAACATCAGGAGATCGCGGGTGCTTTTTCGAGCGAGCGCGTCGAAATGTTAAATCTGTTGTGCGCTCAGGTTGCGATTTCGGTGGAAAACGCCCGTCTTTACGATACGTTGGCAGGGGCTAACCGAGAACTGCAACAGGTGAACGACAAGCTCGCCGCTTATTCGTCGAGTTTGGAGGACACGATCGAACGACGCACGGCTGACCTCAAGGCGGTACAGCAGCAACTCGTCGCCCAGGAAAAACTGGCCTCGTTGGGAACGCTAACGGCAGGAGTCGCTCACGAACTGCGAAATCCTTTAAATTTCGTGAAGAATTATGCTGAGGGTTCGATCGAGTTGATGCAGGATTTACAGGAGGTTCTCGATCGGTACCTCGATCGTTTCGTCCGAGAAGACGAACGAACGGTTCGCGAGCTTCTCGCGGACTTACAAGACAATGCTGCGGCGATCGATCGCCACAGCCAACGGGCTGAAAATATCATTCGTAATATGTTGCAGCACGCTCGCTCGCAGACTGGCGAACGATGCGAGGCCGATCTCAACCGTCTTCTCGATGAAGCGGTGCAGTTGGCCTATCACAGTCGTCGTGCCATCGAGCCGGATTTCGATATCGTGCTGGAAACAGACTACGACGAACGGATTGGCTCGATCGAGGTCGTTCCGTCAGATCTCAACCGCGCCTGGATTAATCTCGTAGATAACGCCTGTTATGTGGCGATGGCGAAACGGCGACAACTTGAAGATACC
Source organism: Geitlerinema sp. BBD 1991-9 (assembly GCA_001657325.1). Classification (GTDB taxonomy): domain Bacteria; phylum Cyanobacteriota; class Cyanobacteriia; order Cyanobacteriales; family Geitlerinemataceae; genus Geitlerinema. The sequence continues at coordinate 2,787 of LWRO01000050.1, read as the reverse complement.
TTCGTTCCCCGCGTGCGCGTTACGACCCGATTGCTCGACGACCGGGTTGAAATTCGCATCCGAGACAACGGCTTCGGTCTCACACCGGAGGTCAAAGCCCGGGTCTTCGATCCGTTTTTTACGACTAAACCACCTGGGGAGGGAACGGGTTTAGGTTTGTCAATGACCTATGACATTGTGGTACGCCAACATGGCGGAACGCTAGACGTTGAGAGTGAAACCGGGATCTATGCTGAATTTATCATGACGATTCCAACACCTTAACGATCGATCGTTATCGATCGGCCCGCCTTGCATCTCAAATTATCCGAAATACAATAGTGAAGATGTAAGATTCGGGCGGCTCCAACGGATCGATCGTGGATTGACTCGATGCTTGTCGTGGGTTTGCCCCCTACTTCGTCGGGGACATTCTTTTAGTTTAAAGATTAAGACAGTTTCACCCGAGTCGATCGTCCCAGCAACATCCCTTCTCTAATACCGTCGAGTCAACATCAGCTTTATTTCATGCTACGTAATCTTGCTTATCGGATGGTTTCATGACTTTTACCTCCAGCTGTATTTTGGTTGTCGATGACGAAAGCGAACTCGAACGACTCGTCAAGCAACGATTCCGCAAGCAGATTCGGGCGGGCAAATTTGAGTTTCATTTTGCCAGTAATGGTGTCGAGGCATTAGAACACTTACAAAATAACTGTCGGATCGATGCCGTTTTAACGGACTTAAAAATGCCGAAAATGGATGGCTTAGCCTTCCTCGAACAGCTTCCCGAAATCGACCCGCATCTCAAGGCAATCGTCATTTCAGCTTATGGTGATTTGCCCAATCTTCGCGCGGCGATGAATCGAGGGGCGTTTGATTTTTTAATGAAACCTCTGGACTTCCGCGATCTGGAAATTACGATCGAAAAGACGGTCAACTGCGTTCGTCAGTCGCGGGAGCAACAGCACAGTTTGGAAAACGCGCTCGATCGACTGAAATATTATGCCTATTACGATCGAGCCACTGGACTGCCGAACGAAAGTTGGTTGCTCGAACGGATTCGATCGCAAATTGAAGAACGCTGTGGCGATGGGTTTGCGGTGATGTTCGTTCACTTCGACGGTTTGAGAACGGTGAAGTACGGTTTGGGTCACACGGTTAGCGAACACCTTTCCCGCGAACTCGCTCGACGTTTGGAGTCTTGTATCCGCCCGACAGACACCCTCGCACGCATCAGTGCGAACGAGTTTGCGATTCTCCTCCCCGATATCGAAGACGTTCAACTGGCCCGACAAATGGCGGGTCAGATCGATCGAGCGTTTCGCAATCCGTTTTATCTCAACGGTGCGGTGGTGTTCCTGATCGCCTGTATGGGGATTGCCGAACACACCCTACGCTCGGATCGCCCGGAGGACTTTTTACGGGCTGCCGATCTCGCCATGCACGACGCGAAAGTCCGGCAGGAAAAGCTCGCCTGGTTTGACGATAGTATGCAGTCTCGGGTGTCGCGACGCTTGCAGCTCGAGGCCGATCTCAAAACGGCTTTGGAAAAGCAACAATTGTCGTTGCGGTTTCAACCCATTGTCAGTTTGGCTACGGGCGAACTCGTGAGTTTTGAAGTCTTGGCCCGCTGGCATCACCCGACGCAAGGCTGGATTTCTCCGAGCGAGTTCGTTCCGGTTGCCGAGGAAACGGGGTTGATTATTCCGTTGGGTAAGTGGGTTCTCGCGGAAGCCTGCCGTCAGCTTTGCGAGTGGAGATCGCAATGTGTTGTCGAATGCGATCTCTTGAGTATTAGCGTGAACTTGTCGGGAATTCAGTTGGGGAATACCGATATTCTCGACTCGATCGAGGACATTTTACAATCGACGGGTTTGAACGGTTCGAACCTCAAGATCGAAATTACAGAAAGTATTTTAATGGAGAAGGTATCCAATGCCACCGATTTATTGGAACTCTTGAAAGGCAAGCAGGTTCAACTGTCGATCGATGACTTCGGCACGGGCTATTCGTGCTTGTCCTATTTACAATCATTTCCGATCGATACGCTGAAGATCGATCGAACGTTTATTCAAGATATTGAATCGAACCGCAAAAGCTTAGATATTGCGAGAACAATTGTCAATCTCGCGCACTCGCTAGAACTCGATGTGGTTGCAGAAGGCATCGAAAATCAATTACAACTCGACATTTTGAGATCTTTAAGCTGTGATTACGGCCAGGGATTTTTCTTCGCTAAACCCCTCGACAAAGATGCGGCGATCGACTTTATGAAACGTCATACGCTATTTCCAAACAGACCTATCTTAAACTCAGAATCGTCTGCCTAACTTGGTATCTGAAAGTTGAATGCATCTATGGGGATGAAAGAAGTCTGGACGTCTCAGTCGGTGGCACTGTTAACGGGGGCGATTCTACTCGAAACAGCCATCGCTGTTGTCTATCTCGTCAGCATTGCCACGGCTAACTCGCCGTACCCGCCCCTCGATCTGAACGGCTATATGACTGTTCCCTCCTGGTTACAGGCGCTCCAATTGTTCTCGATTTCAACGAGTGCGGTGGTGTTGTTAGTTCGTCGGGTGTCGCCGCCACCATCGCGATTGTTTTTAACGGCAATGGCAGGATTGCTGTTCTACGGTGCTGTTGATGAGGTGATGAACTACGCCTACCTACTTCGTTGAGGTAGGCGTTTCTGACGCTTCAACCGCCCCAGTTGCTTCAGGCTTCCGCAGTCAGCAGAGCTAGGCGCGTCTGCGTCTAGAGAGGACGGTTCCCACCCCCTTGCCCAAATCAGGTTGACTTGAG
>LWRO01000049.1 GCA_001657325.1 Geitlerinema sp. BBD 1991-9 | reverse complement strand
TCTTTCCTTTGACGTTCTGTTTACAGTTGGTATAAAACCGAGAAATGGCCGCCCAAGCACGGTCAGCAGAACTTTGCCGAGCTTGGGAGTTAAGCTGTTTCACCCAAGGGGTTTCGGGATTTTTAGCCAGTTGGGAACAGAGCTTTTGGAGGTCATTGCGCGTGACCCCTTTATTGTCGCTCCAGTGACGAAGACATTTGTTCCGAACGAATTGTGCTGTTCGGATCGCTTCGTCTAACTTCGCATATTGAAATGCCGCTCCCTTCAGTTTGGCTTCGATGACTAACATTCTGTCATCTTAACAGACTTTACCCATTGTTGGGAACTCTATAAGGATTCGCGGCGCTCAGTTGCCTTCTTTCGACATTTAAGGTAACGCATACAGTTTGCGAAGTTCGCCGAGGGCTACCATTAAATTCTCGATATCGCGTCCTTCTGTTTTCACGATGTTTTGGAAAGCGTTCGCTGCATTGCGCGTCCACAGACCGACAACCACCATAAAAATACCGTTGACGATGGCGCTGAAAACTTCGGAGATCGATGAGTTGGCCGCTTCTGTGGCCGAGAACGACGAAACGAGAACGATAACACCGTTTAAGAGCGATAAAATCCCAAACACGATGAGCAACGTGGCCACAAAGCTCATCTTTTTGGAAAGATCTCCGACCAGTTCGTTTTGGCTGTTATCGAACTCGTATTGAGCTTGGGATTCCGGTAGATTTGATTCCATAGTAGATTTGATTCCATAACAGAGTTTCCTCAAACAATCGATCGCACCCAACTTATATCAGACTCGTTTCGATTTAGCTTTAAATTTGAGAAAACGCAACATAAAACGCTCGATCGAGCAGACTTTCGGTTTAAAACGGAACTTTACCGATTAACATATCGCGATACATAAAAATTCCGGCTTTAAAGCTGTAAAGTGGATAGCCGAAGGTTGCCGGAACGTTTTTTCCAAACCAAGCGTGTCCTAACCAAGCGCAAGGATAACCGAATCCCGGAGCAATGGCGAAGGCCCACCAATTTTGAGCGATAACGGCATAGACCACAGCAACGATCGCCACGATTAATCCGAGAACGTGGAGGCGACGACAAATTGGGTTTTCGTGCGCTTGGAGATAGTACGGATAGAAGGCTTCAAACGATCGAATCTTGGGTGAGGGGGTTTCCATCGTATGTTTTGATTGTTGCTGAAGTGTTGAAATGCTTAAATTATGGCAATTCGTGGGATAGGTTTTCCCGCAATCGATCGCGCAGGGTCTCCAAAACGTGCAGCGTCGTTTCTAACGCCTCCGTTGAAATTCCATCTGCGAGACGTTCTGCCTCCTCGGTAATACGTGCCGACATCGTCTCGAAAACGGCTTCTCCATGCGGTGTCAGACGCAACAGTTTCGATCGCTTGTGGGCTGGATTGTCGATGTATTCGATCGTTCCGTCTTCTAACATTTCATTGGCTAGCTTTTGGATGTGTTGGCGAGATACGGGACGAGATCGGGCCAATTGCGGCACAGTTTGCGGCCCGTCTAACTTCAAACTTCGTAACAAACCCCCGTATCCCGCACCCCAGGGGGTGACGACACCGAGTTGGCTTCCCCTGGCTCGCAGGAGGAAAAACGTGGCTGCGGTGTCAAAAATCAAGCTTTCTAGGGCTTGTCCTGCTGAGGTTCGCTTCATCATCAAATCGAGCGTGTTAAGTTTTTGACATCTAAGTTGTCAAAATAGCATCTAAGTTGTCAAAATAAAAGGAACAGACGAGTAGGAGCATGGCATCGTGAAGGGTTTAATTGCCTTAGCAGTTCCTCAATTTCGCCGTCCGAGTGGGATGTTAGGTCGTCTCGTCGGTCGCTACATGGCTCGAAAAAACCAGCAACGCAACACATGGACGATCGAGCTTTTAGACGTACAGCCTATCGATCGTATTTTAGAACTCGGTTTGGGTCCCGGTTGGGCGATCGAGCGCATTTCCCAGCTCGTGACATCTGGCTTCGTCGCCGGAATCGACCACTCCGATGTCATGGTTCGTCAAGCTAGCCAACGTAACGCCGCCGCCGTTCGTGAAGGGCGAGTCCGATTACACCAAGGCTCAGCGGACGAAATCCCCTATCCTGACAAGACGTTTGACAAAGCTTTCGCCGTCAACGTCCATATGTTTTGGCACGATCCCATCGCGACTCTAGAAGAAATCCGGCGCGTGTTGAAACCGGGGGGATCGGTTTCGATCGCGTTACAGCCGAAATGGGCAAAAACTGAAGACGAGGTTCGATCGCGTGGCAATCGAATCGTACAACTACTCGAGAAAGCCGAGTTTGAAAACATCGAACTTCGATCGAAATCCATGCAACCTGTAACCTGTGTCTGTGCGATCGGACACAAAATCAACTCAAGCTATTCCCAAATTCGCGCCAACAACTCGTAAAATGGTTGCCAATTATTCTCTAGCGTAATCGGTTCCCAAATGGCCTCGATTTCAGAGCGAACGGGAACGACAAGAGGATTCAGACAACGCAACCGTTCGGTCGTAGCTTCGAGTTCGATCGTCGAAAGGTGTTGCAAAATTCGGTGATAGACCGACTGCCACGGCTGTAAAATATCTAACGGTTCCGCAGACGAAAAAATTGCGGTTTCGTCATCGCGCCAAGTTGGAGAAAACTGCTGGCGAAGCTGACTGAAGAAATCGTGATACCCCACGTCGTTGTTTTGTAAAATATCCACTGTCAACTTCACTAATTCTTCTGCATCTTCTTCCGCCAGATCGGCAAATCCCAATTTGCGAGCCATTAAATCGCGGTAGTTTTGATGGTAAATTCGATCGAATTCAGCCAATGCCGTTTCCATGTCCGACCTAGAAATTACGGCAGACAGCGGTTGCTGTAACATCTCCAAATTCAGTTTACAAACGAGCGGTTGATTGCCATAGCTGTAACGACCGTAATAGTCAAAATAAGCTGCCGTAAACTGAGGGTTGTAATTGGGAATAAATGCATAGGGCCCGTAGTCAAAACTTTCCCCAGTAATCGACATATTATCGGTGTTGAGAACGGCATGACAGAAGCCAGCCGCCATCCACTCGGCTGCTAATCGCGCCACTCGCGCCACCAATTCAGCGTAAAATCGAGCGTAAGTTTCTCGTTCGTCAACCGTTCGATCGATGCTCGGATAATAGGTTTCGATAACGTGATTTAACAGGATTTTCGTTCGATCGGGTCGTCGCAAATAGTGCAATCGCTCAAAGGTTCCAAACCGAATATGCGATCGATTGAACCGAACCATCACGCACGATCGCGTTGGCGACGGTTCGTCACCACGCCACAACTGTTCTCCCGTTTCAATGACACTCAAACAGCGAGACGTTCGCACTCCCATCCGTTCGAGGGTTTCCGCAGCGATGACTTCTCGAACACCACCTTTGAGCGTCAGTCGTCCGTCGCCACCGCGAGAGTAGGGAGTCGTACCGCTACCCTTCGTTCCCAAATCGTAGAGTTCGCCGTCTGTTCCACGAACCTGGCCGAAGAGAAACCCCCGTCCGTCACCGAGGTGGGGGTTGTACTCGCCAAACTGGTAGCCGTGATAACACATGGCCAGAAGCGGACGATTCACTTGGAACTTTCCAAAGGCTTCGATGAAACGATCGTCGGTCGCGAGATCGGAATCGAGATCGAGTAACGGTAATACTCGATCGTTGCGAAAACGCAAAATATGCTGGGGAAATTCAGCCGCCGCGACGCGGTCGTAATAGTCCTCTCCTAGCAATTCAAAAGCGGGTTCGTAATTGAGATTCAAAAAGGGATTTGCAGACGTTGCTTGAGGGAAATGCTCGGCTAAAGTCATGTTCGAGAGGCGTAATCGTTAACGATCGTCGAGACTGTTCTATATTGTGTTCAGATCGCCTAGAAAGATGCAAGGATGTCTTCTCAATTTCTGTTTTTCTAAGTTTGAACGATACTCAGACTTGATGACTTTATTGTTATTCAATAAATCGATAAATAATCGTCAATTTCCCATCACCATTTAGGATTAGATGCGACAATCTCGTTGACCTTTGCTGCGGGAACTGGGCGAGAAAACAAATATCCTTGTGCGTACTGACAGCCCAATTGGCGGAGTTCTGCCAAATGAGTGGGGGTTTCGACCCCTTCCGCGATCGTCGAAATATCCAAAGATTGTCCCAGCATCACGATCGACTTTGTAATTTCCAAATTTTCTCGATCGACGTCCATCGTGCGCACGAAAGACTTGTCAATTTTAAGGGTATCGATGGGAAAGCTCCGCAAACGACTCAGAGACGAGTACCCCGTTCCGAAGTCGTCAATGCTCAACTGTACCCCCATATGCTTAAACTGTTGTAGCGTCTCCATCACCGTCGCTGCATTTTCAACGATCGTCGTTTCCGTAATCTCCAACTTGAGAAACTTGGCCTCGAGTTTCGTTTCCGCCAGCGTTTGCGCCACGCGATCGACCAAAGACGGCTGTGAAAACTGTCGCCCCGATAAATTTACGCAAACCACCAAGGACTTCTCGGGAAATAGCTTGCGCCACCGTTGCATCTGACGACAGGCTTCGTCTAAAATCCACCACCCCAAGGGGACGATCGCCCCCGTTTCCTCCGCAATGGGAATGAATTCCTCGGGAGAAATACAGCCGAGTTCGTTGTGATTCCAACGCAGCAGTGCTTCAAAGCCACTAATTTGTCCCGACTCCAATGCCACGATCGGCTGATAGTACAGTTCGAGTTCGCGGCGATCGAGGGCGTGGCGCAAATCGACCCCCAATTTGAGCAATTTCAAATTGTTCTGAGACATACTGGTGTCGAACAGTTCCTGACGGGCTTTTCCCAACTGTTTGGCGCGGTACATGGCCGTATCGGCATCCCGCAACACGTCAGAAGGTGTGTGATAGAGGTCGCTGGCCATCACGATACCGATACTCGCCGTCACGAATACCTCTTGATAGTTCAACTCCAACGGATCTTGTAGCGAGCGTTGCAATCGATCGGCGAGTTGGTGAGCGCTTGCTTCCAACGTCACGTCTTGCAGCAAAATCGCGAACTCGTCACCACTCAACCGCGCCACTGTATCGTCGTAGCGAATCTGAGACTTCAAGCGTTTGGCTACCTCTACTAACAATCGATCCCCCGCAATATGACCCAAGCTGTCGTTCACTGCCTTAAATCGATCGAGGTCGAGATAGAGAACGGCAAAATTGTAATCGGGATGGCGTTTTTTCTGGGCGATCGACTGGGCGAGTCGTTCCATAAACAACGTGCGGTTGGGCAACCCCGTCAAAGCGTCGTGCAGTGCGTCGTAGCGCAGTTGCAGTTCCGCCTGTTTGCGTTCTGTAATATCGTGACAGTTGACGACAATTCCCTCGATCGCCGGTTCGTCGAGCAAATTCGTCATCGTTGCCTCGAACACTAACCGCCGTCCGTCGGAGTGGCGCACGCCAAACTCGACCAAATACTCGCAACGTCCTTTACGACGAAGAACCCGACGAAAGACCCGTTTGACCGTGTTGGTGTCGTCTTCTGAGACGAATTGAATGGGTGCTTGACCGACATACGCTTCACTCGCATATCCGAGCAATCGCTCCGCAGAAGGGCTGACGTAGCGTAGCAACCCCCGCGAGTCGAGAATCAAAATCGCATCGGTGATGTTTTCGATCAGGACGCGGAAGCGTTTTTCGTTCCGTTGCAGCGTTTTTTGATAGGACAGGCGATCGGTCACGTCACGGGAGACGGAAATCACTTCCCGAACTTGTCCGTAAGGATTTCGCACGGCGTTAAACGTCGTCTCGAACCATAAGTAGTATTCGCTATCGTGTCGAATACGATGGGAGAGGGTGAGAGGAGTTTCCGGATCTCGCGCGATGCGATCGTAAAATTGGCGGATTGTCGCGGCATCGTCTGGATGATAGAGATCGAACGCCGATCGACCGATTGCCTGTTCCGGGTTGAGTCCGAGCAAACGCTGACAAGCTGGAGATGCGTAAATTAAAACGCCGTCTAGAGTCTGTCGGCAAATCCAATCGGTCGAATGTTCGGCCAGGATAGAATATAACGTCGAGCCTTCTAAGGCGTCCCGCGTCGGAACACAGTAAGAAATCTCTTTATTGCGAGAGCGCAGAACCAATAAGGCGCCTTGCGTGTCTAAAAGAGTGGGCAAACCCGTCCAAAAAATTTCTAAATCGACGATTTCCCCTTTTTCCCGTCGAAAGCGGTAGATCTGCGTGGCACTCATCTCAGTATGAAGTGCTAACTTAACCGGATGTCGCTCGACTTCAGAAGAACCGTCGCTGTTTTCAAGGGGCAACACGTCTAGTAACAGGGTATCGAACAGTTGCGCTCTGGTTCGATCGAGCAACCGTGCAAATCGATCGTTACACCACTGAATTCGTCCGATTTCGTCCGTCCAAACGATTCCCTCGTTCAGCTCTCCTAATACGATCTCGAGTCGATCGACGATCGCTTGAAGCTGACGAACGAGTGCGTCCGCATCTGCTGGCATTTACCCTGTCCCCAGTCATTTTGGTTGCTCGAGCGCAATATTTTGGCAGCTGTAAGTCGATTATATTCAAAGTCTCCTGTTGCCGCGTCCGTTTGACACAACTCGCAAAACGATCTAGATTTTACCGGTCTGCTCGTGTTAGGAGATGCAGCGAGTCAATTTGGCAACTTTTGCAAGTTACTTTCTGCTCTGTCATATGACAAAATATCACATTAAGATATCCAGTCATCGATCGCAGATCCATAAGTTGTATCACAAATCGATCGAGGGTTGTAATAATACATACAAGACCAACCGAGAATACCAACAATTTTAAACCCGATCGGTGTTCTAATCTTCGGTTAAATCGGGGAGTTGGTTATAATTATCAGTGGTAACTCCGAACAGGTGTTCGTAGCGGTGCAGATTGCATCTTGTCACCCATATCGATCGAAACTACAGATGACCGTAGATGACTATTGACGAGATTGTCGAACTGGTTCGTGCCATCGGAGAAAACCTGTCACCTGTTCAAGAGGGAGTGTTGCGTCAGGCTTGGCAAGGTGCAACTTATACCCGCATGGAAACTGAATTGGGATACGACGCACATTATTTACGGAACGTCGCTTCTCAACTTTGGCGCTTGCTCTCCGATATCTTCGACGGACAGATTACCAAAGCGAACCTCCGCCCGACTCTCGAACTGCGCGAACTCACGTCTCAGGAGCGGTTGCTGTTGAGCGAATTGAGTCGTCCCGTCGCACCCGCGCCGCAAGTCGAGTTTCCAGGAACGCCCCTCGCCCTCGATTCGCCGTTGTATATCGAGCGTCCTCCTATCGAAGAACTCACCCAAGCCGAACTCCACCAACCCGGCTGTGCTATCCGAATTCGCGGAAGTCGGCGTATGGGAAAAAGTTCGCTACTGTTGCGATTGCTCGACTGTGCCAAACACTCGGGCTACCATACGGTGACACTCGACTTTCAACGAGCTGAAACGAGCGTTCTAAGCGATCTCAACAAACTCTTGCGCTGGTTTTGTGCCAATCTCGCCCTCTCGGTACAACTTTCTCCCAAACTCGATGAGGTCTGGGATGAAGATATCGGCGGTAAAATTAGCTGCACCCTTTACATCCAACACTATATCCTCGAAACTCTATCGCGCCCCCTCGTATTGGCCTTGCAAGAAGTCAATCGCCTGTTTGAGTTTCCCGAGGTGGCACAAGAGTTTTTCCCCCTACTGAGATCGTGGCATGAAGAAGCCAAGCAGATCGCCGCGTGGCAAAAACTTCGTCTCGTCGTCGTCCATTCCACCGAAGTTTACATTCCCCTCGACATCAATCGATCTCCGTTTAACGTTGGATTGCCGGTCGTCTTACCCGATTTCAGTATCGAGCAAATTTGCGAACTCGCTCGCCGCTACGGATTGACTTGGACGGATGACAGCCAAGCCAAACGACTCGTGGAGACGATCGGCGGCTCTCCCTATCTCGTCTCCCTGGCGTTGTACCATTTGAGCCAGAGTAACGACTCGGGATTGTCCCAACCGAGGAATCTCGATCGAATTCTCGCCGAAGCGCCAACTCTCAGCAGCATTTACCGAGATCGATTGCGGGAACTTTGGGATACGCTCCAATCTCATCCCGAACTACTCAACAGTCTCGATCGCGTGTTGAGTTCCCCCAACGGCTGTTTTCTCGAACCGATTCTCGCGTACAAACTCGACAGTCTCGGACTCGTTCGCATTCATGGCAATACGGTCACTATCAGTTGCCAACTCTACCGTCAGTATTTCCAAGAACAACTGGCAGCCTGGAAAAGCGATCCAGGAGCGTTAACGGGCGAAACGGACGAAGCGCCAGACCTCTCTTCCACGATCGATCGACTCGTCACCTGGGAGCGAGAAAACCAGAGCCTCCAACAATTGTGCTACATTGACGAACTCACGCAGATCCCCAACCGACGCTACTTCGACTTGCGCCTCCAAGATGCTTGGCAGGAACTCAGCCGAACCCAACAACCCCTGTCAGTTCTTTCTTGCGATATCGACTTTTTCAAATCCTACAACGATCGTTACGGCCGGACGATGGGAGATGCCTGTTTGCAGAGAATTGCGCTCGGAATTTTAAGTGTCGTCGGCGACTGGACGAGTGAAAATGTCGTGGCTCGATCGGGAGGAGAGGAGTTTGCTGTTCTCTTACCGCAAACGGATGCGAAAATGGCGATGCGAGTGGCCCGTGAAATCTGTCGGGGGGTGCGGATGCTACGAATCAAACGCGATTTACAGGCCGAGCTGCCCGCTACAGTCGTAACGGTGAGTATCGGTGTTGCCAGCGAGCAGCCAGCTGAAGACACCATGGCCAACCCGCTTTGGCAGGCTGCCGATCTCGCGCTATACGATGCGAAAGAACAAGGCCGAGATCGGGTCGCCCTCAGTCAAACGTATCAATTTGGCTGGCAGACTTCTCAAGAAACGGATTCGATTTCTTCTGAATTCTAATCGTTGCACCACCCGAGATCTGTCGTTTGGGTGTCAAACATCTCCGTCACGATCGTATTGAGAATCGCCTATTCAAAGGCGATTTAACCTTAGAACTCCCCACTCCTGACGACGATCGAATCGATCGATGCTAAAGATTCTAATACCATTTCTCGATAATCCTGCTAGAGGTCTTCGGCTGAACTTGGGCGAACACCGTTCGCACCTACAGACATCTATGGCATGAATTTTTGAAAATGGTATAATGCGGTTCTCGAATAAAAACTCGAATTCACAGACGTAAGAGTAAATCTGAAATTTTTATCTCAATAACGTTTAGTTTAAATACGTTGCATCGTCGTACACCCATCGATTGTTATAGCGATCCCAGATCCACTTAATCCGTAACGCATCACGGCTCGTTTCTCCAGATTTCATAAAATACAGCAATTTCACATCGACGTGCGATTCTTCTTCTGCAACGTCAAATAGTTGTAAATCTTCAACTCGCACGTCTCTGACCTGATTCCACCAAGCTTCGTAATCTCGAAAACCGTTGGGGTGTAGGTTTGAATCGTCTTGCAAAGCACGCGACAGGGTATTCCACCCTAAAATAATGTCGCCGCGATCGATCGCCGCATAATAATCTCGGGTTGCATTGACCGGAGACGGTCGATTGTCTGGGACTTGCGGCGTCTGAGCGACGACGTCACGGGTCGTAATGCGTTCCGTCGGAGCGTTCGGATCGCTGCTGGCAAAGGCGCAGTAAGCATCGGCGTTGTCGCGGCCGTAAGTTCGCAAAATGTCAATGCAGTCGTCGCGGTTGGAAAATCGATCGAGATAAACTTGCGTGTACGGTTTGCCAGAAAGATTGGCGTAATCGGGAAGCCAAAACGATCCGGCGTTGGTGTAGCCCTGATTTTTCAAGGCTTGTAAGCGCCGTTCCGCGTTGTTTCGATCGGCATAGGCAGAATCGGCCAGAAAGTAGAACGATCGAACTTCGGGCGTTGGCGTCGGCGTGGGAATCGGCGTTGGCGTCGGAGTCGGCAAAGCTTCTACTGTTGGGGTGGGCGATGGAACGACGCTAACGTCATCTTTTCCCGAATCACCTCGTAACGCCAACGCGGCGATCGACGCCCCGATCGCAACCCCCCCAATAATCGCCCCGACGAGCAACCCACCTTTGTTCGATTTCTTCGTCGGGGGTGCAGCAACCGTCGTCGCCGCAACAGTTGAAGGAGTGTTCGATCGATTTTCCCATCCCGGTGCGACGGCCACCGTGGCCGCTGTCGACGGAATGACAGGCGTTTGAGGCGCTTGAGGAGGGATAGGTTGGGGCGTTTGTAAAGCCGCCAACATTTCCGAAGCCGTCGCATATCGATCTCGAGGATGGTGTTCGATCGCTTTATCCAACACCTGCTTTAATCCCGCTTCAATCCGTGCGTCTGACGGCCACAACACTTTCCCCGTGCGCGGGTCGATCGATAACGCTTGCGGTAACTTGCCCGTTAGCAAAAAGATCGCCGTCAACCCCAAACTGTAGAGATCGCTGGAGTATATGGGACGACCAGCCGCTTGTTCGCTGGACATAAACCCCGGCGTTCCGATGATAATGCTACTGGTGGGGTTTCCCGACGAACTCATCATCGTTCCCATCGTTTCCCGCACCGCTCCAAAATCGATGGGAACGGTTAAACCGTCTCGATCGCGCAGGATAATGTTATCGGGCTTGATATCTCGGTGAACGATGCCTTGACTGTGGATAAAATCGAGGACGGGTAACAGATTGACGAGCAGTTGGCGCACCTCACCATCGGACATCGTCCCCCGTGTTTGCAACCGTTCCGTCAGCGTCTGACCCTCAATCCACTCTTGTGCTAAATAAAATCGATCGTTTTCCGTGAAGTAAGCGTAGAGGGTGGGAATTTGCGGATGTGCTTCTCCAAGAAATTCTAAAATTGCAGCTTCCCGTGCGAATCGTTCTTGTACTAATTGAGTCGTTTGAGGATCGGTGGCGGTGGATTTGAGTTGTTTGAGGACGCAACGACGACCCGAAGGCATCTGGGTATCTTCGACGAGAAAGGTTTCGCCAAAGCCACCTCGTCCGATCGAGTGGAGAATACGATAGCGCCGGTTGATGAGCGTCATGGGAATTTACGATGTACGATTCGGCAGGGGAATTTACAATTTACGAGTCGGCTTTAATTGTAAGAGATACTCCAAAGCGCCTTCGTTACAATGAAAGTTGGCGAAATAAAGTTAGCGAGATCGGCGAATCCTTCGATGTGGTGGGAAATGCTGTTGGTTATCGGTTTGGGTTTAACACCACCCGTGCTATCGCTGTGGTACGCTTGTAAAGCTCAGCGCCAAATCCGGGATCGTCTGATGGCTGCACGGGATGCTGTACCTCCGCTTCGAGTATTGCAACCGATCGAACCCGCACCACTTGAAATTCTCGGAGATCGAACCTGTCTCTACAACGCTCGTTCGCCCTACCTTCGCTGTGCTGTCAATCCCTACGGCCCCTGCAACGGTTGCCGCTTTTACCGCGAACAGCAAGCAGGTATCAGTCACCCGTGAAGACGGTTTTTCCCCATCTCCTCACCTCCCCATCCAAGGTGTCCCTTTACGCAGACTTAACGTTCAGTCGTTAGGGTTTAGGGGTGAGTCGTGTTGCGATCTCGATCGAAATTGCGACCGTACTCAAGCAACCTCACACTCCGAATCGATAATATGCAATCTGCCATAACCCTTCACCGTCCCTGTCGCTTTGTCGAACGCGGTGGTGCTATACCTCTCTCTGGAACAGGGGTTTGGCAAGTGTGCCAAGGCTGGGTACAACTGAGTACCTGGGTCGCAATGGGCGAAGAACGAGTCCTCGGTTGGGTCGGCCCTTCGATGTGGCTCGGTTCGGGACTGACGACACGCCCGCACCACCAAGCACGCGCCCTTTCCGACGTCATGGCGATTTGGTATCCCCAAGCAGAAATCGAACAAACCCCCGAACTCGGTATTAAACTCCTCCAACAAAAAGCACGGCGGTTGTGTCAACTCGAGGAACTTCTCGTCATTGCCTCTCACCGACGCGCACTCGATCGACTCTCCCATTTATTCCGATTGTTAATTCTAGAAATGGGACAATCGACCTCGGAAGGTATGCGTTTGGGCGCGCGACTGACACACCAAGAAATCGCCAGTGCGATCGGGACAAATCGCGTGACTGTGACTCGAATGCTAGGAGAACTCAAGCGAAAAGACGTTCTCAACCTCGACGCTGACAAACACTGGATTGTTAAAAACATTGATTCTTTTGAGGAAGATAGCAAATTACCTCTACCTGAAAAATAGTTTTGATTTGACAACTAATTGTTTGTGATTCAATCTTTGTTTCAAGCTCTGGTTCTCAAAAAACTCGAGCCTTGCTTTTGGCTGTATAAAAAACATATAACAAAAATAGATGCTTTCTTCAAAAGTGTCAAATGAAAAAATCTGAAAGCCTGCAAATAGACAACATACAAAGCTTTTAAAACGATTGATTTATAACCTATAAAACATTTTGCGTCTGTTGAACTTAGGATGATAAGCAGAGTTGATGAGACTCCAAAACTCTTGGCGTAGGGTCGAACGGCCGTTCGACCCTACAACGATATTGGTATTATAAGCAACTCAATTACACCGTAATTCCAAGAGAACTACAGCATTTCCCCGGAAAGTGAAGTACACCTGGCTCTTGCTATGTAAGGACTTCAGGTTTGAATATTTAATGATATGTTAACAATAGTATCTCTATCACACAACAGTCAGGACACGAAAGAAAAGCTAAACTCAGAATGTTAGCCTTATAACTCGATAATAGCGATGACTGAGCTTGAATTCGAGGTCGATCGATCTCTTCAATCGATGACTCCCCAACAAAGCCAACTCTACGATCGCCTTCAGACATTTTCTTTCGATCGCCCTGACACCAAACTCCGATTTGCCGATCGACTAGCCAGAGAAAATGGTTGGTCGTCACAATACACACAGCGTGTTATTGAAGAATACAAAAAATTTGCCTTTTTAGCCGTCGCCGCCGGTCATCCCGTTACGCCTTCAGAACAAGTCGATCGAGCATGGCACTTGCATCTCGTTTATACGCACTCGTACTGGGAAGACTTCTGTTGCAATGTTTTACAGATGCCATTACATCACGAACCCACCCGTGGTGGAAAAGCCGAACGAGATCGATTTGGCGATTGGTATCAAAAAACCTTAGACAGCTATGAAACGTTTTTCGGACAGGTTCCGCCGCAAGATATTTGGACTGTTCCAGAAATTCGCTTTGGACGCGATATTCAGTGTCAGTGGGTGAATCTTCAGCAAAACTGGGTTTTTTCCAAAGCTTTCGCCTTCAAAGCTTCAACGATCGCAACATTTGCGATTTTACCCGTCATTACAGGAATGCCTTACGTCGATCGATTGCTCGACGGCATGACTCCCATTCAGATCGTTCTACTTGTCGTTATCTTAACGTTCGCCGTTGTGGGGCTAAGCCGTTTTACGATCGGACTGATCGATTACGTCAAAAATCCCAAAGCTCCTCCTTTTAGTTCGGGTTCCCGAGGTGGTGGCTGTGGCGGTAGCGGCTGTGGTAGCTGGGACATCGGAGGAGGAGATTCTTCTGGAGGCGAAGGCGGTGACAGTGGCTGTGGTAGCGGCTGTGGTGGCGGTTGTGGTGGCGGTTGTGGTGGCGGTTGTGGTGGTTGAATAGTTCCAAAAAACGAGAATCGGGACGCGCTGGCGTCCCGAAAACCGCATTTGTACTTCCGAAAAATCGGATTAGACAGTTTCTTCAGGCTCGGAATCTAGATCGGATTTGCGATCGTCTCGTTCGTGACTTAAGCGGTTAATTAAATCGATCGTTCGATCGCCACGTTCGAGGGATCGATCTTCGAGAAACTTAACTTCCGGAGTTCGACGCAGATTGACACGAGAGCCGAGTTCGCGGCGGACGTAGTTCGTGGCGGATTCCAAACCCGCCATTGTTTCACTACGAGCCTCATCTGTACCATAGATGCTGACGAAAATCTTAGCGTGTTGCAGGTCGCCAGATACGTCTACATCGGTGATGCTGACCATTCCCGCTCCGACGCGGTCGTCTTTAATGCCGTGCATCAACATTTGACTGACTTCACGCTTGATCAGCGAAGCCACGCGGGACATACGACGGTTAGTAGCCATGATAATCGCCCTCTCTTGATGCTACGGGCGAGCAATCTCGCCAATTGATTTCAGTGGACATGATTCCGACTTCAACTGCTGGTGCAGTTCAAGGCGGACTTCAAGGCTCGCGCCTATCTTGTTTCCTGTTTCACTCGGTCACACCGAGTTAATCCAGCAAGCCGAATTAACTTCGGTAGAACCCATCCACAGGCAATTTTTTTACGTCTAGGTGATGCCCCACCCCAGACAATTCGTGTTGAGTTGTCAGACAGCAATTGTTGTTTGTTCTGTTTGACCGGGTATTGTTCTGTCCGGGCTGTTACCGTCTCAGAGGGAATGATTTATCGGTCATATCGAGTACAGAATCCTGTCATTTGACAAGCAAGAAACACCTTTTTATAAAAGTCCTGAACGGGAGTGAATTTTCTTAGAAGCGTACTTTCTCAGGTACAGTTATTTCGATTGTACTACGTCTGCGATCCGGAAACCCACATCGGCGAGCGACCGTCACACTCGACGGAATCGTCCTCGTTGTCCACCTCAGTGCTAGGACGAATGCCTCGCCCCAGGGGACAATCCAGGGATATCCACCGAGAGAGTTAAACGGCTGACACGCCTAACATGGCTCTTAACGTGAAGATCGTAAACAAAACCATCGACACGAGCAATCCAACGATCGCCACGAGCGTCACGGGTTGTTTTGCCAGGGGCTTAAGCCAGGTATAGATGGCGTAAAACGTTCCCAAGATAAAGGTAATCATATAGCGGGGATAGCGGGCAACGTTTTCCCAAAAGTTCTCGTTATTACGGGTCATAGTTGGCAGAAGAAATAGCTCACCGATCTTGCATTTTAATTGAGGATCGCCGATCGAGGATTCTCGATCGAGAATTTTCCAAGATCTCAACGACGCCAATCTCCGTGTTTCAGACAGCTGCTTCCAAGGGTTCAATTACCCAGTGGCGTGTGCTGCTGCCATTCATAGGGCTGTGTCTGCGTCTCAAGAGAGCAGTTGTTATCCACTTGCCCCCATCTGTCGAGATCTAGACCCTCGCACTGTATCTTTCTCAAAATTTGTAGCATTTCATTTTTGAATTGGCGCATCGCTCAATCCAGTTCGATCGTCGATCGCTTTGAAAAGACTGGTCTGGTACGATCTACTTGTTTTACACCACATTTAATCCTTGACTTTGAGCGGATCTTGTGATTCCAAAATCCGGGGAACGACGAAGACCACAGCGACCAACAATAGCGCCCCGATACCAAACTGAGCGACACTCGACACCAGTTTTTCTAGCGGAATCAGCCGACCGACAAAATAGGACAAACTAACCATAATCGAAGCCCACAAGATTGCCCCCGCTGCATTACAGAGGAAAAACTTGCTGTAAGGCATCTCAGCAATGCCTGCCAACGGCCCGGCGAAAATCCGCAATAGGGCGATAAATCGTCCGAGAAACACTGCCTTAGCTGCGTTACTACTGAATTCTTCCCGTACCGTCTTCAATTGCGCTTCAGAAATCCGAAACCAGCTTCCGACGCGAAGCAAAAGCGGCCAACCGCCCCATTTGCCAATCCAATAGCCGAAATTATCGCCGAGAATCGCGCCCCCCACGGCACACAATAGAACAAACTTGTAATCTAGTTCGCCCTCTCCTGCAAGAAACCCACATACGAGCGCGATCGTTTCACCGGGAATCGGTATACCTGCATTTTCAAGCGAAATTCCTAAAAAAACCGCCCAGTATCCATACTGACGGGCGATTTCCTCGATCGTCTCTAGGGAAATTACCTCAGACATTCAAGCCCTCGATCTGTCTTCGATTTTTCTGTTTTCTTTACATTGTGACAGATCGACGGCCAGGCGTTTGCAGTGAAGCGTGGAAAGTGAAGCGTGAAGCGTGGAGGCAGTTTTCAGTTCGATCGCCTCATTTCCCCAACGCCTCAACCAAACGACGGTAGCGAAGCCCGTTCTTCTTGTTCCTCGAAACTCGGCAGATCGAGGTTGCCAGATTGTTGGCGCGTGCGCTGGGCGAGGCGATAGCTGACACTTTGCAATTCGGCGTGGAGTTGGCGGTTTTCCCGCTGCAGCATTTCCACCCGTTCCTGAATGGGTTGAAGGCGTTCGGCAAACTTCTGTTTGTAGATTTCAGGGAGTTCCTGAACCACCTGTTCCAACGTCCGGGCGCGATCGGTCAACTCTTGCACCGTTTGACGCTGTTGAACGAGTTCTCGATCTCGATCGCCGATTTGGGCTTGATAGAATTCGACTTGTTTCTCGACCTCGGCCAACTGTTGGCGCAAGATTTGTAGTTGTTCCTGATGTTGCGCTGAGCTTGCTGGGTTGGGAGTAGCGCTGGCGTTACCCTTCACCAAGCGGAACAGTTCTTGAGAAAGCTGCTGCACCAGTTGGTCGCGCATCTTCACCTCTTCTTGCAATCGAGCGACTTCAGCTCGTAGCTCGTGCGGGTTGAGGGATTCTGTCGGGTTCACCAAAACTACCTCCTAGATCGCGTGACGGGAGTTTCCATATTTCTCTGATGAATGATAATGTAGCATCTGCTTTGGTCGATCGAGTGTATCGGTCAACGTTTCGTAGCATATTTCGCTCCATATTTCGCCAATGACGGGAACGTTCGTTGTTTTTGAAGGAATCGAAGGTTGTGGGAAAACCACTCAGTTGGAGCGAACCCGCCTTTGGCTGCAATCCCAAACCACTCGCCCAGTCGTTGTCACGCGGGAACCGGGAGGGACGGAACTCGGGCAGCACCTCCGATCGATCTTATTAGAGGTTAGCGAGGGAGAATCGATCGACGATCGAGCGGAATTACTCCTCTACGCTGCCGATCGCGCGCAACACGTCGAGCAGTATCTCAGACCCCATTTAGAACGCGACTCGATCGTCCTGTGCGATCGATATACGGATTCTACGGTCGCCTATCAAGGATACGGACGGCAGTTAAATCGAGAACTCATCGATCGACTCAATGCCATCGCTACCAATGGGTTAGAACCGGATTTGACCTTTTGGTTCGATGTTACCCCGGAAATCGGCCTCGATCGGGCCTTCAAGCGAGGTGAAGCCAACCGCTTGGAACGCGAAGCCCTCGACTTTCACCACCGCGTGCGTCAGGGGTATGTGGAACTGGCGCAACAACACCCCCACCGCATCGTTTCGGTGGACGGAACCTTATCCGCAGACGAAGTCGAAAAAACAGTGCGAGAAATTTTAACAAAACGTTTAACCTCTAAGAGCGCGAGAACATAAGTCCCGCGCTGTAGGCGAAGCCTCAACGTCAGGATACCTGGAGTCTCGCCGCTGGCTGAGTGGGGTTCGATGCCCCCGAAGCCAGCATTTACCACCGCGCTTTATTCGGGGTAAAATAACGCGATGCTGACAATGAACTACCGATACAGAATCTATCCAGATGCCACACAGCAAACTGAACTATTGGAGTGGCTTGAGACGTGTAGAGGCGTGTATAACTACGCACTGCGCGAACTCAAAGACTGGATGGCTTCGCGTAAGTGTCCGATAGACAGATGTTCGCTGGAGAGGGAATACATCGTTCCCGCCGACGAACCTGTTCCGTCCTACCACAGCCAAACAACTTGCCCAAGGCTAAGAAGAAATTCCCACATTTGGGCAAGGTGCATTCTCAGGTGTTGCAAACCACGATTCGTCGGCTGCTTGCCCAAGGTTGACCCCAATGGCACTAGCCAAACCTGCCCCAACTGTCTGGCTACTGTCAGGAAAGGGTTGGAGGTCAGAGAGCATTATTGTCCTGAGTGTGGGTATCGAACGCATCGAGATCGTGCCGCCGCCGAGATGGTTTTGCATCGTGGACTCGAGAACGTAGTAGCCCAGGGACTCTGGGGAACGAAACCGCCTGTCAAGTCGAGCGAGCGGATGCCGAACTCGGTTCGGCATCATTCGAGTCGAGCGTCGGTCTGTCGGGGGTCTATGACCTAGATAAGTGGCGTGGGGCAGGAATGCCTGACTGCGAGGTTGGGAAGCCCGCGCTGTACCCGTAGGGTCAGCGTCGGGAGGATGTCACAAAACTGTAATCGATAGCGAACTTCGATCGTGTTGACTTAGACTGTTATGGATTATCCCATCCCAGAGAACCTGAAAGAAATCATTGAGTTAGAGCGACAACCCGTCAGTCCGGAAGTGGTTGCCTCAGCCATTGCTGGCGTGGTGCAAATTTCCCACCATCAAGGCAAAACTCTCGATGACCTCATCCGAGAAGTGCTAACCGACGATCGAATCCTCGACGCAACCCAACGCGACTGGCTGAGAAATATCGTCGCTCAAACCTGGGAAGCGTTTACCATCAAGCGTGAAGAGTAGAGGGGGATGGCTCGAGAAGATGGGTTTCGGGAGAGTTTCGGAGGTCAAGGACGGTATCGAACAGAAGTCGATCGTCACTCAGACCCGACACTACCAATCGGCGCATCCACCCACAACACCGAAACCGTTGCCCCAGCTTCAACCCGCTTCGTTCCCACGGGAAGCACAGCACAGCCGTTCGTTTGCATCAAATTAATCAAATTCCCCGAACTGAAACTTCCCCCCGGAATTTCAAATTCCAATCCTCCCTCCGTTGCCAAAAGCCGACCCCAAAGATAGGTTTCTCGTCCGCCTCCCGAGCGCAGTTCGACGCGCGTTTTAGCCTTGGTAAAAACGGGTTCCCATCCCCGACGCAACCCCGCCAACTTCAACAGCGCGGGTTTCACGAACCGCCAACAACTCACCAATGCTGAAACGGGATTTCCCGGTAAGCCGAAATAGAGAGTGTGTTGCTTGGGAAACTGGGCAACAGTGAGCGGTTTTCCCGGTTTGACGGCCACCGATCGAACCAGGAGATCGCCGCCGAGTTCCTCTAAAATTCGATCGATATAATCGTAATCTCCCACCGATACGCCACCCGTCGAAACGACGACATCACCCCAAGTTAATGCCTCGGAGATCGAATACTTCAGCGTGGCTGGATGGTCTTCGATAATACCAACCCGCAGGGGTTCCATTCCCAACGCCGCTAACCAAGACGCGAGGGCGTATTGATTGGAGTCTACAATTTGACCGGGTTTGAGGGGTTGTTCCGGAGAGACTAACTCGCTTCCCGTCGAAAGAATGGCGACGCGGGGTTTGCGAAACACGCAGACTTTCGTCGCTTGTGCGGCGGCTAACACGGCGATGTCGGCGGCTTGCAGCCTCACGCCGGCTTCGAGGAGTGGCGTTCCCGCTTGGTAAAACGTCCCGCGATGGCGAACGAACTGACCGGATCGTTCTGGGGGAACGAGAACCGAAATTCGATCGCCGTCCCGACGAGTATTTTCCTGCATCACCACAGTATCCGCACCCTCTGGCATCATGGAACCCGTGAGAATGCGGGCAGCTTGTCCCAGTTGCAGCGTTTTCTGCGGAGGGGTTCCGGCGGGAATTTCTTTGACAATGTCTAAAACGGCGGGTTGACTGTCGCTGCATCCTTCCACATCGGCGAAACGCACTGCATAACCATCCATCGCCGAATTATCCCAGTGGGGGAAGTCGAGTTTACTGGTGACGGGAGACGCGAGAATTCGCCCCGTTGCATCGAGGAGGTTGACGACTTCCGCGTTTCGATCGGCATTGAGGGAACGAACGGCATGGAAAATGAGGCGTTCTGCCTCTTTGACGGGAAGCATAGGCAGGTGTGGCACAGTTTGTATCTTTTTATGGTGGCGTATGGTGGATCGATCGAGCAAGATATTTTGGGAAAACCTAACGCTCGAACGTTCCGATCCTCAGGACGCTTCTCAAAACCCTTTTCAAGACTTGTAAGTTGTGCGAATCAATTGTGCGAATTTCGGCGACAAACAGAAGCCATCGAACCGGGTGTATCTCAATTTCGGAGAATGACCCCTCCGCGCCTCGACGGCTCAACTGAGCGCTCGGAACCCCTCCGCCGAAGGCGGAGGGGTTGAGATCTCAAAAGTGGAGATGCACCCCATCGAACCCAACACGCCTCGATCGATTAAGAGCGTTTTAGGGATTTGTGAAGGAATAGCCGCCGGGGTTGTCCGAACCAAGCCGATGCCAACGTCGATTCGACGCGGTGCAATCGATAGCCCAACTTGTCGTAAAGGGGGCGGGCGCGACTGTTATCTTCCAAAACGTGTAAGTAGAGATGGGCAAACCCCCATTCAACGGCCTGTTGTTCGCAGGCCGTCAGCAGTTGCCGGGCAAGACCACGACGACGGCATTCTGCTCGCACAGCCAAATTTGAAATGTAAGGATACTGTTGACCGGAGGGCAAAAAGAGCGACGGTGTTTTCAAACTCAGTTCGACCGTTCCCGCCAGCTCTTCGATCGATCGATCGCCGTGTTGAGAAACCACAGCGGCAACCAAACAGACAGAAGAAATCGTTGTATCTCGCAGTCGATGTCGCAAGTCCTCGTAAATTCCCAGTCGCACGAACGGATACAGCCAACGATGCCAACTGCTATTCGGGTGAAAACTGTTCGCCAAAATACTCGACAGTACCCACAGATCGGCTTCCCGAGCCGGGCGAACCACACAAGACACCTCGGAAATCGGCAAAATTCCCTTCGTCCCAGCACTGGTGCGGAGGCAACGATCCCAGTTCACGACGCGCTCCTAGCAGCGTAAGCGCTCGATCGCTTCAGCACGCATCGGCGGCTCGACTCGATCGGCGCAATTCGCCATAACTGGAAAGTTACAAGCATAGCGATCTCCTGCTTGAATCGGAGTACAAAAGCTGACAGCTCCAGCAATAACTCTGGAACGGACACTTAACCCGTTGAGAAGTCGTCGAGCGTCACAAACTTCGATCTCGAAACGCCCCTGAAACTCTATTGTAGGTGAATCATTGTCGGTGAGCTGAGTCGTTCTCATCTGAGGACGCGCTCGACTTTCGCTATACTTACGATCGAACCCAACGATCGGAAAACGCCAAAATTCTAACGTAACCGCGCGAGTCTACCGTAAGGGCAAAGCCTCGGGCCAGCCCGGTAACTCGCAGCGTCCTTTCCGATATACCAGGTCTGACTGCCATGCAGCCGTACTTTCCGTGAATGACAGCTCGAGAGAACCGCAAGCCAAAAATCTTGGTTGTCGATGACGAATCCGACAATCTCGATCTGCTCGAGCGCGTGCTGTACCCAACCTACACGGTCATCAAAGCCACGAGCGGACAAGAAGCCCTCTCCTGTCTAGCTCGGGATAGCGAGATCGCGGTCATCGTTTCCGACCAGCGGATGCCTAAAATGAGCGGGACGGAATTTCTCAGCCTGACAGCGACCCAATATCCCGACGTTATCCGCATTATTCTCACCGCCTACACCGACGTGGACGACCTCGTCGAAGCGATTAACAGCGGTAAAGTTTTTAAGTACGTTACGAAACCCTGGAGCGTTGAAGATCTCAAAGCGGTCGTCCGTCAAGCGGTCGATACCCACAACGTTCTCAAAGCGCGAACCGAGCAACTCTGTCGCACCCTGCGCCAAGAATCGCTCCTGAACGCCGTGACAAATACGATTCGATCGAGGACAAACCACCGACAAATTTTACAAACCATCGTTGAAACGGTGGGTCAAATGTTTGAGGTGAGTTGCTGTATTCTGCGATCTTGCCAAGACGAGGCGATGACCTCGGAATGGTTCGGATACGCGGGTCCCTCACTACCGCCTCACCTCAAGCGAGACGATTCTGGCGAACCCCTCGACCCCATCCTCGCTCGTACCCTTTGGCAAACGGATGACATCGCGGTCATCACGGACGTGAACGCCGACGATCGCATTGCTGAAAAGCCCGATTTAGCCGATATCTATCGACAAGCGAACATTCGATCGAGTCTCGTCGTTCCCCTCAGCGCTCGTGCTTACGATCGACCGGGGGAACTCTCCCTCGTGGCCGTTCTCGTCCTGCATCAGTGCGGCGAACCGAGAATTTGGCAGGACGACGAGGTGCAACTGGTGGTGATGGTCGCCGAACAAGCAGCGTTGGCGCTGGCACAGGCGAAAACCTACGAGCAGATGCAAGCCCTCGCTCAACGGGAGCGCTTGATTAACGCCATTACGGCTGCTATTCGATCGAGCCTCAATCCACCCGATATTTTTGCCGCCATCACCGAACAACTCGGAAAAGCACTGAACGCCGACGGATGCGCCCTGTCACTGTGGACGGAAGACGACGAATTCGTTCAGTGTGCGGGACTGTACACGCAAGAACCCCCCCCACCCCATCTTAGAGGGGTAGAGGGAAGCGCGATCTCACCCCTGCCGCAATCGTTAGTCCCCATCGCCGGAAACCCCGTTCTCCAAAAACTCCTCGACACGCGAGATCCGGTCGTTGTTTCCGATCTAGACGGGCAGTGGGATAACCACGACCCACAACCCTTTCACCACCACGCTCGCGCTCTCCTCGTCGTTCCCCTCCTCTGTGACGGTCGTATTATCGGCAGTATTTCGCTGCGACAGAACGATCGACCGCGTACTTGGCATCCCCAAGAAGTCTCTCTGGCGCAAGCGGTAGCCGCTCAAGCCGCCATCGCGGTTCAGCAAGCGCGGTTGTATCAAAAAACGCGCCAACAGGCGGAGCGATTGTTAGAACTCGATCGACAGAAAACGGAGTTTTTTCAAAACGTATCTCACGAGTTCCGCACGCCGTTAACGCTGATGATGGGGCCGCTAGAATCGTCAGTCGCCGGTCAAGTTCCGCTGACGGTCGATCGTGCTTCGATCGCGTTGCGAAATTGTCGGCGTTTGTTGCGCTTGGTCAACCAACTTCTCGACATTCAACGGCTCGATGCCAAGCGGATGCAGCCCTGCTTTCGTCCCTGCGATTTCGTGGACTTCGTGCGGCACACCTTAGAGTCGTTTCGTCCGTACTGCGAGAGAAAAGGGTTGATGCTGCTGGAACGCTTGGAAACCTGTCCGCCGCTGTATCTCGATCTCGACAAGTTCGACAAAGTCCTCTACAACTTGCTATCCAACGCGATGAAATTCACCTCGCCAGAAGGTGAAATCGAGGTTTCCGTGCAAGCCGTTGGCGAACATTGTTTGTTGCGAGTGCGAGATACGGGGATTGGGATTCGTCCCGATCGAATTCCCCATTTGTTCGATCGATTTTATCAAGCAGAAGGATCGGTGAATCGCTCTTACGAGGGAAGCGGGTTAGGATTGGCGTTGGTGAAAGAACTCGTGGAACTGCACGGAGGTCAGATTTCCGTTGAATCCGCCATCGACAAAGGGAGTACGTTTAGCGTTTGGCTTCCCGTCGGACGAGCGCATTTGGATGTCGATCGAGTTTTGGAAGTCCCTATGGAACTCGAGCCGAATCGCCTCAGTGTAGAACTGGCCGATGTGGAGTCGGACGAGGAAATGACCGGATGGGGGGACAAGGGAAACATTACAGTGAACAGTGACAACGACTCACTGCTCACTCCTCACTGTTCACTGCTCACTGTAAAGGGGGACAAGGGAGAAATCGCCCCCTCACCCCCTCACCCCCTCACAGTCTTATTCGTCGATGACAACCGGGATTTACGGTTGTACGTGGCAGATGTTCTCAAACGTGCGGGGTATAAAGTACTTCTCGCGCGCAACGGTGCTGAGGGGTTGAGTTTGGTGAAACGAAATCGTCCCGACGCGATCGTCACGGATTTGATGATGCCGTTGGTGTCGGGGTTAGATTTGATTGTATCGGTGCGCCAAGACCCCGATTTGCAGGGAATCCCCATCGTGTTGCTGACGGCGAAGGCAAACGAGGACACGCGCCTCGAAAGTATGGAACAGGGTGCAGATGCGTATTTGGCGAAACCGTTTAACGATCGAGAACTTTTAGCGCAAGTTCGCAATCTCTTGGCGTTGAAGGAGAAGGAACGCCAGATCGCGCAGTTGAATTCCTATTTGACGGAATCCGTGTTAAAGCGGTTTCTCCCGCCGTCGCTGGTTCGGAATGCAGCGCAGGGCAACTTGGAACTCGATTTAAGCCCCGAACCGCGTTTGGTGACGATCGTGTTTACGGATATTGTCGGGTTCACGCAGTTGGCGAACACGCTTCGATCGAAACGAGTGGCGCAAGTTCTCAACGAATATTTGTCAGCGATGACGCAGGCAATTTTTGAGGCGGGGGGAACGGTCGATAAATTCATCGGCGACGCGATCGTGGCGATTTTCGGCGCACCGGAGGAGATGAAACCCCACGAACAGGTGCAAAAATCGATCGAGGCGGCGCGAAATATGTATCGAGAACTCGATCGATTGAACTTGCAATGGATCGCGCAGGGACTCAATCCGGTACAGTTTCGCTGTGGCGTTCACCAAGGAACTGTGGTCGTCGGAATGTTTGGTTCGGAAGATCGATCGGATTACACGGCGATCGGCCCGAGCGTCAACATCGCATCGCGGTTACAGGAAGTGGCGGAACCGGGACAGATTCTCGTTTCGGCGGCGGTGGCGGACTATCTCGACGAAGCGGAAATTACAAAGTTTCGTCCCTTGCACTTGAAAGGGATTGACGAAACGGTGTTAACGTTTGTCGTCGAACCGTAATGGGGGTGCATCTCACTTTTTCAATCGCAACCCCACCCCTCCTCCCCTGGCTAAGGGGAGGTGTCGAAGGCGGAGGGGTCATTCTACGAAATTGAGATGTACCCCGTAATGGAGGGTTGGATGACAAGTCCGTTGCTTTTTCCTGCTACCTTGCGAACAGACCTGTTATTTTCCGATCTCGAACTCTCCCCCCGTGCGGCTTCGGAAGAATATCAAATTGCGATCGCAGAACATAACGAGGTTTTAAAAAATATTGCCCGAACGCACAATGCCAGTTTGTTCGATTTTGCCTCTATGTTTCCGCGAGAGCTTCAATATTTTGAGGATGGCGTTCACGTTACGGAAGTGGGGGCGCGTTTGAAAGCTCAGATGTTCGCGAATTTTATGGTGTAAAAGCAGTGGGTTCCCAAAGACTTGTGAAAATTAGTGAAATTCGATCGAAAAAAAAGAAGGAGTTCACTACGTTTTGCGCGCTCCCCGTCCATAAGTGTTTCACCAAATTGTAAATTCATTACGTTTGGCAGGAGCGAGCGGTTTGAATCGATCGCGTTCGGTCAGAAAAACAACTTGAGAGGATGAGATCGATAAATGCTCTGGAACTCAGTGCCGAAGGTCGATCTCGTAATGCTAACAATTGTTCGCTAAAATTGTGAGATCGAACCACTCAAATTGTCTGTTATGATTGTCAGATGACACCAGTGTCGTTCATCGATCTTCATTATTGCAACTATTTTTTATTAATATGTTGGAGTCTGTTGGAGTTAGTGCGTTCGCGAAGCGTATCGGAATGAGAATCGCGCCGAGTTTATGAAATTCCGAAACCGTTGGCGTCGGGGCGAACGGCCGTTCGCTCCGACAATGATATTGGTATCATAGGCAATCCAATACCACCGCAATTCCAACAGATCCATATGTTGCGTTTCGATCGAGATCGAGCAGATTGTAAAGAAATCTAGTAAAAAAATCTAAAATCGAACATCTGTGGTAAACGGGAGAATTTTCTTTCTATAGCTTACTCCTTCAATAATGAAAACGTACTCGCCCGCGAACCCCGATGACAACAAGAACCCGTTATCGAGCTTGCTCCCAAATGCTGAGAACGTATTCCCCTTGATTGACTGCGTGGTTCGTCGATAAATCGAAGACCATCCCAGCTTTTTCCGCCCGAACTTCTACCACTTTAGGGCTTCGACTGGTGATGACGAGTAATTGATAAAGAAGCTGTCCGGGTTTAACAATAGTACCCAAAATCACTCTCGACTGTACGATACCACCTCGGGAAGCGTAATATTTTTTGAATTGGCTTTTTGAAAAAAAATAGACGGTTTGATTCAAGGTTTGTACGAGTGGAAATCCAGAAAGATCTAGCATTTTCTTCCCTGTTAAATAGTTTTTAATGCCGCGAACGCCTCGATAAACGGAATCGGGATTCATTTCCATTCCAGAGCCAAGTTCGAGTGTCCAAGACTCGATATCGAAATAAGTCGATTTGCCAAGTTTTTCGAGTTGTTTTTCGAGGGCAAGCCAAGGTTTTAAAAACGCTTCGTCAAACGCATCTCCGTCATATTCATTGAGTAAAATTCCATAATTCAATAAAAAATATTTGGCGCTTTCTTCTCGAGTTTGAAAACAGTAAAGATAGTCGATCGATCGATTTGTACTGCTATGAATGTCAATCACGTAATCGGCATCGATGCAAAGAGATTGAAGCGTATACCGATAACGCTCGTCAAAGGGAACGCTACTCGGAGCATCGATTTTTTGAGTCAGACGAGAAAATTCTTGCAGGATTCGATCGAGGAAATTTTTCCGAATTGTCTTTGTGTCGAAGTCGAGCTGTGTTCGGGCAAAATCTTCAATATCGTCAATTTGTTTTTCGTAATCCCAAAAAATACGATTCCAATCTGTCCCATCATAGGGATTATATCGTCCGCTTGAAAAATGATGCGAGCGCTGGTTCGTGGCCAGGGGATTACACGCCGGAACCATCCAAATTTCACCTTGCAGCTGCGTTTTATCGAGGTCGCTGAAGAATTCAAACAGTTGTTGGACGACAGCATTGCCAACAATTTCTGCACCGTGAAGGTTCGCTTGTAAATAAGCTTTTTTACCGGGGGTTGCACCGCAGAACTTATAAACTTGAATTGAAAGACAGTCACCCGATGCTAACTGTGCGATTTCGATCGAGGAAATTTCAGGAATCATTCGTTATCGATCTTCGGGGTTGTAGCGAATCATCGCCCAAGTCGTATAAGTTCCTACTGGACTCCAGAGGATATAAGGACACAGTAGCAAGGTGGCAACGGTTGAAATCGGCTGAATTGCGATCGCCAGCATGATACTGAGCATTGCCCCCGTACCTCCGATAATTGTACCAATACGCAAGCTCCTCGATCGACACATCACTCGGGTATACAGCAGCGCGATCAGTTCCAAAACCAGGTAGTACGCCATCAACACCCAAGTTTGCAAACTTCCGGGGTCGGCGTTCCACACCCACACCGCAGACCACGCACCGCAGATAAAAATAATCGTCCAAATCAGAGGAATTGCACCTTCAAACGTTAACCAAGGAGGACGTTGAAGGCGGTTAAACCAGCGCATATCGTTAGCGCTCAGTCCTCGATTGGTGACGACGGCGACGATAACCGTAACGATCGCGATAATCAACCCAGCAGGAATAGCCATATACAGTGAACAGTGAGCAGTGAACAGTGAGCAGTGAACAGTGAGTACAGTTATCAGTTGTGAGTTACCACTGAGAAGATGGGGAGAAAGTGTGCGAACTCTCAAAACTCAGCTTCCACAAGCTTCACTTTTCACTCTTTATTTTTACGCTTTAACTGTAAAGCATTGACTTTGCAATTTGCTGCGTTTGGTAACGATGGAACGCAAAATCGTTACAAAGTGCTAAAGAAGAATAAGATGGCGAGTCGTAAGCGTAGATAGGAGGGCAGTTTTTGCTCTCTCGTTCTCGATCGATTAAGAATCGTAACGAAAAACACCCCGATCCAAGGAGTATTTTGCAACCATTTTGTTGCGAAATATTACAGTCTGTTTCATTGCATCACAACTTCGAGGAGGAGCGACCCGCGCGAGAAAAGGGCGTGATACGATTCACTCCCGTATAGCCGAAGCGATGTATAGGAGAAAACCCTTGGGAATTCGGGTTGCTGTTGTTGGGTCTGGGCCTGCCGGATCTTCTGCCGCCGAGACCCTGGCGAAGGCGGGAATTGAAACGTATTTATTCGAGCGCAAGTTAGATAATGCCAAACCTTGCGGCGGTGCGATTCCGCTTTGCATGGTCAGCGAGTTCGACTTGCCGCCGGAGATTGTCGATCGTCGCGTCCGCAACATGAAGATGATCTCCCCCTCCAATCGCGAGGTAGACATTCACCTCCCCAACCAAGACGAATATATCGGAATGTGTCGTCGCGAAGTCCTCGACGGCTTCATGCGCGATCGAGCTGCCAAGCTCGGCGCGAACCTGATCAACGGAACTGTCCACAAACTGGAAATTCCCACCAACGATACCGATCCCTACATCATTCACTACGCCGACCACTCTAACGGCACCTTGAAGGGAGAAAACAAAACCCTGAAAGCTGATGTCGTAATTGGGGCGGATGGTGCGAACTCCCGCGTGGCCAAAGCCATCGATGCCGGAGATTATAACTACGCTATTGCCTTCCAAGAGCGGATTCGCTTGCCGGAAGACAAAATGGGGTATTACGAAGACTTAGCTGAAATGTACGTGGGCGATGACGTATCCCCCGACTTTTACGCTTGGGTGTTCCCCAAATACGATCACGTCGCAGTCGGGACTGGGACGATGAAAGTCAACCAAGCGAAAATCAAGCAACTGCAAGCGGGGATTCGCGCGCGCGCAGCTCGTCGCTTGGAAGGCGGAAAAATCATCAAAGTCGAAGCGCACCCCATCCCCGAACATCCCCGTCCCCGTCGCGTGCGCGGTCGCGTGGCGTTGGTGGGCGATGCAGCGGGAACCGTAACGAAATCGTCTGGTGAAGGGATTTACTTCGCGGCGAAGTCAGCGCGGATGTGTGCGGAAACCATCGTCGAGACCACCAACGGCGGTCAAAAACTGCCCACGGAAGACGATATGAAGCTGTATATCAAGCGTTGGGATAAGCAATACGGCATGACTTACCTCGTGCTGGATTTACTGCAACGGGTGTTCTACCGTACCGACGCGACTCGCGAAGCCTTTGTGGAAATGTGCGCGGATAAGGACGTACAAAAGCTGACCTTTGACAGCTATCTCTACAAAACGGTGGTTCCGGCTAATCCGTTGATTCAAATGAAGATTACCGCTAAAACCATCGGTAGCTTGCTGCGTGGAAATGCCTTAGCACCTTAAAGCTCCAGCGGCGAGGAGATCTCGACCTTAGAGCAATAAGTGCTGTGCGATAGATTCGGCTTAGCCGAAGTTGACGACTCGAACGCGCCAGAATTCTGAGAATTCTGGCGTTTTTGCATGGCTCCGGTTTTTCGCCAACCGTTTCTCAAGCCCCGCAAACTTTCAGACTGCGTTACTGTTATCGGTGACGTTCCCAACGAGAGATCGAATCTCGATCGCGATCCATGACCGTTATGCAATCCAACCCGATCTACCATCTTGGATTTGGCGTTTTAACGGGACTCTGCCTCAGTTGCAGTGGCGTTAAACCCACGAACGCCGCCGAACGCATCACCCTCACCTACGGTTCCCTCAATCGATCGATTCCCGTCGCTTCCCTCGAAACCTTTGCCGAAACGGGAGAAGCCCCTGCCGATCTCGAAACGTACCTCGACTATCTCAACGAAACCCAACGCCAACAATTACGGCAACTCCTGCAACAGCGCATCGACGAATCCCCCGCTGTGGTTTCCCGATTTACGTACAGTGGTATGGGTGAAGCATTTTTACAGCGGATCGGACAGGGCATTCAAACCGACAGTTCCCTCAACGGCTTTCACGCTCTTCGATCGGCCATGATTCTGGCTGCCTCAGAACCCAACGGACTGACGTTTCTCGGTATTCTGCGTCAATTTCCCACCCCGGCCTTAAAAATTGATGCCAGAGTCGTGTTGCAACTGGCTGAAGAACTCGTGCGACTGTCAGTCGAACGGGAAGCTGCGATTTCGATATTAGCCCTCGCGACCCAACAGGAAGCCAAAAACGACGATACGGACTTTTCGCAACTTCCCGACTTGCAGAAGCGGGGGAATCAAAGCGTAGAATTCCGCGAACTCGAAATTTTCGTCAACGCCCCACGTGCTACGCCCTGGGGTGTGGTCGAATCCTACCATCTTCCCGTCGATGTTTATCTTCCCGATGACGGTCGAGCCGCACCGCTGATTCTGTTAACTCACGGGATGGGTTCGACGCGACGCCAACTGGCTTATCTCGCGGAACATTTAGCGTCTTATGGTTTCGCCGTTGCCGTTCCCGAACATTTCGGGAGTAGCAGCGACTATCTCGCCGCTTTTTTGAGAGGCGAACTGCGCGATCTGATTTTGCCCGAAGAGTACGCCAGTCGCGTTAGAGATATTCAAGCCACCCTCGACGAGTTGGAACGTCTCACCGCCACGGAAGACGGTTGGCTCGATCGAATCGATGTCGAAAATACGGGCGTTATGGGTTATTCCTTCGGGGGGACGACGGCGTTATCGGTGGCAGGTGCGCCGCTCAACGAAACGCAGTTAAATCGCGATTGCGTGGAACAGCCGCAGCCGACCTTTAATTTTTCCGTGTTATTACAATGTCGCGCCAGCTCGATCGCACCGGCTAACTTTCGGGATTCGCGAATTCGTGCCGTCTTTTCCGTCTACCCCTCCACGAGTACGATTTTCGGTCGAGAGAGCTTGGCCGAAATCGACGTTCCTACGTTTATTGTTTCGGGAAGTCACGATACCTTAGTTCCCGCTGTCGCCGAACAGATTCAGCCGTTTGAGGCGTTGACCACACCGCATCGCTATCTCGCCGTGATGGTGCCGGGAACGCACTTTTCAACGGAAATTGGCGATCTCAGCCGTCTTCCCACATTTCTCGTGGGTAGAACGCGCCCCGATCCCGAAATTGGTCGAGGTTATCTCAACGCGCTGTCTGTCGCCTTTTTTCAACGGCATTTAGCTCAAAATACTGATTACGACGTGTATTTAAATGCCGCCTATGCTGAATTTATCAGCCAAGAGCCGCTGAATTTTTATCTTAAAAGTATTGACGATCGAATTGATTTGTGGTATACACAGCAGATTGGATCGCACTTGCTTTCTCGATCGCTGATAGAGTTTTACAAAAGACCTCACAAAGACCTCACGCATCCTTAACCTTGGTTCCATGACGAGTCCTTCCGTCAACTCCGATTTCGATCGAATCTCTCCCTGGTGGCGCGACACCGTGCGGCGAATGCCCCTCCTACTCCGTCGCGGTTGCGCCTTCGTGTTGGAGGTTTCGTTTCTCGTCGGGAGTGCCGCCGTTCCTTACGGCCTGGGTGCTTACGCCAAACACCGAGAAATCGGCGATCCCGTTCCCCTCAGTCCTCTTCTCGCTTCTACTGAAGACACTATCGGCCGAGTGCTTGGCTTACCGATGCAGCAGCCGAACCGCAACGTGTCTCCGTTAACGAATCTCTTTTGGACGGGGGCGCTGGTGTTACCGCTACTCGCGGGCAGTTGGCAGATCTATTTATTGTGTAAAACCGGGCAAACCGATCCCAAACGCTGGTTTGGCGTGCAAGTGGCAACCGCCAGCGGCAATCCGCCGAAACTGCTGCGCGCGACCTTACGCGAAGGCATCGGACGGTGGGGCGTTGTGGGTGGAACGGCCTTTTTACTGTGGCGTTTGACCGGAGCGTTTCCCGATTTGGGAATCCTGACGAGTTTGACGGGCGTGTTGTTACTCGCGGACGGTTGGGTGGCGCAGGTGAATCGCAAAGGGCGCACCCTGCACGATCGAATAGCCGGAACCTACATCCTCGATCCCTTCCAAAATCCTTATGGCGAGTGGAAGTGGAGCGAGCGAGCCAATACGAGTCACTGGACGCAAACCGATGAGGGCGAACTCGTCGACGCGATCGTTCTCGTTCCCGAACCCGAACCGTTTCCTCGATCGTCGCATCCGAGCTTGTGGTGGTGGATGCGACGCAATCCAGGGACGACACTGTTTCTCGTGTTGCTGTTTTGTCTGGCGGCGGTCTTGGGAACCTTTGTTGGCACTCAAGTTTACGTGCAGCAACAGGCAAACTGGCGGGAACAAAAACAACAAGACAACCAACTGTTTCTCTCCCTCGTCAGCAAACTCACGCCGGAACCCGGTGCGCCCGACGAACGAAAAAATGCCATTCTAGCCTTGGGAACCCTCAACGATCCCCGCGCGATGTCGCTGTTGGTGGATTTGTTGGGACAGGAAACCTCGCCACCGTTACTCGATGCCATTCAGCAAGCCCTCACCAGCCGTGGTGTTGAGGCGATCGAGGAATTGCGCCGCCTCAATCAAGCGTTGAAAACCGATCTCGACTCGCTGCAATACGGTGGAACAGCTGGCGACAAGGCAATTGTGGCGCGGCGACTGCGGGCGACGCAACGGGCGATCGCGAAAATTCTCGCTAATTACAGCGGCGAAATGCCTTTCTCCGATCTCAGTCGCACCCATTTGGGACAAACGACAACCTCCGACACGCCGTTTACCTTAGTCCTCGATTCTGTGAATTTGGCCGGAATTCGCTTTCGCGGAGCTATCCTCGATCGAGCGAGTTTGCAAGGCAGTCGGTTCTACGGCCCCGGTGAGGACGGACGCTTCGGCACTTACGACGATTGGATTGCCGATTTGAGCGGTGCCGATCTCAGTCATACCAATTTAGCTGGGGCGACGCTGACAAACGTCTGGATGCACCGCACCAACGTCATGAGATCGAATCTCAACCATACCGACGCACGAGGCATTAGTGCCAACGGCGCGAATTTCAGTTCGGCGCAATTGGTGGGGACGGATTTTGAGGGGGCCTCGCTGCGCCAAGCCAGTTTGACGGGGGCGGACGCGAGTACGGCCGATTTTGCAAACGCCGATCTCGTGGGCGCCACCCTCACGCAAATTCAAGCCAGCGGAAGCCGTTGGCTGGGAGCGAATTTGAGTCAGTCGAACTGGCAAGGTGCAGACTTGTCAGGCGCGGATTTGTCGCGAACCAACCTCTCGAATACCAACTTTCGAGGGGCGAATTTGTCGGGAGCGTCGCTGCGACTGGCCAATTTACAGTACGCGAATTTCCAAGGTAGCGATTTGAGTTTTGTGGATTTGCGTGGCACGGACGTGTCGGGGGCAGATTTTCAAGGGGTGGTTTGGACTGACGATCCCCCCCAAGAAGAAAACACCTTCGTGGTTCGATCTCAGTCGATCGATACGACGAGTTTTGTTGAAGGCGTCGATTTTACCGACGCCCGCAATTTAGAGGCTGAAGCGTTATTGTATCTGTGTGCCAACGGTGCGATTCACCCGCAGTGCGGGCGGTGATGAGATCGTGAAGTGAGGAGGTGATGAGATAGCGAGATGATGAGATAGCGAGATGATGAGATGATTTGAAACGGATTGCTGTTCAGTTACCTCTGACTCATCAAAAATGATATATCCCGTTGTTTGGAACGAAGATCGCGTCGCTCTGATCGACCAAAATCGCCTGCCGAGAGAATACACCCAAGTTGAAATTCGCCGCAGCGACGATATGGCGGTGGCCATTAAAACCATGATCGTTCGAGGTGCGCCTGCGATCGGCGTGGCAGCTGCCTATGGTATGTATTTGGGTTCGCAAGAAATCGATACCCGCGATCGAAACGCTTTTTTGGAACGTCTTGAAGCGATCGGACAAATGCTGCGGGAAACGCGCCCCACAGCGGTGAATCTGTTTTGGGCGATCGATCGAATGCTCCGTGTCGCCTCTGAAACCCCCGGAACGGTAGAACAAATCCGCAAAACGCTTCTCGAAACGGCCCATCAAATCAATCGGGAGGACTTGGAAACTTGTCAGTCGATCGGGGATTTTGGGCTGTCGTCACTGCCGAAACATCCTGAAAAACTGCGCCTACTGACGCACTGTAACGCGGGTGCCTTGGCAACGGCGGGTTACGGAACCGCACTCGGAGTGGTTCGATCGGCTTGGCAGGCGGAACGTCTCGAGCGGTTGTACGCGGACGAAACGCGCCCTCGCTTGCAAGGGGCAAAACTGACGGCGTGGGAATGCGTGCAAGATGGTATTCCCATTACGGTGATTGCGGATGGGATGGCCGCGCATTGTATGCAGCAAGGTATGGTAGATGCCGTGGTTGTCGGAGCCGATCGGATTGCCGCCAACGGCGATACGGCCAATAAAATCGGGACGTATAGCCTTGCCCTCGTTGCGAAAGCCCATAATATTCCCTTTTTCGTGGCTGCTCCTCGATCGACTGTGGATTTAAGTCTGTCTGAAGGGAGTCAAATTCCGATCGAGGAACGCGATCCGGTGGAGATTTACCAAATTGGTAACACGCGACTCGTCCCAGCTGGGGCTGATTTTTACAATCCGGCTTTCGATGTCACCCCCGCTCATCTGATTACGGGAATCGTGACGGAAGTGGGGACGTTTACCCCCGATCGATTGCAAGAGGCCTTTCAAGACGATGCCTCGATCGTGTCTTCTCTGTAAAATGTGACAGAAATACACTGAGATCGGGCGTGTACAATAGCAGTTAAGTTACTCGAACTCGGTCATGCCCCGCGATCGTGAAGGTGTCGTTGCAATTTATCCCGGCAGTTTCGACCCGATTACCCTCGGTCATCTCGATATCATCGAGCGAGGGTGTCGTTTGTTTGACAAAGTCGTTGTTGCTGTGGTAACAAATCCTAATAAAAATCCGTTGTTCGACGTTCGGGAGCGAATGCGTCTGATTCGGGCGAGTACCCCGCATTTAGATAATCTCGAAGTCGATGGCTTTGACGGCTTAACGGTCAATTACGCTCGTATCCGGCAGGCGACAGTCCTGCTCAGGGGTTTGAGGGTGCTTTCGGATTTTGAAATGGAGCTGCAAATGGCTCACACGAACAAGACACTTTCAAACTCGATCGAAACGGTTTTTTTAGCAACGAGCAACGAATACAGTTTTCTCAGTAGTAGTGTTGTTAAAGAAATCGCTCGTTTCGGCGGCTCCGTCGATCGTTTCGTTCCTCCACCTGTTGCCATAGAGATTTATCGATGTTACGCCAGGACTCAGCCGGAATCGAACCCAAACCCGATAGCGCCCAACCCACCAGCGAACCCGATCGAGCGGTAACGCCCGAACGTCAGGACGAACCGCGCCAGGGACGCATTGACATTCAGCAGGAACTCAATCGCCTCGAAGAAGCGATTTTAGACAGTCCTCGCATTCCGTTCACAGGACGGACACTCGTCGATGAGGAGCCAATCCTCGACATTCTCGATTCGATTCGATTGAATCTTCCAACGGCGTTCCAAGAAGCGGAAGAGGTTCTCCGACAAAAAGACGAGATTTTTCGCCAAGCCGAACAGTACGGCCGAGAAATTGTCGAAGCAGCGGAACAGCAAGCTGCCAGCATCCTCGACGAAATGGGCTTAGTACGCCAGGCAAAAGTCGAGGCCGATCGAATGCGCCAGCAAGTTCAAGCTGATTGCGAGATGGCGCAAGAACAGGCGAGAGCAGAAATCGAGAGAATGCAGCGTCAGATTCAGCAGGAACTCGAGGAAGTTCGCTCTCGCGCTTTAGCGGAAGCAGAAGTTATCGAATCGGGCGCTGACGAATATGCCGATCGCGTGCTTCTCAATATCGAACAGCAGCTGAGCGATATGATGCGCGTGATTCGCAACGGCCGCCAGCAACTCCAGCAAGAGGCAGCTTACCGCGCTCACCAGAAGGAACCGCAACCCCAATCCCCGAGTAATATGCGTGCGCGATATTAATTGCCCCGCTCAAAACAACTCGCAAAAAACAATAAGAGGCAGAACGAATCTGCCTCCTTTGTCGAGCATATCGGGTTAATTTAGGAGCTGGGGCGGAAGGATTCGAACCTCCGAATGGCGGGACCAAAACCCGCTGCCTTACCGCTTGGCGACGCCCCATCGCGTCCGCGTTAACCATATTAGCAACCCCATCTAGGGGTGTCAAGGAAAATTGAATTTTTTTCGCGGCGACGATCGTTCTAAAGATTTGTTGAAATCGCTTGCATCGGACAGGTGGGTATGCATTGCTCGCAGACGATGCAGCGAGAGCGGTTAAAATGCAATTTATAGGTGTCTCGATCGAGAGACAACGCTTGAGTGGGACAAACTCCCGTACACAAGCCACAATCGACACAACGGTTTTCGTCAATTTGAATTTCACCGTCGGCGATCGAAACTTCGATCGCTTGGGATCGCATCCATTCGATGGCATCGTGAATTTCGTCAATATCGCCGAGTAGCTCTAGCACCAACTTACCGATTTGGTTCGGGGCAACTTGTGCGCGAATAATGTTAGCGGCGATGTTGAAATCTTTGGCCAATCGGTAGGTAATCGGCACTTGAACGGAGCGACGGGGAAAGGTCAGAGTAACGCGCTTCTTCACGGGGAAATTTGCGATTGACGATTTGCGATGGGAGGATTGGGTGGCTTACGATTTGTTAAGGCGACTGAACAACTCATTACCCGTAAACCATGGCCATGTCTGACTCTAATTTAGCAACTCGTCTGAGAAATTTTCTCGTGGTTTTGGCGGGCATCGTTCTCAGCGTGTTCGTGGTGCTGGGGCTGCGGACGCAAAGTAGTACAGCCACCCTAGCCACCCTGGCAGAACGCTCAATTCCCCTCGAACTCGCCCTCGCCAACGATCGACCGACACTCTTAGAATTTTATGCGGATTGGTGTACGAGTTGTCAGGCAATGGCACCGGACATCCAAGTCTTAGAAGACGACTATCTCGATCGCATCAATTTCGTCATGCTCAACGTGGACAATACGAAATGGCTTCCCGAGATGGCTCAGTACGAAGTCGATGGAATTCCTCATTTCGTGTTTCTCGATCGATCGGGACGTTCGATCGCCGAAGCCATTGGCAAACAACCCCGCAGCATCATGGCACAAAACCTCGATGCCTTACTTTCAGGAGAGACGGTTCCTTACGCTCGATCGATCGGAGAAACGTCACTCGTTCGACCTCGATCGAAGCCGACGTCCGACGATCCCCGCAATCACGGAGGATGAGGCGATCGGGAGATGGAGAGATGACTTGGCAATCTGAAATCCCCTCACCCCATCATCTCCTCACAATCTTAATTCGCTCGTTCCCACAACCGCTCGATTTCTCGTAAAACCTGGGCTTCAGGGGGTTGTGTTGTTTGAGATTTCGGATCGACTTGCGTACCGGGAATATTTTTCGTCCAAGGACTGTTCGGAACAGCTTCGAGATCGAGGTTACTGTTGGCGGGACGAAAACCGTATCGGACGAAAACGGCTTGTTGTTCGGGTGCCGCGAGAAAGTCGAGAAACTTCATTGCTGCGTCGGTCTCCCCTCGTCCCACGTTGCGCGTTACGATGGCGGCGGTGGAGACGGTTTCGATGGTGGGATCGAGATAATAGATTTGGTAGGGTTTGCCTTGGGTGGTTTGGGATTGCTCCCAACGATAGAGAGCGATGCTTTCGTAAACGGTGGCGACATCTGCATCGTTGGGGCCGCGAGCGATAAACTCTTGTAAGAGAATGTCTGTCGATCGAGGGGGTTGATAGATCGATCGTTTGACAAGGGCGAACAGAGATTGGATATCGGGCTGGTTGAGGTTGGCGGATGTGGGTTGAGTTCCGAGTTGCGACTGACTCCACAACGTCATCGTCAGCTGTCCGCTGTTGGAACGAGTCGGATCGGTCATGACGAAGTCGAAACTTCCCCATTCGGCGTTTCCGCCTACACCACTCCAATTTCCGGCTTCCATTGCAGATTCGAGACGGTTCCAGTCAAAGGTTCCGTTGGGAAACAAGACAGAACCGCGTTCGGGCCAGGCAATCCCGACGAGCATTGTTTTCACGATCGGACGCGGTTCGTTGTGAAAAACCGGATCGTTGCTGATGGCGGACATTCGATCGACTAACTTGTCTAAAATCTCGTCGTTCGCCGGAATAACGACTGTCGGATCGAAATCGTTCTTTTCATCAACGTAGTTGTTGACAATGTCTTGCGAACCTTGAAATTTGAGTTCGAGATTGATATTCGGATAGTCTCGCTCGAATTGGTCTTCCAAGGCAGTTAAAGGTTCTTGTAGTTCGGTTCCGCTGACGACGTAAATTGTTTGATTCAATCCCGGCAACGGTGTATAGGTCAAGCCCACAGAGGCGATCAGAACACCGATAGAAGACCAGAATCGTTGTGTTGTATTCATGGGACTTAAAAGTGGAAAACCACAAACACGTAAAGACAAGATGTTGTTCACACGCACTTGACTGAGATAAAGATCGCGACGATCTTCAAAATCCATGTATTGTATTTCAGGTCTGTTGGAATTGCGGTGTAATTTGATTGCCTATGAGACCAAGACCCTTGTCGGGGCGAACGGCCGTTCGCCCCGACGCCAACTTCAACAGACCCTGTATTTCTCACAGCTGCTTGACTCCATCGCTCGATCGTCTTGTCTGTGGGCGATCCCACTTTTGAGATCGCAACCCTACCCCTCCTCCCCTGGCTAAGGGGAGGTGCCGTTCGCGGTAGCGGGACGGAGTCCTTAGGCGAAGGGGTCATTCTACGCAATTGAGATGCACCCTTGTCTGTCCAGAATCGAGCCGAAGTCCGAAACCTGAGATGTCGCTTTTGTAAGCTAATCAACCGGTTTTGCCACCAAAACATCGACATTTTCTTGAAACAGTTGTAAATCTTGACTGAGCGATCGAAGTTCTTGCAGTTGCTCGGAATCGTGAAGGTCGGCAGTTCGGAGTTTGTTTTGCAACGCTTGCAACGTCCCAGCGGCTTCTGTAATCGCCGTCGAGAGCGAAATCACCTGAGCGTCGCGGGCGTCTTTTCCCGCCCGCGCGAGTTGGATGTTGCGCTCCAAACTCGCCTCAAGTTGCTCGAGTTGTTGGCGAGCTACGCCTTCACGAGATCGGAGTTTCGATCGAACCTCCTGCACCTGTCCCTGTAACTCGTCCACGGAAAGTAACGAATCGGAACCTTGAAATCGGCGAGAGAGTCGATCGATCTTCTGAGGGAGTTCTTCCACTCGATCGCAGGTATACTGAACCGCCGTTAACAGTTCTAACTGCATCGAACCCTCCGTGAGCAAACTTCCCGCCTCCTGACGCAAATCCGTCGCTTTCGCCGCCAACGCGGTCGCTGAATTGCAAACCGCGTCCAATTCTTTAGCCAGGGCAGGATTTTCCAGCGCTAAACCTTCCGGTTCGATCGATCGCCGCCAAGACGCTCCACCCACCGAAACGAGAACGGCTGTCGGAACCATCACCCAACTCGAAACTCCCCCCAGTCGAACGCCGAAAAACAACACAACTCCACCCGCGAGAACTGAGAGGGGGTAATACAGAGGATTGGCGAGTTTCATAAACTTTGCCTGAAACTTTCCTAAAACGTCCTTAAAACTCAACTTGCAAATCAGCCATCACATCGGCGATGGTTTCTGGATCGCCTTTGCGGTAGTAACCGCCGTTGAGTTCGGCAATTTTCATCAAGACTTCCGGGTCGAATTCCCCTTCCTTCCCGTAACCGACCGTGAAAAAGCCAATGCGTTCGTCGGAGGAAAAGCCACTTTTTTCCAACTCAGCAGCCAGTTGGTCTAGGGTGATATTGGAACCGGAGTCTTCACCGTCTGTGAGTATCAAGACGGCATTGATGGCATTGTCGCGGAGATTGCTACTGAGCCAATTTCGCGCTTCCAGAGCGGCATCGTAGAGACGAGTACCACCACTCGCCCGCAACCGAGCGATAAACTGCATCCCCCGATCTCGACCTTCAGGAGTTCCCTCCACTAAGATCGGTTTGTTTATCTGCGAATCGAAGCTCATCAGGGCAAGGCGCTCCTTGGGACCGAGATTTTCGACGTAGTAACGGAGTGTGTTTTGCATTGAGGTGAGTTTCTGCCCAGCCATCGATCCCGAGGTATCGACGACGATCGCGACTTGAGAGGCCTTCTTCGCCTGTTGCTGCCAGCTTTGCAACATCGCATCGACCACGTCGGGAGCGGGGGGGCGATAGGAATCATAACTGGGATTGGGTTCCACGCCGAACTCAGGCGCGAATTTCGCACTGAGGGGAACGCCGGGAACACCAGGGCGCAAACCCAAGTCCGTGGCGATTGCCTGAATTTCGGGCGATCGAAGATATTCGATAACCTGCTCGGCGGCTGCTTTTTCAGCCTCGCTCACCCAAGGCGCGTTCGGGAGAATTGCCCGCATATTGGACGTGAACGTGGCTTTGGGATAGACGGCTTCGTAGCGGGTGTTGGAATTCGGAGAAGACCCCTCGCTGTTCGCTTCGATGACGGAGGATTCGTACACCGATCCCACTGACGCCCAGTAAGGGCCGTTCGCGACCATCGCTTTGGCGAGAGAACCCGTCGATTTGCCGTAACGAGTGACTTTTTCCTGAATCTTTTGCACCTGCTCTTGGTATTTTTGTACGTCCGCCACGGTCAAATCTTCAGGGCGTTTTCCCGATACGCTGGCGAACTGGGTGACGAGGGTTTGCAACCCAGAGTTCGATCGAGTCGGGGCAGTGTGAACGTAAGTAATCGGCAAACTCGGGCCGTTCGGATCTAATTCGCGATGGTCTTTTGCCGTAACGAACGTTTGAAAGGGATCTTCGACGCTTCGCAATCCTTTGGCGAGATCGGTTTCTGTCATCAACACCATGGGGCTGTTCGCCAACATGGGTGCGTCGGTAATTTGGGGAATGTAATCCTGTCCGGGGTACAGGCGATCCATCTGATAGCGCAGTTGGCTGTGATAGATTTCGCCATCGACAGACAGCAAGACGGGAAATTGCGCGTCTTCAGGTTGAATCGTACCGTTTTGCAGTTGTTTGGCTAAGGAAAGCACTCGATCGACCACATCACCGCTTCCCACTGCCTCGCAAGTGATGTAGTATTCTTGTCCGTCGGGAAGTTTGGGATTTTGAGCGTTGTGTTGCTCGGCCGCTCGATCGCAAAACTCGTGCAGCGCACTACCAAATAGTAGCTTGACTTCTAAACCATCTCTCGGGGGTGTCGTCCCGCCTCCGTTACCGCTGTCTCCGCTTGAATCTTGACAAGACCCCAGAACTGCCAGGCTAAGAACGAGGGCAAGTCGTGGGATCGAAGAACGAATTGTGCGTGACATAAAACTTTTCGCAGTTCCCGGTTTGGGATATCTGCTCGAACCCGTAGCGTTTAACTGTTCCACTTCAATTATAGTCAAGCCATTTTCGGGAACTCGAACAAGTCTCAAAAATCCTTAAGGATTAATACAGATTCGCGATCGAATGATGAGACAACGTGCGGATTCTCGATCTCCAATTCTCGATTCGCGATCTAAAATCGAGTTTACGCTGATGCAGCGACAGCCGTACCCGAAGCCATAGGAGAAGAACCGTGACAGAAACCACGCTCGAGAAACCGACGATCTCTTCATTTACCCCCGAACAGTTCGATCGATACGTCATGAAAACCTACGGGCGATTTCCCATCGCCTTAACCCGGGGGGAAGGCTGTCACGTGTGGGATGCTGACGGGAAGGAATATCTCGATTTCGTCGCCGGAATCGCCACCTGTACTCTGGGACACGCACACCCTGCGTTGGTTGAAGCCGTCACGCAGCAAATCCAAGCTCTACACCACGTCTCGAACCTCTACTACATTCCGCCCCAAGGGGAGTTAGCCCAGTGGTTGGTCGATCGCTCCTGTGGAGATCGCGCGTTTTTCTGCAATTCTGGGGCGGAAGCCAACGAAGGAGCCATCAAACTCGTTCGCAAGTACGCCCACACGGTTCGCGGAATCGACAATCCCATCGTCCTCACCGCTAAAGCTAGTTTCCACGGACGCACCTTGGCGACCATTACCGCGACGGGACAACCGAAATATCAGAAAAACTTCAGTCCCTTGGTGCCGGGGTTCGCTTACGTTCCCTATAACGATATTGCAGCTTTAGAAGCGACGATCTCGGAATTAGATGCAGAAAAGCCCCAAGTTGCAGCAATTTTGTTGGAAGCCTTGCAAGGGGAAGGGGGCGTTCGTCCCGGAGATCGGGCGTATTTCCAACGGGTTCGCGAAATCTGTGACGAGAAAGGAATTCTACTGGTTCTCGATGAAGTGCAAGTGGGGGTCGGA
Organism: Geitlerinema sp. BBD 1991-9; assembly: GCA_001657325.1. Taxonomy (GTDB): domain Bacteria; phylum Cyanobacteriota; class Cyanobacteriia; order Cyanobacteriales; family Geitlerinemataceae; genus Geitlerinema. The sequence continues at coordinate 11,281 of LWRO01000049.1, read as the reverse complement.
CGCACCGGGAAACTCTGGGGTTACGAAAATCTCGGCATCGAACCCGATATTTTCACCAGCGCCAAAGGCCTCGGGGGGGGAATTCCCATCGGTGCTTTACTGTGTAAATCGGCCTGCGATGTGTTCGAACCGGGCGATCACGCGAGTACCTTTGGCGGAAATCCCTTGGCTTGTGCGGTGGCGCTGTCGGTGTGTCAAACCTTGGAACGGGAGAATTTAATCGAGAACGCCCGAGTTTGCGGCGAACAGTTACGATCGAAATTGGCTTCGATCGCGTCAGACTATCCCCATTCGATCGCCGAGGTTCGCGGTTGGGGTTTGATTAACGGATTGGTGCTGAACGAAGACGTTGCGTTTACCTCGATCGATGTCGTCAAAGCAGCGATGGAACGGGGTTTGTTGTTGGTTCCCGCTGGACCGAACGTCGTGCGCTTCGTTCCGCCCTTAATCGTGAGTTTGGAGGAGATCGATCGAGCTGCTGAAATGACGCGAGAATCGATTGCCTCACTGGTGTAATTGATTGAAATGGGAATGTTTTATAAAGCGTTCCTCGGAATTTTCGCTTGATTGGCTAAGCTAATATCGCAAGTTCGTTTGAGCGAGTCTGTTCGAGTGAATGTCATTGTAGACTTCCAACCGATCGGGGCGGTTTCAACCCGTCCTGACGTTACTCGTTCGCCGATGACAGGGAATCGTGGCATCGATCGCCGATGAGGAGATGAACCGTGAAACAATTTGTCAGTATGGGGTTACTATCCGTTTGTGCTGTCATGGCTGGTGTTGAAAGTGTTACAGCACAAACGGCCCCTCTAGAACTGGAAACCTTTGCCGATTGGTGTACGAACCGAGCGAGTTTGACACCCGAGGCTAGACATACGGTCGAAGTGCTGTTACAGAAAGCTGGAACGCAGGCGTGCGATCGAGCTGAGTATACGCTAACCAACTTGACATCGCTCTACCTCAGTAGCCATGAAATTGAGGACGTCACCCCACTCTCGAGTTTCAGAAACTTGACAGAGCTACACCTCAGCGACAACCAGATCGCGGATGCAACGCCACTCTCGAGTTTGACGAATCTAACATTGCTCAACCTCCGTAACAATCAAGTTGCGAACCTGAAGCCGTTATCGAGTCTGACCAGCCTGACATGGCTCGAACTCGATTTCAATCAAATTACGGACGTGGCCTCGTTATCGGGTCTGACGAACCTGACGGGACTCGGACTCAGTGGCAACCAGCTCGCGGACGTGACCCCACTCTCAACTCTGACAAGTCTGACAGCTATTGACCTCAGCGACAACCAAATCGCGAACGTCATACCGCTCTCGAGTCTGACGAATTTGACATACCTCGACTTAGACGATAATCAAATCACAGACGTGAGGCCGTTAGCGACCTTAACGAACTTGACCGTACTCGATCTCATGGGCAACCCACTCAACGATCGAACCTGTCCCCTACAACCTTCATCAGTCTGTTATTTTTGACATTCTCGATCGATTTCAGCTTCTCGATCGACCCAACTCATAATTCCCAAATCTGAGAGATCTCAAACCTCGATCGTTCGCAGTTTTGGGGTCGGATGGTTCTAGGATTTTTTGTGGCATTTTGTTCTAAAAACAGGAACGTTCTTTCCTGGGTTTCTGAATCAAAGCAAAGAACGTTATATCGATTGCTATATATTTAACTCTACTGCTAAAAAACATGAGTTTAAGAAGCACGTCAGCCGGTACGTTCGATCGCTTACGAACGGTCGATCGCGCTTGAAGTAAACTGAAATTGGAGTCTCAAAGGGGAGTTTCACCCTCACGCTCGATTCCACAATTCAAATCACTCCAACTCATATTGACAATTCACGGGTAATCCTCCCCTTGAATAAATAATGAAGCGAAAATTCTGGATTTTTGGTGGTTTCATCCTTCTGGGTATTGCTGTTTGGATCGCAGTAGCCCAACTTTCTTTAATCGACTTTAAACCCGATTATCTGGTCAATCTTTCCAGCATTCTCACGCTGATCTCCTTTACGGTGCGGAGTATGCTGGTACTACGGATTTTAGCGATCTGCGCTCAGTTAACGTTTATTCCCTATTGTTTCCTGCAACCGACCCCCCTCTGGACACCCATTGCTTGGAACCTCCTATTTATGGGGGTCAACATCTTCAATTTGATTGTCCTACTGCTTGAAAAGCGATCTATTGTTTTTAATCCCGACGAACAAAAACTCTACGATCTAGCATTCAAGACACTGAGTCCCGGTGAGTTTATCAAACTCATGACCATTGGAGAATTTCGAGATGGAGTAGCAGGAGAAAAACCGATCGCTATGGGGGAACCAATTTCTTATATTTCGATTTTAATAGATGGCAAAGCTGCTGTTACCGCCAATGGTGAAAAGTTGCTAGACCTCAATGAAGGAAAGCTCATCGGTCTCGAGTCTGTTTTAGCTGGCGAACCAGCCCAGTTTTGTGAAATGACTCTCGATACGCCTTCACGATACATCCGTTGGTCTGTCGTTCAGCTACAACAGTTTTTAAATAAAAGACCTGATGTCCGTGAAAAGTTTAGTCACATCGTGAGTCAAGATCTGGTGAAAACGATTCATAAACTGGCAGAGTTAGAACTCAAAAAACAGCAGTAATTGAAGCTTGGCAATCCCGAACGATCGAACCGGTTCCACTGTAATCTCAATCCGTTTGTCAAACTCTTGTGAAAAGCTCGATCGATCCTCTCTCTGGCAACTGCATTGTAACCTTAACGGTCACTTGGGTGTCGAAACAGTTTCTGGATTGCGTTCGAGCCACCAACCGCGAAACAAGTAAACAAACACCACCAGGTTCAACGTCACGGTGATAGAACGAGCAGGAGTCACGCCGTGCAGCAATTCAAAAATTTCGACGGGAATCAACGCACCGACGAGTAAGGCGAACGTGAGATGCGCCCACCGCTTGCCATACCAAAATCCGACTGTGGCAACGCCCAGACAGATCGCGTAGATACTTGACGCACGAGCGATAAGGCGTAGGTTGCGAACGTCAGCATTGAGGATGACATCGAGAATCCAACGTGTCAGTGTCAGTTCCCCTTCAACCACGTAATCTCGAGCAACGGCAGCTAAAGCATCGTAATTGCGCCAACTGAAGGCTGAAACGATAGCAATTGCAACGAGCAGAACGACAAGCAACGACTTATAGGCCACGATAAGCGTCGTCGCTGTAGAGCGATGGGGTGGCGCGTCCATCGATCGAGCCTCCGATGAGTAGTCGCCTTGACTGTATCACGCTCGATCGTTCGGACGCGCTCGGATTTTACTGCGCGGCGTCGCTACAGTTGAGGTCGATTCCCATTTGCGATTCTGCGTCTTCAACGGCTTTCAATTCGTCTTCGATCGAGGAAAACGCATCGGCGAGAGTCGCGTCGTTCGGAATCTCTTTCACCGCTTCGTCGAGATTTTGATAGGCTCGATCGAGTTCGTTGATTTTCGCTTCCTTGACTTCAGCGGCGGACTGTTTGACGGCACTCAGGCTCGTGTTTACGCTGTTGAGTGCGTCGTTGAGTTCCGTGACAGAGGACGATCGATCGATACTCGCCAACGTTTGCAGAGATTCGCCAAACAATTTCAAGTTTCCGCACAGTGTTGCTTGTGCGTCTTCAGTGGTGGGCGTTCCCCCTCCGCAACTGCTCAGGAGCAACAACCCTGTTGCTGCAATTGCTCCTTTCCCATGCCACAGTCCTGCCAAACGAACGGATTTTACCAACATAACCATTCTCCAAAGTCAGTGTTTCAAACGCTTCAAACTTGGAATTTATGGAAATTCAATAACGTTATAACATTTTCTCTGTCAAGCAAGATTCAAGGCTCGATCGCGGTCAAATTCCCCAATTCGATCGAATCTGAAACGATCGCAGAAAGATTATCCGAACATTAAGATCGCTCAGTTCAAAATCTCGGCCCGACCGTGGCGGTGAAATTGAAGGTTCCTTCATTCGTAAAACCAAAATCGACATTCAGGACACCTGCCACGGGTACACCAATCAAATTCAACCCAAAGCCAAATCCGAGTGCGTCTCCCGGCTTATCCCGAACTTCCGCTGGCTCTCCCCGGACTTGTCCGCCTGTTCCCAAATCAGTGGCGTATTGGAGAAACACAAAACCTCGAAGCTTATCGAACAGCCATCCGTCTTCCCAGCGCAAGATAGGAAAGCGATACTCCGTTCGCACCTGGAAGAAACTCTGAGCCGTTCCGACATCACCCGTTACAAACCCTCGCACGGACGCTCGACCGCCGAGTTCGAAGGCTTCGTAGCCGGGAACTTCACCGATAATCGTCCCCGCTTGAATGTCTAACACCAATACATCGGTATCGTCTCCCGACCCCAATCCATCGATCGGAAAGTATCGCATGTAAAAGCCGCTCAGGCGGTTGAAATCCATGTTAGACAAGCCGATCGGGATCGATTGTTCCGTCCCGATTCGATAGATGTCTCCGCTGATAGGAAATCCATCTTCATTCAGCGTGGCGTTCGTCCCCCGAAGCATCAAACTCAGCAGTAGGAGGTCATCTTCTCCGTCGTCACTGAAGGAAAGCCAATTACCCTCTTCGTCTCGATCGAAAAGATTGTCGGTAAACGCCCGATTTTGAATCCGAACTCGCTCGTAACTGAGGCCGGGTAACAACACCGTGTTTTCAGAAAGAGGGACGAAGAATTGCGCCGCACCGCCAATCCGATTGACCCAAGGCACTTGTTCGTCGCCGATGGGGAGAAAAACTTCTCGTGCGTCTGTTCCGTTGTCTTCGTCACTGAGATAGGCATTTTCGGGGGAGTGTTTTATGAAAAAGGACACTCGATAACCGATACGATCGATCTCACCCAAAACAGCCGGTTGGGTATAACTGAGGTTGATGGCTGCCAACCGTTCGCCTCCCGCGATGGTGAAGGCGACCGTATCCCGTCTCGGAGTACGCCAGTTGAATTGGACTTTGAGATTGAGGCCGCGAGCGCGATCGATATCGCCACCCACCGGCAAAAACGCAAACCCTGGCTCGAGTCCGACAAACTCATCAGTTGTCAAAATACGGGGTCTTTGGAAAACTATCGGTCCTCTCGAGGGATCGATTCGTGCGGGTTCGGGTTGTAGCTCGGTAATAATAAAGCCGGTGCTTTGAAAGCAGCAACTCGGGTTAGCGAGTTCGCACACGCAGGGGACGAACTCGCTCCCTTCCTCAGTCGTTTCGTCTTCACCGATCTCGTCTTCGAGTTGTTCTTCGCCCTGAGTTTCAGAGCGTTCGGCGTTGAGAAAGCCACAAGGTACTTCTACCTCTGCGATCGAGCGGTCAAACTGACGATCGAGTTCGTCCCCAGGAAGAAACTCGAAGCGAATAGTTTCGGATGGGGCAAACGTCGAGCTTTCGCGGAACGCTAGATCGATCGATTCGCCGAGCGGTTGTGAAGTTAAGGATGGGGACAGTGGAAGCGATTCGATCTCGTGTTGGGATTGACGCGCCTTGCGATTGGAGACGGAAGCTTTCACAAACGTCGAGGTCGATCGTTTAGAGGATGTTGCTTCGATGGGTTGGGACGATATAGTCGCCAAGGTGGGAGCGTTGACGAAGAGGGGAAACAGACCGACGATTGGGGAAACAGTCAAACGGGCAATCGAATCCGATGTGGGTTTCATCGTACTTTGGCCCTTGGTGTAATTTCAGTTACAAGTACCGTCACTATACTGCAATTGATGAGATCGAATCGATCGAACACACCGGCAAACTTTCTAAAACTCACTGTTCTACATAATTTTCGAGAACTCAAAAACGTTAAAATGCCGAACGTTTGGAGCTTTTTCGTTGTATTTGTGTGGCGAGATTGGCTTGTCCGAGTTCCATCCATCCCACGGTCTCGAGCCGAGATCGATCGATCTCGGTTTCCGAACGTTGCAAAACTTGCCAACTTTGCCAGACCACAGGAACCGCACTCATCGCGACAATTCCGGCAATCCCAAACCCAATCGCCGTATCCACCCACTGCCAATCGAACAAATAAATCGAGATCGCCGCCACGATCGAGCCGATCGATCCCAACAAATCCGCCACGACATGCAGAAACGCCCCGCGCAAATTCAGATTCCGGCGACTGTCGCGGTGCAATAACGCTGCACTAATGCCATTGACGACCAACCCCAACAGGGCAACCCCCAGCATCGGCAGGCTGAGGATTTCCGTGGGCGACCCTTGCAAATGGCGCACCGCTTCCCACGCGACCAATCCGGCCATTGCCAACAAACCGATCCCGTTCGCCAAGGCCGCCCAACTTTCTCGCTTGCGGTTGGCAACGGTTTGTCGTCGCACGCTCCATGTCGCCCACAGCGCCAATCCTAAAGCTCCCCCATCCGCCATCATGTGACCGGAATCGGCCAACAACGCGAGACTATGGCTGTAATGACTGGTTAACCACTCGACCGCAGAAAAAAACAACACCAACACGAGGACGAGTGATAGCGAACGTAGGGGTGGGGTAACACTCTCCGAATCGGTCGAAGAAACGGGAACGCAGCAGGCACAAGGGGAAAATTGCAAAGCGTCGATTTGAATTTTCAAAATAAAATAGAACGTTTGGGCCGATAAAAAACTCGACCCCCTCTATCTGGCATTGTTCCCACGCGAGAGTCCGGACGAAAATCGAGACTGATGTAGGATCTCGATCGAGGGAACGAAGATTCCGGAGGACGAGTCGATCTCAAACATCTTCTCAAATCACCTCTCAAAACGGGAACCGAGAAACTTCAATGATGCCAAACTTACGAACGCTTTTAATCGGTCTATCTCATCGCGTCGTGCGCTTGGTGTTCCTCAGTTCGATCGTTTTCTGGTCGATCGTGTCGTTTGACCCTCGATCGATCGTCAGTCCGTCACCCCTTGGGTCATCTGTCTGGGCGCAAGCACCTTTACCCCTTCCGACTCAAACACCAAGCCGAATCGAATCAGCTCCCGTTCGACTCAACGGATTGACCGTTTTCGAGATCGCCTCAAGGAAACCGACGAACGCTCAGGAAAAGGCAAGCATCCCTCCTGTCGATGCACGTGTTGCGGAAATCGAGAGCATTCTCAACAGTATTCTCGAACAGGACATCGATCCCGATACCCTGCGCGTTTACAGCGAAATCCTGAACAACCAACCCATTCTTCTCGTTGAAGACCAACAAAATCTATCGCCGCGCCCCGTTATGACGGTGACGGAAGTCGATGCAGAATTCACGAAAACGACGGTCGATCGACTGGCCAAACGGTGGACGATACAACTCGAAGAGGCGTTAATCGAAGCTTGGAAGGAACGACAACCTCAAGCTCGTCAAAAGCGACTCAAAATCGCATTCGCCATCGGTGCAGGGGTCTTAGTTCTCAGTCCCGTCGTTCTTCTATTCCAACGTTTCTTAAAACAACGCTACACAACCCTGAACGATCGACGGCAGGAAAATGATTTGACCTCCCTCGATGCCACGACCGAGCCGAATTTCGGAACAGCCACGTGGTCGTTTCAGTTTCTAAGCGCCCTGATGCCAAAAATCCAACTCGAACGCCGCATTAACATTGTCGTTCTGTTGCGACGTTTCTTGTTGTGGTTGCAAATTTCGCTGTGGATGGGTGGCCTTATCGGGATTTTATATCAGTTTCCCAAGTTGCGCCCCCAAGCGCTTTGGCTTTCGGATTTTCCAATTCAAATTCTCACGATCTGGCTGGTTGTTGCCACGGCTAATAAAGTCAGCGATATCACGATCGACGGTTTTTTGAAGTCTTGGGTCGAGCGAGAATCGGTCAACCCGAGAGCTTCTAAACGGTTTGTATTGCGAGCGCCGACCCTCGCTGCTGCACTCAAAGGCATGACGAGCTTCGTTGCTGGGCTTGTCGGTTTCATTTGGTTTCTCGCCTTGCAAAACGCTCCGATCGATTCTCTGTTGACGGGGGCGGGAATTTTCGGGGTCGCCCTGACGATCGTATTTCAAAACCTGATCAAAGACTTCATCAACGGCATTTTGATCCTGTGGGAAGATCAATTTGCTGTGGGCGACGTTATCGATGTCGGCTACGGCACGGGATTGGTGGAATACATGAACCTTCGCATTACTCGGATTCGGGGCGAAGGCGGCCGTCTGACGACGATTCCCAACAGTCAAATCAATGTCGTCCACAATTTAACGAAAGAATGGTCGCGGGTTGATTTTCGCATTCGCGTGACGCACGATACCGACGTGATGACCGCCGTTCGAGTGATGAAACAGGTGGCCGCCGATTTACAAGCCGATATTGAGTGGGCGGAACAGATTCTCGAACCGACGATGTTAATTGGGGTCGATCGAATTGACGAAAGCGGTATCGAGATTTTGATGTGGATGAAAACAAAGCCGTTACAGCAGTGGAATGTGGAACGAGAATATCGCCGCCGTCTGAAGTTGGCGTTTGACGAGCAGGGTATTCAAATCGGCATTCCCCAACAGACGATGCTGATGAAAAAATGAACTACGCCTATCCGCTTCGCTGAGATAGGCGTTTCTGACGCTTCAACCGCCCTAGTTGCCTCATGCTTCCGCAGTCAACAGAGCTAGGCGCGTCTACGTCTAGAGAGGACGGTTCCCGCCCCCTTGCCCAAATCAGGTTGACTTGGGCGGCGTTGACATCGCGATCTGCGATGTGTCCGCAATGTTTGCAATGATGCACCCTGGCGGACAGGGTTTTGGGTGTCAGATCCCAACACTTCGCGCATCGCTGAGTGGGTTTGATTTGCCGGGTGGGGGACTCGACATAGAATCCCCCCGCCTCAGCGGACTTGTAGGAGAGAAGATCCCCTATCGCTCCAAACCCCGTTTCGAGAATCGAGCGGTTTAGCCCAGCTTTCTGGCGTTTCCGCTTTTTCCCCTTGATCTTCCGCACTTCCAGTTATCGGGTAAGGGTTGGATGTCACCATCCTTCCCTCCCCTAAGAACCGTGCGTGACAGTTACCCATCACACGGCTCAAGCCTTACTTCAAGCCTTAGACTTGGATTTGAATGTACCTGCTTATGGCACGTTTTGTGCAAGTGGATTAGATTCTCAGGGTCATCTGAGCCATCGTTTTTCACAGGTACTATATGATGGGTTTCTATTTCCTCTCCGTTGAACAGGCTATCTCCGCAAACGGGACATTTCCAATTTTGGAATTTGGCTACTTGTTCGTATTTTGAGCCTTTTGCCCAGTGGTTCTTCCCGTTCTTGACGCTTCAATTATGCCAATATTCCCGAAGGGCAGGGTCATCTGGACTAGCCTGACCTTTGACTTTGATGTGCCGAACAATTGGGGTTTTACTAATGTCGTAAAGGATGTAGGTTTTAGCCTTTCCTTTCCGCCCAGTTCCCTGACACATGAATGTCCATTTGTTCCCTCTATGCCATTGGAAATAGCGATCTTTTACCCATCTTTTTCCTTTGTTGGGATGCCTTCTTGTAGCCCAACGCCAGAGGTATTGCCACACTCGGTGATTGATGTAGCTAAAGGTTTCTTTGCTAACTTGTCCTCTGTAGTAGTTAGCAAAACCTCTGAGAAGCGGGTTCAGCTTCTTGATGACTTCTTCTTGGGTGTTGGCTTTCATGCTGGATAGGGTTTTGCCTATCTTTTTACAGAATGCCAGTACCTTTTCTTTTCGGGGTTTAATTAGCAACTTGCCATTGTATTGGCGTAAGTTGAACCCTAAGAAGTTGAATCCTTCATCTATGTGAACTATTCGTGTCTTCTCGTCGCTGATTTCAAGTCCTCTTTGCGATAGCCATTGCCTTATCTGGATAAGTACATCCTCAAGCGATTCTTTGTCTTTTGAAGTGACAATGAAATCGTCAGCGTATCGAATGATGCCTAGCTTTGAGTTAATTTGTTTGATGTAGGTTTCTAACCCGTGCAATCCGATATTGGCTAATAACGGACTTATGACACCACCTTGAGGCGTACCTGTCTCGGTTGGGTTGTATTGACCTTCATCGATAAATCCAGCTTTCAACCATCCCTTAATGAGTTCACCACTCGGTACTGAACCTATTAGGTTGATGATGGTTTCATGGGCAATGTTATCAAAGAATCCTTTAATGTCAGCGTCTAGAACCCATTGATGCCCGCCGGCCACTCCTCTGTTTAATTTGTTATGGCATTGCTGGATGGCATCATGACAGCTTCTTCCGGGACGGAAGCCATAGGAATTGGCTTCAAACTCAGATTCCCATTCAGGTTCTAGTGTGTTTTTGACCATTGCTTGTGCGACTCTATCCTTTATGGTTGGGATTCCTAAAGGACGTTTCTTGCCGCTGGGTTTAGGAATGTAAACCCGTTTTGTAGGGACTGCTTTTGGCATTTCCCATTCTTTGACAAGTTTCACTCGCTGTGCAGGAGTGTTAATTACCTCCTTATCTATTCCTGCTGTTTGCTTTCCGGTGTTAACCTGAGTGATTTGTCTAACACTGAGCAGTAGGTTTGATAGGCTTCTTATTAACAGCTTTTGCAGTCTTCTTAACTGCTTCCACTGACCAAGTTTTCTGGCACGAAAGATTCTTTGTCTCAGATTCCTAACAACTTTACGGGCTTTCTTCCAGTTAACCTGTGACCAGTCCGTAAATTGTCCATCGACTCCATTTATCAGGCTTATGCTTGACCTCTAACTTTTATCTCCGTTTGGTTTCTTTGTCATTGTCTCTTTCGTATAAGACCCAAGAGAAGTCTGCTATTCCTTTCGGTCAGGGGCAAAGTTTGAACCCCTATCTGACTTATTACAAGCCAGCATTCGCTTTTTCTCTCATCTTTTACCCTCCAAGGAATTCCGTCTTCGTTGCCTCAGACCTACTTAGGCTTATCGACCTTTTCCTAAGACCCTGTAGGGTTTACCCTGTTGTATCATTTGAAGTTTCTGAGTTGGTTAGGATGGCTACCTATTCTACGGAGGGAGTTGTGTTTCCACGTTTGAATAAGTGAAAAATATTCAAACCTACCCTCTTACCTTTTGGTGACAGTCTATCAGGGATAATTTGACTGCTCATTGCATAGCGTAGTTTATTCAGTAGCTTAGACTGTGTTCATCCTTCCAATTCTTTCCCTCTTGCTCCTGACCGCTTAATCCCTAGCAGCTTCGGTTACTTTTGGGGCTTGCATTCCGACTGTTTCGTTACCTACTTGGTCGTAGCCGGACTCTTACGAGTCTTCTCCATGAGGGCTAGGGGTGGAAATCCCTAGGGAACTCGGTGTTCCAGTTCAAATGACCAGTTCAGGTCGCGCT
>LWRO01000048.1 GCA_001657325.1 Geitlerinema sp. BBD 1991-9 | reverse complement strand
CAGGATACTCTTTGAGATCTAGAAATGTCCAGAGATATTCGAGTACATCTTCATCTACCTGGGCGGCAACCGGGGCGACTCGCTCGAAGTGCCGAAAGTCTTTGTAGGAGAGTTTTGAGCTGGAACGAATTCCTAATTCAAATCCCTCTTGTTGAACCTTGCGGAGCAGAATACTCTTTTCAGCCTGTAGACGCTCAACTAAATTCTCTTGTTCTGTCGCTTGGATTTTCAATTCTTGATGAAAAATAGCCATTTCTAACGCCTCCTGGCAAACTGCTGAAATATTGAGATGTTGCTTAACAGGTTGAAGTCGTTCAAACAGCGCATCTGGCATCGCGATGGTAACTCTTCGACTCATAACTTCCTCCCGTTAACTGTATCTTCTTATACAATAAGCCATGAATTGCATAATGGGTGCCAAAGACACAATTTGTTACATACAATACGGTTTTTTATTGAAAAGTATGTAATTGTTCTGTCGGTACTTCTGAGCGTCATAGCTCAGAAATGCCTTTCCTGAAAGCATTTGAGCTATGACGCTCAGTTGGCTGGCTTAGAAAAATTATGTAATCAGTGCCGGGGAATAAAGGAGATCGATTTCTGTAGCCGTAATCCTAGACTCTCCGCTATATCTAGCTTTCAGGGTCTGACTTGAGTTGTTCGTAAGCTGTCAAATTTCTGGGGGTCTGAGAATTCTAGAATTTTCACTTGAAGGCTGGCCGCAGCTTCTTAGCCCCAACAATAGAGATGATGCCGAACACAACTAGAAGATCTGTCTCTAACCTCAGATTGGTCGCAATGCAACTAACTCCGATCGTCAGGATTGTCGATCGATCTTGCTCGTCCACGCGAAAATTATCGAAAATTTTTGGTCTAAAGCCCCGTCCTTCCAGAGCGCCAGTACAGAAGTCAAGAGGCTTGATATTGTGATGGGGTGGGTGCGTTCGCGGGAATTTCACGAACTGGACTTCCACCGAATTCAGTGACCCGCGAACACAGCCTATGCGACTTTTATATCGCTACTCTAGGGGGGTGAGGATGTCAACTACTAGGAAGATACAACCCAATCTTAGAGTTGGAGTAAAACAGATTAAATCATCCCGCCAGCCCGTTCCTTTACAATAACCTCAGCGATACGAGTTGGGAACTCAGCCAGATCTACATCTTCACCTGCGGGCATGGGAGAGATAAAGGTATAACAAGGATCGCACTGGCCTGTATCGAAGATCTGTAAAGCCCATTTATCCGGAAGACCCTCAACACCAATTTCCACAACATACCAGTCTTCACCGGTATCTCGGGTAGAGATAATGCAGAAGAAATCTCGATCCGCTGTCGGAATGTCCAAATCTTCCATCAAAAAATCCATCGCCAATGTCTCAGCGTCGGTTGTCAGTAACGTCATCATTATGTTTAAACCACTATGAGTACAATCAGGTTTCTGCTTGTGCCAATACACTTTTTACACTCTATTAGCAGAGATTCATGACAAATCTTCTGTATAACTTAATGCTAAATACTCTTCCCTCCAGCCCTTACCTTGACAAGGGCTGGGGGAGAGTTGTCCTTTTAACAAGGGAAAGCCAAGAGAGATAATTTTGATTCATGCAGGAGGTCTAACAAATGCTATAAGAAATCTCCGAAGTTTCGAGTTAGAAAGTTTGTTCTGAACATTTTGCTATAAATATTAATTTATAATTAAGTTGTATAAAAATATATAGAATGTCGTGTTTTATATTGTTATGCTTAGCCCTAATCAAATCAAAAATAGATATTCTAATGAATTTCCAACTTGATTATTGTGTTCTTGTCCATAACGGTTAATATAGGGCACCTCGATTAATTCAAGCTTATTGAGAAATAAGCTCTACTATCGAGAATTAAAAACGAGATTTTAAGGGTTTCAGCCATTGGATTTTGAGCCAAAATCAATTTTTCGAGGTTCCCTATAATCAACGGTTAATATAGTCATTTTTGGAAATTAAAAATATAAATTCTTGATTCTGTCGATCGTAAATCACAAGCATTTTTTTGATGTATCATTTTTTGACATCATAAAATAAATATTTTCACTTGTAATTTTCTCTATTGGAGGTGGTTGTAGCTCTATGGTTTATACAATCAAAAATGACTGTAATTCCTGTGGTGGCTGCCAGACTGAGTGTCCCAATGGAGCGATTAAGGCCAACAATACATGTGATGGATATTGGATCGATCCAACCCTCTGTGATGGCTGTAAAGATGTGGAAATTCCCCGGTGTATCGAAGCTTGTAGTGTAGGTTCGTTAAAACCTCTACCACCCAAAAAAGGACGTTATAAAACTACACCATTCCCAGCAACGATTCTCGATATTTTTCTCAATCGCAAAACCACTCCCTTCGCTTCTTCGATGGTGATGTGGGAGGCCTGCAACATTTTGGCACAGCGACAAACTTTACCCTGGCAAACCGATCCTGATGGCTATTTTCGCTACAATCGACCTGTACACCGTGGTAAAGGGGAAATGCGGTTTCGGTTAGCAGCAGATCCCGAAGCTGAAGTTCTAGTCCCAATGAATGCAAGTATAGCAACAGCGGCACTTGCAAACTTTGATATTCGTGCCGCTTGCATCCACCTTATTCTTGGTGCCTATGCTGTTGCTGCTGAGTGTCCTTGGGAGGAAATCTTTATTCTGAACAGTCAGCACATCGAGCAATATTTAGGACTTGATAAGCGCAAAGACCTCACTAAACTGGACAAGCTCACCCTGATTAAAGACTTGGTGTACCAATCCTGCCGCATCCTAGTTGCCCTCGACTGGCCCCGCCAAGGCAAAGTCAAAGCATTTACCCTCGAGGAACAGCCAGTCTGGCATTTGCTAGAAACTCAATATCACTTTGAAGAAGACGCTCAGGGTTGTCGCCATTTGATCGGCTTAGACTTTACAATACGGGCTGGTATTTGGGTCAAGTACTTCCTCAACAAGCAAGAATACCGTCGCCAAACTGCCTTTTACCAATATGGTGTTCTACCTCGATCTCTGCTTGCGGAGATTATGAGCAACTGGCAGCAGCATGAGGGGGCTATTCGTCTGCTGCTGTGGCTATTGTTTAAGATGCGGCTAGGCGGCGATCAGCGTATGAAAGTCTGTACTCTATTGCATATCGCCTATGGTGAAGAGCGGGTTATGGAAGCGACTACCATTCGCGGTGCCCATAAGCGAACAATCAAAACGTTTGAAAGCGATCTAGAAACAATTTACTACTACGGTCTCAAGCCACTCTTCGACCCTGAAACCTACCCCTCTGATATCCAGCCTCTCTGGACAAAGGTTGCTGATATTCCCGATGACCCAGGTGATGCCCTCGAATTTTGGAGTGAAGACGCAAACCGGGTTCTGAGTCTGACAGATACCGCCCCCCGTGATAAATGGCAGCGCTTGCTCAATGCTCGCCTCCTGGGGTTTGAGCTTCCAGAGGAATGGCAACAAACTATCCGCCGCCGTACACCCAAGCGTCGATATCAGACCTCTCAATCAAAGGGGGTTAAACGGTCAGAGCAACTCTCTGGAAGTGACATCAATACTGCTCGCCGACGGCAAAATCTTACTCAACGCGCTTTGGCCAGTCGCCTTGGCAAAAGCCAAAGTTGGGTTCGAGATATTGAAAAAGGGCGGTTCAAGATTAACGCTGACGATCAGGCCTTGTTACGCGAGGTGCTGAATATCAATTAAGGGCATCTCGATTAATTGACTATTTGGCTCAATTTATGAGATTATTAAGTAGCATAAATTGGAGCTAATATTATGGAGAAAATTTTTTTGATGTTGAAAAAAACATCATGACAAACTGAGTAAAAAAAATCTTTTCTCGACCACATTGATGATTTATACTTTGGGCAAAATTTTGTTCGAGAATCGGACAAATTCAGACCAAGCATCGCCTCGGTAAGGCTGAGCGCAAACTCTTTGATGCGATCTTGATGCTTAGGTTAATTTTGTTGCAAAAACTTTTCAATCTGAGCGATGAGGAATTAGAGTATCAAGTCAACGATCGATTGTCATTTACGAAATTTCTACATCTCGGACTTAAAGATATAATTCCAGATGCAACAACAATTTGGCTTTTTCGAGAACAACTCACCAAACAGGGATTAATTGAAGGATTAATTGAAGGGTTATTTAATCGATTTGACGACCATCTACGCGCTCGAGGATATAAAGCCGAGGAAGGACAAATTGTAGATGCAATTCTGGTGTCAGTCCCTCAACAAAGAAATAGCTAAGAAGAGAATAAGAAAATTCGCGAAGGGGAAATCTCAGAAAGATGAAAAAAAATCCTCATCGCCTTGTCCAGAAAGACTTTGACGCGCGCTGGATTCAGAAAACGGACAAAATTACTATGGGTATATTACTATGAGTATAAAAATCACATCAGCATCGATGTGAAATATAGTTTTGTTCGCAAGTATCAGGTGAAAGATGCATCAGTTTATGACTTAAAAGTATTGGGTAAAATTCTTGACGGTGAGAATTCAGGCGATCGAATTTGGGGTGGTAGTGATTATCGAAGTGAAGTCATTAAGTGAGTTTTAGAAAAAATTAGATTGGACAGTGAAATTTACGAGCAAATCTACAAAAATAAGCCTTTAAATGAAGCGCAAAAATCAAGCAATCGTGAAAAATCTAAAATCCGAGCTAAGGTCGATTATGTCTTTGGTGCTTGGGTCATGAGCCTGGGCGGAAAACTTCTACGTTCAACTAAAAAAATTAGAGCTGAAGCCAATATTGGCTTGAAAAATTCAGCCTACAATATCCGACGATATATCTTTTGGGAAACTCAAAAAGAACAACAGAGCATTCTCGTTTTTAAACATCTAGGAAATATAATTTTTTCAAAATATATCTCTTAATATAGAAGTGTAAATAGAAGTGTAAAAAAACAATCTTCGAGAGGCAAAAGGTAGTTTTATTTTGTTTTCCTGAGTCCAAATAATGAATTTTTCGAGATACCAATATGTATTTTGAAAGTCGAATAGCTTAGACACCGAGATTTAAAGTCGCAACGGGGTCTTCTTGATTTGCACCGACATTTGAGAAAAAGTGAGATGATCCCAGTTGAAACCTTCTACGACCCTCGATCGCCATGTGGAAACGCTATCTCAAACACTCTCTACTTCTGTTCGTCTTTCTCTGCATTCCCAAAGCCGCTTGCGCTGCCTTTCCCAAACCTCAACGCAGTAACGATGCAATGGTCGTGTCCGCCCATCCCCTCGCGAGCGAAGCGGGAATTACGATACTCGAAGCGGGAGGTAATGCTATCGATGCGGCGGTTGCGACAACCTTCGCCATTTCCACCGTCGAACCCTTTTCGGCTGGAATTGGTGGCGGGGGATTTCTCCTGGTGTACGATGCAGCAACGCAGCAGGTGCATAGCTTGGACTTTCGGGAACGGGCCCCCCTAGCGGCGACGGAAGGGATGTATCTCGACGAGGCGGGAGAAGTGATTCCTCGATCGAGCATCGACGGACATCGCGCGGTGGCTGTACCCGGAACGGTAGCGGGACTGTACGTCGTTCACCAAATTTACGGAAACTTACCCTGGGAAGATGTCGTACAACCCTCGATCGATCTCGCGAGAAATGGCTTTCCCGTCAGTCGGCGGTTTGTCCGCTTCGTCGAACGGCGGCGCGATGTTTTAATGTCGAATCCCGCCGCGCGAGAAGCCTTCACACGAGATGGCGTGTTGTACGAAGTGGGCGAGTTGCTTCAGCAACCGGATCTCGCCACAACGCTCGAACAGATCGCAGCAGATCCTCAAAGCTTTTATACCGGGGATATCGCAAGATCGATCGTCGCCGACATGGAAGCCAACGGGGGACTCGTCACGTTACAGGATTTGGCCATCTACCGTCCCATTTGGCGCACGACCCTCTGCGGCCCCTTCCGTCAAGTGCAGGTTTGTTCGATGGGACCGCCGTCATCCGGTGGCGTTCACTTGCTGCAAATCCTTAACATTCTGGGCGATACGGAAATCGAAACTTGGGGGTGGCACCATCCCGACGCACTGCACTTGCTGGTGGAAGCCATGCGCGTGGCGTATGCCGATCGAGCGGAATATTTGGGCGATCCCGATTTCACCAGTGTTCCCGTCGCCGAACTGACGAGTCGCGAATATGCCGAACTGCGTCGCAACGGGATCGATCGAGAACGCGCGACACCGTCGAGTGAAGTCAGCGCGATGGATGCAGACACCTTGCAATACCTGCAGGAGTCGCGAGATACCAGTCATCTGACGGTGGTGGATGTCGATCGAAATGCCGTCAGTCTGACGTTTACCGTCAACGGCGGCTTTGGGGCGGGTGTCGTCGCGGCGGGAACGGGCATCCTTTTAAATAACGAAATGGACGATTTTTCGATCGCGCCCGGCGTTCCCAATTTATACGGTTTAGTGGGTGGAAAAGCCAACGAGATCGTCCCTCGCAAAACGCCTCTTTCGAGCATGACCCCGACCATCGTGACGGAAAACGGACAGTTGCGAATAGCCCTGGGCGCTCCCGGTGGTAGTACGATTATTACAACTGTTTTACAAGTGTTGCTCAACGTCCTAATTTACGAGATGGACGCGGGCGCGGCAGTCGCCGCACCGCGACTGCACCATCAATGGCTTCCCGATCGATTGGTTTTGGAACGCTGGGGCTTCGATGTCGCCACGACGGAAAACTTGCGCGATCGCGGTCACGAAATTGTCGTTTGGGAAGGATGGGGCAATGCGAACGCAATCGTCGTTACGCCAGAGGGAACTCTTGAAGGGGCAGCCGATCCCAGAGGTGAAGGAACTGCGCTAGGGTTGTAAGGTTGGAGTTGCCGACGGGGGAGAATTTATGCCGATCGAGTTAATCACCCTTCTTGCAGCCTTGTTGTTGACTTGGTTGGTCTTTACCTGGTTAATTCGGGTGGTTAAGACGACATTAACGACGGCCATTTCGATCGCCGCAATCGTCTTATTGTTACAGATCGCGTTTGGCATCGAACCCGAGGTTCTCTGGGCGGAAATTCTCCAATTCGGACAAACCCTGCAAGAGATGTTTCAGAATATCTGGAACAGTCAATCGAGTGCAGGGCAATAAAGCTCGAGTTTGCTTAGCAGATTTTGCTCCTAAAATATTAATTCGTAATAATTCATTACATACATTAGGAATTTGAAGCGGTACGAGCTTTCAAATCTCTCGATCGAGCCAATCAATGGTAAGGTTTTGCTAAAATTATGAGAATCTCGCAGCCACCGTCTGCCGATCCCCGCCAACTCAGATCGAGGTTTTCCAAATGGAGCGGGTCTGCGGTATTCTCATGACGGTGGGGCGTTCCCACCTCGA
Source organism: Geitlerinema sp. BBD 1991-9 (assembly GCA_001657325.1). Taxonomy (GTDB): domain Bacteria; phylum Cyanobacteriota; class Cyanobacteriia; order Cyanobacteriales; family Geitlerinemataceae; genus Geitlerinema. The sequence goes on along the minus strand of LWRO01000048.1, from coordinate 25,729 downwards.
ATTGTGCCAGATTGACGAACCCGGTCGGGATTTATATAGAGAATAAGAATAGCCATGAGATATCGTGCGTTAATTGCCGTACTCGTCGCAATGTGCGTTGGGTTCCTGACTGCTTGCAGTGAAGAACCTGTCAGCTTGCTGAGCGACCAGTCCTACACCTACGACCAGATAAGAAACACCGGACTAGCCAACAGTTGCCCCCAGCTTCCGGAAACTGCACGCGGATCTTTTGCCCTCGAAAGCGGACAGCCTTACCTTCTCACGGAGTTGTGCTTGGAACCCACCAGCTATTTCGTGAAAGAAGAACCCACCAGCAAACGTCAGGAAGCTAAATTTATCGGTGCTAAACCGTTAACTCGTTATACCTCGTCTCTCGACCAGGTGACGGGAGATCTGAAGCTCGGCGCTGATGGTATTTTGACGTTCCAAGAACAGTATGGAATGGACTTCCAAGCCATTACCGTTCAGCTTCCGGGTGGCGAACAAGTCCCCATGCTCTTTACGATTAAGAGCTTAGTCGCACAGACCGCCTCTGGGCAAACTGGAATTAGCACATCCACTGATTTAAAAGGCAGTTATAGAGTCCCGTCTTATCGTGGTGCGACCTTCCTCGACCCGAAAGCGCGCGGTCAAGCAACGGGTTATGATAATGCCGTGGCACTTCCCGCTGCTGCTGACAAGGAAGAAATTGTCTTTGAAAACGTCAAACGCACCCCCGTTTTAGACGGTGAAATTGAGTTTCAAGTGTCGAAAGTGAACAGTGAAACAGGTGAAGTCGCTGGGATTTTTGAAGCACTTCAACCTTCTGATACAGATTTAGGTGCGAAAGAACCCGTAGAGGTTAAAATTCGCGGTCTCTTCTACGGTCGCATCGAACCTGCTGCGTAAGTTTCTCCGCATTCCTTTTGGATTTACCTAATATTCGGCCGTCTGGAGTGACTTTCCAGGCGGCCGTTTTTACAGTGAGCAGTGAGCAGTGAGCAGTGAGCAGTGGATAGTGGATAGTGGATCGTTTCACCGCCTCACGAATAACTGACAATTTGTCCTCACCATTCACCGTTCACTGTTCACCGTTCACCGTTCACCGTTCACTGTAAAAAATGTATTGGTACGACGGAAAACTTTGCGATTCAACAACAGTACAACTCGATGTCACCGAACCGGGATTGTTGTATGGCGCGACAGTGTTTACAACATTGCGGGTTTATCAGCAGTCGATCGAACATCCTCGATCGATCTGGCTGCGACATCTGCGACGACTACAGGAGGCGGTGACGGCGTTTGACTGGCCGTCGCCAGACTGGGAACGCCTGCGTGAGGAGGCGCAACAACTAGCTGCACACCATCCAGTTTTGCGAGTTACACTATTCCCCGATGGACGGGAGTTGATAACGGGTCGATCGATTCCCGCTGAATTAACACAACGACAACAACATGGAATTGCGGCCTGGGTTGCAGACGAACCACAATTTCGCCGTGCGATTCCCGGTAACAAAACTGGAAATTATCTCCCGGCTTGGCTGGCATTGCAGCAAGCGAACAAACGCAACGCACAGGAAGCCATTCTCACGGATGCTGAGGGATGTTGGCTCGAAAGCAGTACGGGAAATCTTTGGGGATGGTGCGAGGGTCAGTGGTGGACTCCCCCGTTAGATGTGGGAATTTTACCGGGATTGGTACGAGAAGAAATCCTCGATCGAGCCATCGATCGCAACATCAATATCGTTCAACGTTCTTGGCCGTCCTCGATCGTATCGAAATTCAAGGCTTTGGCGTATACCAACTGTGTGGTAGAGATCGTACCGATTCGGACGGTGATTCGATCGAGCGACGACACATCGCTGAGTTTTGACCCCACTCATCCAAGTCTCGACGTTCTTCGATCTCTACTCGAAGGCGATCTTTAGAGCAGCGACTCTTTTACAAGAGTCGCTAACCTTAATCATTTTGAGAAAAGGACTGAGTACCGTCGGGCAGACGGGAATTCACACTTGGGGACACGACAACCTCTATCAGTTGGACGTTCGGACGTTCGGCGAGCTGGCGAGAGTCTATGCTGATAAGTTGTGTGGATAAGCCAAGAATCCCACGAATAGAATTCGTAGGAGTGTCAATTCATCCCTATAATCTGCTCACCCCCTTACCTCCTCATCATGAACTTAGAGCCGATTCTCTGCATCGAAAATCTCCGCATCGCCTACCCACTTCCGAGTGAAGGCGGCGATCCCCAATGGGCAGTGAACGGCGTTTCTTTCACGCTATCTCCCGGCGAAAAACTCGGACTCGTCGGCGAATCTGGCTGCGGAAAATCCACCATCGGACGGGGTGCGATGCGTTTGTTACCGGACGGAAGCTGCATCGAAGGACAGATTCGATTTCGCGGCGAGTCCGTGTTCGACTTCAACGACGATCGACTGCGGAAATTTCGCGGGGAAGCCGTGGCGTTGGTGTTTCAAGATCCCATGACGCGCCTCGATCCCCTGATGACGATTGGCGATCACTGCGTCGAAACCCTTCGATCGCACCGTCCCCAACTGAGCTTCAAGCAAGCCAAAACCCGAGCGTTAGAAACCCTCGAAGCGGTCAAAATTCCCGCCAATCGTTGGTCGCAATACCCTCACGAATTCAGCGGTGGAATGCGCCAACGAGTCGCCATCGCCTTGGCGTTACTCCTCGATCCCCAACTCATCGTCGCCGACGAACCCACCACAAGCCTAGATGTTACAGTTTCCGCCCAAATTCTCGACGAACTGACGCGGCTGTGTGCGGAACGGGATTTAGCGTTGTTGCTGATTTCCCACGACTTAGCCATGGTGGGGGAATACTGCGATCGAATCGCCGTGATGAACCGAGGAAAAATCGTTGAAACGGGTCATACCCACGACGTACTCTACAAACCGCAGCATCCTTACACGAAATCCCTCCTCAACGCCGCCTTACACGTTCAAACCCTCAACGAAGAACCCATTACCGCCTCCGAACCCGCAACCGAGACACGCCGGGATCGATCGCCTATTCTCCGAGTCCGCAATCTCCAGCAACACTACACCATCGAGCGCAACTTACTCGATCGACTGTTTTCTCGATCGCAAGATTTCACTATCAAAGCCGTAGATGGCGTGACTTTAGAACTGTACCAAGGCGAAATTTTGGGACTCGTCGGCGAGTCAGGATGCGGGAAATCCACTCTCTCGCGCACCATCCTGCAATTGGTGAAACCCACAGGGGGAACAGTTGAGTTTCTCGGACGCGATCTGACGCAACTCTCTTCAAAAACCTTGCGCCAGCAGCGACGACAGATGCAAATGGTGTTTCAAGATCCCAATGCATGCTTAAATCCCATGATGACCGTGGGGGACAGCATCGCCGATCCCCTGTTCGTTCATCGTCTCGCTACACCTTCCGAGGCGAAAGCGCAGGTTTTAGAAATGCTCGATCGAGTCGGACTCACCCCCCCTCGAGATTTCGCCCGACGTTACTCTCGCGAGCTTTCGGGTGGCCAGCAGCAGCGTGTCGCCATCGCCCGCGCCTTAATTACCCGTCCGCAACTGCTCGTGTGCGACGAACCCGTCAGTATGCTCGATGCCAACGTTCAGGCGCAGGTCTTAGAACTGATGTTGCAACTCAAAGACGAGTTCGATCTCACCTACTTATTTATTACACACGATCTCTGGGTGGCGCGATTCTTATGCGATCGAATTGCCGTGATGAACGCCGGACAAATCGTTGAGATCGGTGCAACACGGGAAATTTTCTCCAATCCCCAACATTCATATACAAAAATACTTTTAGAGTCCGCTCCGCTTTTAGTGAAGTAATCCGTAACAACACGTAAAGATTTCTAAGAATTTGAAGTCTCCAGGCTAAGATCGAAGCGATCTGACTCGCGAGCTTCTATTCCCAACCGTAAATCGTAAATCTCTCAATTGCCGAATTGTAAATCGTAAACCGTAACTCGCAACAGTGAGGGTCTTATGGCATTGTATCCAAACAACAGCGATCGCCCCAAACGTTTGCTTTCGATCGATGGTGGTGGAATTCGTGGAATTATCGCTGCAAAAGTATTATTGAGAATTGAGGAAATTCTTTGTAATTCCCCCGATACCCCTTGGAATTGTTTGGGAGACTATTTCGATTTTATCGGCGGGACGAGTACGGGATCGATTATTGCAGCAGGATTGGCGCGAGGGATGAAAGTCAGCGAACTGCTGAGTTTGTATCTCGATCGAGGCCGCGAAATCTTTACGAAAAACTGGTTGCTGGCTCGTTTGTGGGCGAAGTACAGTGCAAAACCGCTCGAACGCAACTTAAAAGATATATTTGGCACGCTCCCCCTCGGTTCCGATCGACTCAAGTCGCTACTTCTCGTTGTTGCCAAAAACGTGACGACTTCCAATAACTGGTTTTTTGTAAATTCTCCTGACAATAAATTTTATGAAGTCAATCAAAATATTCTACTGTGGCATTTGATTCGTGCCAGCACTGCTGCACCGACGTTTTTCTCTCCTCACCGCTTTGATATTGGCGAACAGGACTATGAATTCGTCGATGGTGGCGTGAGTATGTTCAACAACCCATCTTTTCAACTTTTTTTGGAAGCCACTAAAAAAGAGTACGGTATTGGCTGGGAAACCGGAAAAGATAATATTCTTTTAGTATCGGTTGGGACGGGATTTCGTCTCGGCAAAATTCCTGTGGGCAAGGCCAAAAAATATACCGCGATCGATTGGGCTGTTTACGCTGTTAGTACTTTAATGGAAGATGCAAACGCCCAACAGAACTTTATTATGAGCTTAATTGCTCATACGCCGCCAGAAAAACAAGCCCAAATTCGCGAAGAACTCCAAGCGATATCGGTTCCACAATTTCAGGACTTACAAGATCTCGCATCTGATGGAATACCAGAAGATATCAATGTAGGTGAGGTCATTTCTCGTCTATCGAATTTACTCACCTATAAACGCTATACCACCGAGTTTACAGATAAGCGATTTCGGGAGTTGGGTTTGTCTCATATCGATCCCGACGCGGTTGCGCCGATGGATGCAGTCGGTGAAATGCCAGCATTACTCGAAATCGGTGCTGCGATCGCCCGCGAACAAGTCCAACCTGACGATTTTTCGGGATTTTTACATCCAGATTCTTAATGGAATCGGCGATTTTATCGAAAGTTACCCCCACAGACGAGGAAGTCTGCATCGCGTTCTCATCTGTATCTCTCCCACTGACAACCGATCGATCCCTGCAAACAGCTCGATCGAATGCCACACTTACGCAAACACGCCCAAAACGTCATAAACTAAAGGATGCTTTGTCGTGTCGTGGAGAATATCATTGTCACCCGTGCGGAAAATTGTCCTGGCTGGTAACTGGAAAATGCACAAAACCCAGGCTGAAGCCCTGGAGTTTTTAAAGGGGTTCTTACCGCAACTCGAAAACACCCCCGACGATCGAGACGCGATCTTGTGCGTTCCCTACACTGCGCTGGGGACGCTGTCGAAAAGCTTGCACGGGGGACGGGTGCGGCTCGGCGCTCAAAACGTCCACTGGGAAGAAAACGGCGCGTTCACTGGGGAAGTGTCGGCTCCGATGTTGACGGAAATCGGCGTGGATTACGTCGTTGTCGGACATAGCGAACGCCGCGAGTACTTCGGCGAAACCGACGAAACGGTGAACCGACGACTGAAAGCCGCACAAGCTCACGGACTGACCCCAATTTTGTGTGTCGGTGAAACCAAGGCGCAACGAGATGCTGGTGAAACGGAAGCGCACATCTTCTCTCAACTGGAAAAAGATTTGGTCGGTGTCGATCAGAACAATCTCATTATTGCTTACGAACCCATCTGGGCGATCGGAACGGGCGACACCTGCGAGGCGACAGAAGCCAATCGCGTCATCGGCTTGATTCGCTCTAAACTCACCAATCCCAACGTTCCGATTCAATACGGTGGTTCCGTGAAACCGGGGAACATCGATGAAATTATGGCACAGTCGGAAATTGACGGCGCTCTCGTTGGGGGAGCCAGCCTGGAACCGGATAGCTTCGCACGAATTGTCAACTATAAAGCTTAGTTGACGATCGATCGAGGATCTTCTGCTCTCTCCAGTAAGGAGCGTGTCTCAAGAAGTTAAAACTTGTTTCGATCTGTAACGTTACCTTCACTCATTTGTAACGTTATTTGAAGCAGCGGCGAGTCGAAATGTCGATTCGCCGTTGTTTTTGCGAGTTATTGGTCTAAAACGCTCGATCGAGCATTTTAAAAATATTAAAGAAACCTCGCAAATCGAGAAAATCTATTTAACTTAGAAACAACTACGACACGCGGTCATACTGTCTTATGGAAAAGCTAGATAACTATCGGATTAATTGCACGCTCACCTTTGGAGACATTTACGGACAAATTATTGTTTGGCTGATTGTTATTTTTCTGAGTTTGGCATCGGCACTGGCGTTGTGGAGTACCGAACGGCAGGTATACGCCCTCCTGACGGTAGGACTCATCGTCGTTCTGTCGTTACCGTTCTTGCTATTCGCCTTCGTCACGACACTGCTCAATCATATTGAAGTCAACGCCGTCGATCCTGCCCAAGAAAAAGCCAAAGCTCGACCGAATCGTCCAGCGAGTCAAAACCCCGCTCGAGCCGCTGGGTGAAGGAGGAGATGAGGAGATGGAGGGATGAGGTGTTGGGGGAATCAGAGGTGAGGCGGTTCGGAGAACCCACTGAAAACTGTCTTCACTGTTCCCTGCTCACTGCTCACTGCTCACTGCTCACTGCTCACTGTAAAAGTGGCGCTACAATAGCCCCAACTGAGAGGAAACCGTCAAATTCCTCCTCATCTCATCATCTCCCCATCTCCCGATCGCCCTTTACAAGAACCATGCTCCAACACGATGTCATTATCGTCGGTGGCGGACTCGCCGGAAGTCGCGCTGCTGTGGAAATTGCCCGAACTGACCCGAAGCTCGACATTGCCGTGGTGGCAAAAACGCATCCGATTCGATCGCACTCCGTCGCCGCCCAGGGGGGAATTGCAGCAACGCTGAAAAACGTCGATTCTGACGACAACTGGCAGGCCCACGCTTTCGATACCGTGAAAGGCTCAGACTATCTCGCCGACCAAGATGCGGTGGCCTTGCTGACGCAGGAAGCCCCCAACGTCGTCATCGATCTCGAACATATGGGGGTGCTGTTCTCGCGCCTCGAAGACGGACGCATCGCGCAACGTGCCTTCGGCGGACATTCCTATCGCCGCACCTGTTACGCCGCTGATAAAACCGGACACGCCATCCTACACGAACTGGTCAACAACCTCCGCCGCTACAGCGTGACGATTTACGATGAGTGGTACGTCATGCGCCCCATCCTCGAAGACGGGGAAGCTAAAGGTCTCGTCATGTACCACATCGAAGACGGACACATCGAGGTCGTTCGATCGAGAGCCGTCATGTTCGCCACGGGGGGTTACGGCCGCGTTTTCAACACCACCTCGAACGACTTCGCCTCCACGGGGGATGGCTTAGCGATGGCGGCGTTGGCTGGGATTCCATTAGAAGATATGGAGTTCGTGCAGTTTCACCCGACGGGACTCTATCCGGTTGGCGTACTGATTTCCGAGGCAGTCCGCGGAGAAGGGGCGTATCTGCGGAACGCCAACGGCGATCGATTCATGGAAAACTATGCCCCGAGTAAGATGGAACTCGCGCCACGGGACATCACCTCGCGGGCGATCGCGACGGAAATTCGTCAGGGACGTGGCGTTGGCTCTGACGGAAGCGCGGGCGGCCCCTTCGTACACCTTGACTTACGCCACATGGGACGGGACAAAATTATGAGTCGGGTTCCGTTTTGTTGGGAAGAAGCCCATCGATTAGTGGGGGTGGATGCGGTGAACGAGCCGATGCCCGTGCGTCCGACAGCCCATTATTCCATGGGAGGAATTCCCACCAATCCGCGCGGACAGGTTCGCAGTAGTGCAGACGGCTTGGTAGAAGGATTTTATGCCGCTGGAGAGTGTGCTTGCGTCTCGGTTCACGGGGCGAACCGCTTGGGGAGTAATTCACTCCTCGAATGTGTCGTGTATGGAAAAATCACAGGTGCTTCAGTAGCACAAGATGTGCAAAAACGCAAGTTCTCTGATGTAGACGAAGGGAAGTATTTAGAAGAAGCGAAACAGCAAGTTCGAGAATTGCTCGATCGATCGGGGAAATACCGAATTCAGGAAGTCCGTCAAGCGTTGCAAGATTGCATGACCGAACACTGTGGCGTATTTCGCGCTGAAGAATTGATGCAACAGGGACTCGTCCGACTTCGCGAAATCGAGGAGCAGGTACAGCAAGTCTATCTCGACGATAGCGGGACGTTGTGGAATACCGAACTCGTCGAAGCCTTAGAGTTAAGTCACCTCGTCGTCGTCGCGAAAACGATTCTCACCTCTGCTTTAAACCGCCGTGAAAGTCGGGGGGCGCACTTCCGCGAAGACTATCCGACTCGCGACGACGAGAACTTCCTCAACCATACCTTGGCGTATTATTCGCCAGCCGGAATCGATATCGCCGCGATGCCGGTGACGCTGACGATGTTCGAACCGCAAGAACGGAAATATTAACGGTCAATTCTTAACGGTCAATTCATTGTCAATGAATGGTCAGGAGAACCCAAATCGAACCTTACAACGAACTCGAGTTGAGACTTTGCGCTTCGCCGTCGGTTTGCGGTAAATGTAAGCCACATTCCTGCTTGAGTCCCCGGAAGCGCGTATCTCGCTCGTGTTCGTCGTCAGCGGTTAGAGGACGACTCGAATGCCAGTCACCAACCGTCGTGTAGCCGAGATCGAAATAAGGATGATAGGGCAAATCGTACTTCATCAAGTACTCGTAAATGTCTTTCGCGTTCCACTGCAAAATCGGATAGGCTTTATAGCGTTCTCCTTGTCGATCGACGCGGCGTAACGATTGACGGTGCTGCGTTTGATCGGCTCGTAAACCGGCCAACCAAGCCGTTGCGTTTAACTCCTGTAGCGCCCGTTGCATGGGTTCGACTTTGCGGATGTAGTCGTAGCGGTTTAAGGATTCGACATCTTCTTTTTCCCAAAGTTTGCCGTAAAGCGCTTCCATCCGCGCGGGGGTCATCGGCGATTGATACACTTTCAGGTTGAGATTTAAGCGCTGAGTTAGATTTTCAGCAAAGCGGTAAGTTTCAGCTGGGAGATAGCCTGTATCGATCCAAATTACGGGAATATCCGGCTTGACGCGCGTAACCAGATGAAGCATAACAGCCGCCTGAATGCCAAAGCTACTACTCATGACTAATCCGTCTCCAAAGGTCTGGACGGACCATTCAACAACTTCAGTTGCCGAAGCTCGATCGAGGTTAGCGTTAACGGCTTCGAGATCCAGGTGGGTTGTTTCTGGTGTAAAAACGATCATACAGCGCGATGTTTGGGTAAAGAACAGTGAAGATAAGGCTATTGAGTTAAATTCTCACAAACTAGAATAATTTTACAGCGTTCCTTGTCGCTAGAAGCCGGTTCAAAGTAAAGACGATCGATTGCAAACTTATTGTTTGTGAGAAGGGCCGCCCCAAAGATTGCTTCGATCGAAATGCCGTTTCTTCGGATCGAGCAAACGTTCGATTAGCTGTATTGCAGTTCCAAAGTTGCATCCATCGCACTTGTTAGGTGCAATCCTGCCATCATCGCACTCGATAAGTAATATTTTCGATCGTCGACGCGATGGAGTGTCTCAAATCCACTTCGCCGCTGTTTATCGTTGAGCGTCCAGTAGCGTTGAACGATCGATTCGGGGGTAATCCAACCTTCTCCTTCCACGCGGCCGAGTTCGCTGTGTTGGAGGACGAACGTATACTGACGTTCGCCGCCGTCAAGGCGACCGCGATATTGAAACGTAATATCGTCTCGTTCTTGGTTGGGAAAGGTGAACTTCGTCACCATACTGTACCAGTTATCCTGACCCCATGCGACAATCGTTCGGCCTGTGACGACGATTGGCATACTATGGCGTTCTAGCCAGTTCCCTTCTAAGCGCCACCGACCTTGTTCGAGTAGAAACGTATGAGCCACAGCTATCTCAGTGAAGTTACCGTCGCGATCCGGGATTCAACTCTCCCTTGCAATCGCATCGTCGGGGCGTTGTGGGCAATGCCTCGATTCGATCGATTGGAACCCCGTCCTAAGAGCATCTTATTGGATTTTGAGGGGGTTCGACTACCGATACAGCTCTCCGAGAACAGTCGATCTCGTTGCACCTGTAACGGAGGTAAGATTTCCCGAAATGTCTAAGGTGCGCCAATAGGCTAACACGGCAAAGGCGATCGCTTCTTTAAAATCCGCATTGACACCGACATCGTCAGTGGTTTGTACGGAAACATCCCCCAAATGCGCCTGCAATCGCTGTTGGAGATAGCTGTTTCGGCTTCCGCCCCCACACAGGAACACGTCGTCGGGTAAACAGGGTAAGAACCGACGGTAACTCTCGACGATCGAACGAACGGTTAGTTCGGTTAGTGTCGCCAGCCAATCTGCTACACTCAACGCCTCAGCTTCAGTGCGACATTGTTGTAAAAACGTTCGACCAAACCGCTCTCGTCCCGTCGATTTCGGCGGCGGTTGATGGAAAAACTCGTCCTCGAGCCATCGATCGACCAATTTGAGATGAGGCGTTCCCGTCGCAGCCCAAGCCCCGTTTCGATCGAAAGTTTGACGTCCCCCCGTTAATTGCGACACAGCTAAATCGAGCAGGACGTTTCCGGGGCCAGTATCCCACCCGCGCACCACCTCGAAATTGCGAGAACAACCCGCCGGAAGATAGGTGACGTTAGCGATTCCTCCAATATTTTGCACGCAGCGATCTCGATCGAGATGTCCGAACAGACACGCATCGATTTTGGGGACTAAGGGCGCTCCTTGGCCCCCCACTGCCATATCTGCCACGCGAAAATTGCTAACAGTGGGAATTCCCGTCCGCCGAGCGATTGCGTCCCCTCGCCCCAGTTGCAAACTGTACCCCAATCTTTCCCGATCTGGGGGGCGATGAAAGACCGTTTGTCCGTGAGAACCGATCAGATGAGCGGGAGATCGATCTCGTTGAACGTCCGTGGCAGCTTCTGCAAAAACTGCGGCGATCGAGTCGTCCAACTGCGCCAACTGAGCCATCGAAATCGCCGCGCCGCTGCAAACTTCCAAAATTTGTGTTTTCAACTCGTCAGGATAGGGATAGGTGTTGGCGGCAATCGGCATCACCTGCAAATCTTCCTCCGTTCCCGTCAGTTCCACCAACGCCGCATCGATACCATCGATGGAAGTCCCACTCATCAAACCCACCACCCGCATGGGAGAAGCGTCCTCCGCTATCATGTTTTCTCGAGCCTCTGTGCAGTTGTTTTTGACGTTCTCCCCCGCCTGAAGGCAAGGGGGATTCATCGTTCTACGAGTCTCCGTTAGCTGGCAGGATTCTCCAACCAACCAAGAGAGAATCTCTCCCGATGCGTGAATTCGGGTGCGCCCCACCCTACTCAATCCCAATTTAAGAACTTAAATGTTGACGAGCATATCGCTGTCTCACTTTTCGATAGTTTTGGGACGGTTTTTGTCCTTTGCGGAACTTCTTAGACTTTTGACGGTTGAATCGTTTGAGTCGCTTTTCAGCTTTTCGATAAAATTGAGGAATTGGTTCGACATTTCCTTGACTGTCTGCCAGGAAATACTTCAATCCCACATCAATTCTCACTGCCTTTTGAGAAGGGGTTAGCGAGTTGGATACTATCAGCTTCGGGTCGAGTTTAATACAAAACTGGACGTAATAGCCATCGGCTCTTTTGAGGATTCGGACGCGCTTAATCTGTTCGGGTTGGTAGAAATTTAAATCCCTAGAACTGATTAAACGCAGGTGTTCGATACCTTTTTTGTCCATAAAGACGATATGCTTGCGGTCTTCTGACAGTTTCCAGCCTGAGATTTTGTACTCAACTGAGCGGGTATTTTTCTTGAATCGAGGATAACCCTTTTTCCATTTCACCTGGTTTTTACGGTTTTCGTAAAAACGGGTAATCGCTCTCAGGGTAGGCTCGACGGCGGTTTGGCAAGCATGGGAGTTCAGTTCCTCGACGAACTTAAACTCTTTTTTCAGTCGCGTATTGTACCGAAATAACTCAGCTTTTCCCACGCCTCGATTGTCCATCCAGTAACGTAAGACCTTATTTTGAACGAACTGAGCCGTCCGAATCGCTTTGTCGATGACTCCGACTTGATGAGGTTTGGGTTTGACCTTGTATTCGAGAACAAACACAATTTGACACCTGCTTGGCTAGTATCATATTGGCATCTTTAATGCCGCCCTTCTAGGGCGGGGCTTGAAACCCCCAATCTTCAGTCATCCCATTAACCGTGTTTCCCGAATTTTTACCGCCAAACGTCTCCGCTCTCAGCGAACGGACTTCGATCGAGCAAGCGATTCGCATTCAACGTCTCGAGGTTCGGACAAGCTTACGCCAAGATCCCATTGCGACCACTTACACTCGACTCGGAACCAGTGGAACGCCGATCGTGCTATTGCATGGGTTCGACAGTTCTATTTTAGAATTTCGCCGGTTGCAACCCCTGCTCGCACGATCGAGCGAAACTTGGGCAGTAGACTTACTGGGTTTCGGGTTTACCGAACGCGCCATCGACGTATCGTTCACCCCGTCTGATATCGAAGCGCATCTTTACGGGTTTTGGCAAGCGGCGATCGATCGACCGATTATCCTCGTCGGTGCGTCTATGGGAGGGGCCGCCGCCATCGATTTCTCGATCGCTCATCCTGAAGCGGTCGAAAGACTCGTCTTACTCGACAGCGTAGGACTGACCAACGGGCCAGTCGCTGGCAAATATCTCGTTCCCCCCTTCGACTATCTCGCTGCTGAATTCCTCCGTCGCCCCAGCGTTCGTAACACTATCAGCTATACCGCCTATTTCGACAAACAGTTTAACTCTGAAGATGCTCGTTGTTGTGCGGCGCTACACTTAGAATCTGAAGGATGGCGACGTTCGTTAATTGCCTTTACCAAAAGTGGCGGTTATCCATCTTTAAAATCGAAACTCACTGAGCTACAACTTCCAACTTTAGTTCTTTGGGGAGAGGACGATCGAATTTTAGGAACGAAAGACGCAACGGAATTTTTACAGCTAATTCCCGACAGTAAGCTGGCTTGGATTCCCTGCTGCGGACACGTTCCCCACTTAGAACGTCCTCAGACAACAGCCAAGCAAATTTTAGCGTTTAGAAATTGATAAAAAAAGCCAAAATATTTCCAGATTAGTTTCAATTTAGACTCCCGGTTTCTTAAAGAAATCGGGAGTCTCCCCATGACCTCATCCCCCAATGAATTTATCCCCTAAGATTGTGAGGCTTCAGTTAACTGACGTTCTTTATCCAAACGACGCTTGCGAGCGTAAAGTTGGATGGTGGCAGCCATAACCACGATCGAGCCGAAAATCAACCAAGGCGCAATATTGGTGGGGAAATTATTCTTAAAGACCGCCAACATAACGATAACGAGTAATAATACCGTCGGGCCTTCGTTGAGCGCTCGAAGCTGTTTGCTCGTCAACTTACACTCGCCTTTTTCCAATTGTTTCATCAAGCGTCCGCAATAAAAATGGTAGCCGATTAAAATGGCGACAAACAACAGCTTGACGTGAAGCCATCCCGATTTTAAAATATCCGGCTCAGTTGTAATAATGCCGACGGCCATTGCTGCTGTAACCAACATCCCCGGCGTAGTAATGATGTTGTACAGGCGTTTTTCCATGATTTGATATTGATTTTTTAAAATCGAGCGGGCGGGTTCGGGTTCGGCATCCGCTTCGGCATGATAAATAAACAGGCGGACCAAATAGAACAAGCCTGCAAACCAAACCACTACGCCGATCAAGTGAAATGCTTTATACCACAAGTAAGCCATGAAAGTTGTGACTCCGTTTTAGAAAATCTAAAAAGACTGCTTGTTAGAATACAAAACTTGTGGGGTGCTGCGGTAGCAATTGTTAAGAAACTCTACGGAAGGCCGGATGGGGGGTAATCCTCCAGGGTGTAACCCCACAGGGTATGCGAAGGATTTTTGGCAAGAAAATGGATTTGAAACCGACAATCCGGGCTAAAAAGGCCAAAAATCGACCGGAACGACAAAATTTCATTTTGCATAAAAACGATAGAGTTTCGATACTAACCGAATTGAGAATGCAAAGAACGCCGTTATTTAATGCCAAGCGTACCCCATTCCCCCATCGTTCGCAGAATGCTTTTGACGAGTTTCAAGACTCATGGCAAAGCGATACAGTTAAGATAGTACCCTCGAGACACGATCGTTTTTCAGGGAGCACGGACGTAGAGGCAATCGAGATCGATCGATCTTGTCTGGTCAACGGAGTTCGATCTCGATCCGCACCTAAGGTGCGCGATCTTTCAGGGTGTACCGATCGGCGAACCGCAATCGCGCCGAAACCTATCTCAAACCCGATACAGCTATGACATCTTCACCCGTCGAGCGACGCATCCCTATGAGAGACGAAGAGAAAACCAAAGCGCAGCTGATTGAGGAATTAGTTGCCCTCCGCCAGCGAGTTCGCCAGCTCGAAGTTCAAACGGCCGTTATCGCTACGAACGGGTCACTGTCAAATTCCCAAGCCAGCCTTGAATCCCAAGCCAGCCTTGAATCCCAACTCGAAGAACGCACAGCGGCACTTCTCGAAGCCAACGACCAACTCGTGGCTGAAATCGTCGAGCGCAGCCAAGCTGAAAATGCCTTGAGATCGGCCAAAGAACAACTCGAAGCCGTTCTCGCCGCAGTTCCCGGTGTCGTCTCCTGGATTCGTTCCGATTTGTGCTATCTCGGGGTCAACCAATGCCTAGCTCAACATTTCGGCATTCCGGCTGAAGACTTCGTCGGACGAGAGATCGGTTTCATGGAAGTGAGCTTGGAATTTTACGATTTCATTCGATCGTTTTTCGAGAGTTCTAAAACCGATACGAGCCGCGAAGTCCGAACCTACGTCCAAGGCGAACCTCGCGATTTCCTGATCGTCGCCCAAAAATATGATGAAGGACGGGCGGCCTTTACCATCGGCATCGATATTACCGAACGCCGCCGCGCTGAAAACGAATTGCGAGCGGCTAAAGACCAGCTACAAGCCATTCTCGAAGCGGTTCCCGGCATGGTGTCGTGGATTAGTTCCGACTTGCGCTATCTCGGGGTCAACGGTCACCTCGCACAAACCTACAACTTACCGGCTGAAGCTTTTGTCGGTCAAGATATTGGCTTTTTACAGACCAGCGAGGTATTTGCTAATTTTCTCGAAGAATTTTTCGACAGTTCCGACTCCGAAGCGCTAAGGGAAGTGACGGCAAAAGTTTACGGACAGTCTCACAGTTACTTAATCGCTGCCCAAAAATACGATGAGGGACGGGCGGCCTTTACCGTCGGTATCGATATTACCGAACGCCATCGGGCAATTCAAGCGTTAAAAAATGCCGAAGCCAAATACCGTAACATCTTCGAGAACGCTGTCGAAGGCATTTACCAAATTGCACCAGACGGACGCTATCTCAGTGCAAATCCCGCACTGGCGAGAATTTACGGTTACGATTCCCCTGAAACCCTGATCGGTCAACTCAGCTATAACGATCGAGTGCTTTACGTCGATCTCGACTTGCGCCAACAATTTCGATCGAAGTTGCGTTCAGTCGGTCGCGTCGTCGGGTTCGAGCAGCAAATTTACCGCCAAGACGGCTCGATCGTCTGGATTTCGGAAAACGCCCGTACTGTC
This sequence comes from Geitlerinema sp. BBD 1991-9, assembly GCA_001657325.1. GTDB lineage: Bacteria > Cyanobacteriota > Cyanobacteriia > Cyanobacteriales > Geitlerinemataceae > Geitlerinema. Next base: position 9,906 of record LWRO01000048.1, on the reverse strand, counting down.
TATGACGAAGACGACAATCTACTCTACTACGAAGGCACGGTCGAAGACATCACCGAACGCAAGCGAGCGGAAGAAGCCCTGCAACGGGCCAACGAAGAACTCGAAAGCCGCGTTGAAGAACGAACAGCTGCCCTCAAACAATCGAACGATCGACTCATGCAAGAAGTGGCCGAACGCCAGCGCGTCGAAGCAGCCCTGCGGAAATCTGAAGCAGAACTGCGGGCGCTCTTTGAAGCAATGACCGATGTCATTACCGTGTTCGACGCTCAAGGACGCTACGTCAAAATCGTTTCGACCAATTCCGAAGTCCTTTACAGTCCTACGGGCGATCGAATCGGCAAAAGCGTTTACGAAGTGTTGCCTCCCACCCAAGCGAGTATCTTCATCCGACACATTCAACGCGCTCTCAACGCCGGACAAACGGTCAACCTCGAATATAGCCTCATCGTTGCAGAGATTGAAACGGGCGAGCCGACAGAAGTTTGGTTTGCCGCTACGGTATCCCCCCTACCCGATAACTGCGTCATCTGGGTGGCGCGAAACATCACCGAACGCAAGCGGGTACTCGATGCCCTCAGAGAAGCGGAAGAAAAATATCGCAGTATTTTTGAAAACGCCGCTGAAGGGATTTATCAAACCACACCTGACGGCCAGTTCGATAGTGCGAACCCAGCTCTGGTACAGATGTACGGTTATGAGTCCCTGGAAGACTTGCAGGCACACGTAACTGACATCGCGACACAAGTGTACGTCCGTCCCAACCGTCGAACCGAGTTCGTCAGCGCGTTGGGCAAAAATGGGTCGGTTGCAGATTTCGAGTCGCAAGTTTACCGCAAAGACGGCAGTATTATCTGGACTTCGGAAAACGCGCGCACGGTGCGGGACAAGCGAGGTCGCTTGATTTATTACGAAGGCACGGTACAGGACATCACCATGCGCAAAGAAGCGGAGGCCGCCCTTCGCATCGAGCAGGAAAAATCGGAGCGCCTGTTACTGAACGTGTTACCCCGCACGATCGCCGAACGTCTCAAACAAGACCAAACTTGTATTGCCGAGCGGTTCGAGGAAGCGACGATCCTGTTTGCGGATTTAGTGAACTTTACCAGTCTCTCGGCGCAGATGTCGCCGTCGAAACTCGTCGATTTGCTCAACGAAATTTTCTCAACGTTCGATCAGTTTGCACTGGCGTATCGGTTAGAAAAAATTAAAACCATCGGCGATGCTTATATGGTGGCAGCGGGTTTACCAATGCCCATGGACGACCACGCTATAGCGATTGCAGAGATGGCGTTAGAGATGCAGTGGGCGATCGGACAGTTCAAACAGGAAAACGGTCTGTCCTTTCAGTTGCGAATTGGCATTAATACCGGCCCGGTGGTTGCGGGTGTCATCGGCATTCGCAAGTTCACCTACGACCTATGGGGAGATACGGTGAATATCGCCAGCCGCATGGAGTCTCAGGGGCAAGTTGGCAAAATTCAAGTGACCGAAGCGACGTATTTGCGATTAAAGGATCGATACGTCTTCGAACCGCGTGGAATGCTCGATGTGAAAGGACGAGGTCAGATGATGACCTATTGGTTGCTCGATCGAAGATAACTCGATGACGAGATTTCTCTATCCACTCATCCCTCCGCCTCGACCTCCGGCGTGACGACTTCCGGCTTGAGTTCCCGTTCCATGAGGGCAGCCACGGCGGCTTCAGCTGTAATTTGACCGTCGAGCAGTCGATAAACTTGATAGGCGATCGGCACTTCAATTTGTCGCTGTCGGGCTAAGTCGATGAGAACGTGGGTGGTGTTTACCCCTTCAGCCGTACTGTGAATTTCTTCGAGTACGTCGTCTAAGGATTTGCCTTGGGCTAAACCGTAGCCGACCCGGTAATTGCGGCTGAGGTTACTGTTACAGGTGGCGAGGAGGTCTCCCAAACCCGACAGTCCCCAGAAGGTTTCGACTTCCGCCCCGAGGGCTGTTCCCACCCGCACGATTTCGATCAGCGCGCGACTGAGAAGGGCTGATTTGGCATTAATCCCTAGATGCAGACCGTCACAGACCCCAGCAGCGATGGCCATGACGTTTTTTAAGGTTCCGCCGAGTTCTGTGCCGATCGGGTCGATGTTGGTGTAAACGCGGAAGATATCGGAGGAGAAGACTTGTTGAACGGTTTCAGCAGCCCCGAGATCTCGACTCGCGGCAATGGTAGCGGCGGGAAGCCCCGCTTCGATTTCCTTGGACAAGTTCGGCCCGGACAAGACCACGACGGGACGCTCGGGAAAGGCTTCTTCCCAAATTTGAGAGGGGGTACGAGTTGTTTTAGCGTCTAAACCCTTGGTTGCGGTGACGATAATGGTTTGTGTGGGTAAGCCGATCGCCTTAACTTTTTCGGCCGTTTCGGCAACGCCTTTCATCGAGATGGCCGAAACGAGAACGTCGGTTTCTGCAATAGCTGCGTTGAGACTGAGTTCGCCCCGACGGGACCAGAGGGTGACGCGGTTGTCACCGTACTGAGCGAGATGACCGAGCGCGCTTCCCCAAGCTCCTGTTCCAAGAATGGTAACGTTTTTAGTCATAAAAAATCGATCGATAGCATCGTTTACAGTAACGAATCGAAGCGCGAAGTGTGAAGAGCGGACACAATTTTTAAGTGATTCTCCCCATCTCCCCACTGCTCCATTTCCTCATCTGCTCTCGTCACGCCCACGATCGATCGACAGCAATGAGTTCGGTGGCACGATCGAGATCGAGGGGTTTGGAAAAATAGTAACCCTGTCCGAACTCACAGTCGAGTTTTTTAAGCTGTTCGACGTGAACGGCGGTTTCTACCCCTTCGGCAATGACAGACATATTCAAACTGTGGGCGAGGGTGACGATGGCGCGGACGATTTCTCGCTCGCTGCTGTTCTCATCGATGGGGTCTACAAATGCTCGATCGATTTTCAGCAGATCGACGGGTAATTGATGGAGGTGGCTGAGGGAGGAGTACCCTGTTCCGAAGTCGTCAATGCTCAATTGAATTTGACGCGATTTGAAGGCTTCGAGGATGGCTTTCGCGGCTTGGTAATTCTCCACAATGGTACTTTCGGTGATTTCGAGTTTCAGAAAGCGGCTGTCGAGCTGGGTGTCTCGGAGAATGCTGTCGATCTGTTCGAGTAAATTGGCCTGGGAAAACTGCCTGACCGAAATGTTAACTGCTATCGTCAGGGCTGAGTGCTGGGGAAATTCTTGATGCCACTGACGCAGCTGCATACAAGCCTCTCGTAAAACCCACGCCCCGATCGGTACGATCAGGCCAGTTTCTTCAGCCGCCGGAATAAATTCAGCGGGAGGTACGATGCCGCGTTCGGGGTGATGCCAACGCAAGAGAGCCTCAAACCCAGCAATGCTATTGCGCTGCAGGTCGATAATCGGTTGGTAGTACACTCGAAATTCCGATCGATCGAGGGCGCGGCGCAGGTCGGTTTCCAACTGCAAGAAGTTCACAGCTCGCACGTGCATTCCGGCATCGAACACGCGATAACGCCCTTTCCCGAGGTCTTTCGCGCAGTACATCGCAGCATCGGCATCTCGCAGGAGGTGTTCGGATTGGTCGTACTCTGACGTTCCGAAGACAATACCGATGCTCGCACCGATAAAGACTTCGTGGCCGTCCACGTGAAACGGCGCGATAAGTTGGTGTTGGATGCGTTCGGCGGTTTGAATGGCATCCTCAATCCCGTCGATGTGTTCGAGGAGGATCGTAAATTCGTCTCCACCGAGGCGAAATAGCGTATCGACCGATCGCAAACACAGATCTAAGCGGTGAGAAATAAATGTCAGGAGGCGATCGCCCGCTAAATGTCCGAGGGAATCGTTGACGACTTTAAAGCGATCGCAGTCGATGAACAAAACGGCAAAGTGATAGTCGCTGTTATTTTTCGACCATTTCAACGCTTTTTCGAGTTGCTCCATCAAGAGGACGCGATTGGGTAAACCGGTTAGAGAGTCGTGGAGCGCCATGTACATCAATTGTTCTTGAGCGCGTCTGCGTTCTAGAATTTCTCGCTCTAGTTTGCGATTGGCCGATTCGAGTTCGGCTGTACGCTGGCGCACGCGCTGTTCGAGTTGTTCGTTCAGTTGGCGGACTTCGGCTTCGGCGACGATTCGATCGTGGATTTCTCGTTGCAGTCGGGCATTTTTCGCTCGAAGTTGTTGTTGCAACTCTCGAATCGTAAGCTGGTTTTGAACTCGAGCTAAGACTTCTTTAAATTGAAAAGGCTTGGCAATGTAATCGATGCCGCCCACTGTAAAGGCTTTGACTTTATCGAGCGCTTCATCGAGGGCGCTAATAAAAATAACGGGAATTTCGGACGTTGTTTCGTCTTGTTTGAGTTGGCGACACACATCGTAACCGTTAATTCCCGGCATCATAATATCGAGTAAAATGAGGTCGGGCTGCCCGTATCGCGCCCCTTCTAGCCCCGTTTGTCCGTCTACAGCAACGCAAACTTCATATCCCGCTCGCGTCAGAATCGTATTGAGCAGTTCGAGATTGGCGGGAGTATCGTCGACAATTAGAATGTTGCCTTTCGACACCTGTACGGGAGGACAACTCATTGGATCGGTGACTGAGGAGATTTACAAGTTACAGTTAACGACAATCTCAAATTTAAATTCAAGGCTGAATGGTTTGAAAAGTACGAATGTATTAGAGTTTGCCGTTCAAAACACAGCAAATACTCTTTTCAGGGTTTTGAAAGTAAGGTTTTAAAGGATACGAACGGATCGATTCGACTGCGATCCTGTGACGAGTCACGTCACCTGACGATGCCCTAGCCTCCAAAACGGATTGGCATTTTGGGCGATCTCTAACAGACATGATACTCAACTTGACACGTCTTGAACTAGACGAGGTTCTCGATCGAACGAGCCTTTGGTGGGGTGAGGCTTGTCTGAGCGACTCAAAGGAGAATCCCCCCAGGCTTTCCGAACGCAGATATCTCACCTGACCGGGAGGGCTATATCACTTTCTAGCTGGGAGACTTCGCAGAGATCGACTCGAACATTTTGGGGAGCGTCGAATCGCCTGCATCGACTTCACCTGCGGATTGAAGGTTGGGGGGGGAGACACGCAGTTTCCAGTGTTATCCGATGCGCTCTCATCTACTCAGTGACGGAACGCGATCCTTCACTCGGCTTCAGATGGAGATATGGCCCAGAGCGGCGGAGGGATCGAGCCAGTCGATCGATCGGCTTGAAAAATCGGTTCGGCTGTTCGATCGAACCCTTGATATCGAACCCTTAAAAACCTTCACATCGATTATTCTTCTTCAGTTCGATCGAGATCGATCGGTTCCGGTTGGGGAAATTCTTCAGCCAACCCTCGATTGTGAAGTTCGTCAATTGCAGCTTTGATGGATTGATTAATCTTGATTACAAACTCAGCGCGAACCTCACCCGTTTGAGCGTTCGTTCGCTTTAGGATTTTATTATATGTACGTCCCAGATTTTCCAACTGGAGTAATGTATACTCTCCCAGAGCTTCGAGTTCGACTGTTGGCAGTTCTCGAGCGATACGACTCGCACCGATTTGTCCGAGAAGAATTTGTTGTAGCTGACCATCTCGCTCCTCGAGAACCCACTGTGGTTCCCATCGATCAATCGGGATACTACCGTATTTTTCTGGCAAACTGTTTCCGTGGCATGCATAAACTTTAAATCCATCTGAGAACTCTAAGGCCGGTGCGCCATTGGCATGAAGTTGGTATCGATCGTCTACTCGAACCGTTGTCGGTCGATCGCAAACAATACACGTTCGATCGACGACGACGATCGAACCACATTGCTCGAGTAAATTTTGCAGTGCAGCTTTTTTGGGGTGAGGAGTGGGATAGTTTAATACAGAAGACGCAAAATCAACCCAAATAAAGGAATCACGAAGCCTCCAGTCATAAGAAATTGTATTAGTATAAATTGCGGGTTGTGCGACTATCTGCTTGATTTTAGGAAGAGAACCTAAAATACAATTTTCGATACGTTCACCGAATGATTGAGTAATTTTATTGAAAATTTGAGCATAAAGCTGCTTTTTATTAATCCACATCCAATAAATTTGAAATAGCCTGTTTTTAGGCATATAGCTATAATCAAGCTGATAATTCGGATTGGGTTTTCCCTTCACATCAAATAAGGCAATCTCGTCATATCCTATTTCTCGCTTCTTCTCAGAGATAAATTTAAATAAGGAGTCTTCCGAAAAAAGTACTCGATCTGTTGCTTGCTCGGGGCTAAACTTGTTGTCTCGAATTGCTCGATCGATCGCTTCCCGCAAAGACTTATATGTATTCTTTGAAACCTGATTTGATATTTTTTTGATAGGCGTTTGATTGACTTTAATACCCTTCAATATAGTTAAAATAATAAGTTTAAACCACTGAAAACTTCCTATATTGAATGGTTTTGAGGGTAGATGCTTTACGAACTTTACGACAGATTGTAAGGCATCTAAAACTTCTTGAGGGCTTTGGCAAAAAATGACATTAGGCGGCTTTTGCCCCATAACTTGATAAACTCGATCGATTGCCGCTTTTGCTTTTTCTCGATCGATCGGTTCTGTTGAAAGATAGATCTTTCTCCATTTCTCTTGATATTCAGGAATATGAGCCTCTTGTTCGGGAGTTAAAATCTGCATCTTTGGGTTCCCTGCTCGATTTCACAACAACACAATCGATCTTTATTTAACTATAAAATGATTTACTTGAGCCTGGAGTAGACCTGTAATATTTTGTAATTGAGATCGATCGAGCCAACTCAGTCAAATCCCCCGTAGAGTCTCGATTTGCCAGGACTCTACGAGGGACGAAATATAAAATTGCAGATCGGCTATCGACTTAGAAACGTTCCCAATTACTTAATCTCCGCCGGTTCTTTTCCCGATACCACCGGTGCTGTCTTACTCAGCTCTAACTCAGGATGGTCAGTTTGCACTTGCGCCACGTTCCACTCGTTGCGGAACAGCAACACCGGACGCTCCCAACTATCTTTAACCGTCGCTGTATTAAACAACCGTCCCGCTTTCTCGAGTGCTTCCCAGCCTCCCGTCACCCATCGCGCCACACTGAACGGAAGTGCTTCGAGGCGGGTTTCGACACCGTACTCGGTTTCCATCCGAAACTGGACGACCTCGAATTGCAGTTGACCGACCGCCGCCAAAATCGGATCGCGCTTGGCTTCATCGACTGAATACATAATTTGTACCGCACCCTCTTCGCGCAGTTCGGCGACTCCCTTGCGAAACTGCTTGAATTTCGAGGGGTTGACGTTCCGCAAATAAGCGAACAGTTCCGGAGAGAAACAGGGAATCCCTTCGTATTCGAGTTTTTTTCCGTTGTAGATGGTGTCGCCAATCGCAAAAACACCGGGATTGTTCAACCCGATCACATCGCCGGGATAAGCTTCATCGAGAGATTCTCGTCCCTGTGCGAAGAGTTTCTGCGGACGGGACAACCGTACCGTTTTTCCAGTTCGCGCGTGTCGAACCGTCATATCTTTCTCGAACTTCCCACTACAAACGCGCACGAACGCGACGCGATCTCGGTGTTTGGGGTCCATGTTCGCTTGCAATTTGAACACGAATCCGCTGAAGTCGGGATAGGTGGGATCGATTTCGTCTCGAGTACTTTGACGAGGACTGGGTTTCAGAGAGTAGTCTAAAAACGAATCGAGGAACACCTGAACGCCGAAGTTGGTCATGGCGCTTCCGAAAAAGACAGGGGTGAGTTGTCCGGCGTGAATGAGATCGAGGTCGAATTCCGTTCCGAGTTCGTCGAGGATTTCGAGTTCGTCTTTGAGTTGGTAGTAAAGCTCGGTTTCGAGTAGATCCTCAACTCTCGGATCTCCGAGATCGATGATGGTATCCTTGGCGGCTTTGGTTCCGTGTGCGGAACGCTCGAATAGATGGATTTGTTTTTTGCGTCGATCGAACACGCCTTTAAATCGATCGCCGCTTCCAATCGGCCATGTGACGGGATAAGTCGCCAGTTCCAATTCTTGCTCGATTTCGTCGAGGAGTTCTAACGGATCGCGACTGGGACGATCCATCTTGTTAATAAAGGTAAAAATCGGAAGCGCGCGCATCCGACACACTTCAAACAGTTTCCGGGTTTGCGGTTCGAGACCTTTCGCGCCGTCTTCTAACATGACGGCGTTGTCAGCAGCGGTGAGGGTTCGATAGGTGTCTTCGCCGAAGTCTTGGTGTCCTGGTGTGTCGAGGAGGTTGACACAGTGATCCTGGTACTCGAACTGAAGAACGGTTGAGGTGATGGAAATTCCCCGCTGTTGTTCCATCGCCATCCAGTCTGAGGTAGCGTGACGCTGCGATCGACGAGATTTGACCGATCCGGCTTCGTGAATTGCACCACCGTAGAGCAACACTTTTTCAGTGAGCGTGGTTTTCCCGGCGTCGGGGTGGGAAATGATGGCAAAGGTGCGACGCTTATCGATCGCGTCTTGAAGTTCGGCTCGGAGGTCGTCGGTCATGGGCGATATTGCAGTGGGATGCGTTTAAAGTTTAACAAATTCAGTGGCTTTGATGTTTTTTGGAGGGGGTTGGCAGGTGGTGAAAACATCGAGCGAGGGCAGTCCAGCGATATACTACGAAACGCTTTCTCGAACAGGAGTTACCCACGATGACCGATACTGCACCCAAACGGATCGTGTTTTGCGATTTTGACGGAACGATTACCGCTGAAGAAACGTTTGTGGCGATGTTGAGAGAATTTACGCCGGATGTCGCCGCGAAATTAATGCCGCAAATTTACGATCTGACGCTCACGCTGCGGGAAGGTGTGCGACAAATGCTCGAATCTATTCCGTCATCTCGCTATCCCGAGGTGTTGGAATTTGCGAAGACGAAAGCCATACGTCCCGGTTTGGTGGAACTCCTCGATTTTCTCGACGATCGACAGGTTCCGTTCGTCGTGATTTCGGGAGGATTGACGGGAATGGTGGAAACAGTTCTCGGCGATTTGAACAGCCGCGTCCTCGCGATTCACGCCGTCGATGTCGATACGAGTGGGGAGTATTTCCAACCTCGATCGAGTTGTGAAGGAGAAACGGAATTTGTTGCGAAAGTAGAGATCGTTAAGGGTTACGGGGTTGAAGATTGGGTTGCCATCGGTGACTCGGTAACAGATTTGAATATGGCGATGGCTGCACCGTTGGTTTTCGCACGTCACCGCCTCTGTCAATATCTCGACGAGCGGGGGAAAGCTTACGAACCGTTTGAAACTTTTTTCGACGTTCTCGATCGATTGAAGTCTCTTTGGTCAGGAGATGTCTGTCTCGGTTGAAGCGCGTTCCAGACTTCCTGGAAAAACAGCGATACCCACCGGCTCGACTGAGTGATTTCCTCTTTATTCCAATCCTCTATGGAGATGAACTAAGCTCGCCTGCCTAATTGCATAGCTCCCAGCTGTTAAGTGGAGGAAATATCAGTTGCTCGACTGGATACCGCTGTTTTTCGTGATGGGACAGATGTTAGAATCGACAGCGTTTTTACCTCTTTTACTAACGTGGACTGCGCTGTTGTTTATCTGTCTAGAAGCTAACCTTTAGCTTCTACTTGTAATAGTAGATCTCTATTGCTCGATCGACAAGGGTTTTTAACTAAAGTTTACATCGATCGAAGTCTCTCGATCTCCAAAAAAACAACAGCACCCAGAGAGATTGACCGAGTGATTTCCCCAATTTCCTATATCTTTCTCGGAGGCACACGAAGCAATAAAGCTCGTTGCGTTGCTCCCATTTTACCAGGGGGTGGAAATATCAGTCTTTCGATTGGGTGCTGTTGTTTTTTTGAGTTGGACAGACGTTAGAGTTGACAGCGTTTTTACCTCGTTTTTTAGTGTGGACTGCGCTGTTGTTTATCTG
>LWRO01000047.1 GCA_001657325.1 Geitlerinema sp. BBD 1991-9 | reverse complement strand
ACTTGAAAGGCATTGCGCCCAGGATAGCTGTTGCGAAAAACCCGCAAGGGACAGAAACAGGAAGCCAAATCGTGAGGTTTGGGAATCACCGTCCTTCCAGAGCGGTGAGGATGTCAAGATGTTCGTGAGGGCGATCTCGATCGGGCGCATCCCAAAATTGCGAAATCCAATCCCCCTCAACCCCTTCTTATGCAGAGAAGCGGGAAAACAAACGCCCCTCTCCAGCCAGGAGAGAGACGGGGGAGCGGTTCAGAGCCAAAATCGGAATCCTTTAACGCGGGTTGGCCAACACTGAGATGCCCCCATGTCGATCGCCGATTGACCATTACCGATTACCGACGATGTGGAATCTCGATGCGTTCAGCGTGCGACCGGACTTTTATTTTCAAATTGCCTTTACCTTAGTCGTCAGCGGCATTTTCTTTTGGCAAGTGTGGGTCGCTTGGAAAGCCGTGCGCCGCTAAGCTGTGGTTCGGACGAAACCCCGTCGCGCCGGCGAGAAGTCTGCCCGAGTCGGGATAGGAAACAAGCGTGAAAACCGTTTATATTGTCGGTGCCGGACTCGGAGACGTGGACTACCTCACCGTGCGGGGGCGGCGACTGTTGACCCGTGCAGACGTTCTAATTTACGACGCACTGGCTGACGATCGACTGCTGGAGTGGGTGCCGTCGAGTTGTCTGTGTCTCGACGTGGGAAAGCGCGGCGGAAAACCCAGTACGCCCCAATCAGACATCGATCGACTCCTCGTCGCCTATTGTACCCAAGGCAAACAGGTGGTTCGCCTGAAGGCAGGCGACCCCTTCGTGTTCGGCCGCAGTGCCTCGGAAATTCGCGCCCTGAAAGCGGCAAACTGCCCGTTTGAAGTGGTTCCGGGGATTTCCTCAGTTCTCGCCGCTCCCCTTCTGGCGGGAATTCCTCTGACAGACACCCAACTCAGTTCGGGATTTGCGGCCTCGAGCGCCCACGACCCAGACGCATTACCTTGGGACGCACTGGCACAGTTAGACACACTGGTGTTTTTGATGGGAGGGCGGAAGTTGGCGGCAATTTGCCAGCGACTGACGCAGGCGGGGAAATTGCCACAAACCCCGATCGCTATCGTTCGCTGGGCGGGACGTTCCCAACAGCGCGTTTGGACGGGAACGTTAGACAATATAGTGAACCGCACTGCGGGAGAATCCCTGTCTCCGGCGGTTATCGTCGTTGGGGAGGTGGTGCAGTTGCGGGATGCTTTGTGGTGCGATGTTTGGAATACAGTTGAGGAGTCTATGGTAGACGAAACCCGTCCGTTAGCTGGCAAAACGGTATTAGTAACGCGATCGACCGGACAGTCGAGCGATTTTCAAGGGATGTTGAGCGCAGCTGGTGCCAATGCCCTTTCGACCCCTGCGTTAGAAATCGGGCCGCCGTCGAGTTGGGAGGCGTTAGATGCGGCGATCGATCGACGGTCTGAATTCGATTGGGTGATTTTTTCCTCGAGTAACGGGGTCGATTTTTTATTCGATCGCTTGCAGAACAAAGGCTTAGACGCTCGTGCGCTGGCAGGGTTGAAAATTGCGGTCGTGGGACGGAAAACGGCCAAAAGTCTCGATCGACGGGGTCTCCAACCGGATTTTATCCCCCCAGATTTCGTGGCGGATTCTCTCGTCGAACACTTCCCCGAACCCGTAGCCGGTCGTCGGTTTCTCTGTCCTCGCGTCGAAACGGGAGGACGGGAGTTGTTGATGCGTCAGTTTACCGAAGCGGGGGCGCAAGTGACGATGGTTCCGGCTTACGAGTCCCGGTGTCCGGCGGCGTTGACACCGGAAGCGTTATCGGCGTTGCGTCAGGGAACTGTCGATGTCGTCACCTTCGCGAGTTCCAAAACCGTCAAGAATTTCGATCGACTCGTGGAAGCAGCGGGTGGTATTTCGTTAGAGAAGGTCGCCTTGGCCTCGATCGGCCCGCAAACGACGGAAAGTTGTTTGAAATATTTCGATCGATGTGACCTTGAAGCTGAAGAGTTCACCATCGACGGACTGTATCAGTCGATCGTCCGTTGGGCGGACTCAAGATCGACACGTTCTGCGTAGCATGGGTTTCTCGCTGGTGAAATAACGGTCAAAACCCGACTCCTTCAAGCCGAGCGTCCAGTTAGTCGTTTCAGCGATCGAAGACAATCGTTGGTCGCACTTTTATCGCAGCGGCAGCGATTGGCTGTGTTGTCCTTCTTTTAAGCGAACGGGCAATTTGATGGTTAATGCCGCACCCTCTCGGTACTTAGACTCGCACGACAACTGGCCGCCGTGTTTGTTGACGACGATTTGATAGCTCGTCGCGAGACCCAAACCCGTTCCCTGTCCGACGGGTTTCGTGGTGAAGAAGGGATCGAACACCCGAGATCGTACCTTTTCCGTCATCCCGATGCCGTTGTCGAGGATTTCGATCGACACGCAATCCCCGAGACACCGCGTCCGCACTGCCAACCGAGGCGTGTAGTCGGAGTCGGGAAACTGCTTTTCCCGTTCTCGCATGGCATCAATGGCGTTTTCGATGGTGTTGGCAAAAACTTGATTGAGTTGCCCGGCGTAACATTCCACGCGAGGAAGCTCGCCGTAGTCTTTTTCAAAAGCAATGGTTTTGGCTTTCCCGCAAGCCTTCAACCGGTATTGCAACAATAAGATGGTGCTGTCGAGTCCGTCGTGAAGGTTGACTTCTTTACATTGCGCCTCGTCCAAGCGCGAAAACTGGCGCAACGACTGCACGATGCTTTGAATGCGTTGGGTTCCAGCGTTCATCGACACCAGTAATTTGGGGATGTCGGTGAGGATGAATTCCAGATCGATCTCGTCGATCGTTGTCGAGATGTCGGGGTTGGCATTGGGATAGTGCTGTTGGTAGAGCTGAATTAATCGCACTAAGTCGTTGACATACAGATGCAGGTGTTCGAGGTTGCCGTGAATGAAGCCCACAGGATTGTTGATTTCGTGCGCGACTCCCGCCACCAGTTGGCCCAAACCCGACATTTTTTCCGTTTGAATTAATTGGGCTTGGGTGTTTTGCAATTCGCGCAGGGTCTTGGCCAGTTGGCTCGCTTGTTGCTGGAGGCGCTCTTGGGACTCCCGAAGCGCTTCTTCAGTTCCCTGACGGATGTAGATCTCTTCTTGCAGGCGGGCGTTCGCTTCGACGAGTTCTGCCGTGCGTTCTTCGACGCGCTGTTCGAGTCGATCGTAGGCGTCTTGCAGGGCTTCTTCCTGTTCTTTGCGCGTCGTGATGTCGCGCGTTACGACAGCGTAACCGAGCAGTTGACCCTGTTCGTCTCGCAAGGCTGAGAGGGTAACGTGAGCCCAAAACTGCGAGCCGTCTTTTCGCTGTCGCCAGTTTTCAAACTCGACCCGTCCCGAGGTCTCCGTCAGTTGTAAGATGCGTCTCGGCATCCCACTTTTGCAACTGTCGGGGGCGAAAAAGACGTCAAAGGAATTGCCGAGAATTTCGTCGCTCGTCCAACCGTTGAGGCGTTCGGCTCCGGCATTCCAACTCACAACGCGACCGTGTTTGTCGAGCATATAAATGGCGTAGTCTTTTACCCCATCCACGAGCAGGCGAAGATGTTCTTCTGGGGTGTTGAACTTTTGCGTGGCGGGATGAAAGATGAGGGTACATCCAGGGCGCTCGCCAAGATCGCAAACGTTAGCGTAGATCGCTCCCGCTGCGTTGTCGAAGGTCGCTTGCCACGAAAGCCATTTATAAGTGCCGTTGCGACATCGATAACGATTTTTAAACGTTACCTTCTCTTTGCCAGCGATGACGAGTTCGTTGATTGTCGCAAGGGTTTTCGGTAAATCTTCCGGGTGAACCCATTCGAGCCAAGGGCGGGATCTCAGTTCTGCGTGAGAGTAACCGAGAACGCTCGTCCAAGCTTCTGTTAGCTGTTTGAAATAACTATCTGCTCCAACGACACACAACAGATCCCGTGAGAGAACGAAAAATTTATCGAGGGAAATACGATGGGATGGGCGGGGCATTGGTTTATACGGTCTTTGAGTCTTTCGCGCTTCGATCCCCGTCATTGGCATTAAATCTTCCATATTATTGTGAAGAACTTTAAATTAAAGGTGATTTTTTATTAAGCCCTATCTTAGCTTATTTTAGCTATGTCTTTAAAATTCATGTAATTTTACACGTCCGACAATTTTCTTAAATAAATATTAAGTTTTTCCGGATCGATGAGATTTCTCGTCCATTTCCAACACGATCTCGTGAAAATCATGGATATTGAAATCGTTCTTCTTCACGACCAAACATCGGGAGGAGACAGGGCCAGTTCAGCCTGTAGGAAATCGATAAATTGCCGAGCGGTGCGTCCCGATCGACCGTTGTGTTGCGTTGCCCATTGCAAGGCTCGCGCGTCCAAGGCCTCGATCGAAATATCCAACCGTGCTTTGCCAGCGAGATGGCGCACGATTTCCAGATAGGTGTCCTGGTTCGTCGGTTCAAAAGTCAGATGCAGCCCAAATCGATCGCTAAAAGATAGCTTTTCCTGCACCGTGTCCCAAGCGTGAACTTCATCGCCTTGACCCGGGCGCGGACGATCTTCAAAAAACTCGCGCACGAGATGGCGGCGGTTCGAGGTGGCGTACACGACGACGTTAGACGCTCGAGCCGTCGCACCACCTTCTAAAACCACTTTCAAGGCTTTAAAAGCTTCGTCGTCTTCTTCAAAGGAGAGATCGTCGACGAAAAGGATCGATTTTTGGGGCAGATCTCGCAGTTGTTCGACGATCGAGGGCAAATCTCGCAAGTCAGATTTCGCCACTTCGACTAACCGCAAGTTTCGATCGGCAAACTCGTTCGCCACCGCCTTCACCAAAGACGATTTCCCCGAACCGCGACAGCCATAGAGCAAAACGTGCAGTGTGGGATATCCGGCGAGTAAGACTTTAACATTATCAATTAACGCTGTTTTCTGTCGGTTGTAACCGGCTAGATCGGCTAACCGAACGGGATCGGGGTGGGGAATTCCCTGTAGCGTTTCCGCCTCCCAACGCAGCGCGCGATACCGAGCGAACAACCCCGCACCGTGGCGGCGGTGATAGTCTGCCAGTTGAGGCAAAGCATCGCCCCACGATGCAAACTCGGGTAGCGAAACCGGGTGGGGTGTTGTCGTTTTGGGAACAGCAACGGGTGTTTTTTCCGACTTCGTGACTAATCGCACCCACTGACTCAAGGTTTCACTGTCGCAATTGTAGAGATGTTGCAACGCCTGTAAATCGTGCTTCGCCGCCGCCACTAGGGGAACCGCCAGTGTTTCCAGCGGGTGCTGTTGAACTTGTCGAGAAAAGGGATTGTCATCGAACAAAATTCGATCGATCAGGTGGCTTTGCCAACTTTTTCCCAACGCGCTCAGTGCTTTAAACCATCGACCGTAAGCGTAGAGACAATCGGTGGGTTTGTTCCCGTGATACAGCGTGTCGAGCAAACCCAGAAATGCCAAACCCACCTCGTCAGTCAGTACGGATTGATAAAGCAGCAACGATGCGGCTTGATGTTGGAGAAATCGAATTGAAGTCGTATTCATCAGAGTGCGACTTGCACGCGAGGCAAACGTGACGACGCTCGGAAACTCAAATGATGGATCGGAAACCGAGGGTTCCGCTTATTGTAGCGTCTCGTGCCACGAATGCAACCCACTCTTTGCCATGTAACCTCTATCTAGTGTTGCCGACGATCTTAAAGTCCGTAAATCTACCGTAGGTTGTGTTAACGAAGCGTCGATCGATCCCTCGAACCGACACTTGTAAATCTCGATCGATCGAAAATTCTCGTACTTTTCTTTTTGACAGTTTAACCCGAGCCACAAAATCGAGTTAAAATATCGGAAATCCCGCAAAATATCACGTTGAATTTTAAATTTCTGACACCGATCTCCCCTGGTTTGCATGATACCGATTCAACTGACGCTGCAAAATTTCTTTAGCTATCACCACGCGACCTTAGACTTTCGCGGACTGCACACGGCTTGTATTTGTGGAGAAAACGGTGCGGGGAAATCGTCGCTCCTCGAAGCGATCGCTTGGTCGGTATGGGGAAAAAGTCGTGCGGCCTCAGAAGACGATGCGATCCGAGTCGGCGAAAAAGAAGTGCGTGTCGATTTCGTGTTTCAATGCCAAGAACAAGTCTTTCGCATCGTGCGACGCAAACGGCGGGGACAGTCAAGCGTTCTAGAATTTCAAGTCGAAACGCCTAACGGATTTCGATCGATTACGGCGAAAGGCCTGCGGGCAACCCAGCAAAAAATCCTCGATACGATCAAATTAGACTACGATACCTTCGTCTGTTCGGCCTATTTGCGCCAGGGACGAGCTGACGAATTCATGGTCAAGAAACCGACAGAGCGCAAACAGGTTTTAGCGAACTTATTGAAACTCGATCGATACGACGTACTCGCAGACAAATCGAAGGACATCGCCAAACAAGCCAAAACCCAAGCAGACGTTCTCGAACAAAGTCTCGTGCAACTTCGCACGCAACTTCACGCGGACGAAGTTCTCGCCAAGGATTTAGCGGAAACCGAAGCAGAAATCGCCACCTTGCAACAGGAACAAGAAGACGCGACGCAACAACACCAACAGCTTCAGGTGCAACAAACGCAACGCCAAACCTGGCAACAACAACTCGATTGGTATCGACAACAATACGATCGCGTCCACCAAGAGTTGCAGCGCCTACAAGACAGTCGATCTCGGTTGCAGGGGCGACAGGAGGAATTGCAACAACGACTCGATCGATCCTCAGAAATTCGCGACGGTTACGATCGATATTGCCAATTGCAAGCCGAAGACGATGGCTACACTGAAAAGTTCGCCCGAGATCGAGATGCGAACCAACGTCGCACGAAAATCCGACAAGAACTCGATCGGGCAATTTCCGACCTCCAACAGCAACAGCAACAGATCGAAACGAGACTCAGTGGTTTGGAGCAACAGGAACGGGAACTCCAGCAAACCCTGAAACGGGAAGCGGAAATCGAAGCGGGTGTGGTGGAACTGACGCAGGCGCGGGCGCAGTTGTCGGAGTTGGAACGCAAACACGCCCAAGCGTCGCCGTTAATGCAGCGTCGGCTTCAGTTGCAAGTGGAACTCGATCGAGTGCGGGCGCGATTGGAAAGTCAATTGGAACAATGGCAACGCCAGCAAGAGACGTTAACCCAACGCCAACGAACGCGGCCGGAATTGGAACAGGCGTTACAAGAGGTTGGCGAACAAATCGAGATATTAGAGAAAAAGCGGGTTTACCAACATCGGGTTGAGGAGAAAGGACGGGAACGGCGCAGTTTTCTCGATCGACTGGAGGCACACCAACGGGATTACGAGGCGCGGTTGCAAGAGATCGATCGAAAAATCGAACTGTTGCAAGATCCCGAAGCCACCTGTCCTTTATGCGATCGATCCCTCGACGAACATCACTGGGAGTTGGTCTCGCAAAAACATCGCAAGGAACACGAGGAAACTTTGCATCAGTTGTGGGTGGTCAAGGAGCAGATCGCCATCTCCCAACGGGAAATCGCCATTTTGCGTCAGGAATATCGCGATTTAAAACAGGAGTTGACGAGTTACGACGCACTGCGAGAGCGACGGGGACAACTTCAGGCGAAACTTTCGGCGAGTGAGGACGAGTGGGAAACCTTGCAGCGGGCGATCGCGGAACGGGAAGCGATTTTGGAAACTCTGGCAGAAGACAATTACGGCGCGGAAGAACGCTCGGAAATCGAGTCCGTCGATCGAGCTTTGGCAGACTTAAACTACAACGATAAGGAATTGGCCTTGGCACGAAACGCTGTCGATCGATTGCGGTGGGTCGATATTCAACAGGCACAATTGCAACAAGCGCGACGACAGTTACAACGACTCGAAGATCGGCGGCCGGAATACCAGGAACAGTTAACGTCGATCGATCGAGAACTCGCGACGTTGCGAACGGATTCCGATGGGGCGCGACAACTGGCCGATCTCGATCGCTATATCGCCAACGTCAATTACGATCTCGACGCTCATAATGCCGTGCGCTCCCAGTTGCGTCAATCCCAGGGGGGTTTGTCGGAAATGGAGGCGTTAAAAACCGCCGAAGCAGAAATGCCGCGCCTGCAACAACAGATCGCCGAACTCGACACCAATTCAGCCGATCGATCGCAGGAACTGGCAAATTTAGAACAGCAAGGACGAGAGATGCGAACTCGTCTGGATGCAACCCCCGATCTCAGCGCCGATCTCGATCGATTGCAAGGAGACATTCAACAGCGTCGATCGACCCTCAACGATCGACTCGCTCGTTTGGGACGGCTGCAACAGCAAAAACAACATTTAGATTCCGTTCGCGAACAGATCGATCGAACGCACGAGCAACTCGAAGCGATTCGTCGCCGACATTGGGTTTACAAAGAACTCTCCCAAGCTTTCGGGAAAAACGGCATTCAAGCTCTCACCATCGAAACCGTTTTACCCCAACTGGAAGCCGAGACGAATCGCTTGCTCTCCCGTTTGAGTGCAAATCAGTTGCACGTGCAATTCGTCACCCAAAAAGCCACTAAAGGCAGTAAAAAAAGCTCGAAACTCATTGAAACGCTAGAGATTTTTATTGCGGACTCTCGAGGGACGCGCCCTTACGAAACCTATTCCGGCGGCGAAGCCTTTCGCATCGATTTCGCCATTCGGTTAGCGCTCTCGAAACTCTTAGCACAACGGTCGGGTGCAGCGTTACAGATGCTCGTCGTCGATGAAGGGTTCGGCACCCAAGACGATCGAGGATGCGAGCGGTTGATTTCTGCCATCGAAGCGATCGCGCCAGATTTTGCCTGTATTTTAGCCGTGACGCACATCCCCCGCTTGAAAGAAGCGTTTGAAACGCGCATCGAAGTGCAAAAAACCGATGCCGGTTCGGAAGTTCGCGTGTCCGTTTGACATCTAAAAAATATGAATCTCGATGTGATTTTCGTTCCCCAAGGGATTGAATATAAAACAGTCCGTCGCGCCCTCAACCCACCCGATCGAAGGTTGGTCGTCGCCATTCCCGTCGGAATTGAACCCGTCCGTCAATTTTTACAAACGTGGAAAGCGCAAAATCCTCAAGTCTCACGGGTGTTAGTCATGGGGTTGGGCGGAAGTTTGTCCTCGCAGTTTCCCGTCGGTGCGGGAACGCTGTGTCGCGAGTGCATCACCATCGATGGAAGCATGGTAAGCAGCGATCTCGGATGGATTCGATCGAGCCAACCCCATCTCGACTTACCGCTCACGCGCGTTTGTACGGTCGAACAACCGGTCGATCGTGCCGAAGCCAAACGCCAACTCCACCAAGCCACGCAAGCCGATCTCGTCGATATGGAAGGCATGGCAGTTTTCGAGGCGTTTCCCACCGCCGCCATGGTGCGCGTCGTCAGCGACGGGTGCGATCGAGATTTACCCGATTTATCGAACACCCTCGACGCAACCGGAACGCTCAAACCGAGATCGCTGGCCTTGGCCTTTCTCCGTCGTCCCCTCCCCGCCTTCCACCTCATCCGAGGCTCAATAGCCGCCTTACGAACCTTAAGCACCCTATCTCGATCGCTCCAGCTTTTACAGTGAGCAGTGAGCAGTGAGCAGTGAGCAGTGGGTGAGTTTTCAGTTATCAGTTTCCAGTCGGAGTGTATCTGTGTCGTCGCCATCACCTCTTAGCAACTTGCAACTGATAACTTCCTCACTGTTCACTGCTCACTGTTCACTGTTCACTGTTCACTGTAGCTCCCCCCCCTGCCCGTTTTGAGATCGAGCGACTAAAATTGAGGCGTTTTCTCCGAAGGCGAGGCCTATGACCGCCAATCCCTTGTTTTCCGGCATCTCGTCCCGCGATTTGATCGATCGACGCAAGCACCTTCGTCGCCAGCGAGGTTTAAAGCGATTTCGAGGAAGCTGCCGCTTTTTGGCTGTAGCTGCGGTGGCTTGCAGTGTCGTGTGGGGAGTATCGCAACAAGACTGGACAATTCGCCAGGCCGACCAAATTCGCATTGACGGAAATCACTGGCTGTCAGACGATGTCCTTCGATCGCTGATCCCCGTTTCCTATCCCGAATCGCTGCTGCATCTCGATCCTCAAGCGATCGCGCAGACCCTAAAAACCCAAGCCCCCATTGCCGATGCGACCGTTCGCCGCCATTTGATTCCGCCTCGTTTAGTGGTGCAAGTCCGCGAACGCCATCCCGTAGCAGTAGCCTATCTAGTCGAACCGCATTCGGGAACTGCTCGACCGGGCGATCGTGTCGGACTCCTCGATGCCAACGGCGTATGGATGCCGTTAGAAAATTACGAAATTCTCGATCGATTGCAATTGCCCGCGTTACGGGTGCTGGGGTCGATCGATCGATACCAAAACGAGTGGCCGCAAGCCTATCGAGTCCTCGAACGTTCCCCCGTGGCCATCTCCGAAATCGATTGGCGCGATCCGAGCAATATTATGGTGACGACACGGGATCTGGGAATCGTTCACCTCGGATCGTTCGACGGTCGCTTCAAAGCACAAATTCAAGCCCTCGATCGACTGCGAAACCTCCCCCAAACCGTCAATCTCTCTCAAGTGGCCTACATCGACTTACGCGATCCCGATGCACCGCTGTTGCAGATGACGAACCCTCAAAATGCCTTAGAATCCTACGAATTCGCATCCGATTGGGAATCGATCGACTAGCCTCGCCCGAGTTTGAGCCGACTCGCGACTTGTTGCTATGATGAGTTATCTTTCAATGAACCCGATCGATCGAGGGGCATCTCTAACGTATTGAGATCGCAGCGAAGTCTGTCGTCAAGCCCCACTGTCAGCTCCGAAGTTTGACGAGATTGCCCGTTGGGGATGTTAAACTGCAAGCGAGCTGTCCGATATCAACGGAAGACGGCGCTGACCAACGGTTAAATCCCCGTTCCCGTCAATCTCAAATCGGAGTAGAGATGCTTTTCGAGCGAGATCTCGTTTTCTGGGAGGTCAATCTCGATCGCATCAGCATCCGAAACGTTTTATCTTTATAGTTGACTTTCAGTTTCCAAACCTCGAAACTTCTTGTTAACCGATTTCGCTCGATTCCAATGACCCCTAACAGTCAACTCGCGCTGTCACACTCCAACCCCCCTTCTGAGGGGCAGGCTAATTTCCCCGTCGCCGCAGATAATGCAAATCCTTTTGGCAACGCGGGGCTGTACGGAGATCGAACGGACGAACGCCGCGCCCACGAGGAAGGGCCGGCCGTCGGAAACATTTTGCCCAGTAGCGTGGCCAAAATTAAGGTGATCGGCGTCGGTGGCGGTGGTGGAAACGCCGTCAATCGGATGATTGCCGCTGACCTATCCAGCATCGAATTTTGGGCGGTCAACACGGACGCACAGTCTCTCGTCAATTCCGCTGCAGCTAGACGCTTGCAAATCGGTCAGAAACTGACGCGCGGTTTGGGGGCAGGTGGAAATCCATCGATCGGTCAAAAAGCCGCAGAAGAATGTCGCGACGAACTCATGGCGGCGTTGGAAGGGTCGGATTTAGTCTTTATCACTGCTGGTATGGGTGGTGGAACGGGAACCGGTGCTGCGCCGATCGTGGCAGAACTGGCGAAGGAAGCGGGAGCGCTGACCGTGGGCATCGTGACGCGGCCGTTCATGTTTGAAGGTCGCCGACGTTCCGAACAGGCGAAACAGGGGATTGAAGCTCTTCAAAGTCGCGTCGATACGCTGATCGTCATCCCCAACGATAAACTCTTATCGGTCATTCCCGAACAAACCCCCGTCCAGGATGCGTTTCGCTACGCTGACGAAATCCTTCGTCAAGGGGTGCAAGGGATTTCGGACATTATCACGATTCCCGGCTTGGTCAACGTAGACTTTGCCGATATTCGCGCGGTGATGGCTGACGCGGGTTCGGCGATGATGGGTATCGGTCAAGGTTCGGGTAAATCTCGGGCCCGGGAAGCCGCGTCGGCGGCCATTTCGTCGCCGTTGTTAGAGGCATCGATCGAGGGTGCGAAAGGGGTGGTCTTCAACATCACCGGCGGTACGGACATGACTCTGCACGAAGTCACGGCAGCGGCGGAAACGATTTACGAAGTCGTCGATCCCAACGCCAACATTATCTTCGGGGCGGTTCTCGACGATCGAATGCAGGGGGAAGTGAAGATGACGGTGATTGCGACGGGTTTCTCGCCTGACGCGCACGAAACCAACCCGTCTCGCGTCACACAAACGCCCCAACGTCGGGAATACACGTCGCCGTCTCCTACTCCCACACCCGAACCTCAACCGTCTTCTCCGCCTCGTTTCGGTATGGGACTAGACATTCCCGAGTTTCTGCAACGCCGTCGCTCTCGAGAGTAGGTGAGAGCGGAGAAATCGTTAGCTGAAACCTGTCTCCATTGGCGACTGATAACTGATGACTGGTGACTGTTAAGATGTCGATCGATCGTATTCCCGTCGCCCTCTCGATCGCGGGGTCGGATAGTGGGGGTGGCGCGGGGATTCAAGCTGACTTGCGGACGTTCGCGTTTCACTGCGTCCACGGTACGAGCGCCCTCACTTGTGTCACCGCTCAAAATACGTTAGGGGTGAACCGCGTCGATGCACTGCCGCCCGAGGCTGTAGTATCACAAATCGACGCAGTTGTCAAGGATATTGGCATCGATGCGGCGAAAACCGGGATGTTATTAAACGCCGACATCATAGCGGCGGTGGCGGATGCTGTGGTGAGTTTAGGGATCGATCGATTGGTGGTCGATCCGGTGATGGTATCGCGAACGGGGGCGCAGTTAATCGACGATACGGCAATTGCAACACTGATCGATCGACTGATTCCCCAAGCGTTAATCCTCACGCCCAACCGTTACGAAGCACAAATTCTCACAGAATCTGAGATCGCGACGCTCGATGACATGAAAACCGCCGCCGAACACATTCACAAACTCGGCTGTCGTGCGGTTTTAGTCAAAGGTGGCGGAATGTCTGGGGAATTGCGAGGGGTAGACGTTTGGTTCGATGGCGAACAGTTGGACGTGTTGCAAACCGAAGCCGTCGAGACACCCCACACTCACGGAACCGGTTGTACTCTCTCCGCCGCTACTGCTGCCAACCTCGCTCTTGAAAAACCTCCGTTTGAGGCTGTTCGCGCCGCTAAGGAATATCTCACCCGTGCCTTACATCATTCTCTCGCCATCGGTCGCGGTCAAGGCCCCGTCGGTCACTTCTTCCCGTTGCTACCGTAGGGGTAATGTCTGGCAATCGACAATGTAGAGTAAAAAATGCCCAACAATAATGCTTTTTTATCAATAAAATTGCTTTTGGAGAACCGAATTGCATTGGGTGCATCTCACTTTTGAGATCGGAACCCCAAATCCCTAAACCACTCGATCGAGCTTCTGCCCCCGCCATCTCCACCGCCGACCACTGCCTCCCAATCCATCGAATCGGTTTGAGACTGCGTTTTCAAACCCAAACCGATTAACATCAGTGCTGCCACTGCGATGAGTCCACCGATCCAATTCTGCGTCATAGCCCGTCAACTGAGACAATTGACGTACATTTTCCAATAAATCCGCATCGTATTCGATCGATTCGATCGCCAACACCAAATCCAACACCTCCTCCCACAAGCGATCTTCGAATTCCCCGCGTCGAACTTGCAATTGAAATTCCTGAGATTCGATCGAGGACGCTCTGAGTTCGAGGTTTTCGATAGCTAAGTCTAACTCTTGCCGTTTACCCCCGCCGAAAATATTTGCAGCGAACTCGAACGGAGCGTTTATCGGGTTGACGAGCCAAGTCGTCCAACGTCGATCGCGGTGGTGTTCGGCGCGGTCTTCGTAAAGCTGCTGTTGTTCTGTGGAGATAGCGATCCGTCGATCGATGACTTCGAGTTCTCGGGAACGTTCGATCGCCGCTTCGCTTCGGTTAACTGGTCGATGCACTCGGGGCTACTGTCCAGGCACGGGAGCAGTTCGGCGAAGGTAGGTGCAACGGGTAATACTGCGATCGCGACTAAACTCGCACAGGAGAAAAAGACTCGGAAGTTCACAGAAGTTGATAGACGGAAGATCGATTGCTTTAAGTGGTTTAGGTTCAATTTAATTTTAAGTAAAAGTTTAATAAGAATTGATGTTAAATATATCAGTAGAAATACGTACAAGTTATAGTAGTAAAAAATAGTTTCACGATAAATTGATTTGTAAAATGGCTATTCAGGTAGTTATCATATTTCCTTACGGTGGATTAAAAAATTCAGTTGAAGAAGCCGTTTTTCACGAAATGGTTTTTCGCTGCCTGGGAGTTTTAGGTACTCCCCCTATTATTGTTATTGAGTCACAGGCTCAAAAAAAAGCTCAAGAAAAAGCTCAAGAAAAAGCTTCATCTTGCTATAAAATTCTCGATACATTTGCTCAAGGTGTTATTATACAACATCATGTTTGGTCTGTAGATACTTGTCAAAGATGGTTAGACGGTTGGGGTTATATTATTGACAACTCTCAGGATAGCGAGATTAGCCGTGTTGTCCTCTTGCCTGGAGACACAGAACAAATAGGTCATCTAAATTTAAATCAACTTACCGGTGTTGTAGAAAATCCGGATGTTATGGATGCCTTAAGTTCAGCAATAATACAAGAAAACTTTCACTATCCTTCAAATGTTGGAGGTTTAAAAGAAAGTACTATCAAGAAACTTAATTCATACCTAGAATCAGTTCATGATTTTTTACAAAAAATAACTGATTTTCTTTTAGTCGATCGGAATCACCAAGACTTACCGATAGTGATTGGAGATTTTTCTACAGGATCGGATATGTCTTCCAAAGATTTAATCGATCGATATGGAACACTTCCGTTAATTGCAAATTGGTTTCCAGACACTTTTGAGAATCTATTAAAAATTCCAGAACTTGACCGTCCTCAAAATTTAGGATTAAGCAAACCTCGATCGGAGTTTTTAAATATTGATATTCAAACTCTAAAAATCCTTCTTGGATATAAACCTTTTGCTTACGAACAAACTTTAAATATGGTTGTTCGTTGGTGCGAACAACAGAAACAATCCAATGGTATTTACAAATTCACACTTGGTGAACTACAAGATGATAATAGCTTTAGAGAATATCGTAACTGTATCGATCAAATTGAACGAACTGAAAGAATGTTGAAGTACGTCTGGAGAGAACTTAACGAACCAAAGCAAGAAAATTATTCAAACTACGAAGACTACAAAGATGCTTATAGTGAATTTATGCGTAACTATGCCGCATACGATCGAAACTCTACTGCAATTCGACAATCTGCGAATATCATACTTGAAAAAATTTTGGTGTAAATAGCCAAGCAATCGCCTTTGTTATAAGAGCCAAGCTTCACGAATATTTCTGGCGTTTATAGGTATAACAGTAGTGCCACGAAGCAATTACTCTGTATCAATATACTGAAGACAGAACAATCGTTAGTAATGGCAAAATTAGCAACTGTCCTGTCTATTACTGAATACCTCAAACTTTCTTGTTCCAACGCTGGTGACTGAGTCCAGCTATTGCAATACTGGCTAAGCCGAGAAGCATACCGGGTTCGGGAACTTTAGACTTGAACATATACATGACTTTTCCATCTTCATAAGTTGGCCCGTCAATTCCACCATTGGGATCTTCTTCTCTATACCCAAATCCCATCCCCAAAATTGTAAAGTCTTGAACAGGATCGGGAATTTCTCCATCGTAGGGAAACTCCCCTCGATCTTCGTCCACCCGATAGGACAGCCCGTCCATAACTCCGTCAAGGATGAGATTGCCGTTGTCATAGGTAAGCAGGACGTGAGGGAAGGGTGCTACTCGATCTGGATCGCCCGTGTCACCCGCATCGTCCTCTTTGTAAAATGTTTGACCCAAAAATGAGAATTCAAGCATTTGAATCTCAAAACGTCGTTTGGTTACACCGTTGAGCGTAAACTCTTCAAAAAAATTAGAGTCGTCGAAGCTAAACCAACCATAGTAAGGGCCGGTTCCAGCTAAAGGACTGGACTCTGGCATGAATACCTCGAAGTCATATTTGAGAACGGCAGCTCGAACGGGTCTCACTGAGATCGCAGTCCAGCCCAACGTCACGATAACTGTTGCTGTAGAAACGTATCTTAATATTAGAAAACTCTCTCCTCAGAACGACAGAATTTTAATATCTGCCTGAGCTTACAGTGCTGGTTTTAATGTTGATTGACAAGATTTGGATTCAGTTTAGAGATGTTTGTTGACAAGATGTGATAAAAGATACAAATTTTAATCAGAAGCGAATTATCATGTCAAAAATGCACTGAAGCATCAAGGCATTCCTGAAAATTGCTATGTGTTCGATCGAGCGATCGATCCACACCAACCCACTATCACCACGTCACCGCACCTTCCCCATCGCTGACCATAAGGCTCAACTCCACAGACAAGCGGCCGTCAAGATTTTGACCGATCCAACGGATACGCCGAATTTCTCCCGAGTACGGAGATCGAACCGTTGCAATTATCGGCGACGGCGAACTCGGTGGTTTCGACATTGGCTAAGGCTCGATCGATCCGAGCTTGCTGTTCTTGGTAATTCGCTTTGGGGAGCTGCGCCATTTCCGGCACGGGCGCGGGTGGTAATGGGGGTGTGATGATGGCGGCTTCCAATCGATCGAGTGAAAGTTGCAGTTCGTCCCGTTGCAGTTCGAGTCGTTGTCGTTCCCGGTCTCGATCGGCGAGAATTTGACCAACCTCAACGAAGTCCCCTTCAGCAACTTTCAAGTCCTCCGGTTCAGTGACGCTGACGGCAATCTGTAACCGTCGAGGTGACGTGGTTTGACTTTCCACTGGGCGTTCAGTGGACGGTTCCGGTGTGCTTCCGGTGGAAAAGTCCGAGACTTGCGCGACGGCTCCAGACACGGCAAAGAGCGCCGAGCCGACGATACCGACGAAGAAAGACAGCGTATCGTTCATAGCCGAGGTTTAATTCCGATAAGGGCAATTATTCGGTAATTTACAACGTGTCGTGTTGTGGGTACTTGGGTTTGGTGGATCGATCGAGCGAAAATTATCGGAAGTAGAGAGGTAAGGGTGGATCGATCGACTAGAACCTGTAGAGGTGTAACTGAAATACCAAACTACCTGATGCAGTCATAAGTCTCCTCTATTTATTTCAGATGTTCGAACACATGGATATTCACCCGAAACATCCAAACGTTTTAACTGGTCACTACAAATCTGATTGACAAGCTGTTTTTCCATGTCGAATGCAGAACCATAGTCAGATTTAATCATCTTACCAATTCTACATTTTTCTTCATTGCTTTCTTGATTAGTATCAGATTCTGTGGAACAGGAAATTCTAAAAGTTTCACTTAAATCGGTTTTATCCTCAATACGTCCTTGTTTATCCACTAATGTATAGTTAGTCGGACGAAATTGAAATATGCTACTTGACTGACAAAAAATCCTAAAATCTGCCGTCAACTGATATCTATTATTAAGCTTTAATTTTGCTGAAACACAATATAAATCTTCTATCAGTTCTCCTTCAAGATATTCTTACACAGAAAAAACATCTGATGTAATGGAAACTTCATTAGGTGATGCAAGGTCTACAAATGGCATCACAAAACCTAATATTCTATCCCAATTTTCAATTGCCCTTGTTACAATTGGCACAATAACAACAAAAAAGCTTATTGTAACATTCAGCAAATTGATTTTAGCAGTACGAGATTCAGTGTTGACAATGTTACGCTGATGTTTGGTTTTATCGTCGTCATTAAACATTATCAGAGCCTCTTTTTTTACTTTTTAGACAAGTAGTTGAGTTCGAGCTTACTCTTTGAACGCACCAGCACAATTTCCAATCGAGGCTTAATATATTCAATCCTCAATTGAGTACTCAACTTTTTTATTGAGACAGATCCTAAACTTTTGTAGAATCCTTAAGGCAAAAATATTCAGATAGCCGCACAAATCTCAATCAAATTGATGTGCGGAATTGAAAGGAAGTCAATCTTTAGTCCGATTCTATTCACGAAATCAGCAAGTGGCAAGTGCGATCGCGAAGTGAAAACGACATTCGATCGATTTTCCTAAAATTTCCGGTTCCGTCACGGGGGAAACTCGACCTCAAGCGCCATCCTCTCAAGCCTCGATCGATCCCAACCTCACTCAACCATCCGAGCTATCTCCACAGAATTTCGATCGAACCGCCATCAAGGATTAGATAGCAACATGGAATCGCTGTTGGTGGTGAGCATCAGCCCCTAGACACAGCAATTTCCATTTGTTAGCATGAAATTATCAAATAATTTTCTAAAAATATAATGTTTAGCCTCAGTGATATCCACCCACTCTCGGAGTTCCAACGGGGTGCGAAAGCATTTTTGTCTCGGCTCAGAGAAACCAAAGCCCCCATCGTTCTGACCGTGAACGGTAAAGCGGCGGCTGTAGTTCAAGATGCTGAAAGCTACCAGCAGCTTCTGGATCGGATTGAGTTATTGGAATCTCTAGCAGGCATTCGGAAGAGTATCGAAGAGTTCGATCGTGGGGAAGGGATGCCTTTAAAAGAGGCGTGGAAACAGCTTCAAGAAAAATATGGCATACCGGATTGACATCTCACCGACAGCATTAGCAGATGTCGAGCAGATTTTTCTTTGGATCGCACAAGATTCACGAGAACGTGCCTATGCTTGGGTTAGAGGATGCTACGAAATCATGTTGACGCTAGAAAAGTTTCCTCTGCGTTGCTCGTTAGCTCCCGAAGGTGAATACCTGGAAATTGAAGTGCGTCAACTGCTCTACAAAAAGCATTTTCGGATTTTGTTCACCGTCAGTGATGCAACGGAGCAACAAGACGGAACGGTGCGTATTCATCGAGTTCGCCATAGCTCTCAACAGAGATTGCAAAGCTTAGACCGACTCTTAGGCGATGAACCTGAAAGGTGAACGACCCGGCATTCCATTTCATACATCTCCCAACTCACAGAGAAGAGAGCATAGGGGCTGAAATAGTGACTCGATATCCTTCCGACTGGCCATCGATCGCATTAGCGGTCAAAGCAGGGGCGAACTGGCAATGTCAGCGGTGCGGGAAACAGTGCCTCAAACCGGGCGACGCAACGGCGAACTTGTCGAATTCCGAACGCCATCGCCGCACCCTCAGCGTTCACCATTGCAACTACACCCCAGAAGACAATCGACAAGACAATCTCATCGCCCTCTGTTCCGGTTGTCACCTCTGGTATCACCGCAACCGTCGCGGGAACGTTTCACCGGGTCAGTTGTCGCTGTGGTGAGTTTTTCCGATAGCACCTTCACGCCCCTCAAGCCGATCGCGAATTAACGCTTTCTCCGCGTCGGACACGGTGGGGTCAGCTAAGCGACGCACCGCCGCGAGAGAGTTGGGGTTGTACTGGCGGTAAAAGTCGGTGAGTTGTTCGATCGATAGGGACATAGCAATACGGTGCAATCAAAAACCGCCTGTGAGGACGGACGGCTTTTCACACTATCTAGGCGAGCAGCGATCGATCTCGTTTAAGAATCGACATCGTCGTCGAAATACGATTCAATTTTCTCGATCGCTACCAACACCGTAAGCGTAAGTTGGCTTTGCTCTAGAAGAGCTTGCCTGGTACTAGGCGCTTGAAATCCCCACAGGGCAAGAATTCCAAGCACTACCAGTACAACCCAGATATAATGGGGAAAACGATTTTTCATCTTTTTCTCCTTTGAATAAAGGGAGTTTCAGAGGCAGGAGTACCAGTCCTGCCTCTTTTGATATAGATCGTCAGCTCGATCGTTAATCGATCGTAACAAACCCATTTAGCTATTGTGCATAGTCAGACTCAAAGATTTTACGATTTAATACAGCTAACATAATCAAGATTTTATCTAAGATAAATTAACGTTGCGACTAAAAATCAAAATAGACTGACATTGCTTGCTAGGACGAATATAGAGCTTTTCCAGCGTTTGAAGTTGTCAAGACAAAACCCTGACAACTTCTGACGATTCACTAGCAACACTTCAAACGTCCAAATATACATTTGCGTCGATTTTGAACAGGTTATATTTTGCGGTCAAACCACAACATAGCAATTTCAAAGATTATGTCATGGGTACTCTCGTCGTCACCACGGCGACGGCATCCTCACAGTCTTAACCGTCAACGTCCCTACGCCATACCGATCGCCCACCACCGAAACCGCCTCCTCTAGCGGACGTCGATCGAACCGCAGCACATCTCCCGTCAGTGTCACCATCCGATGTTGCAGTGGGTCGGGTTGCAACGAGACTTCGTCCCCGAACTCGATCGAGCCGAGTTTGGCGTATCTTGAACTCAAAATGGAGAAAAGCGATCGTGAAAAATATCATCAGTGTCAGTCTGCTGTCCGCTCTGACAATCATCGCCAGTCATCAAAGCGTTCTCGCCCAAGCCAATCCCTCCGAGTTCGAGACGTTCGGTGATTGGTGTCGAAACCGAGAGCAGTTGACCCCAGAAGCCAGGCATACAGTTGAGGTATTGTTGGCAAAAGTTGGGACACAGGAATGCGATCTTGCTGAGGGAGCGATCGCTAATCTGAGAGAGCTTTCCCTCAATTTTAATCACACCGCAGATATTTCTCCCTTAGCTAACCTGACTAATCTGAGAGAGCTTTCCCTTGGTTTTAATGAAATAGAGGATGTTTCTCCCTTAGCCAATCTGACCAATCTGACAAAGCTTTACATCGGTTTTAATCAAATAGAGGATGTCTCTCCCTTAAGCAATCTGATTAATCTGAGAGAGCTTTATCTCGATGATAATGAAATCGCGAATGTCTCTGCTTTAGCCAACTTGATTAATCTGAGAGGGCTTGCTCTTGGGGTTAATCAAATAGAGGATGTCTCTCCCTTAGCTAACCTGACTAATCTGAGAGAGCTTTACCTCAGTTTTAATCAAATTGCAGATGTCTCTCCCTTAGCTAACCTGACTAATCTGACACTGCTTGACCTAGGTGGTAATGAAATCGCAGATGTTTTTCCCTTGGCTGACCTGACTAATCTGACACTGCTTTACCTCGGTTTTAATCAAATAGAGGATGTCTCTGCTTTAGATAACCTGACTAATCTGACACTGCTTGACTTAGGTGGTAATGAAATCGCAGATGTTTCTCCCTTAGCCAATCTGACTAATCTGAGAGAGCTTTACCTTCGGGACAATGACATCGAGGATATCTCTCCCTTAGACAATCTCACTAATTTGATACGGCTTAAGCTCGCTGGCAACCCCCTCATCGATCGAACCTGTCCCGTCCGACCCGAATCAGTCTGTCAGTTCTGAAAACGGCGATGGCATCACCGTTTTTACCGTCAACGTCCCCACACCGTACCGATCGCCCACCACCGAAACCGCCTCGTCTAACGGACATCGATCGAAAGTTTCTCAACTTCAATCTGTTGGCCAGTGACATAAACAGCCTCGCCGTCCGTCACCAGCCGCCGTTTCGGGTTGGACAACGAAGCGCAGCACCGCAAAGCCCATCAGTAAGGCCAAGATGACGGGCTTGATGACGACGTACTGTGTATGCTCGGGTTTTGCACTCTTATAACAAACAGTAAATCAAGAAGATTGCCCTGTGCTATAGCGCTCGCCAATTGGGTGAGGACAGTCGGCTCTGATTGTGTGTAACTTCCAGACTTGACAATGTCCTGGCTGTTCTGGCGACTGCTATAATTGGCGCTTGAGATTCGACAAAAGCCAAAACGAAGCATTATTATGCTGTACCAAGCTGATAGCTTCTAACTCGATTTAACCGAGTTTACTTCTCAATTTAAATCTCAAATTATTTGAGATTTAAAATCTCCGGTCGTGCAGATTTCTAACCTGCAACAGCGAAGTCCACTACGGCACGTCGGGTTCCGTGTATTCACAAAATATCCGCAACCCCACCTTGACGATATACAACACCACGATCGTCGCAATGGCGGGACTGATGGGTAACGCAGTCAGTTCCAACAGATAGATAATGATGCCCGTTAACAGCGCTGCGTCTTCCGGTTTGCGGGTGTACGCCGTTACCTTGGCCAAAAAACCCTCGTCGCCACAAATCTCGTCTCGCAGAACGCGCCGAATTACTGACCATAGGGACTCGCGAGGAACGTCGAAGGGACGCTGTTCTGGGGGAACCGCACATTCCCACAGTTCGCCGATGCTGGTGCTGATGTTGCCGTGGTGATGTTCGAGAACCGCCATCGCTTCCCCTGCGGGGGCGTAGTCGTGCAGGAGTTGTTGGGCGTGCTGCATTTCGGCGGGAGTCAGTTTCGGTTCGTCCATGGGCAGTTTGGGAAAACGTCGTTTGTATTGTACTGGGAGAGTTGGGATGTTATCAGTCACCAGTCGCCAGTCACCAGTCACCAGTTACTGGCGATAGCGGCGCAACATTCCCGCAATTCGTTCCGCTCGATCGCGCTCGTAATCGAGCAATTTGCCGTAATACTCGTGTTCGCTCAAATTCAACGACAAATAAACGTGTTGTCGGGGATTTCCAAAGCCTTTACTGGTGAAAAATTTAATCGCGGCTTCGTTGGACGGATCGGTATCCATTAAAACAGTATCTGCACCCTGGCCGATCGTCCGTTCGATAAATCGATCGACCAATTTTCCCGCAATCCCAAGCCGATGAAAATCAGGCTTAACTCCTAACCAGCGAATATAACTGTAAACATTGGATTTTTTCTCGACGACCGTACCTAAAATAAATCCTGCAAACTGACTTTCTACTTCTCCTACTAAACACAAATCTGAATCGGTATTGTAGGCCCCCGTCACTTCCCACTCATCCCAGGTACGATACAACGTTGGATAGAGATCGTTAGAAAATAATTTTTCGCCTAAGTGAAAAATGGGCGCGATATCGTCAATGCCCATTTCGCGAATTAAAATTTGAGGATTGGGTTGGGAGATTTCATCGGACATTGTTCGCCTCTGCACGTCCTTGCAGGAAAATGTTAGATACTCATCGATCGACTCGATCGACGAAAAATTGCATCGGCAACTTTCGCGACATCGCACATTTGGGATACGTCGTGAACGCGCAAAATGTCGGCCGATCGATCGATCGCCGCACTACAAGCCGCCGCTGTTCCCCAAACGCGATCTTTTGGATTCTCTCGATCGAGAATTTTGCCGATAAAACTTTTCCGCGATACGCCAACCAATAGCGGATATCCCAACTCGCGCAACTCGGGAAGTCGCCGCAACAATTCGATGTTTTGGTCGTAAGTTTTCGCGAAACCAATTCCCGGATCGAGGATGATTCGATCGAGTGCTACACCGCAAGCCGTCGCCGCCGTGACGTGACGTTGCAAACAGTCACAAATTTCCCCGACAAGATCTTCGTAATCGGTCAATTTTTGCATGGTTTTCGGCGTTCCGCGCATATGCATCAGCACCACGGCAACCCCTCGTTCTCCAACCAACGGCAGCATTTCCGCATCGACGGTTCCTCCCGTCACGTCGTTGACGAGATCGGCACCCGCATCGAGTGCCGCTTTGGCGACGGCGGCGCGATAGGTATCGATCGAAATGGGAATCGAACTGTTTTTGCGGATGGCTTCGATAACGGGAACCACACGATCGATCTCTTCTGATACCGAGACTTCTTCTGCACCCGGTCGTGTAGACTGGCCGCCAATATCGAGGATATCTGCGCCGTCGCGTTCCATCTGTCGAGATCGTTCGATCGCCACCTCGAAATTATCGAACTCTCCCCCATCGCTGAAACTATCCGGCGTGACGTTGAGAACGCCCATCATATAGGTTCGAGTTCCCCATTCAAAGGCTCGATCGCGAATTGTTAAAACGGAATTTTTCAAATCAACCATGATGTGAGAGGATATCTTGTCATTACACCATTGAGTTAGCTAGTTGTCTGGATTAACCTAATTTTTCTTCTCGTTCGTATTCCTCGTCGGGGGGTAAATTGGCTTGTTGGGAAGCAGCAACCGCCAATCGATCGCAGCGTTCGTTTTCTGGATGCCCCGAATGACCCTTCACCCAGAAAAATTCAACCTGATGTCGATCGCACAGTTCGAGTAACTGTTCCCATAAATCGGGGTTTTTGGCCATCTCTTTTTTATTGCGTCGCCAACCATTGGCTTTCCAGCGCTTTGCCCAACCTTGTTTGATGGCATCGATTAGATATTTTGAATCTGCATAAAGCGACACCGCACAAGGATATTTGAGTGCCTCTAATCCCACGATCGCCGCCATCATTTCCATGCGATTGTTCGTCGTTCGACGAAATCCACCTGACAGTTCTTTCCGATGTTCGCCGTAAATCAAAATCGTTCCATACCCTCCGACGCCAGGATTTCCACTACAAGCACCGTCGGTGTAAATTGTGACTTGTTTGTTCATAAAAAAAGAGAAAGGATAAGAAGCAAACGGTCAGAGGCAACCGAGAAGAGAAAAGATCTCACCCTCGCCTCACCTCAATTATCCCATCATCTCATTTGAAGCTTTGCAAAATACGGTTAACACGATACGGATGAGAAGGTGGTGATGAGCTTCACAAGTCCAACTGACCGGTTTGGCTAACGATTCACGTTGCGATCGAGTGTAAAATTTCAGACCCGCAGTGGAAACAGACGCGGCTGATTCCGTGTTGAGAAACTCGAAGGGGAGATAATCAACCAGATAAAACCGTCCCCCCGCTTTCAGGACTCGATCGACTTCGGAAATGGCTCGATCGGGGTGGGGATAGTGTAAAAAGCTAACGGTGCAAAATACCGCATCGAACTGTTCGCCGTCAAAGGGTAAATGTTCAACGTTTCCCGATTGAAAGTCGATTCGATCGGGAAATCGGTTGCGTCGTCTCGCTTGTTGTAGCATTTCCGACGATAGATCGACCCCCGTTCCTTGTAAGTCGGGATAAGTTGTCGCCAGTCGATCGAGTAATCGCCCCGTACCACATCCTAAATCCAGAATCCGAGGCGAGGGCGGAAGTTCGAGGAATTCCAACAGTCGCTGGTGGATGGCTTGGTAAAAAACGGTGGTGAATAACACGTCGTAGTTGGGGGCCCAGCGATCGAACAACGTGCGTTTTCGGTCAAAGAACGAGGAAGTCATAACGGCATCGAAGGAAACGAGATCGCTTTTAACAATCCTATCTCGTGCTAAAGGAGAACACGGTAGACTCACCATCAAACCTTATATCAAATAAAGGAGAGAGCGCCTCATTTGTTCTCGTTGAGATCGCACGAGAAACTCGAGAACAGGTATTATAGTGTTGTTGTCCTTGTATCGAAATACTAATATCACCACAATTCTACGGTCGCATTATTTCTATGGATACTGAGTTACTCAATCGCGTCGGTTCTAAAGACTTTAATTGCCAGTCTTGCGTGTTAATCGTTGAGTCAGACATCCCTCTCGCACAACGGATCGCACTCGATCTAACGGAAGGAGGCTATACACCCCTGATCGCCCACGATGCGAATAGCGGATTGCACCAAGCGGACGAATTTCAACCGGGCTTGATCGCCATCGATCGGATCTTACCGGGGAATTCGGGGTTGTGGCTGTGCAAGCACCTACGCAGTACGGGACAGCGCGTCCCGGTGTTGATGCTTCTCGCCAGCGATACCGTCGACGATCGCGTAGCCTGCTTGGAAGCCGGGGCTGACGATTATGTCATGAAACCCTACTCTTCTGAGCGGTTTCTTCACCTCGTGGAGTTTTATCTCAAACCGGAACGTCAAGCCGATAACCAACTCCGATTTATGGATCTCGTTCTCGATTTGTCCTCTCGTCAAGCGGTTCGGGGTGGACGATCGATCGATCTGACGATGAAGGAATTCGAGTTATTGAAATTTTTGATGGAACACCCCCGTGAGGTTCTCACACGGGAGCAAATTCTTGAAAATGTTTGGGGATACGAGTTTATGGGAGAATCCAACGTTATTGAGGTTTATATTCGCTATTTGCGCTTAAAAATAGAGAATGAAGGAGAAAAACGCCTCATTCAAACCGTGCGCGGTGTTGGATACGTGCTGCGGGAAAGCTGAATGGGGAAATTGCCCAGCGATCGAAAGCAAGGGGGAGTCGATAGGTGGCAAGTCTCCCTCCCGAACACTTTCTCGATCTGACACGACAGCCAAACACAGCACAGCCAAACACAGCATTGTGTGATATTTCAAAAAACGAGCGACTCCATAACTGAAGTCGCTCGTTTAAAATGAATACGGGCTAGGAGGGATTCGAACCCCCGACACCGTGGTCCGTAGCCACGTGCTCTAGTCCACTGAGCTACAAGCCCTTAAGTGATGCACTTTTGCGCGTTCACTAGATTTACAGTCTAACAGAAATTTTTCGATGACACAACCCCTCGATCGAGAAAAAAAGTTGCTCACCCATCTCGACAATCACGGAAACGCCGAGATGGTGGACGTTTCAGAAAAATTAGCGACGGTCAGAGAAGCCGTTGCCGTCGGACAAATTCGCATGAAATTAGAAACGCTAGAGTCGATCGAGGCGGGAAACACGCCCAAAGGAGACGTCCTGACAACCGCCAAACTGGCGGGCATCATGGCGGCCAAGCAAACCGCCCAACTCATCCCCCTGTGTCATCCGCTCCCACTCTCGAAAATCGACGTCAAAATTCGCCCAGATGTTGCAATTCCCGGCTATCACATCGAAGCCACGGTCAAAACCAAAGCCGCGACCGGCGTTGAAATGGAAGCCCTCACCGCCGTTTCTGTCGCTGCACTCACGATGTACGACATGGCCAAAGCCCTCGAAAAAACGATGCAAATCGAAGCCGTTCGCCTCGTGAAAAAAACGGGCGGGAAAGAGGAGGTGAGGTGATGAGGAAGTGAGGAGGTGAGACAATCTCGGTATTGCCGAACCTCTTAGATCGTTTGTACCTTGCTGCTGGCCGATTTTCTATTCCCAGTTTTCTACCATGCTAATTCCACCCGGTTTCGAGCAACGATCGATCGAGACATCTCTCGGACGTATGGCCTACTACACGGCCAATCGCGATCTGTGGGAGGTCGAACCCCCGACAACGCTAGTCTTTCTACACGGGTTGGGTGGGGGATCTTCGGCTTACGAATGGTCGAAAGTCTATCCCGCCTTTGCTGCACGCTATCGTATCCTTGCCCCCGATTTAATCGGCTGGGGTCGATCGAACCATCCCGAACGAGACTACAAAGCTGAAGATTACATAAAGACCATTGGCGAATTTCTCGAACAAACCGGCAACGAACCCGTTTCAGTGGTCGCGTCGTCTTTAACAGCGGCCTTTGCGATTCGAGCGTCGATCGAGCGTCCCGAACAGTTTAAATCTCTCGTTCTCACCAACCCCAGCGGTCTTTCCGATTTCGGCAACGATTACCAAAACACGTTTTTCGCGCAACTGGTCAAAACCCCAATTGTCGATCGACTCCTCTACAGCAGCGCGATCGCGACGCCCGGCGGAATTCGCACCTTTCTCGAACAACGTCAGTTCGCCGAACCGAATCGCATCTACGATGAAATCGTGACGGCGTACCTCAAATCAGCACGACAGCCGAACGCGGAATATGCGGCCTTGTCCTTCGTGCGCGGTGACTGTTGTTTCGACCTCGCGCGATATATGCCCCAACTGACGACTCCGACAGCGATGCTGTGGGGCAGACAAACTCAATTCGTGGGCTACGAAGTCGGAAAGCGACTGGCGAACCTCAACCGCGATGCAGTTTGCCACGTCCGAGTTCTCGAAAATGTGGGACTGACTCCTCAACTCGAACTTCCCGGCATCACGATCGGACTGGTCGATCGATTTCTCCGTCTGTTGGGATGAAAAAGATAAGGCGGCGATCGTCTATTCCCCATTCTCTAAGCTGATATTATCTAGGGAAATGGCAAAAAGAGGTGTCGATCGACATGGTCAACTCCAACCCTCCCGAACCTCCATCCTCGCGTCCAGTGACTCGTGACGAGTGGATTGCGATTTTCGTTGCTCTCAGCACGCTCGGAGGTGTGGGAGCCTGGGTCGTGACTCGCAGCGATTTTCCGTGGTCGATCGGCACGACTCCAGCGAGCTTGACACGACCCGTTGACGGACAACGGGCTGCTGACGGACAACTCGGGCGAACGGTCGATCGGGGACGAGCAACAACCGAAACCGAAAGCGACGAATCGGAGATCGATCGAGAAGAACCCACCTCTGCGTCATCCCTCAGTCCCGAGGAATCGCAGCTTAGCGAACCCACGGGATCGGATGGCGAAGGAGCGGACGGAGATCGATCGGCAAATTCCTCAAACGCGGCAGTCAACCCCGTCGTCGTACCGCCCATCTTTCCCAATGCCACGACCTCACCCGTCCCCGAAGCAACTCCCCCAGACGAAACGGTGACGTCATCGACTCCCCTCCCCGAAGCAACCCCGCCAGACGAAGCGTCTTCACCCACCGCTGAGGCAACAACTCCCCCAGACGAAACGACAGCGGCTTCGTCACCCTCTCCTATTCCCGAAGCAACCTCTGACGCGACACCGCCTGCCCAAGTCGATCCAAATCTCGCCCCACCAGGAGCACCAGTTGGCTTTATCGACGTTCCTGAAGATTACTGGGCGAAACCCTACATCGACGCGATGTCTTCCCGCCAACTCATCAAAGGGGTTGAAGAAAACCGATTTGCTCCCGAACAATCCCTCACCCGTGCTGAATTTGCCACACTCATTGGAACGGTGTTTGAAGGGAACGTTCCCCAAAGCGACGAAATTGCCTTCTCCGATCTTCAATCCGATTATTGGGGAATCGAGGCCGTGAACGAATCGGTGCGCTTGGGATTCCTCAAAGGCTATCCCGGTGAAATCTTTCAGCCCGATCGTCCCGTGACGCGCCTGGAAGTGTTGCTGTCGCTCAACGCTGGACTGGAACTCGAAGCGCCTGAAAATCCCGATGCTGTTTTAGCGCCCTATATCGATCGAGATACCGTTCCCCAGTGGGCTAAAGCCCCAATCGCAGCCGCGATCGATGCCGGATTGCTAACGACCGATTCCGACACCACACAACTGAACCTCCAACAAGAAGCGACCCGTGCTGACGTGACGAGTATGATGTATCGAGCGCTCGTGCGAGCCGGACGCGCCGAACCCATCGAACCCTAAAATCCTGAAACTCCTCAAACAGGAGGATGCTATCCCACTTTACGCCATCGATCGAGGTGGGGATGATAGATTGCGTCACGCTTTCCGATAAGATAGGACAGGACTAAAAGCGGAAATCCGAGACGAACGATTCGATCGCTCGTCAGATAGGCGGGATTGCCTGATATCAATTTCGGAAGCGCTTCAGTCCAGTTCTTACTGTGGCTGCGCCATTTATCGAGGATGTAAACGATGAGTCAAGAGCAAGTTTTTGAGACCGTTAAAAAAATTGTTGCCGAACAACTCGAAGTCGAGATCGACGACATCAAGCCCGAATCTAACTTCGCGAACGATTTAGGTGCTGATTCTCTCGACACAGTCGAATTGGTCATGGCTTTAGAAGAAGAATTCGATATCGAAATTCCTGACGAAGCGGCCGAACAAATTGCAACGGTTCAAGCTGCTGTCGATTATATTTGCGAAAAATCTGCCGCGCCTCAGGCATAAGCAATTGAAGCGATCGCATGGCTGAGTCGGAGAATATCGTTTCCCGTCCCATCTCAGTCCTCGATCGCCCCTGTTTTTCCCTTGGTTGGGACTTGGCATTTGTTGGGTGTGAAACCCCTCGATACTGACTGACATCATGACAAACTTCAAACCGAAACGTGTTGTTGTAACGGGTCTCGGCGCTATTACTCCAATTGGCAACACTGCGGAAGACTACTGGAAGGGAGCGCTCGAAGGACGTAGTGGCATCGGCCCTATCACTCACTTCGATGCATCTAAACATGCGTGTCGTATTGCCGGAGAAGTGAAAGGCTTCGACCCCCACGATTACATCGATCGTAAAGACGCGAAGCGGATGGCTCGTTTCGCACAGTTTGCGGTGTCAGCCAGTAAACAAGCCCTTGCCGACGCAAAATTTACCATCGACGATTTGAACGCCGAACAAGTGGGGGTCACGATCGGAACGGGCGTCGGCGGACTCAACGTCATGGAAGACCAAAAAGAGGTCTATATCAATCGCGGACCGTCTCGAGTCAGTCCCTTTACGGTTCCGATGATGATCGCAAACATGGCAGCCGGACTCACTGCCATTCACACGGGTGCCAAAGGCCCGAACTCCTGCTCGGTCACCGCTTGTGCTGCCGGATCGAACGCCGTAGGAGATGCTTTTCGACTCGTTCAACAAGGCTACGCCCAAGCCATGCTGTGCGGCGGAACGGAAGCTGCCGTAACCCCTCTCGCCGTAGCCGGATTCGCCTCCGCTAAAGCACTTTCGACGCGCAACGACGACCCCACTCGCGCCAGCCGTCCCTTCGATGCGGAACGCGATGGATTCGTCATGGGTGAAGGCGTTGGCATCTTGCTACTCGAAGAACTCGAACATGCATTGAGTCGAGGCGCGAGAATTTACGCCGAAATCGTCGGCTACGGTATGACCTGCGATGCTTACCACATGACCTCACCCGTTCCGGGGGGTGAAGGCGCAGCCCGAGCGATTCAACTGGCGCTTAAAGACGGGGGCATCCTTCCCGAGCAAGTGAGCTACATTAACGCTCACGGGACGAGTACCCAAGCCAACGATCGAACGGAAACCACAGCGATCGAAATGGCACTCGGCAAAGAAGCGGCGCACAACGTTGCCATCAGCTCTACGAAGTCGATGACGGGACACCTGCTCGGCGGAGCGGGTGGTATTGAAGCGGTGATTTCGGTCTTAGCTGTCGCTCGAGATTGCATTCCGCCGACGATCAACCTCGAGAATCCCGATCCGGAATGCTATCTCGACTACGTCCCCAATCAAAGCCGAACGCAAATGGTGAACGTCGCCCTCTCTAACTCCTTTGGATTCGGCGGTCACAACGTCACCCTCGTCTTTAAAAAGTACGCTTAACTGCTTGCAAAGGGGAGCGAACCAATCGTTTCCCATTTCCTCTTGCCCCCCGATACCCATAATGGGATGATGGGGACGATCGAACTCGCTTGGGACACCCGACCGGTGCCTTGAGAGCGCGGTGACGCGATCGGGCGACCTCGAATCGTTTGCTGGGCTATTGTCCGATATCGCACGTCGATCGAGTGTATCGATAGCTACCGAACATTCTGTCTGACGCTCCAACACCGCGTTCGCTCGCGAATCGGAGTTCTCCTTCGTGTAACCCAGCCCCTGGAAAACCGTTGTCAAGAAGATAGAAATTATGGCCGTAGCCACCCAATCTCTCGAAGAACTCTGTATTAATTCCATTCGCTTTCTCGCCATCGATGCCGTCGAAAAAGCGAAATCCGGTCACCCCGGATTGCCGATGGGAGCAGCGCCCATGGCATTCGTGCTGTGGGATCGCTTTATGCGGTTCAACCCCAAAAATCCGAAATGGTTCAACCGCGATCGATTCGTGCTATCGGCGGGTCACGGCTGTATGTTGCAGTACGCCCTCCTGTACCTGACTGGGTTTGACAGCGTCAGCCTCGACGATATCAAACAGTTCCGTCAGTGGGGTTC
This sequence comes from Geitlerinema sp. BBD 1991-9, assembly GCA_001657325.1. Classification (GTDB taxonomy): domain Bacteria; phylum Cyanobacteriota; class Cyanobacteriia; order Cyanobacteriales; family Geitlerinemataceae; genus Geitlerinema. Next base: position 2,832 of record LWRO01000047.1, on the reverse strand, counting down.
AATGACCCCCGGACACCCGGAAAACTTTGAAACCCCCGGTGTGGAAGTGACCACCGGCCCCCTCGGACAAGGGATCGCCAATGCGGTGGGTCTGGCCATGGCCGAAGCACACTTGGCGGCTCGGTTCAATAAGCCGGACTGCACACTCGTCGATCACTACACCTACGTCATTCTCGGCGACGGCTGCAACATGGAAGGGGTTTCGGGTGAAGCCTGCTCTCTGGCCGGACACTTGGGACTGGGCAAGCTGATCGCGCTCTACGACGACAACCACATCTCGATCGACGGTTCGACGGATATCGCCTTCACCGAAGACGTGAGCAAGCGCTTTGAAGCTTACGGTTGGCACGTCCTGCACGTCGAAGACGGAAACACCGACCTCGATTCGATCGAGAAAGCCATCGAAGCGGCGAAGCAGGTGACGGACAAACCGTCGATGATTAAAGTCACCACCACTATCGGCTACGGCTCCCCTAATAAAGCCAACACCGCAGGCGTTCACGGGGCAGCTCTGGGGACGGATGAAGTGTCGGCCACGCGCGAAAACTTGGGTTGGGACAACGAACCCTTCGACCTGCCCCAAGACGTGCTATCTCACTTCCGCAAAGCGGTCGATCGCGGCGCACAAGTGGAACAGGAGTGGAACCAACTGCTCGAAACCTACCGCAGCAGCTACGCTGAAGACGCGGCCGAATTCGAGCGGATGCTGAGCGGTCAACTCCCCGAAGGTTGGGATCGCGATCTGCCGAGCTACACGCCGGAAGATAAAGGCATGGCAACCCGCAAGCATTCCCAAACTTGCCTCAACGCCATTGCTCCTAACCTTCCCGAACTCATCGGCGGTTCGGCGGACTTGACCCACTCCAACCTCACCGAACTCAAATGTTCGGGTAACTTCCAGAAAGGTCAATACGAAAACCGCAACTTGCGCTTCGGGGTTCGCGAACACGGCATGGGTGCGATTTGCAACGGTATCGCCCTGCACAGCTCCGGTTTGATTCCCTATTGTGCGACCTTCTTGGTCTTCGCTGACTATATGCGGGCGGCGATTCGCCTCTCGGCACTGTCGGAAGCGGGTGTCGTTTACGTGATGACTCACGATTCGATCGCCTTGGGTGAAGACGGTCCAACGCACCAACCCGTCGAAACCCTGGCCTCGCTGCGTGCGATTCCCAACCTGGTGGTCATTCGCCCCGCTGACGGGAACGAAACCTCTGGAGCGTATCAAGTGGCTGTGGCGAACCGCAAACGTCCGACCTTGATCGCGTTAACTCGTCAAGGGTTGCCCAACTTGGCCGGTGCAACAGCTGAGCAAGTGGCCAAAGGCGCTTACATCCTGTCCGACTGCGACGGAACCCCCGAACTGATTCTCATCGGTACGGGTAGCGAAGTTCAGCTTTGCGTGGCTGCGGCAGAAAAACTGACCGCTGAGGGTCGCAAAGTTCGCGTGGTTTCGATGCCGACTTGCGAACTGTTCGAGGAGCAAGACGAAGCCTACCGCGAATCGGTGCTGCCGAAAGCGGTGACCAAGCGTCTCGTGGTGGAAGCTGCGGCTCGCTTCGGTTGGGAGCGTTATATGGGTGCAGATGGCGACATGGTGAGCGTCGATCGATTCGGTGCGTCGGCTCCCGGCGGCATCATCATGGAGAAATTCGGCTACACCGTTGATAACGTTTTAGCAAAAGCGAAGGCTGTGCTAGGTTAAGCATTCGAGTTTTAACGTCAGTTGCCTCTCACAGCATCTAGGAACCCGGTTTCTTTGAGGAACCGGGTTTTTTGTTTTGGCGAGAGCGTTCCAGGTTCGAGGGTGCATCTCAATTTCGTAGAATGACCCCTCCGCCTAAGGACTCCGTCCCGCTACCGCGAACGGCACCTCCCCTTAGTCTGGGGAGGAGGGGTGGGGTTGCGATCGCAAACGTGAGATGCACCCCAGGTTCGATAAACCGGTCGATTGACGCGATATCTTTTCGTCGCGGTGGAGAAGGTTGTTTAAGTTCGATCGAACGGATCGTAAGGATGTCCTTCACGCTCTCGACCTTCATCCACCATTCTTTCATTCCCCAAGTGCTACAAGCCATATGCTCGATGGGTTGCAAGAGCTGGGTCTCTGAAAACCGAACTCGATCGAACCACGTCCAACTGATAGAATCTTGTAGAGCTTCGGGTAAATCGTCGAGATGCAATGGCACACTCGGCTCTGATATCTTTTGATAAGGTATCGGTGCTGAACTGTCTTGTGAGTAGATGAATAAACCGAGAATTGTCGGATAGCTTCCTTCTCGACAAATCCAATCTCTCACGGTCTTGACGCTTTTCATTTTACCCGTTAGCACCAGTTTTTTAAATAGAGATGAATTCTGCTCGATGAGTTCTCCAGAGAAAGCCAAAACAGGTTTGTTTAAGCCTCTAAAACGGACAGCCGGTTCGCTATCTTTAGAAAAACTCAATGCTTCAAGTGATAACTGCAAATATCGATCGCTCGTAAACTCAAAAATCCAATAATCCAAACTGGCCGTCTTCTCAAACATCAAAAAATCGATAATTTGAAGTAAATTATCTTGAGTTTCTTGAGGTTTTCTTTTTATTCTTTTTTTAGCCATCTTATAATCGTTGTTGACTCGATCGATAATTTCTAAAACTTTAGATAAATCGAGCAATCCAATCGTTAAATCTTCGGAAGTTTTGATTTCAATAACATTTGAAGAAACAGATCTCTTCCATGCTGTCAAAAAATCCTCACCATACTCAATTTTAGTTTCTTGAAATGCTTTTTTCCATGTATTAGGAACTGCTCCCCCTTCACTCGAATCAAAATATCCAATATAACCGTCT
>LWRO01000046.1 GCA_001657325.1 Geitlerinema sp. BBD 1991-9 | reverse complement strand
TGTTTGGGGAGTGAGCCTTTTTCAGTGAGCAGTGAGCAGTGAGCAGTGAGCAGTGAGCAGTGGGGTTAGAGTCCGGTGTTTGGGGAGTGAGCCTTTTTCAGTGAGCAGTGAGCAGTGAGCAGTGAGCAGTGAGCAGTGGGGTTAGAGTCCGGTGTTTGGGGGCTGATTTCGGTAGACTGTTAGAGGTTGTTTGGGACGTGGTGAAGTATGGAATGGATCGCTTTGCTGGTTGCGATCGCGATTCTGGTCGTGTGGATTGGGTGGAAGGCTAAGCTCAATCGTCAATCGAGGGAACGGCGAGAGGCGACATTTATGCGCCGTAGTCTCGAAACAGTCGTACCTCCCGAGAATAAGCCAACTCCGTTTCCGACAACTTATCCTCACCCCGAGCGGTCGGACACTCTAGATTTTACGCGCTTAGAAGATTTGCTCAAAGACGGGAAGTACGAAGCTGCCGATCGAGAAACGTTACGCTTGTTGTTGCGAGCTGGGGGGGTCGAGCAACGAGGATATTTAGACCTCGACGATTGGGAAATGCTTTCGATCGAGAGATTGCAGCAGATCGATCGATTGTGGGCAACCTATAGTGACGGACGGTTTGGATTTCACGTCCAACGACAGATTTATCGAGACGCACTGGAGGAATATTCGACCCTGGGAACGCGCGTTCAGTGGGTCAGTGGTGGGAAGTGGTTCGATCCCGATCGCTTGAACTATACGTCTGACGCTCCGGAGGGACATCTTCCCTTAGCCGTTTGGCAATCGGTGATGGTCTCGTTTGGCTTTGTCGGCTTAGCGATGTGTATGGATGTCTTATTCGCACGAGACGACTGGCCGGAAATCGCCATGGGGAATTGTGGGGATTGAAGCAAAATAGCAAATAAGACTTATTCTCAATAAAATCAACAACTGCGATACGACTTCAAGCGCTAATCTTCCTAGAAACACAGTATCTTTGCGTAAAACACAAAACACTTTACGAAATCTTTTTGTCAGTATTTCCGTATTATTGCTATGCTAATTGAGAGATTTTTTGATTTGTTGATGGGTCGAGCTGACAAGCTGCCTGTAACGCGAACGATCGCCTATGACCTCAGAAATCCTTAAGCTGGAAGGGGTGCGAAAACAGTATCCCCACACGACCTTTCCAGCGGTCGAAGCTATCGACCTGAGCCTACATCAAGGAGAAATTCTGTCGCTACTCGGGCCGTCGGGCTGTGGGAAAACGACGCTATTACGACTCGTTGCTGGATTCGAGCAGCTCGATCGCGGGCGAATTTTGCTTGACGGGCGGACGATTGCAGGGGGAGGTCGATCGATTCCTCCCGAAAAACGAAATTTGGGGATGGTGTTTCAAGAATTCGCCCTCTTTCCCCATCTTAGCGTCGCGGAAAACGTTGCCTTCGGCTTGAAAAAGCTCAAACTCAAATCCGATGAGGTCGATCGACGAGTCCGTGAAACTATTGCCCTCGTCGATCTCGAAGGATTTCACAACCGTTACCCGCATCAACTGTCAGGGGGACAACGCCAGCGCGTCGCCCTCGCCCGCGCCCTCGCCCCGCGTCCCGTATTAATGCTGCTCGACGAACCGCTGAGTAATCTCGACGTTCAAGTCAGGCTATATCTGCGAAACGAAATTCGCAACGTTCTCAAATCCACTGGTACGACGGCGATCTTCGTGACCCACGATCGAGAAGAGGCCATGGCTGTTTCCGATATTGTCGGTGTCATGCGTCAAGGTCGTCTCGAACAAGTCGGGACACCCGAGCAAATCTACCACGAACCCACCTCTCGATTTGTCGCTGAATTCGTCACCCAAGCCAATTTTCTCAACGCCCGTCGCAACGGTTCGTGTTGGGAAACAGAAGTCGGAGAGTTCGATGTACCCGCAACGGGAGAACTGATGACGGATACGGGGGACATGATGATTCGCGAGGAAGATTTAATCGTGAAACCGGACGATCGAGGAACGATAACAGTCCGAGATCGACAGTTCCTCGGACGCGAACATCGCTACTGCTTGTTGATGCCTTCCGGTCAATGTCTGCACGCCCGTAGTCCTGAACTCTCCGTTTTGCCAATTGGCTCTCGGGTTCAACTGTCTGTTCCCCAAAATGCCGTTCGTGTCTTTCCTCGGGCTTGGAGTAACGAGGAGATCGGTCGGTAACGCCTTCGGTCACTTTATCGTTTTTTAGCTCTGTGCTGAGAACCAGAGTCAGAGGTTCTATGGCCGATTTATCTCGCTTGTCCGCAGCAACTAGGACGGTAACTACAACCGTTTCACCCACCGTGAAGCAGTGTGATGAGGACGTGAGGAGATAGGAGATTTCACACGATCGTGTTATCTCCCCATCACACCATCCCGTTAACTTCCCACCGCAGACGCAGCTTGTCGGACTTCCGAGGGGCTGCGTCGTCTCAATTTGACTAACTGCAAATTTCCCGAGGGGGCGAGAGTGATACCGCGACGCATGGGTTTGATGGGTCGATCTTCGGGTAAGGCGAACTCGTAATGACGTAACATCGTCGCGAGGGCGAGTTTGAGTTCGTACAAGGCTAAAGCCATTCCCAGACAGCGACGGTTTCCGCCACCGAAGGGGTAGAACTCGAAAGGGGAGTACTGGCGATCGAGGAAGCGATCGGGATTGAAGCGATCGGAATCTGGATAGAGGTCTTCGCGGTGGTGGGTCATGTAAATACAGGGGGCGAGAACGGTGTCTTCCTCGAAAGTTCGATCGCCCATTTGAAAAGATCCGTTGACGATGCGGGGGAAGGTAATTAACGCTACAGGGTGAAGCCGTAGGGTTTCGTTGCAAACGGCGGTGAGATAGGGAAGTTTGAACACCGCCATCAGATCGGGTGTTTCCCCTAACTCGTCGAGTTCGGCGAGCAGGCGTTGGCACACTTCGGGATATTTATGAGTCCAGTACAGCGCCCAGGATAAGGCGGTTGCGGTGGTTTCGTGACCGGCTAACAGCAATGTCACGAGTTCGTCGCGCAATTCTCGATCGCTCATGCTCTCGCCGTTTTCGTCGGTTGCGGATAACAGCAACGTTAAAATGTCGGTGCGAGATGCGTCGAGGGTTTCTCGGCGTTCTCGGATGACGGTGTAGAGGAGGTCGTCGAGTTCTTTTTGGCGGCGTAGGAATCGTCCCCAAGGACTCCACGGGCCCCAGTCTTGTTGCAGAATGCGAAAAAAGAGCAGACTGGCTTTGAGGGGAGAGGCCGTCATCTCGAGGATGTCCGCCATCATGGTGTAGAGGAGATCGTAGCGTTCTCCTTCGTTTAAGCCAAAAATGGCTTTGAAAATCACACGCATGGTGATTTCTTGGGCGATCGATCGAACGGGAAAAGCTCGTCCTAAAGGTCGCTCGTCTACGATGCACAATGTCGCTTGAATAATAGTATTGCCGTAGGTTAACACGCGATCGCCGTGGAAGGGAGGCATTAATAGTTTGCGCCGCTGTTTATGAGCTGCCCCATCGAGAAGAAGAATCGAACGATCGCCGACAAAAATTTGTAAAATACCGTTGGTGCGTCCAGCATCGAACTGTTGGGCTTCTGCGGTCAAAATCTCGCGAATATTGTCGGGATTACTCACAAAAACTAAGCCATTTAAACCATGTCCTAACCGAGCAGTGAAGGTTTCACCGAATTTTTTAGTGTTGCGTTCCATATACCCGATAGGATCGATCGTCCATTCGAGCATTTGCCAGGTTGGGGAGGTTTTTGGACCGTTTGGTAAGGTCATAACCGTTCTCTAGCAACATCTTATTTTATCTTATTGTTTTATCTTAGCGATCTAACTGGGGTGATGGTGTGTGGGTTCGATCGATAAATTTATTCCTGAAAATGTCTCCAATTCAAATCTGTGTCTACTGCTACATATTTTTGAGCAAAAACTGGCAATTCACAATCCTCTAAAGACATTTTTAAATCTTTATCTTGTCGAGCAAACTCTTGTTGAACGACTGCGGGTAACTCTTGAAAATTCAAGCTTAATATATTTTCTCGATCGATGAATTTCAATTTTTTGGCCGGCAAAGATACAATTCGTAAAATCTTGTAGATACTCACTTTGTTATCTTGAAAGTGAATTAAATGTATTGGCTCGTCTTCCAATTCCCAGCGATAGCGATAATATCCAATGAAGCCAGTTGAGGCACTGATTGAAACAAGCCAAGGAAATAACATCCACCATACATTATCAAACTCATCATCACGCGACAAGCGGCGACAAATCAATTGGTTTTCTCGAAACGTACTCCCAAACTTTCCCGGAAGACTTTTCTCTCCTAAGTGTGGAAAATCATTCAGAATTGTTCTCCACCCACTCTCGATAACCGTAAATTCTCGATCGAGCATCTGAACGGCTCGCTTCCAAGGTGAAGCTTCCTGGAATAGAGGATGATTGAGTTTTGGTGGATCGAAATCATATTCTCGAGATCGTGTCATGTACTTCAGAATATCGATCGTTTCTGGAGAATTGTCATTTTTAATTTTGATGTCTAAAGCAAATTCATAAATAAAGATCATGTTTTTTGAGTTGTGGACTAAACTTAAAATTTATCCAGAAGCATGGTGCAAGTACTCAGGAAATGTACTCGAGTTTTTATAATTACGAATAACCTCGGTAGAAGACAGCCAAAAGCATCTACAATTCTCATCATATTCCATTGCTGTAAGCAGTTCGGGTTTGAGAATATCTTTGTTAATTCTCAATACACCCCTCGCCTCACTAACGATGGTCTGGCGAATTTTATTCTTTCTATGCTTAAAATCTCTAGAGTAGACATTGCATGTAAAACAATAATCTACATATGTGGAACCTTCTTTTATTTTTTGTATAGTAATACACATGCAATCGAGATATTTTTTTGACACATTGTTCCTTTTTAGATGTTCTCAAGCTTGTTTTTTTGATTTTTTTATAAAAGAAACGCAAATTCAAGTCTGAAATATTAACTTACGTGCCGTTACATCTATACGATCGATATTTTTTGATACGAAAACACTTTTCTTGGATTTATGACGAAGCCAGGGAATACATTTCAATGGAACATAAGGGTGAGTAGAGTCGGGCTTCGTGTCATTGCTATTTGGCTTGAGATTAAAATTTTTATCAGAGATCTTTTCGATCGAAACCCCCAGATTTTGCATCAAAAATCAACAAAAAACTGGGGGTTATTGACGTATTACATGAACTGTGGTGAATCAGGCTGGCTTAATGACCGATACCCACGTAGCGGAAACCGAGAGATTCTAACTTCTCTCGATCGAGGAAGTTACGACCGTCCACCATAATCGGCGTGTTCATGGCCTTCGCCATCTTCGCGTAATCCAACGAGAGGAACTGCTTCCAATCCGTCACCAAGACCAGTGCATCGCAGCCTTCCGCCAAGCGTTCGGTGTCGGTTTCCACATACACACCAGACAGTCCAGAACTCAAACCGGACTGAGACACGATGGGATCGTAAGCTTTAACCTTCGCCCCCAAGCGGTTGAGGTTGTCAATCAGCAACAGAGCAGGCGCGTCGCGCATATCGTCGGTATCGGGTTTAAACGTCAGGCCTAACAAACCGACCGTTTTCCCTTTGAGGATTTTCAGTTCGTGTTGGAGTTTTTCCAGAGCGATGAGACGTTGGCGTTTGTTGACTTCCACTGCCGCTTTGAGCAGTTGAGCGTCGTAACCGTAATCGTCCGACGTGTGAACTAAAGCCGATACGTCTTTGGGGAAACAGGAACCGCCCCAACCGATTCCCGCTTGTAAGAACTTTTTCCCAATCCGGGAATCGAGACCGATACCTTTGGCCACCTGGGTCACGTCTGCGCCCACGCGATCGCAGATGTTCGCCACTTCGTTAATGAAGCTGATCTTCGTGGCCAGGAACGAGTTCGCCGCGTATTTAATCATCTCCGCCGAACACAAATCCGTCACCACCACGGGAATCGGAGGCAGATCTTTTTCTTCTGCGAACTCGCGCTTAACGATGGGTTCGTACAATTCCTTCATCATCTCGATGGCGCGAGTGCCATTGCTACCGAGAACGATTCGATCGGGATTGAACGTATCGTAGACAGCCGAACCTTCCCGCAAAAATTCGGGGTTACTGACCACGTCGAATTCAACGTTGATGTGTTCGACCAAGGCTTCACCCGAGGTTCCCGCACTCACGAGGGCTTTTTCTCGTTCGGCGATGCCGTCGAGAACGATCGATCGAACCCAGTCACCCGATCCGATGGGAACTGTAGATTTGTTAACGATGACTTTATAGCCTTCTTTCAAGTGCGCGCCGATTCCCCGTGCGACCGCTTCTACATAGCGGGTATCGCTTTCGCCCGTGGGTAGGGGAGGGGTTCCGACTGCGATAAACAGGATATCGCCGTGATTGACGCCCGCTTCTAAATCGGTCGTGAATTCGATGGTTCCAGCTTCGATGCAAGCCGCCATGATTTCCGACAGTCCCGGTTCGTAAATCGGCGACCGTCCGGCTTTCATGGTTTTAACTTTTTCTTCGTTGTTATCGATGCAAATGACATCGTGACCGATGTGAGCCAAGCAAACTCCAGTCACCAAACCGACGTATCCCGTACCGATGACACAAACGCGCATATCAGTTTGTCCTCAGATAGTAAAGTACTCCTTAACAATTGGGGGTTAGGAGGCTTTCGTACACTAGCTTAATCGCAAAATCCTTCAATCCCCAGTCTTCACTCCAGCAGTCGATACACCCGGAAAAATGCTGATTTGCTTCCCAACCGTGCTATTTGGCGGCGATCCGTTGGCGAAAATCCTCGATCGTCCGTTTCAGTCCTTCTTCTAGCGGCACTGTTGGGTTCCAGCCCAGCCATTCCTTCGCTCGAGTGATGTCCGGTTGTCGCTGTTTCGGATCGTCCTGGGGCAACGGTTCGAATTGGATGTCCACATCGGGATTGACGAGTTTCTGAATGGTTTGCGCCAGTTCGAGGATGGTGTATTCGTCGGGATTCCCAATGTTGACCGGCCCGAGATGTTCGTCGTTTTCCATCAGGCGCATCATCCCTTCGATGAGATCCGTGGCGTAGCAAAAACTTCGGGTTTGGGAACCGTCGCCGTAAACGGTGAGGGGAATACCGCGCAGAGCTTGCACGATGAAGTTGCTCACCACTCGTCCGTCGTGTTCCTGCATTCGCGGCCCGTAGGTGTTGAAGATGCGAATTACGCGCACGTCAACGTTATTTTGGCGATGATAGTCGAACGTTAGGGTTTCGGCGATGCGCTTTCCTTCGTCGTAGCAGTTACCGCAAAATGCCGCTCGTCCGTTGCGGCGCACGCAAATGACGTGATTTTTGACATTGACACAGTAGACGTTGCCGCCGTAGCGCACTCGTTCGGGTTCGGCGAGAGCGGCCTCGATCGCAGGTCGAACGTTCACGCAGTAGAGATCGCGACCGACGGCATGGGAGACGACAGAAGCCGCATAACCACAGCGCAGTGCGAGTTCCTGTACGTCGTCTGCCAGTTGTTGGGATTGGGTGTAGTACGTGTAGTGGCCTCCCGGTTCAACTCCGTCTCCCATTATTAGTGCGTCAAACAAAATGCGCGATTGACGTTGAGAGAGATTGAGGTATTCGCGGGGGATGTATTTATCGCCAGATTTGCCCAACGGTAGGAGAATTTCTGCCAGTTGTTTGTTGCAAATCTGAAATGACTGGTCGTCAGATTGGAAAAATTCAAAGCCGAGTTTTGAGAGGCAGTTGGTCATTTTTGCCCGTCTCTCGGGATTGACTTGGGCGATGAGAACGTTATCGTCAGCAACGTCGTCGTCGGAACCGCCAACCGCTCGGACGCGACGACGAACATGCGTGCAGCCTTCGGAAATGTAGTAACCGAGAAATTCGAGCCAGTCGTCCATGCGGATTCGATCGAGCTGCATTTTCGCGTGAGGCGCTGGTGTTCCCAACTCGAACCATTCCCGCTCGACACCGTTGAATTCTGCCCCGGTGGGGACGCGCCAAGATTTTGCAGATCGAACTTCGTCGGCCTGGAGGAATTCGAGGTTTCCGGTTTGGCTGCGCAGGTAAAGACGATGGTTCGGCGTGACGCAGAGATCGAATTGAGCATTCGCAAATCGCAGGAGTTCGCCGACATAGGGTTGAACGATGTATTCGTCGGGAATGTGATATTCGATCTGTCCCTCGGGGGTGAGGGTGGCGACGGGGGTTTGAGGATCGAGTTCGGGAAACGGAATCCAACCGTCTCGGGTCAGAATTTCCGTTCGATCGTCGTAACAGGCACGAATCCCGATGGGGTTGACGTTCCCGCGATAGTCTTCGCTTTGAGGGTGGACGGTGGGATCGCCGTAAACTTCAGATGTCGAGGCGAGTAAAAACCTCGCTTTGACCCGTTTGGCCAGTCCTAACATATTGAGCGTGCCGAGAACGCTCGTTTTGACGGTTTTAACGGGATTGTATTGATAGTGTACGGGAGACGCCGGACAGGCGAGATGATAGATTCGATCGACTTCGAGTCGGATCGGTTCGGTGATGTCGTGGCGAATGACCTCGAAGAACGGAGAGTCCATCCACTTTAAAATATTTCGCTTGTGTCCGGTGAAAAAGTTATCCAGACAAATCACCTCGTGCCCTTGTTCCATCAGGCGATCGATGAGGTGAGATCCCAGAAACCCAGCACCGCCTGTGACTAGTATTCTCATCGACGAAACTCTCGGTAAAACCTGACATCTAAGGTATCCTGCGAGCGCCGAACTGTCCAGATAATTGGGTCTCTTTGGCAAGCTCCGAAATGGCTCGAACCTCGTTTTCCTCAATTGTCAATTATTGAATTTAATTGACAATTGAGGGGTCGGCTGTGTATCCTAGATATCAAATAGAGGCTTTTTCAGTAATTATGTCTGTTTACTCGACAGCCTCTCTGAAATCCGAACTCAACGAGCGCGGGTGGCGCATGACGCCCCAGCGGGAAACTATTCTGAAGACTTTTCAGAATTTGCCGAAAGGCGAACACTTGAGTGCTGAAGATTTATACGAACACCTCCAGAATGACGGACACCAAATTAGTCTGTCAACGGTGTACCGCACACTCAAGCTCATGGCTCGTATGGGGATTCTCAGAGAGCTAGAACTCGGTGAAGACCACAAACATTACGAAATCAATCAACCCTATCCTTACCACCACCATCATCTCATTTGTGTCAAGTGCAATAAGACACTCGAATTTAAAAGCGATGCGGTCTTGAAGATCGGCATGAAAACCTCGCAGAAAGAGGGGTATCATCTCCTCGACTGTCAGTTGACGATTCACGCGGTGTGTCCGGCGTGTCAGCGTTCGATCGTGCCGTAGTCGATTGAATCTCGATCGAGAGTCACGCTTTGAGATTTGCGAGTGCCAATTCACTGTTGAAACCAAGCGGCGATGGCAATGGCGAGTGCGTCGGCGGCATCGTCCGGCTTGGGGACGGTGTCTAGGGAGAGTTCCCGCACGACAGCGGCTTGAACCTCGGCTTTCGAGGCGTTGCCGTAACCGGTGAGGGCTTGTTTGATCTGGGCCGGCGTGAGTTCGATCGAGGGTAAGTTATGTTGGGCGAGGACGAGTAGCACCACGCCGCGAGCTTGTGCGACGAGGATCGTGTTCCCCATGCGATAGAAAAACAGTTTTTCAATGGCGACGCAGTCGGGTTGAAATCGATCGATCAGGGCGTGCAAATCGTCGTAAATCGTCTGTAACCGCTGGCCGAGGGGCTGGCGGGCCGGGGTTTGCACGATGCCAAAATCGAGCGCAACGGGGTGAGTTCGTCCCGCCATGCCGTTGTTGGCAGATGTCGCCCGTAGTTCGATCGCGCCAAAACCCAACCGCGCCAACCCCGGATCGAGTCCGAGAATTCGTTGGCGCGATCCGGGGCGTTCCATCTAGCTGTTTTCGTCTGGGGGTTCGACGCCAAAGACTTGGGCGAACACTTTTTGAACTTTGTAGCCGGAATCGATAGTTTCGAGGGGATCTTTCCGCAGGCGGTGGCGCAAACATAGGGTCACGACGCGCTGGATGTCGTCTATGGTGACTTGGTTGCGTCCTTCAAAGGCTGCTAACGCCCGCGCTGCACGGTTGGTGACGATATCGCCCCGCAAACCGTCAACGTCGAGTTCGGCACACACTTGGGAAATTTGCACCCGCAAGTCGTAGTCGATTTCAACGGAGGGCAGCAGCTCTTGAGCTTTGACGAGCTGCTGTTGGAGTTCGTCTTGACTTTGTCGGTGCTGGCTCAGGTAGTTTTGAGGATCTCGATCGAAGTCCGAGCGTTCTTCGACGATTTTCACCCGCAAGGTCGGATCTTTGACGGTGCGAATTTCGGCGTGCATACCAAATCGATCGAGCAGTTGGGGACGCAATTCTCCTTCTTCAGGGTTCCCCGATCCGACTAACACGAAGCTGGCAGGGTGGCGGATGGAAATGCCTTCGCGTTCGACGGTATTCCAACCCGAAGCAGCTGAATCGAGCAGGACATCCACCAAGTGGTCGTCGAGGAGGTTGACTTCATCGACGTACAGGATGCCTCGGTTGGCTTTGGCCAGCAGCCCGGGTTCAAAAGCTTTAACCCCTTCTGAAAGTGCTTTTTCAATATCGATGGTGCCACACACTCGGTCTTCCGTCGCGCCGAGGGGCAAATCGACCATCGTGACTTTTTTCTTGGCCAGCGGTAAGGTTTCGCCCCGTGCGATCCGTTCGCGCACGTCGTCGCTCATCAGTTCGGGATTACTCGGATCGCTACCAAACGGATCGTCTGCCACGATCTCGATTTCCGGCAGCAAATCCGCCAACGCCCGAATCGTCGTCGATTTTCCCGTCCCTCGATCGCCCATAATCATCACGCCCCCAACTTTGGGGTCGATGACGTTCAACAGCAGGGCGAGTTTCATTTCTTCTTGTCCTACGATCGCCGTAAAGGGAAAAACGGCACGGCGACGCGGGAGTGTGGGGACGGTTGGGCTAACTTCGGCGGTTACAGTCATGCGATTTACGATTTACGATTTTACGATTTACGATTTTTTAAAAATTGACCGTTTTTCATTGTACGACTCCCAATCCCCATTCCCAATCCCGATTTCCTCCGAACTGCTCAGCCACTTTTTGGAAAATGACTGATTTGGGCGTAACCGCTAAAAACAAGCGTTTTTCCTTGGGTTTCAAGGCGATTGAGACGCAACAAAACGCCGTCGAGATCGAACCGATCGAGATCGACCATGTCGTTGAGCGCGTCGATGAGGGCGCGACTGAGAAGCTCGGAGGCTTCACGGGTCGATTCCGGCACGAGATCGGCTAAGAACTCGGCATCGGCAAAAACGATCCGACGACGACGCTCGACGCGAACGGTGGTGCTTAGGGCAATGGGAATGTCGCCGAGTTCGGGAATTTGAGCGATTGCGGACAGTTGGATGCGGTTTTGGGGGTGCAGTTCGACGGCAACGTTCTCAAACGAAACCGGTCGATCGCCAGCAATTGCCTCGAGTCCCGGTAAGTGGAGGTCGCGGAGGCGTCGCACGACGAGATCGGCTTGAAAGGAGTCGCAGATCGCCTCTTCGGTCAAGACGACTTGGGCCACAGCTTGGGTGGGTTGTTTGAGTCGCAGCGAGCCACTGAGAACCGAGCTGAAGTCAATGGAAACGGCATCGGTTTCAAAGATCATTTGATGGACAGGGAAGCTTTTGCGGATAACTAAACCGCGACCGCTCATTTTAAAGCTATCGATGCTGCCCTGTAAGAGCTTGCTCGAGGGCGAGCAGCGGATCTGGACTTCAACTGATTCGCTTTGGGTAAACAGGCGGGCGATCGAACGACTTGCGACGTTGTTGAGGAGTTCCTCGCCCCAGTCGCTGCTCCCTGTTGTTGGATTTCCGGTGAAGCTACCAAACATATCGCCCCAGGTCAGGGTAAGTGACTCCTAACTTTGTAACAAACTATGAAGATCCGTGCAAACCCCAAGGCATACGTCGAGAGTTCGGCATGCTCGTCCCAGGGTTTTTCGTCAGCGTCCGGATTTTGTCAGCAAATTTCTGTAATATTACTGATTTTTAAAGGATTGGAACGAACTTGAAATTTGTTGCTGTGGTTCTTGAATTTCATTAAAACAATACGTGTTATTTCGGTATTTTTGACTCAAATTAAAAATAGACTACGTGAATACACTGAAGCCCGAATCTCGGTTTATATAAGCTTTACAGAAAATTCATCCAATCCTTGCACATCGATCGGGATTCACTGATTAGTATGTATTTAAGTACCTCGGAAATCCCTGAGACCGAACATCAGTACGTCCAACTAAGATCGGAAAAATTGCGTTTTTGACCGCCAAGGTTTCGCTCGCTCGATCGAATGTTGGTCGCTCCAACCCAGTCAAATCCTCGAATCTTGGAAAGTCATCACAGCTTAAAAGGGTGCAGTCTACGTAAGTTCAACCGTAACGTCCGATGGTCGAATGAACCTTTCGATCGATAAAAAACAAACCATCCGTTCAACCTATTGACTCCTGGAGGACAAATTCATGCAATTTCTCAAAGACGTAGCAGCTTACGCAACTCCCCCGATCGCTGCCACACTGGCACTGTCCGCTTCGATTTCGCCGGCTTCAGCTGGAAGCTTGCTTCCCGGTGAAACGTTCGGAACAGATGGAATCTACTTCCTCGAAGATACGACCGTTACGTTTAACTTCGACCAAACCCATGGCAAGTACAGATCGGAACTGAAAATCTTTCAAGTTGATGGTGACACGTTAAACTTCGAGAAGCTCTTATTTGAAGAAGTCAAAGCCTACGACGATGCACCTAACCAAGTACTGGGTGAAGCGAACGGTTGGGTCGGTTCCTGCGGCAACACGGTGTTGACCTGTGAGGCCTCCTTTACGTTCCTCGCCAACGTCGAATATACCCTGGGTTTAGTGAGTGTCCCGGGCGGTACGGTCTACTCGACGACCGATCTCAATCCGACTAATACGCAACAAGCTGTGTTCGGATCTCGGGGTTCGATTGCAAGCTTCGATGGAACTCTGTTTCCGAACCCCGAAGACTTTACCTCGATCGATCCGTTTGCCGATCTCCCCATCGAACTCGGCTTCGACGATCGCGGCAACGGCAACGATATGGACTTCCAAGATATGACGCTGTTCGCCCAAGCACGACGTTCTTCAGCTGCCGTTCCCGAACCCTCAGTGACGTTGGGTCTGTTAAGCGTAAGTGTTCTAGTCGGTTTGCGCTTGCGTCGCCATCGCAGCGTTTAATCGATCGGTCGTCGTACCGGTTCTCAACCCAGGCAACTGAATCGAGATTCATGCAAGTCAACGACCCAGAGACCTAGCATTCCGCTAGGTCTTTTTACTAATGGCTCGATCGAGATCGTAGAGGGGATCGATCGAAAACCATATAAAATATCAGACAAGCGCAAACCGAACCTATCGTTCGACTTGCGCCTATCTCGTTCTTGTTTAAAATGAGATGTTGTTATAAGGAGGGTCTTTATTAAGGAGACCCCTTTGATCGTACAGGTCTTTATAGAAAGATGACCCGTTGAGCAGTTTGAGGTCTTTATTCAGCTGACCTCACTTGAACACTATCTAGGATGCCAGCTAGATCCTTCATATTCCGTAATCATAATAATTTCTTTATATTTCGCAATTTGACAATTCTCGAACTTGCGTAACCTTTTGTTAAGTATCGAACAATACAGTATTTAAAATACCCAGCGATCGACCGGGTATTTGGAAAATTTAAAATTCTTGAATTCGACAAAAACGATGGTTAACTATCTAGCGATGAGGCGTTAAAGAGGCGCCAAGGATTTGTGAGAACCACACTTCAAAAGATCGAATTGGGGATTTACGCACGGCTTCACCAGCATCTACCATCGGCTCGACAAGAATCGTAAATAATCCCATACGATTACCTGCTAAAACATCCGTAAACAATCGATCTCCCACCATGGCAACCTGTTCTACAGGTAGATCCATTGCCGATACCGCTCGCCAAAGTTTCCGGCGGAAAGGTTTAGCTGCAAAAAAAATATAAGGAAGTTCCAAAGATTTCGCAATGCCACCGATGCGAGTCTCGCTGGCATTGTTGCTCACGAGCCAGAGCTTCGCCACCTGACGCAATTCGGCGATACGCTGGTGTAACTCGTCTGACGCTTGCGGGCGACTGACGGGAACGAGGGTTTCGTCCACATCGAGAACGAGTCCTTTCAAATTGTATTGATGGAGAAGTTCCGGTGTCAGGTCTAAAATCGAACCACCGAGAACCAAATCTGGCTGTAACAGTTTGCCCCAAGACATAATCCGTGCAGAGTGAAGAGTGCAAAGTGAAGCGTATTCGAGATCGAGTTCGTTATTGAGTCGCAAGCTCTCGTTCGACCCGATCGATCGCATTTTGGTGTTCTGCCAAAGTCCGGCTAAACACGTGCGTTCCGTCGTACCGCGCTACGAAGTACAGATAATCTGTTGTTTCCGGATCGAGCGTCGCTTTCAAGCTGGCTAAACCCGGACTGGCAATCGGCGTTGGCGGTAAACCCGGGTTGCGATAGGTATTGTAGGGGGAATCGACGGCCACTTGGGTTAAGGTTAGGGGTCGATCGACCGTTTGTTGAATTCCGAGGGCATACTCAACCGTCGGATCGGCCTCGAGCTTCATATTTCGATCGAGTCGTTTGACGAAGACCCCCGCGATCGTGCGCCGTTCTTCCGACACGACGGCTTCCCGTTCCACGATCGAACTCAGAGTTGCCCACTCGCGCAGCGTCATTTTTAACGGTGGCTTCTCAGCGTCTCGGTACAAGGGAAGTGCTACCTGCTCGAATTGAGAGAGCATCTGCTCGATCGCGGCTTCGGGGGTAATGCCCTGACTGGGGAGTTGATACGTATCGGGAAATAAAAAGCCCTCCAAGTGCGGGAGGTTGGGAGGCAACCACGGAAATCGATCTCGGGGAATTTGCGTTGTGGCTTCCAAAAACGCTTCCGCCGAAAAAAATTCCTGTTGCTCGAAATAGGCAGCCATATTTCGACGCGACCAGCCTTCTGGAATGGTAAAACTCTGTTGGATGACCTCACCGTTGCGAATTCGATCGGCGATCTCACCCATGGGTTCGCCCGTTGACAGGCGATAGATCCCTGCTTGAAAACCTTTCGACGGTTCGCGCCACTGTAGCCAGCGGGCCCACATATTCCAAGCGATCGCCGATCGAATGACCCCCACCGCTTCGAGATCTCGTCCGATCTGATTGGCAGGGGTACCGGGGGGAATTTCCAACTGAACGGGAGTCGCGTCTTCTGGAGCGGCCATGGGGGCCGTCGCCCAACTCCACCAACTCCAGCCTTGCCACGCGCCTACGGCGAGGGCGGCAGAAACGGCCAGAAAGAACGCCCCTGTCCGAATCCGTTTCACGACGTTTGCCTCAATCCAAACCTTCAAACAGGTGTTCGGCGATCGAACTCTCCAACGATGGCAGGATCGGCTCGAGCCGATCGAACTCTTCTTGGGATAATAACTCCGGCTGAGCGGCTTCGTTCAGTTTCGCCAAAACCAACATCGGATCGAGGGGAACGTACACGGAATACTCCTGTTCCTCGTGATAGAAGTTGGCCAACAACAGCAACTCTTCCGCGTCGGGATCGTCGTCCTCGCTCTCGTCCTCGAGTTCGTCTTCGAGATCCTCGAGTTCGGGAATCTCACCCACCACTGTCAACGTCAGTGCTGTGCGTTGCAATAATAAATCGTGTTCGGCAAGAACCGCTTTCGCCGTGTCGAAGATTTCGTCGATTTCTTCTTCCAGGACGAGGACGGCTTCCTCTTCATCGTCGCCGTACCAGGCCACAATATCGACAGGGATGTTAACCGGCAGGAGAACAGCGTAGTTGCCGCCGTGCACTTCAAATTGATGCTCGATATAACAGGGGAGCGAGCGTCCAGCGCTATCGTGAACCGTTACGATCGTGGCGGGAAAGCGCCCCTTTCCATTGGTCAGTTGAGTCATATCTGAGTTTCTCGGGTCGAATGTTGCAACGCAGCATCCGTCGAATGGGGTCGATCTTGCCTCTCTAACATAGCACGGTGTGGGGACGGTCAATTGACCCTCGAAACTGGCTTCGATCGAAATCAATCGATCGTCAAGGCAATTTTCCCGGTTGTCGATCCCGACTCGATGGCGCGATGGGCTTCAGCGGCTTCGGCAAGAGGATAGGTTCGTGTCAGTTGTAATTTCAGTTCGCCTCGATCGAACAAACGAGTACACTGCTGTAAAATTTTCGCCTGTTCCGCCTGTTCTTCTTTTAAGTCCATCAACATTGGTGTCAACATCAACTCCAAGCCGATGCGAAGGTTGCGCTGGCGGGCGACTTTCAGATTTCCGTTGTCTCCCGGTTGTAGCAACGTCACTAAGTCGCCGTAAACCTTCACCGCCGAACACGTTTTGTAAAACGTCTCGCCGCCGACCGTATCGAACGCCACGTCGACCCCCTCGCCGTTCGTCCAATCGAGAACCGCTTTGGCGAAATCGACCTCCTGATACAGGATCGGCAAATCCGCGCCCAATCTCTTGACAAAATTCGCTTTTTGTGTATTGCCAACCGTCGTGCAAACACTTGCCCCTTGTAGCTCGGCCAACTGTACCGCCACGTGACCGACACCGCCCGCGCCCGCGTGAACCAGTACCGTCTGACCCGCTTGCACCCGCGCTCGATCGTAAAGGGCTTCCCAGGCGGTAATTAAGACGAGGGGCGCGGCGGCGGCTTCCTCAAAACTCATCGATCGAGGTTTCATCGCCAGACAATGCTGTTCGACGAGTGCGTATTCTGCATAGTTGCCACGCGGGCCGCCCAATCCGCCGTTGCAGAAATAGACTTCGTCGCCGATCTGAAAACGTTCGACTTTCGCCCCCACGGCTTCCACGATGCCCGCACCGTCGCATCCGAGAACGGTGGGTGATAACTCGGGATAGAACGTGCCGCGTTTGCGAATTTTGGTATCGATGGGGTTGACTCCCGCCGCCTTCAGGCGTACCAAAACCTCGGTTGCAGATTGAATCCGAGGCTTCGGAAGAGTTTGTAACTGCAAGACCTCGGGCGCACCCGCCGCCGTCATGACCACTGCTCTCATGGCAATTTACGATTTACGGTTTACGATTCATTCAACTTACGCTTGGCGATTGGGGGCGTTTTGCAATTGGCGGTTGGCGATCGAGCCTCGATCCGTTGGATTACCTCGATCGCCAAACGGCATCGATCTCCGGAACCTAAAGCTGACCGAAACCCTTCTTCTTCTTGTGTTTTTTCTGCTTTTTCTTACCGCCCGGACTCGGATAGCCACGGAAACCGGGACGGGGTTGGCCGCCACCGCCGAACATTCCCGCGAGAGGATTCATCCCCGGCATTCCTCCTCCCATTCCCGGGAAACCCTGCCCCATCTGCTGCATCAGCGTTCGCATTTTTTGGAAATCGCTGACGAGTTTGCGAACGTCGGTTTCCTCGTATCCCGCACCCTTGGCGATGCGTCGGCGACGACTGGGAGAACTCGCGAGAAGATCGGGATTTTGTCGTTCCTCGATCGTCATCGAACTAATCATCGACTCCGCACGCTTGAGTTGCGTTTCGCCTTTTTGCAGGTCTTCATCCGACAGCTTGTTTCCCATCCCTGGAATCAGCTTCATCACGCCAGCGAGGGAACCCATATTTTTCATCAAGCGCGTTTGCTTGAGAAAGTCCGTAAAGTCGAACTTTGCGGACAGGATTTTTTCCTGCATTTTCTCCGCGTCGGCTAAGTCCACCTCTTCAGCAGCCTTTTCCACCAACGTCAGCACGTCTCCCATTCCCAAGATGCGCGAAGCCATTCGATCGGGATAGAACGGTTGCAGGGCTTCGACTTTTTCCCCAGTCCCCACGAATTTAATCGGCGCACCGGACACCCGACGTACGGATAACGCCGCACCACCTCGGCTGTCCCCGTCGAGTTTGGTGAGGATTGCCCCAGTAATTCCGATTTGTTCTTGGAACGTGTTGGTGAGGGTGGCGGCTTCCTGTCCCGTCATCGCGTCCACCACCAACAGGGTTTCATGGGGTTGGATCGTGTCTTTGATTCGGGCCAACTCCGCCATCATATCGGTATCGATCTGCAAACGTCCGGCGGTATCGACGATGACGGTGTTAATGCCGTCGGCTTTGGCTTGTTCGACCCCCAATCGGGCAATTTCAACGGGATCGGTATCGGTTCCCATCTCGAACACGGGAACGCTAATTTGTTCGCCGAGGGTTTTGAGTTGGTCGATGGCGGCGGGACGATAGATGTCTGTGGCGACGAGTAGCGTCGATCGATCGTGTTTCCGCAGGTGCAACGCGAGTTTAGCGGATGCAGTGGTTTTACCCGTCCCTTGCAATCCTGCCATGAGAACGATCGTCGGAGCGGTTTCGGCTTTAGCGAGAGGAACGTTGCTTTCCCCCATCACCGCCACCAATTCATCGTGAACGATCTTGATAAATTGCTGGTCGGGACGCACGCCGGAAATCACCGATGCACCTTGGGCTTTGGTTTCGACTTCTCGGATGAAGTCCTTGACCACTTGCAGGTTCACGTCGGCGTTGAGGAGAGCGCGACGAACTTCTTTCAGGGCATCTTGAATGTTAGACTCCGAGATTTTGTCTTGACCTCGAAGTTTTTTCCAGGCTTCTTCTAAGCGATCGGCGAGTGCGTCAAACATGAATGCAGGGGTTGACAGGGTGAAACGGTGTACAAACGTTCTGTAGTGCGTTACTACACTCAATATAGAATAGCAACGATCGATCCCTCACTTGGTCGATCGATGGCACAGAAGGAACGATCCGCGCTACGATTTGAGCGTTGCGGATGCAAACTTCAACTCAAGCACCGAAACAGGAAACTTATGTTCTTTGACGAACTCCAACCCATCGTAAAGGAATTCACCGCTGAGCCGCTGGCCTTTCTCGGTGGCTTTGTCTCGGGCGTGTTGCGCCTCGATTTGTCTCAGGAACCCGTTAAAAGCTGGCTGGGCGATCGCGGATTTGCATCTGAGGGACCGTCTTCGGATTCCGATCGAGACGATAACAACGGCAGCAACGGCCCGCAGTCGATTACGATCGAATAATTGCGATGGCTGGGGAACGGCTCGTTCGCGTCAGCGGTACGTAGCGCTCCCGTTCCCCACTTTGTCTTAAACTCCAAGTTCTAAATTCTCAATTGATTTGACAACCGTTTGACGATCTCGAAACGACTGGGCTAGTTTGAAGCGTGAACCTCCGTTGTTGTGAGAGCGCACGGCAAATGAAACGGTTTGTTGCAGCAGTTTTGGCGGTGTCGGCGTTGTCGGGTTTGGCGGGTTGCGCTTCGAATCCGCCGCCACAGGATAACGGTTCGATCGAGACGTTTTCCATCGCCACGGGAAACGCGACGGGAAATTACGATCGGGCGGCGATCGATCTGCAAGCCGTTTTACAGGATACGCCTTATCGATTTGAACTTCGCGAAACAACGGGTTCGATCGAAAATATCGAAGCCGTGGGAATGGGAGAAGCCAATTTGGGGTTTTCGCAGTTAGACACCCGCGTGTATTTGGAACAGTTCGGCGACGCGACGCAACAGGAATCTTTAAAAAACGCGCAATTGTTCGCCCCCGTCAGTAACGAGGTATTGCATTTAATCGTTCGCCGAGATGCGGACATTGACGAACCTGCGGATTTAGTAGGAAAGCGAGTTTCGATCGGTTCTCAAGGATCGGGAACTTTTGTGACGGCTTTTGTTTTTTATTCCCTCCACGGACTCGATCCGGACAACGAACCGAATTTAGAAAATTTGAATATTCAAGAGGCAGTTGAAGGCCTTGTATCGGGCGAGTTAGATGCAATGTTTTACACGACAGCGTTAGGTTCGCCGCTGTTGACTGAGATTTCAGCGGAAGTTGGAGAAGAGATTCAGTTGTTGGCATTGGTGGATCGATCGATCCTCAATGGATTAGAAGGAATTTACCAGCCAACGACGATCCCAGCAAATACTTATCCGTGGCAAACGGAGGACGTTCCCACCTATTCGACCTATTCGTTTATTTTAGTCGATCGAAATTTGGAAACTCAGACAGTTCGCGAATTAGCCAAGGCAATTTATGGGAATGCGAAATCGCTTCAGGTAAAACATTCGTTTTGGAGTCTCCTCAGTATTGACGAGGCAAAGCGCGATATTACTGTTTCTGAATTGGATTATCATGAAGGCGTGAAAGAATTTATTGCCGAACCATCGCAGTGAAAAATCAGATTTTTGTTCGGAACGACAATATGTTAATTACGATCTTAAAACAAATCCTAAAAAAGCTCGACAATCTTGAAACATAAGAGTAAGAGTAGGGTGTGTAGTGAGATCGAAAAATGTCCTTGAAATCCAGTCAATGAGATTTTCGCATCTTGAGAGAAAGTCGGTTTCTAAAACAATCGTCGAAGAACAACATTAGATGAAAAATTTTTTTATAAATATAAATAATAGGGGACTGTTGGAATTGCAGTGTTATTTGATTGCCTATGATACCAAAATCCTTGTCGGGGCGAACGGTCGTTCGCCCCGACGCCAACGGTTTCGGAATTTCATCAACTCGGCTTATTACCCTAACTCCAACAGACCCTTTCCTTATGCTACAGCAAAGATTCTTAAGTGTTATAATGTAAAAATATTGAAATTTGAATGTCTATCGATTTAAGATTTGAAAATCGATCTGTTGTTATGAATTCAACCGTTCTAAAGCTGATACTTGTCGATCCGACTGAGGAACTCTGCGACGCTTGGCAGCAAGAATTTGCAGAGTATTCGTCCGTTTCTGTGGTCAATGGATATTTTGAAGACTTAACAGATTACGACTGTATGGTGAGTGCGGGAAATTCATTTGGACTCATGGATGGTGGTGTCGATCTCGCGATCGTCCGCTATTTCGGTTTCGAGTTGATGGCTCGCGTTCAAGATCGTATTATCAACGATTACTGTGGAGAGCAGCTAGTTGGAACGTCTTTGATTGTTAACACAGGTCATCCAACACATCCCTTTCTCGCTCACACGCCAACTATGCGAGTTCCGATGTCCATATCTCAAACTGATAATGTTTACTTAGCTATGTGGGCAATGCTCGTTGCTGTAAAACAGCATAACCAGCAACAGAAACACAAAATACAGACCATCGCTTGTCCGGGTTTGGGAACTGCAACAGGACGAATGCCATTCGATCGAGCCGCGAAGCATATGGCTCTAGCCTACCAAAATTTCCTCTATCCGCCTCAGTCGATAAATTGGCCTTACGCATCGTTGAGACAAAAAGCCATCGGGGCCGGCGGCGATATTCACATCAGTTTAGAATAAAGGAGTTAGAGTTAGCATGACTCTAATTTTGAGTCTTCGATATCGTGAAAACGAGCAAGCATTAGACCTCCTGCATAAATACTTCTGACCCCACCCCAGCCCTCCCCTTTACAAGGGGAGGGAGCAAGTTTCCCCCTTTACAAGGGGGGATGAAGGGGGGTGAATTTGATTCATGCAGTAGATCTATTGTAGTGTGCAGCAGATCGGAAAGGCTGAAATTTCTCAAACTTGCTAAAATCTGCAAGATAAGAACCCCGGCATCTCCAAGATGCCGGGGTTCTGGCAATTTAAATTCAATTTACAGTTTTGAGATGCACTCGATCGAATGGGGTGCATCTCACTTTTGAGATCGGAACCCCTCCCATCCTTCCCTGGCTAAGGGGAGGTGCCGAAGGTGGAGGGGTCATTCTACGAAATTGAGATGCACCCGATCGAATGAATCATTAAAACCTAATCAATTGCTTCCAATTTCCGCCACTCCGCAATATTCCAAGTACTGCGATCCCATGGAGTCGGATCGATCCCTTCTAATTGTAAACTCACACCCACCACATCCGCGCGGTGAACGATCGGCATCACGACTGAATCTCGAATCAACAAATCGTTCATCTGTACGAACAGCGCTTGGCGTTTTTCAGGATCTAATTCCGTTTGTGCTTGGTTCCACAACGTATCGTAGTCTGGGTTGCAATATCGTGAGAAATTTTGCCCCGACCAATTATTTTCAGGACTCGAAATTTCTCCGCAGGTATAAGTTTTCATGTAAATCGCCGGATCGGGATTTGAATTTCCCGTCGTGAGCATTTGCAGATCGGCGACAAATCGTCCCGCCGTGTCAACGTTCGACGGATCGCCGGAAAAAAAGATACTCGCATCGATACTTTTGAGTTCGACCTCAACGCCGATCGAACTCAATCCCTGCTTGACAATTTCCTGGGTTTTCTGGCGAACCGGAGTGACCGAAGTTTGAAACACAATTTGCATTTCAATACCGTCTTTATCGCGAATTCCGTCACCATTGCTGTCTTTCCATCCCGCTTCGTCGAGCAGTTGCGCGGCTTTCTCGAGATTAAATTCGTAACTCGTATTTTGCGAAACGTATTGCGGCGGTGCGAGGAGGAAATTCGAGATCGGATTACCCGCTTTTCCGTAGAGTTGTGTGGCGATGGCTTCTCGATCGATCGCCAAATTAAACGCTTGTCGAACCGTTTTATCTGTCAAAAACGGATGGGGAAACTCTAACGTCGATCGATCGCCGTTGGCATTTTCTCGATTGGGGTCAGTATAGTTAAACTCGATTCGTTCGCCCAACGGTCCAAAACTGGCGATCGATTGTCCTTTTCCCCCCGCTTCCAACTGAGCTAAAACTTGGGGTTCCACCTGCAAATTATCGGCAAAATCTGCATCTCCAGTTTGCAACACCGCTCTCGCCGCTGACGTTGCATCTCCTCCACCTTTCAATTCAATCCGTTGAAAACTCAGCGTTTCCACCTCGCGATAGTGAGAATTCGGTTCGTACACCACCACGTCACCGGGTTTAAATTCCACCACTCGATACGGCCCCGTTCCAACAGGTATTAAATTAGCAGCGGCTTCCCGAGCGTTTGCGCCGTTATAGTCCTCAAACACGTGTTTTGGCAAAATTACACCCGATGCGCCCACAAACGGCAGCGACCAAGCGGGATTCGGCTGTTTGAAGCTGACTTGCACGGTCGTCTCGTCCAGGGCTTCCACTCGATCGACCGCTTCGTAAAGTCCGAGACTGGTAGCTCCCACCTGGGGATTGCTGAGGTATTCGTAAGTAAACACCACGTCGTCCGCAGTAAACGGCTCACCGTCCGACCACTTCACATCGGATTTGAGTTTCCACGTCACCGATTTTCCATCCGCCGCCAAGCCGCCGTTCTCCAAACTGGGAACCTCCGCCGCCAGCAACGGAACCATCTCTCCCGCACTGTTGTAGGTGGCGAGGGGTTCGAGGGTGATGCGGCTGGCTTCCCAGTCTTTGAATCCGACGGATAAATGGGGGTTGAGAATCGTGGGGGCTTGCCACGATAACATTCTCAAAACGCTAGGATCGCTGTTCGATCGAGAGTTTCCTCCCGTACATCCCCACAGCAACGATAGACCGAGAACTGACGGAAGAAGCAGGCGACGAAGGGAAAACGACATGAAATTGAGTGCCATCCGAGATCCGAATCATCGTAAATCGTAAATCGTAAATCGTAAATGGTATTAAGGCTGTCTCGTCCGCTCGGTTAAATGGGGTAACGTGAAATTGTAAACTGAAGCACAAGGGAGTCTATGGAGCCAGATTCTTTGCCGACTGAGGTGATCTTGAGTAAGTCAGCTCGATCGATCGCCAAAGTCTATCTCGACTGGACACCACAACCCGGTCACTACTTAGAACTCGACGGCCAGACTTACACCGTTCTCGAACGCCGACATCGGTATCACCTCAAATCCGGTCGGTATCGCCTGCACAAAATTGCCCTCTACGTTCAAACCGCAAACCGTCCCGAGGAACGCAGTTTAATTCAGGGACGTTGGGTTCTCGGTGATGCGTCCTGTCGCTACAACGCTCGATCGGAATTGGTCCGCTGTGCGGTGAATCCCGAAGGGCCGTGCTATGACTGCAAGCATTACACGCCCCTCGAAGACAGTTTCTCAGATCGGAATCGATCGAACGCCTAATCGATCGAATCGAGTCATCGATCTCGGGACAATAACGTTTTCATTTGTGACTTAAAGGCTTCGATTTCAGCGAGACTCGGTTGCGTTTGCTTCCAACTGTCTCGTTCGCACAGTCGATCGCACCACGCCTTCACTCGAGGGTAGTCCTCAAGGGGAACGCCCATATGTGGCAACCATAACACCGCCGTTCCCGCCACAATATCCGCGAGGGTGAGCGAGTCACTGCCAAAATAGGGCGAATCGCCCAGTTGTGCCTCAAAAAATTGCAATACCGTCGCAACTTGCTGTTTGGCTCGATCGATCGTGGCTTCGTCTTCCTCCGCCAACCCCATCATCTGCCGCGTTAACGGTTTCGTGTGCGGTAGGAGTTCGTTCGCCGTCAGGAATTCCACCATCCGCACGATCGATCTCGATTTCGGATCGCGAGGCATTAACGCGGGTTCTGGCACTTTATCCTCTAGATAATCCAAAATCGCCAGCGATTCCACAACGATAAAGCCGTTATCGTCCAAAACGGGTATGTGATGGAACGGATTTAACGCGACGAACTCCGGCTGAAATTGATCGCCGTTGAGTTCCAACCGCTTCAATTCAAACGAAAGTCCCTTTTCAAACAGTGCAATCCACACGCGACGAGCGTTTGCAGAAATCGGATGGTAGTACAATTTCAGGCGAGTAGACGTTTGCGATTCCGACGGATTCTCAGATGCAGATTCCGAAGCCTCTTGTAGCATTCCATCGGGAAGAATCGCCTCGCTGAGATCGGCATTGTCTAACTTCGCCAAGCTCAAATCCGCCTTGAGTAAATTGGCGCGACGGAGATTCGCCCCCGTCAAATCGGCGCGGGTGAAGATCGCCCCGCGTAAATCTGCCCCGCACAGGTTCGCCTGACTGAGATCGGCCCAACTGAAATCTGCCCCCCGCAAGTCCGTTCGACTCAAGTTCGCCTCGTTGAGAATGGCTTCGCTTAAATCGATACCGTGGAGGATGGCGTTGTGCAAATCGGCTTGGCTCAAACGCACTTGCTCGAAGTCCCGTTCGCCCGCAGCATACCGCCGCAGCAGTTCTTCAACCGATCGAATTTCTCCCTCTGGTGCGTTCATAGTCGGTTCAACTTCTCCCATGACCTCACCCTTATCATCTCATTCGCTCGTCTCGCAGACTCGATCGCAAAGGCATTAAAATATGTGAAGACGAAAGCCCGAGTGGGAGTTTATCTGTTCTCTTGCCGGATCTCTCGTCGCATCTCTCGCTGAATCTCTCGCCCAGCTTTATGACCGACGTACCCGTTTCTCGAATTCGCAACTTTTCGATCGTCGCACACATCGATCACGGCAAATCCACCCTCGCCGATCGATTGTTGCAACACACTGGAACGGTCGAAGCTCGACAGATGAAAGACCAGTTCCTCGACAACATGGATTTAGAGCGGGAACGGGGCATTACCATCAAACTGCAAGCGGCGCGCATGAACTACACGGCGCAGGATGGCGAGCAGTACGTTTTGAATTTGATCGACACGCCGGGACACGTGGACTTTTCTTACGAAGTGTCTCGATCTCTGGCGGCTTGTGAAGGGGCGTTATTAGTCGTCGATGCGTCGCAAGGGGTAGAAGCGCAAACCCTCGCGAACGTGTATCTCGCTCTCGAACACAACCTCGAAATCATCCCAGTTCTCAATAAAATCGACCTTCCCGGCGCAGAACCCGAGCGCGTCATTGCGGAAATCGAAGACGCGATCGGTCTCGACTGTTCTCAAGCCATTTACGCCTCCGCCAAAGAGGGAATCGGCGTTCCCGAAATTCTCGAGAGCTTGGTTCATTTGGTTCCGCCACCGCGAGACACGATCGAAGAACCGTTACGCGCGTTGATTTTCGATAGCTATTACGATCCCTATCGCGGTGTCATCGTCTACTTCCGCATCATGGACGGAACCCTGAAACAAGGCGATCGAATCCGTTTGATGGCCTCGAAAAAGGAATACGATCTCGACGAAATCGGCGTTCTTTCGCCCAAACAAAAACCCGTTGAAGAACTGCACGCGGGAGAGGTGGGTTATCTCGCCGCCGCTATCAAAACGGTCGAAGACGCTCGCGTCGGGGATACGATCGCCCTCGCCAAAGCCCCCGCCAAAGAGCCGCTTCCCGGTTATACTGAAGCCAAGCCGATGGTGTTTTGCGGCTTGTTTCCTACGGATTCCGACCAATTTGAGGATTTGCGGGAAGCCCTCGAAAAACTCACGCTCAACGATGCGGCGCTCAATTACGAACCGGAAACCTCGAGCGCGATGGGGTTTGGGTTCCGCTGCGGTTTCTTGGGATTGCTGCACATGGAAATCGTGCAGGAACGGCTAGAGCGGGAATACAACCTCGATTTAATTACAACGGCTCCGTCTGTGGTGTATCGCGTGACGAAAACAGACGGTGAGTTAATCTTAGTTGACAATCCCAGTTTGATGCCCGATCCGGTACAGCGGGAGAAAATCGAAGAGCCTTACGTGCGCGTGGATTTGATTACGCCGGAAGAGTATGTCGGGACGTTGATGGAACTGTGTCAGTCGCGGCGCGGCGATTTTATCGATATGAAATATCTCACGCCGACGCGAACGACGCTGATTTACGAGTTACCGCTGGCGGAAGTGGTGACGGACTTTTTCGATCAGATCAAGTCTCGATCGAGGGGATACGCCAGTATGGAGTATCAGATGATCGACTACCGTGTTAACGAGTTAGTCCGTCTCGACGTGATGGTGAACGGCGATCCGGTGGATGCGTTGGCGGCGATCGTTCACCGCGACAAAGCTTATCCGGTGGGGCGTGCGTTGGTGGAAAAACTGAAAGAATTGATTCCTCGCCATCAGTTTAAAGTGCCGTTGCAAGCCGCGATCGGAAGTCGAATTATTGCGAGCGAACACATTCCCGCGTTGAGAAAAGACGTATTAGCGAAGTGTTATGGCGGTGATATTTCTCGGAAGAAAAAACTGTTGAAAAAACAGGCGAAAGGGAAAAAACGGATGAAAGCTATTGGAACGGTTGACGTTCCGCAAGAAGCGTTTATGGCGATGCTGAAACTGGAACGGTAGTCGTCTGTTTGCTGAGTTTTATAACCGTTCTGGAAGAGATCGATCGAGTGTTGAGAAGAAATCGATCGATCTCCTAGAATACAGTCAAATTTGGGAGAGGTTGAAATACAACAACTCAAATAAAATATTGTCAAAATATTTACAAAAAAATCAAAATCATTTCTCTTCAAGCATTCAATCGAGAAAACTCTACCATTGTTTCAAAATAAGTATGGGGCATCCCAAAATCGAAACAACGACCGTTAACCAGAAATCCCATCATTCCTATGTCTGGACGTAATGCTTCTAGAGCTGAAGTTAATTGAAATTCACCGCGATCTCGCATATTCTCTTGAATTTGCTGTTCTAAACATTCAAAAATCTGCGGCTTTAAAACATAAATCCCGAACATCGATAAAAACTCGTCTGGATTTAACCGATCGAGCTGAAAGTTTGCTCTCGCTTCTTCTAAAGTAGGTTTCTCGACGATCGAACTTAGAGAAAGTGTTCGATCGTCCATCCAATCTCCTGAAACGCATCCCGAATGCGAAATCGATGCACCTTGGGCGAGTCTCAAACTGATAACGCTCGTTTGAGTGCGATGGTAAACTTCAATCAGTTGTTCGGTGCAAGATATCTCTAAATTCGATCGATAAACGTGGTCGCCTAAAAACAAGACAAACGGTTCGTTTCCCACCCAATCCTTCGCACACCAAACTGCATGACCGTAGCCATCTGCGATTTCTTGAGTTAACAGCGTCACTCGTTTTCCAATGCCTTGAATTTTCTCGCTGTAGGCTCGATCGAGCGGTTTTAACTTCTCCCACAAGGACGACGGCGGTGGCTCGAATAGCGATGCGAACAGAGGTACGTCTCCAGGACGAACGACGATCGCGATCTCGTCTAAACCTGCTTCTACGGCTTCTTCAACAATTGCTAAAATTGCGGGTTTTGTCCGTCCCCCATCAATCACTGGGAACAGTTCCTTCTTCACAACTTGCGAGGCAGGAAATAGACGAGTTCCAAATCCCGCAGCGGGAATGACAGCTTTAATCATTGACGATTTACGATTGCTTCACTTGGCGATTGATTGACAATTGAGAATCGATCGAGCTGTGGAATTTGGAGATCGATCGAAGATCGGGAGTGGGGGCGAAATTCAATAAACTGGACGATGGTAGTTTTTTACGGGTTCGATCGACATGATGGATGCTTTCCCCGGTATCGAGGGCTTTCTGCTCGACCTCAACGGTGTCTTTTACGTTGGAGATCGACTCATTGACGGTGCGGTTGAAACCATCAAAGCGTTCAAAACCCAAAACATTCCCTGTCGCTACCTTACCAATACGACTACGCAATCGATCGAAACCTTTCACCGCAGACTCCTCAATTTGGGGCTTCCCATCGAAAAATCGGACATTATCAGCGCTCCCTACGCCGCCGTCTTGCACCTGCGACAGATGGACGATCCCAAATGCTATCTGTTGTTATCCGACGATGCCCAACAGGATTTCCGAGAATTTCGCCAATCGGACACCGAACCCGACGCGATCGTGATTGGCGATATCGGAGATCGATGGGATTACAACCTAATGAACGACGTGTTCGGCAAAATCGTTCGCGGTGCAGAACTCGTCGCGCTCCACAAAGGACGCTACTGGCAAGGAGAACGGGGATTACAACTCGACATCGGCGCGTTCGTGACGGGTTTGGAATACGCCAGTGGGAAAACGGCCACTGTCATCGGAAAGCCCTCACTCTCGTTCTTTAAATTAGCCTTAAGCGATTTGGGACTTTCACCGTACAAAGTTGCGCTTATCGGCGACGATATCAACGCTGACGTGGGAGGCGCACAAAATGCTGGCATCATGGGCGTTTTAGTCAAAACCGGGAAGTATCGCCCGGAACTCGCCGAACGAGTTCCCGTGTCTCCCGATCGAATCTTAAACTCGATCGCCGATTTACCCGCCCTGTTATCTTAAGCAAGCGATGGTTCGGATTTCCCAGCCCGTCATTTTTTCCGAGAATCGTTAAGATAAGACAACGGATATTTGTTAAGTTTTGTTAATCAATGCTTATTTCGCAATCCGGCCTCGATCGAATTAAAGACTCTCTCAAAGAAAAACTCTTATTCGGAAACGAGCCAACACCAGAACTGTTCGCCATTCTCTTGGTGTACTTCGTCCAAGGCATTCTGGGCTTAGCTCGCCTTGCCGTCAGCTTCTTTCTCAAAGACGATCTCGGACTCAGCCCTGCTGAAGTCTCCGCTCTTTTGGGGATCGTTGCCTTACCCTGGACAATCAAACCGCTCTTCGGCTTCATTTCCGACGGATTACCCATCTTCGGGTATCGTCGCCGTCCTTATTTGATCCTGTCGGGAATTTTAGGCGCAGCGTCTTGGTTGGCCTTGGCAACCTTCGTCACGCGGCCTTGGCAGGCGATCGCGGTCATTGCTTTAAGTTCTCTCTCCGTCGCCGTAAGCGATGTGATCGTCGATTCCCTGGTTGTCGAACGGGCCCGCAAAGAATCCCAAAGCGATGCGGGTTCGCTGCAATCGATTAGTTGGGGGGCATCGGCACTCGGCGGCTTAATTACAGCCTATTTAAGTGGTTCGCTGCTGGAAATCTTCAGCACCCGAACCATGTTTCTGATTACCGCCTCGTTCCCTCTTATCGTTTCGGGTGTGGCGTGGTTGATTGCCGAGCAACCGACGATCGATCGCGTCAACTTCGACGCAGTCAAGCATCAAATCGTCCAACTCAAAAGCGCCATTACGCAAAAGTCCATCTGGCTACCCACAGCGTTTCTATTCCTGTGGCAAGCCACCCCAACCGCTGATGCAGCCTTCTTTTTCTTCACCACCAACGAACTCCACTTTCCACCGGAGTTCCTCGGACGGGTACGCCTGGTGACGAGTATTGCTTCTCTCGTGGGAATTTGGCTGTTTCAGCGGTTCTTCAAAGCTGTTCCGTTCCGTAAGATTTTCGCGTGGTCTACGGTTCTCTCGGCGGTGTTGGGACTGTCAGCACTATTACTTGTCACCCACGCCAACCGCGCCATCGGTATTGACGATCGATGGTTCAGTCTCGGGGATAGTTTGGTGTTAACGGTGATGGGACAGATCGCGTTTATGCCGGTGTTGGTTCTGGCGGCGCGATTGTGTCCGAGCGGTGTGGAAGCGACGTTATTCGCTTTATTGATGTCTGTCTCGAATATCGCGGGAATGTTTTCTTACGAGTTCGGGGCGGTTTTGATGCACTGGATGGGCATCACGGAAACGGATTTTACGAATCTCTGGCTGTTGGTGCTTATTACCAACCTGAGTACGCTATTACCGTTGCCGTTCTTACAATGGCTCCCGTCTAGCAGTGCTTCGGGTGATGGTGGCGACGATGCGGAGAAACTGCCATCTTCCCCTGAGATGCCGGAATTGGATGCTGAGTTGACTTCTTCTACGACTTAGGACAAGGGAGACAGGGGGCGGGTAAAACCCGCCCTTACATTTTATTTTTGATATTAAGCCGATCTAATTTTTACGACAAGTCTAATAATCGAAAAAATGGTATGACTAAACCGAAAAGATTCGATCGACTGTTAAATTTAAACTCTCAAATGTCGGCGATTCTAATTTTTCAGACTCTTTGAATTCTCGAAATTCGTAAAGCCCATCGATCCATTCTAAAACGGTAATTTTAGACTCAGTTGGATCGACAATCCAATATTCAGGAATTTGCAAGGCGGCGTATTCCGATCGCTTATATCGGTAATCATCTTCAGGATTGCCGGGGCTGACAATTTCTACCACGAGAATTGGCGGTTCTTCGAGAATAGCAGAGGGAAGATTTCTCAAGGCTTGACGTTGCGCTTGGGTGATAATTACTAAATCGGGGATTCTCGATTTTTGAACTCTCGTTCTTACACCAACGGTTCCAGGGCGAACGAACCAATCGCAATTGTTTTTTTGATTTCTTGTTTTAAGAGATCTTGTAAAAAATCAAGAATGTCGGCGTGTAAACCGCTGGCAGGAGGAATTTCGACGAGTTCTCCGTTCACTAACTCGCATTTTATCTCGCGATTTTCGAGGTTAGTTTGATAGTCTTCAAAGGTGTATTTTTGGAGTGTTGTTACAATCATTTCGATCGATTCAAAACTCTGTGTCTTCTGTTGTCCCCACCGTAGGGGCAAGCCTGAAGTGCTTGCCTCTAGGATAACGTGCTTGCCTCTACGATGGGTCTGTTGAAATTGCGGTGTAATTTGATTGCCTACGATACCAAGACCCTTGTCGGGGCGAACGGCCGTTCGCCCCGACTCGGCTTATCACTCTAACTCCAACAGACCCTCTACAATGAGATGTAAAAAGGGACGAGTCTTAAACGGCTTCTAAAAATGTTGAAATTCGATCGATCTCTAACCCATTCCCAATAAACACCAACTGCGTTTGACGGGTTTCATCCGCACGCCAGGGTCGATCGAAAAACGTATCAATGCGCTTACCAACCCCTTGTAAAACCAAGCGCATGGATTTATCGGGAACGTCTACGAAACCTTTGATGCGA
Organism: Geitlerinema sp. BBD 1991-9; assembly: GCA_001657325.1. Taxonomy (GTDB): domain Bacteria; phylum Cyanobacteriota; class Cyanobacteriia; order Cyanobacteriales; family Geitlerinemataceae; genus Geitlerinema. The sequence goes on along the minus strand of LWRO01000046.1, from coordinate 2,051 downwards.
TAAATCTCCTCTTTCTCTACCAATTGCTGCAATCGCTGCGTTAACGCTTTGGCATTAAAAGATCGATCGATCGTCAAATGCACGGCGTTGATGTGGTCGTCGTGATCGTGATCTTCCTCGTCGTCGTGGTGACTCGGACGGGTTTCAAGATGGTCTTCCACCGCCGCATTAAAACCGAGTAACACCTCCGACACGACGCTGCCGTTTTCGCAGGGAACGATTTTAACACCAGGTTGTACTTGCGACTCGAGCCAGCGTTGAACGTTCGATCGAGTCTCCTCATCCACGAGATCGACTTTCGTTAACAACACCAAATCGGCACAGTTGAGTTGATCTTCAAATAATTCTTCGATGGGGGTTTCGTGTTCTAAGCTGTCGTCTGCTTGGCGTTGCGCTTCCAACGCATCCAAGTCACCAACGAGCTTATCGTGAGCCAAAGCTTGACAGTCTACCACCGTCACCACACCGTCCACCGTTGCCCCAGTGCGGATTTCCGGCCAGCGAAACGCCCGAACTAAAGGCTTAGGAAGTGCGAGACCCGAAGTTTCGATGACAATATTGTCGATCGAATCTTGTCGTTTCAGAAGTTCCTGCATTGTGGGGAGAAACTCTTCTTGCACGGTACAGCACAAACAGCCGTTCGCGAGTTCGACGATATTCCCGTTGAAATCGTCGTCCTCATCGCAAACTCGACACGATCGAAGGAGTTCGCCGTCGATACCCACTTCGCCGAATTCGTTGACTAATACAGCAATGCGGCGACCCTGGTTGTTTTGAAGTAGATGGCGAACGAGGGTGGTTTTCCCCGCACCGAGGAATCCCGTCACGACGGTAACAGGTACTTTTGCAGGCATATATTAACGTGTTGCGCGATAGATCGATTTAGCTTAATCTATCACGCTCGATCGAGGGTCTCGATCGAGATGCTCAATTGAGACGTTTGACGAACTGTCAAAGAGATCGCTTAATGTTTTCAGCAAGTTTGCTAAAATCCAGGCATCGTCAATCGAGCGAAACCCATGTCAGACCGGATGTTTAACTCAATTCGGTATTTCGGTTGCGTTGCCTTGACCCCGTTTGCAATCGGCGTTTCAGCGTTGTGTTTTGGCGTACCCGTTCGAGCCGGAGAACTGCAATCTCCCACTTCTGACGCTGTTCTAGTCGCTCAGTACTACGTCGAAGATGCCATGTGGGAGTTGCGCCAATCGGGACAACGCTGGATTGAAATTAATCTCAGCGGACAAAGCCTCACTGCTTGGGAAGGCGATATACCTGTCTATTCGGTTTACGTTTCGACGGGTACGGACATGACCCCTACCCCCCCTGGAGTGTTTTCAATTTACGCGAAATACGAATACGCGCGAATGCAGGGCGCAGATTACGATGTTCCCGACGTTCCCTATACGATGTACTACGACGGCAACTACGCCATTCACGGTGCATATTGGCACAATTCGTTTGGCACGCCGGTCAGTCACGGTTGTACGAACGTCGCCGTCAACCATGCGGAATGGTTGTATTATTGGGCACCGATGGGTACGCCCGTAGCCGTGCATTATTAACTTCTAAGAGCGCGAGAACATAAGTCCTGCGCTGTAGGCGAAGCCTCAACGTCGGGATACCTGGAGTCTCGCCGCTGGCTGAGTGGGGTTCGATGCTCCCGAAGCCAGCATCTACCACCGCGCTTGAGTTATCGGTTCCCGACGTTCCGCCTCGCGGTCGAGCCATTGGCCTCGACCTGGGTTTAGAGCGATTCTTGACCGCCTCAGATGGCAGCTACCAGGAATCCCCTAAGTTTTTCAAGTCGAGGCAACGCCAGCTGAAATGGCGGCAACGCCAAGCGGCTCGAAAACAGAAGGGATCTAAAAATTGGGAGAAGGCGCAAATCGAAGTGGCCAGACTGCACCATCGCATTGCCAACCGTCGCCAAGACTTTCACTTGAAAACGGCGCACAAGCTTTGCGACCAGGCGCAAACCATCTTTGCAGAAGATCTCAACGCCAAAGGGTTGACGCGAGGGAGGCTGCGAAAAGATTGTGTGGATGCTACCT
>LWRO01000045.1 GCA_001657325.1 Geitlerinema sp. BBD 1991-9 | reverse complement strand
CCGTGGTTTGGCGTGGGGATTCCGCGTCGGGAGCTTGGAAGTCTACATCGCCCCGAGAAGCACCACCCGTGGTTTGGCGTGGGGATTCCGCATCGGGAGCTTGGAAGTCTACATTACCCCGAGAAGCACCACCCGTGGTTTGGCGTGGGGATTCCGCGTCGGGAGCTTGGAAGTCTACATTACCCCGAGAAGCACCGCCCGTGGTTTGGCGTGGGGATTCCGAGCTGGGAGCTTGGAATCCGACGCTCCCTCGCGACGCACCTCCTGTTGTTGTACGAGGCGCTTCATCTGAAGGTGCTACAAAGGTGACGGCACCAGCGCTGATACAGCCAAGCGTGCCAAATAGAGCACTTAAGGTCGCAGCAGATGTTATGGCAAATGTGACGGGTTTCATGGGAGTAATCCTCAAACAAGCAACCAAACAATACATCCTGATGGGGAAACCCTCATTAACGACTGTTTCGGGAGCCTGGGTAGTTCCCGCATCAACCGTAGGGGATTTGTATTCGACTTATATGTCTTTTTTGTAAAGAATCTCTAAAGATTCTGTTTTGAATACCGTAACAAAAAAACTAACGTTTTCAGTTGATTGCATTACCGAATTTTGATGACTGTGGTATTCAGAGTTTGGCAGAAGAGCAATCCTCGATCGAGCAGATTAACACGTTAGAAAATCAAATCGTGACTCATGTGTTTAGTATAAAACTACCGCTAACAAACGTCAATCTGTAAAACTCGGGTAATCGCTATTGTTTGAATATTTGCAGAAAGTCGGGTGTTAATGCCATTCGAGCGATAGGTTTGATAGATCTCTACCTATACATTCTCGGTAATGCGCCCACTGTCAACCTCAGTCAAACTGACAATTAAAAAAACTAATCCTTCTTGAGATTTGTTTTCTAACTAGACATCCTATTCATTTTTTATGCAAATTTTTGATTGTGTGTGTTGCTGATTCATTGATTCCACATTGTGCAATTCCGTGAATTTACTTAGATTGAGAACTATAATTCTTCGAAGATATACAAATAAAAAAATAATCCATAAAATCTCAAGCGCATTGAATAAAAAAACAAACGTCCGGATAATCGCTATTACTGTTACTGCTTGAATGGTTTTGTCGATGAAATACTCAATTTATACCAAAATTTAGAGCAAAAACGTTATGAGAAGCCGTTTTTAATGGCGTTTAGATCGTTGAGATTTGATTTGAGTTGTTATCTTCATGAGTATAATTACTTATTTGGCGCGGCTTGTTGTACTTGCTAGAACCTTAGTAAAGACAAGATTCATCTGAAGTTGCGATATTCTCATTTGGGATGCAACAGGTGAGCTCGATCTGTGCAGGGTTTCTGTTCTACTCTATTGACCCAATCTTCATCATTGCTCGTGAAAACAAATGAATCAAAAAGATCGCAGAACGATATAGCTTTTCGATTTCTCGGCTCTCACCTCTCATCGTCCACAAAACCACAAACTTTTTTCTAGTAAAAAAACGAAATATGAGTTATTTGCGTTATTTGAGCGAAAAAAAAAGAAAATCCCTTTACTTTTAGCTTTAAAATCTGTTTTTACGTCTGAAATGACTGATTTTATGCGAAAAATCACATCCTATTTTCAAAGTTGTGTGTTCTCAATTACAAAGGTTGTGTGAAGTCGATCACACAAAAAGTTAAAGATTGCGTAAAACAACGAGAAGAGCGTAGACCGCAGTTGTTCCCGAACGTACCATGCTACGTAGTATCACTGAAAAATACTAAACTCTCCTAAGTAAAAACCCTGTCTAGGGAAAATCAGCGATCGAAAGACATCTCGATTCTTCGCCCCCCTCTCCCAGAACAAACGACCCAGACTGAGGGGTCTGACGAGCGATCTCAAGTCAGCAGGTGACATCTATTTAGTGCTTTCAGTCAGGAAGCGCTCAGTTCGTATATCTGTTTAGACCTTCAAGATTTCGATCGCAAAGCAACGGACTAGGAGAATCACGTGACTCGATCGCGTGATGCGATGGTGCAGAGAACTTTAGAAAACTCGAGCTTCCACGGGGATGCACCTGACACACCAACGAACGCTTGTCGATCGAAGTAGCTGCCATGACGATCCAACCTCGTACCCAAACCCCAAAAACCTCCACTCACACAACGCTCGTCGAACGGCTGCAAGACTTAGCTGACCGACATCGAGAACAACTCGCCTATCAATTCCTCATTGATGGCAAAACGGAAGGGCAGAAACTGTCCTACGGCGATCTCGACACCCACGCCCGCGCTATTGCTGCCTGGTTTCAACAACACGGTGCTCGAGACGAACGCGCCCTGCTCCTGTATCCCCAAGGCCTCAATGTTATCGCTGCCTTTTGTGGATGTTTGTATGCGGGAGTCGTAGCCGTTCCCGTTCCTCCCCCTGAAGCCGGACGCTTGAAACGGACGCTACCGCGATTGCAGGCGATTATTCAAGACGCACGGGCTTCGATCGTCCTCACCACCGGTTCGATTCTGAATCTACTCGAAGACGTTCGCGGCGACTTTCCCGAACTCGATCGAGCGACCTGGCTCAATACAGAAACCATCGATCTGGCACTAGCCGAGCGATGGCACAATCCCGGTCTCGAACCCGATGGCCTTGCTTACCTGCAATACACCTCCGGTTCGACTTCAACCCCCAAAGGCGTGATGCTCAGCCATCGCAACCTCATGGGACACCTCGCCGACTTACAACAGGCGTGCGGTTACGACAGCAACAGCGTCACCGTCAATTGGATGCCTTACTTCCACGATTACGGCCTGGTCGAGGGTTTGATGGAGCCGCTCTACAACGGTACGCCCTGTTACGTCATGTCGCCCTTTGCCTTTGTCAAACGGCCGTTACGGTGGTTGCAAGCGATCGATCGCTATCGGGGAACCCACAGCCAAGCGCCGAACTTCGCCTACGATCTCTGCGTTCGGCGTGCGAAACCCAAAGATCTCCGCAATCTCGATCTCTCCACTTGGGAAGCTGCCGGAAATGCCGCCGAACCCATCAACCCCGAAGTCTTAGCAAAGTTCTACCAAACCTTTTCTCAATGCGGCTTCCGTTGGAACGCTTTCGCACCAGCTTACGGACTAGCCGAAGCGACGTTGCTCGTTTCGGCAAAACCCAAGCTGAGCGCTCCCGTATTAATAGAAGTGGATGCAGCGGCGTTGGAACAGAACAAAATCGCGATCTTGTTACACACCGCGAACGCGAACGAGAACGGCTCCGCTGACAGCGTGCGTGCTTATCCCTCCTGCGGGCGTTTAGTCTGCGATACCGAAGTTGCCATTGTCAACCCCGACACCTTTCAACGGTGTGCTTCCAACGAAGTCGGGGAAATTTGGGTCAGTTCTTCCCGTGTCGCTCAGGGATACTGGCGGCGACCCGATGCGACGAAGGAGACGTTTCAAGCCTATATCCACGATGCCGAACGTTCGGCAAACCTCGAAGGGCCGTTCCTCCGCACGGGGGACTTAGGGTTCCTCCACGAAGGCGAACTGTTTATTACGGGACGGATGAAAGACCTCATCATCATCCGAGGCACGAATCACTATCCCCAAGATATCGAGTGGACGATCCAGCAACTCCATCCAGCACTCCGTCCCGATTACGGTGCGGCGTTTTCCATTTTCGTTGAAGGCAACGAACGATTAGTCGTGGTGCAGGAAGTCGAACGCCGCGCCCAGATCGCCGATTCAGAACGAGTCATCTGCGACGTTCGCCAAGCCATCTCCGAGGTACACGAATTGCAAGTGTACGCCATCGTTCTCGCGAAGCCTGGGACGATTTTGAAAACCTCTAGCGGGAAAATTCAGCGTCGCGCCTGTCGATCGAGTTTCTTAGCCGGATCGATCGAGGTCGTCGCGGACTGGTGCGAAGACCCGCAAATGACCGATCGTTTTCGCTGCTTGTCGAGTGATGTCGAAAGCGTCACCCAACAGGTTCGCGAAATGCGTCAAACCGAAACTTCCAAAAAGTTAGCCTGATGAAATCCCTCGAACAGTACCGTGTGGCCGAGGCTTTGGAGCGCGATCTCGGCGACCCGATGAATCCGAACAGCACGCTTTCTTTCGCTCGGGTTGTGGAACTCGACGAACAAGAAGCGTTCCCTGAAGACGAGCTGACTTGGCTCTATCGCTGGAAGCTCCAAGATTATTACGTCCCTGAAAGTTGTGGAGGCAAGTTTAAATCCTTTGAAACCTTCGTAGCCTTCGTTCGGGTGCTGTGTCGCCGCGATCAGACGACGGGAATTGCATTTACAACCCTATTTTGGTCGTTTCTCACTTGGATGGCGGGAACTCCGGCTCAGAAAGCCAAACTCGCCCGGTTCGTACGAGACCGTCACGGGGCGATGTGTCTGGGGTACTCGGAACGGGAACACGGAGCCGATTTAATGGCCAGCGACCTGACGGCGACGAAGGTTCCGGGGGGATACGTTCTCAACGGGGAAAAATGGCCCATCAACCGCGCCACGATTTCCGGAGTGTCTTACATTCTGGCCAAAACTGACCCCTCGGCTGGGGCGCGGGGACTGTCGTTATTGATGGTGGAAAAAGACCGCCTCGACCCCCAGCAATTTTACAACTTGCCGAAGATCCGAACCCATGGAATTCGCGGTTCGGACATGAGTGGTATTGGGTTTCACGATTGTTTCGTCCCCGAGGATATGTTGTTGGGGTCCGAGGGTGCGGGTTTGGAACTGGCGTTGAAAGGATTTCAAATTACCCGAACCCTGTGTGCGGCATTTTCTCATGGGGCGGCGGATACCGCGTTGCGGACGACGTTAAATTTCGCTCGATCGAGAGTGGTTTACGGCAAAACGGTCTTCGATTTACCGCAACCCCAACGAGTGTTAGTGGATGCGTTCCTCGACGTTTTAATTTGCGACTGCGAAACGATCTCGGCGGCTCGGGGGTTTCACGTGGTGCCGGGACAGTTCGGCGTGTGGGCTGCGGTGGTGAAGTATTTTGTCACCGTGCGTTTGGAGAAGGCCATTGCGGATCTGTCGGTGGTGTTGGGGGCGCGTTTTTATATGCGCGAGGAACACGATTGGGGCATCTTTCAAAAACAGCTCCGAGATAACGCCATTATCAGCGTGTTTGATGGCAGTACGGTGGTGAATTTACACGCTTTGATTTTGCAGTTGCGCCAATTGGCAAGGGTGCGCGAACGCGGGAAGGCGGCGAATCCGAGTCAGACGTCCGAGCGTTTGGCAGCGATTTTCGACCTGACGGCATTGCTTCCAACCTTCGACCCCAACAAATTGGAGCTGTTCGCACGGGGTGCAGACGACGTGGTTCAGGGGTTGGAGGCGACGTTGGAGAAACTGTCGAGTTTGTCTGACGATCCGAGTCTCGATGCCGAGGTTCTCGATCGAATCCAGGTGCTGTCCGAGCGTATTCCAGCCGCCGTGGACGATCTCGATTTCGTCGTCGCCAAACCCGAGTTCGAACACGGCCACGAACAACCGCCGGAAATGTTCGAGGCGGCGAAGCAGTATTGCACGTTACACGCGGCGGCAGCGTGCGTGCATTTCTGGGTGTACAACCGCACGCAACTGACTCCTTTCTTTGCGGAAGGGAAGTGGTTGGTTTTGGCACTCGATCGACTGTTGCGAACGTTTCGTCCGTCGCCGATTTCCGTGCCGATCGAGTACGTAGAATCGGTAGCGGCAGAACTGCTATCGCTGCACCGCCAAAACAAAATGTTTTCGATCGTTCCATTTCAACTCGCACAATCCATTCAAAAAGAGGAAAGTTCGACCGATGCAAGTTCAAAACTCCAACTTCAAACTCGTTGACTTTGCGACCGAACAAGACAAAGCGTTTGAATCGCTGAAATGGTGGCTGATCGGGCAAATTGCCGAGCAACTTTCCCTCGAACCCAATTCGATCGATGTCAGTCAACCGCTCACGCGCTATGGATTAGATTCGATCGATGCGGTTACGTTAGTGGGCGAACTCGAAGACGGTTTGGAAGTGGAATTACCATCGACGTTATTTTGGGACTATCCCACGATTGAAAGCTGCGCTCAGTATTTGATCGCTGAATTCGACATCTTGACGACTATCGATCGACTTGAAGACGACGACGATCCGGACATCATCGAAGACCTCACTGAAACCCTAGAGTCAGCCAATACATCCGAACCGGTATCGCGAGGCCTCGCGGGATTTTGGGGTCGTCTGGGCAAGTAAAAAGGTAAGGAGATAACCCGATGATGAGATGACCGGATGACGAGCAACACATAACGCTCATCACCACCTCACCTCATCATCTCCTCACCTCATCATCTTCTCGATCGATGCTGACATGAATTTTTCGGACTTCTCGTTTTGGTGGATTCTTTTTGTCGTCGGCATTCCCTTACTCGTTATTCGTTCGATCGCCAAATCTCTAGACCTCTGGCGCGATAGCTGGGATGCCGTCGCCTTAGCTGCCTTATCGCTCACGCTTTTTCTCAATGCTAGTTTCTCAAGCTTTCTCGTTTTCCTCTTTGAAGTCATTTTTAACTACCTCATGGTGCGTTGGATGCTTCAATGTCGAGGATGGAAAGCCAAAGCAATCGCCACCAGTTTGATTGTTTTCGACGTAGCTGTTTTAGCCTATTTCAAATATCTAACCTTTTTTGTCGAAGACGTTATTGGCTTGGCCGTGGGGGGCATTCCCGAGAACTGGCAAGCAAGTTTTCCTCTTCCCGTATTTCAAAGGATTCCGCCCGGAATCTCTTTTTACACCTTCCAAATGGTTGCTTTTGTCGTCGATTCTTACAACCTCAAAAAACAAAAGCAAATTCAATTTCTCGACTACGTCAACTTCATCGCCTTCTTTCCGCAAATCGTTGCCGGGCCCATCGAACGGCGAAAGCAGCTTTTACCGCAAATCGAATCGTTTCGCCTCAAATTTACCGCTGACAACTTCGAGATCGGTCTGCGTTGGATATCGCTCGGACTCTTTATGAAATTTGCCCTTGCCGATAACATCGCGCCCTACATCGATCTCAGTCAAACTGCCAATCCTTGGCTCGTTTGGTTCCATGCGTTTCTCTTCACCCTTCGCATCTACTTCGACTTCGCCGGATACAGCTTTATCGCCTTGGGCCTCGCTCGTATTTTAGGCATCAACCTAGAAGTCAACTTCCTCGCCCCTTACACCTCCGTCAGCATTCAAGAATTTTGGCGACGCTGGCACGTCACCCTCAGTAATTGGTTTCGCGACTACGTGTTTATTCCCCTCATGGGACGAAACAAAAAATGGGCGGCGTTTTACTTGTGGCTGACTTTTACCCTGTCTGGATTTTGGCACGGTGCCGCGTGGAACTTCCTCATCTGGGGGGCGTATCACGGCACGTTGTTGCTGGTGTTGCGCTACGCCGGCCGTCCGTTTCAGCGGTGGCTCGGACATTGGACGACACGGACACAGTTCGTATCTTGGGCGTTAACGTTCGGTTCGGTGGTGTTGGGCTGTCTGTTCTTTATGGAAACCGACACCGCGCGCTTACTGGCGAAATTACAAACCCTCGCCACGCCCTGGGCCTATTCCCTCTCGAATTTGGGCGGTGTTTTCACCGCCTTTGAAGTCAAAGAGGGTTCGGTGTTGCTCGCTGCGTTGGTGTTGTCGTTGGGCGTGTTGTTTCTCGAACACCTAGCTGTTTGGCAAAAACGCCCCGAATACGAGCTGCTGCTGTCGCCGTGGATGGCGCGGGGACTACTGGTGTTGACGATTTTACTGGGTGCGAACGTTCCGTCTGAATTTATTTATTTCGAGTTCTAACCGTCGGACATTAAATCGTTGGAATTTTGAACCATGACACAGGCTCGCTCTCCCAAACTTTGGAGTTGGTTCGTCGTCGCGGGGTTGGCTTGGACGGTGGGATATTTCTACAACGCTCGCTACGGCGGTAGTTTGAGTTGGCTGCGGGCGATGTACGAAAAGAAAACTGCCATCGCCGCCCAGGTGGACGCACCGAAACGGTTGCTAATTGCAGGGGGTTCGGGCGCTCACTACACCATCAACTCGGATGTTTTAACTGAAGCGTTGGACGTTCCCGTGGTGAATCTGGGTTTGGACGGTCCAGTGGGATTGAATGCGATTTTGACCACGGTTTTAGAAAAGGTTCGACCGGGTGACGTGGTGTTGTTGATACCGGAGTATCAGATTTTGCTCGACGAAGACGGAATCGGCGATCGAACGGCTCCGTTTGCTTTAGCCCTCGGACGGCCGCGATTGGGAAACGTCCCCCCGAAGGAACTGGTACAAGCGACGTTGTTGCTAGGCGTGCCGACGTTGCGGGAGGTCGTGAAATCTGGGTGGGATTTATTGGAGGAAGGGCGACTGACGGGATATTACGACGATCCGCTCACGGAACGGGGCGATCCCACAAAAACCAAACCCCGCACGGGTCAATGGTGGCAAATGCGCTTTGACAAGCCAATTTCCGACCACGCTGCCGCGAAAATTCGGCAATTTAAAGCTGAGGTGGAGGAAAAGGGGGGAACGTTGGTGTTATCGCTGCCCTGGGTGTATGCCGATCGTGAGGAGGAAACGTTAGAAAACGTGCGAGAAACGGCAGACGTTCTCGAGTCGATCGCACCGACAATTTACGATCGAGAAACGTTGAACTTACAAACGGATTCCAGCTTGTTTGCCGACACGCACTATCACCTTCTTCCGGAAGCGAGAGTGCTTCGATCGAGGCAAATTATCCGTCAATTCGGCAATCAGTAATCGGGGACATCTGGCAATTGTCAATCGTAAATCCTGCTCCTTTACCACTCACTTAAAATGCCTCGCTACTTTTTTTCATCGAATGCGAACAAACCGCGAATCTGCATTCTCGGAGGTGGGTTTGGTGGATTGTATACGGCCCTGGCTCTGCGACGGTACTATCGACATTTTCAAGGTTGGGACGTCGCCCTCGTGAATGGGAGTCAACGATTTGTGTTTACGCCGTTGCTGTACGAACTCGTTACGGGAGAGATGGAACTGTGGGAAATTGCGCCACCTTACCGCGAACTGTTACGCAATACGCCAGTGACGTTTTACTGTAACTGGGTTGAGTCGATCGATCTCGAGGCGCGTCAATTGAGATTGCAAGATCGAAGTCTGATCGACTATGACTATCTCGTTCTGGCCCTTGGGAAAACAGGGGCGAGACTCCCTCACGAAAGCGTTCTCAGTTTTCGCAATCTCGCCGACGCGCAAGCGTTAGACGAACGGTTACAACAGTTGGAAAGCCGCGATGTTGACGCGCGAATTCGAGTGGGGGTTGTCGGTGGCGGCCCGAACGGTGTGGAACTGGCGGGAAAAATTGCCGATCGATTGGGAAAACGGGGTGAAGTTCGACTGATCGATCGTGGCGATCGACTCCTTCCCCATTTCACTCGTGCCACCCAAACTTCAGCTAGTAAAGCCCTCGATCGACGGGGTATCCGAGTCAGTCTCCAAAGCCAGGTTACAGGGGTTACGGAAGACTTTCTCGAATTCGTACAGCATGGCGAACGGGTCGAAGTCCCCATCGATCTGGTGGTTTGGACGGCGGGAACTCAAAATCGCGAGATTGTCGCCAATCTCGATTGTCTGCATACCGCATCTGGCAAGCTGGTCGTCGAACCGACGTTACAACTGCACGATCGACCGGAAGTTTTCGTCCTGGGTGACATTGCCTCGATTCGAGACAACGGAGTACCGGAAACCGCACAAGTTACCTACCAACAGGCCGGTTACGCTGCCTACAACATTTGGGCGAGTTCGACCCACCATCCTCTCAAATCCTTTCAATATTTGCACTTAGGGGAAATGGTGACGTTGGGGGTTAACGATGGTGTCACTCACAGTTTTGGAATTCATCTCAATGGGGCGTTGGGCAATTTCGTCCGACGCTTAGTGTATACCCAACGGCTGCCTACAAATACCCACAGTTTGCGCGTGTTCTGGCACTGGCTGAAACGTTCGATCGTTTCGGGCTTGAAAAAACTGTTGTTGGGTAAAAAAAAACGAGATCGCCAACAAAAAAAAGCCTGCAAGCGACAATTTATAAATTCACTTTAACGACTTGACGAAAGAATCGAAACCCTAAGGCAGTCAGTTAAAGCGTTTAAAATATTGATTTATAATTCCAATTTTTTGCAATGAAAAAACCTTCAAAATACACTGAACTATTGGGTTTCGATCTTCGATCGATGGCTCTGTTCCGAATCGGCTTAGCCTTCGTCGTCATCGTCGATTTAGCGATTCGTTTTGGAGACATCGATCGCTTTTACAGCGATCGTGGTGTACTTCCGAGAGCTGCAATCCTCGACGGAATTCTCGATCCTTGGTATTGGTCGATTCACCTCGTTAACGGCGAGCCGCTCGTCCAACAAATTATTTTTCTGGTTTCGATCGCATGTTCGATCGCAATGTTAGTCGGATATCGAACGCGCCTCGCCTCGATTGCAGTTTGGGCGCTCGTTATCTCCGTCCACAATCGTTTTCCTGCCCTCATGTTCGCCGCTGACGACGTACTACGCGCGTTACTGTTCTGGGCGATGTTTTTACCGTTAGGGGCTGCTTATTCGATCGACAGCGCCCTCAATAGCAATCCCAAACCCCCACCCAAACAGTTACTTTCAGGGGCGACGATCGCGATGACGTTGCAAATTTGCTACGTCTATATGTTTTCCGTCATTTATAAAGTCAGTAGTCCCGATTGGTCGTCTACCGGTGAGGCCGTTTACTATGCGTTCAGTTTCGACCAATATGCTACCCCTATCAGCCAGTTTTTTCTAGACTTTCCTGTTTTGCTCAAACTAGCCTCTTTCGCAACGCTTGCATTAGAGGGAGTCGGTCCGCTCTTCCTATTTGTTCCAATTCATACGGCTGCCTTTCGTGTCGGAACTGTTATTACATTTATCCTCTTACACATTAGTTTTGGGTTGTGCTTCGAGTTGGGGATTTTCCCGATGTTAAGTTCGTTCAGTTGGCTTATTTTTTTACCGACTGCATTTTGGATGTATTGGGAGAAAAAAACGACAACAATTCGGCGATCGGGATTGCAAATTTATTACGATGCAGATTGCGGTTTTTGCAAAAAAATTGTTTATCTGTTGCGAACCTTCCTCGTGTTACCTAAAACAACGATTACACCTGCGCAAAGTATTCCTGATATTTGCGCGGACATGGAAAAATATAACTCTTGGGTCGTCGCGGATTGGAAAGGAAACCGATATTTTAAGTGGGATGCGATGGCTTATGTCGTCAGTTTATCGCCTATTTTAGGTTGGCTGGCTGTAGTATTACGATGGAAGCCTTTCATGGTTTTAGGAACGCGGTTTTACGAAACCATATCGAACAACCGAAAAACAGCAGGATTTTTAACCAAGCCGTTACAGTTTCGCCCTGTTGTCGTGGAATCGATTCGTTGGAAAAACGTTTTAACGTTAGGTTTAATGGCATTTACAACAATTTGGATCGGTAAAGATTTAGCCCGCAGAACGTTGCCTAGAGAACATTTTATCAACCGTCAATATACCCGCAGAACAGCACAAGTATTGGATAAATTTGCCCGTGTCACTCGCCTCAATCAATCGTGGACTATTTTCGCTCCCGGACCACCGAGAGATGATGGATGGCACGTCATTCGTGGCGTTCTCGAAGATGGAACGGTTGTAGATTTATTGCGAGGTACGGAAGGAGAACCGAATTTTGAAAAACCCTCGATCGAGCAACGAAACACACAATATCCTAATATGCAATGGCGCACGTATTTTATCAATCTTAATCGGGCAATCGGTCAAAAACTCTATCCTCATTACGCTGAATATTTATGTCATCAGTGGAATTCAACACACGATCGAAAATTAAAAAACTTGGATATTTTCTTTATGGACGAGCGCACCATTCCCCCAGGAGACGTGCAATCTATCGAGAAAAAATTACATTGGGAAAAACCTTGTAGCTTTGATTAAATACCCATGCTATTCAATTCTTACGTTTTCATTTTTGTCTTTTTGCCGGTAGCTATTTTAGGGTTTTTCACCTTATCTCAATGGATTGGAAAGACTGTTGCTAAGCTCTGGCTAACTGTTGCCTCGTTTATCTTTTACGGGTACTGGAATGTCGTTTACGTTCCGTTGTTAATTGTATCTATATCTTTGAACTATATCACTGGCAACGCTATTTCTAAAGCCGTTCCAGGTGGTCGATCGTCAAAATTTTTACTAGGATTTGGAGTTGTCGCTAATTTAGGAATAATTGGTTACTACAAATACGCCAACTTCTTTGTCGATTCGGCAAACCACATCTTTAAATCACAGTTTTTATTGTCTGATATTCTTCTACCTCTAGCAATTTCGTTTTATACATTTACGCAAATCGCCTATCTGGTCGATGCCTATCGCGGCGAAACACGCAACACCCGTTACTCATTTCTCGACTACAGCTTATTTGTTGTCTTTTTTCCGCAACTCATCGCCGGGCCGATTCTTCGTCACAACGAACTCATTCCTCAGCTTAAGCAAAGGAAAACGTTTATATTTTCTTGCAAAAATTTCGGATTGGGATTGGTTTTATTCAGCCTGGGCTTATCTAAAAAGGTTTTAATTGCTGACAATATTGCACCGTGGATTTCTCCTATTTTTAACCATGCAGAAATAGCGAGTTTTATCGAGTCTTGGGTTGGCGCACTCAGCTATACCTTTCAACTGTATTTCGACTTTTCTGGCTATTCTGACATGGCGATCGGGTTGGGATTGATGTTTAATATTAATCTTCCGATAAATTTTAATTCACCCTATAAAGCAGTTTCGATCGTCGATTTTTGGCGACGTTGGCACATTACACTCTCGAATTTTTTACGGGACTATTTGTATATTTCATTAGGGGGAAACCGTCACGGATCGATGCGTCGATATCTTAATTTATTTATCACGATGCTTCTGGGAGGATTGTGGCATGGGGCAGGTTGGACGTTTGTATTGTGGGGTGGTTTACATGGAGTTTATCTAGCAATTAACCACTTTTGGAAAACGCTTCGTTTTCAATTATTGAAATCCGTAGGAAGCACAATTTCATTTATAGCTGTTGTCGCCGGTTGGGTGTTATTTCGATCGAACACGATCTCTGATGCGATTCACTTACTCAAATCGATGTTTGGCTTAAATGGAATTGTTTTACCCGGAGAAGCTGGTGGTAAGTTATCCGTTCTGACCAATTTAGGTTTTGAGTTGCGATCGTGGAACGAGTTAACCTTACTTCCCGATTTATACGGGAAAAAAGTCTTGGTTTTTGGGGCGTTATTTGCATTGTGGATTGTCGTCACACAATTTCCCAACACACAACAAATCCTCCAAAACGTCAAACCTCAAAGAGTGTGGGCGATTGGGTTGGGCTTGTTATCGGCGTTGTGTTTGCTTTCACTCAATCGCGTTTCTGAGTTTCTTTACTTCCAGTTTTAGCCATCTTAAATTTATCGATCGCCATGCTTCGCTTAAATCAAAAACGTTCGCTGTCCACAACCGAGATTCCGCAATCTCCTAAAGTCTCAGATGAATCGTCTTATCTTCGCTTTAATCGCTGGTTTCTTTTAACCGCAGTTTTACCCGTTTTATCGGTTGCTGGCTTCAACGTTTTAATTAACCCTTACGATCTTTTCGATCTACCGAGTTTTTCAGGCTTCAACCAAACAAAATCTGCAAAACTCAGTAATATGCGAACGTTTAAAGCTGTGGAAGTCTCGCGAACTTCACCTAAAACAGTGTTTTTAGGATCGTCACGGACTGATTACGGACTCGATCCCAACCATCCTGTATTGTCAGACAAACAACCTGCATACAATTTGGCATTAGGTGCAGCCAATCCCTATGAACTTCGGCGTTATTTAGAACACGTTTCAAAAAGTAACTCTGACATTAAAATAGTTGTTTTGGGATTAGACGAATTCATGTTTAACGTTCAAAATCCGAAGAATCCTAGTTTTTCGGAACATCGCCTGAACGGTACTGGTTTAACATTACAGGATGCCATAAATACGACGTTTTCGATCGATGCGTTAACCGCCAGCTTGAAAACACTTCGTTGGAGTCAACGCTATCCCGATTATCTCACCTATTCTTCTCAAGGTCAGCTTAACTTACGACCGATCGATCGAGATCCTTCAGCGACTAACTACCGTTTTCAAACGAGTCTTAAAGTTTATTTTCAATCGTTTTCTAAGCCTTACGAGTTGTCAGCCGAAGGTTTAGAAGAAATTCGTAAAATCGTCAAAATTTGTCGAGAACGAGACATTCAATTAAAAGCATTTATTTCACCCTCTCATGCTATGCGATACGAAGCAATTCGTGCAGCGGGTCATTGGGAAGCTTACGAACAAATGAAGCGAGAGATTATCGAGATTTTACCCTTATGGGATTTTTCAGGATATAACAGCATCACAACAGAAGCTTTTTCTGACAAAATGCAATATTATATTGACGAATCGCACTATCAAGAAAAAGTAGGAAATTTAGTCTTGAATCGTTTATTTACATTCGATATCGAACGGATTCCAGAAGATTTTGGAATATGGGTGACCCCTGAAACGATCGAAACACATCTCGATCGAATTCGACGAGATCGCGAAAATTGGGCAATCGATCGAGCCTCTGAGGTACAGTTTATTCTCGATGTTAAAGAGAAAATTGATGAAGAATCAAGTTTTTAAAGTCTCGCAAGCAAAACGACATCATAACTTATATTTTACGATCGCTTACAGCTCGATCGTTTTAGCCGTTTGTATTAGCGTCTTCACCTGCTTCATTAGTGCATTTCAATATATTACGTTTGACATCGGCCCCGATCCCGATCAAATTCGTGATGCTTTCGTCGTGATGAAAATGTGGGAAGGTGAGTTTCCTATTTTGGGTCCCGCGTCGTCCGTCGGGAACTACAGTTTACCACCACTATATTATTATCTCGTGTTTCCCTTTTCGCTTTTCGGTGCCGATCCCATATTTCAGGTTTTACCCAATGCAATTTTTGCCGTTTTATCAGTTCCTTTACTGTCGTATTTGACGTATCAACTGCTCGATAATATCGAACAGGATCGCAGACTTTTATTGTCAGGATTGGCAGGACTTTGGTACAGTCTGCTATTTGGTGTTATTTTTATCAGTACTTTTCAATGGAATCCCAGTTCGACACCCTTTTTTTTGACGATCTTTTTGTTGCTGCTGCGGTTTCAATTTCAGAACACTTGTTCGTTGAATGTGCAGATTTTATCCTGGGCGTTGT
The DNA here is from genome assembly GCA_001657325.1 of Geitlerinema sp. BBD 1991-9. Classification (GTDB taxonomy): domain Bacteria; phylum Cyanobacteriota; class Cyanobacteriia; order Cyanobacteriales; family Geitlerinemataceae; genus Geitlerinema. The sequence continues at coordinate 34,749 of LWRO01000045.1, read as the reverse complement.
GTGGTGTTATTCTATCAATTCTCGTCAGCTTGCACTCTTCCAATTTATTTGTCATTCCTGCTGTTTTTATTCTGCTGAGTCTCGTGTTTGTGTGGCGACAGTTTAGATATAGGCGATTTAAACAGATGGGTTTACCGCTCGTTTCAATTGCTTCAAGTGTAATCGTTCTATTTCCATATTGGAAAGGTGAATTTTCGAGAAATTTTGCGAATAGTAGAGCAATTATTCGTTTAATTTTAGAATCGAGATCGACCACAGGAGTAGGCAATATTTTCACTCGCTTCTCTAAAATTTTTTGGACTTACTTTGATTTAGGTCATCAACTTTACTTTCCCGAACCGCTTGCACTATTTTTTTCGATTAGCTTTATTGCTTTATCTCTAGGTTCGATCCTCAGTTTGTGGAAGTTTCGAGGCGATCGAGTCCTGTGGGGAATTTTATGGTTATTGTGGGGCGTGTATTTTTATGCTGCATCGAGCTTCGATCGATCGTCGCTTATCTTTTACTACAAAGTTTTAATTTTAACGATGCCAATTTTATCGATCGTTGTCGGACTCGCATATCTTAACAATACTGCGATCGAAAAAGTTTTTGCCGCCATTCTTGTTGGAAGCATCTTTGTATCGATCGGTCTAAATCTTTATCACGATGTCAAGTATCTCAAGGCTCAATATGGATCGCAACGATTGATGACAACTCGTGATACGATCGAAATTCTAAAAAAAATTCCAGATAACGCAACGATTTGCGATCCTAGAATTGCGAGAAATCGTCAAGACATTAATCAATACCGTTACTTAAGCCAATATGTTTTAAAAAAAGAAATAATGGTAACAAGTGATTGCGATCGAGGTCGTTACGTCATTCATCCGAAATATATTATGGGTATTCATGGCCACTATCAAGTTAATGGCAACTTAACTTCGTTCAACTCAGTTCCTTGTCAACATTACCGATGGTGTTCTACATCGTTTTGGCCGCAGTTTACACGATTAGAAAATGTTAAAATAACGAGAGAAGTCGATCTCGTGAGAGAAACACAAACGGCTTTAATTTATCAAATAAAATAATAGACAAAAGATTAAAGTATATAATTTATACAGCGTTTCCCTAGAACAGTGGTACAAAAAGTGCTTGGTGCGTGACGCGAAAATCTCATGAACTGAATTTTCAACCCATTTTTCGTCCGCGTCACACACCCTACCACTACTTTAATTTATCAAATAAAATAATAAAAAAAGATTAAGATATCTAATTCGTATTGCAATATATAAGCATTACGAGGGTGCATTTCATTTTTGCGATCGAAACCCCACCCATCCTCCCCTGGCTAAGGGGAGGTGCCGAAGGCGGAGGGGTCTTTCTACAAAAGTGAGATACAGCTCATTACAACTTACCTTAGAGATTCTTTTTGGAATCCTTGAATCAGCGAATCAATATTGTCGATCGAACAAGATTAATTCAACCTAAACATTAGGTTAAGAATCGTTTATAAAGCGTCCCAATCCCTATCTTAAAAAGTTCAACTTTAACCCGAATTGCCGCAGGACACCGAATCTTTTAAAATACAAGTCAAACGTCGCTCCACTGAACCCCTTAGTTTCCATGAAAGTCAAACGTCGCAACTTTCTATTTCTCCTCGGTGGGACGGCTGGAACCGTCGCCATCAGCTCGCTACAATCGTGTCAATCTGACAATACGGGATCGATCCTCAACTCGATAACCTCAGAAAGAACAGCATCTATCGCTCAGTTTTCCCCGATAAAAAGCCCGATCCCACTGGGCAATGACGGACTCTCTAAAAGCAAGCAACTGGAAGTTTACGGAACTTACGATGTTATCGACGATCTCGTCCTTCCCGATGGCTATCGCTATCAAGTTATTGCCGCGTGGGGTGACTCGTTAGGAGACTCTCGTTTTGGCTATAACAACGACTATGTTAGCTTTGTCGAGACCCGTGCCAACGATGGCTATTTAACGGTTAGTTTTGAATATATTAGCGCCCCGACTTGGATGCAAACCTATCCAGTCGTCCTCGGCAAAACATTACCATTTGCAGAGACGATCGAGGCGACAAAAGGGAAACCCGTCAACGCTTTTGCGCTTCCCGACAACAACCCGTTAAAAGCAAAAATTCGTCAAATTTGCGAAGAAGCGCTGATCGATCGAGGCTTGGGGGTCGTCTCTCTGCGGCGTGATGTCTCGGGTCAGTGGGTGCGGAAAAACGAAGCCGTCGATCGACGAGTGACCGGAATCTCAGGTTTAGAAGACGGTCGTTATCTCAAGAGTACCGGTGCGGCGACCGTCATTTTCCGAAAAGCCAAAAAACAAGGATATGACGATAACTTAGGAGATCGAATTATCGGTACGTTTGCCAACTGTGCGGGAGGAACGACCCCTTGGGGAACCGTCCTCAGTGCTGAAGAAAACTTTCACGCACAAGTTCCCGAAGCTGTCAATCTCGACGGTTCCTCAGTCGATCCGTCACAATTGCCGTTCTACATTACCGAAGACAAACTATACGGTGAAGGAAACGTCTTCGGACTCGCAAGTAATAAGTACGGTTGGATTGTCGAAATCGACCCCGCCAATCCCAACGACTACGGCACGAAACATACTGGGTTGGGACGTTACCGACACGAAGCGGTCGGCGTTCGGGCGGAAGCCGGAAAACCGTTAGCATTTTACTCGGGATGCGATCGACGAGGCGGACACATTTACAAGTTCGTCAGTCGCGATTCTGTTACCACACCCACCGACAAAGCAAACTCGCAACTTCTCCAAGACGGGATGCTGTACGGGGCGAAATTTAACCCCGACGGAACGGGAACTTGGATCGCCCTAAAACCGGACACTCCCGTCAATCCCGATTCACCCAGTCAACTCATCGGCAATCGCATGGTCTTACACCCGAGTTCCGAAGGCGACTATTTCACCGCCGAAAACGACGCACAAATCGAGGCGTTCAAAAGTCGGTATAAAACCCTCGGCGATATTTACTCTGGGAATCCCCTCGAGAAACAAGGCGCGATTCTCATCGATGCTCACTTCGCTGCCAACGCTGTAGGAGTCACCAGTACCGCCCGCCCGGAAGACACGGAAATTGCACCTGACGGATCGCTCTATATTAGTTTTACCTCCGGTTCTCCAGGGGACGACGGCGGCCCCGACGCGGGCGTGTTTAAAAATCCGACGGGTGAAGGAGCTTACGAACCCGGTTGGATTATGCGCTTGGAGGAAGACGATAACGATCCGGCCGCAATGACGTTTCGCTGGGAGATGGTCGCGATGGGGGGCGAACCCGCTGACGGAGGCTTGGGGTTTGCCAATCCCGATAATTTACTGGTCGATCGAAGTGGCAATATTTGGATGGTCACGGATATGTCCACCAGCAAGCACAACCGTGAAGTGGCCAGTCGGATTGACGAGACGGGCAAACCGTTGGATTCGTCTAAAGTGTTGGGCGTTTACGGGAATAACTCAATTTGGTACGTTCCCACCTCGGGTAATGCTGTCGGACAGGCGTTTTTATTCGGCATCGGACCGATGGAGTGCGAGACGACCGGGCCGTTTTTCAACACTGACGAAACAACACTCTTTTTAGCCATACAACATCCTGGGGAGACACACGGAACTCGACAAAACGGGGAATCTCAAACGCGGAAGTTTGCCATAAAAACGACGGATGGCGAGGAATTCGTACAAACGCGACAGGTTCCCATCGGGTCGAACTGGCCGGGAAAACAAGCCAACGATCCGCCGAAACCTGCGGTTGTCGCTATTTATCGAGAAGACGGCGAAAAATTAACTTAAAACAATTCAGGCAATTGACGATTGACGATTTACGATTGAGGAAGAAGACAGTTTACGATGGAATATCGTGGATGGTATTTCTCAGAAAGTTCTCGAGAGCCTAGAAGGAAAGCTACTCACTGGATGGAACGCTTGGACGACACAACATCCTCTCGTCGCTCGAGCGATCGAGCATCCAGTGCTGACAGCAATGGTGGTGTTTGTCATCTTGGTGTTGTTTGTGAGTTTACTGCAAGCCTTGGGCCAGCTTGTAGTGGACGTTTGGTTAGTCGTACTGCGATCTCCCGTTCGATTGGTCGATTGGGTGTGGCGTGGTGGGAAAGATTTAACGACGGAGTTATTACAAGGAGATAAGGAAAAGCGAAAAACAGAAGTTTTAGAGCGCTTGCAGGAACTTCGGGAGGAACAGCAACAGTTGCTCGAGGAATTGAAGCGGTTGCTGTGAGTTAAGATATCGATAAGGATTGACGGGAACTCAAAGGATAAGGGAGGTTCGATCGAGCCATGGTGACCAATAAGTCGATCGCTCAATCCGAAATTGTTTACCCGGAACGTGACGGGAAACCGATGGCAGATAACACGAAACAATATCGTTGGCGGGTTGCGATTCAACAAAATCTCGATAGGCTTTTTGCCGACGATCCCCTCGTTTTCGTGGCCGGCAATTTGTTTTGGTATCCCGTGGAAGGTCGCCCCGATATCGTCACTGCACCGGATGTCTTTGTCGTGTTCGGTCGTCCGAAAGACGATCGCGGGTCTTACCGACAATGGGACGAGGCGGGTATTGCTCCGCAAATGGTGTTTGAAATTCTTTCCCCTGGCAATTCCAAGATGGAAATGTCGAAAAAGCTGTTGTTTTACGATCGATACGGGGTGGAAGAATATTATCTCTACGATCCCGATCGCAACGATTTGGAGGGATGGCAGCAAACGGATGACGGCTTGGACAGCATTGAGTCGATCGAGGCGGGTTGGGTCAGTCCACGATTGAGAATTCGCTTTGAGCGTTCGGAAGAGACCCTGCAAATTTATCGCCCCGACGGAACGTTGTTTTATTCGTTTAATGAGATTAACCGACAGTTGAACGAAGCCGAACAGCGAGCAACTGAGGCCGAACGACGATCTTCAGAAATGGAAGAATTGCTGCAACAATATCGAGAACGATTTGGAGACTTGCCGGAATCTGAATGAATTTTCAGACTGACTGTCACTGTCGTGGGCGAGGCTGCCTCGCCCAAACTAAAATACGATCGACACGACACGATCGAAACTACGCCAGACGACGCTCGATCGATCCGTCGTACTGTTCTTTCATCTGCGCCAGCGACACGTCGAGAATCGTCGTTTCCCCAGAAACCACTTTTAACGACGCACCCGATACCGTTCCGAGTTTTTGCCAGTGATGTCCGACGGTTGCCGAGAGATACTGTTCCCACGCTTGGACGTATTCTGACGACACAGATACGATAATTCGCGCCCCGCCTTCGGCAAACAGCACTTCGTCCCAACGCCGTTGGCTTGGAATGTCGAGACTGATGTTCGCCCCGAGATTTCCACTCATACAGGCTTCAGCCAACGCGACAGCCAAACCCCCTTCCGAACAGTCGTGGGCGGAGTTCGCCCAACTTTGACGAATTCCGTGGCGACAAGCGGTTTGAACGATCTTTTCCAAGTCTTCGTTGACGCGAGGCGGCCGTCCGGCGACGGTATCGTGAACTACTGCGAGGTATTCCGAAGCGGCGAGGGTGGGTGAAGCGTCGATCGATCGATCGATCGACGTTCTCATACCTAATAAATAGATCGCATCGCCTTCGTTGCGCCAACCTTGGCCGCAAACCTTCGTTAAATCCTCAATTAATCCCACCATGCCCACAACGGGAGTCGGGTAAATCGAAGTCGGGTTTCCATCTGCATCGAGGGTTTCGTTGTAAAGCGATACGTTCCCCCCCGTCACCGGAGTTCCGAAGGTTTCGCAAGCTTCCGCCAATCCCTGACAAGCCGAAGCCAACTGCCAATATCCAATAGGTTTCTCGGGACTGCCGAAGTTGAGATTATCCGTGACGGCGATGGGTTCGGCACCGACACAACTGAGGTTTCGGGCGGCTTCTGCAACGACATATTTCGCCCCTTCATAGGGGTCGAGATAGACGTAGCGGGCGTTACAGTCTACGGTCGCCGCGACACCGCAATTGTAGGCTTGAGCGTCAGTTGGGGACTCGTGGGCTTCGCCGGCTTTCGGTTCCTGGGGGCGCAACCGCACCACTGCAGCATCTGAACCACCCGGTACGATAACCGTATTGTTCTGAACCTGGTGGTCGTATTGACGGTACACCCATTTTTTCGAGGCGATCGAGGGTGTATCGAGCAGTTGTAACAAAATATCGTTCCAGGTTTTTCGATCGCCTGCCAGATCGAGTCCCAACTCGCTACAACTCGGTAGGCTGTCAACGCTCCATTTCCAAGCGGTCTGGGCGTATTCTGGCGGTTCGGGCAGAATTTCGCGATGGTAGATGGGGGTGTTGTCTGCCAAAGCCGTGGCGGGAATTTCGGCGGCGATCGATCCGCCATAGCGAATGCGAACGATGGGGTCTTCAATCACTTCTCCCGCAACGACCGCGTGTAGTCCCCATTTTTCAAAAATATCGACGAGTTCTCCTTCCCGTCCTTTCGCCGCGACGAACAGCATCCGTTCTTGAGATTCAGATAGGAGGTATTCGTAGGGAACCATCCCGGTTTCGCGAACGGGAATTTTATCGAGGTCGAGATCGATACCGACACCACCGTTGGCTGCCATTTCTGAGGTCGAACAGGTAATTCCCGCAGCCCCCATATCTTGTGCGGCGACCACTGCGCCTGTTTTAAAGGCTTCCAAACAAGCTTCGACGAGGCATTTTTCGAGAAACGGGTCGCCCACTTGAACGGCGGGTCGATCGTCGAGCGATTCGTCACTCAGTTCGGCACTGGCAAAACTCGCGCCCCCCATGCCATCGCGTCCGGTCGTCGAACCGACGTACAACACCGGATTTCCGATCCCCGACGCGCCCGATTTAACGATCGATTCGGTTTCCATAATGCCGATGGCCATGGCATTAACCAGGGGGTTTCCGGTATAAGCTCGATCGAAATATACCTCACCGCCCACCGTCGGCACGCCGAAGCAGTTGCCGTAGTGTGCGATGCCTTCAACGACCCCTGTAAAAATACGGCGCGTGTTCGGATCGTCGAGAGAACCAAAGCGCAAGGCGTTGAGAACCGCTACCGGACGCGCTCCCATCGTAAAGATATCTCGCAGAATCCCACCGACACCCGTAGCCGCTCCTTGAAACGGTTCGACCGCTGAGGGGTGGTTGTGAGATTCGATTTTAAAGGCCAGTTGTAAGCCATCACCGAAATCGACGACTCCTGCGTTTTCGCCCGGTCCGACGAGAATTCGATCGCCGGTCGTTGGAAACTGTTTGAGCAGCGGCCGAGAATTCTTATAACAGCAGTGTTCCGACCACATGACGCCAAACATTCCCAACTCTGCCTTGTTGGGATGTCGTCCTAACCGCTGTACGATTTCCTCGTATTCTCCAGGCTTAAGGCCTTCTCCTGCGATGTCTTCTGGTGAAAAAGGCGATTCGGGAAGCGTTGACATTACTCGTCCGGGGGCAAAAACACAGCAACTATTTTACGGGGCGGGGGAAGAGATGAGGAGGTGAGGAGGTGGGGGTATCGATCGCCATCCACTCATCTCCTCATCGGGTCGTCCCATCATCAATTCTTCGCCAGCCACTTCTGAGCGTTGAGTCGTTGGACGACACCAAACACGAGCAGTTGTAGCGTGATGCGGCGTTCGTCCATCAAAAACGGTTCGATCGTACTCGGCTGTGTGCCATCTGTCGAACAGGAAAAGGCGCGTGGGCCTTTAATGTCAGCTTTGGGGAAGTAGACGACAAACCGACGCTTGCCACCTTGCCAAGACCCAATGACTTGCCAGCACTCTCCTGACAGACCGAGCGGCATGATGCGCTGCTTCTCGAATTTGAGTTCGAGATCGCCGATGCCTTGCTTTTCCAGTTCGGCTTTCAAAGCCGGTAGATAATCCTGGTGCATGAAGTCCGCAAACGGCTTGTCTTCTAGGGCGGGGGGTTTCTCCTTTTTGGCTTTGGCTTTACCGCCGGTTGCAGGGGCTTTCGCGGCGGCGGGCTTTTTCTCGGGTTTTGCTTCTTCTGCCATGAGCTTGAAGTCTGAAGGGTGCTGTCGATTAAGCGATCAGTTAATCAGTATAAATCGCCACGGGGATAGCGGGACTTGAAAGAGATGCTTAAATATCCAAATCTATCAAATTCAGACTTGCCCCGTGTTGTTCGATGAATTCGCGGCGCGGGGCGACCTTGTCTCCCATCAACACGGTGAAGATATTCTCCGCAGCTGCCGCGTCTTCGATTTCAACCCGTTTCAACATCCGAGTTTCCGGGTTCATGGTCGTGTCCCACAGTTGCTGTGGCATCATTTCACCCAAACCTTTAAATCGTTGGATGTTGTAGTTGGCGTTGGCAGGTAAGTTCGCAAGATATTGTTGTAATTCTCGATCGCTGTAACAGTATTGGTGGTTGCGCCCTCGTTCGACTTTGTACAGCGGCGGACAGGCGATGTAGACGAACCCTCGATCGACTAATTCTCGCTGATAGCGGTAGAAGAACGTCAGTAGCAGTGTCCGAATGTGCGCCCCGTCTACGTCGGCGTCCGTCATGAGAATAATACGGTGATAGCGCAGTTGCGAAGCGTCGAATTCTTCACCCTTAATTCCCAAGCCGATCGCCGTAATCAACGATTGAACTTCGTTGTTTTTATAAATCTTCGCGTCGTCGGTTTTCTCGATGTTGAGGATTTTTCCGCGCAGGGGCAGAATGGCTTGGAAGCGGCGATCTCGTCCCTGTTTGGCACTCCCGCCGGCGGAGTCACCTTCCACCAAAAAGATTTCCGATTCCGTGGGGTCTTTCGAGCTACAGTCAGCCAGCTTACCGGGAAGTGTTGAAGATTCCAAAACCGACTTGCGGCGCACCAGTTCTCGGGCCCGACGTGCGGCTTCGGCAGCGTTAAAGGCTTGAATGGCTTTATCGAGAATTGCGTCGGCGACGTTGGGCCGAAACTCCAAATATTCCGTCAGCACTTCTCCCACCAGAGAGTCGACGATGCCCCGTACTTCAGTATTACCGAGCTTCGTCTTCGTTTGACCTTCAAATTCTGGGTCGGGAACTTTCACGGAAATCACGCCGGTTAAGCCTTCCCGAACGTTCTCGCCGCCGAGATTGGATGCACCTTCTTTGAGTTTGTTGCGCTTGCGGGCGATATTGTTCATCGTCCGCGTCAAAACCGATTTCAAGCCTTCGAGGTGGGTTCCACCGTCAACGGTACGAATGTTGTTGGCAAAACCGAGCAGGTTATCGCTGTAAGCATCGACCGACCACTGTAAGGCGGCTTCCACTTGCACGTTATCCCGTTCGCCGGACACGTAGATAATTTCGTCGTGGAGGGCTTCCTTTTCCCGATTCATGTATAGGACGTACTCGCGAATTCCCCCTTCGTAGCAGTAGGTTTCGACGCGAGGTTCGTCTTTTCCGAGAAGTGCGAGGCGGTTGTCCGTAAACGTGATGCGAACCCCAGCGTTGAGATAAGCCAGTTCGCGGATTCGTCCGGCGATAGTGGTATAGTCGAACTCGATACCGGTCGTGAAGATCGATCGATCGGGGAGAAAACGAACGGCTGTCCCCGTCTGTTTCTTTTTCGGATTGGGTTTGACTAGGAGGTCGCTAACGGGTTTACCCCGTTCGTAGCGTTGTGTGTGAATTTTGCGATCTCGCCAAACGGTCACTTCGACCCATTCAGATAAAGCGTTCACGACGGACACGCCCACCCCATGCAAACCGCCAGAGACTTTGTAACCACCCCCCCCGAATTTACCGCCTGCGTGGAGAACGGTTAACACGGTTTCGAGAGCAGAACGACCGGTTTTCGGGTGAATGTCTGTTGGAATGCCACGTCCGTCATCCGTGACGTTGACGGAACCGTCGGGGAGGAGATCGACTTCGATATGAGTGCAGTAACCAGCCAGCGCTTCGTCGATCGAGTTGTCTACGACTTCGTAAACGAGGTGGTGTAAACCTCTCGGGCCTGTGGAGCCGATATACATCCCCGGTCGCTTGCGAACCGCCTCCAGTCCTTCGAGAACCTGAATTTGGTCGGCACTGTAGCTACTGGTCATGAGAAATCTCTCCGCGATAGGGGGCTAAACCCGCCATGAAATTAAACTGACGACAAAAATCACCAAAATTCTAACACAAAATGGTTACAGGCGATTTTAGGGGCGAATGAAGATAAGTTTGAGTGGGGGTTGGATATACTCAAAAGTAGTGAGTTGGGATTAGGCAGATCGCAGTGTTGGGATCGATCGAAGCAGCGAGAGGACAAACTATCGTCATTTGTGGTGCGACGGCAACGGGAAAATCGAGGTTGGCAATCGAGGTGGCGCAGCAGTTGGGGTCGTCCATCCTCAGCGCAGATTCTCGCCAGGTGTATCGCGAATTCGACATCGGAACGGCAAAGCCGACCCGAGAAGAGCAGCAGCTCGTTCCCCATTATCTCATCGATCTCTGCGATCCGACAGAAACGCTGACGGTGGCTGACTACCAGCAATACTGCACCGATCTCATCGAGTGCGAACACGCCCAACGCCCAGAATCGCCGCCTTTACTGGTCGGAGGAACGGGACTGTATATCAAGGCAGTCGCCAAGGGGTTGAAGATTCCGAGAGTTCCGCCTCACCCCGAACTTCGGTGTCAGCTTGAAGGCTTGGGACAGTCTTACTGTTATCAAGTGTTGCAACAGTTAGATGTTGCAGCTGCGTTCAAGATTCACCCTAACGATGCAACGCGGACGTTGCGGGCGCTGGAAGTGTGTTACGTAACGGGGCGTCCGATGTCCGAGCAGCAGGGTGAAAATCCCCCCAACTACCCAATTTTGCAGTTGGGACTACACTGCGAACCCCAAGCGTTCGATCGACGACTTCGGAAGCGCACCCATCAGATGGTAGAAATGGGGTTTGTGAAAGAAGTCGATCGATTGTGCCGTCGGTATGGCACAGATTTACCGCTTTTAAATACCTTGGGCTATGCCGAAATGAAACGGTATCTTGCCGATGACATGGCGTTGGACGAGGCGATCGAGCAAACGGTTTTACACACCCGCCAATTTGCCAAACGCCAACGAACCTGGTTCAAAGCTTATCCTGAAATCGAGTGGTTCGATGCGGATGCGCCAGATTTACGCGATCGAATCCTCTTTCGGATCGATCGATTTCTCACGTCATGTCCTCGTCTCCATAAGTAATCTGTTCCGACTCGTACTCGGGCGGTTCGATATGAATGACAACCCGAATCGGAGCAAAGCGTTCCTCTAAACGATCTTCGACCTTTTCCGTAATTTCGTGAGCGGTTTTCACGTCTCGCGCTTCAACAATCAAGTGCATTTCGACAAACACCTGGCGGCCGATCGATCCCCGCGAAGCAATATCGTGACAGTTAATTACGCCCGGAATTTCCATCACGGTATCGTGAATGGCTTCCGGGGCAACCGCCATCTCGTCCACCAGCCAGGGCAGATTTTCCTGCAAGACTTCCCAGCCACTGCGGAACACTAACACCGCCACGGGAAGCGCCAAGACTAAATCGAGCCAGGTATAGCCCAGCCATATCCCAATTAAACCCACGATTGCGGTTATCGTAATCCAGATATCGCTCATCGTATGGTGAGCGTCAGCAATGAGGATTTTACTGCCCAAGCGCAAGCCCACGCGCCGTTCGTAAAAGGCAACGAGGATATTGATGCCCAACACGATCGCCATCAACCAAAGAACCCAGATGGACATTGTGACCTCTTGTCCCCCGAAAAAGAGTCGATCGACAACACCTTTAAGAATTTCTAAACACGCCATTCCTAAAAATGCCGCGATGCCAATTGCACCGACGGCCTCGAACTTTTGATGTCCGTAAGGATGGTCTCGATCGGGAGTCGGAGAAGACAGTCCACTCGTCACCAATCCCAACACGTTACTGGCACTATCGGTGACACTGTGAAGCGCTTCGGCCAGCAAACTGAGAGAACCCGTCCAAATGCCCAAACCTGTCTTCAGAAACAATACGAACAGGTTGAGCAACAGTGTCACGATCAGAACGCGACGGACTTGAGGGCGATAGTCGATAACCACGTGAAATTTCAGTAAAGAAGCAACGAAAATACTAACGAAAGCAAAGCTTTCATGTCATTACGTTTTGCGATCGCGCAAACGGAACGGAATCGGCTAACTTGGAAAAGGAGAATCGATTGACATACCAACAGCTTATGAAAGCCACCACTCCCCGTCAACCATCGTCTTTAGCTGCTCGAAGTCTTAAAATTGTAGGGCTTCTCCTGATTGTTTCGTCTGTACTGGACTATCTTATTATCCCGGCTCCGTACCGACCTCTCGATCTACAGTGGCGCATCAACGTTGCCTCGGTTTTTGTCGATCGAGGCATTATTCCCATGATCGGGCTGGCGTTGACGTTTGCGGGCTATTGGATGGACACTGCAGGGGCAGCCACGACGCTTCCTCGCAAGAAGTGGCAAGACATTCGGTTTTGGGGTTTAATCCTGTCGAGCTTGTTGGGACTGATGTTTCTGTTGCTGACGGGGATTCACTTTAACGACGTGCGGATGCAAAGCAACCAGCGCCTCAGCTCGATCGAACAGCAAGCTCGTCAAGCCGAAACTCAACTTAACACGCAACTCAGTAGTGAAGAGTTTCAACAACAAATCGACCAACAACGCACGCAACTCGAAAACCAGCTTAAGGTACTCCTCGAAGACGAAGCTCAACTCAACCAAGTTCTGGAAAACGAGCAAACCCCGGAACGCCTCAGACAGTTGCTTGAAGAATCGAAGGAGAACCCCGATGCACTCGGTGCGTTTCTCGACGAACAAGCCGCACAATTACCCGATCAACTGAGCGGACAAATTCGCCAACGGGAACTCGACTTGGAAAAAGCGGCACGCTTAGAAGCTTGGAAATCTGCTTTCCGCATCGGAATTAGCAGTTTCTTGTTAGCTATTGGCTATATCCTCATCGGTTGGATGGGACTAAAAGGGATGATGAGACCCCGTCGCGCTATCCGCAAAGCCCCTTCGGCAAATTAGTTAAACTCGTCACGGTGCTATGAGTTGGGATGAATTCCCATGGCTCAGGGTGCGCTGCTTCTTTCCCGTCGTTCGATCGACTGTTAGCCTATGTTTTCGATTTACATTCTCACGTACAACGAAGAAATTGACATTGCTGAATGTATCGAGTCGGCGATGTTGTCTGACGATATTATCGTTGTTGATTCCTACAGCAGCGATCGAACGGTGGAAATCGCTCGTCGCTATCCGGTGCGTGTGGAACCGCATCGCTTTGAAAGCCACGGCAAACAGCGAACTTGGATGCTTCGATCGATCTCCACCAAGTACGAGTGGGTTTACATTCTCGAAGCCGACGAACGGATGACCCCCCAACTGTTTGAGGAATGCTGTCAGGCGATGCAAACTTCGGAGTACGTCGGATATTACGTCGCCGAACGGGTCATGTTTATGGATCGCTGGATTCGTCGCAGCACCCAATATCCACGCTACCAAATGCGCCTGTTTCGTAAGGATAAAGTGTGGTTCGACGATTACGGCCACACTGAACGAGAAGTCTGTGATGGGGAGACGGGATTTCTCAAAGAAACTTATCCCCATTACACCTGCGGAAAAGGCTTGAGTCGATGGATTGAAAAACACAACCGCTATTCGACGGATGAAGCGCGCGAGACGCTGCGCCAACTGCATTATGGAAACGTTAAATGGCGCGATCTGCTTTTCGGCCAAACGGAAGTAGACCGGCGACGGGCCCTTAAAGATCTCTCCTTACGGCTTCCCCTGCGTCCCGTCGTGCGATTTATCTATATGTACTTCTTTTTAGGTGGTATTCTCGACGGCCGTGCTGGGTTTGCTTGGTGTACCCTACAAGCGTTTTACGAATACTTAATCCTGCTGAAAATCGACGAGCTGAAGCGTCAAGGGAAGATCCCCCCACCCTCCGAAGCTTCGTCCCGAACTTGCGAGGAGATCGATTCAGCGTCGATGTGATATTTTCCAGTTCTGGCCTCATTGTGACGGCTTGTCATCGATCGAGGTGAATTCAGAGCGCGAAGATGTTAGATTTGATACACGTATGCGATCCCCGTCTGAATCGGCTCTCCGAACTTGCAACAATTCTTTACAAGAGTTAACAATTAATAGAGAACCACATTGAATTCTCCCGATCGTTTCGGCTGTCCGGGGCGATTGCATCCACGTATATGAGTGGCGATACGAGTAAGAGATCTGTGCTCCAACGCATCAAGCAAGACCTAAAAAACGATTTAATTGCGGGTTTGTTGGTCATCATCCCGTTGGCAACAACGATTTGGATCACGCTAGTTATTGCTAACTGGACGATCGACTTTCTCACGAGCATTCCCAAGCAGATTAACCCATTCGACGGATTACACCCGATTTTGGTCAACCTGCTGAACCTCTTTGTGGGGTTTGCCGTACCTTTGTTCGGGATTCTGCTCATCGGCTTGATGGCACGAAATATCGTCGGACGATGGTTGCTGGACTTGGGAGAAAATATCGTACAGGCGATTCCTCTCGCCGGCTCGGTGTACAAAACCCTCAAGCAACTCCTACAAACCCTGCTTCAAGATTCGAGTACGAAATTCCGCCGAGTGATCCTCATCGAATACCCACGGAAGGGAATTTGGGCGTTAGCGTTTGTAACGGGTACGATTAGCGGTGAAATTCAATCCCATATGTCGGAGTCGATGCTCAGCGTCTTCGTCCCAACCACGCCCAACCCGACAACGGGATGGTACGCTATTATTTCCGAGCAGGAAGCTATCGATGTCAATCTCTCGATCGAGGATGCATTCAAAATCCTGATTTCGGGTGGGATTGTCTGTCCGACTCCGCCCGACAAAGGCGCGCTAGAATCTCAGCCTCCGACGCTGGAACAGTTGCTATCGCGCAAGAAGAAAAAAACAACTCCTGTTGAAGAAGTCGTTCCCGTCGAAGAAGTCGTTCCCGTCGAAAGCGTCGTTTCCATCGAAGAGGACGTTTAAATTAAAATCCTAGGGGTGAGGTTTCCTTGCCCTTCCTTTCCCCATCCCCTTTCCCTTCTATGCAAGCCCGCAGTATCGCCCGCGAACTGGCACTTTTGAGCTTGAGCCAGTTACCGAAAAATCAGGAAAAACTAACCGAACAGCAGCTCGACGATATTGTTTTAGCTGCTGTTCGCGCGATGACCTTAGAAGCTCATGAAACTTTAGAAACGGCCGCCGCCGAACTCAAACGCGGTAGCGATCGACTGTTCGAGAGCGAAACCCGCACGACCGACCTCAAGAGTGCCAAAGCGATGGTCTCCGATGCCATGGAACTGACGCGACAGGCGATCGATCGATTGGGAATGGCTGTAGAGTTACCGGAGTTCGTCCAACTGACCAGTCAAGTTGATGTGCGCGAGTACGCCCTCCAAATTTTGACTCAAGTCACGCGCAATCGCTCGGAAATCGACACGTTGCTCGATCGAACTATTGTCGATTGGCAACTCGATCGACTGCCTCGAATCGAACAAGACGTTCTCCGCATTGCTGTCGCTGAAATTCAATATATTGGTACGCCCGATCGAATCGCCATCGACGAAGCGGTCGAACTCACCAAACGCTACAGTGGCGACAACGCCTACCGCTTTGTCAACGGTGTCTTGCGTCGCATCGTGGACGTATTGAATTCTGAAGAGGTGACTCCCTCCTCACCGCAAAGCAACGTATGATAAGGGCGTGGATTTCAGCCTCCCCTGACGACTTTCTGGCAAACAAGCTATGGTGTTTAACTGGTTCCGCCGCCAATTCGATCGAGACGACCAAGAAAAACAAGAAACGCAAACCCCTGTTGAAGAACAACCGGAGAATGCTGTAGAGGAGACTGAAGAAACGCCAGCATCAGAAGAGGCATCGGCAGCAGCACCCCCTTCTGAAGATTATTTGGCTTGGGCGAAAGCGGCTTATCAAAACATTCAAAAACAGCAGCCGTCGATCGAATCTGAAGCGGACGTCGAAGAAGCGACGGCTGAAGAAGCAGTTGTCGAAGAACTGGTTACCGAGGAATCCGTTGCTGAGGTCGAAGAACCGGTTGCAGAACTCCCCACAATGGAAGTTCGGGAATCCGTTGTTGAGGAACCCGTCGTCGAAGAACCGGCCGCTGAGGTTGAAGAACCGGTTACAGAAACCCCTGTCATTGCTGTCGAAGAATCGGCCGCTGAGGTCGAAGAACCGGCCGCTGAGGTTGAAGAACCGGTTGCAGAAACCTCTGTCATTGAGGAACCCATCGCAGAACTCCCCGAAATTGAGGTCGAAGAACTGGCTGTCGAGGAACCGGTTGCAGAAACCTCTGTCATTGAGGAACCCATCGCAGAACTCCCCGAAATTGAGGTTGAAGAATCCGTTGTCGAGGAACCGGTTACGGAATCTCCAGCCGTTGAGGTTGAGGAACCTGCTGTTGAGGAACCCGTAGAAACTGAAACCAACATTCCCGCTTGGGCAAAAGCAACTGAAGAGCGCAAAGAACGCCTCGAACGCTTAAAAGCTGCCGCTGTCGAAACCCCCATTGAAGAAGAACAGCAGCCTCAAAGCACACCCGACATCGAATTCGACGAAAACTTCGTGTGGTCAGCTGAAGTTCTAGCAGCACAGGGACGGCGTCCCGACGAAGTTTCGATCGAAGAAATTAACTGGTTGCAAAAACTCCGTTTGGGGCTAGGAAAAACGCGCCTCGGTTTAATCAACCAACTGAAAGCGATTGTCGGTCAAGGACCGCTGAACAAAGACGCGGTGATGGAGATTGAGGCGTTGCTATTGCAAGCCGATGTCGGAGTCGAAGCAACCGATAACATCATCGAAACTTTACAACAAAAGCTTCTCGAAGAAACGCTGCCCCCCGACGCAGCGATCGCCTATCTGAAGCAAGTCCTTCAAGAATCACTCGATCGACCGTTCGATAATGGCTACGTGACAGAGTTCGTCCCTGAAAAAGGCAAGCTCAACATTTGGCTGATGACTGGGGTTAACGGTGCCGGAAAAACCACCACGATCGGGAAACTCGCACACATGGCGAACAAGTCAGAGTATCGCTGTCTGATCGCCGCTGCCGATACGTTCCGGGCTGCTGCTGTGGAACAAGTTAAAATTTGGGGCGAACGCAGCGAAACAGAAGTCATCGCCAACCCTGGAAAAAATACCGACCCGGCGGCAGTCGTGTACGATGCCATTTCAGCGGCTCAGTCGCGCAATGCCGATCTTTTACTCATCGACACGGCAGGGCGCTTACAGAATAAAAAGAATCTGATGGACGAACTGAGCAAGATTCGCCGCATCATCGATAAAAAGGCCCCCGACGCACAAGTCGAGTCGTTGTTAGTCTTAGATGCTACCCTCGGTCAAAACGGTTTGCGCCAAGCTGAAGTGTTTGCAGAGGCGGCAAAACTCAGCGGTGTCGTGCTGACAAAATTGGATGGAACGGCGAAAGGCGGTGTCGCCCTGGGGGTTGTGGGGCAGTTAGGGCTTCCTATCCGCTTTATCGGTGCGGGAGAAGGCATCGAAGATTTACGCCCCTTCTCTAGCTACGAGTTCGTCGAAGCTTTATTAAACGGTTGATTGAGTCTCTGGGTGTCTTTTACCACTGCTTGTGGTAAAAGCGGGATCGATCGCCTCTAAGACCATCCTGTCATGCGATCGATCCCGTCTGAACGCCCCCTCAAGAGAGAGGAGAACTTTGCCTTTTTAGAGGAGAACACTAAAGTTGAGTATACGCTTATTGAAAAATAATGTCAACATTGCTAGAGATCTTTTTAAGAACTGAAGTGAATTAACACTCGATCGAACGAGTACGACTCCGAGCCTAAAAGTCCAGTCTCTCAAAACCCTGAGCTTCCGTTGACTAGCGCGTTTCAGCTTGAAAACCCCTCGTCTCCACTCTGAATCGGGCCACTGCTAATAAAAATTACTTTCAAGAATTGGTGGGAATCGGTCTCGTCACATCAGTTCGGGTTAAGCGGAACGAAGCGAGTCCCAGTCGAAGCCGCTTCGATCGAATCAGGATGAGATCCGGTTAGAAACTGAGCCTGAACTTCTTGAAGAACTTGAACCTTGGAAATTGCCTCAAGCAAAAGTCTAAAATTTGCAGGATAAGCGTTTCAGCAAACCCCGCCAATACAAAAAATCTCGTAAATATTGTTTTTGTTAGCAGTTTCTCCTATTGCTTTAGCAACGATCCATACGTGCTTTTGCTGATTTAATATGATTGATGTAAGGTAGCCCTCGATCGAAGCGTGAAGTCCACAGAAATTGAGTCATGGCACGACATTCTGTCGTTCGTCCATAACCGTATCGAGCTAGAAACTGTTGTATGGAAAACCCGAGCATTCTCAACCATATCTCGATCGGCGTTCGCGATCTCGATCGATCTCGCCAGTTTTACGATGCCGTTCTGTCCCCTCTGGGTTGTCGCCGCATCGAAGAAATGGACGTAGCAACGTCCTGGGGAAAAGTCTTCCCTGAATTTTGGATCGGACTTCCCTTAGACGGACAACCCGCCAGTTCGGGAAACGGCGTTCATATCGCCCTCACTGCCCCGAGTCGCGAAGCGGTCGATGCGTTTTACAAAGCAGCCTTAGAACACGGTGGAATCTCCGACGGCGAACCGGGATTTCGGCCTTATGCGCCCGAGTATTACGCTGCCTTCGTTCGCGATCCTGATGGAAACAAGATCGAAGCCGTCTTTTTGCCCGAATTTGGAGAGTAAGTCGTCCTAGAGAAAAAATGGGGTAAACGATCGAACCTTTTGGGGGGGCAACCGTTGCATTTCATTTTTGAATTGGCACTTGTATACAGTTTGCGGACATGAGCTTGAGTGTGTCAATTTGCAAGCATTTCAACAATCGGGCCAGTCAATCTCTTTTTTATTCTGGGACGACTTACTCATCAGCTCTCTAACGGAACCTTGGTAATTTCTCATAGTTTGTAAGTACAGAAGTGGGTGTATTTAAAGATTTCCGATCTTCTAATAAAAATTCATGCCATAGATGTCTGTAGGGGCGAACGGTGTTCGCCCAAGTTCAGCCGAAGATCTCTAGCAGGATTATCGAGAAATGGTATGAGATCTAGCAACTTAAGTTTAGACTCTGTCGCCTTTCTTTCCCACTTAGCCAAAACTCCAGAAAATCACCCACCCATTAAACTGAATCTCGAAATGGATTTAAGTTAAACTCCGGCGCTCTCGATCTCGACAGCGCTGCAGGTAAATTTGAGCAACCGTATCGTTCGGATTTTGTTGTAAACACTCAGCAAACTGTCGCGCTGCTTTGTCGTATTCTCCGAGTTGAAACATCACCAATGCTTGCTCGAACTGTGTCCGCGTTCGAGCTTTTCCATCTCGAATACTCGGAAGATCTGCAGCAAATACTTCAAACACAGAAATCATTTCAGTTTTGCCTTTCACTGCCACTCGATCGATCAATCGAATATCGTACTCTTGAGCGTGTTGCAATCGAGAAAACGTTCGATCGGTCACGAGTAGCGAAACACCATAAACTTTCGTGAGTCCTTCAACTCGAGAGGCGAGGTTGACTGTATCGCTAATAGCAGTACTGTCCATACGTTTGTGTCCGCCAACCGTTCCCAACATGAGCATTCCTGTATTAATGCCAATACCAATTTTTACAGGAGGGCGATCGGGACGTTGCCGAGTTTTATTGTACTCGTTCAGTCGAGTTAACATCGAAATTCCAGCTTTGATGGCATCATCCGCACTACCGTGAAACAATGCCATTATGGCATCTCCAATATATTTATCGATAAAGCCTTGATTCTCTAAAATAGCCGGTTCCATTCTCGATAAATAACCGTTAATAAATTTAAAATTATCTTCTGGTGTCATTTGTTCGCTCAAACGAGTGAATTCGCGAATATCGGAAAACAAGACTGACATTTCTCGTTGAACCGTGTCGCCCAGCTTGACATCCAAAATACTTTCTTTTTCAAGAAGCTGTAAAAATTCACGCGGAACGAATTTTGCATAAGCCATACTCAAGTTAGAAAGTTTTAAATGAGTTTGAAGTCGAGCGAGTAGTTCTTTTTTATTAATCGGTTTTGTTAAATAATCATTTGCTCCAAACGTCAATCCTTGAACGATATCTTCAACTTGAGTTTTCGCCGTCAGCATCAAAATTGGCAGTTCGTGAGCGGGATATTTTTCTCGGAGCTTTGCCGTTACTTCGTAGCCCGTCATTTTGGGCATCATCACGTCGAGCAGGATCAAATCGGGTTTAAAGCCGTTTTCGATCTTTTTCAAGGCTTCAATGCCATTACTGGCTTGGGTAATTCGATAGTTTTCAAAGGATAGGTGGTTGACGAGAACTTGCAAATTAATCGGCTCGTCGTCCACGATAAGAATTTGGAAAGCCGGATTGCCGTTCCCACCGTTGAGCGTAGGAGCGAGCTCGCGCGATCGAACAACCTCACCTTCAGCATTGGAGTTAGAGGAGGCTGGAGCGAGAACGGGAAGCAAGTGAGAAAGCGTCGTCGATCGATCCGCGATCGAGGCTTGCGAGTCAGCTAGGGGAAGCGTAAACGTAAACTGCGTACCCTTGCCAACGATCGAGTTGACAACCACTTGTCCCCCGTGTAACTCCACCAGTTGCTTCGTCACGGCCAAACCCAACCCCGTACCGCCGTATTCCCGTGCTGTGGAACCGTCTGCTTGCTCGAAAGACTCGAACACGCGATCGAGCTTGTCTTCAGCAATGCCAATCCCCGTATCAGATACAGTAATCGCGATCGCATCTCGACGACGCTGTTGAGAATTGACATCGCGCGCGATCTCCGCCGAAATTCCCACAAATCCTTCATCTGTGAACTTAATCGCGTTACCAACTAAGTTATACAGAATTTGTTGCAAGCGGTTTTCGTCGGCGTAAGCCAAGGGAAACTGTGGTGAAATCGCGTTGACCAATTGCACGTTTTTGCGTGCCACCAACGGCTGACACAACGTCAAAATCGCTTCAGCGATCTCCCGTACTCCCACGGGTTTTTGCTGGAGTTCGATCTCTTTGTGTTTGAGCTTTGAAAAATCTAGGATGTCGTTCACCAACGCAGTCAAGCGGTAACAACTTTGAACGACGAGTGTTAAGTTCGTTCGTTGATCGGGCGTCAGGGTCCCGGTAACACCATCGAGCATCGATTCCACAATGCCGATCGTGCCGTTGAGGGGGGTTCGCAGTTCGTGGGACGTGTTCGCCAGAAACTCGTCTTTCAGTCGATCGAGGCGTTGCATTTGCTCGTTTTTCGCCTGTAGCGACGCGAAAGATTCTTGCAACTGTACCGCCATTCGATCGAACGATCTCGCTAAATCGCCAATTTCATCCGTTCGCGCCAGCGGATCGTAGCTCTTTCGCCATCCAGACTGACCGTTCTGTGTCTCGTTTTGATAATTCCAATCGCCACGAGATAAGGCTTTTGCCGATTTGTTGAGTTGCTGAATTGGAAAGACCACCCATCGCGCCGTCAAAATGCCGATTCCTGTCGCCACTCCCAACGCCAGCACGCACAGCACGATCGTCGTGCGCGTGTTGGCGTGAATGCGTTCCATAAAGTCCGATTCCGGCACCACCACCACGATCGACCAATTCAACCCCCACTCGTCCCGAAACGGCATCACCTGAAGTAACTGACGTTTTCCCTCGAGTTTGAACGATCGCTGCACCCGCGCGTCGATCGACTCGAAATTCCCGAATTCCGTCAGCAAATAAGCCGCCGTGGCGCGAACGAGTTGGTTTTGACTGGCCGTCGCAAATAGCCGTTCGGGTCGATCGTTCTCTTGCACAAACGGCAGTTCCGAGGTCGATGTGGCAACCAATCGTCCGTGTCGATCGATAATAAACGTCTCCCCCGTGCGTCCGATCTCCAAGGTTTGCAAAAACTCGCTGATATCCAACAGCGAAATATCCACGGCAAACACACCAAGTAAGGTGTCGCCCTCGTAAACCGGTTGCGCCGCCGGTAGTGCGAGATTGGCATAGGGCGCTACCCAAACGTAAATTTCGCCCCAACGGGCTTTTCCCGAATCGACAGCGTTCAAATACCACGGCCGCGTCAGCAAATCGTATCCCGGTATGGCGGAAACCAGATCGTTCGGATTCCCCGCCGTATCAGCGGTGTACGTATAAAAATTGTCGTCGTCGGGGCCGTCGCGTCCCGACAATCCAATGTTGACCGAGCCGTCGGGGACTCGTTCGGCCCCGCTAAATTCCCCCTTGGGACTGCCGAAATATACGTAAGTTGCCGTGTCGAACAAGCGGATTTGTTGGACGAAATGTCGATCGAGCGCCTTCAAATCTTGCAAGTCCAACTCTCTTAACTTCACCGATTCCACATTGATTTGGTTAATCAAGTGAGGAACGTGTAAGTATCGATCGAGCCGTTCTTCAATGCGGTTTGTAATCTCATCGCGTAGCTGCGTCGCGATATCGTCGACAGCTTTCTGGCCGTTACGAAACGACAAGTAACCGGTCAACCCCACCGCCGCGAGAATTTGCAGTGCAAACGGCACGACGATGGCCG
The DNA here is from genome assembly GCA_001657325.1 of Geitlerinema sp. BBD 1991-9. Taxonomy (GTDB): domain Bacteria; phylum Cyanobacteriota; class Cyanobacteriia; order Cyanobacteriales; family Geitlerinemataceae; genus Geitlerinema. The sequence continues at coordinate 12,184 of LWRO01000045.1, read as the reverse complement.
TCCGTAAGGGAAAACGCCCCGAAATTGACTCAGCCCAGCGACGAAAAAGCATACCCGCCAACTTTCGCGTTATCCGTTTACCCCATCATCCGGGGTAAGCACGATACACTACCCCTCCATCATCATCCCCCCTATCCCCAAAAGATGTCACCATGAGATGACATTTGAAAATAGGTCAGTTTTAGAAGTTGGCGGTAAAATTCCCCTAATCACTGGACGTGAGTATCGCGTCTCTAGAAGGGTATAGAACAGCGTATTTAATCCCGATGAAAATTTCAGCACGAGTCGGTCAAGTTCCTCCCTCAATGACTCTGGCGATTTCCGCCAAAGCTAAGGCCATGAAAGCCGAGGGTATTGACGTTTGTAGCTTCAGTGCGGGCGAACCGGATTTCGCAACGCCCAAACACATTGTCGAAGCGGCCAAGCAGGCGCTAGACGAGGGCAAAACCCGTTACGGCCCGGCGGCGGGAGAAATGAAGCTGCGCTCTGCCATTGCCCAGAAGCTCCAAACTGATAACCAACTCAACTACAGCGCTGAAAACGTCCAGGTGACTAACGGTGGAAAACAATCGCTGTTCAATGCGATTCTAGCGCTGATCGAGCCGGGTGACGAGGTCATTATTCCAGCACCGTACTGGGTGAGCTATCCCGAAATGGTCAAGCTGGCAGAAGGTACGCCGATTATCGTGCCAACCACGGCCGAAACGCAGTATAAAATCACGCCCGAACAACTCAAGGCGACGATTACAGCCAAAACAAAACTCTTCGTTCTCAATTCGCCGTCCAATCCAACAGGCGTGGTCTATACACCCGACGAAATTCGCGCCCTGGCAGAAGTCGCGATCGATGCCGATATTTGGGCGATCTCCGACGAGATTTACGAGAAAATTCTCTACGACGGCGCGCAGCATTTAAGTATTGGGGCAGTCAGTCCCGAAATGCTCGATCGAACCATTACCAGCAACGGATTTGCAAAAGCCTTTTCGATGACGGGGTGGCGCGTCGGCTATCTCGCAGCGCCAGTGGCGTTGATTAAAGCAACGAGTACGCTGCAAAGTCATAGCACCTCAAACGTCTGTACGTTCGCCCAGTACGGCGCGCTCGAGGCCTTGACCTCTCCCGAGTCGCCGGGATGTATCGAACAGATGCGTCAAGCCTTTGCCCAGCGTCGCACCTACATTCTCGATCGAATCCACAGCATCCCCGGTATGAGCGCCCCCCAACCCGACGGCGCATTTTACGTCTTCGTCGATATCTCCAGCACGGGGTTGAACTCCCTAGAATTCTGCGATCGACTGCTCGAGAAATACCACGTTGCTGCCGTCCCGGGTATCGCCTTCGGAACCGATACCTGTCTCCGCCTGTCCTATGCTACAGATATGACTTCGATCGAGAAGGGGATGGATCGGTTGGAACAATTCGTTCGATCGCTGTAGGCAGCGATGAGAAGATGAGGGGGTGAGGAGATTTTAGATCGTCAGGTATCTCTCCATCTCCCGATCTCCCCATCTGCACCCTCTCCCCTCCGAGAATCAGGAGAGCAATTATGGCGACAATTCAAGACACCATCAACGGTGGGGGTAACGTCCTACTCGGCACCTCAGAGAACGATTTTATCTCCGGCCTCGACGGTGACGATACCCTCATCGGCCTGGATGGCAACGATATTCTACGGGGCGACCAAGACGACGACTCCCTCGACGGTGGAAACGACGACGATATTTTGCGCGGCGGTATCGGAGACGATACTCTCAACGGCGGAGACGACGACGACGTTCTCGGGGGCGACTCCGGGCGCGATCTCCTACAAGGTGGAGATGACAACGATATCTTTCTCCTACAACCGTTTCTCAGCGATACCGTTGCCGGAACGTCTCAAGACGACCCGCGTTTTGAAAACTTTGACGTAATTTTGGATTTCGACGCCGACGAAGACCGCTTGGGACTCATCGGCGATCTGACGTTCGACGATCTCGAAATTCTTCCACCGAGCGATACCAATTTTGCCACCACCGTTCGCGTGCGGGAAACGGGAGAAGTCCTAGTGAGGCTGTTAGCTGACGAAGGCGAAAACCAAAGCAACGAGAGTGACGAAACCGAAAACGGCGACAATAGCACGCCCCCTATCCTTGATGAGGATGATTTCGTCAGGCTAGACGTCGTAGAATTTGCCGATTCGGTGTTTCGAGTCACGGAAGACGGAACCGCCGTTCAGGCCGTGACGCTGACGCGCAATATTTCGAGTGGTAATACGATCGGCATTACCGTCGTACTTTCAGCCGGTTCGGCTGAGTTGTCCGATTTCGATGCCGCGCCGATCGCCGTGTTTTTCAATCCCGGCGAAACGTCGCAAACGGTCGAGATTCCCATCGTTGACGACAGTATTATCGAAGACACAGAGTTTTTAAATCTAACTCTGAGCGATCCACTCGGAGGCGCATCGTTGGGAGATCGACAGACCGCCGTGTTGGAAATCTCCGACAACGATATCGTCATCGAGTTTCAGGAAACGATTTTTCTAACCCAGGAGGAGGACGAAGGGGTAGATGTAATCCTGGTTCGGGCTGGAGTCACAGACGTTCCCGCCAGCGTTACGTTGGAGTTGACAGACGGAACGGGAATGTTCCCCGACGACTTCCCGACACAACAGATTCGCGTGGATTTCGAGGCTGGAGAAACTGAGAAATCGGTGCGCGTGCCAATTTTTGACGACGACCTGCCGGAAGGACCGGAAACCATTAATCTGGAGCTGATCGATCCCAGCGAAAACGTTACGGTCGGTAGCGACAGTCAGGCGCAAATCGTCGTCACCGATGACGATACCCTAGTGGCGTTTTCGCAGTCGATCTTCGAGGTACAGGAAGACGGAACGCCGGTGATGGCCGTGACGGTCGTTCGATCGGGCAATACGGACGGAAATTCGACGGTGACGATCGTTCTCAGTGACGGAACGGCGACGTTTCCCGAGGATTACGACAACACGCCGATCGAGGTAAGTTTTGCCCCAGGTGAGACAGAAATAACGGTTGACGTGCCGATCGCAGAAGACGTATCGGTGGAAGCGGCGGAGACGGTCAACCTCGCGTTGACCAATCCCAGTGAGGGAACACTCCTCGGTTCGCAAGCGACAGCCATTCTCGCCATTTTCGATAACGATACGGAACCCGAACCGCCCGACCCACCCGACCCACCCGACCCACCCGACTCGCCGGGAACGCTCGTATTTGGAAGTCCGAATTTTTTCGTGGCGGAAGATGGAACGGCCTTCGCCCAAATTTCGGTTTTGCGGGAAAACGGCAGTTCGGGGGAGGTAAGCGTGACGTTGCTGATTCGGGACGGAACGGCTATGGCACCGGGGGATTTCGACCCAACGCCCATTGAGGTGACGTTCGCCGATGGAGAAACGGAGCAAATTGTCGAAGTGCCGATCGTCGACGATCTGTTAGTGGAACCGCCGGAAACGGTCTTTTTGGAATTGACAAACCCCACGAACGGTGCGATGTTGGGCGATCGAGACGAGGCCACGCTGACGATCGATCGAAGCGACCTCCCGAATCTATTGACGTTTGAAGGCATCGATAATTTAACGTCGGTGGGGGATTTTTACGGCGATCGCGGTATCTTTTTCTCGGACAACGCACTGGGTATTCTGAGTGCTTGTGGGTTAAAAAAATCGGGAATGACGGACGGATTTGGCGGTAATTTTGAAAATGCCCCCAGTGGCGTGACGGCATTAACCTACGGTTCGGGGGATTCGATCGTTCTCAACGCGCCAGAGGGGTTTAACGGACAACTGGCCTTGTCTTACGCTTCGCCGTTTTTCGACCATACGGTCACGGTTTACGATGGGTTAGATGGAACGGGAAACGTGTTAGCAACGTTTGCCCTCGATCGAACCGATCCCAGTCCGTTTCCTCAGGCTTACAATAATTTTGAAACGGCGGTGCTATCGTTTTCCGGTGTGGCTCGATCGGCCTCGATCGGCTCGGTGGCGAACAAGTTACTGCTCGATGATATTATCCTGGGTTAAAGACCGGATGATATCACCTCACCTCCTCATCTCCCTAAGCGGGAAAGAGTCCTTTCGCATTATCATCGAGTAGAGGTTCAAATCTCGCGATGGTCTAGATGCAAACGTCGAGTCCCATTGTGGCAAAAACCTCCTAATTGACTATTTCGATCGAGTTCATGCAAAGCGAAGCCTTTAGCGAGCTATTTCCCTTGTTCAACGCAGCAAATCCTGAAACGATCGATTGGCTGCTGTCGGTCGCCGACGAACACGAATATCCCCCCGGTCGCGCAGTGCTGATGGAAGATGCCTGGGGGAATGCCGTCTACTTTGTCATGTCGGGTTGGGTGAAAGTCCGCCGCCTTGCGGGTGACGACGCAATTACCCTTGCCATCCTCGGACAGGGGGATTTTTTTGGTGAAATGGCAATTTTGGACGAGTCTCCTCGATCGAGTGATGCTATCGCCCTATCGGAAGTGAAACTCCTGAGCGTCTCGGCTCAACGTTTTATCCAAACGCTGTTTAAAGACGCTCAACTTCACCATCGGATGCTTCAATTAATGGTGCGCCGCCTGCGTCAAACGAACCAACGTTTTCAAATGCGGAACCGTCCCCCAGCAATTAAGTTAGCGCAAACGCTGGTGTCTTTGGCGGAAAGCTACGGCGAACCGATGGAAAAAGGCACGCAAATTTACAATATCGATGTCAAAGATTTAGCGGACGTGTCAGACATTACGGCTGACGAAGGCCAGAAAATTTTATCGAAGCTCGTTAGCAAGGGTTGGGTCAAAATCGACGAAGCCAATCGCGCCATGTATTTGGTCAATCTCAAGCAACTCGCACATTTAGCGGGACATATGGGGTAATTACGGTGAAGCGTGAAGCGTGAAGAGGTAACCGGCAAGAGGCAGGGGTTTTCGGTGGTTTGGGGAAAATCGATCTAAGGTAGTAGGAAGGCAACGTGCGGGCGAACAGTGGTTTGCTGGTGCGTTGCCGGTAAACCCGATAAGCCTCGATCGATCGTGACTGAAGCAACCCAAATTCGACCGGAAACGACCGAAACCACTCCGAACGTCACTCTCCGCTACCACGTGGCCATGCCCAACCCGGAATCTCATTTATTTGAGGTTCGATTGTTGGTCGATCGATGGCACGGCGCACTGTTGGATTTGAAGTTTCCCGTGTGGACACCGGGATCGTACTTGGTGCGGGAATACGCGAAACACCTACAGGACTTCACAGCCACGACATCTGAGGGAAAACCGCTCGTCTGGCACAAGGTCTCGAAACATCACTGGCAAATCGATACAGATGGGGCAAATGCAATCGTCGTGTCCTATCGCCTATTTGCCAACGAACTAACGGTTCGAACCAATCACCTCGATAGCACTCACGGTTACTTTAACGGTGCGGCGACGTTTTTCTACATTCCAGGTTTTGAGGATCGATCGATCGAGGTGGAAATCGACTGTCCTCACCCCAATTGGCAAATTGCGACGACCCTTCCTCCTATTCTCGAACGCTCCAATACTTTCTGTGCGGCAGACTTCGATACGCTCGTCGATAGTCCGTTTGAAGTCGGTCTTCAAGAACGCCGCGAATTTGAAGTTTTAGGGAAACCCCACGAACTCGTCGTTTGGGGGCGAGGTAATGCCGATCTCGATCGAATTGTGGCGGATCTCGACAAAATCGTTCAGGTGGAAGCCAATTTATTTGACGGCTTACCGTTCGATCGATATTTGTTTCTCCTGCATTTATCCGCCAGTGGCTACGGTGGGTTAGAACACAAGGAGAGTTGTTCGCTCAACTATCCTCGTTTGGGATTTCAAAATCCTGAAAAGTACGATCGATTTATGCAACTCGCCGCTCACGAGTTCTTTCACTTGTGGAATGTCAAACGCATTCGCCCGAAAGCCTTGGAATGCTTCGACTACGACGCAGAAAATTACACGCCGTCTCTTTGGTTCTGTGAAGGGGTCACGAGCTACTACGATATGCTGATTCCGTTGTGGGCGAAAGTCTACGACTTTAAAGCGTTCTCGAAGATTCTCGCGAAAGAAATTTCTCGCTTTTTGGCAACCCCCGGACGTTTCGTACAGCCGCTCTCTGAATCGAGCTGGGATGCTTGGATTAAGCTTTATCGCCGCGATGCCAACAGCGACAATTCACAAATGTCTTATTACCTGAAAGGGGAATTGGTCTCGCTGATGTTGGATTTAACGATTCGTCAGCAGAGCAATAACAAACGCTCGATCGACGATGTGATGCGCTATATGTGGCAGAAGTTTGGAAAACGCGAAATCGGCTACACGCCCAAACAACTTCAAGAGGCCTTTGAATGGGCATCTGGAGCGAATCTAGACGACTTTTTCGATCGATATATTAATGGAACTGAAGAACTTCCGTTAGCGGAGTATCTCGAACCGTTTGGTTTACAACTCAAGTCCGATACGTCCAAACAGCCACCCTTTTTCGGGGTGCGGGTTGGCAATGGCAACAGCAACAGAACGACGATCGTTCAGTTTGTTGAAACCGACTCGCCCGCCCAGAAAACCGGACTCAATTCGGGTGACGAAATGCTCGCCATCGACGGTTTCCGCGTCGGTGCTGACCAACTCGACGAGCGACTCAAAGACTACCAACCCGGCGATACCATTGCCGTCAGCGTCTTTCATCAAGACGAACTGAAAACGGTCTCTGTCACCCTAGCCGAACCCCGTCCGAAAACCTATCGCGTCGTTACCGTTCAGAACCCTACCCCCGCACAAGCACAAAACTTCCAAGCTTGGTTGGGAATCGAGCTGAAAGAATGATGGGGAGGTGAGGAGCTGAGGAGATGAGGTAATTTCACATCATCTCCTCATCTCATCTCCCAGTCCCAAATCCGAGCCAACTGCTGCAAATCCACCAAACCGTATTGCCACAGGACAACCGGTAACTGGTGGGTTGCTTCAGATTGACGGGTTGCGAGATCGATCGAGTCTTCGGGGAGGTTCAACTCTTCCCGAAGAAATTGAAGCAGTTGGTCGATCTGGTTGGGTTTCATCGCATTCACGGACACTTGAGGTTAGCAATCTTGGCAATTTTCGATCGCCGTTTGAACCCAGCGTACTGGGGAATTGTGACAACCCTGTGACAGGGGTTTGACAGGTGCGATCTCGTTGACACAAGTTTGAGTATGCACGAAATTGAATAAAAAGTCAATACACTCGATCGATCTATTCGATCGGCTAAAATCATTGTATGTAAAGCATTTCAGCCGTTTTGAAAGCTCGTATGGAAAGCCGCATCAGTATCTAGAGCGTCGGGACAAAAGTGCTTGGTGCGTTAGTGGGCTACAAAATCCGACTGAAGTCAAGACGAATTAGATTCCCGCGTCACACATCGACAACTATGTTTACATTCTTGAGATGCAGTCGAGAAACGAAATCAATCGAGAAATTTAGAATTCAAAATCTGTTACATCGATCGAACTCGAACTTACACCGTATAATTCCGCCAAAACGGTGTCATTTAACTGAATTTTAGTAACTGTTTCTTCTTGAGAGACTGTTAACTGAGACACGGTCAAACCGTTCAAAAGAACGAGTCGATCGATCCCGTCAGTAAAATCCAAAATCGCCGTTTTTCCAACTCCGAGAAGGAATCGATCGACACCCGCTCCTCCCATCAACGTATCGTCTCCAAGATCTCCTGAAAGCACATCGTCGCCGTCACCACCAGATAATTCGTCATTATCTCGTCCACCCAAAAGGGTATCGTCACCATCTCCGCCTGAAAGTCGATCGACTTCCGTATTACCGAAAATCACGTCGTTTCCCCGATCTCCAAACAAGCAGTCTGAACCTAAATTTCCCGCTATCGTATCGTCTCCCTCTTCTCCAATGACGACATCTCCATGTTGTCCCGCAAATACGAGATCGTTGCCATTTCCCCCTTCGAGAACGTCTACATTGCGATTTCCAAAAATGAGATCGTCGCCGTCTCCACCTTTGAGTGCGTCACCTTCATTCCAACCCACCAGGGTATCGTCGCCATCTTCTCCTAGAATTTCGTTGGTATCGTTATCGCCGAACAGAAAATCACCACGAAAACTTCCGACAATTTGCGAGGAAACACGATCGATCGATCGAGGTGGACAAGAGATGAAATCGGTATTGTCACTCTGAAATGTACCTCGCCTTTCTTCAGCGGTAGAACTTTTGAGTTCAGTGGATGGCGTCGAGATCGAGTCGAGTTTTGGTAATTCAGTTTCCAAAGAATGTTCGGATAGCCGATCGATCGTCGAAAAGTTCCAAGTGGTGGTGTCAGAGATTCCTGAAAATGGGTTTCCGGCGAGATCGACAATGGCGGTATTATCGATTTCGATAAAGTAATCGGTGGCTGAAGCTAAGGATCGATCGAGATCGATAAGAACTGTTCGATCGTCTACAGTGACAGATGACGATGCAAGATCGATCGTTACCAAAACTTTCTCTGTTTCGCAGTTGTAGATTATCAGATTGCCATTGTTAGCACGAACAGGTTCGTTAAATTCCAATTTCAAGTGGGTATCCGATATGACATCTTTTGCATTATCTTTCGGAGTCACGCTGATAAGAGAAGGTGAAGTAAAATCCGGTGGCGATTGCGTCGTAAAATTCCACGTTGTCGCATTGTCAATTCCCGAAAATTGATTTCCCGATGAATCTTGAAAAGCTGTGCTGTCAATGCGAACGGAGTAATGAGTTGAAAATGCGAATGGTGTGGTGAGATCGACAGTAACGATCGAACCGCTAACAGTCACTTGCGAGGAGGAGAGATCGATCGATTCCACGATCGCATCATCTGAACTGCGATGAATCTCGATCGATCCCGTTCCCTTTAAAATAGATTCATCAAACTGAATCTTTAAATCAGCATTTTTTGCGACATTTTCTGCATTATCCGATGGTGTCGTACTGACAATTTGAGGAGGTGTTGTATCGATGGGAAATGGTAAGCCGTTCGTTTGCATTCCGGGGGAGCAGCTTAAAGATCCCGTCGTACCGTGTTTGACAAACCCCCCAGCCAAATCGGGAAATCGCGTAAGCGACTGATTTTTATCTGCTTCGTTTCCGTAAGTGTAAGTGGCGATAACGGTCGTTCCGTCCTCAAGCGTCACCGTGTCGCCAGTGTTATTTAAACTCAGTTCGCCAGTACTCGCCGTTTGCACGATCGATCCGCCGAAACTTCCCGTTGGTGTTCCCCCACTAAATACAACAATGGCTTGTCCGTTCTCAACCATCGTTCCAGGTGGAAAGACATGGCGGATTTGTAGTGCGTCAGATAGCGTCAATCCCGAAAGATCGATCGATGTACCAGTATTATTGACAATTTCGACGAATTCGTCTTGTTTAGAATCTGGCGTTCCATCGCCATTTGTATCGTCTGGTGGATCGGCACAAATTTCGTTCAAAGCAACCGCTCCAATGGTGGTAATTTGAAAGCTGAAGCTATAGTCTGATGTGGGAGAATCTGGTGGATCGTCTGTATCGATATCAGAAACATTGGCAGCAAACACCGTGATGGTAACTGTTTCACCAGAATGGAAACTATTATCCGGATCGAGAATATATTCTGCACCACTTCCGCTGGCTGTGGCGGTGTGAACTCCGCTACTGTCACCCACGATACTAAACCAATTTCCCGACACCGTAACCGCTTCGTTGAAGCGAACGGTGAGATCGGAATCGATCGAGATTTTTGTCGCACTATCGACTGGGGTAGTCGAGATAACACTCGGCGGTGTTTCGGGAATTGTAGCCGTGTGAGATCCGAGTCCGTTGAAGGTATTTTGAGGAAATCCAACCCATTCTAATGCTGGATCGAAGATATCGTTAGCATTGCTATCACCCTGAAAAATTCCCGGTGTTCGGCGTAGCGTTCTATCTTGAGTCGCTGTATTTCCACTTCCCCAGGCGTTCCCCGGATCTTCTCCAATTCTGCCAAAACTATCGACGATCGATCCATTTTTTTTGAGAAGTAGGGTATCGTTACCGTTAAAATTTATGACAAAATCATGAGTTATATCTGCGAAAGCCAACAAGCTTGAATCCGCTTTTCCGTTGGTTAAAACGATTGTACCTTCCGGATCGATCGATCCAATTAGGTTTAACGTTTGAGTCGGTATTGAAGCACCATTGGCATAGAGTTCTAAACTATAGTTGTTGGCATTTAGATCGACGGCAATACTATTTGGATTGTAGAGTTCGAGGGCTTTGTTGTAGCTACTTCCTTCAATATATTCTGAGAAGAATATTTCGGGCATGGTAGAGCATTGTCCTGATGGTATTTGCAGAGGACGATCGCAACAGCACATCGACCTAGAAGCGTCATGTTATACTGTACAAAAATCTAAAAGCGATCGCTTACGGCTTACCTTAGATCGATCGCGCTAGTTTTCAATCCGTAAAATCATGGAAATTTTGTGTGTTTTTAGGATGATGCTTTTCGTAAAAACACACAAAATAAATTAGGCGTTACGCAGTGGAGGAAGAGAGGGAAAAAAACAGAGGTATGAATCCTTCAAAAGACACAGATTGATTACATCAACTCCCTCTTCCAGACTCAGAAGACCTAGGGGGAGCATCTCACTTTTGCAATCTACCCGATTCCCATGCCCTCATCCCCCAACCCCTTCTCCCAATATTGGGAGAAGGGGAGAACCGATTAAAGTCCCTCTTCCAATCTTGGGAGAGGGATGCATCATTGAGAGGCAACCCGGCCGAGGCGTTATGCCGTGGGGACGAGTCCAAACTTCGCGTCATTCGCGTCACGGTCTGTTCCGACGAGTCAGCTCCCTAGCTGACTTTCTCTCAAACTGCGTAACTCCCGTAAAGCAAGGATTCTAGCCGTTGGGGTTTTCCCGAGTGGCCTTCTGGAATTTTGTACTAGAATAGAATATCTGCTGCAACATCCCACACTCGCACCATCTTCAAACACAACCTGTAAACGCAACTCGATCGAGGCAAGCATGGCGACTCAAATCACGCAGAACTCCGAAAAGCAGAAAGCTCTAGATATGGTTCTCAACCAAATCGAACGTTCCTTTGGGAAAGGGGCGATCGTGCGGTTGGGCGACTCGACCCGGATGCGAGTTGAAACGATTCCCAGTGGTTCGCTAACCCTCGACTTGGCGTTGGGGGGCGGTTTACCCAAAGGGCGCGTGATCGAAATCTACGGGCCTGAAAGTTCTGGGAAAACCACCGTTGCACTGCACGCCATCGCCGAAACCCAGAAAGCCGGGGGCATTGCTGCCTTTGTCGATGCCGAACACGCCCTCGATCCCACCTACGCCGCTGCGTTGGGCGTAGATATCGAAAACCTGCTCGTCTCGCAGCCCGATACAGGAGAAATGGGATTAGAGATCGTCGATCAACTCGTTCGATCGGTCGCTGTCGATCTCGTCGTCATCGACTCCGTCGCAGCCTTGGTTCCCCGGGCGGAAATTGAAGGAGATATGGGCGACGCACACGTCGGCTTGCAAGCCCGTTTAATGAGCCAAGCTTTGCGGAAAATCACCGGAAACATCGGTAAATCCGGCTGTACGGTCATCTTCCTCAACCAACTGCGTCAGAAAATTGGCGTGACCTACGGCAACCCCGAAACGACGACAGGAGGAAACGCGCTCAAATTCTACGCTTCCGTTCGCCTCGACATTCGCCGCATCCAAACCCTGAAAAAAGGCTCGGAAGAATATGGCATTCGGGCCAAAGTCAAAGTCGCAAAAAACAAAGTCGCCCCGCCATTCCGAATTGCTGAATTCGATATTTTGTTCGGCCAAGGTATTTCGCAACTCGGATGTTTGTTAGATTTAGCGGAAGAGACGGGGGCGATCAAGCGGCGCGGCGCCTGGTATAGCTATGACGGCGACAACATCGGTCAAGGGCGCGACAACGTCGTGAAGTATTTGGAAGAACATTCGGAGTTAGCCGTACAAATCGAACAAAAAGTTCGCGAAGAATTGGCAATGGGTGTCATGGTTTCATCGAACTCAGTCGGAAAACATCACGAATCCAGTCAATCCGAAGAAAATTCTGCGGATTCAGAAGAATAAACTCGCTTTTTAGCAATCCCGCGAGAATCCTGCGTTTCTAATCTCCGATTGAAGCGCCGATGAATCGCGGCGGCAAAGTGGCGGGTAAGCCGTTCGAT
>LWRO01000044.1 GCA_001657325.1 Geitlerinema sp. BBD 1991-9 | reverse complement strand
ATTCAATCGCTTTGCCAAAATGGATAGAGCAGCGATCGAGAATGACACAGGCTCCCGGCCAAAGATGTGGCACTAATTTACGAGCGATAAAGGCTTCAAAGGTTAGGCCGTCAACGGCACTGAGAAGACTCACTTGAGCTAAAACGCCCTTTAATCCAAGAGTACTAACGATCGAGACATTTTTACCCCGTGATTGAGGCTTTTTGCCCTGCGCTCTTTGGCCTTTAGGAGAACGTGCATATAAGCGAGTCAGAGCCAAATTAACCCCTGATTCATCAACAAAGATAAGGTCTTTAGCCAGAAATCCTTGGAGCCGTTGCCAAAATCCTACTCGCTTCTTCTGGACTCGTTCAGTTTCTTTCTCATCAGCGTGGAACGTTTTTTTTAACCGTAATATTCAACTTTTTGAGCATTCGATCGACGGTCGCACGACTAATGCGAACTCCGGTTTTATCTTCCCAGAGAGCTTGGAGTTCTTCTCAGGTCGCATCATTTTTCTCTTCCACTAGTCGTCGAAGGACAGCCAGTTGTTCGGAACTCAATTTTATTGGCGTTTGTTGGAGCCGCTTTTTCGGTGCCAACGAACCCGTTTCTCGGTAAGGCTTTAGGCGTTTTTCGATCGAGCTTTTTGCCACGCAAAACCGCTTGGCTAGATGCCGTTGTGAAATGGGTTCACTTTCGTAGACATCAATGATTTTCTGGCGGAAATTTAGAGAATATGGTTTCAACGACGTTAACCTCTCCAAAATTAAAAGTTTCATCCTAAGCGTACCTCACCAGCATGAGAAATGCTGTAGTATTGTCAAAATAAGGCTGCGTATCATAACGCTTCCACCGCCGCATTAGCGAGGGACAGTAACAGGCCGGTTTGCTCTTGACCGTTGATGGCGAGTTCGCTGTAACCGAGGACGACCCGTTCCTCAACGCGGGCGAGCAAATCGTAGAGAATGCGTTCGAGGCGCTCCTCGTCAGCCTGCTGAGCATCAGCTTCTGTGTAACGGATGGTCGGGCGAGATCGAAGAAACAGCGGTGCGCCGAACAAGACAGCCGATCCGCCACTCATCCATAAAGGCGAGCTGATATCCAGCCAAAAATGCCAGCGATGGCAAAGGCGACTGGTTCGGTATTGGTAAATATTGCTCAGCAGCACAGCCGGCCGGGACAAATGACGTAAGGGATAGGGGTTTGCTGCGACCGTTCCCCGTTGAAGTAGGGCGATAAACTCGTACAGGGCAGTGGTGTCGTCGTTCGGCTTCCATCGAACGCGCTTTTCAACTTCCCAAAAGTGCTGGGCCGTTTCGAGGAGTTCCCGCAAAGCTTCGAGTTGTTCGTCGGGCAAGTCCCGCCGCCAGAGGAATTCTCGCACGATGCTATCGATCGCACTAACGGGAGAAGCGATCGTTCGCTGTGCGAGTTGTTCGCGGGCGGTTTCGCTCCAGTTTCGGATGCGTTCGTAAGCGTCAGTGGCTCGGTATCCCAAGCGATCCCATCGATCGAAGGTTGCAATAGGTAGTAAGTGAGGAGCTTCGGGGTGCGGTTGGTAGCATACGTCGACCATAGCACCGGCCCGAACGGGATCGATCGACGGATGTTTGGGGGGATCTGCAAATTTTTCCGACAACGTCACGAGCATTTCAGCCACAGCATTTCGATCGATCGTGCGTCCCAACCCTGGATAAACCAAGGCTAACAACGTCAACACCGCACGCACGTGAGGCGAACTCACCAGGGGGCGCTGAACGTTTAACGATCGAGCGGGTACGCCTCGATCCTCTAAAATCCGCGTCAGGGTATAGCGGGCGATCGCGTCCAATCCCGGCACGATCACCGCGATTTCCTGGGGTTCGAGGGTTTTCGCGTTCACCGCTTCGACAATGGCATCTCCCACTCGTCGCAACAGATGCGCCCGTGAGACAGTTTGCACGCACTCCACTTCTCGACTTGGAAGTTGTGTGAAGTAAGTCGGCTCGAGTGCCAGTTTGACGATCGAGTGACCGAGTGTTGCCGCCAAACCCTGCCGTCCCGTCAAGGTTTCGACGCGACAGCGTTCCGCCAAATCCGCCATCGTATCGGGATCGGCGTTGAGTCCCAAGCGAATCCCCCCTTCAGGATTGAACGTAAACGTTCCGGGCAGCCCTCGATCGAGCAGTGTCTCGAACAGTAATTTCGCCACAGCCGGATATTCATCGGCGTCGTCGGCAAAAACAGCCGCAAACCGCTGTGTTAGCTGCCGTTGGTAGTTCGGGTGAGGCAGTAAATACCGCCAGTACAACTCAAATACAATGCCATACGTCAGCAGTCCCCACTCCCAGCACCACTGTCGCCAGCGGAGTAACAACGCGCCCTGATATTGCCACAGGGGTAAAGCATCCGGCTCCATTGGCAACCCTCGGGCCAAACGTTCGGGAATCTCTTCGGGCGCAATCCCCGCAGCTCCAGCCAGTTGAAGCAAATCTAACGTGCGCCGCACCCATCGATCGACAGCTATTCCCAACTGCTGCAATTGCCCGTCGTCGAGATCCGGCTGCCACAGTTTCGTCGCTAACATCTGTTCGGTTTCTGGACGCAGGCGTAAGGGAAAGCGTCCTTTTAGATTCAACGTTTCGACCAACAGCGGCCAAAACAGCAGGACTTCGTTTTCAAAAAACCCCAATGGTGTTGTCGCGTAGACGGAAGATTCCCCCGCCGTTGCGGCTGCAATTCGATCGCTCAAAACGATGCGGTTATCACCGTTGGCTGCTAAAACTAAGACTGTAGGTTGAGGTAATGCAGTGCCCTGGTGTGGCGTTTGGGCTTGCCAACGACACAGTCGATCGACTAACTGCCCGGTTTTTCCACTTCGACTACTACCGACGATCCAAACTGACTCGAAATGCACCGATTCGCCTCAACCGAATTTGTTACTATACTCAATACTAACGTTCAGATTGGGCACTCGAACGTTCTACAATCATTTTTTCGTTCTGCCTTTCGGTTGTTTTGGGTGTTTGACCGATCGAGCGCTTCATTCATTTTTTATTGATTTTCCGACATGAAAGGTCAAGGTTCTCAAAGCATCTCTGGTGTATTTCGATCGATTCATTATTGGTATTTTCAAACACCAGAACGCGCTCTAGATGCTGCCTATCGAGCCGCTATTAAAATTCGCACGATTGAAAATGAGTATTTCAACAGTCAGCCGATCTCTCTGGTTTCAGAACGTTACAGCAAACTCGAACTCAATCAATTTAAATCCGAACTCGATCGATGTCTTTCGACGATCGAACGTCGTCTAACAGAATTTAAAGCGAGTCGATCGACCCTGAATTTTATCACCCAACAAGGACTTCGATCTCCCATCGACCTCGAAGCGATTGACGAATCGAAATATCGCTATTCTCCTGATGGCAAATATCAATTTTCCGAAACCCTTAAAAAGTTAAAATTCATCGACGAGACGATCGCACAATACAAGCGCGAACCGCCAAAACCCCAACCTTCACCGCCGACAGCAAAACAGGGTTCGATTGCAGTTTCCCCAACGAACGGTCAGGTGGATCGAACGGTCGATCGAAATGCCAATGGCAAAGGCGTTATACGTTCCGATTGGCGAGATCGACTCAGTCAAACCCAAGAACCTCGCGTCGAAACAGCCAGCGATGTAGAATCGATGGTGGGGCAGGCGAGTTTACTGCCTCGATCGATCCTGCGGACGATCGATCGAATCAAACGGGAACTCGACCCCAACGCCGAAGACGAAGTCGTCGAAAAATTTCGCTACTACAAGAGCAAAACTGTCATTTCTCTCAAATTTATGCTCTTGTTGATTCTCATCCCTCTGTTGACTCACCAACTGTCTAAAAACTTCGTCATTCAACCGATTTACAATCAGTTTTTTAGCGATCGTACTGAGACTTTTCTCAACCGCAACCTAGAAGAAGAAGCATTCGCCGACTTACAGCGATACGAAGACCATCTTAAATTTCAGATCGCTATCGGTACGATGCCTAAGTTAAACGATACGGAATGGGACGATCGAATTTCAGAGAAAGCTCACGAAATCTCGAAAGAATACCAAAAAATTAGTAACAACGCCGTTCAGAATGTTTTTGCCGATCTCTGTTCGCTCGCAGCATTTTGTACCGTCATTCTCATCAGTCAGCGCGAACTAGCCATCGTCAAATCTTTTATCGACGATCTCATTTACGGACTCAGCGATAGCGCCAAAGCTTTTATCATTATTCTGTTTACAGATATCTTTGTGGGTTATCACTCGCCCCACGGTTGGGAAATTGTTCTCGAAAGTATTTCCCATCATTTCGGCTTACCGGAAAGTCGCGAATTTAACTTTCTGTTCATCGCGACCTTCCCGGTGATTCTCGATACCGTGATGAAATATTGGATTTTCCGCTATCTCAACCGCATTTCGCCGTCCGCTGTGGCAACCTACCGAAACATGAACGAATAACCATCGTCAAGATAGGATGGTCTGCAGTCTCGATTTCTGGCAATCTCGCACAACACGATGAACGTCGCTCTCAAATCCCTCATTTCTGTTGGCACGGTGTGTTTCCTGTCCGCTCCGGCCTTAGCCTTCGACCCGGACGATCTCGAACGACTTCGATCGACTAACGCCTGTCAGAGATGTAACTTAGAAGGGGCGGACTTGTCGGGACTCAATCTCGCCAACGCTGACTTGACGGATGCAACCCTCATCGACGCTGACTTGAACGGCTCGATTTTGACCGATGCCGACTTCACCGATGCCGACCTCACACAAGCTTCACTACGGGAGGCACAGCTTCAAAATGCGAATTTCACCCGTGCTGTCCTTTTACTAGCGAATTTGGTCGGTGCAAATCTCGATGGGGCGCTGTTGAGCGAGGCATCTCTCGGCAGCGCTCAATTGCGGTTAGCGAGTCTGCGAAATGCCGATCTCAGCTACGCACTCCTCGGACGTTCGAACTTGCGCGGGGTCGATCTCGAAGGGGCGAACTTGCAGGGAGCAAAACTGACCTTTACGAATCTCCGTTATGCCAACCTCAGTCAGTCCGATCTCAGTGCTGCCAATTTAGTGGGGGCGAACTTGTATCGAGCTCGATTGGACGGGGCGAACTTGCAAACGGCCAATCTTTCGGGTGCCGTGTTGCGTAACGTCTTGTTCCTCGATGCCAATCTCAACCGCGCTGTATTGTCAGCAGCGTCTTTAAGCGAATCGAATTTATCGGGCGTTAGCTTGACGGGGGCGATCGGCCTCGGGGCCGATTTGACCGATGTGAATTTATCGGGTGCGGGGATGAACTTGTCGAACTTTAGTGGTGCAAATTTTGAAAATGCCGATTTGAGCCGAGCGGTGTTAAGTTCCGCAAAGCTGATCGGCGCGAACTTTACAACGGCCGATCTCAACAACGCCTATTTACACGGTGCCGATTTAACGGGAGCGCTGTTCTTCGATGCCACGCTCTATCAGGCGGATTTAACAGAAGCGATCGCGATCGGAGCGAATTTCAGCTATGCGGATCTGACGAACGGGTCGCTTCGGGATACCGATCTAACCGATGCTGTGTTAACGGGGGCGATCGTTCCCGCAATCGCTCTGCCGTAGCTCGAGTGTTCGTTCGCGTGTTGAAATGGGGATCGCCGAAAACAATTCCGAAAATATTGTGAATTTTTGCTTGACAAATATAACTAGCTACTCATATAGTTGACATATAAGCAAAAGAGTTTTTTACGATCCCAACTGGGTGGGAACGTCAAGCCAGTGTACGGATAGGAGGAATTATGGCACACATTGTGGTCGTCGGTGGAGGAATTGGCGGTTTGCCGACCGCCTTTGAACTGCGACACATCTTACCGCGCGAGCATCAAGTAACGTTGATCTCCGATCGAGACAAGTTCACGTTTATTCCCTCGCTCCCCTGGGTTGCCTTTGACGAAACGCCGCTCGAAAACGTGCAGTTGGAAATCGAGCCGCTGCTCAAAGGGCGAGATATCGGTTGGATAGATGGTCGAGTGACCCACCTCGATCCCCACGAACAAATCTTAAAAGTGGGAGATCGAACGATCGCCTACGATTACCTCACGATCTCCACCGGTGCAGCTCTCAAGCTCGAGGCAGTTCCCGGACTCGGACCGGAAGGGGGCTACACCCATTCTGTTTGCAATCCCCATCACGCTGTCCTCGCTCGGGAAGCCTGGAAGGAATTCGAGAAAAATCCGGGGCCTCTCGTCGTCGGGGCAGTTCCCGGTGCGAGTTGCATGGGGCCCGCTTACGAGTTCGCGCTCCTAGCCGACCACATCTTAAGGAAGAAAGGACTGCGCGATCGCGTGCCGATTACTTTTGTCTCGCCTGAACCCTATGCCGGACATCTGGGTATCGGCGGCATGGCCAACTCGGGCAAACTGGTGACGCAACTGTTCGAGATGAAACAGATCGAATGGATTGAGAACGCAGCCGTCACTGAAATTACCCCGGATACCATTTGTTTGGCTGGTGGTCGCCGCCTTCCCTTCAAATTTTCCATGTTGCTGCCACCGTTCAAGGGCGCGCAATTCCTGTGTGACGTTCCCGGACTGGCCGATGCTAAAGGCTTTGTCCCCGTACTTCCCACCTACCGACATCCCGAGTTTCCGTCAATTTACAGTGTCGGGATTGCCACGCAACTGGCTCCGCCGGAAAAAACGCCCGTTCCTATCGGCGTACCCAAAACGGGACAAATGACTGAATCGATGGGGATGGCCGTCGTTCACAACATCGCTCTCGATCTCGGTGTCATCCAAGGCGATCCCGTCAAACCGACGCTCGAAGCGATTTGTATGGCAGATTTCGGCGATACGGGAATTATCTTCATCGCTCAACCCGTGCTGCCCGAACTCGAAAGCGGAACGCGGCGGCGAGCAGTTGCCAAGCGCGGGATCTGGGTGAGCTGGATCAAGACGGCCTTCGAGCGATTCTTCATGGCCAAACTACAAAACGGCCTGGGGGTGCCCTGGTTCGAACAATTGGGATTGAGTATGCTCGGCATCCGTCTCGTCGAACCCCTGTCCGAGACCGAACGACTAGAGGTAATGACTCATGGATCTCGCTCTTCCGGAAGCCGAATTGGAGTGGCTGGCGAGTCGGTTCAAAATTCTTAGCGAGCCGACGAGACTTCAAATCCTTGCGGCGATTTGCCAACAGGAACGGAAGGTTTGTGATATTTGCGATCGAACGGGATTGTCCCAAGCCAACGTTTCCAAACACCTCCGACTGCTGAAAGATGCAGGGGTCGTGACCTGTCGCCGCGAAGGGGTCAGCCGTTACTACCGTCTCGTCGATCGAGACTTACTCGATTTGTGCGCGAAAGCCCGTTGCGATACTCGTTCTGAGACGCTGCGCGATCGCGAATGACCCGTCCAGTTGGGATTGGGTAACGGGTAAACCCTGAAGCTTTCGTTCTATTTCCTCGACGTTTTACGCTTCAAGACCATGACACACTCGTTCCTACACGTCACACCGAACAAACACTTAATCCATAAAATCGGTACCGTCGGCTTGGTGGGACTGTTAGTCGCCACTTCTGGGGGAGCGGGTTGGATTGCAGCGCGATCCGATCGCGAATCCGTTGCCCAAGCCGCTACTGAAATCCAACGCTTTCGAGTGAGTACCGCACTGGTCGAACGCGCTCCCATTCCCGCCGATCGGGTACTGACGGGGGTTGTCGAACCGGTGGACACCGTCACGCTCGCCAGTCGCGTACCGGGAATGATTCGGGAGCTATCGGTTGAAGAAGGCGACCGCGTGCGGGCGGGCGATCCCATTGCCTTTATCGATGTGGCCGACATCCAAGCGCAACGCACGCAAGCGGAAGCCAGCGTTCCCCAGGCGCAAGCATCCCTGAGTGCAGCACAGTCGGCTTACTTGGCGGCTCAGTCGCAACAAAACCAAGCCTACGCCTCCACCTTACAGGCGCAAGCGTTCCTCGCTGAATCTCAGACGCGACACGACCAGGCGATCTCAGCCCGGGAACAAGCGGTGGCTCAACGACAAGAAGCCCAGGCGGAACTGGCAGACGCGAAGTTGAACCAACGCCGGATGGAGATGCTGCAGGCGGATGGTGCAGTGAGTCTGTCGCGCCTGGACGAGGCCAACACCCGAGTGGCAGTGTTGGAGGCACGCATCGACCAAGCGCAAGCGGAAATCGAACGACGGAATAGCGCCATCGAGCAGGCTCGTACCCAAATCGAACAGGCTCAGGCACAGCAACAACAAGCGCAAGCGCAAGAGCAACAAGCGCAAGCGGGGGTCGAACAGGCTCAGGCTGGGGTCGTCCAGGCTCAGGCTGGGGTCGTCCAGGCTCAGGCTGGGGTCGATCGAGCGGTCGCCGACCTCGATTACGGAACGGTCACCGCACCGTTTGATGGGGTGGTCACGCGCAAACATACGGAAGTTGGGGCAATGGCAGGAGCTGGACAGTCGATCGTAACGATCGAAAGCACCGATCGGCTGCGCTTTAGCATTCCCGTGCCAGAATCCCTCATCGGACAAATGCGTTTGAACCAAGCGGTGACGGTCTATCTCGATGCCCTCGATCGGGAAGTTCGAGGACGCATCAATCAAATCGTGCCGTCTGCCGATCCCCGCGCCCATAACTTCACGGTCAAAATTGCCTTGGAAGGCGACAGCACCGTCATTCCTGGACTGTTCGGACGCTTGAAACTGGCCAGTAGCGATCGCGAAGCGATGTTGATGCCGAAGACGGCGGTCGTCGAGCGACTGGGTATCCAAGGCGTTTACGTCGTTGACGGTGAAACGGTACACTTCCGCTCGATCGCAACTGGTGCAGCACATGACGACTGGGTCGAAGTTTTTTCGGGTCTTAATTCAGGCGATCGAGTCGTTCTATCGCCGCCTTCCGATTTGCGCGATGGCGATCTCGTGGCTTCCGTGAACTAGCAACTGACATTTGAAGACGCGATGAATTATCTCTCGTGGTGGGTGGGTGGGAGTAGACAATTTATCGCTTGATGGCGCTCGATCGATTCGAGCATTTCAATCGGGGCGAACAGATAGAAGCTCCGATCTCAAGACAGACAAACCAACAAGGAGGATATCGAAGATCTATGGCAGATTTGTTTTCTACCGAATGGATGGCAGTCTACCAAGACCAGTGGAACGGCGAACCGGAGCTGTCCGATGCGCTTGCCAAAATCGATTTCACGGCTAACATCGCTTACGGTTTTAAAGACGAAAACGCACCGCGCGGCGTGCTGGTTGTGGAGAACGGAAAAGCTGTTGCAGCCACTGCTTTCGAGGGACAAACCCTCAATTGGGACTTGCGAGCCGATCGATCGGACTGGGAAAAATGGTTCCAGAAAGGTCTGAATATGATGGGGCTGGGCATGGCTTACACCACGGGTAAGTTGAAATTCCTCGTCGGTGACTATGGTGCAATGGTCAAAGACCCCCGTATGGTCGGGCCGTTCATCAAATCGTTTTCGGTGATGGGCAAAGTCTAGAGTTTTTCGTCACGGGTTCAGATCGACGATAATAGAAGCAGGGAGGAACATCGCATCGAAGCTGAGGCGATCGATTCCCTGCTTTTGACGTTTTCGCCTGTCCCACAGTGCCATTTCGCAATGTTCGATCGATCTGTACCCGATAATTCCCTTCCGAACGAACCGCTTCTGCCCGACACCTTTGTCTCGGTTTACGGCCCGGTTTCCTCGTGGCGTTACGGGAAATCTCTGGGCATCGATCCGATCGGTCCGGTTTCGACTTGTAGTTTTAACTGCGTTTACTGTCAACTCGGCGAAATTCAAGACCGCACTGCCGAGCGTCGAGTGTTCGTTCCTACCGCGAAAATTCTCAAAGACTTACAGGCATTTGCACCGTGGGAGGTCGATGCGATTACCTTTAGCGGCAACGGCGAACCCACACTCGCACTCAATTTAGGGGAGGCAATTGTCGAAGTCAAGCGCCTCACCCACAAGCCTGTCACTGTTCTGACCAACGCCACACGACTCGGCGATCTCGACGTGCGAACGGCTTTGGGCGAGGCCGATCGCGTGGCGGCGAAACTAGATGCTGTGTTTCCAAGCGAGCTGAAGCGGATCGATCGACCGGTGTTCGGGTTGAACTGGCAGGGAATTTGGGCGGGGTTGCAAGAACTGCGACAAGACTATCGCGGCATCTTGGAAATTCAAACGATGCTGTTGACGCCTTGGACTGATACCCAACGTGTAGAATATATCCGGCTGATGCGAGAACTACAACCGGATGCGATTCAGTTGAACACGCCCACCCGTCCGAAGCCTGTTGTCCCCCAACTCGAAGCCCGGGGCAATCACTCCGACGCAGCAAGCCGTCCTTACGAGGTACATCAGCTCAAGCAGGTTCCCACCTCGGTGTTAGCAGAAATCGCCAAGGCTGTTGAAGCTGAAACTGGAATTCCCGTGCGCTTCACGCCAGCTCGCTCTGACAGCGCAACCGATCGATAGCGTCGAGATAGTTCGCAAAGGGTTCTCCGGCAACGTCACAGGCCATGCGATCGATTGGGATATTCGGCAATGGGTAACGTATCGGCATCGAGGAGTTGCATTCCCTCGTCGAGCAGGTCGTACACGCCGAGCATCTCAGCAATTTCCGCTAACGATTTCGGCGAACAGACACCTTCGACGATCGAGATTTCAGCGTTGGGGAACCGATCTCGCAAACCGCTTAACACTCGCCCCAACACCGACAAACTCACGGTCACGGGAGACTGAACGGGATAGCCGAGATTGGGTTTAACGAGAATGCGTTGAGGGTTACAGGCTGAGTTTGGCGGTTGATAAGTCCAGTCTGAACTCGAGACAATCGTTGGAACAGAGTTCATGGCTTTGACGATCGATCGATTCTCGAGGACGGACTGTCTGCCGTCACTGGCGAAATCAGTTCGTCACGAGCGCGTTCGAGAAGAGAGAGAATCGCTTTTTCATCGAACTGACGAGCTAATCGGGAGAGTTCTCGTGTAAAAGGCGTGTATTCGACGCTTTCCGATTTGAGTTTGTCGCATTGCTTGAGAATCTTTCGCAGCGCTCCTCGTCGCGCGGAGTGAAGTAATCGATCGATCGTCTCGATCGGTGGTAAGACCCACTCGTCTGGCTCGATCGAATCTACAGGGGCTTCGGTTGCCGGTTCGGGTACTTCGACCGCATCTATCTCAGCATAAACCCACTCGAGCTTTAAGTGTTTTTGGAAGATGGCGAGCAGTCGCTCGAGTTGAATGGGGCGCGGTAAAAAAGCATCGCTGCCTGCTGCTAAACTTTGATTTTGGTCGCTCTCGAAGACACTGGCTGATGAAGCAACGATCGTCACGTCTCGGATGTCGGGTGACTGACGGACACGCCGCATCATCTCAAAGCCGTCGAGAACGGGCATCACTAAATCCGTGACGATCGCGTCGGGGCATTCCTGACGTGCGATTTCGAGACCCTCCCGGCCGTTCTGTGCTTGTACGATCTCGAATCCCATTGGCTGTAACAAAGTCACGAGAATTGAACGATTTTGAGCTTTGTCGTCAACCAATAAGATTTTACGTCGTCGTCCTTCGTAGCCGATCGCATGGGAAATCAAAGGGGTCTGGTCTTGCGTTCGGGGCTGAACCAACGGCACATCCAACTCGAACTCAAAGCAACTGCCTTCCCCAAACACGCTCTGAACGTGGATTTCGCCGCCCATCATCCCGACAATTTTTTGAGCGATCGCCAATCCCAAACCCGTCCCTTCCGCGATGCGGTGCGATTCCCCCACTTGCTCGAAGGGGAGAAAGATGGTTTCGAGTTGTTCCGGTGTCATGCCAATTCCGGTATCTTCGATTTGAAATCGAATGCTTTGAGTGAGTGGAGCTGGCTGCTCGATCGAACAACCGTTAGTATTTCTGTAGGCCGCTCGAGCCGTACTGACTGAGAAAATCACACCACCCTGCTGGGTATACTTCACGGCATTACCCAGCAAGTTAATTAAGAGCTGTCGCAAGCGCTTTTCATCAACTCGTACGTTGACAGGTAAATCTTCGCTCGGACAGAAGGTAAACGACAGGTCTTTTTGAGTCGCGCGGATTTGACAAATTTCGGCAACCCCAGTGAGGAAGGAGGAAAAGTGAACCTCGCTCGGGTGCAGTTCCATTTTCCGCGCCTCGATTTTCGAGAGATCCAGAATGTCATTAATCAGCGTCAGGAGATGGGAACCGCACTGATGAATAATTTCAACCCCCTGTCGCTGTTGGTTGAGATCTGAACTGCGTTGGAGGATCTGGGCGTAACCCAGAATACCGTTGAGGGGAGTCCGCAATTCGTGACTCATGTTGGCGAGAAATTCGCTTTTGGCGTGAGAGGCTGAGTCGGCTTTCGCTTTAGCCACTTCGAGAGCGCCAGTATACTCGCCAATGCGTTGGATGAGTTGGTTGAACGATCGAGCTAAAGATCCCACTTCGTCGGTAGTCGTGACGGGACAGCGCAAACCGAAGTTCGAGTCTTTCATGACCTCACAGGCGACGCGCTCGACAGCTTGGAGGGGACGGGCAATGGCACGACCGATCGCGATGGCGAGGGCGATCGATAGTGCGACGGATATCGAGATACTGGCAAATACAATTTGTTTGCGGAGAACTTCAGCTTGGTGTTGTTCGAGTTGCGCGTTGTGATATTGCGTATCGATGACATCTTCGAGCCACATTAGATTTTCGAGCAGTCGATCGAACTGTACCTCGATATCCGTAGCAGGGGACTGACTCAGCGAGCGAATCACTTGCTGCTGAGCGTTGGGAATTTCAGAGGTCGTGAGGCTTGGTGGATTGAGTTGTTTCCATAGATCGCGAATTAAGCTGTTGTATTGTTGCGTCGTCACTTTATAACCCGACAGAATCGATCTCAGTTTTTCGGCATTGATGTCAGATTGGCTTTCATATCGATCGATAAATGCCTCGAATTCGTTAATAGCGGCATTCACGCGGTTCGTATCTGCGCGAAATTTCGACGCTTCGTAATCGAACCAAATGGAATCCCCCAACACGGCCGTTAAACGTTGAGGGTGGAGGCGCATCGCACCGACGGCATTTTCAAGGTCTTTGAGGAGATATTGTTGTCGATCGGCCACGGCTAAGTGTTCGATCGCTCGGTTTTGATAGTAGTCGCCGACGAGCAGTCCCGAGATCGACCCACACACGGCAATTCCCAACGACACGGCAGAGCTAACGCTAATTTTTTGAGCGATACTCAATCGGTCAATTAACGTTTTAATGGGAAATTGCTGTGAGGATACTAACTGTTTTAACTTTCTGGGAACAGCCGGTAAATCGATCGCAGACATCATACCGACTCTCTAGTCTAAAAACTCGCCTTGTCCGACGGCACGATAAGCATCTCGAATCGTGTCGTAGTCTGAGTCTTGGACGGAAACCAGTTCAGACGTTTCGTATTTGTCGTTTTCAGGAACAGAAGCAATGGCTTCAATTAGTTCGTCCTGGTGTTCGATTGTAAGTTCGCGGAAAGCTTCGATCGCAGCAGGATCGGTGTTGCTATTGAATACAAAAACATCATTGGGGAGTGGAGGACTTTTCTCTAAGACGCTAAAGTCGTTTTCAGAGAAACCCTCATCACTCAAAAAACGCTCGAAGTCGCTGAGCGGTCCAGCCCAAGCATCGACCTCGCCGTTTTTGAGGGCTTCTAGCCCCGCTCGATCGAGCATTTGTACGTTGTAGTCTTGCTTTGGATCGAGTCCAGCGTCAAGGAGCAGTTTAGTCGGTCCGAGATGTCCGCTTGTCGAGCCAACTTCCCGCATTGCAATCGTTTTTCCTTTGAGATCGGCAAGTGTCTGAATGGAATTATCTGTAGGAACCACGATAATGGAACGGTAGTTTGGACGAGTAATCGCGATGACAGGAATAGCATTCGTGCGAGCGCGAATCAAGACGTATTCTGAGGGGCCAGTCAAGGCTAGATCGAGATCGCCAGATTGCAACGCTGCTGCAGCTTCTGTGTAACTCTCGACGGGATAGAACGTGACCGAACGTTCTAAAACATCTTCAAGGGCGACCCGAAATGCTTCAAAATCCCGTTCGAGCTTTTCGAGACTGAGAAGGTCGGTAACGGTAAATGTCAACTCGGTGGAGATATTATTATCTGTGGTGGAAGCTTGTGGAACATCAGTCGCTGTCGTACAACCACCGACGAAGAGCAGGGTATATCCGATAAAGTTTCGCCGTTTCATCTTTTTTAGTATGGATTAAAATGTCATGAGATTCGCTGAGAAGCGTGTTAAGGCAGTATTCTCTCCAAAAAAATGCTGATTTTTTTGTTTTTCATAAGATTTTAACAATCATTTTAAGCAATGAAGTTAAGAGACGGTAAACAAAGCTTAGTATTGAGTTAAGTCAATTTAGCTGCTCTATTCATGTCTTGGCTTAAGGATCGACTCAAACAACACAGTGAAATTAAAAAAAAATCATAGATTTAGCGATTTATGTAAGGATTTAGATTTTGAGGTTGCATTAGAATATATCTCGTACCTGTTGGAAATTGATTTCTATAAGCACTATCAGTTGATACTCAATTGCTTCCTTTTGACTCTTATCTCATAAATTGAGTTTTGGCATCCCGACTAGCCCCTGAATAATTATTGATCGAATAGACTTGAAATTTAGAATTTTCCGAATTTATAGAGCAAGGAATTGTCGAATCCCTTACTGAGCAATCTTTTCGGCTTAAACTCGTAAACATGGGGTCAAGATAGAAAATTTTTTTAGATGCAATCTATAGGGATTTATACTGCCTACACTCTTGAATCGGAAGAATCCACACTCCTCAGCATCTATTAGTACTGCTTTCACTCTAAACGTTAAACCCCTGGATTGATAAGCGTAAATTTACGGAATTCAATTTGTTTTACTTTACGTACTGACTTACAAAAATTCTAATACGTAATATCACTCAAAAAGATTGATTTTTTTGTGTATAACACTTCAGTTTTAAAACGTTGTATTTTTATAGCTTAGATGTATTTAATATATCTTTATGATTCAAGTCCGAGAAAGATTTTTGATGCGATTAGAAAACTGTATTTTTTTAAGGTTTTCCAAGAAAAGCATAGACGAGAGCTATATTTAAGCAGTCGAGCCTTGAAAACATACTCTATTACATAAAAATTAACACAATTTCTAAATAAAGTTTCCCGAGCCAATTGCCCGATAAACCTCTCGAATCATATCGTCGTCAGAATCATCGACCAACACCAATTCAGGTTTTTATATTTTTTGTTGGCCGATCCTGAGGTGAGAGCAGAAATTAGCTTTTCTTGATGTTCGATCGCGAGTTTGCGAAACACTTCAACGAAGTTGGGATGGGTCTGCTGGAATTGCGGTGGTATCGTAAGTAACCCAATACCACCGCAATTCCAAGAGAACCGGTTAAATTCAAGTCATAACGTGGAGAATAATCTGTCGATCTCGGTCAGAGTGGGGCAATCCCCGACCCTGACCGTTGAAACATCTGCTTAGAGACGAGACATATTTATTCCCATTCAATCGTGCCAGGGGGTTTGGATGTAATGTCGTACACGACGCGGTTCACACCAGGAACTTCATTGACGATGCGGTTAGAAACCAGTTCGAGGAAGTCGTAGGAAACCCGCGACCAGTCAGCAGTCATGCCGTCTTCACTCGAAACGAAGCGCAAGACGATGGGATACGCATAGGTACGTTGGTCGCCCATCACGCCGACGCTGCGAATGGGCAGCAACACGGCGAACGCTTGCCAGAAGTCGTGATAAATGCCGTGGCGGTTAATTTCCTGGCGCAAGATGTAATCGGCATCCCGTAGGATTTTCAGTCGTTCCGCCGTGACTTCCCCGAGAATGCGAATTGCCAAACCCGGGCCGGGGAAGGGATGGCGTTTGACGATTTCTTCCGGCAAACCGATCGAACGTCCGACTTTCCGCACTTCGTCTTTAAACAGTTTCCGTAACGGTTCGACGAGTTTGAATTGCAGGTCTTTAGGCAACCCTCCAACGTTGTGATGACTTTTGATTTTCACAGCAACGCGCTCGCCTGTTTTCGGATCGACATTAGAGTCAGCAGATTCGATCACGTCGGGGTACAGCGTGCCTTGTGCGAGGTAGTCGAAGGGGCCGAGTCGCTTGGATTCTTCTTCAAACACGCGGATGAATTCGTGTCCGATGCGTCGGCGTTTTTCTTCGGGATCGGTGATGCCTTTGAGTCGTTCGAGGAATCGATCTCGAGCGTTGACGTATTCGACAGGAATGTGAAATTGTTCTTGGAATAGTTTCACCAGGCGCTCGGGTTCGTACTTCCGCATGAACCCTTGATCGATAAACATACAAGTCAGTCGATCGCCAATAGCGCGATGGAGCAAAAAGGCGAGCGTTGAAGAATCAACCCCCCCCGATAATGCGAGCAACACGCGCTTGTCACCAACTCTTGCCCGGATTTCCCGGATGGCTTCTTCGACAAAGGCTTCTGTAGTCCAGGTTGGTTCGCAGTTACAGATGTGATAGACGAAATTGCGAATGAGTGCCTGTCCGCCGATCGAGTGAACGACTTCCGGGTGAAACTGGACACCGTAAAGTTTGTTTTCGTGGTGCGCGATCGCTGCGTTGGAGGTGTTGTTGGTGTGGGCCAGAATTTCAAAGCCTTCGGGTAAGCGGGTGACTGAGTCGGCGTGACTCATCCACATGGTAGAGCCCTCTTCCACGTTGGTGAGCAGATCGGTGGGATCGTCAATGTAGAGAGAGGCTTTACCGTATTCGGCGCGCTCGGCACGTTCGACCTCTCCACCGAGTTGTCGAACCATCAACTGCATCCCGTAACACACGCCGAGAATGGGAATCCCGAGATCCCAAATTTCCTCGTCGCAGGTTGGCGCACCTTCGTCATAAACGGAATTCGGACCGCCCGAAAGGATAATACCTTTGGGGTTGATGCGTTGTAAGTCTGTAGCGCTGGTGCGGTAAGACAGCACTTCAGAATAAACTTGCGTTTCGCGGATACGGCGGGCGATCAATTCAGAGTATTGAGAACCGAAATCGAGGATGACAATCGTTTGCCGTTGGAGATCCCAAGTGGAGGTTTCGAGATCTGTCGGTTCTGGGGTCTGGGTTCGAGCAGTCATGAGCAGTTGATGTGATGTGAACGGTCAACGATACCAGCCTTTAGTCGTCGTTCGAGTGTCTTGCGAGAGAAAACCGTTGCGATAGGAGAGCGTTGGAGTGCGTTTGGAGTGGTGAAACGGTATGCTATCGATCGAGGACGCTCAATTCAAGCCAAATGGCTGGCCGATTGAGGGAATGGCTATAACCTCCTAGTTTAAATCGAATTCGGTCGATCGAACAAATTCGCTGTCGCCAACAGACTAACTGACGTACAAACTCAGGATTAAGGTCAAGAAAAACGTGAGCTGTCCGACTAGAGCAAAGAGGTAAAAAACGGCACGAGGACGAAAAATGGAGAGCATCAATCCGATGCTTTTTAAATCGATGGTCGGCCCGAAGACGAGAAAGGCGAGTAAGGCACTACTCGTGAAAATCGATGCAAAAGACAGGGCAAAAAATGCATCGACGGTCGAGCAAACTGAGACGACTAAAGCGAGTAGCATCATCGCGAGCAAAGGAACTACTGTTCCTTGTCCCAAGCTAACAATGATATCTCTGGGAACGACAACTTGCACGAGAGCAACGAAAGCACTTCCAACCACTAATACGCCACCGAGTTCCCGCAGCTCTCGAACCGTATTGTCGAAAAAGAGGGCAAGTCGAGTGATTTTGTTCCGTCCGAGGTTTAGCGGCGATCCGGGATTAGCAGCGAGAAGGGAGGCTTCGCTTAGGGCGATCGGGGATCGATCGTTGTTGAGGAGATAGGAGCCTTTTCTCAGTAGAGCTGGCCGGTTCTCGTCTTCGCCTGCAGGAGGGAGAGCTTTTGAGGGCATCGCGCGAACGAGGTTGGGATGTAGCAAGGGACGCAAGTTTTCCTGAACGCTGAAAACGACACCAACAGTGATGGCGATGATGAGGGACAAAACGACGCGCAACAGGACGATTTCAGGTCGATCGCGAAATGCAACCCATGTCGACCAAATCACAATTGGATTGATCGTCGGTGCGGC
The DNA here is from genome assembly GCA_001657325.1 of Geitlerinema sp. BBD 1991-9. GTDB lineage: Bacteria > Cyanobacteriota > Cyanobacteriia > Cyanobacteriales > Geitlerinemataceae > Geitlerinema. Next base: position 17,185 of record LWRO01000044.1, on the reverse strand, counting down.
GAGGAGAAAAGCAATCGCGACGGATGGGGGAACACCTTGAACGAGTAAGCGACGGGCGACGGGGACATTACCACATTCGCATACAGGAAAGAGAAATCCGATACTACTACCGACTAAAGCCCCTAATAAGGGGTTTTGTGGCATCATCGAGACAAGTTTTCGCTCGTTAACGAACAACAGCAACGCACTCGAGAGAAGTACACCTAACAACAGGAACGGTAGGGCTTCGACGAGCAAACTGAGAAAAACGGTGACAGCGGAGTTGAGCTGAACCATGAATTGTGAACTTCAGCCGAGATTCTTTTAACGTTAATGTCTAACTTTAACGTCGAGATGGCACGATAGCACTAACGCATGAAGGATCGTTCCCGACGATCGACCGATCGATACGCTCGTAGAAACATCGACCAAACAACAGAAATCGTGGAGATCGGGATTGAAATCGTGCTGTCTTGTTTGAGAAGGCAATGCCTCGGTAGCTCGGATAAGCTTCGATCGACTGGATGGGTGGAGGCTGCGATCGAGGGAGTGCGACGTCGAATAGATGCTCTCATGAGGTTCCTAGTCAGTTCGAGACGTGATGGGTGGCAGAGTTTTCAGAGAAAGTGTGAAAAATTTCCGTTGCTGGGGTTGGAAGAGTATTGTTTACACGGAGGAGAATTCGATTGAAAGCTGATTTCCTCCTCCAGGATTGGTATTAACTCGGAGACTTGTCTGCTGCTTGAGTGCGCTTTCGCAACCCACTGAATTCAGGATTATATTCCTCACTCGATAAACTGTAGAGTATAAAAAACGTCTAAAAAATCGATCGTCGTTTTTTGAGAAAATATTCATATTAGAGTCAAAAGCTCTGAGTTTGTATTGAGTCTTTATTTTTTGTTTTAGACTGGTTGCAAGCTCGTTGTTATGAATTCTTGATTTGTACTATCGTATTGAAAATTTTTGTTTTTGTTCGTTTTTTGTCTTATTAAAAGTAGATATAAAACAGAGAAGTCTTATCGAAACTCTTTGGCTGCGAAGACGGTCTTGAAGGTGTTTTGGAGTATTTAATTTTTTTTTGATACTTTGATATTGGTTTGTCGCTTTGCCTCTAGTTCGAGCCGAATGTAAATTGCGGAATTCCAACGGTTGAAAATGACTCACCTCAATCGTTCGATCGCTGAATTGGGAGATCGGTTGTGCGGAATCGGCTTCGATCGAGTCGAGATCGTTGCTTTTATCCAACCCGAATTGTTGGAAATTGCGGGAGTAGACTGTCGGTCGATCGAGGCTGAAGATTTCGATCTGGACGACACGTCGATCTCGATCGGTAAAGTGGGATTGAGATCGATCGACAACAAGAAGGAACCCGCAGTTCCCCAGTAATGGCGACAATGAAGTGGTCACAACGACAGATTGCTGTTCTTCCAGGTTGAGGCGCAACGCGATCGAGCTGTAGCCATGGGACAAAAGGAGGACGAATGCACTCTCTGTAAAAGCTGAGAAACCCGCAACGAACCCATATCGCCACAGCCCGACGCGCTCCGGGAACTGTGGCGTCCGTAGTAACACTGTTGCCAAAGCCTCGATCGATCGAGGGTCGAATAGAGGTTGATAAGTCAAGGGGAGGTCGTTCACGGGGTAGTACGATGCACTGTCCTGTACGAAAACTCGATCGATATATCGGTCTTGAAAATCGGCACAGTTCGTCTGCTTGGAGACGATCTGCTCGTAAAACGTTATAGAAACTCAATTCTATGCGGTTCGCTCCTCAATCCTACTGACCCGAACCCCCGAAACAAGCGATCGCGATCGCAACGTAAGAAAAACATGACACTTCGTCATGACGCAGCATTGAATATCGCCTAAAACGTCATTTTTTGGTGATATTCCATAAATTGGCGCACGATAGCTCAAAACCCGCCGATCGATCGTGAAATTAGACGATTTTAGGAATTTGCTGTATGCTTCGAGTTTGAAAAAGTTAAAAGTTCGGACGTTCTACCCCTCTTCATTGAAGGATTAGGTTTTAATTGCGCTCTAGCCTGCGTATTTTTTCGATATCTCCCGAAAACTTCAAGCTAAACGCTCGAACCTCCCAATGCCCGTACAAACACGAGCCGAGATGCCACAGGCATCTCGGCTGATACACTCGACGATCGAGGTGGAAGCTAACTGGCCAGATAGCCGCGCACAGCAGACCGACGGCGGCGTAGGTGGTTCAAAGCCTGGTGCTCGAGTTGGCGCACTCGTTCTCGACTCAGGTTAAGACGCGCACCGACTTTCGCGAGGGATAGCTCTTTACCGTCCATCAATCCAAAACGCAACACGATGACTTCCCGTTGTTGGGGCGTGAGTTCGGCGAGCATACATTCGAGGTCTTGGCGGAGCAACTCTTGAGTTGCAAACTGTTCGGGAGAGGCGGTTTCGTCTTCGAGGAGTTCCTGAAGTTCGGTGTCTTGGTTGTCGCCAACACGCAAGTCTAGGGAAATCGGTTGGCGGGAAACCGTCAGGTATTCCCGAACTTGGCTCGGTTCGAGGTCGAGTTCCCGTGCGATTTCACCGATCTTAGGATTCCGTCCGAGTTTTTGGGTCAGTTCGCGTTGGGCTTTTTTGATTTTATTGAGTTTTTCCGTGATATGGATGGGTAGGCGAATCGTGCGGGCTTGCTGGGCAATCGCGCGCGTGATGGCTTGACGAATCCACCAATAGGCATAGGTAGAAAATTTGTAGCCCCGGGTGGGATCGAATTTTTCAACCCCTCGTTCGAGTCCGAGCGTTCCTTCTTGAATCAAATCCAGAAATTCCAGATTGCGTTTCTGGTATTTCTTAGCAATTGCGACGACGAGCCGCAGGTTCGCTTCGATCATTTGACGTTTGGCCCGCTGTCCGCGACGTAGGCTCGCATTGAGTTGTGACAGTTCGAGTCCCACGGCTTCTGCCCATTCTTCAACGGTTGGCTCTCGTTGTAGCGTTTTGGCAAGCTTGGCTTGAGCTTCTGTTAGCTTCATCATGGCTTGCACTTGCTTGCCCAAAACGATCTCTTGCTCGTGGGTGAGTAATGGAACGCGACCGATTTCGTGCAGGTACGCCCGAACGGTGTCGGCTTTGAGGGTGGGATTGGCTGTTTTCATCTCGATTTTGGCTGTGGGCATACGATCGTCAACGTCAAAGATGCAATCGTGAAAGTTACGGAGGGCAGGATGGTTCGGACAAGGACACGATCTAGCTCGGCTCTAGATACGAACGGTCGATGGCATTTGCAGCGAGAACGTTGGGATAGCCATGCGATCGCACACAAGTCGAATTCATTATGACTTCACTTAAGATAATAGTAGCTAGAGATTCCGAATGTCGTAAAGGGCGGAAACCCCCACCAATCAGTCTTGTTTTCAGTATTCCCTCTCGATCGGGCAAACCTACCATCCTCAAACACTCCTGACTACAGTGAAACGGCAGCTATTTCCAGAAATGTCAGTAAAATTTCTAGCGAAAACAACCCTCGTTTACTCGAGACGAGGAGACCAGCGAACAAGTTTCCTGAAGCGATCGTGAAAATTGCCACTCAGTCTCTGTCTCCGATGACCGATCTGTCCGTGCAGCCTCGATCGAGGGGGTCTCGATCGAGTCAAGGGAAAGTGCCGGCAAATTTCTGAGAAAAATATTACAAAATATTAAGCGCCGACCGGAATCGTTAACCTTATGCTGCACAATAGCCATGATTGCAAAAAGGGGTTTTCCCTAAAGGTCAATACGCGCTGTAATATTTTCCTTTTTTGGAGGAATCGCACATCATGAGTATCGTCACGAAGTCGATCGTGAACGCCGATGCTGAGGCTCGCTACCTCAGCCCGGGCGAACTGGATCGGATCAAAAGCTTTGTCTCTTCCGGCGAAGCTCGCTTGCGTATCGCTCAAATTTTGACCGATTCTCGCGAGCGCATCGTCAAAGAGGCCGGCAACCAACTGTTCCAAAAACGTCCCGATGTCGTGTCGCCCGGCGGAAACGCTTACGGTGAAGAAATGACCGCAACTTGCTTGCGCGACTTAGACTACTACCTGCGCCTGATCACCTACGGTGTTGTTTCCGGTGACATCACGCCCATCGAAGAAATCGGCATCGTCGGCGTGCGTGAAATGTACCGTTCTCTGGGAACGCCCATCGGAGCCGTGGCTGAAGGCGTGCGCTGCATGAAGAGCGTTGCGACTTCTCTGATGTCCGCTAGCGATGCTGGCGAAGCTGAGTCCTACTTCGATTACGTCATCGGTGCGATGCAGTAGGTAGTCGTTTCCTATCGTCGTTTTCCATCCGGTACGACACGACGACTCCTCCTCGCCAAGCTTTCACAACCGAGCATTTCTAAATCTATCGATAGAAGAACGTAAGGATCATGCAAGACGCAATCACCGCTGTTATCAATTCCTCCGACGTGCAGGGCAAATACCTCGACGGCTCTGCCATGGATAAGCTGAAAGGCTACTTCCAAACGGGCGAACTGCGCGTTCGCGCAGCCGCTGCAATCGGTGCCAACGCTGCAACCATCGTCAAAGAAGCCGTTGCTAAATCGCTGCTGTACTCTGATGTCACCCGTCCTGGTGGCAACATGTACACCACTCGCCGCTACGCCGCTTGCATCCGCGATCTGGACTACTTCCTCCGCTATGCAACCTACGCAATGCTGGCTGGCGATCCCTCCATTCTCGACGAGCGCGTCCTCAACGGATTAAAAGAAACCTACAACTCTCTCGGCGTACCCATCGGCTCCACCGTACAAGCGGTTCAAGCGATGAAAGAAGTAACCGCTAGCTTAGTCGGTGCTGATGCTGGCAAAGAAATGGGCGTGTACTTCGACTACATCTGCTCGGGCTTGAGCTAAGCCTCAGTGTCGATCGGTATCCACCAGTGTTCGCAACCATTGGTGATATCCACTCTTTAGTCTGGGATGTCTGGGGTGAGTGCGAAGGGCAATTTGTTCCGTCTCGAAGCAGCCGTGAATAGAGTGCTGTCGTATTGATCCGTGACTCCCAGACGTGCGATTCCTTTTGAAACCCGTTTAAAAAATTTCGCGGGAATTCCCGCCTAGAGCCTCTCTCAGCACGGCGGGAACAAATATAAGAGGATAGATTTTCTACCCAAGCTATCTCCAAAAGATAGTCAGCTTAAGTTAAGGGATTGTAATAGAAAATCTTGGAATCGGCATCAGAAATAAAGTCTTTCAGATATTAGACTGGAAACTAGATCGACAGCCACAGCAAGGGAAATCGCCGAACTCTATAAAACGACCGCTTCATGAGATAGCAATCTCCATCACCCGAGCAGTTCGTTTTGAGAAGCTTTTTGCCTCATCTGCTTTGCCTTTGACTGGCTGTCAAAATCTGCTAAAACAGCATTTCCTCGTTTCGCATTCACGACAGGAGAGTTTCGTCCATGCGTATGTTCCGGGTTACCGCCTGCGTTCCGAGCCAAACGCGCATCCGTACCCAAAGAGAATTGCAAAACACCTATTTCACCAAGCTCGTATCTTACGATAACTGGTTCCGCGAGCAGCAACGGATTATGAAAATGGGTGGCAAAATCCTCAAGGTCGAACTCGCAACGGGTCGACCGGGTGTCAATACTGGACTGTAATCCAACAGTCTATTGGGTTGGCAATTATATTGTTGGTTGTTCCTGAGAGGTCGTCGCGGCCTCTCTGTTTTTTTCGGTTGTAAGTCCGTTCGGCTCGAGATACTCGTCTTTCTGACGCTAAGTTGGGAACTGACTTCGTTGAAAAGCTGTCAAAGACCTGATATGTTAAGGGTCTTGGAAGTCAAGGGTTGCAAGACAGCACAAAGATAGCTAGTGAGAGCAATTTCTGCTCGACGTGCTCTACAACGCTGAATTAGTTGTCTTTCGTGGCGGCTAGCCCGGATCTTCAATAAATGCATTAGTCGTTGCCAAACTCTAGCCGATGAATGATGTCGCACGACTCGATCCAGAGATTGGATTGTCCGAACCCGTGAAGTCCGTTCTCGCCAGAAGCCAATGTTCGATCGACCGAAGGATTGTCAAAGCGCCGCTGCTTCGCACTCGGAAACTGTACGGTAGTTTTAGAGCTGAATGAACACTGAAACTTATCTCAACCATCCGACATTTGGCTTGCTTTTTCGCGTTTGTCCGATTGGGGAAAATCAAGAACTGTTTACAACGCTCTATGCCCAACGGCTGTTTTTTGTCGTCACGAACGACAGTGAAGGTTTCCGCTTCGAGCCGATCGCGCGAGGTGACGCTCGAACCGTTGTTGAAAACCGCTTGCGCCAATTACGGCGTATGAAACTGCAAAAGCCCTACGAACAATTGCACGCCATTCGCCAGCAGATGTTTCAATGACTGCTCGATTTAGGAAAAAGGAGGGTTCGATCGTGCCAGAGTCGTTGTCAATCGCCGAACGCATCGTGGCGATGCGTCAGTCGCTTCCGAGTTCTGTGCGACTCGTGGCCGTGTCGAAAATGCAACCGGCCGAAGCCATTCGGGACGCTTATGCTGCGGGTATCCGCGACTTTGGGGAAAGCCGCATTCAAGAAGCGATCGAAAAACAAAAGCAGTTATCCGATCTACAAGATATTACCTGGCATTTCATCGGACATCTACAAACGAATAAAGTCAAATTAGTTTTAGAACACGTCCAGTGGATTCACTCGGTCGATCGCCTGAAATTGCTGAAAGAGATCGATCGACTCGTCAAACGAGGCAGTCCGAGTCCCAAGTTGTGCTTGCAAGTCAAACTGCGTGAAGATCCCAATAAATTCGGTTGGAGCGTTCCCGAACTGCTGGGAGACCTACCCGAAATCGCAACATTCGATCGACTTGACGTGCGAGGATTGATGACCATTCCTCCCCTCGAACTGACCGATTCCGAAACCCGTGCCGTATTCGACGAATTGCGACAACTGGCCGATCGAATCCGCCGAGAATACGGATCTCGCGTCGAGATGGAACAGTTATCGATGGGGATGTCCGAAGATTACGAGATCGCGAGTGCGTGCGGTGCGACCATGGTTCGTTTGGGGCGCGTTCTCTTCGGCGAACGACCTCGATCGTTCGCAGCGGGACAATGCTAGTATGAATTCACCCAACCCGCTCGTATCGGGTGCAGCACACTGTTGTTGCGTCCAGATACAATAATGGAGTCGAGAGATCGGGTGCGCTGATGCCGAGTGGCACGTGTCTCGACGTGAATTTGAGTTCAGAATGGGTTTTCTGTCGGAGTCGATATGCGCAATTTATTTTCAAAGTTACAGGATTACCTTAACGGCAGCGAGTCTGGGGACTACGACTACGAATACGACGAAATGGAAGGTGGAAACTATTCCAACCTGTATCCTACCGAACCGCCTGTCCCTGCACCGACCGAGTCGATCGGCAATCGGTCTCGCTTGCGGGATCGACCGACCGCCAGTAGCAGCACAGCCCCTTTTAGTCCTGCGCCCCTCGAAACGGGGACGAGTCCGAATTCATCCTTAAACAACGTGATTGGATTACCCGGTGCCACTAATGGGATTTCCGAAGTCGTGGTTATGGAACCGCGCTCGTTTGAAGAAATGCCCCAAGCGATTCAAGCCCTGCGGGAACGTAAATCGGTCGTTCTCAACCTAACCGTCATGGACCCCGACCAAGCTCAAAGAGCGGTCGATTTTATTGCTGGCGGTACCTTTGCCCTCGACGGACATCAAGAGCGTATAGGCGAAAGCATCTTCTTGTTTACGCCCAGTTGCGTGCAAGTCAGTACCCAGTCTGGAGTCGTGCGCGATGTCATGCAGCCCCACCTGCGCGCACCTCGCCCAACGGCTCCTGCAGGAACGCCATCGAATTGGTCTGCTGACCTCGGACGCATGGCTCAGTCCTAGTTTCGCTATTTCGCATTCATTCTAAAATTTTGTCAGCTTTACTCGGAATTATCGGTGGTGGGGTCATGGCTGAAACCATTTTGTCCCGCCTCTTGACCCAACAGGTGTATCGTCCCGCTGAGGTTTGGGTTAGCGATCCCCAGCCTCAGCGTCGTCGCTATCTAAGCGAAACTTATAACGTGCAAACCGGCGACGACAACTGCCAGGTGGCCGCATCGGCCTCGGTGCTGCTCCTGGCAGTCAAACCTCAAATATTCGATGCGATCGCAGCCGAACTCGCCGAGATCGATCGGCCATCGTCAACGTTAATCGTTTCGATTTTGGCAGGAGTACCTCTCCTCAAGCTCGAAGCTGCATTTCCCGATTGCCCAGTGGTTCGAGTCATGCCCAACACTCCAGCCACGGTAGGCGCGGGAATCAGTGCGATCGCGGCCGGTCAGTGTGTCACACCCGAAACCCTAGCAACGGCCAAACGCCTCCTCAGTGCCGTCGGCGAGGTGGTGGAAGTCCCAGACAATTTAATGGATGCGGTGACGGGATTGTCCGGGTCGGGACCGGGTTACGTTGCCTTGGTTGTCGAAGCTCTGACCGACGGAGGGGTCGCAGTGGGTTTGCCCCGCGCGATCGCCGCCAAACTTGCCGTCGAAACGGTTCGAGGAAGCGTCCAATTGCTAGCTGAAACGGGGATGCACGCGGCCGAATTAAAAGACCGGGTGACGAGTCCAGGGGGAACGACGATCGCGGGAATTGCCGAACTTGAAGCCAAGGGGTTGAGATCGGCACTCATTTCAGCCGTTCGCGCGGCGACCGATCGATCGAAAGAACTCGGCAACCGCTAATCTTCGACTTTCGGCTCGATAATTCCGCCTCCTAGCAGCAGTTCGCCGCTATACCACACGGCTGCCTGACCAGGTGTAATACCGAATTGCGGCTCGTCGAAGCTGACGTTAACTCGATTGTCTCCCCAAGGAACGACCGTCGCATCGACGGGGCGCGTGCGGTAACGCACTTGAACTTGGGCGCGTAAAGGGGCACTCGGTTGCGAGATCGAGACCCAATTCGTGCGAGAAACCGTGCAACTCGGGCTGTGGACGCTGGCGCGATCTCCGACGATGACTTGATTGCGTCCGGCATCAATGTCCACCACGTAGAGTGGGTGCGGGGCGGCGATTCCCAAACCTTTTCGCTGGCCGATGGTGTAATTGTGAATGCCTTGGTGCTGTCCGAGAACTCGCCCGTCTACGTGAACGATATCTCCCGGCTTCGGCGCGAGGTATTTTTCCAAAAAAGCTTTCATCGATCCGTGAGATTCGATCAAACACAGATCTTGGCTTTCCGGTTTTTCAGCCGTTTGTAAACCCAATTCAGCTGCGATGCGGCGCGTTTCGCTTTTCGGATACTGTCCGAGGGGGAACAGACAGTGCGCGAGGATCTCTTGTTCGAGGTCGTAGAGAAAATAGGTTTGGTCTTTTTGTCGATCGACCGCCCGTAATAGCTGATAGCGACCCGTTTCAGTATCGAAATCCACGCGAGCGTAATGTCCCGTCGCGATCGTATCGCTCCCCAGTTCGGTTTGCGCGTACCGAAGCATGGGGCCGAACTTCACCGCTTTGTTGCACTGCGAACAAGGCAACGGCGTCACGCCCGATCCGTAACCCGAGACCAAATAATCGACGATATACTTTTCAAAAACGTCGCGACTATCGACAATATGATGGGGAATACCGAGTTGTTCGCTAATTCCTGCCGCATCCACCATGCCTTCCGAGCAACACTGACCCTTACCCTTCATCAACCATAAGGTCAACCCCACCACGTCGTATCCTTCGCGGTGCAAGATCGCGGCAGCCGTCGAGCTATCGACTCCGCCAGACAAACCAACAACGACTTTCTTCATGGTCAAACAACGTCGAGACGATTCTGAGTCACGCCTTCGACTTAAGCAACATTTCCCGTTTCTTTATCCTAAACCATGGTTTTCGGAAAAACATCGATCGAGATTCGGATGCGTCCTCATAGCGCTACGGTATTGTTAACGAATGAGGGAAGTTCCATGTTATCTCAAGTAACCGCTGCGATGGTTCCCATTCTGAGTTCGATCGCTTTGGCCAGTTCGATCGACACGCCCGCTATCGCTCAAACGATCGACGTTCCCCCACCCGTCGTCGTCCCCCCACCCCCGCCACCGGAATCGAACTTAGGATTTCCCGAGCGCGACACCATGCCCCGCGAGCAGTATCTCGTCTACGTGGCCAGTAGCGATCGAGAGATTCTCGCGCAGGTGAGAGCCGTCGATTCCAGTGCCGACTACGGCTTGTTTCAAGGACAGCAAATTATTCAAGCCGGCTTGTTTTCCAACTCGATCGAGGCGGAAGAACGCGCCCAGCAACTCGCCGCTCGAGGGATCGCCTCGGGGATTGCTCGGGTGATAGTCGAAGAACCGGCGATGCCGTCCACATCTGGAGCCGATGCCGATTCGCAAGATGCCCCCTACTACGTGGTTATTCCCGGCAATCGCGACGAACTCGCCCGATCGATCGAAAACGTTCGCAGCGCGATCGATCCGAGACTGCCCGTCGTCTTGCGAGATCGCCCCCTCGGCCCCCACATTGCGATCGGACCATTTGCCGAACGCGAAGCTGCCGAACAATTGAGTGAAGAACTCCGTCGACGAGGACTGCGAAGCACCCGAGTTTACTACGACCCTTGAATTCTAATCGAACGAAGTTTATGGGGAACTCATCTGGAAAACTCGTAGATCGTAATACATATGAAAAGTTCTAGGAGTTAGTCCTTGATGTTCCGACCGTTTCGCTCCTTGTTATTGCTTGGAATCGCAATCGTGACGATTCTGCTGAGCTGGCTCAACACGATCGAACCCGCTCGATCTCTCGATTTTATGCCTCCCGATCGCGGTGCTCCCCAACGTGTCGATGCGGGAGGAGCGCGGTATTCCGACTTTGAAGTTCCCGGAGATCGAGAGATTCCGATCGTCGTTAACGGGGAAGAACTCGAATGTCCGCTGACGGCAATTGTCCCAGTCGAAAATTACGGTTTAACGTTTCAAGAGTACCCGACAATTTACGTTCACGTTCCTGACGTACCGGGTGCGGAAGTCACGTTTGCCTTACGCGACGACGACGATCGAATCGTTTACCAAAGCCGTTTCACACTCGGACACCGTCACGGTACCTTCGGCATTGCATTACCCGCACACGCTAATTTCGACCCCCTCGAAGTCTATCGCCCCTATCGTTGGACGTTGGAACTCGAAGAGTACAGCGAACGTGTTTCTGGGGTTATCGTTCGCGTGTTGCCGACAGAGACCTTTGCCCGCCAACTCGATCGAGCAACCCCCCGAGAGCGACTGGCGCTATATGCTGAAACGGGGATTTGGTACGATGCCATTGACACCCTAGCTGAGTTACACCGCGCCGATCCTGAAAACGAGGAATTCATTCAAATTTGGCAAGAAATTACCAAATCAGTCGATTTGATGAAAGTCGGCGAAAAAACGTTACTCTAAACTGCCAACCATCAACCGCGAGCAGTGTACCGTAACGAGAACGCACTGCTCTCGCGATCTCCCAGTTTCCTAAAAACCCGAATTCCGCAACTCGATTAGACGGTTTGTCACTCGCGGTGTGCCGTTCGATCGATCGTCCTTAAAATGAGAGAAATGTAACGAGATCGTTAAAATAAGAGAAATGTAACGAGATCGTTTGCGGACTCGATCGACTATGAGCCTATCTCCAAACCGTCGAATGCAGTTAACTGAGGACTTGACGATTGCTCGAGTCCTCAATGGAATGTGGCAGGTGTCCGGCGCACACGGGCGCATCGATCCCCAGCGCGCCCTCAAGGCCATGTTCGAGTACGTGGATGCAGGATTTACCACCTGGGATCTCGCCGACCACTACGGCCCGGCGGAAGATTTCATCGGCGAATTTCGGCGACAACTGGCCGAGAAGCGAGGTGAAGCCGCGTTAACCGACATTCAAGCGTTGACCAAATGGGTGCCTCGGCCGGGGCGGATGACACGCGAGATCGTCGAACGTAATATCGATCGATCTCGACAGCGCATGAACGTCGACGCCCTTGATTTATTGCAGTTTCACTGGTGGGATTACCGCAACCCGAACTATCTCGACGCCCTCGCTCATATGAGCGACTTGCAGCGAGAGGGAAAAATCAAACACCTCGCTCTGACCAATTTCGACACCGAACGGTTGCAACTTATCGTTGACAAAGGTTTTTCGATCGTTTCAAACCAAGTACAATTTTCCCTCGTCGATCGGCGGCCGCTCCTCAAAATGGTCGAATTTTGCCAAGCGAGCGGCATTCACCTGCTCGCTTACGGTAGCTTGTGTGGGGGATTTTTATCCGAAAAATGGCTTGGAAAACCCGACCCCAACGCCTTGAATCTCGAAACCGTCTCACTGCGCAAATACAAACAAACGATCGACGCTTGGGGAGGGTGGGCGCTATTCCAACAATTGCTGTCTGTCGTCAAAGCCATTGCCGACAAGCACGAGGTGAGTATTGCCAACGTTGCCGTTCGCTACGTCCTCGAACAACCCGCCGTCGCTGGTGTCATCGTGGGCGCACGTTTGGGAATTGCCGAACATATCGCCGACAACGCACGAGTGTTCGAGTTCAGCCTAGACGAAGAAGACCGGCAACAACTGCAACCGATTTTCGATCGATCTCGCGATCTCTTCCAAATCATCGGCGACTGTGGCGACGAATATCGGTAACACAATTTCAGCGCACCAGTTCGACAAACAATCGCTCGTAACGATCTAACGCCTGCTCGAATGCGTAATTCTCAAGGGCAAACTGACGCGCCCGTTGGCCCAGCGCTTCGACTTCTCGGGGATTTTCGTACAGGTGGCGGATTGCAGCAGCAACCGACTGGGGACTCTCTGGGGGAACGACAACCCCACCACCACTATTTTGCACCGCTTTTGCTGCCGTTCCGTCTTCAGGAACTGATGCAATAATCGGCAAACCACTGGCTAACAATACCTGAATTTTGGACGGCATATTAATAGCAATGACGTTGCTTTTTTGCATCACCATACCCACGTTTGCCGCAGATAGCATCTCGGGGAGGCGTTCGCGGGGCTGAAATGGCAGTAACGTCACGTTAGTCGCCCCCCAAATTTCGCGTCGTTTTTTCAAGACATCCAACGCTCTTCCTTCACCGACAATGATGACAGCAATGTCAGGAGCGTCCAACAAAAACGATGCGGCGCGAATAAGAGTTTCTAACCCTTGCGTGAGGGCGATATTGCCAGAGTAAAGAACGACAAACTTACCCTCTAAATCGTGTTCGGCGCGAAAGGTATTGTTTTTATTCGGCAGCGGACGAATAAAATCGGTATCCACCCAGTTCGGAATTAACGCGATCTTCTTCGGATCGACTCCCTTTTCGAGTAAGTTGTCTACAAAACCATCCGCGATCGCACTAATTCGATCGGCGTGGCGGTAGGCAAACCGCTCCAGTCCTTCAAACACGCGAATCAGCAGTTTGTTTCGCAACAGTCCCGTCACGATCGCCGCTTCCGGTAACACGTCTTGCAGGTTCAGCACCACCGGACACCCGCGAATCCACTTGAGAAGCGTTGCCGGAACGCAAGCCGGAAGGGGAGGACTCGTCAACAAAATGACATCGGGTTTCCAGCCCGAAACAGCTTTGACAAAACTCGACAGGACGAAGCTACTTTCAAGGAGAACGCGATCCATGAAGCCGGGTTTTGGACGAACCCACACGTAACAGCGTTGGATTTTGACGCCGTTTTGGGCTTCAGTCACGTAAAGTTTGCCGCGATAGTCATCGTAAATGCGACGTTGGGGATAGTTGGGCATTCCCGTTACCACTCGCACGCTGTGACCGCGTCGAACCAATCCTTCTGCCAATTCCGTCATTAACGGTGCAATGCCGATGGGTTCGGGGTGATAGTTATACGAGTAGATCAGAATTTTCATATCGGTATGGGATCTGGGCGATTCTGGGCGATGTCGAAATTTCTGTCGAATACCCTCTCTTACGAACCTTGGAGGGGTCAGTCAGAGAGAGTCGGAAAACTTAGAACCAGGAATGAATAGCGTTAGAATGTCGTTACCGTTTCGTTCCCGCTCGCTCGATTTCGCTGTTGCTATGTCGCACCCCGTCAAAGCGCCTGTTGCTCGAAAAAAACCCTCAATCCTGATTTTATGCTTATTACTGCTCCTATGGAGCGTTGGATTAGGATGGGGCTTTACGCAAGTGGCTCGTTCTCAGGTCGATCGAGGGATTCTCGACGCGCCTCACATCGGCACGGTCGATCCGATTCCCGAGCGCTTTGAAGCGGGACACCAGCTTTATTTAGAACACTGTGCCACCTGTCACGTGGGCATTCCCCCATCTGTTTTACCCACGGAAACCTGGCGGGAGTTACTGCTCGACGAAGAACACTACGGAACGCGGGTTGAGGTATTGCCCAGCCCGCAGATTTATATTGTCTGGGATTATTTGCAAACGTTCTCGCGCCCCAAACTCGCCACGACGGAAACCGTTCCGTATCGTTTGGAGTATTCGAGTTATTTTCGAGCGTTGCATCCCAATGTCGAGGTACCACGCCCTGTGGATCTCGATGGATGTATCTCTTGCCATCCCAATGTGGTAAATTTTGATTTTCGTCGTTTGCCTTCGGATGTTTCTCAGTAACAATTTGTGACGAGCTGCGATGAGCTAGATCGGTCTCGATCGAACGGTGATTTATTGTATTTTGAATCAAATCATTCGGGTGGGGTGTGGGTGTTTTGGGCAATTGGACGCAAGCTTTTGTGACTTGTTCCCGATCCGATCGATTGAAGCGAAATCTCAAGTCCTGGAATCGATCGAGCGTTTGTGAAGCTTTTTTCTATAATTGACGAATTCAGCAAAAAACTGGAAGTTTCAAGAAATCCTTCAACAGAGGTGTGTTCGGGAGGACGCAAAACGATACAAAAAACTCCCATCTGAGGAGGATGGGAGCGGAAGGAACCTAGGATGGAGCCGAGTAATGCCTGCAAGAGGAGAGCGGCATAGTTAACCCCTCTTGCGATTACGTCGTCTTCTTCTAAATACGAGGATAGTTATCGAAAGTCACGATCGTGTGACGTTGATGTGACAGTGTGTGTCATGTCCCGTTCTGGAAGACCAATTGTCAAAGAGTCAGTTGGGACACTTGCCAGTTTACTCGTTTGACCTAGCATGGCTTTCTCATACCTCGATCGACGATTATGAGAGGTATGATTAGTTAGAAAACAGGACTGACTTAGTGTCAAAGTTGAATTAAGATGCCGGAGAAAAAAGATATATAAAAAGATATATAAAATTTGTTTTTTAGCGCATCATTGAATACTCGGCTGTCTTGTCTTTCTGTTAATCGATCGTTCGCGACTAATGACATGAAAAATAGTTCCAGATCGATCTCTTCGACGAGAAAGACACGGGCGAGCAGATCGCAGCTCAAAGCAAACGAATATACAAATCCTAATGTTATAAGCTTTTCCGAGCTGTATACTCTCCAAATCGAACCCCTATATTTTACAAGCCAGATTCCTCGAACAGCGATCGCCCTTCGCCAGAAATACCCCTAAAAGACACCAAGTGTTAAGTAAATTCAAACAATATTACAGAAACGATTCAAAGCTAAAACCTGAAATCGAGCGGAATCTAAAATCAAAAAAACTCAAACGAATCGATCGATGAAACTGAAAAGCATTTCACTCGTCGCCATCGCAGCGTTATGGGGAAGTCTCTTAATTCCGAGCGCTCGATCGCAATCCAAAACACAGTCCGAAACATCCGCAATATATCCAAAAACCCCAAATGTCTTAATCAGCCAACACACCGATCTCCTTCCAAGAGGGAGACACCACTTCTACGAACGCGATCTCGATGCAATGGTGTTTTACGTCCGAGACGGAAACGATATGTACGGTGCGCTCTACGATCGATCGAGCCTCGTTTGCTTCACAGCCAACATTTATCGGGAAAGCGTAGACGTTCGCTGGTGGGGCGATTTATGGAAACTCGGCTATTCCGGACGCACCCCCATCTCTCGCCGTTACACGATCGAGGATTTCACCGCAGGGAACTCTTACGTCGAAACAGGATTACACGTAAAAGTCCGGTAGCTTGGTAGCCCTGTCGCTTTAGCACGGGGTGGAAAAGCGACCCGTGCGGCTTTAGCCGCCGTCTTTCTTTGGTACGGGCAACCTATCTATCCAGTCCTCAATCAAGGAGGTCATCGTCTTGTCACGATCTTTAGCCACCTTGCGTAGCTTGTCTAAGCGCTGTTGGGAAAGTCTTATCGTGAAGTTCTTCTTCATGGTTGCCCATACATCGTATATGCAATACGCTATCATAAAAGCATGGTTAAACTATTTGCTGCACAAGTCAATCGACTGCCCGACTGCCCTGAGTTAGGGGCAGCATTAGAGTATCTGTGCAGAGAGTCTAATAAGCTCTACAACGGCACGGTTTACCTAGCCCGTCAGCTTTATTTCAAAGCCAACAAGTTCTCGAATGGACGCTGGTTGTCTACCCAGATGAAGCGCAATCCTCACTTGAAAGCGCTCTATACCAGTGCCGCGCAGCAAACCTGCATCAGCGTAGGTGAGGCGTTCAAGAGTTTTAAGGAGTTGTTGAAGCTTTGGCGGAAGGGTGAACTACCAGAAAAACCCAAACCACCTAACTATCGCACCTCTGACGGGTTGTTTCAGATTAGCTATCCCAAGCGATGGCTGAGATTGCTAGATAATGGACAGGTTAGAGTGCCAATGGGGAAATCCTGCAAGGTCTGGTTTGACCTGCCGGAGATATTCATTCCGTTCCCGACCAACCTGGACTGGGATACCGTGAGGGAACTGCAAATCGTCCCCCGTGCTGGATATTTTGATGCCGTCTGGATTAGCAAAGAGCAGCCTTCCGTCCCGGCCCCCCTGAATCCAGACCGTACCTTGGCGTTAGACCCGGGACTGGATAACTGGCTCACCTGCATTGATTCCCAGGGTGACCGTTTTATCATTGATGGCAAGCACCTGAAAGCCATGAACCAGTGGTACAACAAGCAGGTTGCCAACATTAAGTCGGGCAAAGGTCCGGGGTTTTGGTGCAACTTGCTCGACAGAATCACAGGTAAACGGAACCGCCAAATGCGGGATGCCGTGAACAAGGCGGCCAAGATGGTGGTGGACTACCAAGATCCGTCGCAGTGCTCCGCCCATAGCCGAAGGCTTGGGGGGTGGTGAAGCGGCGGGCGACCGGAGGGAGCAAACAAGAAAGC
>LWRO01000043.1 GCA_001657325.1 Geitlerinema sp. BBD 1991-9 | reverse complement strand
AGAGAGGCTAGAGCAGAAGCTAGAGCCGTGCTACAAAAGTCAGCCAGTTGAATGAGGTGAGGGGTCAGTGCGTGACTGTTCACTGTTCACTGTTCACTACTTACTGCTCACTGCTCACTGCTCACTGCTCACTGTAAAAGTCTCCTGACTTCTGTGCTGGTGCTCTAGATAGACTTCGCATTTCTCCTGTAGAGTCCTTTGACGAAAGGACTCTACGAGGGTTCAAAGAATCCTGACTGACTTCGTTGTAGGAGAGCCGAACGGTCTGACTTCACCCCTCAAACATTGCCATCAATTTTAATCGTTTTTCTGTCCCTAAAAGATCCAAAAAAGAAGATTTCAAAACTCAACTGTACTCGTCAAAATACAGCAATAAAAATCATCAAAACGGGTGCATCTCAATTTCGTAGAATGACCCCTCCGTACCTCGACTGAGCGATCGGAACCCCTCCCCTCCGCCCCTCGCTAAGGGGAGGTGCCGAAGGCGGAGGGGTTCCGATCGAAAAAGTGAGATGCACCCATCAAAACGAGATTAAATTGTACGTGAACCCCAAGCGTCAAAAACAAGCCTAAATCAATTCCAACTCCTCTGCTTCCCCAAAAGGCTACAAAAAAATTAACTTGACACTATTGGTATTTATTCTCAGAATGACACTATCCTTTGAGTCAAACCTCTGCTGTTGGATGGCAATTTTCAAGAATTGTCGATCGCGAGAGTCTTCCCTACGATGAAACCAATCTTTCGGAGTCTTCAGCTTGGAATCTGCGCTGTAAGCGGCACGGTGGCGAATTTCACGGGCTTGAGCGCGAACGCGATCGCACAGATCGTTCCCGATAACACCCTAGGCTCCGAAGGATCGATCGTGACGCCAAATGTCTCGATCGAGGGCGGAGTCACCGATCGAATTGATGGAGGAGCCCCTCGCGGCAACAACCTATTTCACAGCTTTCAAGAGTTTAACGTCGGACACGGACGACAAGTTCATTTCGCCAACCCGACAGGAATCGAGAATATTCTCAGTCGCGTCACGGGAAGCAACCACTCCGACATTCAAGGAACCCTCGGGGTGCTCGGTAACGCCAACCTATACTTAATCAACCCCAACGGCATTGTTTTCGGCCCGAACGCTCGACTCGACGTGCGAGGGTCATTTTTCGCCACCACCAGCGATCGGCTCGCGTTCGACAACGGCTACGAATTTAGTGCGAGCGATCCCGAAGCGCCGCCCCTACTCACCCTCAATACCCCTCTCGGCTTAGGAGATTGGTTGCCCCCCAACCGAGGTGAAATCGCCAGCACCGGATCGCTTTCGACTGGCATCGACCTAACCCTGATCGCTGCTAATCTCGACTTAGAAGGTCAGTTACAAGCGGGCAACAACCTAATCTTGCAGGCGATCGATCGACTCAACGCCCGAGATCGCACCACAGCCCCCTTCATCGCCACAGCCGGAAATCGATTGGTCTTGCAAGGCGATCGAACCCTTAACATTTCCGCGTTAAGCCATCCCAACAGCGCCTTGATATCCGGCGGAGACACGCTTTTAAGATCGGCGAATTCGATCGAAGGCGACGCACACTTCCTGACGGGTAAAAACTTCCGACTCGAACAACTCGACGGCTCCGTTGGCAATTTCATTAGCGACGAAGACCCCATCGTATTAGCCGTGGGCAACGTCAGTATCGGGGACTATTCCGGCGCGTCCCTGCACGTCTTAGCCGGTGGCAGCGTGGAATTGGGGAACGTCACCATCGACAGCACCGGGGCAACCGACACCACCATCGATCCCGCCAACGACAATACGATTCCCGGCACGACAACCCCCTACAGCGCGCTCAGCGACGTGACCCTCTCCGACGGCACGACGGTTTTAAACGTTCGAGGCAGTACCCAAGCCACTTTAGATGTCAGAGCGGGCATCGATTGGACGCAAACCCCCTTCACCGGCGTTCCCGAGATCGATACCCCGACCGATTTTCCCTCCGGTTCTGTCACCTTCGAGTCTCCTACCGCCAGCGGAAGCAGCATTACCACTGGGGACATCAGCATTACCCAACCCAACGGACTCGTCCTACTCACCAACCAGTATCGCCCCAACACCACCCTCTCCGGCGAGGTTTTCGCCAGTTCCATCAATACTGCCAACGGACTCGGCGGCGGTTCTGTCGTCATCGATGCCAGTGGCGGTATTACGACGAGCTTCGTCGATGTCTCTGGGGGCGACCTCAACACCTTCGACTTCGGCGCGAACGGGGGGGACATAACCTTTCTCGCCGGGGGCGATCTGCTCCTCCCCTTTCCATCCGCCGTCTTTTCCTACGGGTTAGTGGGGGGAACCTTGAGATTTGAAAGTCGATCGAGCGTCGTGCAGGAAGCCGCCCCAGCGGGGACACCGTCGGCAGAATCGAGTATCGTCGATAGCTTGACGGCAGGTTCGGGAACGGGTGGAGACGTGACGGTTAAAGCACCGCAAGTGTCCGTTGGCGGTAACATCCTGTCTAGCCTTGCTGGAGAAGGTCAAAGCGGCAACCTGTCCGTGACTGCGGACGAAGTCAGTATGGACGGCGCGACATTCAGTACGGCAACCTTACCCCCTGGTTTGGGCGATGCGGGAACCGTTTCGATCGAGGCCGATACGATTTCCCTCAACACGAGCTTCGTCGGGAGCGTCACCTTTAGCGAGTTCGGCGGAAATGCTGGAGATGTCAAGGTGAACGCCCGTTCCTTCGTGGCGACGAACGGCGGTCAAGTGATATCGCTCTCCGGTGGCGTGGGCAATACCGGAAATGTTACAGCAACTGTCTCGCAATCGATCGATCTCACGGGCGTCTCACCGATCGGATCGTTCAGTGGATTGGGGACTGACGTGTTTCCGGGGGCAGTGGGGAACGGGGGCAGCGTCGCGATCGAAACAACATCCCTGACCCTTCGCGATGGCGCGCAAATCCGCACCAGCACGCTAGGAACTGGAAATGCCGGTGCGATCGCCGTTCGTGCCGATGTGATTCAGCTCGACGGTGCAGTGTTAAACCCCGTCGAACCCGACACGATTCCCAGCGGCATTTTGAGTGAAGTTCTCGAAGGTGCAGATGGACGAGGCAATCAAATCGACATTACCACGCGCCAACTGAGCGTCTCGAACGGTGCGTTTATCAGTGCCAGTACGAATGCCACGGGGAACGCCGGAAACATTCAGATCGCGGCCTCCGAATTCGCATCCTTCGACGGCAATCCCGGCGATCCGTTCGCCCCCAGCGGTGCGTTCGTCGGGACGTTATCTGAGGCTACCGGAGCGGGAGGAACCCTTGAAATCGACACACCATCCCTGTCCGTGACCGGCGGGGCGCAGTTGGAAGCGTTGACGGAAAGCGGAGCGAACGCCGGGAATATTATCGTCAACGCCCGAGATTCGATCGTGCTGTCCGGATCTGACACGGGTTTGTTTTCCGACACGGCGGCCAACTCGACGGGAAACGGCGGTGAAATTTCGATCGAGACGGCGAATCTCGAAATCTCAGACCAAGCCTCGATCGAGACGAGTACTGAAGGAACGGGAAGCGGCGGACAGTTGAGCGTTGTTGCCGATCGAATCCTCGTCCGAGACGAGGCCCAACTGAGTGCCGGATCGCCCGGTATTGGAGATGCCGGAACGATTTCGTTACAAGCCGAACGCTTCACCGTCGAAGATGGCGCTCGCGTCTCCGTCAGCAGCCAAAACGCCGGTGCTTCGGGCAACCTGGATATTAACGCGCCCGAGATTCGTCTCAACAGCGGAACCCTCAGTGCCGATACCGTTGAAGGCGATCGCGCCAATATTTCCCTGACCACCTCCGATCTCCAACTGCGGCGACGCAGTTTCATCACCACCAACGCCACGGGAGACGCAACGGGGGGCAACATTTCGATCGATACAGAAACCCTCGTCGCCTTAGAAAATAGCGATATTACCGCCAACGCCGAGCAAAGTTTTGGCGGACGCATTACGATTAACGCCCAAGCCATCTTCGGTACGGCATTTCGAGACGAACTGACCCCCGAAAGTGATATCACCGCCACCTCCGAACTCGGTGCTGAATTTAGCGGCATCGTGACGATTACGACTCCCGAAGCCGATGCCACAACGGGCATCGTGACCCTACCGGAAAACGTTTCCGACCCGGCCGATCGCGTCGTGACCGGCTGCGAAGCGATCGCGGGCAACTCCTTTACAATTACCGGACGGGGCGGACTTCCAGAAGATCCGACGACGACGTTGCGCGGTCAAACCATTGTCGAAGATTTCCGTGATATCCCGGGCGAAATTCAAACGGGAGAGAAGCAATCTGAAGAACGGCCCGAGGAAACTTCTGCCCAACCCACCTCATCTTCAGAGGGCGATCGATCTCCGCCATCCGTTCTCGTCGAATCGAACGGATGGGTCGAACACGAAGACGGCACGATCGAACTCGTCGCGTATCACCCCCGTCGATCGACGTTGCCGATGCGTTCGAGAACACGTCAGTGCGGGAGGCTGTAAGCTATGGACAGTCAGCGTCACAGGTTTAAGTGGCTCGTTTCCCGCCTTCTGAAAAACGCGATCGATCTCAAAAAACAACTCAACAAACGACTCAACAAACGATCGATCTCGCTCCTGTTGTCGGGTTACTTTCTCGCGGCTCTGTGGCTGAGCGTGTTGGTCGTTCCATCGATCGCTCGCGTACCCATTCCGCCCGGGGAAGCCATCGCGCAACCGTCATCCGACCCCGACGCGCAGTTGGCGCGAGGACAACAACACTATCAAGCCGGACAGTATGCCGACGCCATCGACCTTTGGGAACAAGCCCTTCAGGCCTATCGCGATCGAAACCAGATCGATCGACAAGTCCAAACCCTCACGTACCTGTCCCTGGCCTACCAACACTTAGGTCAGTGGCAACAAGCCGAGAACGCCATCGAAACCAGCCTCGATCGATTGCAAGGGTTCCCAGAACTCGACGCCAACGGCGAAACCCTGCGAGGTCAGGCGTTAAACGCCCTCGGACAACTTCAACTCACCCGAGGACAAACCGAAGACGCTTTAGAAAGCTGGCAACAAGCCGAAGCTGCCTACGCGCGTGCCGACGACGAGACCGGCCGACTCACCAGTCAAATCAACCAAGCTGGCGCCATGCAAGCGTTAGGACAGTACCGGCAGGCGAGGGCCCAATTAGACCGCACTCTCGAAATTCTGCAAAACCAAGCCGATACCTCGCTGAAGGCCAGCGGTCTTCGGAGTTTGGGAACCGTTTTGCAAACCATCGGCGACCTGGAACGGGCCAAAACCGTTTTAGAGGAGAGCTGGCGGATTAGCGATCGACTCAACGATCGTGCCAACACCAGTGCGACCCTGTTCGGCATCGGCAACATCGCCCACGACCTGCAACAGTACGACACCGCTCGGTCTTATTACCAAGAAGCCGCCCGACTGACCCCCGATCCCCTTCTGCGCGTCCAAGCTTACCTCAATCAATTGAGCCTTTGGATCGATTGGTGTCGCGTCTCTGGTATCGTCTGTCCTGCGGACTACGTCGATATCTCGATCGAGCAAATTCAAACTGAAATTGCGACCCTCCCCCCCAGTCGTGCAGCCGTGTACGCCAGCGTGAACCTGGCAGACAGTTGGATGGCGTTAGACCCCCAGGCCGAGATGCGACTTGAGATCTCGCAAGAACTCGCCACCGCCATCGATCGAGCTAGACAACTCGGCGATCGACGCGCCCAGGCCTATGCCCTGACGCAACTGGGTAAACTCTACGAGCGCAGCGAACAGTGGGAAGACGCACAAACCGTCACCCAACAAGCGTTACAGCTCGTTCGAGATAGCGATGCCGACGATATTATCGCCCGTGCGTCCTGGCAACTCGGTCGCATCCTCAAACGCGAAGGGAAACTCGATCGAGCCAAGGCAGCCTATGAAAGTGCTTACGAGTCCTTGCAAGCGTTGCGAAGCGACTTACTCGCGGTGAATTCCGACGTTCAGTTTGAATTTAAAGAAAGCGTCGAACCCGTCTATCGCGAATTCGTCAGCCTGCTGCTCGGACCCGGTGCGTCCCAGGAGGATCTCCAACAAGCCCGCGAAGCGATCGAAGCACTCCAACTGGCTGAGTTAGACAACTTCTTTGGCGATGCTTGTTTGGAAACGCAGCCCGTCGCGATCGAGGAAATCGATCCCCATGCAGCCGTTATCTATCCGATTATCTTGGCGGATCGACTCGAAGTCATCCTCTCAATGCCCGGTCGTCCCCTTCGTCACTACGCCACCGCGTTACCGGCCTCGCAAGTCGAAGCCACCCTACAAAAGTTTTATTCTTCTCTTTATGTCGGATACAACCGGCTCGATCGATCGCAGTTGTCCGAGCGCGTGTACGACTGGCTCGTGCGACCGGCTGAAGCCGATTTAAGCAACAGCGAGATTCAAACCCTCGTCTTCGTTCTTGATGGATGGCTCCGAAATCTACCGATGGCGGCACTTTTCGACGGCGAACGCTATCTCATCGAAAAATACAGTCTCGCACTCAGTCCCGGCTTACAGCTTTTTCCCCAAGGCCTCAAACGAGAACAGCTCGCTATTTTAGCCGCCGGTTTGACCGAGCCGCGTCAGGGGTTTTCGCCACTCCCCGGTGTGGAAGGCGAAGTCGAACGCATTACGATGCAACTCGAATCGCACGTCTTGCTCGATCGAGCGTTTACCCGCGAGAGTTTTCAACGGGAAATCGACGAAACACCTTTCTCGATCGTCCATCTGGCCACCCACGGCCAGTTCAGCTCCAATCCAGACGATACATTTCTCCTGACTTGGGACGATCGAATTCGCGTTAAGGATTTCGACCTGTTATTCCAAGCGCGCCAATTGGGTATCGTTTCCCCCATCGATCTTTTGGTGATGAGTGCTTGTCAGACGGCGACGGGAGACAGTCGAGCCACGCTGGGCTTAGCCGGTTTCGCACTTCGATCGGGGGCGAACAGTACCTTAGCTAGTCTTTTCCCCGTCAGCGATCGAGCGACGGCGGAGTTAATGAGCGAGTTCTACCGCCAACTCACTCAAGTCGATCGACCCATCACGAAAGCCGAAGCGCTCCGTCAAGCACAACTGAAGCTATTAAACGATCGAATCCACGCTCATCCTTACTTTTGGTCGACGTTTGTTTTAGTTGGAAACTGGTTGTAATGCCAAATCAGGGTGTCTTTTTTTGTCAAACATATCGAATTCTTCAATGATGTCAAAATACCGGGAGAAATCACTCAACCATAAAAGCCTAAGAAACGAATAACAGCCTTGTCTGAATCGAGATTCAGACAACTCTAGGGGGGCTTACAAAGGATGTATTTTAATAACTTTTTTTTCAAAACGCTGTTATACGCGATATTCGCCAGTGTCTTACTCTTCGTCACTGGCATCGATCGATCGATTCGGGCAAGTGCCAGCTCGAACAACCGAGAGCTACGCGAAAATGGCGAATTACTCAGTGTAGAATTTCAACCTCCTGGCGATCCCGTTCCCCCGTCGAGTGTCGGGGGGGGCGTGCGGGGGAGTATACAATTCGCACCACCGGGAGAAGCCGCACCGGGAAGCAGCGTCGGGGGGGGCGTGCGCGGCAATGTCGAATTCGCGCCACCGGGAGATGTCGCACCGGGAAGCAGCGTCGGAGGGGGCGTGCGCGGCAATGTCGAATTCGCGCCACCGGGAGAAGCCGCACCGGGAAGCAGCGTTGGAGGGGGCGTGCGCGGCGATGTCGAATTCGCGCCACCGGGAGAAGCCGCACCGGGAAGTAGTGTCGGGGGGGGCGTGCGCGGCGACGACCAACTGACCTTGACCGCATTACTGCCTCCCTCGCAACACGGTCGAACCCTTTCCCCTCGCCCGACATTTTTCGTGTATGTTCCGCCCACCGCATCCATGCAAGCCTTTTTCAGCGTTCAAGACGATCTCGGGAACTCCCACTACCAAACGCTCCTCGAGTTGACCGGAGGTGGTCGCACGATGGCGATTACGCTACCGGACGATGTCCCCGAACTCGAACTCGATCGAAACTACGTTTGGTTTTTCGCCCCCATCGAACCCGGTGGTATCCTTCGACCCGGTAACTACGGTGTCGTGGGGTGGGTCAAGCGCGTCGAAGCCCCAGCCACCCTCGATCGATCGTTTGCCAACCCCATCGAACAGGCGACCGACTACGCCGCCTCGGGCATTTGGTACGACACCTTAGACGTTTTGATTTCGGCCCGACGCTCCCAACCCAACAACGACACCTTACACGCTGAATGGCAAGAGCTACTCCAACAAGTCGGCTTAGAGGCAATCGCCTCCGAACCGATTTCGCAACCTTGACCTCCCCACGCCAATGCAGCAACCGTCAGAACCACAACTGTCAGAACCACAACTGTCAGAACCACAACCCTCAAAACAGACCGTCAAATCGTGGCGTGGTGCGCTCGTCATTGCCCCGACCGTTGCCGGCCTCGCCATTTTAGGGAGTCTTGCGGGTGGATTTCGCTTACTCGAATGGGCGATTCTCGATCGATTTTTTCGCCTGCGTCCTCCCGAACCCATCGAAGAGCGCGTTGTCATCGTCACCATCGATGAATCCGATATCGACTATGTCGAACAATGGCCGATGAGCGATCGCGTCATGAGTCAGCTAATCCGCAACATCGACGCGCAAAACCCCCGAGGCATAGGCATCGACGTTTATCGAGACTTACCCGTCGCACCCGGACAGCAAGAATTAATCGAAGTGTTTCGATCGACCCCAGCCGCCATCGGCATCGAAAAAGCTGCAGGCGAACCCATCGAACCCCATCCCATCCTCGACGAACTCGGACAAGTGGCCGCCAACGACCTGCTGTTAGACGCTGATGGAAAAGTCCGTCGGGGTTTGATTCTCCTCGGCAAAGCAGACGGTTCGTTCCGACAGGGATTCGCCGTGAAATTGGCCCTGATGTACTTAGAACAAGAGGGTCTCGAACTCGAGGTTCTCGACGAAGACCGAAAAATTTACGGCTTGGGTGGAGCGATCTTTCATCCCCTCACGGGCCGAGAAGGGGAATACGACACCGCCGATACGGGAGGATATCAAATCCTGACCAACTATCGAGGTGAGTTGGCCAGTTTTCCGCATATCTCGATGACGGCCGTTCTCGAAAACCGCATTCCGACAGATATGATGCGCGATCGAATCGTCCTTATCGGTGCGACGGCCCCCAGTCTCAACGACCTCTATCAAACCCCCTATAGCGCGCGTCTGTTCGCCACGTCTGAACCCACCCCAGGTGTCGTCATTCACGCCAACTTAGCCAGCCAGATCGTCAGTGCAGCCTTGGCAAACCGTCCGATGCTCCGCGCCGCACCGAAACCGTTGAATTGGCTGTGGATTGCTATCTGGTCTGGATATAGTGCCGCACTCGGTTCGATGTGGCTTCAACATCGAAAGGTTGCCGTGTTTATCGTCCTCGGGGGGGGCGGCATTCTCCTCATCTCCTATCTGGCATTTCTCTCGGGTTGGTGGATTGCCACGTTTACCCCCCTTCTCGCAACGACGGTGTCTGCGGTTGTCAGTATCGGTTACGTTCTTTGGGAAAACCTCAAACTGTCTTACAAACAACTCGAAGAGTACGCCCAAACCCTCGAGCAAAAAGTTGAAGAGCGGACGGCTCAGCTCGCCCAAGCTAACGCTGAAATCACGGCTTTGAACGAACAGCTCAAAGCCGAGAATATTCGCATGAGGGCAGAGTTGGAGGTGACGAAACAGTTGCAGCAAATGGTGTTACCCAAAGCTGGCGAACTCGAATCGATCGAGGGTTTAGATATTGCTGGATTTATGGAGCCTGCGGAGGAAGTCGGCGGCGATTATTACGATATTTTGCAACAGGACGGCCACATTAAAATCGGGATTGGAGATGTCACAGGACACGGATTGGAAAGTGGCGTACTCATGATTATGGCGCAAACGGCCGTTCGGACGCTTCAGGAAAGTCGAGAAACCGATCCGGTGAAGTTCCTAGACGTACTCAACCGAACGCTCTGTGGAAACCTCAAGCGTATCGAGTCTTTAAAAAATATGACGTTAGCTGTTCTCGACTATGCAGATGGTTGTTTGAGTTTGAGCGGACAACATGAGGAAGTGATTCTCGTTCGGAACGATGGGAGTTTAGAGTGCATTGATACGATGAGCCTGGGTTTTCCCATTGGCTTAGATGACGAAATTGCAGATTTTATTTCTCAAACTCATATCCAGTTAAATTCTGGCGACGTTGTGGTGTTATACACCGATGGCATTACTGAAGCGGAAAATATTCAACGCGAACAATATGGACTAGAACGGCTGTGCGAAGTCATTCAAGAACACCAACAAGAAACGGCAACTTCTATCCGGCAAGCAGTAGTTGAGAACGTGCGTGAGTATATCGGAGATCAGAAAGTCTTCGACGATATTACTTTAGTTGTTATGAAACATAAATAACCAAAAGGATCGATCGAGATGATTCAAGTTTTTAGGGATTTTCAGGAAAATATATTAACTCAACATCCTCTTTTTCAGATGAGCTTGTTTCTGAAGGATATTCCACGAGGACATCACAAACGAACGCAATACTTGTCTGCGGCATTTATTGCTGATTTATCGACCTTATTCACGGCACAAACAGATAGCCCATCCGCAATCGACAAACATTTAGAAATGAAAAGTGCATCGATTTACATCACGCACGAGTTGTTAGATAATTCTATTAAATTCAATAACAGGCAAGTCGATCTTCCGATCGAATTTAAAGTTTGCCTAGTCGATCGGATCTTGGTTTTTGCTGCAAGTAATAGCGTTGATGCAACAGTTTTGGCAAACTTTCGGGAATTCATGGAACGGTTAGAAATGTCAGATTTAGAAGAACTTTATTTTTGTCAGCTCGAACAAGGAGCGGAAGAAAACAGTCACAGTTCTCGCTTGGGATTTTTGAGTATGATGACAGACTATGGTGCTAAATTAGGTTGGAAGGTCGAAACGCTCGAGGGAGATCCAGAGGTTGCGATCGTGACCACGATGGTTCAACTTAGCATCTGAATTGACTCGAACGCCTCGATCGATAGAATTTGTAGCTAGGGAGCTTTCAGGGAATGGAAGTCATAAAAGACGACTACCAAGTGCGCTATGAATCGGAAACCGCAACGTTAAATTTTAAGGGTTTGCTGCGAGAAAGTAAGATCGCTGATTACCAACCCATTCAGCAGTTGCTCGACGATGTGACAGCGCTCGAACCCTCGACGATTACGATGAACCTACATCAACTCGAGTTTCTGAACAGTTCGGGAATGACGATTCTATCGCGGTTTGTGATCGGGTTACGTAAGAAAAAAACTATTCAACTGGTCGTGCGTGGTTCGGATAAAATTCCCTGGCAAAAAAAATCTTTAGGAAACTGGCAGCGACTCATGCCGAGTTTGACGCTAGACTTAGAATAATTTTTCCCGAGTTGGGTCAAAATGTAGCGATTAGGTTGCCGATTCCCTCGATCGAACTGACGTTCGTAGAAGCCTGAACCGATGAGTAAAACATTATTGACGTTGGCCGTAACGGAAGAGGAGTTAGCACAGTTAGAACAATACTGTCAGCAAACAAATCGGACAAAAACGGACGTAATTCGAGAATATATTCGATCGATCCAGCAACGGCCGCGAGAAAAGCTGTTGTCTCAAATTGCCGAACTGTCGCGAGAGCTAGAAGAGGTCAAGCAAGAGAAATCCGATTTAGAAATCTTGCTCGAAACGATGGCCGACCATTCCAGTACGGTGGAGGCTGAATTACAAGACGAAGCAGAAGAAGCGCGTCGAGAAAGTGAAGAACGATTTCGATCGATCGCCGAAGCAACCCCCGTTCCCGTGACGATTTCCCGAGTGTCGGACGGGAAAGTTCTCTATGCGAACGCAGCGGCGGGTTTTGCGTTTGGATGTTCGATCGAGACCTTACTCGATCGCGCGATTCTCGAACTCTACGACGATCTCGCTGAAGGACAGAAGTTGTTAGAAACGTTCGATCGAGAGAGAACAGTCCAAAATTACGAACTCTGCTGTCAGCGCGCAGATGCTACGCCGTTTTGGGTCACAGCCTCCCTGCGTCCTCTGAGATTGAACGGCGAAGCCACGATTCTCAGTGCGCTGTACGATATCAGCGATCGCAAACAAGCCGAACAAGATCTTCAAGAAGCCAAGGAACAACTCGAAGCCGTTTTGAATGCGGTTCCCGGCTCGATTTCTTGGATTAGTTCTGAGGGAAACTATCTCGGTGTCAATCCCTATTTGGCTCAGAGTTTTGATTTACCACCGGAAGCATTTGTGGGGCGCAAAATTGGTTTTATGCCAGGAAGCGAACAGTTTGCCAAGTTTATTGACGAGTTTGTTGCGAGTCCCCAAAAATCAACTTCTCAAGTGGTCGAAATTCCAGTCAAAAACAATATCAAACATTACTTAATGGCAGCTCAAAAATACCAGCAAGGAACAGCAACGGTGTTAGTCGGAATCGACATTACCGAACGCAAGCACGCGGAGGAAGCGTTACGAATTGCCGAGGAGAATTACCGCAGTATTTTTGAAAATGCGTTGGAAGGGATTTTTCAATCGTCGCCTGAAGGCTGTTATCTCAGCGTAAATCCTGCTATGGCGAAGATTTACGGGTATGATTCTCCCGACGAGATGATTGCTGAGGTGACCAGCATCGATCGTCAAATTTATGTTGACGATCGAGATCGAGTGCAATTCAAACAAATTTTACAGGAACAAGAAAAAGTAAAAGGATTGGAATATCGAGTTTATCGGCGAGATGGCACAATTGTTTGGGTTCAAGAAGATACTCGGGTTGTGGCGGATCGGAACAATCGAGTTCTCTACTATGAAGGAATCGTTCAAGATATTAGCGAACGCAAAGTGAAAGAGGAAGAATTAAAGCGACAGTTACAAGAGTTGAGGATCGAGATCGACCATCAAAAACGAGAGCAAGAAGTTAAAAAAATCACGCAAAGTGACTATTTTCGCGAGTTGCAAAGTGAGGTTGCAAATATACAAGCGGATGATTTTTGGGAGTTTGAAATTTAGCGTCGCGTTGTTTCGATGTCTGGGTCTGTTGGAGTTAGTGCGTTCGCGAAGCGTCTCGGAACGAGAATCGTGCAGAGTTTATGAAATTCCGAAACCGTTGGCGTCGGGGCGAACGGCCGTTCGCCCCGACAAGAGTCTGGGTATCATAGGCTATCAAATACCACCGCAATTCCAACAGACCCCGATGTCTTCAGGCGTTTCTAATAGAATTTGCGATTTGCAGATCGATCGCGGGGTAAAGCGGCAATTCAAAAATCGCCAATTCAAGTCTGAAATGTAATGACGGCGAGATGACGCACGGGTGCATCTCACTTTTGCGATCGGAACCCCTCCGCCGAAGGCGGAGGGGTCATTCTACGAAATTGAAACGCAATCTGACGCACTGTTCTTTGAAACGTTTATCTCAACCCGACTGAGCATCACTTTAAAATCTGCGATGCGATCGAATCCCAATCGGAGACGCGCCCCGCACTGCGACGACAACGTGCTAACAGAAGGTTGAGATCGAGGTAGTGGTTGAATGCACTCAGATCGGGATCGGATAGTTCGATGCACGATCGATCGAGTTTGAGCGCGTCGTACCACAGCGGAACGACTAAATCGCGAAACGCTCGGCGAGCTTCGGCGGATTGTGCGGAGGTGGGAACCTGACTTTCGAGGGCTTCCAGTTGGCGAATTAGGGTTTTCCAGTTGACCTCAGAAAGAATTTGTAGCACTTCAAAGGTTCGCGCCCGATCGATCGACAAAACGCGATCGGTCGTATTTCCCTCTAAAGCATTTCCCAAGCGTTCGTCGAGTAACTGTACCAATTCTAGGGATTTGAGAACGGTATCGTCGGAAGCGATCGCGAGGTTGCGGGAGCGCGTTAAGAAAACGGCGGCGGCGCGTTTGGCTTCGAGGCGAAAATTTCCCGCTGAAGGTCGGGTGGTGGTGTCTACCCAACGCAGTAACTCAGTCAGTTTCGGCGTAAGATGGCTTCGCGCGTTGCGCTCGAGTCGATCGAGCAGGAGATCGACTTTATCTTGCAACAATCCCGCCAGAACGATCGAAATGTCCCACCATCGCGGTTCGTCGAGGTGAGCTTCGAGAATTTCCTCCCAATCGTCCCGTTCTGCGAGATATTGTGCGGTGAGGTAAGTTTGCAGCGCCAAATGGGAAAACGAGAAAATATCCCGCGATCGCTCGACTAAAATGCCTTGTTGTGCGACGACGATTTCTAAAGCGGCATCGCCGTCGATCGTCTCTGGCGTATTCGGTTGCTCGCTCAGAAAAGCCGAAATCTGTTGGACGAGTTCCCCTTGGGAGAAAAAGCGTCGGTTTTGCACAAATCCCCGATAGGCGATTTCCGCTAACATCGATCGTTCGGTGGCGAGGCTGACATCGGGATAAACGGACTCTCGATCGAGCCGCTTGTGAGCGCTCCACTCTTTGAGCAACACCCCCAAAACATCTCGATACAAAACCGCGCGATTTTGTGGAAACAGTCCTTCTTGACGGTACACCCAACCTAAAAACGTCAACAACAGCGGTGTATGGGCCAATTCTTTCAGGCCGGCGTTTTCCGGTTTTTGCAGTTCCGCCCAAAACGACGCGGCGATGTCGGGGTTATCCTCAAACCATCGATCGATAAATTCGCGAACTTGTGTTTCTTCAAACGGCGCGAGAACCACGTCGGTAAACCGTTTGAAGTTGTGGCGGTAAACCGCAGCACGACAGGAGCAGATATAGCGGTTTTTGTCGAATCGATCGACGAAATTCTCAAAATACCCGATGGTGGCGTTGACCGATTCCGAGGCGAGTTCGTCCCAGCCATCGAGCAAAATCAAGAGTTTTCCCTGTTCCAACGCGAGCGAAACAAACGCTTCAGGCTGCGGAAACCCACAGATTTCAAACTCTCGCACGATGGCGCTTTCTAAATCGAAGGTGTCGCCGCCGAACTCCTTCAACTCCAGAAATACGGGGATACAGTTATGTCGGTAGGGCGATTCTTTTCCCGCCAGCGCGTCTAAGCCGATTTTTCGCAAAAACGTCGATTTTCCCGTTCCCGGTTCCCCCAAAACCATGAGATACGGTTGAGCGTTGGCCACTTCCACCCCGCTCTGGGTCGTGCCGTTCGGGGGTTGCGTTCCCCGTACCGAACTTTGTTCGATGGCTTCGAGGGATTCGTAACGCCGGAGATCGGCTTCATCCCAAAAACCGACCCCGGTATAGACGATTGCGAGATCGATGGGTTGTCTCATTCCCAAGACTTTCAGGTTTCCGTGACGTTTGGCGTAACGGTTGGCGTACTCCCCCGATGCTTGGTAGACGAGTTGTTTGGTTTTTCGATCGAGACTTTTTCCGAACAATCCCAACACGCGGCCGCTGCTATCGACCAGGGATTGAAAGATCGGAACGGCAACTCCGCTCACCGCAGTTAACGCCACCGCATCGAATTTCGCCATCGTACTACCGGAAAAACTCGTCCGTCGTCCTCTAGTGTAGAGCCTGAATCGATTGACGATGCCTGGGATTTACGATTTCGGATCGGCGACTGCAGTCTGAAGTTGGGCGACTTCATCGGTGCATCTCACTTTTGCAATCGCCACCCCTCCGCCTTCGGCACCTCCCCTTAGCCAGGGGAGGATGGGTAGGTTTCAATCGAGGCGCCGAGGGATCATTTTACGAAATTGAGATGAACCCAACTTCATCCTCTCATTCCATTACCTCATTACCCCCTTATCACCCCCAAAAGCGATCGAGATCGCACGCAAATGCCATGTCAACCCGTACAATACAACACCATAGACATCTCCTCATATCGCCATCGCGCTGAATTGGGCAAGCATCTTTATGAATCGCAGCACGTCTTCTCAAAAAGTCGAACCCCCACTGCGTCCAAATCCGTTTACGACCTACCGAGATCCGAACACGGGTCAGTGGATTGTCATCAAACCACCGAAAAAAGTGCCTCAAGGTTAGCCCTAGAATCGAATCGCTCTCCCGTTGCTCGTGTGATGACTCTCGGTTGACAGTTTGTGGCTTGTAATTCGCGGGAAAAGTGGTTTTGTGGGAAAGTGTGGCGATAAACTAGACTGTTGGCACAAACCTCATCGTCGAGTTGCACGAGTCGCCACTTTTTATGAAGCAGTCGTCGTTTGTTTTCGGTCGTCTCCTCCCCGGATTCTCCATCATGGATCGCTACATCGTTGGCGAAACCTTTCCGCCGTTTCTGTTTGGGGTGGGTGCGTTTTCCTCGATTGGCGTAGCGGTGGGGATTGTTTTTGAGTTAGTGCGACAGCTGACCAATGCCAATATTACCCTCGACGTAGCGGTCAAAGTCTTTATCCTCCAGTTACCCTATTACATTTCGCTGTCGTTCCCGATGGCGATGCTCTTGGGGACGCTGATCGGGTATTCGCGCCTGTCGAGCGATAACGAATTGGTGGCGTTACGCAGTTGTGGGGTCAGTTTGTATCGCATCGTGCGTCCGGCGTTCCTGCTCGGGTTAGCGGTGACGGTGATGACGTTTACCTTCGATCAACTCGTCGTTCCGAGTGCGCTTTATGAGGCGGAACTGACACTCGATCGAGCGTTAAAGGATGAAGATACGCTACTGACGAAACGCAATACGCTCTACCCGGAAATTGGGGAGTTGACGAGATCGATCGAGGGCGAAAAGCAAGACGATACTCTGGTGCGGTTGTTTTATGCGGAGCGGTTCGACAACAACGAGGAACGGATGTACGGGGTGATCGTGTTGGATCGATCGGAACCTCTGTTCGATCGATTGGTTTTCGCAAAATCCGCCACGTGGAACCCGGAGGATAACGTTTGGGATTTTTACGAAGTCACCAGCTATGCGATTCCGCCAGATGGCTCTTACGTTAATATTGCCAAGTTCGATCGACACCGCTACCCGCTCCCCCGTGCGCCGTTAGAGCTGGCTAAAGAACGGGATTATCCGCAAATGAACCTCGTTCAAGCGCTCGATCGATTGGAAATTGTTAAATCTAGCGGCCGCGAAGATCAAATTCGCAAACTCGAAATTCGCATTCACCAAAAATTTGCGATTCCGTTTGCGTGTGTGGCCTTTGGCTTGGTGGGGGCGGCGTTGGGAACGAAGCCGCAACGGACGAGCGCCTCGCGAGGATTTGGAATTAGCGTCCTCGTCATTTTTACTTATTACTTATTAATGTCGATCGGCGATGCTTTGGGTTTGGGGGGATTGATTCGTCCGTGGATGGCAGGGTGGCTTCCCACCTTCACCGGTATTGCGGTTGGTGTCGGATTGCTCGTCCGCGCCGCCAAGGTCGGGTAGTCGATCGCTCGGTTATTGTATCGTTTTTTACAGAATCGTTGTATCGTTTTTTATCAATTGGGATAATTTTAGTGTCAAATGCGTCTTAATAGGAAGAAAGCCGTTGAGATGTCTCGCACCGGTGGAGATTTGCCCTGTAACGGGAAGTCTAATTCTTAGAGTAATTTTCACGTCTTCTTAATTTTTTTAATAAAAATTTATTTTGTGGTACTATTTTTTATAATTTCTTAATAATCTCAAGAAAACGTCACTCAATTCTTAGGATTACGTAATCGCAGCTCGCTCTAAAATTGTCTAACCTAACCGTAAAGAGATCGGTTTTGCGTGCCACGCTAACCCAAACGCTAACGGATAGATTGCTTGGAGATACCCATGGATGCTAAAACCCTGCGCCAGCTCTGGTCTACTGTCGAGGCAACTCAAGCCTCGACGCTGACGTCCCTAGACGATACGAGCTTAATCGAGCGATTGGTCGGCGATTTGCAATATACGAACCGCGCGCTCGACGAAACCGATATGAGCGAAGTCAGCGACTACATTCGATCGAAGCTCAGTCTCATTCGCGACTTAGCCGACGGTCGCGTGATGCGAGCGACCGCATAACGAGATCGATTGACGATTTGGGGTCGATCGCTGTCGCGAGCCGGAGAACACGAACAGCGACACGACGACGGTTAACCCCATAGCAACCCCGCCGAACTCTCGGAAACTGGGAAAGTATGACAAAATCGCACTGAACTCGATCGACTTCGAGTCACCGTGATTCCTCGGCGTTCGATCGAGTCCCAAGTCTCCCTCGCGTTCGATCGATATTTTTTCAGGAGTTATGACGGATGAAGGTTGCTGTCTTCAGTACCGAACCCTACGACCGAACATTTCTCGATGCGGCCAACGCCGCCTCCGGCGCAGAACACGAACTCATCTATTTCGACACGCGCCTCGAACCGCATACGGCATCGCTCGCTGCTGAATTTCCCGCTGTTTGTGCGTTCGTCAACGACGACATCGGCGTTGAAACCCTTAAAATCCTCTCCGAAGGACAAACCCGCCTGATTACCCTACGCTCCACGGGATACAACAACGTCGATTTAGAAACCGCTTCAGCACTCGGTATCAAAGTGACGCGGGTAACGGTTTACTCGCCTTACTCGGTGGCAGAATTTGCCATCTGCTTGATTCTCGCCCTCAACCGTAAAATTTATCGCGCTTACAACCGCGTTCGCGACGATAATTTTTCGCTCAACGGACTCCTCGGATTCGACCTTCACAGTCGCACGGTGGGGATTATCGGAACTGGAAAAATCGGAACGATCTGCGCGCAAATCTTAAACGGGTTTGAGTGCAAACTCTTGGGATACGACCCGTACCCCAACCCGCAATTTGAAGCCCTCGAAAATACCCAATATGTCGATCTGCCGGAATTACTCGCAACCTCCGACGTGATTTCCCTGCACTGTCCGCTCACACCGGAAAATCGCTATTTGATTAACGCCGCCACCATCGCACAGATGAAACCCGGTGTGATGTTAATCAACACCAGTCGCGGCGGACTCGTCGATACTCAAGCCGTTATCGATGGGATCAAATCCGGAAAAATTGGCTCTCTCGGAATCGACGTTTACGAGCGAGAAGAAGAAATTTTCTTCAAAGACCTGTCGGATACGATTATTCAAGACGATAACTTTCAGCTCTTACAATCGTTCCCCAACGTCGTGATTACGTCTCACCAGGGATATTTTACAGAGGATGCCTTGAGCGATATTGCCAAGACGACCATCGAAAATATCAGCGATTTCGCCCTTGGAAATCCTCTCAAGCACGCGATCGAACCCCCTGAGAAAAATCCGGTCTCTGTTCGATAGCTCGATTTAAAGGTTCGACGAGATCGACATCTGTATCGTCGATTTTAGGGGTCTTCTGAAGTTTGAGGTGATAAGTTAATTTTATCCCCGGTCAAAACCCTTGCTGTCGGGGCGAACGGCCGTTCGCCCCGACCCAAATCTTGTATTCAGTTCAACAAATTACACCGTAATCTCAGGAGACCCGATTGGGTGCATCTCAATTCGGCACCTCCCCTTATCCAGGGGAGGATGGGTGGGGTTCCGATCGCAAAAGTGAGAGGCACTCGACCCAATTTTAGAGGCACATCAATGTCTTTTGAATCTGAAATCCAAAGGCTATTTGGTGAAAAGTTAATACAGGTGTCGTCTCGGAGTCTTTAAAATATCAAACTTTCAGAAGAAGACCGATCTTTTCTGGCAAATATTGGACTGCCAAGCGAATACGAATCTATATCTTTAAAACTCCCCCTAACATTTAGCCCACTTTTGGAATTTTCAAGTCAGTGGGAACACGGGTATGTGCTAGGCATGGAATACGACTTTGATATTGAAAATTGGGTCTGTTGGAGTTAGGGTGATAAGCAGAGTTGATGAAATTCCGAAACCGTTGTCGTCGGGGCGAACGGCCGTTCGCCCCGACAAGAGTCTTGGTATCATAGGCAATCCAATACCACCACAATTCCAACAGACTCTGAAAATTTATACCAAGCTTCACATATAGAAAGAGACGATGTTAGCTTCATCTACTCGCATCTCTGCTTGGGAGTTAGCGGGGATAATACCAGTATAGTATGTATTGATAAAAGTGGCTTGTCCGAAAGTTTTGTGAATACAGATATAATCTGTTTTGTGAAATCCCTAGTCGCATATAAAAAAATGGAGAGCCGAATAGAGAACGACCTCGAGAATGACGAAGTGATACATCAAGCGATCGAAGACTTAGAAGATCGGCTTTTGGAGATCGACTCCGGATTATTAGCTGCTGAAGAAGGTTGGTGGTCGTCAGTTATTCTCGGGATATATGGCTAAATAATGGGGATCGTGACTTAATCAATTTGACAAAGACGATCGACTGCCGGAACCGGTCGATCGCCGTGTCGTTACCATCTACCCATACGACAGGACGAAAATGAAAATCGCACATCTCAGGTGGTGAAGATGAGAATATATCTGAAAAGTTCCTCTGACTGCTTCAATCGAGTATTTATTGCCCGTTTCCAAGCTTTCAAACCCTCATGCTATCGCTGAGATGCAAGGTTTGAGGATAGCACTGGCCATTTTTCAGGCATCTTGTCAATTCGCCGTCTCAATTCCGAAACCTCGATCGTGACGGATTTCCACTTCGAGCAGAAGACCAAAATCCCATCGCACGAGTATCCTTGTCTGTAAACTGTAGATGGTTTCAATCGAATTGCCACATAACAATACCGTTGTAGCGTTCGACAAAACTCACGCCTTGCGTGTAGAGTAAAACCCGATCTCATCTCTATATCGCGTTGCCATCGAACTCCGTTCCGAAGCACGCGATCGAACGACCCAGAAACTCCCGACCTAGAAACACGACAGATCGTTTCAGTGCGTGCATCACCCGTCGATCTTTTAAGCTTTTCTATCAAACGGAACCAACAATTTCATGAGTTCAGATATTCAGGGCAGGCCAACGGAACCGCCCCAGCCGGGGAACACCCGTGCCATCAGCTTGTTTACAGCGAGTTCTCTCGTCGTCGCGAACACCATCGGCACGGGTGTATTTACCAGTTTGGGTTTTCAAGCAGCCGACATTCGATCGGGTTTCTCACTCCTACTACTTTGGGTTATCGGTGGCGTATTCGCATTCTGTGGTGCCTTAGCCTACGGAGAGCTGAGCGCTCTCATGCCGCGCTCGGGGGGAGAATATCACTTTCTCTCCAAAATCTATCACCCCGCCATCGGCTTTTTGTCGGGCTGGATTTCCGTAACCGTTGGATTTGCCGCCCCCATTGCACTGTCTGCCATGGCGTTGGGCGAGTATTTCTCGCAGGTGTTTCCGGGGTTGCACCCCGTGGCGATCGCGTTATTCGTCACCATCGGAATTTCGATCGTCCACTCTCGAAACCGCTCGATCGGCAGTTACTTTCAAAACAGCACGACTCTATTAAAAGTAACGCTGATCGTCGTTTTTATTATCTGCGGTTTGTCGATCGCAACGCCCCAAACCCTGAGTTTTCTTCCCTCAAACGAGAACGTTGGTGCGATTCTGAGCGCTCCGTTTGCCGTTTCTCTCATCTTCGTCACCTACTCTTACTCCGGTTGGAACGCCGCCGTCTACCTCGCCAGTGAAGTCGAACACCCCCAGCGGAACGTCCCTCGTGCTCTTCTCCTGGGGACGGGGGTTGTCATGGTGCTATACGTATTGTTGAATTTCGTCTTTCTCTACACGACACCCATCGACGCGCTGGCGGGACAACTCGAAGTCGGTTACATCGCCGCAAACTCGATTTTTGGGGAAGTGGGCGCGAAGTTGATGGGTTTGCTCATTTCCTTTGGCTTGGTGTCCTCCATCAGTGCGATGGTTTGGGCTGGGCCGCGCGTCACTCAAGTGATTGGCGAAGATTTCCCCATTTTCCAGCGACTCTCGCGCACCAACCGCCACGGTGTCCCCTACTACGCCCTCTGGTTGCAATTGGCGATCGTGGTGGGATTGGTGTTAACGTCAACTTTTGAAGCCGTGCTGACGTATCTAGGGTTTACGCTGACGATTTCGTCGTTACTCACGGTTGCCGGGGTGTTCGTCCTACGGGTCACACAACCCAATACCCCTCGTCCTTATAAAACTTGGGGATATCCCCTGACGCCGATCGTTTTCATTGGCATTAGTCTGTGGATTCTCGTGTTTGTCTTTTCCAGTAAGCCGGTTGAATCGATCGCGGGGTTAGCGACGATCGCCTTGGGATTTCCCGTTTACCTATTCGCAGCGAAGCGTTCTCTCGTGTCGTCAAAATCCCAATCTCGTTAAAGCGTCATTGCGATCGAATTCTGTTTTCAAGTTCTGTTTCCCAGTTCAACCGTTCAATTCTGTTGTCAACGTTCAAAATCGTAAAAGAGGAGATGTCATGAATCGGAGTCAACTGCTGTCTGCGTTACTCGTAAGTGCGATCGCGGTGGGAGGTCTGCAAGCTTGTAGTGGAGAACAAGAGGAGCGTGTCACAGCAGAACCGCCAGCAGAAGAAGGGGTAACAGAAGTCACCGATGCCCCCGCTGATTCTACTGATGCCGATCTCCCCTGGAACGACTCGGACGAGTCTGAAGTTAGCACGTCGGATGCAGAAGCTTCGGACGAATCGCGACCCTGGCAGAATTCCTTGGAGGAATTTGACGAGGCTAACGCTCGACTCTTGACGGATACGGCGAAGTTCCTGGCAGGAACGACCGTTGACAAAGACAGTTCGATCGTCGCGCAGCAGCAAACGGGAGTGTGGAACGACCACGCCGCCTATCTGGATTCAGCCTGGCAACAACTCGAAGCGCAGCAACTTTCAAGAGCGAGAGCGTGGGCGGAAACGGAGTTGAAACCACTCAACGATGTCACGCCAGCGTTGTTTTATCCCTTTAGCGGCCCGGACTTTCTCTACGCCTATACCTTTTTCCCGAAGGCGACGGACTACGTTCTCGTTGGACTCGAACCCGTCGGCCGCGTACCGAACTTTGAAAATCTTTCGGAGGGGGAAGTCCAGCAAAAACTCAATGAAGTCAGTCAGTCGCTATACG
This sequence comes from Geitlerinema sp. BBD 1991-9, assembly GCA_001657325.1. GTDB lineage: Bacteria > Cyanobacteriota > Cyanobacteriia > Cyanobacteriales > Geitlerinemataceae > Geitlerinema. Next base: position 13,351 of record LWRO01000043.1, on the reverse strand, counting down.
CCATTTTGCAATATAGCTTTTTCCGCACGAATTCTATGGCGCAGGATTTGCAGCAACAGGGGGTGTTGCCGATTCTAATGGTGTTTATGGCGCGGACAAACCAACAACTTTTAGACGTGCAGTACGTCGGACTCGATGAGAGTGCGAACTTACAAGTGGTGAAGGAAGGGGAAGCGGAAGCCCAGGGATTAATTCCGGGAGTGAAGGTAACGTTCGTGCCGGAAGGGCGCACCGTGCCGAAGACACTCTATTATTTTTCGACGGATTTATCGGATGATGGCTTGGTCGAAACGCCGGAGTTTTTGAAGTTTGTGGGGACGTTCGATCGACCGGTGACGTATCTCAAAGCCGCGTCGTATTTGATGCACAACGACTATTTTTCACAGGTTCGCGATCTAATTTTGACCAACAGTCAGGCCGTGTTGCAGGATGATTCGGGAATTCCGGTTCGCTTTTTTGACGAAGCCAGTTGGGATCGGCAGTTTTACGGCAGTTATGTGAGTCCGATCGAACTGTTCGCCGAGCGCTACCAATCCGATCTGCGAGCGATTTATACGAGCGATTCGACCATTACACCGTTAGATTTCGGGATTGGTTATAAGTATTACAACGATTCCAATTTGATGTTAGCCACACCGAAGTAATTTGTATTGAATGAATTGAGCGACATCTTCATCTAGAAAAGCCTCACCTTAAACCTCAAGTCGGAAGGACAGTCAGACAGAATTGAACTTATTTTTTTGAGTCGAGGAGAGCATTTTAGGGTGAGGTTTAATCCTGGGAACATGGGTCATAGGTTGCGATTCGATCTCGCGGCGAGATCGGGTTTACTCGTCACAATCTCTACAAAAAATATCCCAAAACTGCTATAGTAACGCTGTGAGGGGTGTCGTAGGAAAAATTGTCACGATGGCTAAACGTCGAAGCCGAAACGGACTGATTCGATCGATTCGTTATGCCTTGAGCGATCGAGGGTTTCTCAGAATTGTCGAGAGCATTCAAACGCTCGTCGCCAAAGTGCTGACCCTGGCGATGCTGATCGTCATCATAGAAGCCGTTTGGGATGTTACCAATACAATCGCAGCTGACTTGTTTTCAAACGATTTCGCATCGTTCAAGACGAGTTTGTTTAATATTTTTGGACTGTTTTTGAATGTTTTGATCGCATTAGAAATTCTCGAAAATATTACAGCTTATCTGCGGAAACACGTCTTTCAGGTTGAATTAGTGATTGCAACATCGTTGATTGCAGTCGCACGAAAAATTATTATTCTCGATCTAGAAAAAACAACGGGATTTGATATTATTGGTTTAGCGGCTGCTGTGTTTGCCTTGTCTGTTAGTTATTGGTTAATTAAAGCCGTTACTAAAAAGTAAAGAGGTGCAATGGCACGATCTGATAAAGTGACTGTGTTATAATCGCCTCTCGAAGAAACATCGATCGAAATTGTTTGAATTGACATTCGCTGACATTCGATCGCACTTTCAGTCATTAATTATCCATTACCCATTACTCAAACTATGTGGAACAGTGCTATCACAGCGTACCTACACTATTTAGGATTTATGCTGTCTGTTGGGGCGCTCTCGATCGAACATTTCGCTGTTAAAGAGCAGCCAACACTCAAAGAATCCAAGCGAATCGTCATCGCTGATGTGGTGTACGGTTTAGGTGCGTTGACGGTTTTGGTGACGGGTGTTTTACGAGTTCTCTATTTTGGCAAGGGAACGGAGTATTACACGAGCAATCCAATTTTTTGGATTAAGGTGGGATTGTTCCTCTTCATTGGTGCGTTGTCGTTATATCCCACAGTGACCTTTATTTTGTGGGCGCGAGATCTACAGCAGGGACAAGCACCGGTGTTAACCGAACAGAAAACGAAAATTATTACCTCGATCGTCCGGTTTGAGTTGTTTGGATTTCTGCTATTACCCTTACTCGCGGCCATGATGGCACGAGGCATTCGATTGTTTTAAATCGTTCCTAAAATCAACAGTCTTCAAGGAAACGCGAGTTTATTGAAATTCGCGTTTTTTGTGTTTTCTATGGAACCCAGTACGGAGCCAGCAGATACGGCTTTGGTTCCGATCGCAAATGTAAGATGCACCCCGTCAGGCACGCTTTCAAGCTAGTTCGAGCTTCTCGTGAAGTCACATGCAACAAATACGACAGCAACGATCGAATCCGGCACGTTTGCACGACCCAGTTTTGTATTAGCTTGTTATCGATCGTCACGCTCTTAACTCGCGACTGGCAAGTTCGACGGCCCTTCCACTCACTATCACCTGCTGAATATTGTCAATCTCGGTCAATCTGTATCGATACCTGGGTTGCGGTGCGGCGGTTTCTCTGGACGATGCGATTTTTGGATGTCCACTGAAAGCCATCGCTTTCCTCAACCGTTAACCCGAGCGACTTGGCCATATATACGACACGCGCGGCGAAAGTCAAGGCGATCCGTGACAGATAAATTTATTCTCTCACAATATCTTGCAAGAAGGTTTACAGCGAAGGCTTCACACGATCGAAGCGGTTCGATCGAATTAATTATAAACCGATTGATGTTCTAGACACACCAAGCAACTCTATCTTCCAGACACTTGAATGAGTTGAATTTTCGAGAAAATTTCAAGAATCTCGACTTTTAACAACTCTAAGTTATGTATTTTTGAATTAGTCAACAAAGTCAAATATTATCCTTTGACTTCATTCAATTCTGTTTTTTGAGATTGATCCTCTAATTCTGAAATTCGTTTTTCGATCTTGGAAATCCTGTCGTTGACTGGCTCTGAGCCATCTTCTCCTAAGTAATTAGACAGCGCCGCAACGACAATGTCTGTTTTTGAAAAGCCTGTATCTTGAGTATGAGCGTCTAATTGATGGAATAGAAGATTCGGCAAGCGAACTGTAAGTTGACGTTTTGGCATTCTTCGTATCAAAAGCAACTCTATCCTATAATTTATATCTTTTTAACGAAATACGTGCAATAGAAATCCCAAAAAAATCCTAGAATTTTAGGTTTTAAAAAACACTCAAACTCCCCCACATTCTATCGGCTCGATCGAGTGATGTTTTACGGAAATCTCCGAAAATCGTAATATTTCTTAACGTAAAGCACAAAAAAATCGGATTCCCAAGGTCAACCTGGGAATCCGGAGGTCAGGGATAAAGTTGCGTCTGTGCCGTTACGCTATGCTTTCGCTAACTCCTTCGCTTCGATCGCTTCTGGATTCGCTTGTGGCGTTTCGGCTTCCGACGGCGGTACGACTTGCCAAAACTGAGGTAAGTACTCCGACCAGCTTTCCAAAATTCGCTTCGCCTTCGCACTACCACGATCGGCGTGTGCCTGCACCAACGTTTTCAACTGTTCCTCTCCCGCTGGAGAACACACGCGCTGCATCTTCACGATTTCCGGGTTGACCTTCGCCGGGAAGCTACCGTCTTCATCGAAGAAGTACGCCAAACCGCCCGTCATTCCCGCGCCGACATTGCGACCGACCGGGCCGAGAACGACGACAACACCACCCGTCATGTATTCGCAGCAGTGATCGCCAGCACCTTCAATCACGGCTTGGCCTTTCGAGTTGCGAACGGCAAACCGCTCGCCCGCGCGACCTTGAGCGAATAAAATGCCACCCGTTGCACCGTACAAGCAGGTATTGCCCAAAATCACGTTTTCCGACGGATCGAATATTGCCGTTGAAGGCGGAATCAAACGAATTTCACCCCCGTGCATCCCCTTACCGACGTAATCGTTGGCTTCCCCTTCCAGGGTCAGAAGCATTCCCGGCAAGTTAAACGCGCCGAAACTTTGTCCCGCGCTACCGACGAAATTGAGTTCGAGCTGTCCTTCAAACCCAGTGTTGCCGTATTTCTTCGCGATCGAACCCGACACCCGCGCACCGACACAGCGATCGGTATTGACCACTTTAACGGTCTTGCGAACGCTGCCTTGATTTCCGATGGCCGCTGCAATCTCGGCATCGGCGAGTAACTTGTCGTCGAGAACCGGGCCGTTGCTGTGGACGGGTTGCGGCGTCACCCAAGCGCGACTTTCCGTTTGAGGTAAATCCAGCAGACACCGTAAATCGATCGATTGCGGTTTGGTCAAGTTCACGTTATCGCGAACTTTCAGCAAGTCTGAACGACCGATCAGTTCGTCCAAAGACCGATAGCCCAACCGTGCCAAGAGCGATCGAACCTCTTCCGCCACGAACACGAAGAAATTGACCACGTGTTCCGGCATACCGGGGAAGCGCTTCCGTAGGTTTTCCTGTTGCGTCGTCACCCCAACCGGACAGCGGTTCATGTGGCAAACGCGAGCCATAATGCAGCCTTCGGCGATCATGGCAATCGTTCCGAAGCCGAACTCTTGCGCCCCCATCAACGCTGCCATGAGGACATCCCATCCGGTTCGCATCCCGCCGTCAACCCGTAGGACGACTCGTTCCCGCAGGCGGTTTTCCATCAGGACGCGATGCACTTCCGTCAACCCGAGTTCCCACGGACTGCCCGCGTGTTTGATGGAACTCAGCGGCGACGCCCCCGTTCCGCCGTCGTGACCGGAAATTTGAATGACATCGGCGTTGGCTTTCGCGACCCCAGCGGCGATCGTACCGATGCCCACTGAAGCCACCAACTTCACCGAAACCCCGGCATTCGGGTTGATTTGGTGCAAATCGAAAATCAACTGTGCCAGATCTTCGATCGAATAAATATCGTGGTGCGGCGGCGGGGAAATCAACGTCACACCGGGTTTCGATCGACGCAACATCGCGATGTAGTTGCTAACTTTGCGTCCCGGCAACTGACCGCCTTCACCGGGTTTCGCCCCTTGCGCCACCTTAATCTCGATTTGTTTGGCGCTCATCAAATACTCAGGCGTAACCCCAAAGCGACCGGAAGCCACCTGTTTGATCGCCGAAGAAGCTGTGTCGCCGTTTTTCAACCCTTTCAAATGGGGCAGCCGTTTCGAGAATCCGTTCTCGTCTACGTCGTCGAGAGCCTTGAACCGAATCGGATCTTCGCCACCTTCCCCAGAGTTCGATTTCCCGCCAATGCGGTTCATGGCAATCGCCAAGGTTTCGTGGGCTTCCGGCGACAGCGCCCCGAGGGACATTCCCCCAGTACAGAACCGTTTGAGGATATCCTCGATCGATTCGACGTCTTCCAACGCAATCGGAGATCGATCGCTCTTGAAGTCGAGCAGATCGCGCAACGCCGCGACCGGCCGGTCTTCGAGCTGTTTCTTGTAAACGTCGTAATGGTCGTACTGACCGTCGCGCACGGCTTTGTGCAACACCTTCGTCATATCGGGGTTGTTGCCGTGATACTCTCCACCCTTGCGGTGTTGGATGAAGCCGTAATTCTCCAACTTGGCAACGTGGGGAAACGCTCGTTTGTGGAACGCTAGGGTTTCCCGCCCGAGATCGTCTACCGTGAGTCCACCGATGCGAGACGTGGTGCCTTTCATACCCAAGTCCAGCAAGTCAGCCCCGATACCGATGGCCTCGAAGATTTGCGCCCCTTGATAGCTTGCCAGTAGGGAAATCCCCATCTTCGAGAGGATCTTCAGCAATCCAGCCCCAGCCGCTTTGCGATAGTTATTGAAGGCATCGTCGCAGCTCATTTCCGGCAACTTACCGGCTTTGAAGAGTTTCTGAGTTCGATCGTCGTGCCACCACTGTTGCAGGGTTTCCCAAGTCAGGTACGGACAAACGGCACTCGCTCCGTAGCCGACGAGACACGCATAATGATGGGTGCTCCAGCATTGAGCGGTATCGGCCACGATCGACGCTCTCATCCGCAATCCTCGCTCGATGAGATGGTGGTGAACGGCACCAACCGCCAACATCGGCGGAATGTAGGTGAGGTGTTCGCTGATGCTGGCAGCGTTGCCGCTTTCGTCGCTTCGATCGCTGAGAATCAGCACCTCAGCTCCGGATTCTACAGCTTCAACCGCTTTTTGACACAGCCGTTCCACTGCCAAACGCAAGCCTTCAGCCCCGGCATCGATCGAAAACAGCGTCGAAAGCGTCACCGTGTTGAGAGCGCTATTCTGAAGTCCGGCAAATTCACCTTCTGTGAGAATGGGACTGTCGATTTTCAGTAGTCGATCGACCCCAGGCTGAGCGTTCAGCAAGTTACTGCGCCGTCCTAACATCATGTTCAGCGACATGACCAGACCTTCCCGCAGGGGATCGATCGCGGGGTTCGTCACCTGAGCGAACCGCTGTTTGAAGTAGTCGTAGAGCAAACGCGGTTTGTCGGACAGCACCGCCAAGGGGATGTCGTCTCCCATGCAATAGGTCGGTTCTTTGCCGTCCGTCGCCATCGGCACGACGATCATATCGACATCTTCTTTGGTGTAGCCGAAGCAGGTTTGTTGTTGGACGAGTTGACTGGCTTCCACCTCGAATGGTTTCGCATCTCGAGATCCCAACACCGGACGGGCAGCAATCCATGTTCCATAGGGATTTTGTGCAGCGACTTGCCGCTTGATGTCCCAGTTTTTCAGAACGCGGTGGTTTTCCAAATCCACGGCGAACGTTTGTCCGGGTCCGAGACGACCGGTTTCGAGGATGTCAGCCGGGTCGATTTCGATGGTTCCGGCTTCCGACGAGACGATCGCCAAGCCATCGCGCGTCAAGACGTAGCGAGCTGGACGCAAACCGTTTCGATCGAGTCCCGCCCCGACGATTTTACCGTCGCTGAACGCCAGCAGTGCCGGGCCGTCCCAGGCTTCCTGCAAGCCACTGTAGTATTCGTAAAAATCCACCACTTCGGGGTAATTTTCCAAAGCGGGTTGGTTCCGATAGGCTTCGGGAACCATCAACATCAAGGCTTCGAGCGGCGTCCGTCCCGAACGAACCAGCAACTCCATCACGTTATCGAGGTTTGCCGAGTCGCTGTTGCTGGCATCGACAACGGGGAGCAAAGTGGAGATTCGATCGCCCCACACCGGTGAGGCCAGTTCTGCACCTCGGGCTTTCATCCAATTAATATTGCCGAGGAGCGTGTTGATTTCCCCGTTGTGACCCAGCAAGCGCATCGGTTGCGCCAGCGGCCAGCGGGGCATCGTGTTGGTGCTGAAGCGACGGTGGTAAACCGCAAAACAACTGACCGTTTCGGGATTGTTCAGATCGAGGTAGAAGTTGCCCAACACTTCAGCTCGAACCATCGCTTTATAAACGATCGTGCGGCTCGACAGCGAGCAGATATAAAAGTTGTCCCCCCAGTCGATTTCGCGGTGAGTGTCGAGGACTTTTCCGATCGATCGACGGGCGAGGAACGTGGCGCGTTCGAGTTCGTCACCTTCTAACGTGCTGTGACGGACGATGACCTGCTCGATTTGCGGTTGCAATTCTCGCGCTTGAGGACCGAGAACTTCAGGAGCGACGGGAACGACGCGCCAGCCCAGAACCTCGAACCCTTCCTCGGCCAACACGTTATTGACGACCTTGCGGGCGAGGTCAGCTGTGGCCTCGTCTTGGGGGAGAAATACCATCCCAACAGCAGTGCGTTCGCGAACGGGTGCAGCGGTTCCCCGTTCTTCGAGCCACCGTTCCACGAGCGCCCAAGGGACGGACATGAGGATACCAGAGCCGTCTCCGGAGTCGTAGTCGGCACTACAGCCACCTCGGTGTTCCAAGCAAGATAGGGCGGAGACCGCTTTTTCAACGATGTCGTGGTTGGCTTGACCGTTCTGAGCTGCGATAAAGCCCACACCACAAGCATCGCGCTCTTCGACGAGCCAGCGTTGTCCGTCCCGAGGCGCGCTCTGGTCTGGGGGGGTGGGATTACCGGGAAAATGGGTTTCGATTCTGTACTGTTTTGCGTCGCGATTTACGCCCGTTCGATCCATATTGGTTCCTCTGCGTGAGTTTAAACTGGTAAACTGAATCTCCTTGGATGCGGATTGTTTGGGGACTTCGATCGCCCCGACGCCACCGATCGTCAAGTGGCGTTCGCGCTTAAAACGAACGTTCGGATAGGGTGCAGACGAACGTTCGTTCAACTGGGGGGATGAATGCGATCTTTATTGTCTCTCGTGTCGGCTCTCGTGCGAAGTTTTCGGTTAAAGGGGTTCGTGGAGTCGGAGAGTCGGTACGATCGACCAGAGCGTCGCGATCGCTGCTCGCAGTTTTGCGATCGAATGCGATATTTTGGCTCGCCAGAACAATCGAGGGTTAATTGAGTTAGTTATAATACAGTCTGTTTGCCCCCGACGACCGCTGTTCCTGACCCCTAAATTTAAGTGTAGAGCATAAATCTTAATCGAAAATACCCCGTTCTGGCAACGCGGGTAATGGTTTGATGACGAATTGCAGGGGAACTGGGGCGATCGACGGCTTGGATAGAGGGAGATGAGCGCCAGTTGAGAGCTGGCAAGATATCGGTCTTGTGTCCGTCGATCGAAGTGGTTTTGGCTTTTCCACGTCTTACGAGAGGTCAACAGCAAGGGGGCGTTGTCTTCTCGTCTTGCCAACTGCCGACCCAGACATCTTTATCGCTCAAACGTCGAGCGTATGAAATCTCAATATTCTCTACAGGATCTCGATCGTTGGCTATGAGTCATAGGGCCATCTCGTGTCTTGAGTTCCCAACGTTTCAAAAACTCTCTCTGAAAACTGTTAAATATACGGCAAATCGATCGAGGAATCTGGTAGTCTGACATTCTGAATCCTGTATCTAAGTGCAGTACGAGGACAAAATGTACGAGAAGATCTCACCCCCCAACACCGGTGAAAAAGTCACGTTCAAAGACGGCGAACCCATTGTTCCCGACAATCCGATTATTCCCTTCATTCGCGGTGACGGAACGGGTGTTGATATCTGGCCGGCAACCCAAAAAGTCATCGATGCCGCTGTGGAAAAGGCTTACGGTGGAACCCGCAAAATTAGCTGGTTCAAAATCTACGCCGGAGACGAAGCTTGCGAACAATACGGTCAATTTCAGTATCTCCCCGAAGACACACTCAACGCAATTGAGGAATACGGAATTGCGATTAAGGGCCCTTTGACCACGCCGATCGGGGGCGGGATTCGATCGCTCAACGTCGCACTTCGTCAAATCAACGATCTCTACGCTTGCGTTCGCCCCTGCAAATACTATCTCGGCACGCCGTCTCCTCACAAAAGCCCCGAAAAACTCGATGTCATTGTGTATCGGGAAAATACCGAAGACATTTATCTGGGAATTGAATGGGCGCAAGGCAGCGAAATTGCCGACAAACTCATTCACGAACTCAATTCCGAACTCATTCCGGCAACACCGGAACACGGCAACAAACAAATTCCTCTCGATTCTGGGATTGGCATCAAGCCGATTAGTAAAAAAGGCTCTCAACGTCTCGTCCGTCGCGCTATCAAACACGCCCTTCGTCTGCCCAAAAACAAGCAAATGGTCACGTTTGTGCATAAGGGCAATATCATGAAATACACTGAAGGTGCATTTCGGAATTGGGGCTACGAACTGGCAACCAGTGAGTTTCGTAACGAGTGCATCACCGAGCGAGAGTCTTGGATTCTCAGTAATAAAGAAGCCAACCCCGACATTACTCTTGAAGAAAATGCTCGCAAAATTGAACCCGGTTACGATTCGCTGACTCCCGAGAAAAAAGCTGAAGCTTGTCAAGAAGTCGAAGCGGTTCTCGAGACAATTTGGGAGACCCATGGAAACGGACAATGGAAAGAGAAAGTGATGGTCAACGATCGAATCGCTGACAGCATTTTTCAACAAATCCAAACCCGTCCGGCGGAATATTCGATTTTGGCAACGATGAACCTCAACGGAGATTACCTGTCGGATGCGGCGGCGGCGATCGTCGGTGGCTTGGGAATGGCTCCCGGTGCGAATATCGGCGACAGTTGCGCGATTTTTGAAGCCACACACGGAACGGCTCCCAAACACGCGGGACTCGATCGAATTAATCCTGGATCGGTCATTCTTTCGAGCGTGATGATGCTAGAGTACATGGGTTGGAACGAAGCCGCAGATTTGATTCAAAAGGGGATTGAAGCGGCAATTTCAAACCAACAGGTCACTTACGATCTCGCTCGACTAATGGAGCCTCCGGTGGAACCGCTTAAGTGTTCTGGTTTCGCCGACGCGATTATTTCCCATTTTGGTTAAGTTGTAAAATCTCAACGTTGACCGCGATTAGAAATCTGGATTTGTCAACAAATCCAGATTTCTAAAAATTTCTGATTTTTCAATGGTCTAGGACTTGCTGTCGGGTGCATCTCAATTTCGTAGAAAGACCCCTCCGCGCCTTGACGGCTCGACTGAGCGCTCGCCACCCCTCCCATCCTCCCCTGGCTAAGGGGAGGTGCCGAAGGCGGAAGGGTTCCGATCGCAAAAGTGAGATGCACCCTTGCTGTCTGCGATCGATACGGACGAAATCGGCTATCCTCAATGTCCGAAAAGTCACAATAATGAATATCGGCTATCTCACTGAATTCGATCTTGCAAACTTCAATCCAACGCGATGTCCTCGAGATAAATTAGGACATTGGGGAAAATGCGATCGAATTTTTCAATCTCTTAGAAATACAGGAATAACAGTCGATCCAATTGGTAACTTAAATAAAGAAATAGAGTATAAATCTATAATACCAAAAATCAAGCGAAGATTTTATAAATATTTTTTAAGGCAAATATTTTTGCCTTGGACTGAAGAAGTATTTAATCGAGAATACGCTCGTCAGTTTCAAGAAAAACTCGATCGAGTTGATGTGGATATAGTTTTGACTTCGGATAGTAATCTCATTGCTTATCTCGATCGATCGAATCCGTTTGCCATTTGGACGGATACCCCCTATGCAGGATTGATCGATTTTTATCCGAGCTATCAAAACTTATGCTCTGAAACCCAACAACAACTTTACAACCTGGATCGATTGGCATTTCAAAAATGTCGATCGATCTTTTTTGCCTCGGACTGGGCTGCCAATATCGCCATTGAGACGTATCAACTATCGCCGACTAAAGTTCACGTCGTTCCATTTGGTGCCAATCTCGATCGAGAACCCGATTTCGAGACGATTGAACGACAGATTCAGTCGCGATCTCAAACTCCTTACAAACTGCTATTTCTCGGTGTTGATTGGGTTCGCAAAGGCGGAAATATCGCCCTCGAAGTTGCAAAAGCCTTGAATCGAGAAGGAATTCCAACGGAACTCTCGATCGCGGGTTGTCAACCGATAACGGACGAACCGCTACCAGACTTCGTAAACTGTTTGGGATTCCTCGATCGAACGAAGCCGAACGATCGACAACTGCTCGATCGACTGTTCGCCGAAGCTCACTTTTTCATCCTCCCCTCCCAAGCCGAATGTTACGGCCACGTATTTTGCGAAGCCAACGCGAGTGGCGTTCCCTGTCTCGCCACTCGCGTTGGCGGAATTCCCACAATAATTCGCGATGGTGTAAACGGAAAAACCTTCAGCCTCAACGCCTCCATCTCGGACTATTGTGAGTTTATCTGCGAAGCACTCTCGACACTCGATCGATATCAAGCCCTCGCTTTCTCGAGCGTTCGCGAATACCAAATCCGCTTGAATTGGTCGATCGCCGCCCAGCAAGTTCGCGATATTCTCCGAGAACAGCATTGACAAACCCGTCACGCCAAACCATAGCGGAAAACGCCCCACCGTCACGAGATCTGAGATAAGCCGGAAAACAATCGATCGACCGCGCTGTCCTTTTGCAAAAATTATCTGTATAATACAGTTTGTTAGTCATAGTCATTATGAATTTAATTAAAAGCCATGAGTAACATCCCCGTTCAAAACGTAGTCATTATCGGTTCTGGCCCCGCTGGATACACCGCCGCCATTTACGCCGCCCGAGCCAACCTCAAACCCGTCGTGTTCGAGGGCTATCAAATGGGTGGAATTCCCGGCGGACAGTTGATGACAACCACCGAAGTTGAAAACTTTCCCGGCTTTCCCGAAGGTGTCACCGGGCCCCAACTCATGGATCGCATGAAAGCCCAAGCCGTTCGTTGGGGTGCCGAACTTTACACCGAAGACGTTACCGAAGTCGATCTGTCTCAGCGTCCGTTTACCGTTCGTTCGATCGAACGAGAAATACAAGCTCACAGCATCGTTATCGCCACCGGAGCCACCGCCAAACGGCTGAAACTCCCCCACGAAAACGACTTTTGGAACACCGGAATTTCCGCCTGTGCCATTTGTGACGGAGCCGCACCCCAATTTAGAAACGTCGAACTCGCCGTTGTTGGAGGGGGCGATACCGCAGCCGAAGAAGCGATTTTCCTCACCAAATACGGAACCCACGTTCATCTGCTCGTTCGCCGCGACGTCATGCGAGCCAGCAAAACCATGCAAGATCGCGTGTTGAACCATCCCAAAATTACCGTTCACTGGAACACCCGCCCCGTTGACGTTTACGGCGAAAACGGTAAACTCCAGGGCGTGAACGTCGTCAACACCCAAACCGACGAAGAAAGCAAAATTCCCGTCACCGGCTTGTTCTACGCCATCGGGCACACCCCGAATACGCAAATTTTCAACGGCCAAATCGACCTTGACGACGTGGGGTACGTGAAAACCAAACCCGGTTCCGTTGAAACCAACGTAGAAGGTGTTTACGCAGCAGGTGACGTACAAGACCACGAATTTCGCCAAGCGATTACAGCAGCGGGAACGGGATGTATGGCGGCTATGCTCGCCGAACGCTGGCTGTCCGAACACGATCTCGCCACCGAATATCATCTAGAAGAAACGGAAGTCGCCGAAACCCCAACCCCTGAAGCCAAATCCGTTTCCGACGATGCTGAAACCTTCGATCCGAGCGAAACCCGACATCGCGGAAGCTTCGCATTGCGGAAACTGTACCACGAGGGAGATCGATTGCTCGTCGTCAAATACGTCGCACCCACCTGCGGGCCCTGTCACATCCTCAAAGGGATTTTCGATCGAGTTGTCGATGAGTTTGACGGACAAATCCACTACGTTGAAATCGACATCGACGAAGATCCTGAAATCGCCGAAGCCGCAGGAGTCGTTGGAACGCCGACGGTTCAACTGTTTAAAGACAAAGCCAAAGTTAGTGAATTAAAAGGTGTGAAACAGAAGAGCGAATATCGCAAAGCGATTTCAGAAAATCTCGAACAAACCACCTCCGTTTCATAATTCCCAACTCTCGTAGCGTAGGCTTCTAGTCTACGCTACCGTTTTTGACTTTTCCAGCACTTTCCCCCATCATCCCTTCATCCCCCGATCTCTCCATCGTTGACATCCTCTCCACGCAAATCAAAGATTATGCGTGGAGATTCCTTGGGTCGCCCCAAAGATTTCCTGCTTCACAGCCAGCCAGCTAGA
>LWRO01000042.1 GCA_001657325.1 Geitlerinema sp. BBD 1991-9 | reverse complement strand
ACATCGCCCACCAAAAAGCCGCCCAGTCTGCGGGAAGAAAGCCTTCCATAATATGCATGGCTTGAACGGGGGTTGCGAAGGCGAAGGTTAGGGATAAAACAGCTGGATTGCCAATGACTGTCAGAATTTGAAAATGGAAAACCGAGACGCACGGATCGCACATCTCGGTTTGTTTTCGTTCCCAGTTACGGCAGTGCTTTCTACCAGGTTACGGGGAAGGTCATGACACCGTCGCAGTAAACGAGGGTCGATTCCAGAGGACCACCGGGAAACATCCGAGCCTGAGCGGTCATGTAACCGACGTTACCCACGGAGTCTTCTAACTCGAACCACATATTGCCATCGGTACCCACGAAGGCGTTGCGGATCATGTGAACCTGTTCGCCATCGATCATGTTGGCAATTTCATCGGAATCCATATCCGGTGCAGTGTGCAGAACGTTTGCACCGTTGACGCGACGGCAAACATCGCCAGGACGCTCGCCAACGCGCTGCGCCACTTCCACAGAATCAGCGGTGCGGCCAGTGGGGTTAGCGTTAGCGGGAGCTTCGACACCTGCGACTGCGAGAGACGCAAAGGTCAGGACGGCAGCGGATACGCCCAGTCGGTTGAATTTCATTCGCTCAACTCCTCAGAGATACCAGTACTCTACCTAGGGATTATAAACCAAGTTTTCAGATTTCTCGTTTTTTTCAAAATTTATTTATCGACGAGCAAAGCATTGTCTGGGAAACAAGAAACTCCAACCGAAAATCATTCCCACTCACTAGCGCGAAGCAGGAGAAAACAATCTCTAGGAGTAAAAAAATAACAACAATAAGTCCGACATCAATTTCGGACTAGGCTTTTAAATGTTTTTGAATTTATAGATTGCTGGGTTTTTCTATGCTAATTTCATAGGAGTTAACGTGAATACCTAACGACAAAATTTTTTCAAACGATCTTACATTCGATCGACCTCGACGACCGGAAAGAACGCACGAGTCTCGATCGATGCCGTTACCGAGTCGGACGGATGGAATCATCTCGGTGTTCCGACAGAGCCTCGATGCTGTGTTGTACGTGCCAATCCGTCGCCCCTGACCGGTCACAGCCGTTCAATCGCTAGTATAGTCTATCGATCTCAGTCGTCTAGAACCGTCAGGACGCTTGAAAGGCTAATTTTTTGTTAAATTTTCCGATTTACGGAGCAAAAGCTCTCGAAATCTAGCGAGAAACGGAAACTCGGTCGTGACTCAGCCATTTGGCGATCGAGCGATCGATGAGACAGCCGACGTAATTGCGTCGGCAGCGTGACGGGTGGCGCATCCTGGGTGGCGCGAGCGCGACGACTTGCTGAAGATCCCGAAATCGTCACGTTCGATCGCGGCCCCTACGATCTCAAAACCTCGACGATCGACTAACTCGTGACAGTCGTTGCCACGATAACCCGATTGCGTCCGGCGGCTTTCGCGCGATAGAGAGCCGTGTCTGCCGCGTGTAACACGACTTCCCAAGTTTCTCCACAGGCGGGGAACTCTGCCACTCCCAAGGACGCAGTTACAGTTCCCAAAAAACGGCCGTTATCGAAAACTTGCAACTGACAAATCCCCTGGCGCAATTTTTCGGCTCGCTCGTAAGCGATATCGAGAGACGCACCGGGGAGAACGAGGGTGAGTTCTTCGCCGCCGTAGCGACAGGCGATATCTGACCCACGCACGCAGCCGATTAAAAATTCTCCAAGGGCTTCCAAAACTGCATCGCCTGCCTCGTGGCCGAAGGTGTCGTTGAATTGTTTGAATCGATCGATGTCGAGCATGACGATACTGATGGGATACCCTTCGCGAGCCGCACGGCGAAACTCTCGATCGAGAGTTTCTTCCAAATAGCGGCGGTTGTACAGCCCCGTCAGGGGATCGCGGATGCTTTGATGTTTGAGGGTTTCGCGCAATTGCAAGTTGGACAGAGCAAGGGCGAGCTGTTCGGCCACCGTCCGGGCGAACTGTCGCTTGGCCTCAGTCAAATTCCCCACTTCGTCCGATTGAACGTGCAGTAAGCCCAACGTTTCTCCTTGAGCGACCGTTGGAACGCATAGAAATTCCACCGGAGGGGGATCGTCGCGAATGTGGTGGCAGCGCAATCCCGTTGATGCTTCCTGGCTCCAGTGCAAGTGTCCCAAGCGTAACGCCCAACAATCGTGGGGCGCAAAGGCGGTCATCGTCTGGGAGGTCTCGCCCCAAGTCGAGACGGCTTCTAACTCCTCGCTCTCCGGACGCACGAGAAACAGTCCTCCCGAACAGCCTGGAAATAAGGGATACATCAGATTGCCCAGGGTCTCGTAGGCTTCTCGCAGAGAAGAACAGGCTTGCAAAAACTCGTTCATCTGACCGAGTCCTACCAGCTCTTGATGGCGACGTTTGAGTTCGGACACGTTGGCGACGAGTTTTTGGTTGGCTTGTTGCAGTGCGACTTCTGCATATTTTCGATCGCTGATATCTTCAATGGCGTACAGCAGGCTTTCCGGATGCCCTAGAGCATCTCGCAGGACAGATGCCGTGAAATTCACCCAAATTGCATCGCCGTCGCGACGCACGTAACGAATTTCCCGCGAAAACGTCGCCAGTTCGTCGCTGAGGAGCCGGCCCGTCCAATCCGACCAATCCGCTCGATCGTCGGGATGAACGAGTTGTTCGACGGATTTCGCCTTCAATTCTTCGGGGCGACAGCCGCAAATATGGGCGAATTTTTGGTTGGCGGTGACGATTTTACCGTGGCCGTCCACGTAAGCCACACCGACAGCAATCTGCTCGAAAATCGCGCGGAACCGTTCGACACTTTCCCGTAACGCCTTTTGTGCTTGTTGTCGTTCCGTAATGTCCTGACCGCAAGCCACGATTTCCCAACGTTGAGATTGGGCGTTATACCAGCGGTTGAAATTCCACAAGACCTCTCGCTGGTTTCCATCCGCGTTGAGAACGGGATGCTCGAACTCGCGAACGGATTCTCCAGCTAATACGAGATTGAATTGGGCAGCGACGTTATTGCGCCAAACGGGCGGCACGCATAACGTAAAGTAGTCTTCGCCGAGCATGGTTTCCCGCGTCCAACCACACAAGCGTTCGGCTTCCCGGTTCCACTCGACAATGTGCTTGTCGCTAGAAAGGGCAATAATGGCACTACCGGCCGTGCGAACGAGGGTACGAAACCGTTCTTCGCTTTGACGCAGGGCAGCTTCGACGTTGTCTCGTTCTTGAAGGGTTTTTTTTCGATCGGTGATGTCGAGCAAAATACCTAGGAGGTATCTCGACAACCCGTCCGATGCTTGCACGAGCGAAATGGTGAAGTTCACCCAGACGATCGAGCCGTTTTTGCAGACACAGCGATGCTCGAGGGTATAGCTCTTGTTCTCATTCTCTTCTGATAATTGCTTTAAGTTGTGCCGAACGAGATTGAGATCGGCGGGGTGGGTGATGTCAGGAATGCGTAATTCCAACAGTTCGGGACGAGTGTATCCGGAAAAGTCGCAGAATTTTGGGTTGACGCGGAAAAAACGACCGTCTAACGTTAGCAAGGCCATAGCCACAGCAGCTCGATCGAAGAGGGCGCGGAATCGTTCTTCGCTCTCCCGTAACGCCTCTTCTGCAATTTTGCGCTCGGTGATGTCAACGGTGACACTGAGAGCGCCCAAGGAACCGTCCGTCATGTCGAATGCAGGAGTGGTCGAAACGATCGTCCACAGCTCGGAACCGTCGCGACAGCACAATTTTAAATCGTACTGCTCGCAGGTATCGAGACGACGGTGAGCGAGTTTTTGGGCGGCGAAATCCCGGCCTTCCTCGTCCATGAACTCGAACAACGATCGACCGAGAATTTCATCGACGCTGTACCCGAGCATTTTAGCCATTTTGGTGTTGACGAAGGTCACGATCGCGTCAGCATCGATCGCCCATAACCCTTCCGAAACCGACTCGACAATGCGGCGATAACGGGCTTCACTGTCACGCAAAGCCGTTTCAGCTTTGGCGCGAGCGGTGATGTCGTGCATGGTGACGATGACGAGATGAAGTTTGCTGTCGTCGTGGAAAATGGGCGTCGCTTTCACGACGACCCATCGCTCTTCTTGAGTCTGACAATCGACGATCTGTAAGGTTTGAGACGAAGACGTGCGGTCTTGAAAGGCAAGAATGTGGGGGAGTCGATCGAGATCGACGATTCTGCTATTTTCGTCGAGGACTTCGCACTGACTGGCAACGCATCGATTATCAGTCACCATATCGTTGACCGAATGGTATCCCGTTAGTCGAGCGGCTGCTGTATTCGCGTAGGCGATCTGACGGTCTGTGCTGAAGACGACGATCCCTTCAGAAACGTGTTTCCAGATGGCTTCCGATCGATCGGTCGTTTCGCGCAAAATCGCTTCGATACGGCGATGTTCGCAAATTTCGGATTTTAGATCGTCCTTGAGTTGGGTTAAGTCAGCAGTACGTTCGCGAACTTTGACTTTAAGGGCTTGGTTGAGTCGGCAGATTTTCCGAATTTCCGGGTCGGTCAGGTACCAGCACAGGAATGCACCGATAAGATCGAGGACGAAGGCAATGGCAAGCGTATAATAGCTCGCGTTGAGGAAGGAAGTGCGAAGTTTTTGGAGATCGAGCCGGACGACAACCCCCCAGGGTAAATCGGGGACGGGTTGGTAAGCAGAAAGAGAAGCGATCCCGCCTTCGTGGCGGACGATCGTGGTGCCAGATTCACCGCGCAGTACCTGACGCATGGATTCCGTCCAATTGGTGTGTTCTTGGCGCGATTGAATGGGGGGAATTTCACTATGGTGATACTGGAAGAGGAAAATTAAACCGTTATCTCGCCGGAGAACCTTTACAGTATCGGTTGTCACTTCCCAAGCCATTCGATCGACTGTGGCATTCAATCGTTCGGAGGGGCTGGGTAGATCGCGGGTTCGATCGTAGACAGCGGCCAGAATACGGGCGCGATCGAGGGCAATTTCGGATAAATGGTGTTTTTCTCGATCGAGGGCGACTCGATATAGCATTGTCATTCCGACGCCTACAACCACCAACGACACGACGGTCAAATTCAAGACGAACAAACCAAGGCGTTGGTAGGATTTCATGGGACGGAAATCGGATGCAACAAAAACACAAAACTGGACGAACGTGTCCTGCATCTCGGAACCTGAATCAATATTCGATCGACTCAACTCGATAATTGGATAAATGCCAAATTATCGATCGTTGCAAAACACTGAATTGAGGAGATCGGAGTCTTCAATTACGATTCCGACTTCCTATTTCTATTTTGACATTACGATCGATGCACGAGTCCGCCAGGGGGGACAAACTCGCGATCGAGATGAATTTCAACCTCGTATCCGACGTTAATTTGCAGTCTGCGAGATTTCTTCAACGGTTCGACTTTCACTTTGATATCCGAAACTCCACAGACTCGCCGCCGCTTCAGCACGGGTGACCGCTTTTTGAGGTTGGAATAGCGTCGTATAGCCAAACGCTCGCCGAACGATCGATCGATCCCCGTTTTGGAAGTCGCTGAGAAGTGCAGGTAAAGCATCGGGGGTGACGCGGGAGGTATCTTGGAAGCCCCAAGTTTCTTTCACTGCGTCGAGGGTTGCGGTGGGAAGCGCCCGTCGCAAGTCCAAGGGAACCTTCCATCGCAACAAGTCTTCGCGCGAGAGGGGTTCGTCAGGACGGAAGCGAACGACGGTATCGGCACCGCTGAGGGGACTGGGAACGATCCCCGCCTCGGTAAGACCTTGAACGATGGGAAAGTCGGGATCGCTGGCGGGTAAGTCTTGAAAGGCGGGGGTATTGCTCGACGTCACGAGACGCAATTGCTGGGCGGGTTCGTCGGCATAGAGGCGGTTGTGGGTTTCCAGCAACCAGCGAGCGTACTGGCGGCGGGTGACGGGACGATTGGGGGCAAAGGTAGTGCTGTCGGCGGGTTCTGCCGTCAACACACCCAGTCTGGCTAAGTCTTCAACGTAGGGACGCAGGGGTTCGGACGCGCTGTCGAGATCGCTGAACGCGGTTGGGGAAGTGTCGGGTTGTGGCGTGGTTTCGGGTTTGGGATCGCTGCTTTTGCTGCTTTCGGTCGTGGGTGTTGGGGTGGGGCGCACAGCAGTTATTTCGTCAGGGGTGGTGTACTCGACGAGCAGCTCAGTTTCGCCCTCGTTGGGGTTGGGGTTAGGGCGAACAGAGACGGTAACGGTTTGTTCGTTACGACGGGCCGTCAGTGGAGATCGATCGTTGTCGGGATCTGGGTTGACGAGTTCCCAGCCGTTATCTTGAAGCTGACTTCGATAAAACTGAACGATGATATTCGCGGGATCGCTACTCGTCCAGCGGGTTCGCACGCGATCTCTGTCGGTTTCAACGGCCACGAGGTTGACTTCACTGTATTGGGGAAAGTCGGCGGGAAAGTCTTCAGGAAGCGTGACTTCGGTTTCAGAGGGTCGATCGATCGAGGCTGGGGATGGCGAAGGAGAAGTTTGCAGTTGGGGATCGGCAGAGAGAGACTCTTCTAGGGATTTGCTCCACGGGCTGTTCGCACAACCCGAGAGCGCTAAGAGAACGAGAATGGATAGCAGTTGGGTCTTCGGCACGGAGATTGAAATTACAGTTCAAATCATCGTTTTAAGGTTAGGATAGCAAATTCGATCGTCAAACGACTTTTAGACTCGTTTTAAGTTTTTTTCGATCGAACACTTGAAAACGATTTTGAGTTGTGCCTTTTGGATTGCGTAAGATCGATCTCAACCTCGATCGATCGAATTTTGTTATAACTCGATCGCACATTCTACTCCATCTTATTTCTTGTATTCGACACAAGAGTTTCGATCGCAGACAGACAACAATTCCAAAAGATTCGATTACTCTTGTAATCCTTGTAAAACGGCTTGAACTTCTCGATACAATTTTTCATTTTCATTTTGTCGAGCTAATGTTGCCGCTTGCTGCAAATTTTCCCGAGCTTTGGCTTCGTTTCCAAGGTGTAGATAAATACGTCCCCGTTCGAGATAGCCCTCGGATAACTCAGGTCTGATTTCGAGAGCGCGGCTGATATCTGCAAGCGCTGCCTCGTAGTTTTGTAACTCCATCCAAGCTTTTGCTCTCAAAAAGTAAGCCCACGCCTCATTCGGGTTAAGCTCGATCGCGTCGGTCGCATTTTCCAGCGCTTCCTGATAGTTGCCTAATTCGAGCGAAGCATAGCTGCGAATGAGGTAAGCCCTGTCTATATTAGGATTGAGTTCGAGGGCGCGATTGGCGTCTGCAATTGCCTCTCGATGGTTGCCTAATGCCATATAAGCAGCACCTCGAAAGAAGTAAGCACTAGCATCGTTAGGAGTTGAGTCGATAAATTGAGTCAGATCTCGAATCGCCTCTTGATAATTACCAAGTTGCTGGTAGACTCTTCCCCGGTTGAGATAAAGATAGGTCAAGTTAGAATCGAGGGTAAGTGCTCGATCGAAATCTGCAAGAGCTTGACGATAGTTTTCGAGCTGCTGATGTATAATTCCACGTTGAGCGTGAGCAATTGCTAACGCTGGATCGAGGGTGAGTGCCAGGTTGAGATCGTCGATCGCACCGTCCTTGTCTTCGAGTTGCTGGCGAACTAGCCCTCGGAAGGAATAAATGCCTGCATTATCTGGATCGAGCTGTGCGGCTTGATTTAAATCGTTGAGGGCTTCCTGCCAATTTTCGAGGTAAGCGTAAGTCCGTCCTCGATAAATATAACCGATGACCACGTCCGGTTGGATGCGAATCGCTTGGCTGAAATCTGAGAGTGCCTCTTGATAGTTTCCGCGCTCGAACTGTTCTTTTCCGCGCTCGAAATAATCTCGTGCCGAATGAGGTGTTGTTTGGGATGTCTGAAAGGGTAATACCACCGCACTGACAGGCTGCGAAAAAAGCCATCCACTTTGCATCGTCGCGATCGTCACGCATCCCATCAATACAACGGGTAATTTTTGGATCGATCGAATTCCTTTTTTTGCCCATCCAGCGTTAGGTTTATGCTGAAATTTCATCTTTTTGAGTCCTAGATTGTCAACAGTTTGGAAGGAGATAAATTCAAAGACTAGCATTCTCGATCGGCTCTCCTTCCTCAACATAACTGTCAATTTTCTGACAGATCCTCACTCCTCTTCCAACGTTCTAAAATTTATGGAGATGCACTAATATTTTGGGAAACCGCCCTGATATTATCGAGTGTTAATTTTTCCTTGTCATCGTCACCAATTTCTCGAAAGATAGCCAAAGCCTTCTCGAAAAACGCCGACGCTTTAGAGTCATCGCCCAGATAGGCATAAACTGTCCCGAGATTGTTGAGTGTCATACCTTCTCCCGAGCGATCGTCGACTTCCCGACGGATAGCTAAAGCCTGCTCGTAAAATTCCAGCGCTTTTGAGAATTCGCCCAGATGGTCGTAAACTGACCCGATGTTGTTGAGTGCAACGCCTTCCTCAAAACGGTTGTCAATTTCTCGAGCGATCGCTAAAGTTTGC
Organism: Geitlerinema sp. BBD 1991-9; assembly: GCA_001657325.1. Lineage (GTDB taxonomy): Bacteria > Cyanobacteriota > Cyanobacteriia > Cyanobacteriales > Geitlerinemataceae > Geitlerinema. The sequence continues at coordinate 28,604 of LWRO01000042.1, read as the reverse complement.
TCGAAAGACTCCAGTGCTTTTGAGGATTCGCCCAAACTTCGGTAAATCAACCCCATTTTGTTGAGCGCGATCCCTTCCCCTGAACCGTTGCCAATTTCTTGGAAGATTGCGAGAGCTTGCTCGTAAACCTCTAAAGCTTGGGAAGATTCACCCAATCTTCGGTATGCTTCACTGATGTTATTCAGCACGACACCTTCCCCAGATTTACTGTCCGTTTCTCGGTAAATTAATAAGGCTTGCTTCCATAGCTGAAGGGCTGCCCGAAAACGGCGATCTTTGTATTGAGAGACGCCCTGTTGTAATATTCGATCGGCTTCTGCTTTTCGCGTTTGACTAATCTGTTTTCCAATGGCTTGCCCGAGTGTTGAAGTGCGTTCCCCGGCGATTTCACGAACGGGAGGGGCAACCGCACATCTGGGCATTGTGAAAATGGCAATGCCTCCAACAAGCCCGATCGATAATCTTTTGAGCCATCGAATACGGGGCTTGGCGATTTTGGAATTGACGAAATTACATAAGCTTTTCATTATTCTTTCTCCCTATCTATGTAGTTACACGTGACAGGGAGAGAGTTTTCGCAAATTCATCAAAATCGATTTCAATCCACGTCGCCGATCGAGGTAAACGCCGCCCAATCTCGGGGACTCGGATATCGTTCCATCATCGTCAACATGGCTGAGTCACCCTTGGAGGGCCAGGTAAATCAAACCTGTCTGTTCTATCTGTGGGACGAGATGTGATGCGGAATCCACTTCTCAAATCACCGAATAAAATTGTCCCCGTAGAATCCTTACATGCTAGGACTCTACGGGGATTCAGGCGAACTCGCGCCATGTTCCTCGATCGATCTCGACACCGTTAGCATAACCGACTCGATCGAACATCGAACTTTGTAGCACGAGCATCTTTCTCGGCTAGTTCGAGCGGCTGAAAGCCCGATCTACATCGTTTAGAGAACGATCGATCGACTTGACGTCCTACCAAACGCGAATCACGCTCGGGATTTTCGCCACGGCTTCTAAATTAGAAATATCGTCGAGTGCTGCACGGAAATTACCTTCCCGAACGTGATGCGTCACCAATACGATTTCCGCTAAATTATCGCGAACGCCAGTTTGCACGACAGATTCCAAACTCACGCCTCGATCGCCGAAACAGGTTCCCAAACTTCCAATGACACCGGGGGAATCTTCCGTTAACACCCGTGCGTAAAACCGACTGACTGAATTTTCCATCGGCACGATCGAACAATAATGTTGATGCGTGCAACTGAGCAACGGATGGGGAATCGGTTCAGTCTCAGTTTGCAAGATCGCTGCGATATTCAAGATGTCCGACACCACTGCACTGGCGGTTGCGCCTTCCCCAGCACCCGGTCCAAAGAACATCACCTGTCCGAGTGGCTCACCTTCGACTAAAACCGCGTTGAATACCCCATCGATACTGGCTAACGGATGGGATTTCGGTAACAGCGTCGGGTGAACTTTCAACGCCAACTGTTGTGGCGTGTTCGTACTGGGGTCTTCCGGTACGTCTTCCTGGGCGATCGCCAATAATTTAATGACGAAATCCAATTTCTCGGCGTAGGCGATATCCGTGGCGGTGACGTTGCGGATGCCTTCGCAGAACACTTCTTCAAGCTTAATCCGTCCACCAAACGCGATCGAGGCCAAAATGGCAATCTTATCCGCTGCGTCCAACCCATCGACATCGGCGGTGGGGTCTGCTTCCGCATAACCGAGTTGCTGTGCGTCGGCGAGAACGCCGTCGAAATCAGCCCCCTCGTTTTTCATCCGCGTCAGGATGTAGTTCGTCGTTCCGTTGACGATCCCCGTCACGCGCTTGATACGGTTTACGCCGAGGGCTTGTTTGAGGGGTTGGATAACGGGAATTCCACCACCAACGGCCGCTTCTAACATCACGTATACGCCTTTATCGTTAGCGGCGGCGAAAATTTCGTCTCCGTGGCGAGAAATGACCGCTTTGTTAGCCGTGACGATGTGCTTTCCGTGGTCGATTGCTTTGAGAATCCACGATCGAGCGGGTTCGACACCGCCAATCAATTCAACAACGATATCGATTTCAGGATCGGTGACGATTGCATCGAAATCAGTCGTCAGGACAGACGGCGGGAATTGAATCGCACGGGGTTTTTCGATCGATCTCACCCCGACTTTCGCGATCTCTAACTCCCGTAACAGGGGATGGCGACCCTCTGGAGCGGTCAAAATTTTCGCCGTTCCCGTGCCAACCGTGCCTAATCCCAGTAAACCGACTTTATATGTCACCGTTTCGATGTACGCCTCAACTCGACCGCGTGCGAAATCCAGTATTGATAAGAATTTCGATAGTTACGACTTTAACACAGAACCTTCGTGCGCAAAGTGGGGTGTCGTTCGATCGAACCGTTCGATCGAACGGTTGAGATATCCGACAAATCCTGTGTCAAAATTAAAGCGCGATGGATTTGTTGGGAGTTGAGCGCGATGTGGAAACGGGTCTCGAAAACCTGCCTGGGTGCAGGTAGTTTCGCCATTTCGATCGGGATCGTAGTGGGATCGATCGATGCCGTTCGTGCTGTTCCTCAAACCCTCGAGGAAAACCCAAAACTTGCCCAAACGCTGCCGAACGCCAATACGCTACGTCCGACGTTGCGCGTCGGGAGTCAAAGTCCAGCGGCGTTGGAACTGCAAGGGGTTCTCAAACTCATGGGCTATTATGCTGGCGCGGTCGATGGCGTTTACGATGAAGAAACGGCAACGGCAGTGGCTCAGTTCCAGCAAGCCACGGGACTTTCCGCTGACGGTATCGCTGGCATCGATACTTGGAACCGCCTCTTTCCCCCCATGCAAGCCGGCGGACTCGCCACACCGGTCTATAGCAGTGGTACCACCTGCGTTTGTCCGACACCAACGGCGACCACCGCTGTTCCGACACCAATGCCTTATACGGCTACACCAACGGTTGTAGCACCCCAACCCGCAGTTGCTTCAACGGTAGAACTCCCAGTACTTTACGAGGGAATGGAAGGATCGGCCGTGGTGGAACTGCAACTGCTTTTACAAGATTTGGGCTTTTACCAAGGTTCGATCGATGGCGTTTTCGGCTCGGACACAGCTGACGCAGTCGGAGCGGCTCAGTACAATTATGGACTTGAGGTCGATGGTGTCGTCGGCCCGGATACTTGGAACGCTTTGTTCGGCTATTAACTCTGACGTTACTCGATCTCTTATCGACATTGTGCTGTATCTGCACGCTCAACATCTCCAGCAAATTGAAGCTCACGCCGAACGGGTTTATCCCAACGAGTGCTGTGGGTTAATGCTCGGTTGCACGGTAGGAGAAGATAAGCAAATCCTCGAAATTTGGGAAACGGAAAACGCCTGGAACGACGAAACTGCGATCGAGTTTAACGCCGATGCCAATCTTGAGACGGCCGAACGCCGCTATACGATCGCCCCAGAGGTGATGTTAGCCGCTCAGAAAACCAGTCGAGATCGAGGTTGGCAAATTCTCGGGATTTACCACTCACACCCCGACCACCCCGCCGTTCCCTCAGATGTCGATCGAGCTTGGGCTTGGTCGCACTATTCTTATCTTATTATTTCCGTTTGCGAGGGACAGTCGATCGAGTGTCGGTCTTGGCAACTCGACGAAAACCACCAATTTCAACCGGAATCGATAGTGCTTCGCAACGCTGGCGAAATCGAAATCGGCGATCTCGATACAACTCCCCAGACGTAAAACTGATGAGGGATCGTACCGCCTGTAAAACCTTTCGCTAGGATATTAACTTGAGACATCAATTTGAGACATCTCGTCACGGCTCGATCGTGGGTCGCGATTTCTCACCTACGCCTCTAAATAGACTGCCATGCTCAACCCAAACCTAGAGCAAATCCAACTCACCCCAGAAGAGTACGAACGTTACTCGCGTCACCTTATCCTGCCCGAAGTAGGATTAGAAGGACAAAAGCGCCTCAAAGCGGCTAAAGTGTTGTGCATCGGCACGGGAGGACTCGGTTCGCCGCTCTTGCTGTACCTCGCTGCTGCTGGCATCGGAACACTCGGAATTGTTGATTTTGACGTGGTCGATCGATCGAACCTTCAACGTCAAGTCATTCACGGAACGTCCTGGGTTAGCAAGCCGAAAATCGAATCGGCGAAACATCGGATTCACGAAATTAATCCCGCCTGTGAAGTTCACCTGTACGAAACGCGGCTGTCTTCAGAAAACGCCCTTAAAATTATCGAACCTTACGATATCGTCGTAGATGGCACGGATAACTTCCCGACACGCTATCTCGTCAACGACGCTTGCGTTTTGCTGAACAAGCCAAACGTCTACGGGTCGATTTTCCGCTTTGAAGGTCAAGCGACAGTCTTTAACTACGAAGGCGGCCCCAACTATCGCGATTTGTATCCCGAACCCCCACCGCCGGGGATGGTTCCGTCTTGTGCTGAAGGTGGCGTGTTGGGAATTCTTCCTGGCATTATTGGTGTCATTCAAGCCACGGAAACGATCAAAATTGTTTTAGGACGAGGAACGACACTCAACGGTCGTTTACTGCTATACAATTCGCTCGATATGACATTCCGGGAGTTGAAATTGCGCCCGAATCCCGAGCGTCCGGTCATTGAAAAGTTAATCGATTACGAACAGTTTTGCGGAATTCCTCAAGCGAAAGCTCAGGAGGAACAGCAGCGAAAATATCTGTCTGAAATGACGGTTTCGGAACTCAAGCAGTTAATCGATCGCGGTGTGGACGATTTTGTTTTGGTAGACGTCCGCAATCCGAACGAGTACGAAATCGCTAAAATTGACGGCGCGACTTTAATTCCACTCTCTGAGATCGAAAACGGTCGAGGTGTTGAGAAAATTAAAGCAATGGCAAACGGTCGTCAGTTAATTGCTCATTGCAAAATGGGCGGACGTTCGGCGAGAGCGTTATCGATTTTGAAAGAATCGGGGATTGATGGAACGAACCTCAAAGGCGGGATTAACGCCTGGAGTCAAGAGATCGATTCGTCAGTTCCAATGTACTAAACCTGGAAAAACGACCTTCTATCCCTTCTCCGACGAGGAGAGGGGAATTTTTTGGGCTTCGCGAAGTGGGACGGAGTCCTATCGATTCTCTGACAACGTCGAACTGTTATCTTGGAAATAGTTGGTTGAAGCGGGCCTGGTGTCATGACAACCCTCTCGATCGCAAAATGGACGCTCGATGACTATCATCGGATGGTTGAGATCGGTTTACTCGACGATCGACACGTCGAATTGCCATATGGAGAAATTGTTGAAAGGTCCCCAGAAGGTGAGCCTCATGCTTACTTCAGCGCAGAAGCTGGTGACTATCTCACACGTTTACTCGAAAATCGAGCGTTCGTTCGTCAAGCGAAACCCATCACACTTCCGAATCATTCTGAACCCGAACCCGATCTCGCCATCGTCCAACGCCTCGGACGAGAATATCTCAGCCATCATCCTTACCCTGAAAATATTTTCTGGCTGATTGAATACGCAAATTCAAGTCTTGAAAAAGATTCAATAGTTAAATGTCGCCTCTATGCTGAAGTCGAAATTTTTGAGTATTGGTTGGTCAACCTACAACGCCGAGAACTCATCATTTTTCAGAATCCTCGAGATGGAGAGTACGGTTCAAAAATGACGTTGACTGAAGGTGAAGTTTCACCGATTGCCTTTCCCGACGTTAAAATTCAAATCAAAATGTTGGTTGAAGTCTAAGAATCGAGGTCAAGCACCGGAATAATTTTGACTATTTTAAGATTCCTCAAAAACTCAAACCGTTTCATATTATTTTCTAGAAAAGATATACACGTTTTTATTTCAAGTAATAATTTATAAACATAATTGCTTCGTGAATGGAGATAGTGAAGTGAAAGACAAGGCTTTAAATTCATGGTTTTGGACGATTTGGTCGATTGTTTTTTTAGCATCAGGTGCGGGCATCTTTATCTGCGGTTATCTACGACCGGGAATTGAAACCGAGCGCAAAACGCTGACGAATCGTATGGAAGTTCAGCAAAAAATGCTTGCCCTCCATCACGGTTGGAAAGATTGGCAAATTGCCGGGTATCACATTCAGGAAAAACAACGAGAATTAGAAAAGCTTGATGCGGACGATCCACAGCGAAAAAATATTGAGTCTGAATTGAGTAATTTCCAAAATATTCAATATGATATTCGCAATGAAACATTTCCAATCCTGGTGACTTTTTTAAAAAACAATCGCAGTGTCGTGAAAGAGATTTTGCCAGAATTTCCTAATGAAATTTGGGAAAAGCCGACAGCTGACTACGTCAATCTATTCGTCAAACACTTAAATTCAGACCGATTGGAGGAAAGTTCACAGGACGATCGCAAGCAATTAGACGAAGCAGAAAATCGTTTGACTTCGATTCAGGCATTTTTTATATTTTGCTCGATCTTAATCGCGATCGATTTGGCAGTTGGTTTGTCGTATTTCCCGATCGAACGCTGGACGCACGAACAAAATCAACGGATTAAAAAAGCAGAAGATAGATTTGAAGAAGCTCAAAAAAAAGTTAAAAACTATACTTGGAATATTGCAAACGCCAATTTAGAAAAATACTACCAACGCAATCTCAGCGAAAGTCAAATCATCTTTCATGTGAGCGTCACTGTGATGGTACTCAGTTTTGTAGTCATTCTCCTCTCTTTGGGATTGGGGCTACTCCAAGATGTAGGAACTCAATCGACGTCGTCTCAAAGAAGTGTTTCCATTTCACCGTCAGGAATTCCCACGAGTGAAGCCCCCACGACAACGACACCTCCCGAAACAACGATCGATCTCTCTAAAACCCTAGATGACGTTCGGAAGATCGATCGAAACTCAGTCGGATTTATTGGTGTCATCGCAGGAATTATCACGAATTTTATCGGTGCAACGTTTATGATTATTTATCGCATGACGAATCAGCAAGCGGTGCGTTATTCAGAAGCGTTGGAGCGAATTAACGATGTGGGGATGGCGATGGATATTCTTCACAGTGTTAAAGAGTCACCTCCATCCCCCGAGGTATTAGAAGCCAAAGTGACGATCGCGACGAAGTTGATCGATCGATCTCGATCGTCTGCCACAAATCGTAAATCGTAAATTCGTTCGGTTTCGGAATTTCATCAACTCTGCGCGATTCTCGTTCCGAGACGCTTCGCGATCGCACTAACTCCAACAGACCCCTCCCTTTCTATCGATCTGAAGTAAGTAAGAAAGGTTAGACATTGTCAAGTGTCAGAAAGGCGAGGGAGCACGCGCCGAATTTCTGGTAATGTCGTAACGCCTTGAGTCAGTTTGTCGAGGGCTGCTCGATCGAACGAATAAAACTCAGTATCGTCTAAGTGACAACGCAGTCCATCGACATCGCCACGGCGCACCATTCCTCTGAGATCGCGATCGAAATCTAACAGTTCTACCAACGCTTCTCGTCCCAAATAACCCGATTCAAAACATTTCGGACAACCTCGCCCCCTGCGCCAAGCTTCGGGATTTACACCGTCTCGGGGTAACTCCAGCTCTTGCAAATCAGCATCAGTGGGGGGTGAAAAAGTCGCACAATGGGGACAAACGCGACGCACGAGACGCTGAGAAACGACACCGAGAAGCAAGTCTCCGAGTAAGCCAACATCTGCCCCGAGTTCCATCAAGCGGGAGATCGCAGAAACAGTATCGCGGGTGTGAACCGTCGTGAAAACTAGGTGGCCGGTCAGTGCTGCTTGCACGACGATTTGTGCCGTTTCTCGATCTCGTACCTCTCCCACCATGATGATATCGGGGTCTTGACGCAAGATCGATCGTAAACCCGAGGCAAACGTCACGCCGATTTGAGGATTGACCTGCATTTGGGTCATGTTCGGCGAAACGTATTCGATGGGATCTTCGATCGTGACGACGTTGACTTCATGGGTGGGGAGACTTTGCAAGCTGGTGTACAGCGTACTGCTTTTCCCAGAGCCTGTGGGCCCGGCAATTACGATTAGACCTTGGGGTTGTCGGAGCCAGCGTCGGTATATTTGAAGGGATCGATCGGGAAATCCTAAGGTATCGAGACTGGAAAAGGGATTATTGCGCGGAAGCAGGCGAATCACTGCTTTTTCACCCCCCAAACACGGTAAAGTGCTCACGCGCAAATCGAGGTTGTGCAATAACGATCGACCCTCTGAACCACCAATACGACCGTCTTGCGGCCGTCGGTGTTCGGTAATGTCGAGATTCGAGACGGCTTTGAGTGCCACGATTGCACGTTGGCGGAGTTCGGACGGTAGGGTTTCGACGTGACGCAGGATGCCATCGATGCGATAGCGGACGCGCAAGCCCTCGGGACAGGGTTCGAGGTGAATGTCGCTCGTGCGATATTGCAAAGCTCGAGTCACCAATCGCTTGAGAATGGGGAGGGCAGCTGTGCGCGATCGACGCGATCGAGATCGTTTGTTAGCACCCGGACGAGGCGGTAAAGCGAGAGCAGACATGGTTTCAACGGGCCAATCCGCAAGTGTGGGTCGTTTTTTCGCGCTGCTGGGTTGGGAAAATCGAGAATCGAACTTGCTCCCGATTTCCCCATCCGCAGAGCGAACTTACAACGGTTGATATCCAGGGGGACATTCAGGAGGATTCCCTGGAGAAAACACCGCTGATTCTGCGCCAGTTACGCCGCTGGATATGACGGGTTCTTCAGCTTGACACAGTTGCATTGAGGCGACACCGTTTGAAACGCTGATTGCACCGATAGCAGCTCGCAGTTCGGGCAGTTTGGGCAGCGCTTGATGGGTCACAGCACGATTGGGATCGTCGATCGTTATCTGATAGGTGTAGTACGACGTTTCGCTCGAAAGTCCCACTTCGAGTACTTCTAAGCTATCGGTAAACGTGGAATATTCGTGACGGCGTGCGAGTTGGGCGCGCGTTACCGCTCCAATATTTTGAACCGATTCGGCTTCTTTCGCTTTTGAGACCCATTTCATCATAGAAGGCAAGGTGATTGAAGCCAGAATGCCAATGATAACGATCGTTACGAGCAGTTCGGTGAGTGTGAAGCCAGAATCAGAACGAGAACTTTCGTTGCTTGCAAGTCTGGAAATGTTCATCTCTCTTTCTAAATTCGTTAGTTGAAATCCTCGAGCGCTTTATCCGAAAAACGTTTTACTGAGGATCTGTCCTTGTTGTAGTGCATCCCATTCAGGGGCTAGACTTACTGTTAAAATCAGTTTTGTAAACGCTAGATTTGGGAAATTCAACCTAGCTCCCAAAAATCTAGACTGTCGATCTCGTAAGTTGTGATTCGGTTCGCAGCTGGGCAATGCTACAAAATGAACTTATCGAAGACCTAACTTTATTTCTGAGATCGCGACTGGATTTTTTGGTCGTTCTGACACAGGATGCACTTTCACAACTTTAAAGATCGCCAAAACCCTTTATATTCAAAGGTTATGACTGTTTGTTAAGATTAAATTAAGTCAAACTTAATTTAAGAATCGCTAACGTCTTTCGGTCGCTTGCAAGAATTTCGGGTGTGGCGCTTATTCGAGCCAGAAGTCGGACAGCGTGTCGTTGTTTGTCAGAATAATCTTCATCAATCCAAACATTTGATGGTTGGTGGACTCGATCGAGTTTAAGTTTTGTATCGATCGATGTCACTCTTTACATTCTAACAGATATTTGAGATTGCCGTCCTACTTTTATTTTAAAGCTCGATCGTGACCGACAATTCAATTTTGTCTTCAAGTGCCACGATTAATTTTCGATCGATCGAAAATTAATCACTCCGATAGCTTGCTGGGGATGGTGTGAGTAAAAATCGATTTTCCAAAAACGATGAGATCGAAATGGGTGAACTTTGACACAACAACTCTCTCACAAACACCATAAAATTTCACCGTTTGCCAAATTTCGCTACCCTAAAAAACGTTGCGTTCGATCGAAGCCCGACGTGTTGAGTTGGATTACCGATTATCGAGGCGAAATCGCCGCCCTATCTGCCGCCTTCTGTTGGACGCTATCATCCGTCATCTACGGTCGCATCGGCCCGCAAATGCCGCCGTTGCAACTCAATTTCATCAAAGGCGTGATATCGATTTCCGGCATCGTCATCACCTTCTGGCTTCAAGGAACATGGATTCCAGAAATTCCCGCTCGATCGTTGTTCCTCCTGTCGATGAGCGGCATCATCGGTATCGGTTTAGGAGACACTGCGTTTTTCAACACCCTCAACCGCTTAGGCCCCCGCCGCACCTTACTCGTCCAAACCCTCGCACCCCCCTTAGCTGCCGTTTTAGCCGTGGCGTTTCTCAGTGAAAGCCTCGCCGGACGAGCTTGGATAGGAATCGCGCTGATTTTGCTGGGTGTAGCTTGGGTGATTAGCGATCGTGTTAGCGAAATACCAACAGAGCGCCAGCAAATCGGAGAAGGCCTACTTTGGGGTTTCGTGTCAGCGTTTTGTCAAGCGGGAGGTGCCGTGCTGTCGCGGGCTGCTTTAGCTGACACGGTTGCCAGTCCCTTGAGTGCTGCGTTCGTGCGACTCGTCTCGGGTTTAGTCGTGATTCTGTTGTGGATGTGGATACTTCCTGCAGCGCGACAAACGCCCTGGAAACCCGTTCCCTCAGCACGACTGTGGGGAGCATTAGGCTTGGCCGCGTTTGTGGGAACTTATCTGGCCATTTGGCTGCAACAAACCTCGTTAAAATTTGCCCCAGCGGGCATCTCGCAAACCCTCAGCGCGACGAGTCCCCTGTTCGTGTTGCCAATTGCCGCCCGGGCCGGTGAGAAAATTGGGATACGAGCGGTATTGGGGGCGTTGGCTGCTGTGGTGGGTGTTGCGTTGCTGTTTAATTGAACTTACCAGTCGTCTCGAGGTGGCGCTGAGGAAACTTCCCAGTCGTTCACGTCTTCCTCAAACTCGTATTCCACGGGGTCGTAACGACGGGGTATCGATGGAGCGTCCGCACCGCTTCGCGATCGAGGCGCGGCTTCGGGGACGACGATCGATCCGGCTTCGTCTTCGATCGAAACGTCTTCTGCGTCGTTCTCATCAAACAGCTTCAGCGGTTCCACCACGCGCGCGATCGCGTCTTTCACGAAGGCTTTCACGAACTCCTCTTTTCGCGTGAGCTGAAACTGACGCTGGATGACTTCCGACATTCCACCATCGCCCCAATCTCGATCGTGGCGGAAATATTCAATAAAACTTTTCCCCGCAATGCGCGTTAGATACGCAGCACTAATCCCCTGAATTGCTTTTCCAACGACAATCGTTCCCACATGGAACTGTAACGCCGTTGCCACCAATTGCATCACCCCTTTCACAACGCCCAAACTGGCTAGTGTTTTCCCCAGAGACAGGGCCAGTTCCCGCCCCCGCTCCAAATTCAACTCACAACCGTAGATTTTGCCGATTTCGACGACCATTTGGGCGTTGACGGCGGCAGTCGCGAGTAAATCGACACCGGGTAAGGGGGTAACGGCGATAGCCCCCGCACCGATCCACTGATATCGATCGACCACTTTCACCGCTTGTCTGCGCCGTTGCGCGTCGATGAGTCGTCGGGCTTCGTCGCCGAGTCGTTGGGATTGCAGCAAAATGTTATCGGCGACGAGATCTTCCCCTTCCGCTCGCAGTACGGCAACGATGCGACGAATTAAGGGCATGATATCGGGGTTGGGTTGAAAGACTTCCCCGGTTTGTAGGCGAACGACGGGAGGATTGGCGGAAATGGGAACGATATCGCTCGGCGGGACGAAACGGCGGAGTTTCGATCGAAGTCGGGCTAAGATCGTTTCTCGATCGGACTCTGTATACAAATCGGTTTTGTTGAACGCGACGATCGATCGTTTGCCAATTTCTGCCAACACCTGCAACGGCTCGAATTCTGACTGACGCAAATCGTTATCCACGACGAACAGCAACAAATCGGCTTCCGTCGCCCACTGTCGCGCGATTTGTCCCCGTTGAATTCCTTCCGTTCCCGCTTCTAAAATGCCCGGTGTATCCGTAATGAGAATGGTTCGATCGAGTCCTTTTAAACGTAGCGGATAGATTTCGCCTTCCTCTGTCGTTCCCATCGGCGCACTGACTTGCCCCACCATACGCCCTAACAAAGCGTTAATGGCAGAGGTTTTACCTGCCGAACCCGTTCCAAACACCACGATTTGCAAATCACCCCGCGACATCGTGGCTTCGATTTCTTTCGATCGACTCAGCAGTGCCTTTCGCGATACTTCGTCTTGAATTGACTGCACTTGCTGGCGAACAGCACTCAGATATTCTGAAGCGGCTTCGCTTTTGGTTTCAGGAATTTTAACGGGACGAGCGCGCCGCCGCCGCGAAGGTTGGGGATTCCACAACAGGCGCAAATAGTAGATAAACGCGCCGATAATTAACCCCACTAAACCAATGAGGAGTAAGAGTAAAAGATTGGCTAAAAAGGGATTTGCCGACCACGTAACCTGACTGTACAGCCACCCCAAAGACGTGACCAGCCAGATCGACATGGCAAGGATGACGACTAAGCCGATAACGAGCGTGAGGAGTCGGGACAGGGGCATTTTAAGGCAGTCGTGGAGTCGGTGCGAACGTCTGTTCTGGGTTCGCGTGCTTTTTAATTCTACCTAGACCCGACTGCAAAACATCGGAGGGATACTTTTTTCGTGCTGTTCGGCTAACGGTTAAAACGGTATCGTTCAGATCTCCGATATCGCGAACATTGACACCTCGATCGATCTCGCACTCGATCGATTTCAAACACGCAGATTTTCTAACATCGAGATCTAACTCCAAAGTTTGCCAACTGAGATAGCAGAAACCCCAACAATTAGCAATCCAACGCCAATCCAGCCGACGGGAGACATTTTTTCACTCAACCAGATCGTCCCGGCTAAGGTCGTTGCGACGATCGTCAAGCCGATAACCGTCGGATAAGCGATCGATAAATTCGCTTTACTCAAAACTGCGACGTACACGATCGTACTCAAACCATATAGCCCAATTCCACCGAGCAAGTACAAGTTGGGAATTCCCCGATCGGATCCCAGCTTTAAAAAAATTTGTCCGGCCGTATTGAGGACAACAGTTAGTAAAATTAATCCGAGAAACGCCATGATTTTCCTCACAAAGACAAAGCCATGTAACCCATGACTTGTCTGATAACGAGTTTGAACGATCGAGTCCCGAGCTAGTGTACCATCGATTGCTTTTCGATCGATCTCGGTGGCAAGTGTGAGTTCTGTCGTATCGATCGCTTGAAATTATTTTGCACGGCTAACGCGATCGAGATCGAAAAAGATTCCGCAGGTCAGGAGATCGAATCCGGCGACGTGGTACAACGGGAACAAACAGGATTTGGAACCTTCAAAATGGGACTCTTCGATCGAATCGCAAATGCCATCAACGATCCCAACCTCCAAGCAAGTGCCAGCCAGCTTGGAAGTATCGTGAATACCTTCCAAAACAGCAGCGACCGAGAAGGCCTCGATCCCGCCACGACGCAAGTTTTGATGTCGGCGATCGGACAACAAGTTCGATCGACCCTCCGAGAGAAGCGCGGCCAGGAGGGAGAAAGTGCCGTTCAAGCACTCGTCAATCAGTTTGCGGGAACGGATGCCAACCGGCAAGCGGTACAGTCTCTCTTTTCGCCACAGCAGCAAGATCGCGTGGTCGAACAAACGGCGGGTCAAACGGGCGTTAACGCCGATACTATTAGAGCGTTGCTTCCCGTATTGGTTCCTTTGGTCTTGAACTTTCTGAAAACGGGAGCGAGCAACCCAAATTCTGAAACCGAAGCCAATCCAGTACTCTCCGGTTTCCTCGATTCAGACGGCGATGGCGATGTCGATATGGGTGACGTGTTGCGGATGGCGAGTCAGTTCGTCGATCGATAGACGCTATTGAAGGTCTGTTCGATCGTTTCGGTTAAAACAGCGAAAGTTGTCGGTCTGGTGGATCGTAACCCAGGTGCTTCCAAGCTGCAGGCGTGGCGACACGACCGCGAGGGGTACGGGCTAAATAACCGATCTGCATCAAATAGGGTTCGTAGACTTCCTCAATGGTTTGTGGGTCTTCCCCCGTCGCTGCGGCGAGGGTTTCCAATCCCACCGGGCCGCCACCAAACTGCTCGATGGCGACCGTTAACAACCGTCGATCGGTCCAATCTAACCCCATCGGATCGACATTAAACAACTCGAGCGCCAAGCGAGCGACTGCTCCCGTCACCGTTCCCTCGGCTTTCACCTGGGCGTAATCCCGCACTCGTTTGAGCAGGCGGTTGGCGATTCTCGGGGTTCCGCGAGATCGAAGCGCAATTTCGATCGATCCTTCGTCCGTCAGCGGCGTCTTCAACAATTGCGCTGTCCGTTCGACGATGAGCGTCAATTCCTCCGGTTCGTAAAACCGCAACCGCTGCACCAAACCAAATCGATCGCGCAACGGTGACGTTAGCGCCCCGACTCGCGTTGTCGCTCCCACCAAGGTAAACGGTTGTAACGCCAAACTTCGAGTGCGAGCAGTTTTTCCTTTCCCGATCGTGATATCGACGCGAAAATCTTCCATCGCCGGATAGAGCAATTCCTCAGCCATGGGACTGAGGCGGTGAATTTCGTCGATAAACAGGACGTCTCCCGGTTTCAAGCTCACCAACAACCCCACGATATCTCGCGGCCGTTCTAGGGATGGAGCGGTGGTGATTTTGCAATCGACGCCCATCTCCGACGCTAAAATCAGCGCCATTGTCGTTTTTCCCAACCCCGGCGGCCCGTACAGCAACAGGTGGTCGAGGGCTTCTCCCCGAGACTGCGCCGCCAACATGGCAATTTCGAGGACTTCCTTTAATTCGCGCTGTCCGATATAGTCCGCCAGTCGTTGCGGGCGCAGGGTTTCGTCCGGTTGTACGGTGGCTTGTTCTTCTGACGTTTTTTCTGGGGTGAGAAGTTCGTTTCTAGGCTGGGGTTCCGGTGTGGGAGAGGGTTGGTGAGAGGAGATAATCGCCATGGAGAAGACACGAACGTTAAACTGAATCGATCGAAGCTAAAGATCGAGTTGCTGGTTCAGGTTGGGCTGAAAGATTAGTATCAGTTTGCCACAAATTATTATGCCCACAGGTCGGAAACTTCGTCCCGACATCCATCATTTCAGGTTTCTATAATTTTTATCGACCTCTTCAACATTAACAGAATTTTAATTGTCGATCGAATTGTTTTGTGATAATTCTAAATATTTAATTTTAGATATTTGTGAAATCTATTTTTTTGCTTTAGCTCGATCTGGCGCATTAAAAAAACAAAATCCTATTGATTTTTGATTGTGATTGAGTCTGTTGGAATTGCGGTGTAATTTGATTGCTTATGAGACCAAGACTCTTGTCGGGGCGAACGTCCGTTCGCCCCGACGCCAATGGTTTCGGAATTTCATAAACTCTGCCCGATCTCACTAACTCCAACAGACCCTTGTTATTTCTCGCAAATAGCTGCCAAGCTTATAAAAAATAGCGTCCCATTCACAGTGACCGGGTGAATTTGCATGAATTCAACCCGAGAAAAGTATTGAGATAGAATTTTGTACAAACTCGCTTGTGTGAAGAAATTAAAATGTGTGGCTTCGAGCAAGTGCCAAGGAACGACTTGATGGGGAAAACAGAGTGGAATAGCGTTGATATTAGGAACTGTAAACACAGCTCGATCGCGAGCGATCCGAGCGAGTTCTGATAAGACCTTGTCCGGATCGCTAACGTGTTCGAGAACTTCAATACTTACGACACTGGCGAAAGATTCGTCCTCATAGGGGAGCGGAAAACTGCCATCGTAGAGCTTGATGGCATCTTTGACTTCGGGAAAAATACCGTTAGCGATGGCGGGTCGATCGATCTCAATTCCATAAGCTTCCATATCTCTCGATCGAAGATCGCGCACTAATGCCCCAATCCCACACCCAAAATCTAAAATTGGAGCGGGTAAATGTTCTACCAGGGACAGCACCACTCCGGAGGTGACAGAAGACGGAATTCCGACCCCGTAAATCTGCTCCCGGTGCAAGACTCGATCGCAGCTTAACAACGTATCGTAAGCCGGACGCGAAAACACTAACTCCCCGAATCTATGCCAAACTCGAACACCGTGACTCTCAATGGCGCTCTCTGAAATCGGTGTGTCGTAGGGAAGTGCAAACTCGAACACACAACCGGAAAACGCCGAATTCGTCACGGGAACTAAATCGGGGCGATACGTCCGAAACCGACTCAGCAGCGTGAGCGGCGAACCGTTGGCGAAGGCTTGCGGTGGTTGAAAATCCGCCCACATTGCCTGTGTCCATCCCACAACGCGCAATAGGCCACACGCTTCGATTTGACACGTTTCCCAAACCCCACTTTCATGAGGTCGATCGATCGCCGTCGTTCCGATTTCAAGCCGGGGAACCGATAGAGGCGCGGCTTTGACTGTATCTTTCAGCGCATCATCTTTCGGCGCATCTGCCGAACCCGCAATTCGACGAAGCGCCTGATAAAGTTTCGAGAGTTTCATGAATTGGGGTAATGGGGAATGGAAACGCGCCCCATCAATATACCTTAGTCTTCAGGTTATGCTAGTCACTATTCCAGCTCGTATCCGAGCGACAGGCGAACTAAATATATAGATTTTATGACTTTTTGTAAAGTGGCAACCGGTGGAAGTTGTTAGTAATAGTATCTAGAACAAGGTGATTGTTTTGTCGGAAATTCCCCAGATACTGCTGGATAGTTTTTGAGTGCAATGCCTCGATCGTTTTTAATTGTTTTGGCAAAAAATCGGCAAAAACACCAAAAAAACATACGTTTTATCGATATTCGTTTTCTTGCCAAACTCTTCAAAATTTAATCTTTTTACTCAATATTCGAGCATCTTTAAATTCCTCTGCTTCAATAATTTTAATCGAAGTATTCCTACTGCAAATCCTCAAAGCAAGCGAACCCATGGATTTCAAATAGCACAGCAACGAACACCTAATCCCTCAATTTTCCCAATCGTCCCCCCGGCAAGCGAGCCTCGAGAACGCACTCACGCCATCCGTATCACCTTCAATCGAACTTCCTGCCCCCGGCGCGAGCGAGCCAACTTCTCTCACCACTGGCCCGTCATGCCGTTCGATCGAGCATCTCAAACACCCACACCCTGCAACTCGACTGGCACAATTGCCCCTCGATCGAGTGAGAACTGTGACAGGTTGCGTTGGCGAACGGATGTAGGACGCGAGAGAGCTACGCTCCACTACCGCGAGCGAGTTATGATGTTTTTACCAAACAAGGAAACTCAGACAAACGTGCGTAGGGTGCGTAACGCGGGTAACGCCATGTTGCCTCCCAAAGATCTATATTCATTCCCCTGTCGTACACTGGCTGTTGATTCAGAAGATCTAATTTCGATCGTGGGTGAGGAACGGACGATTGCGTAGCATTTTAAAAGGAACGCTCTTCAAAGCGGAGGGAATTTGCCAAGCGAGTGGGTTAAAAAATCCCTGGCTGTTCAAAGTCGAACTGCTCAAAACCCTCGTTCAACGGGAATTAGAATCGCGCTACAAGGGATCGATGTTGGGCAATTTATGGCCGGTATTGACCCAACTCTCCCAACTTCTAATTTATACCTACGTTTTTTCGATCGTTCTTAAGGTCAAACTCAGCTTGGCTGGGGTTCCTGCCAGCAATTTGACTTACGGACTTTGGCTGTTTGCGGGTTTGCTTCCCTGGTTCGCGTTCACTAACGGATTTTCTCAAGCCGCTTCCGCCGTCGTCACACAACCGAACTTAGTTAAAAAAGTTGTCTTTCCGCTCTCCCTATTGCCTCTCGTTCCTGTGGTGGCGGCTTTTGTAGAAAGTACACTGGGGTGGATGGTCTTAGTCGCGTTCGTGGCGTTAGCGACGCAAACCCTTCACGCGAGTCTGTGGCTGATGCCGTTGGTTTGGATGCCGCAGTTGTTCCTGACGGCGGGATTGGGATACTTTGCGGCGGGATTGACCGTCTTTTTACGAGACATCCCTCAAACGATTATTGTTGTTTTGAATTTGTGGTTTTACTTGACACCGATCGTCTATCCGATCGAAAGTGTTCCCGAATCCTTGAGAAGCCTGGTATTCTGGCTCAATCCCCTTGCCGCGTTTGCTGAAATCTACCGCGATCTCATTCTCGTCGGAACGATTCGCCACGGTGGGGAATGGGCGGTTGCCTCGCTGATCTCAGTGTTGGTCTTTTGGGGAGGATTATGGTCTTACCGAAAACTCAAACCTGGGTTTGCTGACGTTCTCTAGCGCCCCAGTTTCTCCTCGCCTCTGGTGATTCGCGCTGGGTTGGCGATCGAATCCCGAAGCGGAACGGATGTTTTCTCGAACTTTAACGCAATGGACGATCTCGCAATTTCCGTTCAAAACGTCTCCAAGTGTTTTCGGCGATACCGACACCCGACCGATCGCCTGAAAGAGTTGCTATTTCCAAGCCGCCAGAAATACGAAGAATTTTGGGCGCTGCGAAATGTGAGTTTGGAAATTCCCAGGGGGCAAACGTTGGGGATTGTGGGGCGTAACGGCTCGGGAAAAAGTACCCTACTCCAAATTATCGTGGGGACGTTGATGCCGACGAGCGGTGAGGTGAAGGTCAACGGCCGAATTTCTGCTCTCCTCGAACTCGGAAGCGGTTTCAATCCCGAGTTTACGGGACGACAGAACGTCTTTTTTAACGGGCAATTGTTGGGGCTGAGTCGGCAACAAATCGAAGAACGATTCGACGATATCGCAGGCTTTGCTGATATTGGCGATTTTATCGACCAACCGGCGAAAACGTATTCGAGCGGGATGTTCGTTCGATTGGCGTTTGCGGTGGCGACGAGTGTCGATCCCGATATTTTGGTCGTTGACGAGGCGCTGGCGGTGGGAGACGAGGCGTTTCAACGTAAATGTTTTTCGAGAATCTCTGCGTTGCAATCGCGAGGGGGAACGACGCTGTTTGTGTCTCACAGTGCCGATAAGATCGTGGAGTTGTGCGATCGAGCGTTGTTACTCGATCGCGGGGAAGGCCTCCTCGCCCACGAACCGAAGTTCGTCATCGATCGATACCACAAACTCATTTACGCCCCAGTCGATCGATACGAGGAATTTCGTGAGGAAATCCGCAACACCCCCGATCGCGAGGTGACGCCGGACGAAACTTGCAACGCGCCCCCGGAACTCGAAGCGTCTGAGAAAAAGAACGCTCGATCGAGTGAATTCCAAGACGACGGCGATTTCTACGATCCGAACTTAGTTCCCCAAAATACCATTTCTTACATTCCTCGAGGGGCAAAAATCCTCAATCCCCACATCGAAACCCTCGACGGACGGCTCGTCAATCACCTCACCGCCCGTCACGAGTACGTCTACAGTTACACCGTCACTTTTTATAAAACAGCCCATAAGGTACGATTTGGAATGCTGGTGAAAACCATCAGCGGTTTGGAACTCGGCGGCGCGTCGTTTGTTGCTTCCAATCAGTCGATTCACTGTGTCGAACCGAATACAACCGTGACGGTTCGATTTCGGTTTCGCTGTTTGCTCAATCCCGGCGCGTACTTTTTGAATGCTGGCGTCTCCGGCGAAGTGGACGGCCAATTTACTTATCTCGCCCGAGGCATCGACATCGCCATGTTTCGCGTGCGTCCCGATCGATCGTCCTTCGCCAGTGGGATTGTCGATTTGCTCGTCGATCCTCACGTCACGGTTGAATCTGACCGAATTGCTGTGGAACCGAAAGTCGAATCTTTATAGGTGTAGATGGATATTCAATCGATCGCCGAACGAAAACGAGCGATTATCGAACAGTTTGGAGCGTGGACGAACCACAATATCCGCCTCGCGCCAGATTGCTACACGATGGAACCGTCGCCGTCGGGGGCGGAAGTCAAATTAAATCGTTTTTTGCAAGTTGTTGCAGATTTTTGCGGAAAAGATTTCTCGACGTTGCGCGTGTTGGATTTAGCCTGTTTGGAAGGGCTTTACGGTTTGGAACTGGCGATGCAGGGGGCAACTGTACTCGGAATTGAAGGGCGAGACAGTAACCTCGCCAAAGCACAGTTCGCCCGCGAGGTGTTAGAACTCGAAAATATCGAGTTTGTCTGTGACGACGTGCGAAATTTAAGTCCTCAGAAATACGGGACGTTCGATGTCGTGTTGTGCATCGGAATTTTCTATCATCTCGACGCCCCCGATGTCTTTCGCTTTGCTGAAAATATTGCCGAAGTTTGTACGCGCTTGGCAATTTTAGACACCCACGTCAGTTCGACGGCGGAAAAAACGTATCTTTACCAAGGTCGGGAGTACGCGGGAAAATCTTATACCGAAGATCACACGGCTTGGGGATCGATCGATAATGAAGAAAGTACGTGGTTGACACGGGCTTCGCTTTACGATTTATTGGGCGAAGTCGGGTTTTCCTCGGTTTACGAGTGTCACGTTCCTGTCGTTCCGAAGTACGATCGACTCCGCGCCCTCGGACACGCCGATCGATCGACGTTTATCGCTCTGAAAAGTGACGCGATTGAATTGAAAACAACCGATCTGTTAGAGAATCCCTAGTTCCCCGAATCGTCAATCGTAAATTCCACTATGTCTCGCACTCTCATTGTCACGGGTATGCATCGATCGGGAACGTCTTTAATGGCATCCCTGATTCAATCGGTTGGTATCCATTTGGGCGATGAGTTATTAGAAGCCGATCGTCGAAATCGCTACGGTTATTTTGAAGATAAAGAATTTCTAGAATTTCAACGATCGATCCTACAATCGTGTTGTGTCGAAGATGAAGAAGGCTGGCCGGATTGGGGATGGACAGTCAGCGAACGTCTCGATCGATCTCGCTTTCACCAATTTAAGGAACGAGCGTTACAACTGATCGAATCTCGCGAACAAAATGGCAAACTTTGGGGTTGGAAAGATCCGAGAACGTCGTTAATGCTCGATTTTTGGCACGAGTTACTCCCCGATGCCAAGTACCTGTTTGTCTATCGCTATCCGTGGGATGTCGCGGACTCGATCGATCGCCTCAACTCGGCTGCGTTCGATGAAAAAGTCGATCGATCGTTGCAGATTTGGTCGTATTACAACCGCCACGTTCTCGATTTTTACAAACGCCATCCCCAACAGTGTCTGCTCGTTCACACCAACGCGGCTTTATCGCATCCCGAACGTTTCGGAAAATTTCTTCAAACGAAGCTCAATTTAGAACTCGAAGATCCCCTAACCACTGAAAAAATCGCTGAAATTTACGACTCCAATCTCTTCAAAACCCTCGATTGGAACCATCCCTTTGCAGAAAGCGTCCGAACTCGCGCATCTCGTCATTGGATGTGGTGTTTGGAACTCGATCGATCGGCAGACTTGCCTTCAGGGGGAAACGATCGGAGCGTGGAAGAAACGGAGATTTCATCGGCTCTTCCGCTCTCTGTTGCCGTAAAGTTACCGCAGGTGAAAGATTCGTCGCCTCTGTCTTCTTTCTATGTTGGAGAAGCTGAGGGAAGCAACAACATTGCTGTATCGGTGGTGATTCCCTGCTACAACCAAGGGGAATACATCCTCGAAGCCATCGCCAGCGTTCAAAGTTGCCAAGAACGAGTTTACGAAATTCTCATTGTCAACGATGCGTCCACCGATCCGCTGACGTTGAAAATTCTCGATTACCTCAAACGGCGAGGATTTCACATTATCGACCACGATCGAAACCGAGGCTTGTCCGAAGCAAGAAATACGGGATTTCGACAAGCCAAAGGACGTTACGTTCTCCCCCTCGACGCAGATAATAAAATTAAGCCGAATTACATCACGAGATCGATCGAACACTTCGATCGAAATCCTGAAGCCGGTGTCGTTTACGGCGACTGCGAGTACATCGGCGACAAAACCGGCGTTTGGAAGGTTCCCGATTTCGATGTCAACCTCCTCGCTGTCGGAAACTACATCGACGCTTGTGCCGTCGTGCGGAAAACCCTATGGGAAGATTGCGGAGGTTACGATCCCGACATTCCCGACAAGCTAGGTTACGAAGACTGGGATCTGTGGTTGAGTGCAGCCGCGCGGGGATGGAAATTTCACCACGTCTCAGAAGTTCTGTTCGAGTACCGCTTCCGACGGGATTCGATGGTCAGTCGCTGCAACATTCCCGAACATCGCCAGCGTCTGATGCACTATTTGTGCGCCAAACATCTCGATCTCTACGTCACGAACTTTCCGAGTATTTTCGCAAAAAAAGACAGCGAACTCCTCTCCGAACGGCTTCGCGTCGAGGAACTTAAAGCGGAAATTGAGGGATTGAAAGCAGAGGTAGAAACCGAACGCACCGCCTCGCTACATTTCCAGTCGGAACTGCACCACGCCAACCTCGAAATCCAGCAACTTCAATCTCGGCTGTTCCCGACGGAAGCGGAGTTAGAACGCACGCAAGCCGAACGAGACGATTTGCGCGACGAGGTTCGCCAACTCCACGAAAAACTCTTCGAGGCGTTGCAACAACTGGAGGCGACGCAACAGGAATTCGAGACGGCGAAGGAAAACGCTCGGGCTGCAAACGAACAGTTACAAGCCGAACTGATCGCGACTCAACACCAAGTTCAAGTCGTACAGGCAGAAAGTCAAGCCGTACAAGCACAGCTACATCAGGAAATTCAACGAACGCAGGAGGCGGAAAACGCTGCCCAGGAAACGATTGCGGCGATGGAGGATACGAAATTCTGGAAGTTGCGCGTTCTTTGGTTCAAGTTTAAAACGCCGCTGTTACAGATGTTGGGACGTTCGCAAGACACGCCACCGACGACAGCGCTGCTTCCCGAAGCGCCAGCGCCGATTCCTGCAATCCCCGTTGACGATCCGTATCAGTGGTGGCTTCAGGCGAACTATCCCCGTCCGTCGGATCTCGATCGAATGGCAAAAGAGATCGATCGACTGGAATTTCAACCGACGATTAGCATCGTCATGCCTGTTTACAATACCCCTGCGGATTATTTGGAACAGGCGATCGAGTCGGTTCTCGCTCAAGTTTATCCCCACTGGGAACTCTGCATCGCAGACGATTTGTCTTCGTTACCTCACGTGCGCGCGACGCTGGACAAATACAGTACCCTTGACGCTCGCGTAAAAGTCGTCTATCGCAGCGAAAACGGCCATATTTCTCGCGCCTCGAATACGGCTTTGGAACTGGCGACGGGGGAATTCGTGGCGTTGATGGATCACGACGATCTGATAACGCCAGATGCGCTATACGAAGTCGTCGAACTCCTCAACCGCCATCCCGAAGCGGATATGGTGTATTCTGACGAGGACAAAGTCGACGAACACAATCAACTGCGCGATCCGTTTTTCAAGCCAGATTGGTGTCCCGATTCGTTTCTCTCGCGGATGTACACCTGTCATTTCGGGGTTTACCGTCGCAGCCTCATTGCGGAAATCGACGGATTTCGCGTTGGCTTTGAAGGCGCACAAGATTACGATTTAGTGTTGCGCGTGACGGAAAAAACCGATCGAATCTTCCACATTGCCAAAATTCTCTACCACTGGCGCAGCCACCCGCAATCGACGGCGAGTCGATTGGAAAGTAAAACCTATGCGGCGGAAGCGGCGGCGAAGGCGATCTCGGAAAGTTTGCAACGGCGAGGAGAACCGGGAATTGTCAAGCCGACAGATAGCGGACATTGGATCGTGCGCTATCAAATTCGCCAGCCGGGGAAAGTCAGCGTTATTATCCCGACTAAAGATCTCGCCAGTGTTCTCGATACTTGTTTGACTTCGATTTTCGAGAAAACCACGTATCCCGATTACGAAGTCCTCGTTCTCGATAATGGAAGTATGGAATCGCAAACTCACGCGCTGTTTGAAAAGTGGAGACAGCGACAACCTCAGCGATTCCGCGTCGAAACGCTAGATATTCCGTTTAATTATTCTAAAATCAACAATTTCGCCGTTTCTCGGACTGAGGGCGACTATCTGCTGTTTCTCAATAACGATACGGAAGTCATCACGCCGGATTGGATGGAGGCCATGGTGGAACAGGCGCAACGTCCCTCGATCGGGGCGGTGGGCGCGACGTTACTTTATCCTGACAATACGATTCAACACGCTGGGGTCGTTTTGGGTATCGGGGGTGTGGCAGGACACAGTCACAAGAATTTCCCTCACGGTTCGATCGGTTATTTTGCCCAGTTGCAGACGATTAACAACTACGCAGCGGTGACAGCAGCCTGTTTGATGTGTCGGAGATCGGTATTTGAGGAAATTGGTGGGTTTGAAGAACAGCTTTCGATCGCGTTTAACGATGTAGATTTCTGTTTGAAAATGCTCGATCGAGGTTATCGAAATATCTGCTTACCTCATGTTGTCTTGTATCACTACGAATCGAAGAGTCGAGGTCAGGAGAACACGCGCGAAAAACAAATTCGCTTCAAGCAGGAAATTGACTACATGAAACATCATTGGGAAACGTATCTTGATGACGATCCCTGCTACAATCCCCATTTAACGCGGGAACGAGAGGATCACAGTCTAGCGGCGACTCATCCTCTCACTCAGCGGAAAAAATTAATGGTGTAGATCGCAACCGATACAGTATCCGCTCGAACAAAGCGCTTTGACATCTCTTTTTCAGATAAAGTGTTGACAGCCAAGGTTCTTGACTCGATGGGATTTTGGGCAATCGTGCAAAACAGAACGACGGGCCTTGAATTCTGTCCGGCTTTACAGATCTCGATCGATACGCCCAAAGCGAATACTGCCAGTGAATCGCCCTATTTATCGGTTGGTGAGTGGGGTGCATCTCAATTTTCGTAGAACGATCCCTCCACCTTCGGCACCTCCCCTTAGCCAGGGGAGGATGGGTGGGGTTCCGATCGCAAAAGTGAGATGCACCCATTTGTAGATTGTTTGAGCTAGTCAAACTTTCTCCTATCCCCGTTAGGTGTTGAGAGAAAGATTCGGTTCGATCGAGAGGCGGTGACGCTCGATACCTTAAAGATTAAATACCGTTTCCTTTCAATACCATTACTGACACAGCACTTGGAAAACGTGCCCCTTTCAAGAAATTACTTTTAACGGCGTGTGAGCTTCCACGAGCTGAAAATCGTATTGATAACAAATAACTTCTGTCCGAATACTCCGAAGGGAAGTTTCATCTCGCGACAGAAAAAGTCTAAAAGCGCTGATTTTTAACCGGCTTTCCGATAGCCTCGTCTTTTTTTTGCGTTCTAGTGATATAGCTAGAACGAAAGATCGAGATCGACGATCTGCACTCCAGGGCGCGTCAAACCTTGAAGGTAATTGTATAATATCTTTTGTAAGACGATGATAACACAGCCTGTATAGGAATAAAGCATATCACAATTGATGAAAAATAATCTATACTCGCCACTTTTACTATAATTCTGATAAACTTAAGACGGAATCAGTATTAATTGTTATGTCCGGAGTACCGAAAATCGAAATTCAAGAGTCGGTTAAGACCTTGCAACAACTCCTCAAGCGACAAGAGAGCGCCACGGGATTTGCCAAAGTCCAAGCCCTGTATCTGCTGAAAATTCAAGCAGCTGAAACGGTTCGCTATTTAGCTGTTCTGTTGAACCGGAGCGAACCTACCGTACACCGTTGGTTGAAACTCTATCGAGAGGGGGGAGTAGAAGCGCTATTAGAAGAAAGGAAATCACCGGGAAGACCGAAAGCCAGCAAAGCCTAACCGCTCCGCTGCAAGTGGAAAGCGACTGTAACTTGCACGGTTTTGAGTTCCCAGGCAATCTTTCTTATGCGTCCTGAGATGTCTCAGCGGCTGGAGCTGCCATTAAGACTTCCCCGCTGAGCATTCGTTGTGCTGCATCGAGGAGAACTTCTTCTAAATACGGCTTTGTAAAGTATCCTCGCGCCCCAAGTTCAGCAGCCTTGCGCTTCATTTTCTCGGCGGTTCGCGATGTGAGCATGGCAATGGGAAGATCGTGCAATTGCGAATCGTTGTGCATCTTTTCCAACAATTCCATCCCGTTCATCCGCGGCATTTCCATATCGCAGAACACCAACTCGCAGGGTAAGCCGGAGCGCAGTTTTTCCCAAGCTTCCTGTCCGTCGCGAGCTTGTTCGACACGGTAGCCCGATTTTTTGAACGTCATCGATAGCAGTTCTCGAACGGTAATCGAGTCGTCGACGATCAGCACCATCGGTTCGCTCTTCTCAGTAACGGCTGCTGTCTCTTCGACTGCGGTCGCCGTGTCGTCCCACAGTGTCGATCCGGGATCGTGGCGGACGCGACCCATCGACAGGTCGATGAGTTCGAGAACATCGGCGATGGGGACGATGCGCCCGTCCCCCATCACCGTAGCCCCCGTAATGCCCATGGGTTTAGGTGCCGGACCTTCAAGCTGTTTGATCACGATTTCTTGTTCGCCGACAATTCGATCGACGGAAATGGCGAGGTAACTCCCGCCCGATCGAAGAACGACCACTGAAATCGTATCTTCCTCTGCATTGGAACCATACATTTTCGATCGACGGGAAATGCGGTTATAGGTAAATAAATCTCTGAGAGGTTGATATGGCACTTGCTGGTCGCGCCACTGGACGTAACTCCGGCCGTCTGGCTCTTTGACAATTCGGTTAGTTGGCAGATTGTCGAGAACTTCACCCACCCCGTCCATCGGGAAGGCAATGGGAGCGTGATCGCTGATGCAACACAGAGCTTTGGAAATACTCAGTGTCAGGGGTAGGCGAATGGTAAAGGTCGTTCCCTTGTTTGGGGTCGAGTCTGTATTGACAACACCGCGAATTTCGTTGAGCTTGGTTTTCACCACGTCCATACCGACACCCCGTCCGGCGAGGTCATCGGCTTTATCTCGCGTACTCAAACCCGGTAGGAACAGGAGGTCGTAAACTTCGAGATCGCTCATCGATCGAGCCTGTTCGGGTTTGATTAATCCCTTTTGTAAAGCTTTGGATTTGACCTTATCGACATCGATACCCGCACCGTCATCAGCAATCGAGATGATCGTTTGGTTTCCCTGGTGGAAACTGCTAACGGTGATTTTTCCGGTCGGAGATTTGCCTTTGACCGTTCGATCTTCAGACGGTTCGATCCCGTGAGCGATGGCGTTGTTGACGAGATGGGTTAGAGGATCGTAGAGGTGTTCGAGGATCATTCGATCGATCAGGGTGTCGCGCCCCTCGATTTGCAAATCGACCTGTTTGCCGAACTTGATGGCGTTATCGCGAACGCCGCGCGGCAATCGATCGGCAGCGTTAGCAAACGGAACCATGCGGGAACGTGTCAAGTCTTCGCGGAGCTGATTGGTGATTTGACGCAGTTGCCGCGTAATTTGCTCGTTTTCGTCCACCAAAAACTCGATGTCGGAAGCCGACTCGCGAACCCGTACCACTAACTCGATAATGTCTTGGGCATGGGTGTGGAACGCCGTAAAGCGATCCATTTCCAATGCATCGTACTCGCCATCATCGCGCTCAGAGTCTTGATGTCCGCGCCGCTCCATCAGCTTGCGGTTCTGACGGCTAGCTAACAGCGCCATTTCTAGCAACGTCCGCTCGTACAAGTCTTGCATCTGCTGTCCCACTTCGGTCAGTTGACTG
This sequence comes from Geitlerinema sp. BBD 1991-9, assembly GCA_001657325.1. Classification (GTDB taxonomy): domain Bacteria; phylum Cyanobacteriota; class Cyanobacteriia; order Cyanobacteriales; family Geitlerinemataceae; genus Geitlerinema. Next base: position 985 of record LWRO01000042.1, on the reverse strand, counting down.
ACCTGGTGCAACAGATTGTCTAGGAATTGCCGCAAGCGCTCTTGGTCTTGTTCGAGGCTGTTTCGGTTGACGACGAGTTCCCCGACGAGGTTACTGAGGTTGTCGAGTTGTTTGATGGGAACCCGCATCGTTTGCTCGAAGGCCGTTCGCGAACGCTTGGTCGTCGATCGAGTGGACTTCGACGTGCTGGGTGCAGGAGTTGACGGCTCTAATTCTTTGAGGAGGTCTTCGAGATCGCTAAATTCACCTCGATCCCTTTCTTCGGCAGCCCCTTCAGTTTGCAAATCCAGTGGAGCTGGCGAGAACATTTCGCTAGGTAGCACTTCAACTGGAGAAATGTCGGTTCGATCGAGATAATCTTCAAGGGCATCGAACACGTCTTTGCCGAGAAACTGGGGTTCTAAATTCAGTAGAATTTCAAGTTCGGGAAATTCGGATGTGGGGGGTTCGAGTTCGCTCTCGAACGTTGCGTCCGCATCTTCGAGTAATGCGTCGAGATCGAAGGCTTCTTCGCTCGTCTCGGGTTGGGCTTCCTTGACTGCGAGGTTTTCACCGAGAAGATCGTCTAAGGACAGTTCTTCGACATCTGTAGGTTCTGAGGCAAATCGATCTAACTCTTCCGAGGCTTCCGCCGCCGTTTCCGAGGAGGGTTCGCTCAAATCGAAATCGCCGAAATCTAACTCTTCTGCCGTCTCCGCCGCCGTTTCCGCGAAATCGCCGAAATCTAACTCTTCTGCCGTCTCCGCCGCCGTTTCCGAGGAGGGTTCGCTCAAATCGAAATCGCCGAAATCTAACTCTTCCGAGGCTTCCGCCGCCGTTTCCGAGGAGGGTTCGCTCAAATCGAAATCGCCGAAATCTAACTCTTCCGAGGCTTCCGCCGCCGTTTCCGAGGGCGGTTCGCTCAAATCGAAATCGCCGAAATCTAACTCTTCTGAGACTTCCGCCGCCGTTTCCGAGGGCGGTTCGCTCAAATCGAAATCGCCGA
>LWRO01000113.1 GCA_001657325.1 Geitlerinema sp. BBD 1991-9 | reverse complement strand
CGCTCGTATACGCTCCCATCCTCTCGTTCCAGACCAACGAGTGTTGGGGAACCGACAGCGTCATCTGAGACCCGTCGTCGGCTACGAACGCATGTTGGCGGCTGGACTTGTTCCGATCTCAACTCTCCTGCTTGAACCACTTGCGCTTCGGCAACGTCGCTATGTGGGCGTTATTGCGTACAGTTTGCCGGTACTACAAGCGACCACAAGCACTTCCTCAGCCAAGGCGTTAGCTGAAAACAACCTCTCGAAGTAACGAGACGGTAACTTGGATTTGGCACATACTTCTGAACCAATCCATTTTCAGTCTGGTATGTTCCAATGATGTCCTCTGCTGGTATTTCAGTATCGACATCCGGCGAGCGCTGGTCGATTAAAGCTACGCTTCGCTCATCCGTTCTGCTTGCAAATTCAATTAGCTGTGGGTCTACATTCTCTTTACAGATTTCATGAATTGCTTCAACGAAGTTTGAATATTCGGTAAACTGTTCAGGGATAACAGCCTCATTGGCATCTGCTAAAAATCCACAGATGCTGTCTTTGGAAAGACCGATTTGCGACACAACTTCAGGATTCAACCATGTAACAACAATAATTGTGTTGTTACTTCTTGACTCTGGCAAATCGCTTAGCCATGCGGGTAAATACGCCTTTTCAACTTGGCACACCGTGAGATCGATGGAATCGAGATTTGTCATTAGAGCCTCATTCTTCACTTGAACTATTGTAATGGCTTTCCAATCCAATCCAAAGTAAGTCGTTGATTACTTCTCTAAGATTTTCAGACATTTTGGAAACTCTGTCTCCAAGTTCTTGTGACTGCTTAGAGTAATGATCGACCGTATTCTCAATTTCCCACGGCAACTCGAATAAACACGCTACTACAAGTCGGTCAATTCGATCTTCAGATTTAACTGATTGCGAAAATTCACCAATTGCTTCCAAAAGTCGCGAGAATCCTTGTTCATCAACCCGATTTTCACGAATCGAAAACGCGAAGCCATCCGGTTGCAAACACTCCTTAACAATAATGCTTTTTGCCTGCTCAAAGGTCATTTCTTCTCCTGAATAATCCTAATTGCTTCTGGCGGAATTGGAGGATTGGGACCTCCCGTATCACGAATCAAGACCTCTTGATGAGATTTTGTTCGTGCGAAAACACGCCCTTTGCCAACGCCTTGAGACGCATCAATCACTTCCGCAGATACCTTATCTAAGTCTATTCCAACAACGCCATTTCCGCTGTTGAAGAGGCCTTCTGCCTTCGATCGATCTTTTGTAGTTGAGATCAAATCGCTTTGCTTCTTGCCCATAACATGGCTACCAACCTTCGTATTAGCTCCGGGCGACCTTGCTCGAAACGAAGGGTCTTCATCTTCACGCAACGCTCTGAAGACTTCTCTCTTTGATCCTGCAACGTCAACTCCCGTCGCCTCAGAAGCCCGAATAACATTGTCAGTACTCTCCGCAACCTCATCCACCGCATGGAGCGCCCGAAACGTCCCTAGAGACTTCTTAGCCGACGTAATTGAACTGCAAACGGCACAAGCCCCAAGAGATTGAAAACGTCCGTGTAGTTCCAATCCCCATCAGCCAAACCCCGAACTGCCTGAACTCCCCCATAAGTCCCCGCCGCCGTATCGAGTCCAGTACGGAACACCCCAGCCCAGCGCACGCCGCCTATCTGCGTAGCAAACGCCGCCGGTTGCGCGAAATTCAAGATAAAAATCGAAAAAACTTGTACAATATTAGGTAGAGCATTACCTTATTAAGGCAAATTGACTATATCTCCTTCTTCAATTTCTAGGTTTGTCGCAAAATTGTAAAATCTGACAACACTTTGAAGTAAATCTACAAATACAAAAACGGGGTTATGTTCTCGTTTCAATGTACCTGCATTAACGATAGTTAAGTTGCCAAATTTTCGTGCCATTTTATAATGAGTATGGCCGTTAAAGACATATTTATATTTTTTGCTTTTAATTAAAGTTTGTAAATCAGCATTAACTTCAATTCCATATCCATAATCGTCTGGAGTCAATCTGGCCATGTCATTATCTCCAAGTCCATGACATAAAAGTGCAAGACCATCAATAGTTAAAAATTCATAGATTTGAGGTAATGAATTTAAAAAAGAGTGTGAACTCTTTGACAAAGAATTTAAAACTGTTGCTTCCTGTAAATCTCGCATCTGTCCATTAAGCAACCATCGATCGTGATTTCCTAAAACAACTGGAATTTCTTCTTGCAATAAGATTTTACAACACTTTTCAGCATCACCCGATCCGTCAACAACGTCACCTACGCAAAGAATTTTATCTACGTTTTGCAATCTTAAAAAATCGATAGCTTTTTCTAATAAAATATTCTCGGCATGGACGTCGCCAATAATACCTAGAGTTTGGATCTTAACATGATTTTTGAATTTTGCATTAATGTTCATAGTCGAATTTAAGAAAACTACTCATCAAATAACTTGCTTAGATCGATATATTTTTCAGAAAAAATATCTATCAATCACCTGATAAAAATTCTGGAGTTTGCCCAGGTCGAAATATAATAGCAGGAGGTACGGTAGGGTACAGCCCTAGATTATCTCTGGGACGACCAGCTCCACCTCCAACGTCGTCAATAAGCCTATCTAGCAATCTTCCTCGACTATCAATAACATCTTGTCCATTAACTCGCATATCAATATCACTTCTAGTTCCGTAACCTTTCCCAACAGGCATATCGGTATCAATATTTCGTCCTCGACCTGCGGAACGACTACCTACAACATGAATCTCTGTATTAAATTCGTCAGAAATATTTTGAATTTGTTCTACTTCGCTAGGTGTAAGCATACCAGGACTTGTAATATCGCAAGGCCCAGTATTATGAACAAGGAAACTAATATCTTCTTCAACTACAAAGAAGGTATCGATTTCCTCAACATCAAGATCGTAAGTAACTGCCTCCTCAACTACGTCAGTACGAACCTCCGTGATGCGAATCCAATCGCCACGACTCGATAATAACTCATCACCAACCGTTAAATCGACTGC
>LWRO01000041.1 GCA_001657325.1 Geitlerinema sp. BBD 1991-9 | reverse complement strand
TTCAGCTTATGGAACCTTGCCCGCCATCCCCGTAACCGTTGCCAGTTCGTTTCGGCGGAACGAATCGCACCGTTAAGACTTGCTGTTCCATCTGGAAATTCTATCGCCTGGGTGATACTTTTGGGGTGGGCGGCGCTGCTGCCTCACCCGTCGATTGTCTTCTCTGCAAATCACACGACGTTGCTCTCCAATCGCCCAATTTACTGACGTGAACGCAAATACTCCCACCAAAATGACGCTGACGATCGAGTATCTCGACGGTCGTGAGGAATGCTATGAATTTACCCCTCAAGCGGAGAACGTGCTGAACGCTGTGACTCGACTCAAGCGAGTTCTGGAATCCGAACACCTCACACTAGAACTTGACAATGAGGTCGTTATCATCTTCACGCACCATATTCGCCACTTGAGACTGTCACCGCCGCCGCAACGATATCCCGAGGATACAATTCGCAACGCCCGACGGGTCGAGCTTTAACATTCCGTTGCGGCGTGATAGCGAACGGTTTCGTCTGGATCGTTCTCGAAGTGCGAGATCGCAGGACTGCCCAAGCGTTTCAATCCCAAAGCAATCGAGCGTCTGACTCGCGGCTGTTTGAGGGCTGGATGTCCTGAATCAAGCCATTGGGTGAGGATCTGGAGGATTTGGGCCTCGAGTTGGGGGTTTTGGATGCGTCCCAAGTTGTCGAGGATTTCACCGCACACGTCGGGATCGTCGATCGATAATCCGTCACGTAAGGCTTCGAGTGCTGCGGGCGTTTCAATCCACGAGATCGATCTGACGATGTGGAGGCGCAAGGGTTGAGGCGTGAGGCTCGATTGTAGGGTTTGGGACAGTACTGTCACTGCCTCAACTGTCCCGAGGCGACTGAGGGCGATCGCCGCTTGCTGACAAACGCCGAGATCGAGATCGAACAACTGTCGCTTTAACAGTCGGACGAGTTCGCGTTCTTCGGCAAAATCCCGTTGCAATCCCAAGCCGACGGTCGCTTCGCGGCGCACGATCGAGGCAGGATCTTCTAAACCCCGAATCAGCGACGAGAGAACTCGCGAAGTCCGAAAAATGGAGAAGGTGGCGAGAATTTCAGCGCGAACGGTTGCATCTGTATCGCTGCTGTAGGGAAGCAATACATCGACGACATCGGGATGTTGGACTTCGGCGAGGGCGCGAACAGCTAACAAGCGCCACTGGGGTTCTTCTAGAAGTCGGGCCAGGGGAGCGATCGCCACCGATCCGAGATGCGCTAACGTTGTGGCAGCCTTGGCTTTGACGTCTTTGTCAGCGTGGTGAGTCAAGAGGTCGAGCAATGCCGAAACGGCTGCCGGAGAAGGGCTGTTTCCGAGAATTTGCGCCATAAACCAGCAGAGTTCGTCGTCGTTGTCGTGCTTTTGAAGGAGAGCGATCGCGCCATCGATAACGTCATCGCCCCATTTAGCCAACTGCTTGGCGATCGACCAGCGTTCGGAAAAGTCACCGTCTCTTAATTCATCGAACAGAAACGAGATCCTTTGACGGTTTGACGGTGAAACGGGCTGGACAGATCCCATAGAAATTTGCATGGCGTGAGGTTTGCTTGTGTTAGCTTGGCGTACTCGTCGCGTCGATGCAAGGGTTCTAGGAATTCGATCGATCGCTGTATGCAGAATTTGCATTAGAACTATGCAAAACTTAACAAAATCTTTATTTTTTGTATTCAAAGATACGAAATATTAATTTGAGTTCTTTTAACTTAGCTACGAACTCACCAGAATTCACTCGAATTGTGTGTTTTTGAATTATCGAGTTGCGTTTGCGAATCGTCCCTAAAAGCGAGTTTATTTTAGGGATATATCTTGAAAGCTCGATCGCATGACTGAGTGCGGAGTGCTATCGCAAAGTAGCAGAAATACTTATTGTGTTGCATCAACATAATAAATATTCGATCGATCGCGGTAAAAGTCGAGCCAAGGTTGTCTCAGGTCAAAACGACGTGTTTTCAGATTATGGCTAGAGTTAATTCTCCCCCTGAGAAGCTCAACAAATTCGAGAAATACAAAGTCGAGAAAGACGGATTAGCCGTCAAAGACGAACTAGAAGATTTTGCTCGAATGGGTTGGGAATCGATCGACGAGACCGATCTCACCCAACGCTTAAAATGGTTGGGCATTTTCTTCCGTCCCGTCACCCCGGGAAAATTCATGTTGCGCTTGCGGATACCCAACGGCGTCCTATCGAGCGGACAAATGTACGTCCTTGCCAGCATCGTTCAACGATACGGCGATGACGGGAGTGCAGACATTACCACGCGCCAAAACCTGCAATTGCGTGGAATTCGATTTGAAGACTTTCCCGACATTCTCCAACGGCTAAAAAAAGTCGGTTTAACTAGCATTCAATCGGGAATGGACAACGTTCGCAACATTACTGGATCGCCCGTTGCCGGTATTGAAGCAGGTGAATTCATTGATACTCGCCTTCTGTGCAAAGCTATTCAAAATTCGATTACAAGCGATGGCGAAGGCAATCTTGAATTTACCAACTTACCCCGTAAATTTAACATTGCCGTTGCAGGAAGTCCCGATAATTCCGTTCACGCCGAAATTAACGATATTGCCTTCATTCCTGCGTTTAAAAACAGCACGTTTGGATTTAACGTTCTCGTCGGGGGCTTCTTCTCCGCTAAACGCTGCGAGTCCGCCATCCCACTCAATGCCTGGGTCGAACCCCAACAAGCTGTCGATCTCAGTTGTGCCATTTTACGGGTTTACCGAGACCACGGCTTGCGATCGAACCGTCAAAAAGCCCGTCTGATGTGGCTAATCGACGAATGGGGACTCGAAAAATTCCGCAGTGCGATCGAAGCCGAGTTGGGAACGACGTTATCTGAAGCCGCCCCCGAAGACGAAATCGCTTGGGACAAACGCGACCATATCGGCTTACATCCCCAAAAACAGGCGGGGATGTTTTACGCCGGATTACACGTTCCCGTCGGACGGTTGCAAGCTGATGAAATGTTCGAGTTAGCGCGTTTAGCGGAAGTGTACGGAAGTGGCGAACTTCGTTTAACGCTCGAACAAAACGTCATCATCATCGACATTCCCGATAACAAACTCGCCGCATTTCGTAGCGAGTCCCTGTTAGAGAAATTTTCTCTTTCTCCTCAGCCCTTAGTGCGGGAATTGGTGTCCTGTACCGGGGCGCAATTCTGCAACTTCGCTTTGGTCGAAACCAAACAGCGGGCGCTAGCGCTGGCTAAAAAACTGAGTTCCCAATTGAGCGTTTCACAACCCGTGCGAATTCACTGGACGGGATGTCCCAACTCTTGTGGACAACCCCAGGTTGCCGATATCGGCTTGATGGGAACGAAAACCCGTAAAGACGGTAAAACGGTTGAGGCCGTGGACATTTACATGGGTGGCAAGGTCGGCAAAGACGCACAGTTAGGAACTCGCGTGATGAAAGCCGTTCCCTGCGACGAACTGGAATCGGTTCTGCGGAACATTTTAGTCGAACAGTTCGGCGCGAAATCGATCGATCTCACTACGGTTGCCGATTCAGCAACTGTCAGTGTCGTTGAGTGAGGGAAATGAGGTGATGAGGAGCATCACGCATTTCTCATCATCCGGCTATCTCATCATCTGGTCATCTCACAATTCCAAATTGTAAATTGTAAATTCCCCAATCTCGAACTATCCATGTTGACAGAACTGATTTCGTTTCGCGGTCGATACCGCATCTTACACCTGACTTGGTTTGCCTTTTTCTTATCCTTTGTCGTGTGGTTCAACTTCGCGCCACTGGCAACGACCGTTAAAGAAGACTTAGGACTCGAAACCAGTCAAATTCGGACGCTGGCGATTTGTAACGTCGCGTTAACCGTTCCGGCGCGGATTTTAATCGGAATGTTGCTCGATCGATTCGGGCCGCGCATCACTTACTCTTTGCTCTTAATCTTCGCCGCCATTCCTTGTACGATGTTTGCGATGGCAAATGACTTCAACACCCTCGTTGTCAGTCGTTTGTTACTCAGCATCGTCGGTGCGGGATTTGTCATCGGTATTCGCATGGTAGCGGAGTGGTTCCCGCCGAAAGAAATCGGTTTAGCCGAAGGGATTTACGGCGGTTGGGGAAACTTCGGTTCCGCAGCATCAGCCTTTACCCTGCCTTCTGTGGCTTTGGGACTCGCAGCTTTTTCCGGCGGTCAATCGAACTGGCGCTTAGCCATTGCACTAACCGGTATTGCGGCGGCTGTTTACGGGGTGTTCTACTTCTTCAACGTCCAAGATACGCCACCGGGCAAAGTCTACCAACGGCCGCACCGCGTGAGTGGAATTGAAGTTACCACCCGTCGCGACTTCGGATTTTTGATGCTGATGAACGTCCCCCTGGTGGGAATTCTCGCGGTCTTGGCGTGGCGGTTGAGTAAAGTGGGATTCCTCGACCAAACGGGATTGCTTGCAGTGTGGGGTGGACTGATCGGACTTTACCTGTTCCAAGCTTACGGTTGCTGGCAAGTCAACAAAGATTTACTCCTCGGTCGCAAGCGGTATCCAGCAGAAGATCGCTATAACTTCAGTCAAGTGGCGCTTCTCGAGTTGACCTACATTGTAAACTTTGGGTCTGAGTTGGCTGTTGTGTCGATGTTACCGGCCTTTTTCGAGTTGACCTTTGGCTTGAACAAGGCGCAGGCGGGGATGATTGCAGCGAGTTACGCTTTTATGAACCTGATGTCTCGTCCTGGTGGCGGTTTGATTTCCGACAAAATGGGAAGCCGCAAATGGACGATGGCAGTGCTGACAGGCGGTATGGGTATCGGTTACTTGCTGATGAGTACGGTGTCTGGCGGCTGGTGGTTGCCTGCGGCGATCTTGCTGACGATGGCGTGTTCGTTCTTCGTGCAAGCGGCGGAAGGGTCTACGTTTGCCATCGTACCGCTGATCAAACGTCGCGTGACGGGACAGGTTGCGGGGAACGTGGGCGCTTACGGCAACGTCGGGGCGGTGGCGTATCTCACGCTGTTCAGCTTGTTACCAGAAGGTGCAGTTGGCAACCAAATTTTCTTCCAAACTTTGGGTGTAACGGCGATGGTCGTGGCGTTCCTGTGTGCGTTCTTCCTCAAAGAACCGAAAGGTTCGTTTGCAGATTTCCACGAGGGGGAGGAAGTCGGGGTCGTCGAACCGACTCCTATGTGGGCTGAAGAATCAGTCGGTAAATAGAGAATCTCATCCCTTCCCGAGTTTCCAGGTTCCGCTTGGAAACTCCGGGCGCATTGCCATGCCGCCCCTACCTCACTGTTCACCGTTAACTCCTCACTGCTCACTGTTCACTGCTCACTGTTCACTGCTCACTGTTCACTGTTCACTGCTCACTGTTCACTGTAAATGCTGTGTCACTACGTTAATCGGACGAATAGCTTGCAATCGATTCGCCTAACCGATGGGTTGACCTGTTATGTCGATCGATTGGTTTTCCCAGGCGATCGATGGTTGTTTGAAGTCGAGGCGAACCTTCGCAATCGCCCGCAGACTTATTTGGAAGTTCGCGATCTTTATGACGGACGAGAAACCGTCGTGCAATCCATTCCCTGTCATCATTTAACTGGGGTGCTATGATTTCACCGACGAAAACGCTCTGTCCCTACTGCGGTGTGGGTTGTGGCTTGGAAGTCTTACCACCTGCACTTCCGGGTAAAGCCACCCATCGCGACGAGGAGGGAACTCCGATTTGGCGAGTGCGCGGCGATCGATCTCATCCATCGAGTCGCGGACGGGTTTGTGTGAAAGGAGCGACGATCGCGGAAGCGTTGGATAAGGATCGCCTGCGCTATCCGATGCTGCGCGATACCCTCGACGAACCGTTTCGGCGGGTCAGTTGGGAGGAAGCGTTCGATCGAATCGTCGAGCGCGTTCGAGCTGCCTGTGCGTCTTACGGTGCCGATAGCATCAGTCTATACGGCTCGGGTCAGTTCCAAACGGAAGATTACTACATCGCCCAAAAGCTGATGAAAGGCTGTTTGGGAACGAATAATTTCGATGCGAACTCTCGGTTGTGTATGTCGTCGGCGGTGGTGGGATACGTGCAGAGTCTGGGGTCGGACGGGCCGCCTTGCTGCTATGCCGACTTAGAAGAAACGGACTGTGCGTTTCTGATCGGGACGAACATGGCGGAGTGCCACCCTATTGCCTTTAATCGCTTTCGGGAACACCACAAGAAAAAACGTCACGTTAAGTTGATTGTCGTCGATCCGCGTAAGACGGCCACGGCGGAAGTGGCAGATCTCCATTTAGCGATTCGACCGGGAACAGATATCGATCTACTCAACGGTATCGCCCATTTGTTATTGCGGTGGGGTTCGATCGATACGTTATTCATCGATGAATGTACCCAAGGTTTTTCGCGCTTGACGGAGGTCGTGCGTCACTATCCGCCGGAAGTCGTGGCGCAACGATGTGGAATTTCGGTTAAAGAAGTCGAACAGGCAGCGCGGTATTGGGCGCAGTCCAAACGGGTGCTGTCCCTGTGGTCGATGGGCGTGAACCAATCGTCGGAAGGAACAGCGAAGGTTCGATCGTTGATTAATTTGCATCTGATGACGGGCAATATCGGCAAACCAGGGGCGGGGCCGTTTTCGCTGACGGGACAGCCGAATGCTATGGGCGGCCGAGAAGCGGGAGGTCTGGCACACTTGTTACCGGGCTATCGATCGGTGAAAAACCCGCAACATCGCGCCCGAGTCGAACAGTATTGGGGCTTGCCAGAAGGTCAGATTTCGCCTCATCCTGGCTTGACAGCGTGGGACACGATCCTCGGTTTGGAGTCGGGAACCGTACAGGTGCTTTGGGTGGCAGCGACGAATCCAGCGGTGAGTATGCCGGATCTCGAGCGAACCCACGCAGCCTTACGTCGCTCTCCGTTTACGATTTATCAAGACGCTTACTATCCTACGGAAACAGCCGAGTTCGCCCACCTGTTGCTTCCGGCAGCCCAGTGGGGCGAAAAAACAGGAGCGATGACGAATTCAGAGCGGGTGGTTACGCTCTGTCCGCAGTTTCGCGATCCGCCCGGTGAAGCGAAAGCCGATTGGGACATTTTTGCTGAAGTGGGGCGACGGTTGGGATTTGAAGCGTTTTTCCAATTTGAAAGTTCGGCGGACGTTTATGCTGAGTTCGTCGGCTTGACAAAAAATAGACTTTGTGATATAGGAGGGGTCAGTCACGATCGATTGCGTCGAGAGGGTCCGATTCAGTGGCCGTTTCCCGAAGGGGAAACGGATACAACGCACCACGACAAACGACTCTACACCGATTTCCACTTTCCCACGATCGACGGCCGAGCGAAGTTTGGAGCGTATCACGCGCGGGGTCTAGCAGAATTACCCGATCCCGACTATCCGTTTGTTTTAACCACGGGGCGCGTTTACGAACACTGGCACACGCAAACACGCACGGGACGCATTCCTAAAATTACGAAGAAATATCCCAACCCTTTTATCGAGATTCACCCTCGCGACGCGAAACAGGTTCAGGTGATGGATGGGGAATGGGTCATGGTGTTGTCGAAGCGGGGTAACGGCCGGTTTCGCGCCAAACTGACGACCTCGATCGCTCCTGGGACAGTTTTTGTTCCGATGCACTGGGGCTTTCTGTGGGCGGAAGAGGCTGAAGCAAACGCCCTAACTCACCCCGAAGCCTGTCCCGAGTCGTTACAACCGGAGTTAAAAGCCTGTGCGGTGCAAGTGGTTCCAGTCACCAGTCATCAGTCACCCGTCACCCGTCATCAGTCACCCGTCACCAGTTAACAGTCACCCGTCACCAGTTAACAGTCACCAGTTAACAGTTAAAAGCGAACCGTGGTAACTGCTCACTGCTCACCGCTCACTGCTCACTGTAAAGTCCCCTTATCTTCCTAATCTTCCCATCCCGAACCCCAAAGCGTGGCTTCCCCTGGAACGGTGACGTTCGCATCGGGAGACAGAGCGAGGTTAGAACTGTGGATGATGGGAATAGCTCCCACGACTAGGGATGCAATGAGAACGCCGAGGACAATCTCTTGAGCGTTGCTATCGGTTGGATTTTGAACAGATCGATCGAAGGGTTTGGGGGTATCGTTCCAGTGAGGTTTCATAACTCATCCGACCTCGCTGTAGTGGTATTTACATCTTAAGGACTTTCCCTCGACATTTTTTCGATCGATTCAAAAAAAGTAACGAAAGCAACAGAATATAAAAAAAATCTATGCAACACATAACATTTTTTTTCGAGTTTGAAGCGGATTTTGTCGAATCTTTGCGCTGTATCCCCATGCAAGTGCGTTACAAACTCGATACCTGTGGTGTCAAACTCAAACTCGAACACTGGAATCAGTTCGATCGAGGTGAATGTCTCGCTCTCGTCGAACTGCCGTGTTCCTCGGAATCAGAAATTCAGGCGTATCGAGAGATATTGCGCCGTTTAGTGTTCGATCGAACGGGGAGTTATCCCAAAGACTTACCCGTCGATCCCCATCCACCTTGGATGGGGGACGAACTCCCGCCTTCCGTGCGGGATAAGGCCGCGTCCCTCGACGTGGCGATTTCGACCCAACAGTGGCTGAAGCTGAGTTCCCTTCAGCGATTCGCTTTAGTGAAACTCAGTCGCCCCAGCCACGAAAATAAAAACTTCCTACCGGCCCTCAAGGAGTTCGGTATCGTGTGAGGAGCAATTGTTCAATGAAACTCAAATCTTTGTTGGCTTGGCCAACGGCAATTCTGACAGCATTTCTCGTTTCTGCGAACGTCGCGAACGCTGCCCCGTCAGCAACGAAAGACCAACATCTGGCACAGGTTACGTCAGTTTCTCAACTATCAGACGTACAGCCGACGGACTGGGCATTTCAGGCGCTACAGTCTCTCGTAGAACGGTACGGTTGTATCGCTGGGTATCCTGACGGAACCTATCGCGGTAACACCTTTTTAACCCGTTACGAGTTTGCGGCCGGTTTGAACGCTTGTCTCGACCAAATTGTCGCCCTCATCGGCGGCGGGGACGTTATCGATCCCGCCGATCTCGCTGCAATTCGCCGCTTACAAGAAGAATTTGCAGCCGAACTAGCAGCTCTACGAGGACGGGTCGATAACCTCGAAGCACGAGTGAGCGAACTGGAAGCCAACCAGTTCTCGACGACGACGAAATTGCAAGGTGAAGTTGCATTCGTTCTCGCCGATGCGTGGGGGGGTGACGGTATCTCTGATGACAGCAATGACGCACAAACGGTTTTTACCGAAAAAATTCGCTTGCAGTTCGTCAGCAGCTTTTCGGGACGAGATCGACTCATTACTCGTTTGACGACGGGGAGTATCGGCAATTCCTTCGCCGACGAAATCAACACCAACGAAGGACGTTTCGCCTTCGACGGCCCGGGTAACAACAACGTCACGATCGATCGACTGCACTATATTTTTCCCATCACCGACGACCTGCAAGCCACCGTTATGGCGAGTTTAGGCGGACATCATTTCTACGCCGACACCTTTAACGCGGGTTTAGAAGCAGGCGGTGGTGCCACAGGTGCGTTAACGCGGTTTGGCGAACGCAACCCCATCTATCGCAGTGGCTTGGGCGGTCAAGGTCTCGGTTTGCGCTATCAGTTTACAGATTTTCTGGAACTGTCCGCTGGGTATCTAGCACGCGGTGGAAACATCCCCGAAGAAGGATCGGGATTGTTTAACGGTAATTACTCTGCCATGGGACAACTAGTCGTCGAACCGACGGACGGTCTGAAGTTCGGCTTGACGTACATTCACGCCTATGACGTTTCTCAGGGACGACGCTTCGGATTTGGAGGAACGGGAACCAATCTCGGAATTCTATCCCCCAGTGCGTTAGATTCAGCTTCGGCCTTATCTCAGGCACGACTAACAACCCCCGTTGTCAGTAATTCCTACGGCATCCAGATGTCTTGGGAACTCTCGCCGAAGTTCCGTATCGGGGCGTGGGGAGGGTTCACAGATGCCACACTCGTCGGGTTGGGCGATGCAGAAATTTGGAACTATGCGTTGACGCTGACGTTCCCCGATTTGCTGCTTCCGGGTAACTTCGGTGCGATTATCGTCGGTGCAGAACCTTATCTCGGCGGTTTAGACGTTCCAGACACAACGGATTTCGACAACGATGTTCCCTGGCACGTCGAAGGATCGTATAAAGTTCAGCTCTCGGACAATATTTCGATTACGCCAGGTATTATCTGGTTAGTCAATCCGAATCAAGATAGCGACAACGACAGTATTGTTATCGGCACGATTCGGACGACATTTACGTTCTAAAAACACTCGATCGATCGACTCTTTTGTAGAGATGCACCAAAGTACATCTCTACATTTTTTTAGGGTAACGAATGCGACTCAGGACAATGCAATTCTTCAATATCGCTCCACAGAACTCCCACAAACATACACCTTCATATTTCGTTACGTTTCTGCGAGAGAACAAAATGAGGTAAGTTGTTGCCCACAAAGGTTTTTGTATATTCACGAATATAGCAAACTTCGTTATATAGTGATAAATACCCAAAAAAGGACGATACTCGATCGACTCTCGTATCAAAACGAGAATTGAGCTTTTGTCGTTCCAGCATTTTGTCGAACTCACTGATGCCATGGCATCGGTTGAGTTGTGCTGCCCGAAAAAATCGTTCAAATAACTGTGAGGAGAACTACATCAAATGAAAAATATTCCTTTTAAATCTCTGTTATTCCAACCCACAGCCATTCTGGCAATTCTGTTTGCTTCGGCGAACGTCGCGACAGCGCAGCCCGGCCGAGCCGAAGACCAACGCCAGGCGCAAGTTACATCCGTCTCTCAACTCTCCGACGTACAACCGACAGATTGGGCGTTTCAGGCGTTGCAGTCTCTCGTAGAACGTTACGGCTGTATTGCGGGATATCCCGATAGCACCTATCGCGGCAACACCTTTATGACGCGGTACGAATTCGCTGCTGGGTTAAACGCCTGTCTCGACCAAATCGTCAGCCTCATCGGCGGTGGAGAATCGATCGATCCAGCCGATTTAGCCACCATTCGCCGCTTGCAAGAAGAATTTACAGCTGAACTCGCTGCTTTGCGGGGACGGGTGGACAACCTGGAAGCGCGAGTGGACGACTTGGAAGCCAACCAATTCTCGACTACAACTAAACTGCAAGGGGAAGTTGCCTTCATTCTGGCAGACGCTTGGGGTGGAAATGGGATTTCCGACGACGAGGATAACAACGCTCAAACTGTCTTTTACAATCGAGGTCGCCTGAATTTCATCACCAGTTTTACCGGACGAGATCGACTGACCACGCGCTTGCAGTTCGGAAACGTAGGTAACTCTTTTGCAGACGAAATCAACACCAACGAAGGCCGCTTCGCTTTGGACGGCGACGTCAACGATAACGTCATTCTCCATCGCCTTCACTACGCCTTCCCCGTCAACGACGACCTCCAGGTGACGGTGATGGCAAACATCGGGGCGCACTTATTCTATGCAGACACCTTCAACCCTGGCTTAGATGCTGGAAACAGCGGTCAAGGCGCACTGACGCGATTCGCCGAACGCAATCCGATTTACAACAGCGGTGCAGGTGGAAAAGGCATTGGTTTGCGCTATCAGTTGGCGGATTTCCTGGAATTCTCGGCGGGTTATTTGGCACGCGGTGCGAACAATCCCGAGGAAGGGGCCGGGTTGTTCAACGGTAATTACTCGGCGTTGGGGCAACTCGTCGTCGAACCAACAGACGGTTTGAAATTCGGTTTGACTTACGTTCATGCCTACGACGTTTCGGAAGGACGGCGTTTCGGGTTCGGCGCGACGGGAACGGGCCTCGGGAGTCTGTCGCCGAGTGCCTTGGACGACGCATCGGTGTTGTCGGAATCGCAACTGACCACGCCGGTGGTGAGCAATTCTTACGGTCTCGAAATGTCTTGGCAACTCTCGCCGAAGTTCCGTATCGGGGCTTGGGGGGGATTCACCGATGCAACCCTCGTCGGGTTAGGCGATGCAGAAATCTGGAACTATGCCTTAACGTTGGCGTTCCCCGATTTATTGGTTCCCGGTAGTTTGGGTGCGATTACGGTCGGGGCAGAACCCTATCTCGGCGACTTGAACGTTCCGGGACAAACGGACTTCGAGAACGACGTGCCGTTGCACGTGGAAGGAATGTATAAACTACAGCTCTCAGACAATATTGCTGTTACGCCGGGAATTATTTGGTTGGTCAATCCGAACCAAGACGACGAGAACGATGGCATCGTCATCGGCACGCTGCGGGCGACCTTTACGTTCTAATCTGTTTTAACCGTCGTATCAAATCCTACTGTTACTCGATCGAGAATCCGATACCGTTAAAGTCAGGTTCTCGATCGAGTGCTGGCGTGAGATTGTTTTTTTCGACGGACGTAACGGGTGAATGCGACTCGAACAGTTACAGGCATTTTTGGCAGTTGCAGAAACAGGAAGTTTTCAAAAAGCAGCAAAATTATGTAACGTGACGCAATCGACAATTTCTCGTCAAGTTCAGGCATTGGAAGCCGAGGTGGGACTACCGTTATTGCATCGCAGCGCTCAGATGAAGCTGACGGTGGCGGGCGATCGATTTTTTCCTCATGCGACGAAGATTTGTCGGGAGTGGAAAACGGCTTTAGCGGAGCTGTTAGAACTGTTGGAGGGCAAGCAGTCGGAACTTTGTGTCGCGGCCATTCATTCGGTGTGCGCTCAATTTTTACCGCCAGTTTTGCAAAAATTTTGTGTCGATCGTCCAGACGTGCAGTTGCGGGTTACGTCGTTAGGGAGCGATCGAGCGTTGAAAGTGCTGCGAGATGGTTTGGTTGACGTCGCGATTGTGATGAATAATTCTCGTCTGACGGCGACTTCGGAAATGGTCACGTCGGTGTTGTTTGAAGAGTCGGTGAAAGTGCTGATGGCTGCCGATCACCCGTTGGCAAAATATGAGGAAGTTCCTTGGCACGAACTGGCCCGTTACGAACACGTGGTTTTTAAAGATGGCTACGGAATGCAACGCTTAGTTCGAGAGGCGTTCGATCGACAAAATAAGACGTTTAAAGCGGCACTAGAATTGAATACGCTCGATGCGTTTCGGGGAATCGTCCGTCAGGGAACGTGGATTTCACTTTTACCGGAATCTGCACTTTTAGAAGCATCTCAAGACCCGACGTTAACGGTGCGTCCGATTGCCGTGAGTTCGTCGTTGCCACCGTTAACTCGTCAGGTGGTTGTCGTCACGACTCAAGATCGATTAGAAATTCCACCGATCGCTCAGTTTTACGAACTCGTTTGCAATGAAGTTCCACCGTCCGCCAAACTTATTAAAGAATTACCCAATTAACAGGACGGTTGTTCGATATGAGGAAAATCTCAAAAAATATTCTTCTCGGCTGAAAATTAATTGATAATTGAGATTGTAATCGATCGAAAATTTTCTAATTTGACAATATAACCAAAAGAATAAAACAGAAGCCTGAGATCGTTTTTCGTTTTTTTTGCGCTTGAAATTTGTTTTTTAAAGACTTCAAAAATTGGATTTTCAGGATAACATGAAGATTTTGATGTTGTTAAAGTAGGTCGAACACGCAATATTCTGGCTTCCCGTGATGCAGTGCAGACTCGAGATCGACGATTGCAAAATAGTTACAAATACTCTGCGATCCGACATCCAAGGTGTCTTACAATTGCAAATATCCTGCTATCGTAGAGCGTAAAATTGTAAATCGTAAATGTGTAAATCGTAAATGAAACAGTTTCGGGAATATCTAAAAAAAATCGGTAGTGGTCCGCATACGGGAAAACATTTAACCCGAGAAGATGCCGCATCTGCCATGCGAATGATGTTGACGGCGGAAGCAACGCCGGCACAAATCGGGGCATTTCTGATCGCGCATCGGATGCAACGCCCGACAGGAGAAGAGTTGGCGGGCTTTCTCGATACGTATGACAAAATGGCGATCGAACTCGAAGCGATCGATCGAGTTGTCACCGTTCTCGGTTGTCCCTACGACGGTCGATCTCGCACGACACCCGTCACGCCGATCGTTGCCCTAACTTTGGCGGCATTGGGATTGGGGGTCGTGATGCATGGGGGCGATCGAATGCCGACGAAATACGGAATTCCCACGATCGATATTTGGCGTGGGTTGGGAATCGATTGGACGCAACGCTCGATCGATCTCGTGCAAAAGGTATTTGAAAAAACGGGTTTAGGGTTTGTCTACCCACCTCAATGGTTTTCCGAAGCTTATCGTCTCGTAGAATATCGCGACCAAATCGGAAAACGCCCTCCCGTCGCGACTTTAGAATTGATGTGGAGTCCCTACCGAGGACGCACTCATATCGTTTCGGGATTCGTCCACCCACCGACTGAAAACCTGTTTCGCGATGCTTTTGCACTGCGGGGAGAAACGTTATTTACAACGGTGAAAGGATTAGAGGGAAGTTGCGATCTCCCGCGCAGTCGGACTGCTATTATCGGCTGCTTCGGAACGTTCGGAGATCGCGGCGAACCCACCTGGAAGCGTTTGCACCTCCATCCTCGCGAGTACGGGTTTGCGGGATCTGACGTTCCCTTTGAATCGGACGAACAAGTAATTTCAGATTTACAAGACGTTATCGCCGGGAAAGAAACGGAACTCACCCAATCGGCAATTTGGAACGCTGGATTTTATCTTTGGCGAACGGGATTGTCTGAGGATTTGAACGCGGCGATCGCGTTAGCAAAACGGAAAATTTTAGATGGGTCGATCGCGATGAAGTTAAAGGAGTTACAGCAAGTTGCAGAAACCGCTGTCAGTTAGTGCTGTGATTCTCGCCGGGGGACACAGTCGCCGCATGGGACGAGACAAAGCCTCGATCTGTTGGCAAGGCGTGCCGATGTTGCGCCGAGTGTACGATGTGGCGGCGGATTGTGTCGAGTCGGTGGCTGTGTTAACGCCGTGGATCGATCGATATCGCGAGATTTTGCCGGAATCTTGTCAGTTTTTACAAGAAACGCAACCGGGACAGGGGCCGCTGGTGGCATTGTTACAGGTGTTGGAACGGGTTTCGGACGAGTGGCTGTGGTTGTTAGCGTGCGATCTACCTCGATTACAAGCACCTGTATTGCAAACTTGGATCGATCGACTGGCGGAACTTCCTGATGACGTTCTCGCCTGTGTTCCGCGATCTGAATCGGGGTGGGAACCGCTGTGTGGGTTTTATCGCCGTCGCGTTCGTTCTCGTTTGGAGGAATTCGTCAGAGATCGATCGAACGGTGATGTACAACGTCTATCGTTTCAGCAGTGGTTAGCTGAAATTCCCACTGACGCGATTGCTGTCGATGCAGAGATCGCAGGGATGTTACACAATTGCAATCGCCTCGAAGATCTACAATTCGATTAATCGAGATTGTTGGGATCGAGTCCGAGTTCTCGCAGTTTCGCCGCCAGTCGATCGGCACGCTCTCGTTCTTCCTCAGCACGCTCTCGTTCTTCCTCAGCACGCTCTCGTTCTTCCTCAGCACGTTGTCGTTCTTCCTCAGCACGTTGTCGTGCCGTTTCCGCTTGCTGCTTGGCAACTTCTGCTTCCTGTATTGCCTTTTCGTTGGGACGTAAAACCAAATTTCCCTCTGGATCGTAGAACCGCAGCCAAAAGGCTTCGTTGCGGAGAATCGTACCGTCCCAAGTTCCCAACCAAAGATTTAATCGAGAACACCACAACCAACCTCGATCGTTGGGTTCGAGTTCTTGATAACCGCGATCGACATCGAGATGCCATCCTCGTAAAGAGTCTCGATCGAACGGATCGAACACAAAGTAATCCGGCGTTCGGAAAATTTGTTCGTAAATCCGCTTTTTCTCATTTACATCCACCTTCGCGGTACTCGGCGACATCAACTCGACGATGACATCCGGGTAACGGCCGTTTTCTTCCCAAACCACCCAACCCTGTCGATCGAAATTTTCTTCAACGCCCAACACCGCGAAGAAATCCGGCCCGCGAAAGTCTTGGTTTTTCGCTTGGGCGCTGCTGTAGTAAATAAACATATTACCGCCGACAAAGTAGTCGGTTCGATCCGCTAACGCCACTT
Source organism: Geitlerinema sp. BBD 1991-9 (assembly GCA_001657325.1). GTDB lineage: Bacteria > Cyanobacteriota > Cyanobacteriia > Cyanobacteriales > Geitlerinemataceae > Geitlerinema. The sequence continues at coordinate 21,266 of LWRO01000041.1, read as the reverse complement.
CAGCAGATTCGATCAATAGGTTCATCCCGATGCGGTGACGATTGCTTTCCAAGGGTTCTCCGTCGTCGAAAATTAAGTCAGTGGGGGGCATGGGAGGTTCCCACACATCCAATTCGGACGTTTGAGGAAATTGTTCTTCTGCGAGTTCGGGGGACATGAAACGACCTCCCTAGCGAGATGTGCTGGTTTGATTGTAGCGATGTCGATTCCGTAGAAGTTTTACCTGCAATGCTTCCATGGAGAAAGCTTTTATAAAATTGCAGTTTTCTACCATTAAAATTGTTTTTTGTCAATAGTTTTTGCGTTGAAATTAGGATTTGGAGTGATTAGAGAAATCGATCGATCCGATCATCGATTTTTTTCTATGGATATTTACAAAGGATTCTAATTTTAGCTATGATTGCGAATAATTAAGTTTTACAACATCAGCGTTTTTTAAGCCGCGTTTTTTCCATTGCTCGATCGATCTACCAAAACTCGATCGAGCCAGATTGTCCTGCCTTCAACAACGAGGTTTGAAGTCACCGCATGAGTCATCTATTCAGCCAGAGTGCGTGGCTAATCCCCTGTTACGCACTACTCGGCGCAATTTTCGCAATTCCTTGGTCGCCGGGACTCATCCGTAAAACTGGCCCGCGTCCAGCTGGCTACATCAACGCCGGTATGACCTTCCTCGCGTTGGTTCACAGCCTGCTGTCCCTCATCGAAATTTGGAACCAGCCTGCCCAGGCGATTTCATTTACCTGGTTGAACGCACCGGGACTCACCATCACCTTAGACCTGGAAATTTCCACTGTCGCTCTCGGGGCCTGCGTTCTCATCACCGGTTTGAACCTGTTAGCGCAGATCTACGCGATCGCCTATCTGGAAATGGATTGGGGATGGACGCGGTTTTATTCCCTGATGGGACTGTTCGAGGCGGGAATGTGTTTGCTGGTTTTGTGCAACTCCCTCTTCTTCAGTTACGTCGTCCTCGAAATCCTTACCCTGGGAACCTATCTCATCGTTGGGATGTGGTACAACCAATCTCTCGTGGTGACGGGGGCTAGAGATGCCTTCCTAACCAAACGGGTAGGCGACCTCATCCTATTAATGGGGGTCGTGGCGTTACTCCCTCTGTCCGGAACTTGGAATTTTAGCGAACTCGCCGTTTGGGCAAAAACCGCCAACCTCAACCCCACCGTTGCCGCCTTACTGGCGTTGGTACTGGTTGCCGGGCCGGTGGCCAAATGCGCTCAATTTCCCCTTCACCTGTGGCTCGACGAAGCGATGGAGGGGCCGTATCCCGCAACGATTCTGCGAAATACCTTAGTCGTTTCGACGGGGGCGTGGGTTCTGATTAAAGTGCAACCCATCCTAGCCTTGTCGCCGTTGGGGTCTACCGTTGTCGTAGCCGTCGGTGCAGCGACTGCGGTTGGTGCGAGTTTGATTTCGATCGCTCAAATCGATGTCAAGCGGGTGCTGTCCTATCTCACCAGCGCTTACATGGGTTTAATTTTCGTGGCGGTGGGCATCGGTGAAAACCGCGCAGCGCTCGTATTGCTGCTGACGTACAGCATTGCCATGGCTTTGATGGTGATGAGTACCGGCGGTGTCGTTCTCAACAACATCACCCAAAATCTCACCCAGTACGGTGGTTTGTGGTCTCGCCGTCCGATTTCGGGAATTTGTCTGATTGTCGGTGCGTTATCCCTGGTGGCGTTGCCTCCCCTCGGTGGGTTTTGGTCGTTGGTGGAAATCTCGAATTCTCTTTGGCAAAGTCACCCGGTGTTACTTGTGTTGGTGTTAGCTATTAACGCCTTTGTCGGATTTAGCGTAACGCGACTGTTCGGTTTGATGTTCGGCGGTGAGGTGACGGATTTCACCCGACGTTCGGCGGAAGGCCTTTGGTTGTTGGTGTTGCCGATGACGCTCCTGGCAGGGTTTGCGCTGCACTTGCCCTTGCTTTTGGCACAGTGGCAGTTGTTGCCGGATTGGGCGACTTTAAACCGCTTCGTTGCCGTGTTGATGACCTGGTCGAGTTTGGCTGGGATTAGTGCTGGGGCGTTGGTATATCTCAATCCCAGTTGGGAGAAACCCGTTCGTCTCAGTCCGAAGGCGTTACAAGACTTTTTCGCCTACGACTTTTACACGCCGCAGTTGTATAAGGCGACAGTGGTGTTTTTGGTCGATCGAATTTCCAAACTCGTTTACTGGGTCGATCGATACATTGTCGATGGTGCGGTGAACCTCGTCGGTTTTGCCACGATCTTCGGCGGCGAAAGTCTCAAATACAACGCCACGGGACAATCTCAGTTTTATATCTTGTCGATTGTTCTGAGTATCGCCATCTTCGTCTTACTTGCCAGTTTGCCCTATCTCTCTCAATTTGCAGTTCTTTGGACGATTTTTTAATCCAACTGTTTTTTAACCCAACCGCTCTGAAGCTATGCTAAGCGCCCTCATCCTCGTTCCCCTTATCGCCGCCGCGATTGTCGGTTTGGTAAAGTCGGGACAAACTGCACGAACCCTCGCCCTCGGAACAACCGCGATTCTCTTGGGTTGGACGATGTGGCTGTTGTTTCAATTCGACCTCAGCGATACTGGATTTCAGTTTTCCGAATATCTCACCTGGGCTGAACCCATTGGCTTGAGCTACAGTTTGGGAATCGATGGGTTGTCGATGCCGCTGTTAGTCCTCAATGCGTTTTTAACCGGTATTGTCGTCTACAGCAGCAAAGCCAACATTCAACGCGCCCCGCTGTATTACGCTTTAATTCTCCTCGTCAATGCAGGTGTTGCGGGAGCGTTTCTCGCTCAAAACCTGCTGCTGTTCGTCCTCTTCTTCGAGTTAGAACTGATTCCCGTTTACCTCCTCATCGCCATTTGGGGCGGTGAAAGACGCGGGTATGCAGCGATGAAATTTCTACTCTATACCGCCGGTTCGGGAATTCTCATTCTGGCGGCGTTTCTCGGTGTGGCGTGGTTGAGCGGAAGTTTTAGCTTCGACTACGACAGCATCGCGACGGAAAATTTATCGCTTCGCAGCCAACTCGTTTTATTAACCTTGTTGTTGGTGGGATTGGGCATTAAAATTCCCTTGGTTCCCCTGCATACGTGGTCGCCTGATGCTTACGTGGAAGCGTCGCCGCCAGTGGCCGTTCTCCTCGGTGGGATTTTGGCGAAGCTGGGAACTTATGGGTTAGTGCGCTTCGGGTTGCAAATGTTCCCCGATACGTGGTCGTTGGTTGCACCGGGTTTGGCGTTAATTGGTGCGATTAGCGTGATGTACGGTTCGCTGAGCGCGATCGCCCAGAAAGATATTAAACGAATGGTGGCCTACAGTTCGATCGGTCACATGGGTTACGTTCTCGTGGCAGCGGCGGCGGGAACGGAGTTAAGCCTGTTGGGGGCTGTCGCGCAAATGATCGCCCACGGCTTGATTCTGGCGTTGCTGTTCAACCTCGTCGGTATCGTCGAAGACAAGGTAGGAACGCGGGAACTAGACTTACTCAACGGTTTGATGAATCCGATTCGTGGACTTCCCCTCATCAGCGGTTTGTTGGTGATGGCGGGGATGGCGAGCGCGGGAATTCCTGGCTTGGTGGGATTTGCGGCGGAGTTTATCGTCTTTCAAGGCAGTTTCCCGGTGTTTCCCATTCCGACGTTGGTTTGTATTCTCTCGTCTGGGTTGACGGCGGTGTACTTCGTGATTCTGCTCAACCGCACCTGTTTCGGTAAGTTGAATAACGATTTGGCGTATTACGATCGAGTGTCTTTTTCCGAACGAGTTCCTGCGTTGGTGTTGTCGTTGGTGATTCTGGTGTTAGGCATTCAACCGAACTGGTTGATTCGATCGATGACACCGACGACAACGATGTTAGCGTCTTCTCTCCAACCGACTCCAGAAATCGCCGTCCAGAACATTGCTCAACGCTGACGTGACTTCAAACTTTCGGAACTTGCTGAGTAATGCAATGGACACTACCACCGCCTTCCGCCAGTGTTTGACCGCTCACACCGACCACTTCTCGATCGGGAAAAACGTCCCTCAAAATTGCCAGCGGTTCGTCATCTTGTTCTCGATCGCCAGCCAGGGGAACGATAACGCCACCGTTAACGATGTAAAAGCCGATGTGAGCGACTCGTTCGCCCAATGGTATGTCGATGACTTCCAACGATCGACCTCGAGCATCCGTCGTGTTTTGCAATCGGCGTTTCGCGTCTTTGCAGATTTCGTAATTCGGATCGTTTCGATCGTCGGTGGTGTGAAGCAATACGACACCCGGCGCGGCATAGGCGCAGATTCCATCGACATGGCCGTCCGTGATGGGATCGGGTTCGAGTCCTCGATCGAGCCAAATGGTTTTAGAAGCACCGAGATAGTCGGAAAAGTAGGCTTCAACGTCCGATTTCGTCATCCCCGGATTGCGGTTGGGATGAAGCAAACACTGCTCGGTGGTCATGACGGTTCCCTCGCCGTCGAAAACAATTCCTCCCCCTTCTAAGACCAGATCGATTTCGTACATTTCAACGTCCAAATACTCGCACAATCGCGCTTTTAATAGGGCATCGTCGTCGTAAGGCGGAAACTTCGCCCCCCAACCGTTAAACGTGAAACCTGCAACACGGCGTTCTCCATTTCCGTTCACCAAAAATATCGGCCCGGAATCCCGCGACCAACCATCGTTTACAGGTATTTCGACGAGTTCGATACTGCCACTCAACAACCGTTTGGCAACCTCGAAATCGTCCGGATCGATCGCCATCAAAACTGGCTCGAACTCGTTTATAGTATTGGCAACCGTTGCCCATTCGTGCCTGGCTCGGTTTAACCCGTAGTCCACCCAGTTCTGAGCCGGAGGAAACGCCATAATCGTGAATTCGTGTGGCTCCCATTCCGCTGGAATGTAAAAACTATCCGCTTTCGGCGTACTGTTTTCGATGAGTTTTACACCGGTCGATCGATAATTTGGCATTGGATAATTTGACATTGTATTAACTGCTTGTTTCGATGCTTTAACCGTACAGCCGCAAACGCTCAGTGCAGCTGCAGAAAGACCTAGGCCACCCCGAACTAAAAATTTTCGTCTCGTTAATTTCATCATTTTTCACAAGTCTCACCGTATCCAATCGTAAGTTGTAAATCATTAATCGATCGATGGTTCGAGCAATTCCCAAACCCAAAACCCCTATTCCTCCCTCCAATCACGAATTCGCCGACGTGATTCACCGCCTCGAAGCGGGCGGTTCGATGCTTCCCGACACGCCAGAAAACTTGATGCAAATCATCGGGATTTATAAAGCTTATGCCGTACCGATGGATTTCTACTGGCGCGACTTGCTTTACATCGCCGAACGAGTTTTTCTCAATCCACTTCCAGCGTTTAAATATTTCTTACCCCAAGACTATCTCGATTTACCCAATCACTATGCTGGAGATACCGCCGATTTACGAGTTTGGCGAGGCGAAGCGACGGCGCATCCCGAACTTTTAGAGTTCATGAAGCGGGGGGAAACGGGAAAAATGCCGAAGTTGCTGCATCATCTGTGGCACGATCGAATCAATATGGAGTTCGCTGAAGCCTGTATGCGAGCGATGTTGTGGCACCAAGGCATGGGAGGACGGTTTAACGAGTACCTCGAAAGCGAAGACTATATTGCCAATGCCGATCGAGTGATTAAAGCCTATTTTAAAGGCAACCCAGTCATGTTGGGACTGTACAAACTGTTTCCCAATCTCTTCCTCGAGCAAGTCCGTCAGCTGTCGTACTATTCTAATTTGGGGCTGTTTTGGGAAGTTATGGCTCCGGTTTTCTTTGAGATGTCCGATCTCTACGATGAAGGCAAACTTACCACGGTTCCCGAGGCGATGGATTTCCTCGTCAACGGTATTTTTGCCGTCGCGGGTCGCCCGATTTACCATCACGTTTATATCGGCGATGAATGCTACGAAATCATCCCGAAGTCTCAGGGCTTTACTTGGTTGTACGAAGCGGCGTTACCTTACGTGGAAGCCGTATTTTACCGAACGGCACCGTTCCGAGGTACGAAATCCTATAACGCACAAGCCGGACAGGTTCCAAGCGAACAGAAAGATTTTCATTACGGCATTTTATACGCTGATGTTTTTCCGGTTGGAAGTGCTGGAATTCCGCCGACGTTGTTAATGCAAGACATGATACATTTTTTGCCGCCTTACTTGAAGGAATACTATCAGAAAAACTGTCGCGGTGAAGACGATATGTTGATTCAGTTGGGGATTACCTTTCAACGATCGATGTATAACGTCACGTCGGCCGTCATTCAAGCTTTGCGTCAGGCGTTGCTTTATCCTCTCGATGATTCAAACCCCAAACATTTGATGAAGAATCGAGCATTTTTTGAGGGACAAATGGATCGATTTGTCCGTTCTGAAGCACGATTGCGAGATATCCAAGCTCGAGATTATCGGTAGCATTTTATCTCTCGAGTCGTTTAAGCTTAGGGTAGGCATGGGTCTGTTGGAATTGCGGTGGAATTTGATTGCCTATGATACCAAAACTCTTGTCGGGGCGAACGGCCGTTCGCCCCGACGCCAACGGTTTCGGAATTTCATAAGCTCTGCTTATCACCCTAATTCCAACAGACCCGTAGGCATATGAAGCATTATTTCTATCATCTGAGAATCGCCTACCCTTGAAATCTCGCTCGAATGTATCTCATTTTTGCCAGAACATGAGGTGTAGGGTGTATTAGCAGACTACAAAATTCAGCTGGAGTCGAGATAAATTAGAGGCCCGCGTAACGCACCGACAACGATTTTTATAGTCTTGAGATGCAGCGATCTCGATCGAGCGATTGATAATCTTGAAGATAATGTTTAGATTGCCTTAAAGGTTGTTTTTTTAAGTTTTATTGTCAATCTAAGTCGTCAATCTAAAGTTTAAATGCGTGGCTTCGATCGAAGCCACGCTCAAAGCACTTGCCTGGGTTTGTTTTTCCCGTTCTTGAGTTAAAAAAATCAATATTTGAAAATCGCACACATTCTCGAACGGGAAACAGATAAAAATAATCCCTTATAAAAGTTGTAGTGTTTTCAAGCAGCGGCGGGTGAGTTCCATTCTAGCTTCGCCATCACCGTCTACGTCAATGTCGATATTGGTCGCGAAAAAGTACACATTTTCGCCTTGTTCGATATAACCAACATACCAGCCAATTTGCATTCGATCGACTCGACCGAATGCAACCCAACCGGACTTTGCTCGAATCGTATAGTCTGGGGTTTGTTCCACAATCAGGATATCTTTAACCACAGCCATCACGTCTTCTGAAAACGGCAAATTGTTGTGATAGAGGCGTTGAAGAAACTGAATTTGCTCTTGAGGTGTGATGCGTAAATCTCCGTTGAGCCAAAATCGATCGATCGCTTCAGAACTTCCGATGGTTTGGTTTCCGTAATTTGCAGATGAGACCCAGTGTTGCATTCGATCGTAGCCGATCCGACGCGCTAAAACCTGATAAAACCACACAGCAGAGACTTGTAAGGCTGTTCGCATATTGAGATCGCGGTTCCACGTGGGAAATGCTCGATCGACACCATCCCAGGTTAGAATTGCCAAATCGTTAGCAATCACTCCGGTTTCTAATGCAACGAGCGAATTGAAGATCTTAAAAGTGGATGCGGGTAGAAACGGTGTGACATTTCGAGCGGGATTATGTTGATATATCAGATCTCGATTCAGGTCGTAAATTAAAATCGAGCCTTCAATCTCAAGGTCTTGGAAATGTTGGCTAAAGTCAGCTGAGATTGCATCTACTGGCTGCTCGATTTGTGGAGTAATAGACTCGGGGACGGGTTGAGTCCGAGCCGGTAGCGTTAATATTATTGCTAAACTACTAGCAGCCAAGCAGCCGAAACAACTAACGATCTGATTCATGAAGCGTACTCCTTAAAATCTGTAAACAGTGGAGACTACAAAAGCATAATTATTGTAGATTTCAGATGGTAGCTCAATTTTTGGAAGTTTTTGCAGATCTGTTGGAAATTTTAGAGTTTATGGGAGCCTGTCAATTTTGTAGATGTCTTCTCTGTGGATCGACTAATTTCGTTGAAAATCTTACAATACCTCTCTTTGCTAAATAAAAAAATTGGTAATATGATAATTTACAAAGTCTGACAAGTTATCCGTACAAACAACCATTGCATACTTTAAATTTTTTATCAGTCAACCTAAAACCATGAACGACTACATTCAGCTGATTAACTTATTATTATCCACTCTGGCTTTTGTACTAATCGCTCAATGGTATATTTTACCAGCGATCGATCGAGTTAAATGGGAAGATGCCCTCCAGCCGTTTTTGCTGCTGCATTCATTTCGCCATGTTGGCCTCATGTTTTTGGCTTCTGGAGCCGTCAAATTCGAGCTAGATTCAGCCTTTGCTCGTCCGGCTGCATTAGGCGATCTAACTGCTTCGCTCTTGGCATTCTTAGCACTCGCATCTATTCGGCTACGCTGGAAATCTGCCATCTTCATCGTGTGGCTATTTAACATTGAAGGCACATTGGATTTGCTCTATGCGCTAACTCAAGGTGTCGTTCGTAAAACCTGGAATGGCATGGGCGCAACATTCTGGATTCCATCAGTCATCGTTCCCGCACTGCTCGTCACGCACTACATTATGTTTGTCATTCTCATCCGTTCGACAAACGATCGAAACACAAAAGACACCTAATCGCCACGGGATTGTCACATCGTTATAGTAAGTCCCTAATTGACAAGTCTTAAATCGGTTTGTAACGAGAAACCTCAAAAGAATATCTGTCGAATTGTTCGATCTCGTCGAACGCTCGTCCAAGTTTACAAGCTTCACAAAAAACCATCGCAAACCCACTCCGTCTTTTCTCCGACATCCAGAACCCGACGGGGAACGATCGACTTCTGTTTGTCGTCAGTTTCTACAGTTCGCCGAACTCAAATGAAGTGGTAACATGGCTAGGGTTTGGCTCAAGATTAGAACAAGAGTAGGACGTTCATGGCGTTTTCAACGATCGAACTGGGAAGTCAGTTTGACTTCGGAATTTTAGGGACGGATAGCGACACGTTAATTTTCAGCTCGCTTCCCACCGACCAAGCCGATTCTTTGAGTGGTTCACCGGGCCTCGATGCGATCGTGGCGTTAGATGGTAACGATCTCATCACCAACGACAACACCGGACGGATTTTATTCGGAAACGCGGGGAACGATACCCTCAACGGAGGCGATGCCGAAGACACCATTGCTGCTGGCCGCGATAACGATTCTATCTTCGGTAGCTTGGGCAACGACATCCTCTTCGGCAACCTCGGGGACGATACCCTAGAAGGGGGAGACGGTGCGGATTGGCTTTTCGGCGGACAGGATAACGATTCCCTCCTCGGGAACGATGGAAACGATACGCTGTCGGGCGATCGCGGAAACGACATTCTCCAAGGCGGTGCGGGAGAAGACGTGCTGACAGGGGGAGACGGCGCCGATCGATTTGACTTTGCCCCCGGAGCGGGTACGCTCAACGTCATTACGGATTTCCAAGACGGTACGGACGTTATCGGCTTAGTCGGCGATCTCAAGAATATTTCTTTCGGACAGGAAGATGGAAACGCCGTTGCGATCTTAGAAAATCAAGTGCGCGTCGTTCTCCTCGGGATCGCTCCCTCACAATTGGATATTTTCGACTTCACCCGTGCGGGTTAGAGTAATTCGATCGATGTTCTTGAGTGTCGTCGTCCCTACGTACAATCGCTTGCCAATTTTACAAAAGTGCTTGCACGCCCTGGAAACCCAACAGTTTCCAAACGATTCGTTCGTGCAAGGATATGAAGTGGTCGTGGTGGATGACGGCTCGACTGACGGCACTTGGGAGTGGTTGTTGGAGTACGCCCGCGATGTTGACTATCTTCGATCGTTTCGCCAAGAAAACCAAGGCCCGGCAGCGGCGCGAAACTTGGGAGTCGAGCGATCGATCGGCGATACCATTGTCTTTATCGACAGCGATTTAGTCGTAACGGCGACGTTTCTCCAATCCCACGCCGATCGATTAGCCAAAGCTCGCCAACGTTTGGGTCACGATCGAATCTTTACCTACGGTGCAGTCATCAACACGTGCAATTTCGACGATCCCACCCGCGAACCTTACAAACTTACAGATTTTTCAGCCGCCTACTTCGCCACGGGAAACGTTGCGATTTCGCGTCAGTTACTCGATCGAGCGGGCCCCTTCGACACGCAGTTTCGTCAGTACGGTTGGGAAGATTTAGAATTAGGCGTTCGCTTAAAAGCGCTAGGTGTTCGCTTAATCAAATGCCCGGAAGCAGCGGGTTATCACTGGAACCCATCCTTTCGTTTAGAGCGACTTCCAACGCTGATCGATCGAGAAATCCAGCGGGCGCGGACGGGCGTATTGTTCTACCAAAAACACCCCACTTGGGAAGTCCGCTTGATGATTCAGATGACGTGGCTGCACCGCGTATTGTGGGGCGTGCTGTCTTTGGGCGGACGGCTGAACGAACGCACGATGGCACCGTTGTTGCAATGGCTGATCGATCGTGGGAAGTCCCAACTTGCCCTCGAAGTCGCACGAATTTTCCTCAACTGGTACAACGTCCAAGCCATTTATCGAGCTTACGCTGAGTCCGGACAATCTAATCCCCCTTTTAAGGTAAAATAGCGGAGTTTCATTACCAATAACTCGTTACGGATTGTCCCAATGATTGCCTCTCTTCGATCGCAACAACATCGCCTCATTCAACAACTCGCCGACTCGATCGAAGAAACATGGCATCGCCATTTAAATCTTTCTCACTATGGACTGCCTGACGATTTGGGGTACGTGGAAGGACGACTTGAAGGGGAAAAGCTAGCGATCGAAAATCGCTGTTACCAATCTCCCGAATTTCGCAAAATGCACCTCGAACTCGCAAAGGTCGGTCACAGCTTAGATATTCTGCACTGTGTCATGTTTCCACGCTCCAACTACCCCATTCCGATGTTTGGAACGGATATCGTATGCGGACGCAGTCAAATCAGTGCAGCGATCGTAGATTTGTCACCCACCACACCGGATTTAACCCTGTCTGACAACTACCGCGAAGCTTTACAGGCATTATCGTCTCCAGACTTTTCCCAGGTACGAGATTTACCCGACTGGGGCGACATTTTTTCTGAGTTTTGTCTGTTTGTACGGCCATCTAACAATGCTGAAGCAACGCTTTTTTTGCAACAAGTGACCGACTATCTCACTGTTCACTGTCAGCAGGCAAAAGCCACTACACCTGTTTCTGGAGATCGAGAAGCACAAGTCCGCGCTGGACAGCTTTATTACTGTACCAAGCAGCGTCAAAACGACAAAACGCGACGGGTTCTTGAAAAAGCCTTTGGAGAAGCCTGGACGGAACGTTATATGACCACAGTTTTATTCGACCTTCCCCCACAACCAACTGATATCGAATCTCCTTGAGTGCGACGATCGATCTCCCGCGACACACGACGAGAGCGAACGGTTTCAGTCAAGCTCGATGACTGAGGGGCAAAACGCCCAAACCCCAACAACTTTTGGTTTCTATCCGGACGATATCTTTCAAGTCTCGTAACTGGAAATAGAAACGATTGACCAAGGGGTTATTTTTATGCGCATCTATAGCTCGATCCTGGTGTCTAGCTTACTGTTGATGACTTTTGCTGTCAACGCCCGAGCTATCGAAACAAGTCGCGAATTGCGTTTTGACGAAACTCGCGAAGTCGTATCGGCCGAAACTTACAATAAGGATACCGTTCCACACCGGGGTAGTGGCCGATAAACAACGTGTTTAACGTGTTTTGAGCGACATTTCAATATCGTTCGGATGATAGGTATCCGTATTAGAGTCAACTTGCTTTAATACGGATGTTTTTTATGCAAAACGCTATTTTTTAGGGTGCATCTCACTTTTGCGATTGGAACCCCACCCATCCTCCCCTTGCTAAGGAGAGGTGCCGAAGGCGGAGGGGTCTTTCTATGAAATTGAAATGTACCCTATTTTTTAGGGTGAGTCTACCGATTTCATAGCTGTTGAAACGGCAGTATTTCGTGCCATGTCATAGGCTTGCTTGAGATAATCTCGGATTTGCTCGCTCACAGCTTTTTGCTTGGCAAGAGAACTCCCACCGTTTCCATTGGCGAATGGAATTAAACCGAGAACCTCGAGAATTGTTTCGGTTTGAGGTGCAGGGACGATCGCGACGAGAGAGGGGTCGAGCGGTGTGTCGTACTGCCAAAATGTCGCGGCATCGAGGGCCTTTTCGGCTGACGTTTTAGGTTCTACGATCGAGGCTTCCGAAGCCGCACCCGCCCGTCGTTCCCGCAAGGATTCAATAATTTGTTCCTTGGTTCGACCGCGAAGTTGAAATAACACGAAGGGATCTTCAGCAAATCGATCGCCGAGTAAATGATAGACGGCGATAATATGTTTGCAGGGATTGGCTTTGTCGGGGCAAGAGCAGCGCGATCGAATTTCTTGTAAGCTAAAGGGAAACAGGCGCAATCCGTTCGCTGCAAAAACATTTTCGATATCGATCGGCATTTCCCCCGCGAGTAGTTTTGCGGAGAAAATGGCCTGCTCTACCATCGTGTTGATGATGTATTGCCAATCCTCATCTGAAAAGGGATCTAACCACAGAGAAATTTCATAGGGTTCGGGATCGGTTCCTTGAACGGTTGCCAGGACTTTTCGATCGGTAAATTCAATCTTGAGAACGTTTCCCTGTCGCGCGTAATTTCGCCCACGTTCCAGCCGCTTTTTAAAGCGGTATTTCTCCAATAAATCCAACCATTGTTGCACCCACCACTCTCGCTCGGAATTCATTTCAATTGGTTCGTAATTCATGTTCGATCGTCTACACGTTTAAATGACAAGTCGTAAATTGCTTTACTCTTCCTCCACGATCGAAGTGCGATCGAGCAGCAACAGATTTCGCAATCGATCGGTGTCCAACTCAGTTAACCAGGACTCGCCCGAGGCCACCACCTGTTCGGCCAAAGCCTGTTTGCTTTCGATGAGATCGTGAATTTTTTCCTCGATCGTTCCCGTGCTGACAAATTTATGCACTTGAACGTTGCGCTTTTGTCCGATACGGAACACGCGATCGGTCGCTTGATTTTCCACAGCCGGATTCCACCATCGATCGAAATGGAAAACGTGATTGGCACGTGTCAAATTCAAGCCCGTTCCTCCCGCCTTCAATGATAAAATGAAAATCGGCGGGCCTTGGGGATCGTGTTGAAATCGATCGACCATTTCTTCCCGTTGCGCCTTGCGTGTCGCACCGTACAAAAACAACACTTCGCGACCGAACTGCTGTTCCAAATGCGCTTTGAGAACTTTTCCCCACTCGGCAAACTGCGTGAAAATCAAAGCGCGATCGCCTTCCGCCAATAGTTCTTCGAGGAGTTCTTCCAAACGTTGCACCTTGGCCGAACCCTGAGTCATGCGAGATAACGCCGTTTTTTCAACGCGAGCGAGAATCGCCGACTGACTGCGTTTTCCCTTCAACCCTAGCAAATTCGGATGGTTGCAGACTTGCTTGAGTTTCGTCAGCAATCCTAACACCAATCCTTTTCGCTGAATACCATCAGCCGCTTCGATTTGCGCCATCGATTCTTCAACCAGGGCTTGATAGCATTGCGCTTGCTCGGCGGTCAGTGGACAGAACACCGTCATTTCCTGCTTTTCCGGTAAATCCTGAATGATGTCTTTATCCGTTTTCAAGCGACGTAAAATAAACGGTTGCACCAACGATCGAAGCGTCGAAAGCGAATCTGTATCGCCGTATTTTTCAATCGGAATGGCAAATCGGCGTTTAAAAAAGCTTCGATCGCCCAAATAGCCGGGATTGAGAAAATCTAAAATCGACCACAACTCCGACAGGCGATTTTCAACTGGCGTTCCCGTCAAGGCAATTCGGAACGGGGATTCTACCTGACGTACCGCCTTCGACTGTTTCGCGTCGGGATTTTTCACGTTTTGGGCCTCGTCCAGAACGATCGCGCGCCATTCTATCGCTTTGAAGTCTTTCAAATCTCGATAGACGAGGGCGTAACTGGTAATGACGAGGTGTTTGCACTTGACGGTTTTGGCGAAATCCCGTCCCTTGGGTCGCTTGTCTCCGTGATGGACGACCACTGACAGCGACGGCCCGAACTTCCGCACCTCCCGTTCCCAGTTGCCCAACACTGAAGTCGGACAGACTAACAGCGCCGGTCGATCGAAATCCTCCCGTTCTTGCAAGTGCAGCAGAAATGCGATGGTTTGAATCGTTTTGCCCAATCCCATATCGTCCGCCAAACACGCCCCTAATCCCCACTGTTCTAGAAACGCCAACCAACCCACTCCCAACGCTTGATAGGGGCGCAACGTTCCTTGGAAGTTTTCCGGGGCTTCGAGGGGTTCGAGGCTGCGTTTTCCCGACAGCGTATCGAGTAACGCTTCCAAGTGACCGCTGGCTTCAAAGCGAACTACTGGGAGTTTCCCCAGGGTTTGCGTGTCTCCCGTTTGAATGCGAAGGGCATCCTCGATCGACAGCGACAGATTGTCCTGACGGTGGGCAAAAAACTCGTTGGCTGCTTTGACGTCAGCCATCCGCAACTCGACCCAGTCGCCGTTAATGCGAACCAGTGGGCTGCCCTGCGTGAGCAATCGATCGAACTCGGCTTTCGAGATCGTTTTACCCCCGAGACAGAGTTCCCACGAATAATTCAGTAGGCTATTCAATCCCAACTTTGCGCCCGGTTTGGGCGGTGCAGCCTGAACCGTCAATCCGAGACGACCCGACAAGCTCTCCACATTTTCTAAGCTCGGGGGCAAAATTAATCCAAAACCGTTTTCTTGCAAGCGAGTGCGGGTACTTTTGAGGAATTCGTAAGCTTGAATCGGGTCGAGGTCGTATCCAACCGGACGCGCACTCTGTAACGCCGCCTCCAAGGTCGGATACAAACGCGATGCCAATCCCAAGCCACTCAGGAGGAGTTCCTGCGGTCGATCGATCGTCCGTCCTCCAACCGTCAGTCGATCGTCGCGCAGATTCCACACGGTTTCGGCGGAAACCGCGAACTCTGGACTGTCAGACGCTTGTAGGTAAAATTCCAACCGCCAATTTCGAGCGTCTTCTGTGGGCGGACGCAACGCGAAACCCAAACGAAATGGATTTTGCCCAGACAGCGCGGACTGAACCGGTGTCGTCCAAGTATTGAGGGCCGTCGCGAGGGGTTCCGCTTGTTTGAGACTCAAGTTAACCGGCTGCTGCGTGGGGTGGGTGAGGGCGGCGAACCATTCGTTCACAGGCGATGCGAGTTGAGGGGGGGGCGCTTCGCCGAGACTCTGACGCACGCGAGCGTCTGTGAGATGGGCCAGACCGCTGCGTAAGAGCGTTTGCGGAGAAGATACGTCTTCGATCCGATCGGCATCCGCACGGCAAGCGTCGGGCATTTGTTTGGCAAAACGGTGAAATCGATCGGTATCTTTCGCACTGTCGAGAAGGGGTTGCCAACTCGCACCCAGGGAGCCATCGGAGTTGACCGTCAGACTCGGTAAGAATTTCCCCCTTGCCAGGAGATCGAGGCTCCAACGCGCAACGTGAGACCAAAACCGCAAATCGGCTCCGATCGTTGAGGCAAAATCCCCCCACCCGGACACGGCTAGAGGGAGTGCGTCCAGCAAAGCAACTGCATCGTTTGCTCCGAGCCAGAAACCGTCAACACGCCACGGTTGGAGTCCGAGTTCAGACTCCGAGATCGCGGCTGAGTGAACCGGAACACCGTCGTTTTGGGTGGGAAGCACGAGGGTTCTCGATGTCCAGTCATCTTGTAAGTGTTCGATAGCGGAAGAGGGAAGGGTTAAGTTAGGCGTCTCTTGTCCGTATTGAGTCGGGCGGTGGAGGGTTTGAATAAAGTCTTGCAATTCCTCGCGGGACAAAGCGAGAGGATGCATTGCAACCGTCTCGGAAGCTGGCGACGACTCCGATCCGTTGGCAGTGTTTTGGGAAGTCCCAACCCGACGCCACGTTTCTCCCCATAAAAAGAAATGGGTTTCGCGAACGAGCCAGCTGCCGTGTAAGATTGCCATGCTTTTACAGTGAAGGGTGAAGAGTGAAGAGTGGAGCGTTTAAGAGTTCGGCGTGAAACATCAGGGCTAGAAAATTTCGCCCGGAACAGCGGTATTGTTTGCCAACTTAAGCGGTATTGTTTGCCAACTTAAGCGGTGTTACTTGCCAACTGCGGTGTAGGGAGCAGTTGGATGGGAGAGGAAAGATGGGTTAGGTGGTGAGAAAACTTGTCGATCGAACGACTCAGCCGTTTACACGCGGGGTGAGCATTGACCTGAACTTCTATTATACTCCTTTGTGGATCGGATTTTGTAGTGTTATTGGTCGCTCCTAGCAATTCTCATTTTATGTAAGGGCAAGTTTCTGGGCTTGCCCATCCCTGAAGATCCTGATTTCTCCCTATCCATCTTTTACCAAGTCGGGGTGAGATCCTATTGAAAAAAGTTCTGAACGTCTTTCCTACAAAAACTGTAATATTGATACTTGTTGGTTAATTTGATGCTAGAATACTGTTATAGACTCCATTTTAATGCATCAATCTTCAAGATTTATTGCCAGAAAGTTGGTGCGTTTGCGAGAATTGCATTGATTGGACTTCCGCCTAATTCTATTACCCGCAAATGCACTCTACGCAAATTTTATATAATTTTTGCTTATGGTTATAACTTTAATCGTAAATTTACGGCAGACTTCGATCGAGTAATTTTTTTAGAATTTCAATTTCCACCCAAAAGTCTTCGGTCAGGGAGTCAGGATAGAGTAGCTGTCTTAAGGGATTGCAGCGAAAAGATTTGCCGATAATATAGTAGTGGTCGAGTTTTAAATACCGACAGATCGACCAGTAGTAGTAACGAATGTAATTCGGCGAAAACAGTTCGATGGAGATCGAACCCGGTTGACAGAAAACGAGGTTCGTTAACCCGGCACCGTGGGGGGCAACGACAGCTTTAGCGTTGGCGAACAGGCGCACTTGTTCGACGATCGAGTATTTTTCGAGCGCGATGGGAACGAAGCCGTATTGATGCAGATAGTCGGTAACTTCGTCTTCGTTGATAATTTTGCGATATTTGGCATTTTGTCGGCTGATGTAAATGCGTTCGGGAAACTCGTCGCGTTGAGTCGCGAACAGTTGCGGTGTAGTGGAATTGGCGAAGGGCAGAAAGGTCAAGCGAAGGAAGTCGATCGATGGGGGGGTCGCCCAGCCAAGGTGACTGGGAAAGGAGGGAACGACAAGGCGCGTGGCTTGTAGGTGGGGGTGTCGATCGCTCTCGATAACTTTATGTAGGGGAACGCCTAAGAGTTCTAGGGTTTGCTGTTGAAAGAGTTTGTCAATACTGTTGACGTAAAACCAATCGATTTCGCGTTCGGGAAAGCCGCTGCGTCGCAAGATGTCGAGACGAGGTAAAACGTCCACCATCCAGTGAAAGTAAACGTTCGCCGAGAGTCCGCACAATACAGCAACAGTTCCGTTGATAGTTTCGAGGGGAGGCAGGGTGGGTTTTGTAAAAATCCGGTGTTGGCTGCGGTTGGTGGTGGCGTTGTCGCAACCGGGGAGTTCGCCGGGATATTCTCGGGAAATATCGGCAAGGAGGTTGTTGTCGGGTGACATAACAGCGATCGCCTCGCAGACTTGCCACCAACGGGTTTGAGGCATTGTCCAAATGCGACCTTGGGGAATGTCGGCGGTGAAGGTATCGAGGGCAATGTCGGGAAGGGTGGTTTCGGCGGAACAGTGATAGAGGTCTTGGCTGAGTCCGATGGGGGCGTAGGTTTGGTGAATGCGTCTCAAACAGGGTTTGCAGTTGATGCCATCGCATTTGCTGAGGTCGTTGTGTGGAGGCAGTTCGCGATCGATCTCTACCGTTTCAGACAGGTGGAAGTATCGATTCTCGCGTTCGTTCCCTTCGCCGACCAGATTTCGTGCAGTCAGCCAAGCTTTAACACTGGGATAGAGTCCTTCGGGGATGGGAAAGGTGCGGTGTTTGCCCCGTCGATCGAGCTGTTCTTGTCGCCGTTGCCTGCGAGTCTGGGTTGCCCCTAAACCTCTCTCTGCATCAATGTTTTGGGGATCGATGCGAAGGGCAATATCGTAGTAGGCTTCGGCTTCAGGAAAGGAATCGCCGGCCAGACAAGCGTCTCCCCAGGCTTGGTAGAGACGGGCGATCGATCTGGCGGTTCGATCGGGGGGGCTTTGATGGAGGAGATCGCGGAGGAACTGGCTGCGGGTTGTCCAAGCGATTTCATAGGGATCGTTGCGGTCGCGAAGGTCTCGCTGAAGGAGGTTTTGCAACCATTGACGATCTCGGGATGGAGATTTGTCGATCGCTTGTTGTAGGGCGGCGATGGCATTTTTGGGTCGATCGAGTCGCAGCCACATCCAACTGCAATAGCCGTAGAGGTCGAGGTTATCTGGGTCGAGTTGGCTGGCCCGTTGGAAACAGGCGAGGGCGGCGGCGGGTTGTTGTTGGCGATCGAAGGCTTTGCCGAGGTTTTCGTGGGCCAGGGCGAAGCTTGGGTCGAGTTGTATCGCTCTCAGGTAACTGGCAAGGGCGAGATCGAGTCGATCGAGAGCGAGGTAGGTTCGGCCGAGGTTGTTGTGGAGTCCGGCACGATCGGGAAAGTGGGTGAGGGCTTCGCGAAAGCCGTTTAAGGCTTCGTGGGGTCGATTTTGCTCGAGTAATACGCTCCCTAAGTTGTTTCGGGCGTTAAAGGATGCTGGGTTGTGTTCTATCGCTTTTCGATAGTGATAGCTCGCCCGTTCGAGTTGTCCCCATTGATGGAATAAAACACCGAGATCGTAGTGGGATTTGGGGTCGTCGGGATTGAGTTCGAGCGCTCGATCGTAATGGTGTTTCGCTGTGGACTCGTCTCCCTGTTTAAAAAAAGCACGAGCGAGGTTGTAGTGCAAGGCTTGCCAGTTCGGACGGCGTTCGATCGCCTGCTGGTAGAAATAAACGGCACGTTGCAATTCCTCTTTTTTGTCGTAAATTTCTCCGAGATAAGCGTAAGATTCAGCACCATTTCTGTCTAGTGTAATTGCCGTTTTATAAGAAGAAATTGCTTTTTGAAATTGATTGAGTTCTGAAAATATTTCGCCTCGAAGTCGATGAACAACCGACCAATTTTCGTTCTTTTCCAAAATGCGATTGCAAACCTCCAACGCACGCAAAAACTGTTTTTCTTGAAAGAGTTTTTCGGCTTGCTTTATATCGATAGTCAGCGCAGAGAGATCCATTATAAAAAAACGAAAAACTCGAAGGTAAAAAGAAAAGAGACGTTTTTTAAACGTCTCTCACAATTTTCTCATCAAACATCGCTGACCCGTCTCTATCGGTCAGCTAACCGCTTCACTTAGAAAATCTCGAAATCTCCAAGATTGATATCGGCATCTCCTTCGAGTTTAGCGATCGTGACTTCATCGTCTGCGGCTTCCGTCGGATTGTAAATAAGTTCGCCAGTTGTGGTATTGTAAATTAACTTAATCGAGCTAGATTCGCCCACACCGGGTACGTTGCTATCAACTTTCACAAACTCAGCCGATTCTAGAGTGTCGCCCAATTCGCTGAAGATCGTTTTATCGAGTGCGATTTTATCTTCACCCGAGACGAAATCGGTAATCGTATCGCCGCCAAGAGAATCTGCAGTGACACCAGGATTTCCATACCCCGAATAGACGAAGGTATCGTTTCCTTCACCACCACTAAGGGAGTCTGCCCCGAGGTCTCCAGCCAGCCAGTCGCTGCCTTCACCCCCCTCGAGGACATCGTTCCCTTGTCCGCCGAAGGCGCTATCGTCTCCTACACTACCCTCGACGACATCGCTGCCTTCTCCGCCGGCAACAATATCGTTTCCTGCACCTCCCTCGACAGTATCGTTTCCTGCACCCCCAAGGGCAATGTCGTTTCCGTCTCCACCTCTAACGACATCATCGCCTAAATCTCCCGAGAGGACATCGTTTCCTGCGCCCCCCTCTATGACATCGTTTCCTTGTCCGCCGAAAACGACATCCTCTCCAGCTTCACCGAGAAGGCTATCGTCACCTTGGTTTCCAGACAAAATATCGTTGCCCGAATCGCCGAGGAGCGAGTCGTCTCCAGCATATCCAGCGACGATATCGTCACCACCCGCTGCATCTACCCAATCTGCTTCGCCAGCAGTACCACCGGACGCGGGGTCTTCTGTCGTGATGAGGTCGTTCCCCGAACCTCCGTTGAGACGGTTGCTTTGTTCTGTGGTTCCTTGGATGTCTAATCCACCATCTGAATTTTCAGTCGAGCTAACGGGCTGGGTTTCGTTAGTTACTCGAGACATGGGTTCTTGTCCTCAATTTTCTGGTGTGACTGAAAAACTGACTTCACTCGTTTAATTTCTGGGCTTTGAGTCGCTGTCGCTATTGAATTAAACGTCAACCCCTTTTAGCTCGAAGGCGTCCCTGATGGTTGACTTTTTTTATCGTGTGTGATAGAAGTGCTATTCAAATAAATCGATAAAAATCGAATTAATCCGCCTCTACCTTAACAGCAAAAGTTTCTAAATAGTAACAGATCGTCTCCCCAAAATGTAAAGATTGAGTAAAGATTGAAGAGATCGACTCGATCGATCCTGGGGAGATCGTGAGTATGGATTCTCTACAAGTGCGATCGAGTCCACAAATTTTTGAGGGTCTAAGCTTCTGAAGTGTCTCCTCCCCAGAAAAAAAACATTAATGTTTTTTAAGTGACGCCTAAAATCATCATCTTTGTGCTTCGATGTCCCCGATTGCGAATCGAGATCGCACGCTTCGAGGCATAATGGGGTGTGAAGCTGGGTTGCATTAGAAAATGCTGAAAACTGCCGACTCGAATTCCCAACCACCGATCGCCGATCTCCTTCAACAGGTCAAACAGTTTTTACGCCAGGGAAAATATCAAGAGACCTTGGCCGTCTGTCGTCGAGCCTTGGAAACCTCACCTCGTTCAGCCGAGGTGTATAAGTGGATGGGCAGCGCTTGGCAAGGGTTGGGAGACGTACAAAAGGCAGGAAACTGTTACGCCAGGGCGCTTGAATTCGCCCCCAACTCGGTCGAAGCTTACGCGAATCTAGGCAGTTTAGCCGCGACGCAGCAACATTGGCCGGCGGCGATTCGGTATTTCCAAAAGGCAATTGCAATCAATCCCAAGTTTGCGGGAGCCTATCGCAATTTAGCGCGA